>NZ_JBIVPH010000005.1:213188-435560 GCF_044754545.1 Streptomyces sp. NPDC093071 | reverse complement strand
GACGAGGGCAAGCTGATCCCGGTGACCCCGGTCGAGGGCCTCATCACCTACCACGACCCCTGCTACCTGGGCCGGCACAACAAGGTCTACACGCCCCCGCGCGAGATCATGTCCGCCGTCCCCGGCCTGCGCCAGCAGGAGATGCACCGCCACAAGGAGCGCGGCTTCTGCTGCGGCGCCGGCGGCGCCCGGATGTGGATGGAGGAGCGGATCGGCAAGCGCATCAACAACGAGCGCGTCGAGGAGGCCCTGTCCCTCAACCCGGACATCGTCTCCACCGCCTGCCCCTTCTGCCTCGTCATGCTGACCGACTCGGTCAACGGCAAGAAGAACGACGGCAAGGCCAAGGAGTCCGTGACGGTCGTGGACGTCGCCCAGCTCCTCCTGGACTCGGTGAAGACCCCGGTCGACCCGGAGCCGGCGGAGGAGACCGAGCCGGAGCCCGAGCCCGCCGCGTAAGCACCCGATCACGAGAACGGCCGTCCCGCCTCCGCGCGGGGCGGCCTTTCCCGTACGTACCGTCCCTTAGGGGATGTCACAGGTCAGCCGCAAAGGCGCGCCCGACCGGCGGAAGCGGGTACGTTCATTGACGTGGCTGGATTCAGGAACGGACGCGGCCGGGAAAACCGCCCCCCGCAACAACGACCGCAGCAGGCGCCGTACGGGTACAACGCGGCCCCACCGCCCCACGCGGGGCAGCAGTGGCCCCAGCAGGGCCAGGGGCAGCCGCCGTACGGGCAGCAGGGCGGCCGGCAGGACCAGGGCCGGCAGCCCTACGGGGAGCCGGAGTACTTCGGCGACCCCTACGGGCAGCAGCCCCAGCACCCGCACGCGGCCACGGCGAACAACCCGGGCCACACGCAAATGTTCAGCGTGGACGACCCGTACGGCCCGGCCACGGACCACCACGCCGGCGCGGCGCCCGTCCCGACCGGCCCCCGGCTCCACTGGAAGGCGCTCCTGAGCGGCATCGTGCTGCGCCCCGCGGACACGTTCCTGCGGACGCGGGACCACGCCGTCTGGGGCCCGGCGCTGGTCGTCACCTTCCTCTACGGCCTGCTCGCGATCTTCGGCTTCGACAAGGCCCGCGACGAGGCGATCAACGCGACCCTGTCGACGGCGATCCCGTACGTCCTGATGACCGCCCTCGGCTTCGTCCTCGGCGGCCTGATCCTGGGCGCGGTCACCCACACCCTGGCCCGCCAGCTGGGCGGCGACGGGGCCTGGCAGCCGACCGTCGGCCTGTCCATGCTGATCATGTCGATCACGGACGCGCCCCGGCTCGTCTTCGCCCTCTTCCTGGGCGGCGAGAACGGCCTCGTCCAGGTCGTCGGCTGGCTGACCTGGCTGGCGGCGGGCGCCCTCTTCACGGTGATGGTGAGCCGCTCCCACGACCTCCCGTGGCCGAAGGCCCTGGGCGCGTCGGCGATCCAGCTGGCGGCACTGCTGAGCCTGATCAAGCTGGGCACGCTGTAGCCCGTACGGACACGAGGAAGGCCCCCGCCGGATGCCGGCGGGGGCCTTCTCCGTGGTCCGGGGGGACTCAGGCGTCGAGCACCTGGCCCTCACGCCGCACGACGGGCGGCTCGACCGACCAGGGGAAGTTGATCCACTCATCGGTCTTCTTCCACACGTACTCGCACTTCACGAGGGAGTGGGACTTCTCGTAGATGACGGCCGAGCGGACCTCGGCGACGTGGTCGACGCAGAAGTCGTGGACGAGCTTGAGGGTCTTGCCGGTGTCCGCGACGTCGTCGGCGATGAGCACCTTCTTGTCGCTGAAGTCGATCGCGTTGGGGACGGGCGCCAGCATGACCGGCATCTCCAGGGTGGTCCCGACGCCGGTGTAGAACTCCACGTTCACGAGGTGGATGTTCTTGCAGTCCAGGGCGTAGGCCAGGCCGCCGGCGACGAAGACGCCGCCGCGGGCGATGGAGAGCACGACGTCGGGCTCGTAGCCGTCGTCGGCGATGGTCTGCGCCAGCTCGCGGACGGCCTGCCCGAACCCCTCGTACGTCAGGTTCTCGCGTACTTCACTCATGCCTGCGACCGCCTCACACCTGGGTCCGATGGAAGTTCATGAAGGACCGGGAGGCCGTCGGCCCCCGCTGGCCCTGGTACCGCGAGCCGTACCGCTCGCTCCCGTAGGGGAACTCGGCGGGCGAGCTCAGCCGGAACATGCACAGCTGGCCGATCTTCATCCCCGGCCAGAGCTTGATCGGCAGGGTCGCGAGGTTCGACAGCTCCAGGGTCACGTGCCCGGAGAAGCCGGGGTCGATGAACCCGGCGGTCGAGTGCGTCACGAGCCCGAGCCGCCCCAGGGAACTCTTCCCCTCGAGCCGGGACGCGATGTCGTCCGGGAGGGTGATGACCTCGTAGGTGGAGGCGAGCACGAACTCACCCGGGTGGAGGATGAACGCCTCGTCGCCCTCCGGCTCGACCTCGCGCGTCAGGTCGAGCTGCTCGATGGCGGGGTCGATGTGCGGGTAGCGGTGGTTCTCGAACACCCGGAAGAAGCGGTCAAGCCTCACGTCGATGCTCGAGGGCTGCACCATGGATTCGTCGTACGGGTCGATGCGCACCCGTCCGGCATCGATCTCGGCCCGGATGTCCTTGTCTGAGAGAAGCACGCCCCCACGATACGCAGGGGGCGCGGACCTGCCCCAATCGGCAGGGCCCCGCGCCCCGGCCGCCCTCTCAGCGCCGCTCGAGCTCCACGGGCACGGCGTGCCGCAGCCGCGCGCACCGGGGACACCGGATGAGCCGCCCGGGCCCGATCCGCCCGGCCCCGAGCTGCTGCAGCGGGAACGAGGCGGTACTGAACACGTGCCCTTCGGCACAACGGACGACGGTGCGCTCCACGGAACCCATCAAGTCCCTTCCCCTACACATACGGTGAACGAGACAGCCACCCTAGGGGACCGACCCCCCTCTTCCGGCGACGGCACTCCGCACACGCCCGGGGGGCCTGCGGCTTCGCCTCAAGTGGCGCATGGGGTACAGTGTGCAACGATGCGGCAGGGATCATTGGGCCGCTGTGCGGATGTAGTTTAATGGTAGAACATGAGCTTCCCAAGCTTATAGCGCGGGTTCGATTCCCGTCATCCGCTCGTGAACGAAGCCCCAGGTCGGAGACCTGGGGCTTCGTCGTTCTCGGGACCTGCTCATGGTCGTGGTCTGCCGAGGCCGTTCACCCCGGTTCGACCGCTGGGCGACGGTGGAACGGGGGAGCCGTCCGCCTCGCGATCAGATCAACGCGTGGGGCGGTCAGAGCAACGCGCGAGCCCTGCGCTCCCAGTCCGCGATCCGGGCCATCACGCCGCTGACCTGCTTGACCGCGGCCGTGAGGTCCCGGCCCGGTCCCCGCAGTTCCCGGCTCATCTTCACCATCCACCGCATGCCGACCTCGATCTCTCCGAGCACGCCGACCACCTCGTGGGTGGACTCGGCGGTGCTGATCATCTGCTCCAGGAAGTCGGTCGACGAACCGGCGCGCTGCTCGGGCGGCATCGCCTCGATGACGTCGAACGTCGCCTGGACCGCCGCGTCCATCTCGACCATCTGCCCGGCGAAGCGGGTGCAGGCCTCCCGGAGGCCGGAGGCCGGCTCGGCCATCGACCTGGACAACTCCGTCATCGCCGGCAGCCACGCGCTCATCGGCACCCCCGGCTGGGCGGCCCGCTCCATCACGGGACCGATCTGCACGACGGATTCGGAGATCACCGTCATGAACCCGGCGATCGCCTCCGTGGTCTCGCCGATCGCCTCCGTCTGCGCCTCCACACGGGCGAACCGGTCGAACAGTCCGGGGGCCTCCGGATCGTCCGGCTCCGCCTCGACCACGGCTTCCGACGGTGACGCCGCCGGCAGCCCGAACAGGATCCGGGCCGGGGTCAGCGGTTCGAACCGGTTGTCCAGAGCGCCCTTCAGCGCGGTCTCCAGGTCCCGCCGCGCCCTGACCAGACCGCTCCGGCTTCGCTTGAACATGATCGTCCGGATCAGCGAGAGGTCGAACGGCAGCTGCCCGTGCTCACCGATGTGGATGATGGGCTTGCCCGTCAGGTGCCGGATCCCGAGCTCGTAGGTGACGTTCGCGTTGCCCCCGGTGAGATCGGCGATCACGATGTCGTCCTGCAGCACGTGACGGCAGATCTGCTCGGTGATCTCACCCGTGTCGGCGATCCCGTCCGCCCTGACCGGGACGATGCCGTGCCTGGCGCAGGCGGGCAGGATCACCTTCTCGTAGATCTCCAGGTTCTCCTCGTACGCCAGGAGTTCCGGACTCCCGTCCGGGGCGTGCTCGTTGCCGATGGGCGCGATGACGAAGCAGGTCGTCATCGGCGGTTCCCCGGGCTTCGGCTCGGCGACGGCCACGATGCTCATGCGTAGTCCTCCGTTTCGAACTCCGTTGCGGAATCGCGCTGTTCCTGGAAGTCGGCCCCGGCACGGAGATCGGCCGGGTAGATGGGGCGCTCCTCGATCCCGAGCGCCCGGAGCAGGTCGGCGGTGGGGATCCGGTACTGCCACCCGAGGCGCAGGAACCGGCAGGGGAAACCGCCCTGGTGAATGAGCCTGTACGCGGTGGCGGGGCAGAGCCCGAGCGCCCGGGCGGCGGTGCGCAGGTCGACGACCAGCGGGAGGTCGAACGCCTCGCCGAACGACAGCCATGTCCTGGAACGCGGGATCATCGTCGCCCTCCCACCGGACGCAGCGACAGGGTGCCGATGCGGCTTCCCTCGCTCGGACGCCGCGCCCGGTACACGATCTCTCCGAGACCCAAGTGACCGGCCAGCTCGCCCAGTCGGAAGCTCTCCAGCCGATCCGGTGCGACGCTGAACCGCACGGTCGCCGACAGGCCGTCGGGCCGGGCGGGCGGAGACACCCGCAGCTCCCAGCCGTCGTGCCGGTCGCCGACCGGCGACTCCGCGGGGGACTCCGCGGAGAGGTGGGCGGCGGCCAGCGCCCCGATGTCCGCCACCGGCCGCTCACGGGTGCGGGCCCGGGCGAACGCCCAGACCCGGTTGGTGGTGGGGCGCAGCAGTGCGCGGCCCGTCTCCCGGGCCCGCGGGTCCATGTCCGCGAGTACGGTCAGGAGGGCGAGCAGCGCCTCGGATTCGAGCTCCCGCCGGTCGACCGGCAACCGGTTGGCGATCCGGCGGAGGGTGCCCCGCAGGGCGGGCAGGGCCAGCCAGATCGCCAGCAGCCGTCCGGATCCGGCCGTGCCGGTGTCGCGCCGTGCCCCGTCGACGGCCTCGCGCCAGATCTCCTCGCGAAGCCGCGGATCCGACGGCCTGGCGTACAGCGCCCGCCGGGCCGTCAGGGCGGAGAGCCGGCTCGGGCCCTCGGCCGTCATGCCCGGGAAGGGCAGTTCGGCGGGCCGGAACCGGTGCTCCAGTACGTCGAACACCCGGTTGTAGGGGATCAGTCCCATGGTGAACCTCCCGAATCGTCACCCATGCCGTCCACGATGCGTGAGCAGGCCCGGACGATCCGGTGCAACTCCTCGCGCAGCGTCTCGTAGGGGACCGGCGAGAAGCCGGCCGTGTACTGTCGCGCGTTCGCGGCGGAGCGGTGGTCGCAGGCGGCGGCGTAGTAGTACACGTCGCCGGTCCGGCCCTGGACGGAGAGGCCCCGGGTGTCCTGCTGGCGGTTGCCGCCTGCCGCGTTCCCGCAGGAGGTGCAGCCCTCCTCGGGCGGGACGGCGCTCATCGGCCTGCCCCGCCGGGCACCACCCCGTGGACGACGGAGCCGTGGATCACGCCCTGGACGGCGGTGCCGTGGACGCCCTGCTGGACGAAGCTCGGCCGTTCCGCCTCCGCCGCTCGCACCGGGGGCCGCGGCCGGCCCTCCGGCGCGTCCGGCCAGGACTCCCCCGCGTCGCTCGGGTCCACACCGGGCAACCGGACCCAGCCGTACCCGGCGAACCCCTTCTGCTCCACGTGGATGCGGCGGTACTGCTCCGGGTCGTGCCCGTGGAGCCGCGAGCGCACCACGTCCTGGTAGAGCCGGTCGGAGATCACCACGGCCAGGCTCGCCGACTCGGCGGCCGCCAGGGCCCGCTTCACCTCGGGTGCGTTCAGGTAGCGGGCCACGGCGATCGGGGCGGGGCCGGAGAAGCCCAGGGCGGCGGTGGCGGCCACACCGGTGTCGATGGCCAGCCGGAGCCGCATCCGCCCGGTGGTCCGGCGGGTGGCGTTGTAGCCGCCGAGCCCGGCCGCGAGGTGGGTGACGTACTCGCCCAGCACCACCTGCTCGGAAGTGCCGGCCGGGAGGACCGCGAACTCCATGTCGCCCTGCGGCTGGACGGACCACGTGCCGTGGTCCAGCCCGCTGCGTTCGGCTGCCGTCCTCAGCATCCGGGCGAGCTGGGCCTGTGCGGTCCGCTGGCCCGGGGTGTCGAAGCGGCTGTACTGCTCAATGTCCGCCGCCAGGCAGAGGCGGCGGTCGTCATCCGGCCAGGGCTCGGCCCCGGACCGGACGGTCGGCTGCGACGTCATGTGAACCATCACCTACTCGATGAGTTCGGATAGTCGGTGGTGCTGGTCGCCAACTGTGCTGCCGATGTGCCGGGCTCTTGGGACAGGCCGCAGAAATGCGGGATGCCGGTTCCTGTCAGCGTCCGATCGGCGGCAGGAGTCCGATCGCCCGGAGGCGGTCCGGCTCGAGCACCGCGATCTCGCGGTAGCCGGTCTCCACGGTCCCCGCCTCACGGAACTCCTCCAGCGCCTTCTGCACCGCCCTTTCCTTCGATCCGATGAGCGCCGCGAGTTCGGCCTGCGTGAGCTCGACGCAGATCAGAGTGCGCGAGCCGAGGTGCTTGCCGTGGTGCTCGGCGAGTTCGGCGAGCACCCGGGCGAGCCGTACGTGAACCGGGAACTCGCCGAACACGATCCGCCAGGAATTCGCGCTGCGCAGGCGGCGGTTGCCGAGCCGTACGATCTGAAGGGTGGCCTCGGGATACCTGCCGAGAAATCTCCGCATCGCTCGGCGCTGGACGACGTGGACGTCGATGTCCTGACCCGCCGTCACCGTGGCCGATCTGGGCACGTCGTCGATCACGGCCATCTCCCCGATCACGTCTCCGACGGCCCGGATGGCGATCAGGCCTTCATGCCCGTTGGCGCGCTTCCTGGTGACCTTCACGTAGCCGGCCCCCAGGAGCATCAGGCAGTCGCCCGGTGTCCCTTCCACGAGGATCTTCGCCCCGGGCGGATACTGCCTCGGGGAGCCGATGCTCAGCAGTTCCTCCCTGGCCTCCTCCGACAGGCTGCCGAGGAAGGGGGTGTACCGTCGCTCGCCGATGTCATACGTACCGCGCCGTGCTGTCCTCTGGGCCGCGCGCTCCATACCCCACCTCGTGGTCGAGTCCAAGTGCCTGTCCGATCAGGGAATCAGGCCCGGATGCGAGCGGAAAGAGCGTGCGAGGAGCATCCGGTGTGGTGCGTGTGCGTGGTGCGGCGCGTCGGCGCTGTCGCAGGTGGAACGACCGGATCGCCGGCCGTGGCCGGGTTCGGCCCTCGTCGGGCCGCTTGTCGGTCGCCCCGCATAGAGTTCTCGCCAGACATCGAGTGCGGACCCGGCGAGGCGATGTGACTGAAGCTTCGGAGCGACCGTTGGTGATCGACGGCAAGCTCGCATCGCTGCCTTTCCACGAGCTGACTTCGTGGAGCCGGTTCGAGCAGCTGGTGTGCGAGTCCGTCCAGACGGCCGAACGGTTGTCGCCCTGCCACCGGTACGGATCTCCCGGGCAGGCGCAGGCCGGCATCGACATCGCGGGGCTGTCGGAGGACGGCCAGTGGCACGCCTTCCAGGTCAAGCACGTCGCCCGGTTCACTCGAGCGGACGCGAAGAAGGCCCTGGACCTCTTCCTGGACGGCCCGAGGCCCTACGCGGCGTCGCGGCTGGTCATCGTCACGTCCTGCACGTCCACCCGGACCCAGGTCCGTGATCTGGTGCACCACTACCAGACCCGGAATCCGGATCTGGTGTTGGAGCTGTGGGACGCCGAGCACCTGGCGTCTCGTCTACGGCTCCAGCCACGCGTCGTGGCCCGGTACTTCGGCGACCACGTGGCGCGACGCTTCTGCGACGCGGACGCCCTGGAGGCGTTCCACCGGGCTGGAGGCGGCGACGAAGTCGGCTGTCCCGTGCACGACGCCGACCCGGTCGACCTGGAGGTCCACGAGGCCATCTCGGTCGACGGGGAAACGGCCCCGGACGAGCCTTTCCTGCCGGCGTACTTCCGAAGGCCCTTCGACGACGAACTCGATGCCGCCGTCGACCGGGCTCTCGCCGGGACCAGTGAGATGAAAGTCCTTCTCGCCGACTCTTCGACGGGAAAGACCCGCGCGGCGTGGGAAGCCGTTCAGCGCCTCGGAAAGGAATGGCGGCTGTGGCACCCGGCCGACCGGGAAGACCTGCTGGCCTCACTGGGCGCGGTGAAGCCGCATACGGTCGTGTGGCTCAACGAGATCAACCGCTACCTGCTCTGCGGCGACTCCCCCCAAGACGAGCACGTCGCCGCTCGGCTCACCGAGCTGCTGCGCGATCCGCGCCGGGCCCCCGTTCTGGTCCTGGGAACGGCCTGGCATGTCCACTGGGCCGCCATGACTCTCTTCTCCAGAGGCGAGCGCGCGAAGACACACGCCCTGCTGACCACATGTGCCCTCCCGGTTCCGGAGAGGTTCAGCGACGACGAGGTGGCCGCTCTCCTCGGCGAGGGCCGGCCTGCCGACCGCAGAATGCTGAAGGCCGCTCGCGAGGCCGAGGGCGGCCACATCATCCAGTTCCTGGCAGGCGGGCCGGCGCAGTTGGAACGCTACGCGAACGGATCCCCGACCGCCCGGGCCGTCCTGCACGCCGCCATGGACGCGCGGCGGCTCGGTCACGGCATGGACCTGCCTCACTCGTTCCTCCGTGCGGCGGCCGCCGGCTACCTCACCGCGCTGCAACGGGATCTGGCAGAACCCGATTGGTTCTCGTCCGCCCTGCGATACCTGTCGGCTCCGTGCCGCGGGGTTCGCGGGCCCCTGGCGCCGGTCCCGGGATTCCGCGCGACCGGATCCGAGAATCCCAGCAGCTACCGGCTGGCGGACTACCTCGAGCTGTACGGCCATCGGCATCGGAAACTCATCTGCCCCGAAGAAGAATTCTGGGACGCGGCGGCGGAGCACGCCGCCGGCGCTAGGGACCGGGTCTCCCTTTCTCTCTCCGCGCTTACGCGGGGAAGGGTGAACCAAGCGGAAAAACTCGCGTGGGCGGCGGCACAGGACGGAGAGGGTGCCGCCCTGTCCCACCTCGCGGGATGGATCAAAGAAAATCGCAAGGACGAAGATCCTTACCTCTACTACGAGTTGGCGGCCGAACTCGGGGACATCTCCGCGCAGATCGTCATCGCTTTCCGTGCGGAGAACGACGGGCAGATCGAGAAAGCCGAACACTGGTACCGCAAGGCCGTCGATCAGGACAGCCGCCGATGGGACGCCGTCGTCGGCCTGGCCTCCGTCTCGTCTCGGCGCGGAGACGGCAAGCGCGCGATCGAGCTGTACAGACAGGCCCTCGGCGCCGGATTCTTCGGGGCTCGGGCAGTCGAGTACCAAGCACGTTGGCTGGCCGGTCGCGGCCAGCATGCCCTCGCACTGCTCCTGACAAAGCTCTCCTTCGGTTCCGGGAACACCGAGGCGTTCACAGGTCTGGCCTGGACTTACATGTACAAAGACACGCCCCGGGCCATCGAGGTGCTCAAGTACGCCATGGCCGAAGGGGACGTCAACGCGCCGAGGGAACTGACCTGGGCCCTCGAAGAAGAAGGAGACAGCGACGAGGCAGACCGGTTCTGCGAGATCGCCGTCCGCCTCGGCGAGACGAACGCACTCCGCGGTCTGGGGATGATCCGTCGCAGAAAAGGTGACCACCGCGCCGCGGCCGCTCTCTTTTGGAGGGCCTACAACCTGGACCTGACCTATGTACTGCTCGATCTGGCCCGACTGCGGGAAGAGGAAGGCCACCTGAAGCAGGCCGAGAGGCTTTACCGGCGGGCCCTTGAAGAGGGGCAGTCCAGCGCCGCCGGTAATCTCGTACGAATCCTGGAGACCACGGGGAGAACTCGGCAGGCCGAGCGTCTCGCAGGAAGATCGAATGAGCTCCTCGGATCCTTGGCGAAGGCACGAGCGGCCCGAGGCGCATACGAAGCTGCCGAAAAGCTGCTCCTGGCGGCTGTCGCGCGAGGAAATCCGGATCTCCTTGTGCCTTTGTCACACATCCGAAAGCAGCGAGGGGATCTGGCAGGGGCCGAGAAGATGCTGCGGCAGGCGCAAGACGCCGGCGTTCTGTACGCCGCACGGTGGCTGGCGAAGCTGCAGGACGACGGGCAGGAGTGAGGACCGGGCCGCCTGCCCGTTGCCGGTCACACGTCCCGGAGTACCGGAGCGGCATGTCTGCCCCGGCCCCGGAGCTCACTCCGGCGCACGAACCACCAGACCGCGGGCAGCGGAACGAGCCAGACGATCATCTGGAGCGGAACTCCGGCGAGGTCCCCCACGATCATGGCCGGCACGGTGCACAGCATCGCGCCGAACGCGGTCTTGCCGTGGACCACCAGGAGCCGGGGCCATCCCCGCTCCCCGTAGCGGCGCGCCCGGGTGAGAGTCCGGCCCCCCGCGTAGGCGGTGAAGACACCGGCCGACAGCAGGGCCGACCCCACCGCGGTCACGAACTGCGGCTCGCCCGACGGGGTGTCGGCCGTCTCCTGGGACCGTCCGTCCTTGGCCACCGCGACCACGTAGTCCCGCCACAGCGTGACGGTCACGACGTCACCCGGCCGCAGGTCCTTCAACAGGGGCCCGGGCGCGTCCATGTCGACGTCACCCGAGACTTCGCGCGGGCCCCTCAGGCGTACCGAGAACTCGTCGTACTTGATCTCGTCCTTGATCACCGCTCTCACGACGGTCGCCGTCACGTCACGGAGACAGTCCTCGGCGGTCCCTGCGGCGGGAGGACACGGAGAGGCGGCGGCATACGCCCGTTCGTCGGCGATCAGTTCCGGCACCACCCCCAGAAGAACCGCGCCCGCCAGCAGGGTCGTCGCGAGGCCCAGCAGAGCCGCGCACGCACCCCATGACCGGTGCCAGGCCGTACGACGGCGTACGGAGGCCGAAGCCGCCGGCAGGCCGGGACGCGGTGGACCGTCAGGCATACGGCCTCCGCCCCCGAGCTGCTCGTTCCCGTGCGATCACCGTGAAGACGACAACACCCGCCGAAGCACCCGGCCCGAGGGAGAGCGGGGCAGCCGTGCCTCGGCCCGTCACCGGCCGCAGGAGCTCCACAGCGCCGAGGGCGACGAAACCCGCGGCCCGGCAGAGCACCCTCCGCCACGGGTCACGAGCCGTCCGCGCGGGACCCCATCGGAGTGGCGCCACCGTTCCCGGGCGGTCCACGCCACCGGCGACCCCGTGATCGACGGACCGGCGTCACCGATCCCGTCCCACAGCAGGTCCATGATCACCTCCTCCGCGTCCTCGCCTCGGCGCAGGACAGAGCATGTCATTCCGTACGGGGGAACACATGGCCGGGACCCGGCGCCGCCCTCCGGAAGAGGACCTGCCTCCCGATGCCGGTGTCACGGTCCGGCCGAGTGCCGAAGAATGGGCGCATGGCTGATGCTGAACAGTTCCGGGAAGGTCTCGCCGCGCGCATCGCGCAGTTCGATCGGGAGAGGGCGCGCTGGGGCCCGAAAGCCGACGGAGCGGGCTGTCCTTCTGCCATCTGATGGAGTACGGAACCGATAATTCCGGCAGCATTCGCGGGGGCAGCGCGGCCAAGCACATCATCTACCAGCACCACTCGAACCAGTGGCGAGTCGTGCCCGGCGCACTGCGCGGGCTCGAGGTGAAAGCGGCTTGGGACCGGGTGCGCTCCGAGTTCGTGACGGCCTTCGACGCGGCGGGAGAGGGGAGTACGAACGTCTGGACGACCTGGAGTCGCTGTCCTACGGCCAGGCGCTGACCACCAAGGCACTGGCGATCTACTTCCCCGGTGAGTTCCTGCCGATCTTCTCGGCCGCCCACGTCCGTCATTTCACCGCGTTGCTGGGCGGCAGGCCACGTGCGTACTCCTCCGGTGTGCGCACGTGGCGGGCGAACCGCGAGCTCCTCGGACTCCTGCGTGAGTACGAGGAGTTCAAGGGGTGGAGTCCGCACGAGGTGATGAGCTTCCTGTACGCCTTCCACGATCCGCGTCCGCAGGACCGGGTGGTCTGGAAGATCGCGCCCGGAGAGCGGGCGAAGCTCTGGGACGACTGCCTCCAGAACCACCGCATCCGGATCGCCTGGGACGAGGTGGGCAGCCTGGGGCAGTACGAGAGCGACCAGGAACTCAAGGCGGAACTGGACCTGCACTGGCCGCACAGCACCGGCGGAAACCTGCGGCTCGCGCGGCAGATGCTGGCCTTCCGTGACCTGGAACGCGGCGATCTCGTCGTCGCCAACCGGGGAAAATCGGAGGTGCTGGCCGTGGGCACCGTCGTGGGCGGGTACGCGTACGACTCCGGCATGCGGACCCACCGCCACACCGTGGGCGTGGACTGGGACACCTCGTACGCCCAGAGCTTCGACGCGCCCCGGCACGCCTGGCAGCAGACGCTCGCCAAGGTGCCCGCCACCCTGATGCGGGAGATCCGGCGCGGTCAGGGCGGACGCGGCGCCGTGGAAACCCCCGGACCGGCGGGGAAGGCCCAGGAGGCCACCGAGGCCGGTGCCCTGCAGGGGAGCGCGGCGGAGGGAGTCGCGCTGTCCGATGACGAGCTCCCCGACGACGTGCGGAACGTACGGGACCTGCTGGAGCACAAGGGGCAGGTCGTGCTCCAGGGCCCGCCCGGCACCGGAAAGACCCGGCTGGCGCTCAACGTCGCCCTGGCCCTCGCGGGACGCGCGGACCTGATCGAGGCGACCCCGGCTGAGCGGGGCACCGTCCTCGCGGAACTGTCCGCGGTGCCCGAGGACGCGGAGGGGCCCGAGGAGGACCGGGCCGCACGGCTCACGATGGTGACCTTCCACCCGTCCTACGGATACGAGGACTTCGTCGAAGGGTTCAGGCCGGACACGGCGGCGGACGGGGCCGGCCTCCACCTGAAGATGAAGAAGGGGATCTTCCTCCGGGTCTGCGCGGCCGCCGAGAAGTACCCGGACGAGACCTTCCTGATGGTCGTGGACGAGATCAACCGCGGTGATCTGCCGCGCGTTCTCGGCGAGCTGATCACTCTGCTGGAACTCGACAAACGGGGGTCGGTCTCCATCACCCTGCCGACCAGTGGACGACAGCAGACCGTTCCGCCGAACGTCCGCATCATCGGCACCATGAACTCCGCCGAGTGCCCGCGGCGTCGTGCCTGCCAGTGGGAGCTCACGTACGCGTATCTCGCCGGCCAGCGGGAGGGCGACCCCCGAAGCCGCGTCCTCGTGATCAACCCCGAGCTCTCCGCCGAGCACGTCCATCCCGTCGAGCTCCGCGACGCCAAGCACTGGATCTGGCCCGCCGTCCCGGACGCGCTCCGAAGGCTCGCGGAGCAGGTCGCGTCGCACGTGGCGGGGATCGACTCGCCCCTCGGCGCGACGGGGCACCTGGCGGGCGGGCGCGAGGCCCCGTCCGTCCCGTGGCTGCCCGCTCCGGTCAGGACCGGTTCGGCGCGCTTCACCGACCGGCTCGCGGAGCAGTGGCGCATCCACACGGCGCTCGTCCGCCACCGCGCCCCGCTCGTCGCCCAGCCGGGTTCCGGCTCGGGCCGGACGGCGCAGCTCCGCGGGATGCCGGGCATCGGCAAGTCCGTACTGGCCCAGGAGTACGCCCTCCGGTTCGGCTCCGCGTACCCCGGCGGTGTGTTCTGGTTCGACCTCCACCCGGCCCAGGGCTCGTTCCCGACGACGGCGATGGACGTCTACGCGGAGCAGGTGGCCGTCGTGTGCCACGCGCTCGACGTGGACCGTACGGGTGACGCCTCCCTCGTACGGCTCCTCAGCCGGCTCGCGATCCACCTCGGCGAACGCGGGGTGCCGTGCCTGTGGGTCGTGGACGGGGTGCCCGACGGACTGAGCCGGGAGGAGCTGCAACTGCTGCGCGGCCCCCACCTGCTCGCCTCCACCCTGCTGACCACGCGCTCGTTCCGGTACGGGTCGTTCGCCGAGGCCGTCGACGTACCGCCGCTCTCCGACGCGAACGGGTACCGGCTCGTCACCTCGCACCGCACCCCCGGGAGCGAAGTCGAGAAGGCGACGGCCCTCGCCCTCGTCCACGACGTGGGCGGACACCCCCACGCCCTCGACCTCCTCTCCGACCTGGCCGACACCGCCGACTTCACCGGCCTCCGGAACCGGCTGCACGCCGCCGGCACCGACATCCTGGCCTCCCCCGGACCGCCGCGCTCCGGAAGCCGGTCGTCGGAGCCCTCCCGGATCCCGCTGGCCGCCACGCTCCTGACCCGGCCCCTGTGCGGGAACGGCCCGGTCGACGACGTCCTGCGGCTCTTCGCCCTCGCCTCCCCGGCGCCCCTCTCCAGACGGTCCTGGAGAACGCCGTCGCCTCGGTCGATCCGTACGACCCGTGGGAGGCGGGCCCCGCGGTCTCCGACGCCGTCGCCACGCTGCTCGGCTCCGGCGCCCTCCTGCCCGATCCCACGGCCCCCCGGTCGTGGACCGTGCACGCCCTCCTCGCGCGGGCGGTCCGCAGACACGACGAGGACACCGCCCGTCAGGAGGACCTGCGGCAGGTGCTGCTGCACACCCTCGCGGCGCCGCTCACCCGGATGTCCCACGACAGCGTGCCGCCCCGGCCGGTGCCCGTCCCCTTCCCTCCGCTCGACCTGCTCCGCTCGGGGCCGGGCCCCGTGGAACGGGCCGCCGCGTTCGACCTCCAGGTGGAACTGGTCACCCGGGTCGGCGTCCAGCCCCTCGGCCCCGAGGAGGGTTCGCTGCGCGAAGCCCTCACCTCCCTGCACTCCCTGTTCGCCACGACCCGGGAGGTGCTGCACCGGGTCGCGGCCGAGTCCCCGCCCCCGCTCCTCCTCCCCCGGATCGCCTTCGTCCTGGCCAACCGGCACCTCCGCCCCTTCCTCGCGACGTGGCACTCGGCCCTCCGCCTGCACGAGGAGACCTGCCCGCCCGGACGCAGCGCCATCGACCACGAACGGCTCTGGCCCAAGGCCGCCGACATGCGCGCGCACCTCGCCGACCTGCGGGAACCACTGTCCTCGACCGCCGAGGAGCTGGCCGCTCTCTGCGGGATCGACCTCCTGCGTCCGGCGGGACCGGGGGAGGACTGAGACGCCCCGCCCTCGCCCTTCGCCGCGACCTCGCCCTTCGCCGCGACCCGGTGACCGTCGCGGAGGACGGTCACCGGGCAGGGCAATCGGGTGGCACGTCCCCCGTATCCTGAAACGGATTGCCGCGGCCGTCACGTCGCGGGTCAGGACAGCGTCTTGTACATCTGCCAGCCGCCACCGATCTTCACCCGCGCGGAGAACGCGCCCGCGCCGGTGCCGTTGTAGCGCCACAGCGCTCCAGCCGTGTCCCGGGCGACCAAGTCCGCCCTGCCGTCGCCGGTGATGTCACCGACGCCCGCGAGCGCGTTGTAGGTCTGCCAGCCACCGCCGATCCTCACACGTCCGCCCAGCGTGCCCTTGCCGGTGCCGTAGTACCGCCACAGGACACCGGCGGTGTCGCGGGCCAGCAGGTCACCCGCCTTGTCGCCGTTCAGATCGCCGGTGCCGACGATCGAGTGGTAGGTCTGCCAGCCGCCGCCCACCTTCACGCGTCCCTTGAACTTCCCCGCGCCGTCGGCGGCGTACATCCACAGTTCACCGGCCGGAGTCCGTGCGAGGAGGTCCGTCCGGCCGTCGCCGGTCAGATCGCCGGGCGCGGTCAGCGTGTTGTAGATCTGCCAGCCCGAACCGATCGTCAGCCGGGTTCCCCCGGTCGCGAACGCCTTCCCGCAGCCTCCGTCGTATCGGGTCAGCACACCCGCGGAGCTGCGCACGAGCAGGTCGTTGCACCGGTCGCCCGACAGGTCCCCGAACGGCACGACCATCGACGTCGACGGCCATCCGGTGGCCGAGGCTCCGGTCCTGAGCCCGCCGGTTCCCGTACCGGTCCGCACGGTCAGCGCCCCGGCCGAGGTGAGCGCGAGCAGGTCGCCCTTGCCGTCACCGCTGAAGTCACGCCAGGCAGGAAGCGGCTTGAGTGCCGGAGCACCCCCGGACACGGTCACCGAGCCGCTCACCTTCAGATCGGCGCCGACCCCGTCGGCAGGCTCGGCGGTCAGGGTCCAGACGTACGCGCCGTTCCGCACGACCTGCCCGGAAGCGTTCTTGCCGTCCCAAGCGACATCGACACGGCCGCGCGCCTCGGCGCCGGAGACGGTACGGACCACGGTCCCGGTGGCGGACTCGGTCAGCGACAGGGTCCATGCGCCGGTGGGCTTGGAGGTCCACCAACTGCCCGACCAGCGCGGGGCGGCGCCGGCCACGTCGAGCGTGGTGCCGACGACGGAGTCGATCACGCCGACGGCCGGGGCGGGAGTCCCCGTGCCGACGACACGGACACGCTGGTCGTCGCCCGCGTAGGCGACGTGGCCGCCGAAGCGGTCCACCGTCCAGCCCCAGCGGGCCCGGTTGTTCGGCCCGAGGTCGGCGGCGCTCACCAGGATGCGCTGGGGCACCGCGGAGCCGGAGGCGGGGAGCCCGGCGTGCAGGTCGTAGAGCCGCAGGCCCTCCTGGCTCTGTCGGACGAGGTAGCCGTCGCCGAGCAGGACGTTGCCGATGTTGCGTCCCGGTACGCGCATGGTCCGCCTGGTCAGGCGGTCGTAGACGCCCGAACCGTTCTCGGGCCCCCACTCGCTGTCCTCGCAGGACCAGTACACCCAGCGTCCCGCGGCCTGGAGTTCCGTCGGCACGCACGCGTTGGGTGTGGTGAAGGACGCGCCGACGGCACCGGACGGCAGCGTCCTCGAAGTGACCTTCGCATCGTCCTTGGCGACGCTCCACAGGGTGGAGCCCCACAGCGCGGCCAGAGCGTAGTCGGTCCGTCGCAGGACGGTCGCCCCCGTCGGGGGCTTGAACTCGACGATGGACGGCGAGTCGCCGGGGACACCGCTGACGATCACGCCGAACCGGCCGGAGAGGTCTTGCAGCCGGTCGCCGCCCGTGTCGACGTGCGGGCCCCAGTCGCTCTCTCCGTTCTTGCGGAGCAGCGTGTACCCCTGGCCGGTGGAGATCTGCTGTCCGTGGAAGCCGTCACCGCTCGCCAGCATCGACACACAACGGGCCGGGGAATCCATGGAGCAGTATCCGCCCCCGACTCCCATCAGCCCGTCCACGGTCGTACGGACCGGCTGCGGCCGCCCGGCGGATCCCAGCCAGGTGCTCCGGTACGCGCCGTGGTAGTCGCCGGGCGCGAAGTAGGTGCTGTTCTCGGCCGTGGTGAGGATGCCGGCGCCGAGGGAGAGGCCGTAGATGCGGGCGGGCATGGGGTCGACGGTCCGAAGGCGCCGAACCTCCACCCCGCCGCCGGCGACCGGTACGAGCCGGTGCACGGCCCAGTCCACGTCGCCCTTCGAGTCCGCGGTCTTTGCTCCGGAGACGAGCGCGGTGCCGTCGGGCGCGATGACGACCTGCGTGTAGGCCCGTTGCAGCACGGGCCGGGACAGGCCCTCGTCCTCTCCCGGAAGGTTCCACAGCTCCGAACCCCGGTATTCGTTGTTGCCGGCGTTCTGCCGCTGGACCGCCACAACAGCCGTGCCGACGGGGACGACGGTCGCGCCGTAGGCGACGACGCCGGTGTTGACGGTACGCATCACGGTGTGCGGAGCGGCACGTTCCAGGAGGTCGCCCCCATCGCGCAGGATCGTGTCCGCGCCGAGCCGGAAGCCGCGTACCCTCCATGGATCGCCGGGAATCGGACGGTCGGGGAGAGGCTTCGCCACCCCGTCCGAGAGGTCCACCAGGACCCAGCGGCCCCACCCTCCGGTGGAGTCCTTGTACCGGAGGATGAGCGACGTCGCGTCGCCGTCCTCCAGCCCGCCGAGCACGGCCCCCTCGGGGAAGCCGGTGACCGGTGTGTCCGTCACCTTGCCGGCCTCGTATCGCAGCAGGTGGTAGCCGGTCGGCGTGTCCGCTTCGCCCGTGCGGGTCAGGACGGTGTCACCGAACGTTCCGACGTACGACTGGCCCTCGGGCAGCGCCATGTCGGCGAACACGGCGCCCGCGCCCTTCTGGAGCGTCACGTGCGGTACGGGTGTGGCGGAGTAGAGGGCAACGGTGTCGGAACCGTCGCCGTAATAGCCGTCGCCCCCGATGTGCAGCCGCTGGCTGTGGTCCCAGTAGCCGTTCTCGAAGTCGTAGCGCGGCTTTTCGGGCAGGGTGACGGCGAGAGGTGCCGCCGAGCCCGTCGCGTAGTCGATCCACAGCAGGCGATCGTCGTCTTCCTGCGCCAGTAGGTAGCCGGTCTCGCCCGCGTTGAGGATCGACGTGGCGCGTGGCGAGAAGCGCGGGGCCGCGGGCAGGACGGTGACGTCCGGGGCCGAGTCGGCGAACGCCGAAGGCGCCGTGATTCCCGATGCCGCCGCTGTCAGTGCCGCCAGTGCCAGCGCGAGAGCGGCACGGGTACGGCCGTTTCCACACAGCCGGGCATTGCTCGTAGAAGGCAAAGCGAGGTCCCTCCCCAGGGGCGTAAAGGCAGGAGGCGCACGGCGTCGGCTCATCCAGCCGCGCGAGTACGAGCGAAAAGGCCCCCCAGCCGTACCGCCTCGTGCAAACGCCGCGATGCTAACAGCAGGGCCGAGCAGCGCCCGGAGGGCGTCCACGAGGCGCGCGAGGACTCACGCGAAGGCCCCGGCCTGTTCCTCCTGGGCGCGATCACGGCGACCCGGTGGTCGGCCGAGGGGGGGTCGCTTCCCATCATCCGCTCGTGCGCGAAGCCCGGGTCAGCGACCTGGGGCTTCGTCGTGGAACGGCTCCGCCGGCGGGGTGTCAGCCCCGGGTGGTGTCGTCGTCCGTCCGGCCGGTGGCCTCGGTGCCGTGCGTCTTCTCGCGCATCTTGCGCACCAGCTCCGCCTTGCGGTCGGCGGCGCCCTGGCGGTCGAGGTTGCGGTGCGGGCCGTTGTTCTGGCGTTCGGCGCGGGAGAGCTTCTTGCGCTGGCCGCCGCCCTGGCCCACGGGGTTGTTGATGTTCTTGCTGTCGGTCACGGGCTCTCCCGGGGTGAGGTGTGGATCCATGGGGGAGGGCGTCGGTGGGGCCCTCGCGCTCTCACTCGTACGTCGGCCACTCGTACGTCGGCGTCGGGAAGAACATGCCGGAGACGTTACCCGGTCCCGGTGTCCCGTACGACAGCGCGGCGGACGAGGGGGCCGCGGTCACTTCTGCACTTCGCCGACCCAGGCCGTGAGCCCCGCCAGGAAGCCCGCCCGCTCGTCGGGGGTCAGTCCCTCCAGGGCGCGCAGGAGGGGGGCGACGCGGCGGACGACGAAGGTTTCGAGGGAGGGGCGGTACTCCTCGGACAGGGTGACCAGGACGCGGCGGCGGTTCGCCGGGTCCTCGGTGCGGTCGACGATGCCGGCGCGGTTCAGGGCTCCGACCAGTTCGCTGGCGGTGGAGAGGGAGACCTGGAGCCGGCGGGCGATCTCGCCGACGACCAGCGGCTGACCGGCGAGGAGTTGGGGCAGTACGGCGCCGTGACGCGGCGTCAGGCCGTGTGCCTCCATGGCGTCCCGCAGCGGGTCCGGCATCAGGCCCCGTACGACCGAGCCGCGGAAGAAGGGCTCCAACAGCGGTACGAGACAGGCGACTTCAAGCTGTTCCGGGGTCGTCTTCCCGGTGTTCCCACTCCGCGTCATGCTACAAGTGTATATGGTTCGGATATCCAAACCATTTGCTTCTCCGAAGGGTTTGCTCATGCCGTCGATCAGCTACAGCGATGCGCTCAACGACGCACTGGAACGCCTGGACGACCTGGGGTACGAGCGGGGGCAGGGGGTGGATCTCGCCAACCACGGCCCGATGGGCGCCGAGGCGCTCGCCCTGCTCGGGCAGACGGACGAGGTCGCCCGGTGGGTGGGCCGCTACCGGAAGGCGATGGAGCACCACGAGCCCCCGGCCGCCCGCTTCGCCCTGGACCCCGCGGACGAGTCCTCGTGGCGCCCCGCCCTCGGCGCCTTCCGGCGGGCCGGGGACTGGGAGCGGCTCTTCCTGCGCGAACTGGCCGGGGACCCCTGGCGCGAGGTGCTCGCGCGCTGGTGGCCCCGTCTGCTCCCGGGGCTCTTCACGGGCCTGACGCACGGGGTCATCCGCACCGCGCACGCCGTACGCGGCCTGTACGCGGCCCGGGACGGAGCCACGGCGCTCCAGCGGGGGGAGCTGGCCCGGGGCCTGGCCTACTGGGCGGCCCGCTACCGCGAGCTCCCCGGCCGCCCGCGGCTGCGCGGCACCCACGCGCTGTCCGAGGCGGTCGCCGCGCTGCCCCGCGTACCGCTCGACGGCCCGGCGGGACCGGACACCGGCCGGCATCGCCTGGACGCGCTCGCCGAACTCCCCGGCTACGGGGACTCCTTGGAGGTGCTGGCGCCGCAACAGGCGTCCCGGCTGCTGAGCGAGATGACGGTCCAGTTCGCCGACGTCTACCTCGGCCACCCCGAGGTGTACCCCGTCCCGCTGATCCACGGCGTCACGGCCCCCGCCGCCGTCCGCCTCGTCCTCCCCCACCTGCCGCCCGCGCTGCACGAGCCGACGCTGGCCCGGCTCTGGCAGGTGCAGTCGGCGTTCCTGCTCGTCTTCACCTCGGACCGGCGCGACGAGGGCACGTCCGCCTGGCGGTCGGAATCGCCGGACCTTCCCCCGCTGGACGAACTGCCCGCCCGCGCCGCCGAGCACGGCGACGAGCACGTCATCAAGTTCACCGAGGCCTGCCTGCGCGAGTACGCCCTCCGCCCCGACCCCCGCTACCCGGCCGCCGCCTTCGCCGCACAGCGCCGCGTCACCCGCCTCGACGACGGGGGCGGGGTGGCGGGGGTCGCCTCGTGACGCGCGCCCCACGCCACCGCTTCGGGCGTGCCCGAGGTCACCAGGAGGGTTTTCCCAGGTCATAGGACCGGCCCTTCTTCGTCGCCCCTTCTCGTTCAGGCCGCCGGCGGTGATCACACCGTTCATCACGTCGCCGACCCGTATCGAGTGGTCGCCGGCGCGGAACATCCGTCAGTGGCCCGGTCGGCGGGGTCCTGCCGCGCCGATGCGAGGGCCAGCATCCGGGCCGCCGACTCCAGCAGGGTTTCGTAGGTGATCACTTCGATGCGTGCCGTGTGCGTGTTGTAGGTGCGCAGCGTCTCCGCGATCTCCTGGGAGGTGATGCCCCCGGTCACGTATCTCGGATGTCCGATCACCACCGTCGCCGAGGCCCTCCGCGCATCGACGCCGTGCCGCGTGAGGATGGCCTCGCGGTTCTCGTCCATGGTGCGGAGGTAGTTCTGCGCCTGCGACACCGCGTGGTGGGCCGCGGCACCCAGCATGAGGTGGCCGCTGCGGCGAATCACCAGGTCCTTGATGTTGGCGCGCTTGAGTTCCACCACGTGGAGGGAGCCGTCACCGCGCAGGAGCGGGATGTCCAGAATCGCGTCGGGGGTGTACTGCCTACGTGCCAGCTCCGCCACGTAGGCGCCGCCGAAGATCCATTCCTGGTTCTTCAGACGGGCGTGGAGGGCGCTTTCGGAACTCGTCGCGTCCTCCACCACGGCCCGGAGGGCGTCGAGACCCGCTCTCCGGGCCTTCAGCTCCAGCAACTGGGCGAGCAACCCCGCGTCGGCGTCCGCCAGGAAGTCGCCCACCATCCGTGCGGCCTCGGCCGAGGCCGGTCGTGGGAGGTTCCTCAGGACCAGCTCCATGTGTCCGTACTGCTGGAGCCGCCTCCGCTCCCGAAGGGGAAGCCGGATCCCGCCCTCACCCGTGCCGATGCCCAAGTGGTCGGCGGACAGGACTATCCCGCGAAAGAGGTCCCGTGCGTCGGCCAGCGTCGCCTCGGGGTCGTCCTTCGAGAGGGCGTCCAGAACGGCCACGGCTCGATCGGCGGCCATGGCCACCATCCTGCGCATGGATTCCTCGCTGTGCTGCCGCGCTTCCTCGTCGTAGAGGTTCTCCAGGATTTCGAGGAACAACTCACCGCCGGCGTAGGCGGCGAAGCGCTGGAACCGCTGGGCGAGAGCGAAGTCCTCGTGCAGGAGCGATTCCCGGGCGACGCTCTCCAGGGCGTTCACCAACGGTCTGCCCTTGCCGTATCCCGTCCCGCCGAAGGCAGGGCCCATGATGTCCAGCACCGCGTCGATGCGCTCCGTCACGCTCGGGTGTTCGGTGAGTTCACGTGCCTCGTGGACCATCTTCCAGAGCGTGAAACCGGAACGGAACGTCGTCATGCGGTGACCTTAGGAGGGAACACTGACAGCGGCGCCGGGTGCGGTCGGCCCGGGATTCGTCACGGGCGTCAGGAAGGGTTCCGCCGTACTCGGCGAAAGGTGGACGTGCGCACCAACCAGCAGATGAGGAAGCTCCTGGACGGCGTGGACCTGGACGGTCTCTCCCCGTCGGACGTCCCCCCGATGTTCCGGGAGGTCGTGGAGCGGGGCTGGTCGGTGACGGGGAGCGGTGCGCGGGTGCTGACCGCTCTGCTCCTCGTCCCGGCCGTGGCCGCCTTCGACCGCCTGGCGGAGGAGACCACGGTCAACGGTCGCGGAATGACGGACCACGACCTCCCCACCGGGCCCGCCGCCGCGGACGAACGCGCGGACGCGTTGCTGCGCCGGTGCCTGGCGTACGCCGCCGCCTGTCTGCTCGCGGCACGGGACCGTTTCCGCGACGACGCGGTGCGGGCGTACGTCTCGCTGTCGCCCGGAGGTCTCGACGAAGACCTCCTGACCGCCTACGTCACGTTCTGCACGCCCCGGCCGGACACCCCGCCCTACGTCCCCGCCCTCGAACAGGTGCGGGGCACCGCCGTGGCCGAGCTATCCGTACACGACTGCTCGGGCTGGGGCGCGGCCCAGTGAGCTCGACGCGATCGAGGCGCAGGAGTCCGGGGAGGACGCCTTCGCGGTCGAGGAGGAGCATCCACCGCGCGTACTGGGTGCCCACGCCGTCCCCCGGGCCGTGCCCGCGTCACGGGCACGTCGTGCCGGTCGCCGGGTGGAGGGAGACGTCCTCGGCCCTCATGCTGACGGCGTGATCGCTGGAGAGGCGGCCCCGTTCGGGGGAGGGGTCCCAGACCCACAGGTCGCCGCCTTCCCGCGGGAAGACCAGGACCGGCCGGCCCGTCGGGGGCGGGCCGGGGTGGACGGAGAACGGTTTGCCCGGCTCGACCGGCCGCACGCACACCAGTCGCCCGTCGATGCCGAAGTAGGAGGGAGGCCGCTCCCCCCTGGACGCGGCCAGGTACGTGCGCTCGGCGGCGGCCTGGACCTCCTTCAGGGTCAGGTCCGCCGTGCCGAGGACGGCGACCAGGACGAGGAGGGGGAACATTCCGATCACCATGGCGCCCTGCGCGAGGTGCGGGTTGAAGTACTTGATCCAGCCGTAGAGGGCCACGAAGACCAGGGTGATCGCGAGGGCCAGCGCCACCGGCTTGAGGGCCACGAAGTAGCGCCAGTAGAAGGAGATGTGCACGGCGGATTCGGGGATCCCCAGCACCTCTTCCAGGTAGGCGGTGTGGAGGAAGGAGCCGACCCAGGGGAGGACGAACGGGAGCGGGGCGAGGAGCAGGGGCAGGAGCAGCAGCAGGTTGCGGCTCAGCCACGAGCGGGAGAAGGCGTGCCAGCAGCCGACGGCGGTCGCCAGTATCAGCAGGGCCTGGCCCATCCCCGCGAGCTGTGATCCGAACCCCGCGGGGCTGTTCGCCAGCCACGCGTACGTCACCCAGGTGAAGCCGCCCACGACGATCGCCCCGCACGCGAGGCGCAGCAGCCGGGGCCGGGGCTCGTTCGACGTGATCCAGTAGCCCACCGGACCGAAGGCCGCGAGGGGCGCGAGCAGCGCCAGGAAGCGCCACGGCGAGGAGAACGAGGCGAGCACCCAGGCACACGCCATGGGCACGGGGAAGGCGAGGAACGCCGACGCCAGCGGCCAGAAGCGTCGCAGGCCGGTGTGCGACGACGGCGGCTCCTCCGCCTCCGGCCTCGGTCTCGGCCTCGGTCCGACGGACAGGCGGAGGTCGTGGAGGTCGTCGTCGAACGCCTCGGCCCCCTGGGTGAGCTCCGCCCACCGCTCCTTCACCCGGGCCTTCAGCTGCTCGGCGTCCTCCCCGGGGAGGAACGGGACGGTCAGCACGTGGCCCGTGTCGGCTCCGCCCAGGGCCTCCAGGTGGCGTCCGAGCCAGCGGCGGACCCTTCCCGAGCCCGGCGGGGTGCGCCGCACCACCCGGACCAGCGTGGTGCCCCGCTCCTCCTCGTACCGGACGAGTCTGGCCTCGCGGATCCGGAAGTCGACCGGCGGTTTCCCGAGCAGGTCGGTCACCTGCGCGCGGACCGCGTCGACCGCCGTCCTGCGCTGCCCGTACGCGAGGGCGTCCACCACCAGGACGACGCGCCCGTCCGCCGCCGCCACCCTGTCGTGCGGCCGCGCGGGCCGTACCTTCCAGCCGGGCCGGGAGCCCAGGGCCTCGACCGCGCGCTCCGTCTCGTCCGGGTCGTCCGGCCCCTCGACGATCAGCCGGACGCGCTGGGTGGCGGCGGTGGGCACCCCGCTCCCCGGGGTGCCGCCGCCGTCGGACGGGCCGGGGTCGGCCCCGCCCGTTCCGGACCCGCCCCGCTGCGGCGGCACCGCCGCCGACGGGATCGCCCGGCCGGAGCGCCGTGCTTGTACGAGGGCGTTCAGAAGGCCCACCATCGTCCGTTCCCTCCCCCTTCGTCCCTCCGTCCGCTTCGGACGGGTCCAGGGGAGAAATACTGGCAGTGCGCACTGACAACGCCCCGTGGGACGGCGCGGTCCGGCCGGCGGTGACGGGCGTCAGCCCCCCGGTCGTACGTCCAGGAGTTCGCCCTTGCGGTCCAGGGACAGGACGTGGGTCGTGTCGCGGGCGAGGGTGTCCGGGTCTTCGTGGGAGAGGACCACGCGGCCGTACGAGGTGATCAGGTCGGTGGTCTTCGCCACGGGGTCGCCGGGGGCCTGGGCACAGGTGTCGAACAGGTAGCTGTCCAGTTCCCCGCAGGCCTCCCCGACGCGGTTCGCCGTCACCGTGCCCGTCGCCGGGGAGGAGAGGAAGCACTCGACCACGCCCCGGTGGAGGGAGGGCGCCGTCCGGGTCCTCTCCAGGAACTCCTCCGGGGCCACCCGGGAGGCCAGGGTCAGGTCGGTCAGGGAGTGGGTGGAGGCGTGCTCGACCAGGGTCGGGCCCAGGCCGCCGTGCATCCGGGCGCCCGTCTCGATGAGGACCGGGCCCCGGCCGGTGAGGACGAGCTCGCTGTGCGCGGGGCCGTTCTCGATGCCGAGGGCGGCGAGGGCCCGTGCCACGTAGTCCGTGATCTCCGGGTGGTCGCCGACCTCCACCGCCGTCATCGCCCGGTAGACCGGGGTCCCGTCGATCGTCTCCTTCGTGTAGCGGAACATGTTCACGACGAACGGCGCCCCGTCCAGGGACACCGAGTCGACCACGTACTCCGGGCCGACCAGCCTTTCCTGGACCAGGAGTTCGGTGATGACCTCGCCCGCCAGGTCGACGCGGCCGAAGAGGCGGTCGCACGCGGCCCGCACCTCGTCCGGCGTGGCGCAGAAGAAGACGCCGTCGGTGGCGAAGGACCGCATCGGCTTCACGACGAACTCCGCCAGGCCGCTGCCCTCGGCCCACGCCACCGCCGACTCCGTGTCGGACGCCTTGTGGTGCGGGATGTGCGGGACGCCCGCCTCCCGCAGCCGCTCCTGCATCAGGAACTTGTCCCGGCGCACCTCCGACGGGCCCGCGTTGGGGCGCATCCCCCAGTGCGCGGCCAGCGCGTCGTACGCCTCCACTCCCGGCTCCGAGCCGCAGACGAGGAAGTCCGGGCGGCGCCCGCCGCACAGCCGCTCGACCTCCGCCGCCGTCTCCCCGGCGGTCGAGAAGCGCAGCTCCGCGGCGAAGTCCTCGCGCGGGTACGTCGCCAGGAGGGCCGGCGGGAGGGTCTCCGAGGTGAGCACGGCGACCGCGTCCAGGCCGTAGCGCTCCCTCGCCCGGCGGGCGAAGACCGAGCCGCTGGAGTACGGGTCCACCACCACGAGGACCGGGGTCCCGGGTCCGGGCGTGGGTGTCGGGGGCCCGGGGGTGGGTGTCGGGGCCCCCTGCACGGGGGTCGGCGTCCCCGGGACGGGGAGCGGGTTCTCCGGCGTGGGGGTCGGGTTCTCCCGCGCGGGGAGCGGGTTCTCAGGCATTCTCCAGGACCTTTCCCTCGCGCTCGGTCTTCGGGGCCGGTTCCGCGTTCCGCACCAGGGTCATCGCCAGGGAGCCGACCAGGGCGCAGCCCGCCGAGACCCACAGGGCCGCCTGCCAGCGGCCGTCGTCGAGGAGGCTTCCGTAGACGGCGGCCGCGACGGCCCCGCCCAGGTAGAACGAGGACTGCCGCAGGGCGATCGAGACGATCTGGCGCGCCGGGGCGAAGCCGGACATGGCGACCGTGTCGAGCAGCGGCATCAGGCAGTAGTTGAACAGCAGCCGCAGCAGGTACAGGACGGTGAAGACCACCAGCGGGACCGTGAACGTCTGCAGGACCAGGCCGACGACGGCCAACATGCCGAAGAAGGCCGCGCTCGGGCGCAGCGAGAACTTCTTGACCAGGACCGGCGCGAAGATGGCGCCGAAGATGCTGACGATCTTGTCGGTGCCCAGGATCAGCGAGATGTCGCTCACCGAGATGTCGTAGATCTGGGCGAACAGGACGTTCGCGAAGCGGAAGAACAGCGCGATCGACGCGCCCAGGAAGCCCGAGGCGACGAAGAGGGTGACGAAGTTGCGCTTCTCGCCCGCCGCCCCGGCCGGGTCCTGCGCGGACGTCGCCGTTGGACGCGGGACCTCCCGCGCCGACGGCAGGCGCAGAAGCAGCATCAGGCAGGCCGCGACGAAGGACAGCAGCAGGAAGAAGCGGTACTTGTCGAGGTCGCTCATGTCGAGCCGGTCGCTGATCCCCGACACCAGGGCGGAGCCGATGACGCCCGCGCCCAGGTAGCAGATGAAGAAGGTGCTGAACAGGCGGGTGCGGCCGGACGCCGGGACCTGCGCGCCGGCGATCGCGTTGCCCACCGACAGCAGGCCCAGCATCCCCGCGAGGATCGCGCTCAGGACGAGCGAGGCGCTGACGATCGAGGACACGAACGGCAGGCCCGCGAAGGGCAGGGTGTAGAGCACCGAGGCGCCGATGAGCAGGGCCCGCTGCGAGACGTACCGGCCCAGGAGGAGGAGCGGGACGACCGCGACCGCCATGGCGCCGGTGGCGACGGCGTAGATCACGCCCGCGTCGCCCTCGCTGATGCCGCGCTCGGCGAGGTAGAAGTTGAACACCACGTCGAAGATGGTGTTGGCGAGCCCCATGAAGAACGAGGCGGCCAGGTAGAAGTAGACGGGCCGGGGCACCGCCGCGAGCTTGCTACGCACGGGGAACACGTCCCTCGGTCGGCTCCGGCGCCGTGCCCGGGGCGGCCGGGCGCCGCTTCGGTACGGTCCCCGAGTGGCGGGCGATCAGGGTCGCCACGTGGTCCCACGGCCCGTAGCCGTCCCGGGTGGCCAGGTGGCCGCCGCCGGGGACGACCTCGACGGTGGCGCCCCACGCCGCCGCGAGCGCCGCGCCCCGGTCCCGCGACAGGAACGGGTCGTCGTCGGAGACCACGAGGTGGGTCCGCAGCGGCAGTACGGAGGCGGGCAGGGGGGCCTGCGGCCGGATGGCGTCCGGGGCGTCGGGCGCCTCGACGTCGGCCGGGGCGACCAGGAGGGCGCCGGCGACCCGGTCGTCGTAGCGGGCCGCGGCCCACTGCGCGACGGTGACGGCGCCGCAGCTGTGGCCGACGAGGAAGACCTCGCCGTCGACGGCGCGCACGGCCTCGTCGAGCCGGGCGACCCAGCGGTCGCGGTCGACGGTCTCCCAGTCGTCCTGGACCACCCGGGAGAAGCCCTCGTAGGCGTTCTCCAGATGGGTCTGCCAGTGGTCCGGTCCGGAGCCGGTGTAGCCCGGCACGGTCAGGAAGTGCATGGTCCTTACCTTTCGAGGCCGAGGTCCCGCGGGGAGACGGCGAGGCCGAAGTGACGGCCCACCGCCTCCTGGAGCTCCGCGGCCTCGGTGATGGGGGTGGTGGTGCTCCGGCCGTCCGCGACGACCGTCAGGTGTCCGTCCCGTACGCTCACGCGGCCGTCGGCGGTGGGGATGCTCGCCACCTTGTGCCGGTTGAGCAGGCTGTGGGGGGAGGACGTGGTGTAGAAGTGCGCCATCTCCAGGTCGAGTTCACCGGCGGGGACGTCGACGAACCGGTAGATGTCCTGCCAGTCGGCGGCTCCGACCGCGTGCTCCTTGACCGAGACCGTCCAGACCGGGGCGCCGGAGGCGCGGTCGAGGCGGACCCGGGTGGAGAGGGCGGGGTGCGCCAGCTCCGCGCCGTCCACGAGCGGGAGGACGCCGCGGGGGCCCCTGGCGCCGTAGCCGATGTCGAAGAGCAGGCGCTCGCCGTCGAGTTCGACGACGAAGACCTGGTGGGTGGCCGGGGTCGGGTGCGGGTCGCAGCCGCTGCCGAGCCGGATCCCGTACGCGAATCCGCACGCGTCGAGCAGCCGCTCCATCATCCGCCCCGTCTCGAAGCAGATGCCGCCCCGGCGGCCCTCCACGATCACCTCGTGGAGCACCTCGTCGGTGAGGCCGCGCTCGGCGTTGCGGTGCATGGAGAAGTTCTCGAAGGGGACGCGGTAGAGGTGCGCCTCGTGGATCCGCCGCAGGTGGGCGAGGGTCGGCTCCAGCGGTCCTTCGCATCCGATCCGGTCGGCGTAGCGGGTGATGAGGTCGTTCATGAGGTCTTTCCGGTGGTGGGGGCTTCCCGGTGGCGGGACTTCCCGGTGGTGGGGCTTCCCGGTGAAGGGGCTTGCCGGTGAAGGGACTCCCCGGTGGCGGGGTGCGTGTCAGACGTCGAGGACGAGCCGGCGGTCGATCGACCTGCTGACGCACGGGAGCATGTAGCCGGACTCGGCCTTCTCCTCGTCGGTCAGCACCTCGTCGCGGTGGTCGATCCGTCCGGAGCGGACCCCGATCTCGCACGTGCCGCAGATGCCCTGGCGGCAGGAGGAGGGGACGGCGACGCCGTTGCGGTGGAGCGCGTCGAGGAGCGGCTGGTGCCGGGTGACCTCGAAGGTGACGCCGGACTTCACGCACTCCACCTCCACGGACTCCGCGACCTCCGCCGTACCGGAGGCGGGCCCGTCGGCTATCAACTGCCGCTCCCCGGGCGCCTCGTGGACGGCGGTGCGCACGGCCGCGACCATGGCGGGCGGGCCGCACACGCCGACGACGCCGTCCGCCGGGACCGCGGCGACGACCGCGGCCCAGTCGGGGCGGCCGTCGGTCGCGGTGTCGTGGGTGACGACGGTGCCGTCCTGGTCCCGGGCCAGCTCCCGGAGGCGGTCGAGGAAGGGGAACTCGTCCGCGCCCCGGTCGACGTACACGAGCTTCCAGCCGCGCAGCCGTCCGCCGGACAGGACCGCCAGGACGGGGTTGACGCCCACGCCGGCGGCCAGGAAGTGCGTGAAGGCGGCCGGGTGTCCGGCGGTGAACCGGCCGGCCGGGGCGGAGACCTTGACGGCCGCGCCGGCGTACAGGCGGGGCGAGAGGTGGTCGCGCCGGTCGCCCCGGTGGCGGTTGCGGACCGCCAGCTCGTAGCCCTCGGGGCCGGTGGCCACGACCGTGAAGGTCTTGACGCGGGGCCCGACGCGCAGCGTGACGTGCTGGCCGGGCTCGGCGGCCGGGAGCGGTTCGCCGCCGTACGGGTGGGTGAGCAGGTACCGGCTGACCGTCGGCGTCAGGGCATGCGCCGACCGGACCATGGCGGTCCTCATGCGATCAGCCCCGATTCCTGGAAGGCCTCCAGGGTCGCGCCGTGCTCCAGCGCGCCCGCTTCGAGGAAGTACTGGAGGGTGGGCGCCGCGCCCCGGCGCACGTCGGCCACGATCCCGTCGTGCGCGTACACGTCGGTCATGACCTCCTCGACCTCCTGGGCCGTCAGGCCGGAGGCCCGCAGGCCCAGGGCGGCGCTGGTGCAGTCGGGCTCCAGGAACGCGAAGATCAGGCGCGGGATGTACGGGCCCGCCAGCTCCCGCTCCCGCCGGGTCATGGCGGGCCACAGGTGGCGGAGGAGCGTCGAGAAGTACGTGTGGTGCTTGGCCTCGTCGACCGCGTGGTCGGCCACCATCTCGCGGACCCCCTCGGGAAGCCGCTCGTCGCGCGGCAGGTCCTCCAGGACCGAGGAGATGAGCGTCTCGCTGACGATGGCGAAGAGCAGCTCGTCCAGGCCGCGTATCTCGTGCGGCAGGGAGTCGTGGATGCGGGCCAGTTCGGTGGTGAACGTGGGCGCGTCCGGGAGGGCGGGTGCGACACCGGTGCGGTCGCGGACCTGCCGGAGGATCTCGTAGGTGAACTGGGCGTGCCAGGCCTCGTCCGTGACGATCTTGAACGCGTCGGCGCGCATCGCCTCGGGCAGGTCGAGACCGGACATGCCGCGGCTGATGTGCCCGGTGACCGGGATGACCGCGCTCTGCTCCAGGTCGATGGTGAACCGGAGGTACTCGTAGAGCCGGTGGACCAGCACGGTCTCGCGGACGTGCGGCGCGGCCCGCCGGAGCACGGGGTGGGCGAGGGCGGGGACGAGCTCGGGGCTGAAGAAGAGCTCGCCGTCGGCCTCCAGGGACCGCATCGGGCTGTTCCGTACGGTGGCGACGCGCTCCCAGGTGCGGAAACGGCTGCGGTATTCGGCCCGCCGGTTCCCGGCTCCGTGGTATTCGCTTCCGCCGTGTTCGGTCGCGTGGTATTCGGCCCGCTGGTATTCCGTCGAGGCGAACACCTGGTCGAGGCGCTTCTGATGACTGCGGGCGAGAACGGTCCGGTTGGCCGTACTCGCAAATTGCAATGCCATTGCTTCGTTTAAACCTTCGGGATTGTCCGAAAATGGTTCGTGGGACCAGGATGCTGCCAGCGGGCCAAGTGGCCGTCAAGCGGCAAAAGTTTGCCGCCGGACGGAGTTGTACGGGTTCGTGGAGTTACCGGTCGCCGAAGCGGTACAAAAGGAAAGGCGACCGGCAGGAAATTGCCGGTCGCCGGCGGCGGAACCGGCAAAAACTTGCCGGTTCACACCGGGTATTCCGTGTGTAGGGTGTGGCCTACGGCAGCAGGAAGACGCAGCGGAGGCCGTGTTGATAGGCGGGGAGAAGCACCTGGGAGGTCACGGTGATCGGCTCGGGCGAGACGTGCGGCAGATCGAGGCGGTACCGGTGACCCTGGCGGAAGGCGACGACCTTCGGCTTCCGCTCCCACAGCCGGCGGCATTCGGGATCCCGCAGTATGCCGTCGAGCAGCGCCCTGAGCGGGGCGGCGCGGGGGGCGTCACGGGAGGAGTTCGAGGCCAGGGCGAACCGGAGCATCGCGAGGTACACCTCCGCGTGCTCCTGCCAGTCGATCATCTGCTCACGTGCTGAGGGGTCGCTCAGCGCCCAGCGCATGAGATTGGCGTGCGGCTCGCGGACCCAGGGGAACCAGGCGGCCATGAGCGTGTTGTAGCCCAGCATGTTCCAGGAACCGTCGGTGAGATAGGCCGGGAAAAGGCTCTGCGCCGTGACCAGGTGCAGGAGCGCGAGCTGGCTCTCCGTCTCGCCCGTCTCGTCCGCGAGGGCGATGCCGGCGGCACCGGCGAGGGCACTGCTGTAAAGCACCATCCGTTCGTCGGGGCCCAGGACGAGCGCCGCGGAAAGCCGGCTCAATACGTCGCTGGAAAGCGATACGGAGTCCCCGGCCTCCAGGCTGCGGTACCAGCGCTCGCTCACGCCCATGAGTTCGGCGACTTCCTTCTGCGGAAGCGCCCTTTCCCGTCCGAGCTTCGCGCCCGCGTCGATCCTCCAGGCACGCAGGAGCTGCGGCAGTTCCATGCTCTTCGTTCCCCTCCCCCGATGGAACACGATTCTACCGCGCGCGAAGAAAGCGACGAGAGCCTCGTCACCTTGCGCGGAGATCCGGGGAATCGCTTTGATGGTTTTCAACTGCCGCCAAAAGCGGTGGAGTTGAGCGACTGCGACGACAGGAAAGCAGATCTCCATGCAGCACCCGTCCCCGGACCCGTATCCGCCTTCGTATGCGCCTTCGTCTCCGTCTCCGTCCGGGGGACGGTCCGGAGCGGGCCGGACGGCACCGCGCCGGGTCGTGATCACCGGGCTCGGCGCGATCACCCCGCTCGGCGTCGGCGTCCCGGAGCTGTGGCGGGGGCTCCTGGAGGGGCGCTGCGGCGTACGGGCCCTGGAGGGCGAGGAGTTCGCCGGTCTGCCCGTGCGGATCGCCGCGACCGTGCCGGAGGACCCCGCCGGGCTGCTGCCCCCGGCCGTGGCCCGGCGCATGAACCGCGCCGTCCGGTTCGCGGTGGTCGCCGCCCGCGAGGCCTGGCGGGACGCGGGCTTCGCGCCCTCGGGGACCGGGGGGAGCGGCCTCGACCCGGACCGTGTGGGGGTCTCCCTCGGCACCATCATCGGCGGCGCCCCCGCCCTGGTCGACGGGGACCGGAGGCTGCGCGACAAGGGGCCCCGGGGCGTGCCGCCGCTCACCGCCGCCATGACCGTCCCCTCCCAGGCGGCCTCCCAGGTCTCCCTCGACCTGCGGATCACCGGCGAGGCCCGCACCGTCGTCAGCGCGTGCGCCTCCGGCACCGAGGCGATCGGGCAGGCGATCGACCGCATCCGGTACGGACACCTCGACGTCGTCGTGGCCGGCGGGACGGAGGCGGCCGTCACGCCCGCCGTGATGGGCGCCTTCGCCGCGATGCGGGCCCTGTCCACGCGCAACGACGAACCCGGCCGGGCCTCGCGCCCCTTCGCCAAGGACCGGGACGGCTTCGTGCACGGCGAGGGCGCCGGCACGGTCGTCCTGGAGTCCGAGGAGCACGCGCGGGCCCGGGGCGCGCGGATCTACTGCGAGGCGGCGGGCTGGGGCCTGTCCGCCGACGCCCACCACATCGTCGCGCCCGACCCCACGGGCTCCGGGATCGTGCGCGCCCTGCGCCGGGCGCTCGCCGACGCGGGCGCCGTACCGGCCGACGTCGCCCACGTCAGCGCGCACGCCACCGCCACCGTGGAGGGCGACCTGGCGGAGGCGGCGGCCCTGCGCCGGGTCTTCGGGGAGGACGGGGACGTGCCGGTGACCGCCGTGAAGGGGAACATCGGCCATCTCCAGGGAGCCGCCGGGGCGGTGGCGGCCGTGGCCGCCGCGCTCACGCTCCACCACGGCCGGATCCCGCCTACGATCGGCTGCGACGACCTCGACGACGCCTGCGCCCTGGACGTGGTCGCGCACGTGCCGCGCCCGCTGCCGGACTCCGGCGACGTCGTCCTCGGCAACTCCTTCGGTTTCGGCGGCCACAACGCGGTGCTCGCCCTGCGTCGCGAAAGGACGACCGCATGACCGCCCCCACCCCTCAGGACCTGGTCCGCGAGTTCCACCGGGCCTTCGGCCTCGGCACCGGCACCGGCCGCCCGGCCGCCGTCCCCCCGGAGCTGGCCCGGCACCGCCAGACGCTCCTGGAGGAGGAGGTGGCCGAGGTCGCGGAGGCGACGGAGGCGGGGCGCCTGGTGGACATCGCGCACGAACTGGCCGACGTCGTCTACCTCGCGTACGGCACGGCCCTGGTCCACGGCGTGGACCTCGACGCCGTCCTCGCCGAGGTCCACCGCGCCAACATGTCGAAGCTCGGCCCCGACGGCCGCCCCGTCCTCCGCGAGGACGGCAAGGTCCTCAAGGGCCCGTCGTACCGCCCGCCACGGGTCGCGGAGGTCCTGGAACGGCAGGGGTACGGCGGGGCGGGTCGGTGACCGGGGCGGCCGGGCCCGGAACGACCGGGTCCGGCACGGCCCGCTCCCGGGCCTCCTGCTCCCGGGCGGCCCGTTCGCGGGCGCGGGCCCACGCGGGGTGGCACATGGCGAAGTCCCCTCTCCCGTACGGCGGTCAGCGGAGTTCCTGGACGCGGACGAGGTTGCCCGCCGGGTCGCGGAAGGCGCAGTCGCGGATGCCGTACGGCTGGTCCGTCGGCTCCTGGACGACCTCGGCGCCGGCGGCCCGGACCTTCTCGAAGGTGGTGCCGAGGTCGCGGGTGGCGAGGAGGATCCAGCCGTACGTGCCCTTGGCCATCATCTCCGCGACGACGCGGCGCTCTTCCTCGGTGACGCCGGGGTCGGCGGCGGGCGGCGCGAGCAGGATCGAGGTGCCCGGCTGCCCGGGCGGCCCGACCGTGATCCAGCGCATGGCCCCCTCCCCGACGTCGCTGCGGACCTCGAAGCCGAGGGCGTCGCGGTAGAAGGCGAGGGCGGCGTCCGGGTCGTCGTGCGGGAGGGCGGTGGTGTGGATGGTGAGGTCCATGCGCACCACGCTAGCCACGCCCGCCCCGACGGCGCTTCTCGAATCCTGACCGGTGTCCTGACCGGTGCCCGTACCGGTGTCCTGACCGGTGTATGTACCGGTGTCCTGACCGGTGTATGTACCGGTGTCCGCCCGGTCCCGGATCAGTGGTGGAATCCCGCGCGCTCCGAGTCCGCCGGCTTGCCCCGCGTGAGGCGCTCCAGGGAGTGCCGCATGTCCCGGGCGAGCAGGTCGGCCTCGTCCCGGCCCACCCCGTGCCGGATCAGGACCCGCTGGACGACGGTCTCCTGCCGGTCGGCGGGCAGCGGGTACGAGGGCACCTGCCAGCCGCGCATCCGGAGCTGGTCGGACAGGTCGTACAGGCTGAAGCCCGCGCCCGCCGGGTCGGTGAGGGTGTACGAGACGGCCGGCAGCGCCCCCTGCCCGTCGTACAGCAGGGTGAACGGGCCCATCTCCGCGACCTGCCCGGCCAGGTAGCGGGCGGTCTCCGCGCAGACCCCCTGGACGCGCCGGTAGCCGGCCCGCCCCAGGCGCAGGAAGTTGTAGTACTGGGCGACGATCTCGCCGCCGGGCCGGGAGAAGTTGAGGGCGAAGGTCGGCAGGTCGCCGCCGAGGTAGTTCACGTCGAAGACCAGGTCCTTCGGCAGCAGGTCCGCCGTGCGCCAGACCGCCCAGCCCACGCCGAGGGGCGCGAGGCCGTACTTGTGGCCGGAGGCGTTGATGGAGGAGACCCGTTCGAGCCGGAAGTCCCAGACCAGGTCCCGGTGGAGGAAGGGCGCGACGAAACCGCCGCTGGCCGCGTCGACGTGGATCGGCACGTCGAGCCCCGTCTCCTCCTGGATCCGGTCGAGTTCGGCGGCGATCTCCGCGACCGGCTCGTAGTCGCAGGTGAAGGTGACGCCGAGGATCGCGACGACGCCGATCGTGTTCTCGTCGACGTACGCGCGCAGCTGGTGCGGCCGCAGGCCGGTCGCGCCGTCCTCCAGGGGGACCTGGCGCAGCTCGACGTCGAAGTAGCGGGCGAACTTGTCCCAGCAGATCTGGACGGGCCCGGCCACGATGTTGGGCCGGTCGACGGGCTTGCCCTCGGCCCGGCGCCGCTCCCGCCACCGCCACTTCAGGGCTAGGCCGCCCAGCATGGCGGCCTCGCTGGAGCCGGTGGTGGAGCAGCCCATGGCCCCGCGCCCCGGGACCTCGGGGGCGTTCCACAGATCGGCCAGGATGTTCACGCACCGCGCCTCGATCTCGGCGGTCTGCGGGTACTCGTCCTTGTCGATCATGTTCTTGTCGAGGCACTCGTCCATCAGCCGGCGGACCTCGTCGTCCGACCAGGTCGTGCAGAACGTCGCCAGGTTCTGCGCCGCGTTCCCGTCGAGCAGCAGCTCGTTGTGGAGCATCGCGTAGACGGCCTCCGGCAGGGAGGGCTCCTCGGGGATGCGGTACTTCGGCAGGACCCGCTCGCTGAGCGGCGAGGCGAACACGTCCGTCCGCGCGTCGGCCCTCGTCGGGGCCTTCATCTCGTGGAGCGCCACGGCTTCCCCTTCGCTCGACGGCACGCCCGCTGCGGACGGCCCCGTGCCTCCCATCAACCCACGGGGGCGGGGGCGGCGCCCGGCAGCGGGGGCGGCCGTTGGCCCGGGCGGGTGAAGGGGCGCCCCCGGGACCCCGCCCCACGCCACCTTGACGGCCTCACCCCTTCCGACCTGCGGTTCCGTAGGACGGGCCGGATCGGGGGTTCACCCGTTGGACGGGTGACGCCCTGGCGGCGCCGGCCCCCGGCGAGCCCTTCGCACCCGCTCGGACCTGGGGGATGGCCTCCCCGGAGCGATGCGACACGGCCGGTCGGGCTGATACCGGCACCACGGGACAAGCAGTACGTTCCGGGAGAAGTGGATCACCGTCGATGCTCCCCCCTGTCAGCCGAGGCCGAAAGGCGACCCGCATGAGCAACAGCACCGCATGGAAGGAAGCCGACCCCGGCGACGCCGCCGACGGCTACGACTCCTACGACGACCTCCCCGAGCGCCTCATCGGCTACCCGGCCGTCTTCCACGCCCTTGGCATCGGCTCCTCCGCCGTCCGCACGGTCCTGGACCACGGCTGCGGGCCCGGCAAGGTCGCCGCCCGGGTCGTCGAGGCCTCCGGCGCGCGCGTCGTGGCCGCCGACGTCTCGCCGGAGATGCTGGCCGTCGCCCGCGAACGGCACCCGCATCCGAGGATCGACCACCGGCTGATCGAGGGCGGCCGGCTCGCGTTCCTCGACGACGGCTCCGTGGACGCCGCCATGTCCTGCTTCGTCTTCGTCACCGTCGGGGAGATCGAGGGCCTGCACGACATCGCCGCCGAGGTCCACCGCGTCCTGCGCCCCGGCGGCCGGTACGCCGTCCTCGACACCAACCCGCGCAGCACCGGCATCCGCTTCTCGACCTTCCGCACCGGCGACCCCGGCCGCGTCTACACCAAGGGCGAGCGCCGCCGGACCCGCCTCGAACGGCCCGGCGGCGCCGCCCCGCTGGACCTGGTCGACCACCACTGGCCGTGCCAGACGTACCTCGACGTCCTGGGCAAGGCCGGGTTCACCGACCTGGACGTCCACGAGCCCGTACTCCCCCGGCACTCGTCCCTCCTGGGCAGCCGCCCGGCGGAGGCCGACCACCCGCCGTTCCTCGTCGTCTCCGGAGTGAAGGGGTGACGAGGTGAAGGGGTGACGGGGTGAAGGAGTGACGGGGTGAAGGCGGCAACGGGGTGGCGGACCGGGCGGAGAAAATCTGTCCCCGCGAAGTGAGAATTCAGCAGAACGCGCCGTGAGAATTTCTCACCGGACCACGCGGAAAGAATTATCCGTACCGCGTTCCGCCGACCACCGTGCTATTGTCGAAAGCAGTTGCAGTTGTGGTTCCCGAAGCATGAGCATCAACGGTCATGAGAAGTTCCGGTCTTTTCCGGCTGGGGCGATCATCGCGGCGACACGGAATCCGCACGGTGTGGATTTCCGAGCACTGCCCCGAAGGAGAAAAGACATGGCTTCCGGTACCGTCAAGTGGTTCAACGCGGAAAAGGGCTTCGGCTTCATCGAGCAGGACGGTGGCGGCCCCGACGTGTTCGCCCACTACTCGAACATCGCCTCGCAGGGCTTCCGTGAGCTCCAGGAAGGCCAGAAGGTGAACTTCGACATCGCGCAGGGCCAGAAGGGCCCGACCGCGGAGAACATCGTCTCCGCCTGACGCTGTCACTGTCGCGCGGCGCTTCCTGCGAAGCGCAGCACGAGCTGGGGCCCGCACCTTGGGGTGCGGGCCCCAGCTCTTTGCATAGAAGGACCCCTCTCATTTCGGTCCGGCTTGTCTCGCGATTGTCCGTGCCGCATTTCCGCCGCGGGAATTCCTTGATACGTGCCGCATCGAGGAAGGTTCGCCATGAACCGCACACGTACGCACGCGCATTCCGCCCGTTCCGCCCGCTCGCAGCCCCGCGGCCGCACCCGTCCCGGCGGCGGGGGCCGGACGCCCTCGGGCCCGCCCGCCGAGTTCGCGCTCCCCCGGACGGTCACCCCCGCGCTGCCGCCCGTCGAGACGTTCGCCGCGCTCGACCTGCCCGCCCCGCTGCTCGCCGCCCTCGCCGCCGAGGGCATGACCGTGCCCTTCCCGATCCAGGGCGCGACCCTGCCGAACACCCTCGCGGGCCGTGACGCCCTGGGGCGCGGCCGGACCGGCTCCGGGAAGACCCTGGCCTTCGGCCTGGCGCTGCTCGCCCGGACCGCCGGGAAGCGCGCCGAGCCCCGGCGGCCCCTCGCCCTGGTCCTCGTGCCCACCCGGGAGCTGGCCCAGCAGGTGGCCGACGCCCTCACCCCGTACGCCCGCTCGCTGCGGCTCCGGACGACCACCGTCGTCGGCGGGGTGTCGATCGGCCGGCAGACGGGCGCGCTCCGCTCCGGCGCCGAGGTCGTCGTCGCGACCCCCGGCCGCCTCAAGGATCTGATCGACCGCGGCGACTGCGTCCTCGACCGGGTGGAGACCACGGTCCTCGACGAGGCCGACCAGATGGCCGACATGGGCTTCATGCCGCAGGTCACCGCGCTGCTCGACCAGGTGCGGCCGGAGGGGCAGCGGATGCTGTTCTCCGCCACCCTGGACCGCAACGTCGACCTGCTCGTACGCCGCTACCTGAACGACCCGGTCGTCCACTCGGTCGACCCGTCCGCCGGCGCGGTCACGACGATGGAGCACCACGTGCTGCACGTCCACGGCTCCGACAAGCAGGCCACCACGACGGAGATCGCCGCCCGCGACGGGCGCGTGATCATGTTCCTCGACACCAAGCACGACGTCGACCGGCTGACCCGCGACCTGCTCCTCAGCGGCGTGCGGGCCGCCGCGCTGCACGGCGGGAAGTCGCAGGCGCAGCGCACCCGCACCCTGGCGCAGTTCAAGACCGGGCACGTCTCCGTGCTCGTCGCCACGAACGTCGCCGCCCGCGGCATCCACGTCGACCACCTCGACCTCGTCGTCAACGTCGATCCGCCCGCCGACCACAAGGACTACCTGCACCGCGGCGGCCGCACCGCCCGCGCGGGCGAGTCCGGCAGCGTCGTCACCCTGGTCACCCCGAGCCAGCGCCGGGGCATGGTCCGCCTCATGGCGGACGCGGGCATCCGGCCCCGCGTCACCGAGGTCCGCTCCGGCGGGGACGAGCTGCACCGCATCACCGGCGCGCAGGCCCCGTCCGGCGTCCCCGTCGTCCTCACGGCCCCCGCGGCCGAACGCCGCCGCGACGGCGCCCCCACCCGCTCCCGGCGGACCCGCCGCCCCCGCCGGACCGGCCGCCGTCCCGCGCCCTCCGCGTAACGCCCCGACCGCGCCCCCGGAGGACCACCCGACCCCACCCGGCGCACCCGGCACCCCGACCGGTCGCGCCCGTACGGAGTCCCCCGTACGGCGTCCCCGTCCTTTGCCCGCAGGAGGCACCTCATGACACCGCTCCGCAGGACCTCCCCCGACGAGGCCGCGACGCAGGCGCCCGACCACCTGACCGTCGAGGCGGCCCTGTCCGTCATGGCCGCCGCCCGTACCGGACAGCTGCTCGTCCGCGACGGCGACGACCGGCCCGCCGGCCTGGTCACCCGGGCCCAGCTCACCGCCGCCCGCGCCGCCTCCTCGTACACGGACCGGCTCCGGATCCGGGACGTCGTCGGCGACGTCGCGGCCGCCCGCTGAGCCGTCCTCCCCTCCCGTCCCTTCCCGCCCGCACTCCCCCGCCACCCCCTGAGAGGCATCATGCGCTGTGTCATCGCCCGTTTCCCCTTCGACCTGACGAAGAGCGGCGTGCTGGACTCGATGAAGGGCGTCAAGCCCGAGCCGGGCACCGGTGAGTTCGTCACCGTCGGCCGCCGGCAGTACCCCGCGAAGCAGGTCGGCGAGGTCGTCACCCGCCAGGACCGGCGCGACTTCAGCGCCGGGGAGGTCGTGCGGGCCATGACCCGTCTCGGCTTCACCTGCGGCACGTTCCCCGCGGAGACGGCCGCCGGGACCGTCTGACCCCGCACCGGGAACGAGAACGAGGAGGGCCCGACCGGCACGTGCCGGTCGGGCCCTCCTCGTTCGTCCGTCGGCGGCTCAGTGGTCGGAGTACCGGAAGTCGCCCACCGTCCACGCGCTGACGTCCGCGATCGCGACGCGGTACATCCCGCCCGTCTCGGGGATGCCCACCGTGCCCTGGAGGATCCGGGCCAGGTGGAAGTGGAGGTGCGTCGGCGGGTCTTCCTTCCGTTCGGAGGGCTTGAAGACCCCGGAGAACTCACCGAGCCGGGCGGAGTCCGTCAGGACCTCCGACACCCGCTCTCTCCAGAGGGCCTCGGGGGCCAGGCGCCCGGTGATGACCACGCCCCCCGCGACCACGGTCAGGGACATCTGATTGCTCTGCCCGGACTCCACCGTGGCGGCGATGTCAATCAGCAGTTCGTCAGGCTTCGACATGAGAGCCGATTCTAGGCGGCGCGCCCTCCGGTGGTTGAATTTCCTCCGGGGCCCAGGTGCCGCACGGCGCCCGGGCCCCGAAGCGTTCCCCAGAAGAGGTGCAGATGACAGCGGACAATCCGCTCGGCGACCGACTCGACGACGACGACTACCCGGCCTACACCATGGGACGGGCCGCCGAGATGCTCGGCACGACCCCCGGCTTCCTCCGCGCCCTCGGCGAGGCCCGCCTGATCACCCCGCTCCGCTCCGGGGGCGGCCACCGCCGCTACTCCCGCTACCAGCTGCGGATCGCGGCCCGCGCCCGGGAACTCGTCGACCAGGGCACCCCGGTCGAGGCGGCCTGCCGCATCGTCATCCTGGAGGACCAGCTGGAGGAGGCCCAGCGCATCAACGCGGAGTACCGGCGTGCGGCGGAACGGGCCGCGGAACGGCCCCCCGAGAGCTCCAGCGGGGAGTCCGTCGAGAAGTCCCCCGAGAAGTCCGCCGAGGAGCCTCCTGAGGAGTCCGTCGAGAAGTCCGCCGAGGAGCCTCCCGAGGGGTCCGCCGGGCGTCACGAGGACCGTTAGCCCGTCCGGGCGTCTCCGGTTGCCGGGCCCCCGGTGCCGTCGGAGCGTGGGGTGATCGTCCGACGCGCGACGCACGGAGGGCCCATGAGCAGCATCGACACCCCGGCCGACGTTCCCCGACCACGGGCGGCGGCGACGCGACCGGCGCCCACCACCCTCACCTGGGTGACGCTGGCCCTGATGACGACCGCGTCGGTGGCCAGCCTGCGGGCCGCGCCGACGATGGCCGTCTACGGCCTGGCCTGCGTGTTCCTCTACCTCGTGCCGGCCGTCGTGTTCCTGCTGCCGACGGCCCTGGTCTCCGCCGAGCTCGCCTCCGGCTGGAGCGGCGGCGTCTACCGCTGGGTGTCCGAGGGCCTCTCCAAGCCGCTCGGATTCCTCGCGGTCTGGTGCCAGTTCGCGATGACGATCTTCTATTACCCGAGCCTGCTCGCCTTCGTGGCCTCCACCATCGCGTACGTCATCGACCCCTCCCTCGCGTCGAACGGCGTCTACACGGCGATCGTCATCATGGTCCTGTACTGGACCGGCGTGTGGGTCTCCTCGCGCGGCACGAAGGCCCTCGCCGGGCTCTCCAGCTGGGGCCTGATCATCGGGACCCTGGTGCCGGGCACGGTCCTCGTCGTCCTCGGCATGGTCTTCCTCGGCCAGGGCAACGCGTCGGCCGCGCCGATGGACGCGAACCACCTGCTGCCGCAGTGGACGGGCCTCGCCAGCCTCGTCCTGATCGTCAACAACTTCCTGTCGTACTCCGGCATGGAGATGAACGCCGTGCACGTCTCCTCGCTCAAGGACCCGGCGAAGGAGTACCCGAAGTCGATGTTCCTGGCGGTGGGCCTGGTCCTGCTGATCTTCATCCTGCCGGCGCTCGCGATCAGCTGGGTCGTCCCCGCCGACCAGCTCAGCCTGACGGCCGGCGTGATGCAGGCCTTCAACGCCTTCTTCTCGTACTTCCACGTCGGCTGGATGACCCCGATCGCCGCCGTCATGCTGATCTCCGCCTCCCTCGGCGGCATGTTGACCTGGCTCGCCGGGCCGTCCAAGGGCCTCCTGGAGATCTCGCGCAGCGAGGGCTACCTGCCGCCGTTCCTGCAGAAGCTCAACAAGTACGGCATCCAGCAGAACATCCTGGTCACGCAGGGCGTCGTGACCTCGGTCATCGCCCTGCTCTACGCGCTGATCCCCAACGTGTCGAGCGTGTACTGGATCTTCTCCACCATCACCACGCAGGTGTACCTGATCGTCTACCTGCTGATGTTCGTGGCCGCGATGCGCCTGCGGAAGACCCAGCCGGACCATCCGCGCGGCTACCGGGCGCCCGTCCTGGGCCTGCTGTGCTCGGTCGGCCTGCTCGCCTCCCTGGCGGCCCTCGCCATCGGCTTCGTCCCGCCGTCGCAGTTCGGCGGCAGCAGCGTCTGGTCGTACGTGCTCGTCATCGGCGGCGGCCTGGTGATCCTGGGCCTGCTGATCCCGGCGCTCTTCCTGAAGTTCCGCAAGCCGGACTGGCGCACGGCCGCCGTCCCGAAGACGACCGAGGGAGAGCAGGCATGAGCCCCACCCGCTTCGCCTCCGAGCACCGGTGGATCTACTGGGGCGCGATCCTGATCCTGGTCGCCCTCGTCGTCACCGGCCTGATCCGCTACGAGTCCGTGAAGCGGAACAACGAGACGCTCTCCAAGGCCAACCAGCTCCAGGAGGAGCTGGTCAGGGCCGGATACCCGTCCCCCGACACGGACACCGTCGAGCGGCTGCTCGGCACGGACGGCGGGCAGGTCTGCGAGGCGCCGGGCAACGCCCTGAAGACGGCGCTGTGGAAGATCCAGCAGTCCAACGGCGCCACCGGGCCCGGCCAGCGGCCCGTCATCTCCGACGACCGGGCCGTCGAGGCCGAGCGGATCGTCCTGAAGGTCTACTGCCCCGACAAGCTCGACGAGTTCGAGGAGGAACTGGCGGACCTCAAGACCGACGGCACTGTACGCAGGTGAGGGGAGAGCGGACGGCGGGGCGCGTACGCGATCATGGGCCTCATGAAGCTGCGCTGCGCCGTACTCGACGACTACCAGGGCGTCGCCCTGTCCTCCGCCGACTGGAGCCCGCTCGACGGGCGCGTCGAGGTGCGCGTCCTGCGCGAGCACCTCGACGACCGGGACGCCCTGGTCGACGCGGTCGGGGACTGCGAGATCCTCGTCGTCATGCGGGAGCGGACGCCGGTCGACGCGGCGCTGCTCGACCGGCTGCCCCGGCTGCGGCTCCTGATCACCTCCGGCCTGCGGAACGCCTCGATCGACGTCGCCGCCGCCCGCGCCCGGGGCGTCACCGTCTGCGGCACGGAGAGCTCTTCCACGCCGCCGACCGAGCTGACCTGGGCGCTCCTGCTCGGCCTGGCCCGGCACGTGCCGGCCGAGGCGCGGGCGGTACGGGAGGGCGGGCCCTGGCAGTCCACCGTCGGCGCCGACCTGGCCGGCCGGACCCTGGGGCTCGTCGGCCTCGGCAAGATCGGCGCCAAGGTGGCCCGGATCGGCCTCGCCTTCGGCATGGACATCGCCGCCTGGAGCCCGCACCTGACGGAGGAGCGGGCCGCCGAGCACGGCGCGCGGTACGTGAAGGACCTGCGGGAGCTGATGGCGGAGGGCGACTTCGTGTCGCTGCACCTGGTGCTCTCCGACCGCACCCGGGGCCTGGTCGGGGAGCCCGAACTGCGGGCGATGCGCCCGTCCGCGTACCTCGTCAACACCTCCCGGGCCGGGCTGGTCGACGGCGGGGCGCTGCTGCGGGCGCTGCGCGAGGGGTGGATCGCGGGGGCGGGCCTCGACGTCTACGACACGGAGCCGCTGCCCGCCGACGACCCCCTGCGGACCCTGCCGAACGTCCTGGCCCTCCCCCACCTCGGATACGTGACGGAGGGGAACTACGGGCGGTACTTCGGGCAGGCGGTGGAGGACGTCGAGGCGTTCCTGGCGGGGACGCCGGTGCGCGAGCTGGGCTGAGGGGCGGGGGTACGGGGGCGGGGGCGGGCGTACGGGTACGGGCCCCGGGGCGCGAGGTCCGCCCGGGGTACGGGCCCCCCTACCCCAGGCTCGTACGGGCCAGGTCCAGGAACTCCTCCTCCGTGAGGCCCAGTTCGCGGGCCTCGGCCGCCGCCTCGCGGAGCCGGGAGACCAGCCGGGCCCGGTCGGGGGCGGTGGCGCCGGGGACGACGATGGCGCCCCGGCCCCGGCGGAGCTCGATCAGGCCCTCCTCCCGGAGCCGCTGGTAGCCGCGCAGGACGGTGTGGACGTTGACGCCGAGGGAGTCGGCGAGTTCCCGGGCGGCCGGGAGGCGTTCGCCGGGAGCGGCCGAGCCGTCGGCGAGCGCGCCCCGGACGCAGGCGGCGATCTGGTCACCGAGGGGGACGGCCGAGGCCGGGTCGACGCGGAAGAGCACGGTCAGAGCCTCCCACGCCGTTCGACGAGTGCGTTGAGGAGGGCGGCCGCGGTGTGCGCGTCGGACACGGTGACCGCGAACTCGCGCCCGCTGTCCCGCCGTACGACGAGGGCCTCGCCGGAGCGCAGGACGACGCCCGTGCGCTGCGGCCACACCCGGTAGCCCCAGCCGCCGAACTCGGCGACGGGGTCGACGTCGCGGACGGTGGCGCCGGTGACCTCGGCGAGCGGGACGCGGACGCGGGGCCGGGGGACGAGGGCGGGCCGGACGGTGAGGCCGCGCCGGTCGACGGTGACCCGGACGCGGGCGAGGGCGAGTCCCGGCACCCCGACGACCAGGCCGAGGAGGGCGGGCCAGGCCTCGGGCCACGGGGCCAGGAGCAGGGTGACGGGGACGGCGGCGAGGGCGAGGACCGCGAGGACGGTGAGCGGCCGGGAGCCGGTGGCGCGGGACCAGCCGGCGACCTCGCTCGGGCCGAGCGGGAGCCGGGGGCCGTCCGTGGTGCCGGGGCCGGGGACCGGCTCCTCCTCGGGGACGAACCGTGTCAGGGCCCGGCCCGCGAGGGCGAGGACGGCGGCGACGGCGGCCGCGACGGTGAGGTTGGCGAGCGGGGAGACCACCTGGGCCGGGTCGGTGGCGTCCAGGTTGCCCCGCAGGATCAGGACGAGCAGCGTCCCGGTGAAGCCGGCGGTGGCCCACGCGCCCCACAGGGCGGTGCGGCGGACGAAGAAGTGCCAGCCGACGGCGAGGCCGAGGAGCAGGAGCGTGCTGACGGCCGCGTAGGCGGCGCGGTCGGTGAAGCCGTCGGCGCGGCCCCCGCCCTCGGTGCCGAAGTGGGTGGCGAGGGGGTCGGGGAGCCGGTCGTACCAGAGGGCGAACACCAGCGGGTACGCGGTGAGCGCGAGGACGAAGGGGAGCGCGGCGAGCGCGCGGAGACGAGGTGTGGCGCGGTTCATGAAAACCTCCCTTGTTCGCACTCTACTAGAACAATGAGCCTTGGGAAGGGGGCCGGCCACGCGAACGCGGCGGCGGTGGGGACCGCCGCCGCGCCGAAGGGCCGAGTCGGTTGCCGCCGCCGCGCCGAGCGGCGGCCGGATCAGTCGCCGTCGCCCTCCAGGGCCGTCCGGAGCGCCCCGGCGAACTCCTCCGGGGCGCCGTGCTGCCCGAACTCGCCGCCCAGGAAGCCGCCGTGGTGGCTGGGGAAGACGGTGAGCGGGATCCCGAGGCCCTCCGCGACGGCGAGCGCGGCGCGCGCGGCGAGCGTGCCCTCGGACTCCTTCCCGGCGGCGACGACGATCCGGGTCGGCGCGGTGCGCAGGGCGGCGAAGTCGGGGAGGTGGGAGGTGCAGCCGCGGATGTTCTGGCCGAGCAGCGGGTCCTCGCGGGTGCCGTCGTCCTCGGTCGGCAGCCCGCACGCCTCCGGGGAGGGGGCGGGCCGCTCGGTCCAGTCGGCGGGCACGGGGCCCAGGTGGCTCACCAGCGCGAGGAACTTGGCCATTCCCGGCCCCCAGCCCTCCCGCAGATAGGTGTCGCGGATGTCCGCGCAGGCCGTGAGGGCCGCCTCCCGGTCCGGGACGATCCCGGCCAGCGGGGGCTCGTGCGCGACGAGGGTGCGCACCAGGTCGCCGCGCCGGGCGACCAGGGCGAGGGCGTTGACGGCGCCGCCGCTGCTCGCGAAGACGTCCACGGGGCCGGCGCCGAGCGCCTCGGCGAGCCGGGCCAGGTCGTCGGCGTGCTCCTCGGGGAGCGTCTCCGCCGCCCCGTCGGTCCGCACGCTGCGGGACACCCCGCGCGGGTCGTACGTCACGACGGTCCGGTCGGGGAAGTGGGAGGCGAGGGTGGCGAAGCCGGTCGCGTCCATGGGAGAACCGATGAGCAGAAGGGGAGGCTCACCGGCGCCCGTGCCGGGGCGCACGTCGTAGCGCAGGACGGCTCCGGCGGTGTCCAGGGTCCTGGTGTCGGTCTCGGCCATGGCGGTCTCCTCGGTGGTGGGACTGTCATGGGGGTGGACTCCCGTCCGCGTCGAAACTCATCGGCCGCCCCGCCACCTGGCCACCCGTCCTACCGCCCGGCCGCCCGGCCGCTTGGCCGCCCGGCCTACCGCCCGACCGCCTGGCCACCCAGCCGTCCGGCCGTCCGGCCGTCCGGCCATCCGGCCGTCGGATCAGGGCGTACCTACTCGGCCCCGCACTCGTGACCGGCCGGGTCGACCACCACCCGGTCCAGCAGGCTCCGCAGCAGCGCCTGTTCGGCGTCGGTGAGGCCGCCGAAGAGCTCCCGCTCCGCCGCGCCCACCGCCGCGTCGACCCGTTCCAGGGCGGCCGCGCCCGTCTCCGTGATCTTCACGATGTGCCGGCGCCGGTCGGCGGGGTCGCGCCGCCGCTCCGCGAGCCCCTGGTCCTCCAACTCGTTCAGGATCGAGACCAGTTGGCTGGGGTCGACCTCCATGGCGGCGGCCAGGTCCCGCTGGCTCATGGCCCCGGGGGCGAGCTGCATGAGCGTCATCACGCTCCTCGGGTGCAGTCCGGCGACGCCCAGGGCGGCGCGGATCCGCGCGCCGGTGAGTTCTCCGCGGAAGGAGAGGAGGAAGCCGAGACGGTCGTTCGGGAGGACTGCTGCCATGTCATCCACCGTAACAGCGGCCCTATTGTGGAGCGAGGGAAATCGTTGATACAGTTCAACGATTGTTGCTGACTTATCGTTGGAGCGTCCCCATGTTCATCGCCTACGCCGTCGTCGCCGTCCTGCTCGCCCTCGCGCTCTCCGCCTCCGCCCTCTTCACCTTCACGCGCAATCCGCAGATCACCGGCAGCATGGCCAACCTCGGCGTCCCTGAGTCCTGGTTCCCCTGGCTCGCGACCGCGAAGGCGGCCGGCGCGATCGGCCTCCTCGTGGGCCTGGCCGTGCCCGCGCTCGGCGTGGCGGCGGCGATCGGCGTGACCCTCTACTTCCTCGGCGCCCTCGTCACCCACCTGCGCGCGAAGGACTACGTGGTGGCCCCGGTCGTGGTCCTCGCGCTGCTCGCGGCGGCCGCCCTGGTCCTGCGCATAGCCTCCGCCTGACCCACCGCCGACCGGACGCGCGCGAACCCAACGAGACGGAACGTCTTGCGGGGAGCTCGCCCCTGCTGTACCTTCGACACAACGAGACGAGACGTCTCGTCGCATCTCGCCCATGTCGTCGACGTACAGGAGACAGCCCTTGTTCCGTGCCCAACTCACCGACGTCACCAAGCGCTACGACGCCACGGACGCCCGGTCCCGGACCGTGCTCGACCGCGTCTCCCTCTCCGTCAGGGCCGGGGAACGGCTCGGGGTCGTCGGGGACAACGGCTCCGGGAAGTCCACCCTCCTGCGGCTGCTCGCCGGCCTGGAGGCCCCCGACAACGGCAGCGTGGACGTCCACGCCCCCGGCGGTCTCGGGCACCTCGCCCAGACCCTGGACCTCCCGCCGACCGCCACCGTCGGGGACGCCGTCGACCGCGCCCTCGCGGACGTCCGGGAGCTCGAACGGGCCATCCGGGCCGCCGAGGCGGACCTCGCCGCGACCGGCGACCTCGACGGGTACGCCCGGCTGCTCGCCGCCTACGAGGCCCGGGGCGGCGCCGGGGCCGACCGGCGGGTGGAGACGACCCTGCGGAGGCTCGGGGAGCGGGGGCCGCTCGACCGCGACCGGCCACTCGGAACGCTCTCCGGCGGGCAGCGGTCCCGGCTCGCCCTCGCCGCCGTGCTCGCCGCCGAGCCCGAACTGCTGCTGCTCGACGAGCCCACCAACGACCTGGACGACGAGGCCGTGGCCTGGCTGGAGGACCGGCTGCGCGCCCACCGGGGCACGGTCGTCGCCGTCTCCCACGACCGCGTCTTCCTCGACCGGGTCGCCACCGCCGTCCTGGAGGTCGACGAGGACCGCCGCACCCTCCGCCGCTACGGCGACGGCTACGCCGGCTACCTGGCCGGGCGCGCCGCCGAACGGGCGCGCAGGGTGCGGGAGTACGAGGAGTGGAAGGAGGAACTGGCCCGGTACACGGCGCTCGCGGACACCCACATCGACCGGTTCTCCGCGATCCCCCGCAAGGCCCCGGCCGCGTTCAGCGGGGCCGGCGCCTTCCGGGCCCGGTCACGGGCGCACGGCGCCATGAGCCGCATCCGGGCCGCCCGCGAGCGGCTCGCGCGGCTCGCCGCCCACCCCGTGCCCGCGCCGCCGGAGCCCCTGACGTTCCGCGCGGACCTCACGGGGGCGGGCGCGCCCGTGGACCTCGCGGACGTGCGGGTGGACGGGCGGCTCCGGCTCGACGCCCTCCACCTCGACGCGGGCGAACGGCTCCTGGTCACCGGGCCGAACGGCGCCGGGAAGACCACCCTCCTGAAGGTCCTCGCGGGCGAACTCGCCCCGGACGCGGGCGTCGTGAGCGCCCCCGCCCGGGTCGGGCTGCTCCGCCAGGAGACGGCCCCGCCCACCGACCCCCGTACGGTGGCCGAGGCCTTCGGGGCGGACCGCGCGGACCGGCTCCTCACCCTCGGGCTCTTCTCCGCCCGCGACCTGACGACCCCCGTCCGGCACCTGTCCGTCGGGCAGCGCCGCAAGCTGGAGCTGGCCCGACTCGTGACCTCGCCCGCCGACCTGCTCCTCCTCGACGAGCCCACCAACCACCTCGCCCCGGGCCTGGTCGAGGAGATCGAGGCCGCCCTCGCCGCGTACCGGGGCACGCTGGTGATCGTCAGCCACGACCGGCGACTGCGGGCGGGCTTCCGGGGCCGCGTGCTCGAACTGGCCCCGGAGGCCGCCCTGATGTCCTAGTCGCCGTGTCCTGGTCGCCGTGTCCTCACCGGTGTGTCCTAGTCGTCGGAGGAATCCGCAGCGCTCTCCAGGTCGCCCTCTGTCTCCAGGAACACCTGCCGCAGCGCGGCCAGCGTCTCCGGGTCCGGCTTCTCCCACATGCCGCGCGACTCGGCTTCGAGGAGCCGCTCCGCGATGCCGTGCAGGGCCCAGGGGTTGGCCTCCTTGAGGAAGGCCTGGTTCTCCGGGTCGAGGACGTACTCCTGCGTCAGCTTGTCGTACATCCAGTCCGCGACCACGCCCGTCGTCGCGTCGTACCCGAAGAGGTAGTCGACGGTCGCCGCCAGCTCGAACGCGCCCTTGTAGCCGTGGCGGCGCATCGCCTCGATCCAGCGCGGGTTGACCACGCGGGCCCGGAAGACCCGGGAGGTCTCCTCGACCAGGGTGCGGGTGCGGACGGTCTCGGGGCGGGTCGAGTCTCCGATGTACGCCTCGGGGGCCGTGCCCTTGAGCGCGCGGACGGTCGCGACCATGCCGCCGTGGTACTGGAAGTAGTCGTCGGAGTCCGCGATGTCGTGCTCGCGCGTGTCCGTGTTCTTCGCGGCCACCGCGATCCGCTTGTACGCGGTCTCCATCTCGGCCCGCGCCGGGCGCCCTTCGAGCCCGCGCCCGTACGCGTAACCGCCCCACACCGTGTACACCTCGGCGAGGTCGGCGTCCGTGCGCCAGTCGCGGGAGTCGATCAGCTGGAGGATGCCCGCGCCGTACGTCCCCGGCCGGGAGCCGAAGATGCGGGTGGTGGCGCGCCGCTCGTCGCCGTGCTCGGCCAGGTCGGCCTGCGCGTGCGCCCGTACGTAGTTGTCCTCGGCGGACTCGTCCTCCAGGCCCGCCACCAGCCGTACGGCGTCGTCCAGGAGGCCGATGACGTGCGGGAACGCGTCGCGGAAGAAGCCCGAGATGCGCAGGGTGACGTCGACGCGCGGGCGGCCCAGCTCGGCGAGCGGGATCGGCTCCAGGCCGTTCACGCGGCGCGAGGCCTCGTCCCACAGCGGGCGGACGCCGAGCAGGGCCAGCGCCTCGGCGACGTCGTCGCCGGCGGTGCGCATCGCGCTCGTGCCCCACAGGGAGAGGCCCACGGAGGTCGGCCAGTCGCCGTTGTCGGTGCGGTAGCGCTCCAGGAGCGAGTCCGCGAGCGCCTGGCCGGTCTCCCAGGCGAGGCGGGAGGGGACGGCCTTGGGGTCGACGGAGTAGAAGTTGCGGCCGGTCGGCAGGACGTTGACCAGGCCCCGGAGCGGGGAGCCGGACGGGCCCGCCGGGACGAAGCCGCCGTTGAGCGCGTGCACGGCGTGGGCCAGCTCGTCGGTGGTGGCGGCCAGGCGCGGCACGACCTGCTCGGCGGCGAACCGCAGCACGGCCCGCACGTCGGGGCCGTGGTCGGCCGCGACCGACTCGACCGCCTCCACCGCCCAGTCGGCGGCCTCCATCGCCTCGACCAGCTCGCGCGCCTTCGTCTCCGCCTCGTCGGCGGTGGTGCGGGTCGCGGCCGACTCGTCCAGGCCCAGGGCCTCGCGCAGACCGGGCAGCGCCTGCGTACCGCCCCAGATCTGGCGGGCGCGCAGGATGGAGAGGACCAGGTTGACCCGGGCCTCACCGGCCGGGGCGCCGCCGAGGACGTGCAGGCCGTCGCGGATCTGGGCGTCCTTGACCTCGCACAGCCAGCCGTCGACATGCAGCAGGAAGTCGTCGAACCCGTCGTCCTCCGGGCGCTCTTCGAGCCCCAGGTCGTGGTCGAGCTTCGCGGCCTGGATCAGGGTCCAGATCTGGGCGCGGATCGCGGGCAGCTTCGCCGGGTCCATGGAGGAGATCTGCGCGTACTCGTCGAGGAGCTGCTCCAGGCGCGCGATGTCGCCGTACGAGTCGGCGCGGGCCATCGGCGGCACCAGGTGGTCGACCAGGGTGGCGTGCACGCGCCGCTTGGCCTGGGTGCCCTCGCCCGGGTCGTTGACCAGGAACGGGTAGACCAGCGGGATGTCGCCGAGGGCCGCGTCCGGGCCGCAGGCGGCGGAGAGGCCGGCGTTCTTGCCGGGCAGCCACTCCAGGTTGCCGTGCTTGCCCAGGTGGACCATGGCGTCGGCGCCGAAGCCGCCGTCCTCGGCGCGGGCCGCGATCCAGCGGTAGGCCGCCAGGTAGTGGTGGGACGGCGGGAGGTCCGGGTCGTGGTAGATCGCGATCGGGTTCTCGCCGAAGCCGCGCGGCGGCTGGATGAGGACCAGCAGGTTCCCGCGCCGCAGGGCCGCGAGGACGATGTCGCCCTCCGGGTTCCGGGACCGGTCGAGGAACATCTCGCCGGGCGCCGGGCCCCAGTGCTCCTCCACGTGGGTGCGCAGCTCCTCGGGGAGGGTCGCGTACCAGCGCTTGTAGTCGGCGGCCGGGATGCGGACCGGGTTCTTGGCCAGCTGCTCCTCGGTCAGCCAGTCCTGGTCGTGGCCGCCGGCCTCGATGAGGGCGTAGATCAGCTCGTCGCCGTCGCCCGAGACCAGACCGGGCAGGTCCTCGGCGGGGCCGAAGTCGTAGCCCTCCTCGATCAGCCGGCGCAGCAGCGAGACGGCGGAGGCGGGGGTGTCGAGGCCGACGGCGTTGCCGATGCGGGAGTGCTTGGTGGGGTACGCGGAGAGGACGAGCGCCAGCTTCTTCTCGGCGTTCGGGATGTGCCGGAGGCGGGCGTGCCGCACGGCGATCCCGGCGACGCGGGCCGCGCGCTCGGCGTCCGCCACGTACGCGGGCAGGCCGTCCTCGTCGATCTCCTTGAAGGAGAACGGGACGGTGATCAGGCGCCCGTCGAACTCGGGGACGGCGACCTGGCTGGCGGCGTCCAGCGGGGAGAGGCCCTCGTCGTTCTCCTCCCAGGCGGCGCGGGACCCGGTCAGGCACAGGGCCTGGAGGATCGGCACGTCGAGCGCGGCGAGCGCGCCCGCGTCCCAGGCCTCCTCGTCGCCGCCGGCCTGCGCCTCGGCGGGCTTGGTGCCGCCCGCCGCGAGGACGGTGGTGACGATCGCGTCGGCGGTGCGGAGGCGGTCGAGCAGCTCCGGCTCGGGCGCGCGCAGGGACGCCACGTACAACGGGAGGGCCCGCGCGCCGGCGTCCTCGATCGCGTCGCACAGGGCGCCGACGAAGGCGGTGTTGCCGCTCATGTGGTGGGCGCGGTAGTAGAGCACGGCGATCGTCGGGCCGTCGGTGGCCTTCGGGGTGCGCTCCAGGGGGCCCCAGGTCGGGGCGGCGGCCGGGGCCTCGAAGCCGTGGCCGGTGAGCAGGACGGTGTCGGAGAGGAAGCGGGCGAGCTGCTCCAGGTTGGCGGGGCCGCCGTGCGCCAGGTAGGCGTGCGCCTCGGTGGCGACGCCGACGGGCACGGTGGAGGCCTCCATCAGCTGGGCGTCGGGCGCCTGTTCGCCGCTGAGCACGACCACCGGCTTTCCGGCGGCGCGGATCGCGTCGAGCCCGTCCTGCCAGGAACGGAGCCCGCCGAGGAGCCGGACGACGACGAGGTCGGCGCCGTCGAGGAGGCCGTCGAGATCGGCCAGGGGGAGCCGGGACGGGTTGGCGAACCGGTACGCGACCGGGCCGCCGGCCGCGCGGGCGCTGAGCAGGTCGGTGTCGGAGTGCGACAGCAGCAGGAGCATGGCGAGCGCAGGCCTTCCTCGGGGTTGTCCGCGCCCCGGGTGGTCGTGTGGACGGCAGGAGTTCCTGACTCACCGCCCCGGGGGTGCCGGGCCGGCTCACAGTGGCGGGACCGCGCCGGAATCTCACCGGGCTTCCTCCCCGGGGTCCTGGGACCCCATGCCGCTCTGCATCCTAGATCGTGGGTTCCGGGCGCCGGAGGGAGCGGGGGGGGTCGGGCGGATCACACCGGAGCGGGAGCCGGATCCGGAGCCGCGCAGGAACGGGAGCCGAAGACTGCCGGGCACCGGCAGTGCGCGGTGCGGGGCCGCCGACGATGCTGGTGTCGTCCGGCGCGGGCCGGTGGAGGGGAAGGAGGTGGGCGGTGCTGTTCTCGATACCGGAGCACACGTGGTGGTTGATCGGGGTCATGGCGACCGTGGTGTTCATGATGACGGTGGAGAGGCTCTCCGCCGTCGCCGTCGAGGAGGCGCCGGAGGAGCTGCGGGACAAGGCGGAAAGCTTGAGGAAGACCGCCGGCCGGGTCGTCTTCGCGTGGATTCCCGCCTTCTTCGCCGTGGTCGTCCTGCTGGATCTGCTGTCGGGGCAGCAGGACGGGCTCTACCTGTTCCTGTACGGCGTCGCGGTCGTGTCCATGGCGATTGCCCTGCTCCCGTTGCGGCGCCGGATGTACCGGCGGTACTTCGCCCAGTTGCTGACCGGCGAGAAGATCACCATGGACCGCCTCTCCTCCGTCTGGATCTACACCACCCTGCTCGTCCCCGTCCTGGCGGTGAGCGCGTTGCTCGCGACCTTGAACAGAACGACCTAGGTACGGGGCCGGAGGCCGGCGCACGCCCGCCGCGGCTCCGGCGCCCAAGCCCCGCGTACGCGCCTCGGCGCCCCGAGTCAGGCCGGTCACACCCCGCCGGCCGCCGGTTTTCCCGTGGGTATGCTCGCCGCCATGCCGCCGCCCGTCCCGTCCCCGACGCCCGCCCCCGGCGCACCCCGTGTGCGGGAGCGCGGTGACGCCTGTCCGGGGGCGCTGCGGCTGCACTCCGCAGACGACGGGCACCTGGCCCGACTGCGGCTGCCCGCAGGGCGTCTGACGGCACGTCAGGTCGAGGTCCTGGCGGACGCCGCCGAGGCCCTCGGGGACGGGCGGATCAGCGTCACCTCGCGCGGGAACGCCGAGCTGCGCGGCCTGGCCGACGGCTGCGGCGCGGAGCTCGCGCCGCTCCTCGCCGAGGCGGGCCTGCTGCCCTCCCCCACCCACGAGCGCGTCCGCAACATCGTGGCCTCCCCGGCCTCGGGGCTCGACGGACTCGGCGCGGCCGACGTGCAGTTGTGGGCCCGTGAGCTGGACGAACGGCTCTGCGCCGCGCCCTGGGCCGCCGGGCTCTCGGGCCGTTTCCTCTTCGTCCTGGACGACGGCCGCGGCGACGTCACAGGCCTCGGCGGAGATGTGACCTTGGTCGCAGTGGCCCCGGACGCGGCCCACCTGCACATGGGCGGCCGGGCCGTCCGCGTCGCCGCCGCCGACGCCCCCCGCGCCGCCCTCGCCGCCGCCCGCGCCTTCCTCTCCGCCGCCCGCGCGGCCGGCACCGGCGCCTGGCGCGTACGGGAGCTGCCGGAGGGCTCAGGGCTCGACGTACGAGACGTACGGAAGGCGCTCGCGGCGGAGGAGGTGCCGGAAGCGGTCCTGCCGCAGGGGCCGCCGCCCGCCCCCGGCCCCCTCGGACCCGCCGCCCTCCACGTCCTCGCCCCCCTCGGCCGCCTCACCGCCGGCCGGTTGCGGGCCCTGCTGCCCGCCGACGAGGTGCGGCTCACGCCCTGGCGCGGCGCCGTCGTCGCCGGGACGGACCCCGCCCGGCTGCCCGCCCTGGAGGCGCACGGCCTGATCACCCGGCCCGACTCCCCCTGGGCCGGCGTCAGCGCCTGCACCGGGCGGCCCGGCTGCGCCAAGTCCCTCGCGGACGTCCGGGCGGACGCGGTCCCCGGCCGCCCCGGCCTGCCCGTCCACTACTCCGGCTGCGAGCGCCGCTGCGGCCACCCGCACGGCGACTGGGTCGACGTCCTCGCCGCCCCCGGCGGCGGCTACCTGGTCGACGGCGCCCCCGTCCCCCGCACCGACCTGGCCCCCGCGGTCACCACGGCCCGCACCGCGCCCCGTACAACGAGATGAGCGAGAACAGGATGTTCGACTACGAGAAGGACGGCACAGAGATCTACCGCCGCTCCTTTGCCACGATCCGCGCCGAGGCGGATCTCACGGGCCTGCCCGCCGACGTCGCCCAGGTGGCGGTCCGGATGATCCACGCCTGCGGCATGACCGACCTCGTGCAGGACATCGCGTACTCGCCGGGCGTCGTCGCGAGCGCCCGCGCCGCGCTCCGGGCCGGCGCGCCGATCCTCTGCGACGCGCGGATGGTCGCCAGCGGCGTCACCCGCAAGCGGCTGCCCGCCGACAACGAGGTGCTCTGCACGCTCTCCGACCCGGCCGTCCCGGCCCTGGCCGCCGAGCTGGGCACCACCCGCTCCGCCGCCGCCCTCGAACTGTGGCGCGACCGCCTCGAAGGCTCCGTCGTCGCCATCGGCAACGCGCCCACCGCCCTCTTCCACCTCCTGGAGATGGTCGCGAAGGGCGCGGGACGGCCCGCCGCCGTCCTCGGCATACCCGTCGGCTTCATCGGCGCCGCCGAGTCCAAGGACGCCCTCGCCGCCAACACCCTCGGCCTCGACCACCTCGTCGTCCGGGGCCGGCGCGGCGGCAGCGCCATGACGGCCGCCGCCCTCAACGCCCTCGCGCACGAAGCGGAGATCCAGCAGTGACCGGGAACCCGGCCGGAAGCACCGTCGGCAAGCTGTACGGCGTGGGGCTCGGGCCCGGCGACCCCGACCTCCTCACCCTCGCCGCCGTGAAGGCCATCGCGTCCGCCGACGTGATCGCCTACCACTCGGCCCGCCACGGGCGCTCCATCGCCCGCTCGATCGCGGCCCCGCACCTGCGCGAGGACCACGTCGAGGAGCGCCTGGTGTACCCGCTCACGGTGGAGACCACGGACCACCCCGGTGGCTACCGGGGCGCCCTGAACGACTTCTACGAGGAGGCGGCGGCCCGGCTCGCCGCCCATCTGGACGCGGGCCGCACGGTCGCGGTCCTCGCCGAGGGCGACCCGCTCTTCTACGGCTCGTACCAGCACATGCACAAGCGGCTCGCGCACCGCTACGACACGACCGTCATCCCCGGTGTCACCTCGGTGAGCGCCGCCGCCGCCCGGCTCGGGGAGCCGCTGTGCGAGGCGGAGGAGGTGCTGACGATCGTCCCGGGCACGCTGCCGGAGGACGAGCTGACGGCCCGGCTCGCGGGCACGGACTCGGCGGTCGTGATGAAGCTCGGCCGCACCTTCCCCACCGTGCGGCGGGCCCTGGAGCGGGCGGGCCGCCTGGAGGACGCGCGGTACGTGGAGCGGGCGTTCATGGCGGGCGAGCGGACGGAGCGCCTGGCGGACGTGGACCCGGAGTCGGTCCCGTACTTCTCGGTCGCCGTCCTGCCCTCCCGCGTCGACGAGGAGCCCCCGGTACGGGAGCGGGGCGAGGTCGTCGTGGTCGGCACCGGCCCGGCGGGCGCGCCCTGGCTGACGCCGGAGTCGCGCGGCGCGCTCGTCAACGCGGACGACCTGGTCGGCTACACCACCTATCTGGACCGCGTGCCGGTGCTCCGCCCCGGGCAGCGGCGGCACGGCTCCGACAACAAGGTGGAGTCGGAGCGCGCCGAGTTCGCCCTCGACCTGGCCCGGCGCGGACACCGGGTCGCGGTCGTCTCGGGCGGCGACCCGGGCGTCTTCGCCATGGCGACGGCGGTCCTGGAGGTGGCGTCGGAACCGGAGTACGCGGACGTGCCCGTACGGGTCCTCCCGGGGGTGACCGCCGCCAACGCGGCCGCGGCGGCGGCCGGCGCCCCGCTCGGCCACGACTACGCGACGATCTCGCTCTCCGACCGCCTCAAGCCCTGGGACGTGATCGCGGACCGGCTGCGCGCGGCAGCCGGCGCGGACCTGGTCATCGCCCTCTACAACCCGGGCTCCAAGTCCCGCACCCACCAGGTGGCGGCCGCCCGCGACCTCCTCCTGGAACTCCGCTCCCCCGACACCCCGGTGGTCGTCGCCCGCGACGTGGGCGGCCCCGAGCAGTCCGTCCGGGTCCTGACCCTGAAGACCCTGGACCCCTCCGAGGTCGACATGCGCACCCTCCTCCTGATCGGCTCCTCCCAGACGCGGGCGGTCGAGCGGGCGGACGGCCGGACGATCGCGTGGACGCCGAGGCGGTACGGGTAGGTCCCGTCCGCCGGATCGGGGCCGGAAGGCCCTGATCCGTGCGGCGGCGGTCGGTGGTCGGTGCGACGGCGGTCGGTACCGGAGCAGGCCGCCGCCAGCCGTCGGTCGTCGGTCGTCGGTCGTCAGCCACGCCCGTACACCGAGAAGGGGCGCACCCCCGCACCCTGGCGCACGGCGACGATCAGCTCCTCGTACACGAACAGGTCCGCCGGCTCGCCCTCCGCCCGGGCCACGTCGAGACCGGTCTCGACGCTCTCCTTCTCGTCGCCGGTAGCGGCGTCGAGCACTCGCAGTTCGTCGAGGCCGTCGTGCCGGGAGCCGCGGTCGGCGAGGACGGTCACCCGGCCGCCGGTCACGTCGAGGGCGCGCAGACCGCCCGCGACGGCCACGTCCTCCAGCCAGACCTGAGCGCCGCTCGTGAGGTCGAAGGCGACCACGCGGTCCCGGTAGGCCTCGCGCTCCCTGCTCTCGGCGCCGAGGTAGAGCCGCCCGTCCGCGACGGCCACGAGGGCCGGCGTGTGCGCCTGGACCGTTCCGTATCCGCCGGTGGTCTCGATCCGGCCGGTGGGCTTTCCGCCCTCGTCGAAGGCGAGGAAGGCACCCGGCTGCCCCTCCACCGTCCCGCCGGTCTGCACGACCGCCGGTTCGGCGGACCGCAGGGTCACCTGCCCGTCCGGTACGGGCGTCGCCCGGCCGCCGAGGGGGGCGGTCCACCGCTGCCGGCCGTCGGCCGGATCGAACGCGGCGAGCCGCAGTTCGGTGCGGCCGCAGGCGAGCACGGCGACGACCTGCCGCTCCCCGGCGCCGACCTGCTCGGGCACGCAGCCCCCGGGGACGGTCGCCGTCCAGCGCGGGGCGCCGGTCCGCAGGTCGAAGGCGCGCAGGGCCTTCGTCCCGGGGACGGCGGGCCGGACGTCGAGGGCCCACATGTCGTCGGTGTCGCGCAGGACGGCGAGCCCGCCGCCGACGGCGACCACGTCGGCGAGCGTCTCGGTCAGGTCCCCCGGGGCGCGGGGCGTGTGCCATCGCTCGCGGCCGGTCGTGAGGTCGAGCGCGGCGACGGTCGAGCAGCCCGTGCCCGTCATGTTCCCCCGGGCGATCAGGACGACGGAGCCGGCCGTCCGGCGGCTGACGGCGCAGATGTGCTCCTGTGCGGGCGGGGCGTACTTCCAGCGGCCCTTCCCCGTTCCCGCCTCGAAGGCGGTGACCGCGTCGTACCTGCTGCGGACGAGTGTGTCGCCCACCAGCCAGGCGCCGTTGCCGTACTCCCTGGTGTCGCTGTCGGCCGGGGCCTCCCAGACGACGCTCAGCGAGCCTCCCGACGCGGAGCAGCCCGTGGCGAGGCCGGCGACGAGGAGTGCGGTGACGGCCGCGAGGAGGGGCGCGGCCCCGTTCCCCGACGACCCGGCGGTCGCCGCTCCCGTCCCGGCCCCGCGCCGTCGGTCGTGTGTGCTGCCATGCGGCCCCCGCCCCTGGCTCGAACAGTCGAAGACCCGTCAGGTTAGGGCATGGATGATCAACACATCACGCGAACGCGAGTTCGATGCGCGTCCGGCGATTCCTCCTGCGTGCCGGGCCGTCCGTTCAGGCGGGGCCCCGCAGCACCCGGGCGGCGGCCTCCTCGGGGGTCGTCGCCACCGGTACGCCCTCCGGGACCGGCGGGCGGCGGACGACGACGACCGGGATGCCGGCCTCGCGGGCGGCGGTCAGCTTCGGGGCGGTCGCCGCGCCGCCGCTGTCCTTGGTCACCAGGACGTCGATCCGGTGGCGGCGCAGCAGCTCCCGCTCCCCTTCGAGGGTGAAGGGGCCCCGGTCGAGGAGGACCTCGGCGCGGCCCGGCACCGGCGCCTCGGGGGCGTCGACCGAGCGGACCAGGAACCACTCCGGGCGGTCGGCGAAGGCGGCGAGGCCCATGCGGCCGGTGGTCAGGAAGACGCGCCCCCTAGGACTTCGTCCTGGGAGGTGCCCCCGGCCGAGGCCGTCGAGCGCGGCGGCGGCCTCCGCCAGGGAGCCCACGTCGCGCCAGTCGTCGCCCTCCTCCGGGACCCAGCCGGGCCGGCGCAGCGCGAGCAGGGGAACATGGGCGGTGGCGGCCGCGAGGGCCGCGTTGAAGCTGATCCGCTCGGCGAAGGGATGGGTGGCGTCGATGACCGCGTCCACCGCGTGCTCCCCGATCCAGGCCGCGAGCCCGTCGGCGCCGCCGAAGCCGCCGATCCGGACCTCGCCCTCGGGCAGCCGGGGCCGGGCGACCCGTCCCGCGAGCGAGCTGGTGACCCGGACGCGGGGGTGGAGCAGTCCCGCCAGGGCGCGGGCCTCGGTGGTCCCGCCGAGAATGAGTACGTGCACAGGAGCCCCTTCGTGAGTTCAGGCGGCGGGCGCGAGGCCCAACTCAAGCACACCGGTCTGCGCCCGGGCTGGACGACCGGCGCCTGTGCGACGGCGGCGACGACGGCCGCGTACACGGCCCTCCTGACCGGCGACTTCCCCGATCCGGTGACGATCACGCTGCCGAAGGGGCAGACGCCGGCGTTCGCGCTCACCGGCGAGAGGCTCGACGGCGGTACGGCCATGGCGGCCGTGGTGAAGGACGCGGGCGACGACCCGGACGTCACCCACGGGGCCGTGATCCGCTCGACGGTACGGCTCCTGCGGCCGGGCTCCGGGGTGGTCTTCCGGGCGGGCGAGGGCGTCGGCACGGTCACCCTGCCCGGGCTCCCCCTGGACGTGGGCGAACCGGCGATCAATCCGGTGCCCCGGCAGCTGATGCGCGAGCACGTGGCGCGGGTCGCCGCCGCGCACGACGGCACGGGCGACGTCGAGATCACGATCTCCGTCGACGGCGGCGCCGAGATCGCCCGCTCCACCTGGAACCCCCGGATCGGCATCCTCGGCGGCCTGTCGATCCTCGGCACGACCGGGATCGTCGTCCCGTACTCCTGCTCGGCCTGGATCGACTCGATCCGCCGGGGCGTGGACGTGGCCCGCGCGGGCGGCCTCACGCACGTCGCCGGCTGCACCGGCTCGACCTCGGAGCGGACGGTGACGGGCCTGTACGACCTGCCGGAGATCGCCCTCCTCGACATGGGCGACTTCGCGGGCGCGGTCCTCAAGTACATCCGGCGCCACCCGGTGGACCGCCTGACGGTCTGCGGCGGCTTCGCGAAGCTCTCCAAGCTGGCGGCGGGCCATCTGGACCTGCACTCGGCCCGCTCCCAGGTCGACAAGGGCTTCCTGGCGGACCTGGCCCGCTCGGGAGGCGCGTCCGCGTCCCTGGCGGCGGAGATCGCCACCGCGAACACCGGCCTGGCCGCCCTCCGCCTCTGCGAGGCCGCCGCCGTCCCCCTAGGCGACCTGGTCGCCGCCCGCGCCCGCGACGAGTCCCTGGCGGTCCTGCGCGGCGCCCCGGTCGCGGTGGACGTGATCTGCGTCGACCGCGCGGGGGCGGTGGTGGGGAGGTCTTCGGTGCGGGGGCCGGGGGCGTAGGGCGGTCAGGCCCGGCCGTCAGACCTTGACGACGACGATCCGGTCGGGGACCAGCTTCTCCAAGTCGTCCACGTCCGACGTGAAGACCGTGACGTCGCCCGCCTGAGCCCGGGCGACGACGGCGAGGACGGCGTCGATGGCGTACTCGTGGCCGTGCAGTCCGGTGTCGGCCAGGAGCCGGCGGGCCAGGCGGGCCTCGTCCCTGCCGATGTCCGCGACCCGGACGCGGGACAGCACCCAGTCCCAGCGCTGCTCGGTCGTCCGGCCGTCGTACGCCTCGACGAGGGTCAGCGGGGAGGTGACCACGTCGGCCTCCCCACGGGCGGCCAGGTCGAGGCGGGCGATCATCGCGCGGTCTCCCCGGACCGCGAGCGACAGCGCCTCACTGTCCAGGACGAAGACCCGGAGCCGCCGGTCCGTCCGCTTCGTCACGCGGCCTCACCCGTGTGCGCCTCCCTCGCCCGCCGGCGGCGTTCGTGCTCGGCGTCGAGCTCGTCCAGCTCGGCGTGCGCGTCGGCCCGCTCGGCCTCCGTGACCGGCCCGTGCTCCTCCTCCAGCCAGTCGACCAGCTCCCGCAGCCGGTCGCGGTCGCGGCGCAGCCGCAGCGCCTCCGCGACGTACGCCGACAAGCCGTACTCGGCCGCCTCGGCGCGGACCTCCTCCAGGAGGTCCTCCGGGATCGTCACCGTCACCTTCTTCGTGGCCATACTCGTGACCATACTCCCCGTACCGGACGCCGTACCGACTTTCGGCCCACATGCGGTCCCCGCCCTCCGCCCCTAGGCTTGGCGGCGAACACCCGACGAGCGACCGAGAGGGAGTCTCATGTCGAAGCGTGGCAACAAGCGGCGGGCCCGGAAGAAGAAGGGCGCGAACCACGGCAAGCGGCCGAACACCTGAGCCGGGTCGTGGTGACGGAGGGGCCCCGGGGAGATCCCCGGGGCCCCTCCGCGTGTCCGGTCGCCCTCCGCGCGTGCGCGGGCGTCAGCAGGCGTGGCGGTCGCGGGCCGGGTCGTAGAGGTGGCTGTCGCGGAACTCCGAGGCCGCGAGGGTGCGGCCGACGATGATGACGGCGGTCTTCGTGATCCCGGCCGCCTTCGTCTGCTCCGCGATGTCGTCCAGGGTGCCGCGCAGGACGACCTCGTCGGGGCGGCTGGCCATCGCGACGACGGCGGCCGGGCAGTCCGCGCCGTAGTGGGGGACGAGCTCGGCGACGACCCGGTCGACGTAGCGGGCGGCCAGGTGGAGGACGAGCAGGGCGCCGCTGCGGCCCAGGGTCGCCAGGTCCTCGCCCTCCGGCATCGGCGTGGCCTGCTGCGCGATCCGGGTGAGGATGACGGTCTGGCCGACCGTCGGGACGGTCAGCTCCCGCTTCAGCGCGGCCGCCGCCGCCGCGAAGGCCGGGACGCCGGGCACGACCTCGTACGGGATGCCGAGCGCGTCCAGGCGGCGCATCTGCTCCGCGACCGCGCTGAACACCGACGGGTCCCCGGAGTGCAGCCGGGCCACGTCCTGCCCCGCCTCGTGGGCGGCGGCGATCTCCGCGACGATCCCGTCCAGGTCCATCCGGGCCGTGTCGACGAGCCGCGCGTCCGGCGGGCACTCGGCGAGCAGCTCGACGGGGACGAGGGAGCCCGCGTAGAGGCAGACCCCGCACGCCGCCAGGGTCCGCGCGCCGCGCACGGTGATCAGATCGGCCGCGCCGGGGCCCGCGCCGATGAAGTAGACGGTCATCCCTCTTCAGAACCTTTCGTGACGGGCCGCCGAGCGACGGGCCGCTGAGTGCCGGACCCCTCCGTGACGGACCCCTCCGTGACGGACCGCTCCGTGACGGACCGCTCCGTGACGGACCGCTCCGTGACGGACCGCTTCGTGACGGACCACTGCGTGACCGGCATCGCCTGCCGCCAGCCGGTGAAGCCGCCCACGGGGACGGCGGTGGCGACCGCGAGCCGGACGAGTTCCCCGCCGTGGCGGCGGTGGGCGTCGGCGAGCAGCGCCTCGGATTCGAGCGTGACGGTGTTGGCGACGAGCCGGCCGCCGTCGGGCAGCGCGTCCCAGCAGGCCGCGAGCAGGCCGGGGGCGGTCAGGCCGCCGCCGACGAAGATCGCGTCCGGAGTCGGGAGGCCCGCCAGGGCCTCGGGGGCGGGGCCGGTGACGACCCGCAGGGCGGGGACGCCCAGCGCGTCGGCGTTGCGGGCGATGCGGGCGGCCCGCTCGGGGCCCTTCTCGATCGCGACGGCCCGGCAGGAGCGGTGGGTCCGCATCCACTCGATGCCGATGGAGCCGGAGCCGCCGCCGATGTCCCAGAGGAGTTCGCCGGGCGCCGGGGCGAGCGCGGCGAGGGTGGCGGCGCGCACGTACCGCTTGGTGAGCTGCCCGTCGTGCTCGTACGCCTCGTCCGGCAGGCCCGGCGCGGCGCCGAGCCGCAGGGCGTCCGCGTCCCGTACGCAGTCGAGCGCGAGGACGTGCAGCGCGTCGGTCCGCTCGTGCGGCCAGGCGGCGGCGGTCGCGTCGAGGATCCGCTCGCGGGGCCCGCCGAGCTGTTCCAGGACCCGGATCCGGGTGCCGCCCCAGCCGGTGTCCCTCAGCAGGGCCGCCACCCGGGCGGGGGTCTCCGGGCCCTCGCCGAGGACCAGGACCCGGCGCCCGGGGTGCAGGACGGCGGCGAGGGCGGCGAGCGGCCGGGCCACCAGGGACACCGTCTCGGTCTCCTCCAGGGGCCAGCCGAGCCGGGCGCAGGCGTACGAGACGGAGGACGGGTGCGGGTGGATCCGGAGCCGGTCGGCGCCGACGGCCTCCGCGAGGGTGCGGCCGATGCCGTAGAAGGAGGGGTCCCCGCTGGCCAGGACGGCGATCGCACGGCCCGCGTGGGCGGCGAGCAGGCCGGGGACGGCCGGGCGGAGGGGGGAGGGCCAGGCGATCCGCTCGCCGGGGCAGTCGCCGGGCAGCAGGCCGAGCTGGCGGGGGGCGCCGATCAGGACCCCGGCGGCGCGCAGGACGCGGCGGGAGGCCTCGGGGAGCCCGTCCCAGCCGTCCGCGCCGATCCCGACGACGGATATCGCGCCCGCATCCGGTGCCGCACCCGCTGTCGCGCCACCCGTCACACCGTTCACACCCGCACCGTCCACGCCGCCGAACTCTACGGGAGCCCCGGCCTCCCCTTCCGCGTGGCCGTGCTCACTTCTGGGCGTGCTGCCCCACGGAGAAGAGGATCCAGACGAAGCCGGCGAAGGCGTGCGTGGCGAAGACGTACACGAAGACGCGGAGCATCACGCCGCGCTCTTTCCAGCGCTCGGTGTCGGTCCCGGGATCGGTCACGCCCTCCAGCGTACGGGCCCGGAGGGAGGTGCCGGGGCCAGGAATAGGGAGGGGGGTCGCACCGTTGGACGTGATGGTTTAAGATTCAACCACTAGCCGGGAAAGGCACCCGGGAACGCGAGAGGTGAGCACGATGCAGTTCGGGATCTTCACCGTCGGCGACGTGACGACCGACCCCACCACCGGCCGCACCCCCACCGAGCACGAGCGCATCAAGAACACCGTCGCCATCGCGCTCAAGGCGGAGGAGGTCGGACTCGACGTCTTCGCGACCGGGGAGCACCACAACCCGCCGTTCGTCCCGTCGTCCCCCACCACCCTCCTCGGGCACATCGCCGCCCGCACGGAGAACCTGGTCCTGTCCACGTCCACGACCCTGATCACCACCAACGACCCGGTGAAGATCGCCGAGGACTACGCGACCCTCCAGCACCTCGCCGACGGCCGCGTGGACCTGATGATGGGGCGCGGCAACACCGGCCCGGTCTACCCGTGGTTCGGCCAGGACATCCGCCAGGGCATCCCGCTCGCCATCGAGAACTACGCGCTGCTCCACAAGCTGTGGCGCGAGGACGTGGTCGACTGGGAGGGCAGGTTCCGCGGCGCGCTCCAGGGCTTCACCTCCACCCCGCGCCCGCTCGACGGCGTCCCGCCGTTCGTCTGGCACGGCTCCATCCGCTCCCCGGAGATCGCCGAACAGGCGGCCTACTACGGCGACGGCTTCTTCGCGAACCACATCTTCTGGCCCAAGCAGCACACCGAGAAGATGGTCCGGCTCTACCGGCAGCGGTACGCGCACTACGGCCACGGCACTCCCGAACAGGCGATCGTCGGCCTCGGCGGCCAGGTGTTCATGAGGAAGAACTCGCAGGACGCGGTACGGGAGTTCCGCCCGTACTTCGACAACGCGCCGGTCTACGGCCACGGCCCCTCCCTGGAGGAGTTCGCCCGCGAGACCCCGCTGACCGTCGGCTCCCCGCAGGAGGTCATCGAGCGGACCCTGTCCTTCCGCGACTACGTGGGCGACTACCAGCGCCAGCTGTTCCTGGTCGACCACGCCGGACTGCCCCTGAAGACCGTCCTGGAGCAGCTCGACATCCTCGGCGAGGAGGTCGTCCCGGTGCTGCGCAAGGAGTTCGCGAACCTGCGCCCGGCCGACGTCCCGGCCACCGCCCCGCTCCACCCCGCCGTCACCGCCGCCAAGGAGGCGTAACCGTCATGCGCACGCTCAAGCTGGTCGCCGTCTCGGCCGGACTCAGCAGCCCCTCCTCCACCCGGCTCCTCGCCGACCGGCTCCTCCAAGCCGCCCGCTACCGGCTGGCCGAGCAGGAGTACGCGGTCGACGTCGAGGTGGTCGAACTCCGCGACCTGGCCGTGGACATCGCCAACAACCTCGTCACCGGCTTCCCCTCCGGAAAGCTCCAGGAGGCGCTCGACGCGGTGACCGGCGCGGACGGGGTCATCGCGGTGACCCCGGTCTTCACCGCCTCGTACAGCGGTCTGTTCAAGTCGTTCTTCGACCTGGTCGACCCGGCCGCGCTGACCGGCGTCCCGGTCCTGATCGGGGCGACCGGCGGCACCGCCCGCCACTCGCTGGTCCTCGACCACGCCCTGCGGCCGCTCTTCGCCTACCTGCGGGCCCTGACCGTCCCGACCGCCGTCTACGCGGCCTCGGAGGACTGGGGTTCGGGCGGCGACGAGTACACGGAGGGGCTGCCCGCCCGGATCAACCGGGCCGGGTACGCGTTCGCGGACGCGGTCGCGGCCCGGCCGGCCCGGGAGGCGGACGGGGACGAGGTCGTCCCGTTCGAGCGGCAGCTGGCCGATCTGCGCCTCGACTGACCGGCCGGTCCAACCGATTTGTTACGTTGGAGGCGGATCGCACAGATGTGCCGTACGACGGACGGAGGTCGGCGATGGCCGGCAGGATCGTGGTGGGCGTGGACGGGTCGGAGCCTTCCCTGAAGGCCCTGAAGTGGGCGGCCGGGCAGGCCGCCCTGACCGGGGACTCCCTGGAGGCGGTCATCGGCTGGGAGTACCCGGCCTCGTGGGCGACGCTGATGCCGGGCGTTCCGGCGGAGTTCGACCCCGAGCGGCTCGCCGCGCAGATCCTCGACCAGGCCCTGGCCGACGCGCTCACCCCGGAGGAGGCCGCCGACGCCACCCGTACGGTGGTCGGCGGCAACGCCTCGCAGGCCCTGGTCGACGCGGCGAAGGGCGCGAGCCTCCTCGTCGTCGGCGACCGCGGCCACAGCGGCTTCCGGGCGGCCGTCCTCGGCTCGGTCTCCACCCAGGTCGCCCAGCACGCGCCCTGCCCGGTCGTGGTCGTCCGCGGCGAGTGACGGCCGGGGCCCGGACCTTCCCGAGCGGCGGCGCGCGGCCTCCCGGCGCATGATGCCGGTGGGGCCGCGCGGCGCGGCCCCCGCCCGCGAGGAGCGTGAGGAGCCCGGCATGGACATCAAACTGGAGCTGATCGGCGTCCCCGTCACCGACGTCGACCGGGCCAAGGCCTTCTACGAGAAGGTCGGCTTCCACGCCGACCACGACGTCACCGTGAGCGAGGACGTCCGCTTCGTCCAGCTCACCCCGCCCGGCTCGGCCTGCTCGATCGCCCTCGGCAAGGGCATCACCGCCATGGAGCCGGGCTCGCTCGACAACCTCCAGGTCGTCGTCGCCGACGTCCAGGAGGCCCACGACGACCTCGCCGGACGCGGCATCGAGGTCAGCGAGATCGACGACCGGCCGTGGGGCTCCTTCGTGTACTTCACCGACCCCGACGGCAACCGCTGGTCGGTCCAGCAGACCGTCCCCCGCACGGCCGCCTAACCGGCCTCGCCCGCGGGCAGGACGTCCGCCACGACGCAGGACGCGTTGTCCGGGCCGCCCCGCGCGTCGGCGAGGGCGAGCAGGGACCGGGCGGTCGCGTCCGGGTCGGCCCCGGCCGCCAGGGCGGCGTGCAGCTCCGCCTCCGGGACGACCGCCGACAGGCCGTCCGTGCACAGCAGCCAGCGGTCCCCGGGCCGCCCCTCGTGCAGGCTCAGATCGGGCGCGGGCCCGTCCCCCGCCCCGTCGAGGGCCCGCAGGAGCAGGGCCCGGTCCGGGTGGGCCGCGGCCTCCGCCGGAGCGAGCTCGCCCGCGTCCACCCGCGCCTGGACGGCCGTGTGGTCGCGGGTGAGGCGTACGAGGGCCCCGTCCCGCAGCAGATAGGCGCGCCCGTCCCCCACGTGCGCCAGCGCGAGCCGGGACCCCGTCCACACCCCGGCCGTCAGGGTCGTCCCCGAGCCGGGCGCCGCCGCGCCGACCTCCGCGTCCGCGCGCCGGACGGCGTCCTCCAGGGCGTTGAGCAGGTCCCCGGCCCGGCCGCCGGGCGCCAGAAGCCCCGAGACGGCCGCGAGGGCGGCCGTCGCGGCCAGGTCTCCCGCCGGGCCGTAGCCGTCCGCGACGGCGAGCAGGCGCGGGCCGGCGTGCGCCCGGTCCTGCTGGGTCCCCCGCACCCGTCCGCGCTCGGAGAGCGCGGCGGCGAGCAGGGCGTGGGGCCGTACGGTCGTCGTCATGCCTGTGGTTCCTCCCAGTCGGTCCAGCAGGGAGGCGGCCAGGTCGCGCCGTTCCGCCGTCTCGGCCTCGACCCGGGCCCAGTGGGCGCGGACCGCGCGGGCGGCCGCCCCCGGGTCCGTGCCGTGCAGCGCGCACACGTCCCGGACCCCGGCGAGCGGCATCCCGATCCGCCGCAGCCAGGCCACCAGGCGCGCCCGCTCCACCTGCGCCCCGGCGTAGTACCGGTAGCCGGTGTACGCGTCGACGCGGGCGGGCGGGAGCAGGCCGAGTTCGTCGTAGCGGCGTAGCGCCTTGGCGGAGAGCCGGGACGCGCGGGCGAACTCCCCGATCGTCATGAGCGGTTCCCGTACTCCGGCCGCCCCGGCCGTCCCGTACCGTTCGTCCGCCCCGTGCGTCCCGTGCCGTTCCACCGGCGTGCCACCTCCCCGTGCCGGCCGCCCCCGTGGCGCCCGGCCCCACCGATGCTCGGCCTTCCCCCGTGGGGAAGGTCAACCGTCCCCCGTACGCCCGCTACTTGCGGTTGTACAGCCGCATCGTGACCCAGCCGAAGACCAGGACGAACAGCGCCGACCAGCCCAGGGACCAGGCGATGTCGACGCCCGGCCAGCCGCCGGCCATCAGTTCGCGGACCGCGCTCGCCACGTGGGTGACCGGGTTGTTGTTCACGAAGGCCTGGAGCCAGCCCGGCATGGTCTTCGGGTCGACGAAGACGTTCGACAGGAAGGTCAGCGGGAAGATCACCATCATCGAGACGCCCATCACGGACTTCTCGCTGCGCAGCAGCAGCCCGAACATGGTCCAGATCCACGAGAAGGCGAACGAGAACACCATGAGCAGCGCGACCCCGAGGAGCACCCCCGGGAACCCGCCGGCCGGGCGGTAGCCGATGACCACGCCGACCGTCAGCATCACGGCCGAGGCGATCAGATAGCGCACGACGTCGCCGAGGAGGTAGCCGACCATCGGCGCCGGACGCCAGATCGGCAGCGTGCGGAAGCGGTCGAAGACGCCCTTCTCGATGTCGGTGTTCACCGAGACCCCGGTGTACATCGTGATCATCACGACGCTCATCACCAGGATGCCCGGCAGCAGGAACTGGACGTACGAGGAGACCGAACCGGCCAGCGCGCCCCCGAAGAGGTACGTGTACATCAGCACCATCATGATCGGGAACGCCGTCACGTCGAACAGCTGCTCCGGCACGTGCTTGATCTTCAGCATGGCCCGCCAGCCGAACGTCATCGAGGCGGAGAGCGCGCCGGGGCGGGGCGGCCGCGACCGTCCCACCAGGAGTTCCGCGAGCTCCTCGGCCCTGGGGGCGGTGAACTCGGCGGTGTCGGCGCCCTTCGTGTCCTTGCCGGTGGTGACGGTGGTCATGCCGCCGTTCCCTTCCTGTCCGTCAGCGCCAGGAACACCTCGTCGAGGCTGGGCTGTCCCAGCGCGAAGCTGTCGACCGTGATCCCGGCCCGCGCCAGCTCCGCGAGCGCCCGCGCCGCCTGCTCGGCGGCCCCGAGGTCCGTCCCGTGGCCGTCGACGGTGGCGGTGAGCGCGACCGGGTCCGGGTCGAGCTGCACGGTGGCCCGCAGCGCGCCGCGCAGCACCCGCTCGGCCTCCCGCCGCCGCTCGGGGTCCCGGAGCCGTACGTGCACCGAGCCCGAGCCGACCGAGGCCTTCAGCTCACCCTTGGTGCCCTCCGCGATCACCTTGCCGTGGTCGATGACGGCGACCCGGGAGGCCAGCTGGTCCGCCTCGTCCAGGTACTGGGTGGTCAGCAGGACGGTGGTGCCCTGGGAGACCACCGCGCGGACGATGTCCCAGACCTGGTTGCGGCTGCGCGGGTCGAGGCCGGTCGTCGGTTCGTCGAGGAAGAGCAGGTCGGGGGTGTTGAGGATGGAGGCGGCGATGTCGATGCGGCGCCTCATGCCGCCCGAGTAGTTCTTGATCTGCTTGTCGGCGGCCTCCTCCAGGCCGAACGCGGCGAGCAGCTGCGCGGAGCGCTCGCGGGCGGCGGGCCGGGTGTGGCCGAGCAGCCGGGCGAGGAGGACCAGGTTCTCCGTGCCGGTCAGGTCCTCGTCGACGGAGGCGTACTGGCCGGTGAGGCTCACGCGCCCGCGGACCGCGTCGGCGTCCTTGACGACGTCCTTGCCGAAGACGCCGGCCCGGCCGCCGTCCGGGCGGAGCAGGGTGGCGAGCACCTTGACGACGGTCGTCTTGCCGGCGCCGTTGGGGCCGAGGACCCCGTAGACGGTTCCGGCGGGGACGCGCAGGTCGACGCCGTCCACGGCACGGTTGGTGCCGAAGACCTTGACCAGGCCCTCGGTCTCGATGGCGAGGTCGGTCATGCGGTCTCCTCCGTCGTCCCCGGCGCCCGGGTTCCGGTCAGCGGGTCGCGGGGCGGCCCGCCGTGCCCTCGTGGGTGTAGAAGAAGTAGTGGGCGGCGACCGTGGTGGCCAGGGCGGATGCCAGGCCGAGCCCGCTCGACGAGAGCACGGTGGCGTCGGTGAGGCTGTAGGCGTAGCCGACCGCGATGCCCACCAGGGCGCCCCACGCGGCGGCGCGCGGCACGCGGGGCAGGGCCCGGCCGTAGCGGTGGAGGGCGTAGATCGCCACGGAGAGCACGACGGCGGAGACGAGGCCGATCCAGAGCTGGCTCAGGGCGAGGGGGCCGCCGTGGCGGGCGTTCGTCTCGGCGTAGAAGCCGTACAGGACGCCGATCGTGATCGGCACGGCCCAGCCGTGCGTGCTGACGTGGCGCCGCCGGGTGGGCACCGCTGCGTGTGCGGCCATGGCAGGAGCTCCTTCGTCTCTGGCGCGCGCGGCGCCGCTCGCCCCCTGGTTCCCGCACCCTCCAGGGCACACCCGCGGCCGGTGCGCCGCAAGTTGATCAGCCCGGACCGGCCTCCGCGAGGGCCGCGAGCCGGGCCAGGGCCGCGTCGAGCACGGCGTGCGGCGGCGAGGCCAGGCCCACCCGGACCGCGCCGGGCGCCGCCCCCGGGGCCGCCGCGAAGGCGCTCCCCGGGGTGACCGCCACGCCCGCGCGTGCGGCGGCCGCCGCCGCGAAGGTCTCGGCGCGCCAGGGCGCGGGCAGCTCCCACCAGCAGAAGTAGGCGTGCGGGGAGGTCCGGAGCGCCTGCCTGGCGAGCCGCCGCAGCACCAGGGCGTGCCGGGCCGCCGCGTCCGCCCGCTTGGCGGCGACGGTCTCCGCGACCGTCCCGTCCCCGGCCCAGCGGGTGGCGGCCGCGAGCGCGAACCCGTCCGCCGTCCAGGCGCCGGAGCGCAGCGCCTCCGCGACCGCAGCCCGCAGCCGCCCCGGGACGACGAGGTAACCGACGGTCAGGCCGGGCGCGAGCCGCTTGGAGAGGCTGTCCACCAGGACCACGCGCTCGGGCGCGCGGGCGGCGAGCGGGGCGGGCGCCCCGGGGTCGAGGAAGGCCCAGGTGGCGTCCTCGACGGCGGTCAGGTCCAGCCGCCGCAGCAGCTCGGCGAGCGCGTCCCGCCGCTCCTCCCCGGCGGTCGCCGCGAGCGGGTTGTGCAGGGTCGGCTGGAGGTAGACGGCGGCGAGCGGCGCCGCCCGGTGGGCCGCCGCGAGCGCCTCCGGCCGCACCCCCTCCGCGTCGAGGGCGAGGGGCACGAGCCGGATGCCGAGCCGTTCGGCGACGGCCCTGAGCGGGGGATACGTCAGCTCCTCGACGCCGAGGCGGCCGCCGGGCGGCACGAGCGCGGAGAGCGCGGCGGCGACGGCCCGGCGGCCGCTCCCGGCGAAGAGGACGCTCCCGGGGTCCGGGGCCCAGCCGGGCCCGGCGAGCACCGGCACGGCCGCGTCGCGGGCCTCCGGGGTGCCGTCGGCGGCGGGCGGGCGGGCCAGGGCCCCGGCGAGGACGCCGGGCCGGGCCAGGGCCGTGAGCGCGCGGGCCATCCGCTCCTGCTGGCCGTCCACGACCGGGTAGTTGAGCTGGAGGTCGACGGGCGCGGTCCCGCTCGCCTCGACGAGCGCGGGCCCCGGGAGCGGGGGCGCCGCCCGGACGAAGGTGCCGCGCCCGACCTCCCCGACGACCAGGCCCCGGCGCGCCAGCTCCCCGTACACCCGGATCGCCGTCGAGTTCGCGATCCCGTGCCGCCGGGCGAAGACGCGCTGCGGCGGCAGCCGGTCGCCGGGTCTCAGCCGCCCGTCCCGCACGGCCGCCTCGACGCGGTCCGCGATCCTCCGGTACTCCTCCACGGGGCACCCCTCTCCCATTGCACCGAGGGCAAAGATTTCATTGCACCGACGAGTCGGCGCTGCCTAGCCTGCCGTCATGCCCGTCTCCCGAACAGTCGGTACCGAGACCTTCTACGAGGACCGGGGCTCCGGTCCCGTCCTCCTGCTCGTCCACGGCCACCCCTTCGACCACACCATGTGGCGGCCGCAGCTCGACCGCTTCTCCCGCACGCACCGGGTGATCGCCCCCGACCTGCGCGGTTACGGCGCCACTCCGCTCGCGACGGACGCGAAGGCCGTCGGGCTCGACGTCTTCGCCGGGGACCTGGCCGCCCTCCTCGACGACCTCGGCGTCGAGGACTGCGTCCTCGCCGGGCTCTCCATGGGCGGCCAGGTCGTCATGGAGTTCCACCGCCGCCACCCCGGCCGCGTCCGGGGCCTGGTCCTCGCGGACACCTTCCCCGCCGCCGAGACCGAGGAGGGCAGGGCCGACCGGAACGCCATGGCCGACCGGCTCCTCGCCGAGGGCATGGCGGGGTACGCCGACGAGGTCCTCGACCGGATGGTCGCCCCGTACAACGCGCACGCCGCGCCCCACGTCCACCGCATGATGCGCGCCACCGACCCCGTCGCGGCGGCGGCCGCCCTGCGCGGCCGGGCCGAGCGGCCCGACTACCGGGAGTCGCTCGCCGCCGCCACCGTGCCCGCGCTCGTCGTGGTCGGCCGGGACGACACGTACACCCCGGTCGCCGACGCGGAGGAGACGCACGCGCTGATCCCCGGCTCCGCGCTCGTGGTGGTCGACCGGGCCGCGCACCTGCCCAACCTGGAGCGGCCGGAGGAGTTCGACGCGGCCCTCGACGCGTTCCTGCGCTCACTCGAACGGCCCAGTTAAAGGTTCGCCGGCGGGCGGGCGCTCCCACGATGGGGCCATGAGCCAGAACGACGACGGGACCGCGCGTCCGGGCCAGGGCCAGAGCCAGGGCCAGCACGCAGCGCCGCCCCGCAACCCCAACGCAGCGCCGCCCCGCGGGCAGAGCACCGCCGGTGCCTGGGCCTCCGGCGGCACCCTCTTCGCCGGTGTCCTCATGCTGGTCATCGGCTTCATGGACGTCTTCCAGGGCATCGCCGGCATCGCCGAGGACGACGTCTACACCCGGGTCGGCGACTACGTCTTCAAGTTCGACCTCACCACCTGGGGCTGGATCCACCTGATCCTCGGCGTGATCCTGGTCATCGCCGGGTCCGGCATCCTCAAGGGCGCCGAGTGGGGCCGGGTCGCGGGCATCACGCTCGCCTCCCTCAACGTCCTCTTCCACTTCCTCTCCCTGCCCTACCAGCCCTGGTGGGCGCTCTTCTCCATGGCCGTCTCGATCTTCGTGATCTGGGCGCTGGCCACGGACGACGCGTACGGCCCGGACGAGAGGTACTGAGGGACGTGGGACGCACCGCCGGAGCCGCCCTGGCCCTCGCCGGGGCGCTCGCCCTCACCACCGGCTGCGACGCCGCCAAGGACGCGGCCGGTGGTGCCGTCGCCTCCGCGACGGCCGCGGTCGCCTCGGCCGCCGAGCAGAAGATGGACGAGGTCAGGGACGGGGTGGACGCGAAGGCCGACGTGAAGGCCGGGGAGCCCCGCGCCGACGGGGACCGGACGGTCGCGGAGATCACCGCGACCAACCCGAAGGACCAGAACGCCGACTACACCGTCAAGGTCGACTTCCGCGACGCCGACGGGAAACTGCTCGACACCGTCGTCCTGAACATCGACGCCGTCGCACCGGGCGCCTCCAAGTCCGGTACGGCGCGCAGCAATCGACAGCTGTCGGACGTGACGAAGGCGGAGATCGGCCAGGCCCTGCGGCACTGATCCGGTCCCGTCCGGTCCCGGAGGCGCCGGGACGGACCCTGCGACACTGAACGACGTGGACTCCGACCCCGCCCTCGCCGCCGCACCGAAGCCAGACCCGGCGCCCGATCCGCAGCAAGCGCCCGAGCCCGCCGCGCAGAAGCCGGCGGCCGAGCCCGGCGCGCAGAAGCCGAAGTCCGGCGCGGTCGGGCCGGCGCCCGGTGTGACGGGCCCCTTCATGGGCCCGCACCCCTCGTCCCGCCGCCCCGGCCGCCCCGCCGCCCTCCTCGCCGGGCTGCTGCTCGTCGTGCCCGCCCTGGTCACCGCCTGCCGTCTGCTCGACACGGACGGGATCACCCCCGTCCCGCAGCTGCTCTCCTTCCTGCCCTGGCTGACCGTCCCCGCCGGGCTCGGGCTGCTGCTCGCCGCCGTCGCCCGCCGCCGGGGCCTCGCCCTCACCGCCGTCGTCGTCCTCGCCGCCACCGCCTGGAGCTCCCTGCCGTACACCACGTGGACCACCATCGGCCACGGCCTCCCCGTCGCCCGGGTCCGCGTCCTCGCCGCCAACGTCGAGTTCGGCCAGGCCACGGACGCGCTGATCGCCACCGTCCGGCGCGAACGCCCCGCGCTCGTCTACGTCTCCGAGTGCGACCGCGCCTGCGGACGCGCCCTCACCACCGCCTTCGCCGCCGAACTCCCCCACTACGCCTCCGTGGAGGCCGACGGATCGGCGGGCTCCGTGCTGCTCAGCGCCCATCCGCTGCGCGACTGGCGGATGATCCCGGCGACCATGGGGATGCCGGGCGCCACAGCCGAGATCGCCGGGCGTTCCGTGCGCGTCCAGCTCGCCCACCCGATGCCGCCGCTGCCGGGCCAGGTGGACGTGTGGAAGCGGGAGCTGGGCCGGATCGAGGACTTCGCCGCCCTGCGCACGGGCCCGACGCTGATCGCCGGGGACTTCAACGCCTCCCAGGACCACGCGGCCTTCCGCGCGATCCTCAAGGAGGGCCGCCTCCGCGACGCGGCCTGGGCGGTGCGCAGGAGCCGCGCCGCCACCTGGCCCGTGGAAGGCCCGGTCCCCCCGTACGTGCAGATCGACCACGTCCTGGTCAGCGACGAGTTCAGCGTGGACGACGTCCGGTTCCTCGACCTCGACGGCACCGACCACCGGGCCGTCCTCGCCGATCTCGACCTGCGGGGAGACCGCTGATCGGCCACGCTGGAAGGCATGGACAACGAGGAGATCCTGGACGACATCGGCACCCTCGTCGAGGAGGAGCGCGCCCTGCGGCAGCGCACCGGCGGCCTCCTGCCCGAGGAACGCGCCCGCCTGACCGAACTGGAGGTGCGCCTCGACCAGTGCTGGGACCTGCTGCGCCAGCGCCGCGCCAAAGCGGAGTTCGGCGAGGATCCGGACACGGCCACCCTCCGCCCGGCCGCCGAGGTGGAGTCGTACCGCAACTGAGCACCGGGGGAGGGCCGGTTGTCGGACCCCTCTGGCAGAGTGCCCGGCATGGAATCGTCGAGCGTGGTCGAGGCGCTGTGGGACCGGATGGAGGCGCGGGACTGGGACGGTCTGGCCGCCCTGTTCGCGGAGGACGCCGTCGTCGAGTGGCCGGTCAGCGGTGAGCGGATCGTGGGCCGGGACGACTACGTCGCGGTGAACCGCGAGTACCCCGAGGGCTGGTCGATCCGGGTGCTGCGGATCGTGGCCCGGGACGGCGAGGCCGTCTCCGAGGTCGAGGTCCCGCACGAGGGCGTCGGGACGTTCCGCGCGGTGTCGTTCTGGACCGTCCGCGACGGCCGGATCGTCCGGGGCACGGAGTACTGGACGAGCCCCGGCTCGGACCCGAGTCCCGCCTGGCGGGCGCCCTTCGTCGAGCCCATGTGACGGCCCGGGGCGCGCGGGCGCGGCGGCGCGGGCGCCCCGCCAGTACGTTGGAGGGCATGGCGCGATCCGAAGGAGCCGGACGGCTCACCCCGCCCGCCTGGCTGACCGCCGGAATGCGGCCCGCCCCCGCGCCGGTCCCGTGGGCCGCCGTGCTGCGCGCCTCCGTCGCCCTGTCCGCGCCGCTCGCCGCCGGCCTGGCCGCCGACCGGCCCGCGTACGGGGCGCTGGTGTCGATGGGGGCCCTGTCCGGGGTCATCGGGGACACCGCCGACGCCTACCGGATGCGGGTCCTCAACATCGCCGTGCCGCAGCTCTTCGGGGCCGTCGGCGTCACCCTCGGCACCCTCGTCTTCGGCCACGGCTGGGCCGCCGTCGCCGTCCTGACCTGCGTCGCGCTCGTCTCAGGGATGATCTCCTCGATCGGCGCGGTCGCCTCCGTCTCCGGACTGCTCCTGCTGCTCAACGCGGTCGTCGGCGCGGGCCTGCCCATGCCCGACCCGTGGTGGACGGCCCCGCTGCTGCTCACCCTGGGCGGGCTCGTCGTCCTCGTCCTCACCCTGCTCGGCTGGCCGCTGCGCCGCGCCGCGCCCGAGCGGGGCGCCGTCGCCGCCACCTACCGGGCGGTCGCCGACCTCTACGAGGCGGCGGGGACCTCCGCGTACGACGAGCGGCGGCAGGCCGTCACCGCCGCCCTGAACCACGCGTACGACCTGGTCCTGGCCCGCCGGGCCCGGCAGCACGGCCGCGCGCCCGCCCCGGTCCGGCTGCTCGCCCGGCTCAACGTCGTCGTCCCGCTCGTCGAGGCCGCGCCCGCCGCCCATCTGCGGGCCCGGCTCGTCGGCCCGCTGCCCGCCGAGGTCCCGGCCGCCGTGCGGAAGCTCGCCGACGCCGTCGAGGAGGGCCGCGCCGGCGACCCCGCCCTCGACCTGCCCGTCCCCGAGCGGCCCTCGGAGAAGGCCGTCGACCACGCCCTGCGGCACGCGGCGCACGTCGTCCACGAGACGGATCCCGACCCCCACCACGTGGACGACCGGCTCGGCCGCCCCGCCGCCCTGCGCGTCCGGATCCGCCGGAACACCCGCGCCGTCCTCCTCTCCGGGGCGTCCTGGCGCTACGGCCTGCGGCTCGCGCTCTGCATCGGCCTCGCGCAGGCCCTGGTGTCGCTGATCGCCGTGCCCCGCTCGTACTGGGTCGCCCTCACCGTCACCTTCGTCATGAAGCCCGACTTCGGCTCGGTCTTCTCCCGGGCCGTGCTCCGCGCCTTCGGCACCGCCCTCGGCATCCTGCTGGCCGCCCTCGTCCTCGCCGAGGTGCCCCGGGGCTGGTGGGACGTGCCCGTGATGATGGTGCTCGCGGGGCTGATCCCGGCGTTCTCCGCGAAGGGGTACGCCTTCCAGACGGCGGCCATCACCCCGGTGATCCTGCTGCTCTCCGACGTCCTCAACCACCAGGGCTTCGGCCTGGTCCTGCCCCGCCTCTACGACTCGCTCATCGGCTGCGGAATCGCCCTGGTCGCCGGCTACCTGCTCTGGCCGGAGTCCTGGCACACCCGGATCGGGGACCGGCTCGCGGACGCCGTCTCCGACACCGCCGACTACGTGGCCCTCGCGTTCGCGGGCGGGGAGCGGCCCGACCGGAGCGTCCGGCTGCGGGCCCGCCGGGCGCTCTACCGGGACCTGTCCACCGTCCGCTCCGAGTTCCAGCGGGCCCTGACCGAGCCCCCGCCGACCGGCCCCCGGGCCGCCGCCTGGTGGCCGCTGGTCGTCGCCGTCGAACGGATCGTGGACGCCACGACCGCCGCCCGCGTCCGGATCGACCACGGCGCCCCCGCCCCCGCGCCCGAGGAGGCCGCCGAAGTGGAGCGGGAGCTGCGCGAACTCGCCGACGGGCTGCGGGCGGACGACACCCTCGTGGAGGTCCGCACCGAGCTGCCCGGAGACGAGAACGGAGTCCTGGAACCGCTCCGCCAGGAGGTCCGCGCGGCCCGTGCCATCGCCGGTCCCGACCTGCGGTAAACCCCCTCCGGGGGGCGCACGGGAGAACTTACCGGCGGTCACGGAACGGAACCCTCCCCGCCGCCGTTACCCGAAGCCGTCCCGGCGACTACGATGCGCTCGATTCACCGTGATCCGCGCCCGCCGCCGTCGGCAACCGGCTCGGCGGGCGGGCCACTTCGCCCTGCCTCACCCCCCGCGCCCCGAGGATCCGCCATGCGCACCACCCCCAGCAGCAGAGGGCTCCAGCCCAATGTCCTCGGCACCTTCGACACCGTCGTGATGGCCGTCGCCGGCAGCGCCCCCGCCTACTCGCTCGCCGCGACCACCGCCGTCCTCTTCGGCGCGGTCGGCCTCGGCGGCCCGGCCGCCCTGCTGTACTGCGCGATACCCATGCTGGGCATCGTCCTGGCGTACGCCCGGCTCGGCCGGATCGACGTCAACGCCGGCGCCGCGTACTCCTGGGTGGGCCGCGCCCTCCACCCCTTCCTCGGTTTCCTCTCCGGCTGGGCGCTCGTCTTCTCCACCACCGTCTTCATGGTGGCCGGTTCGCTGCCCGCCGGTTCCCTCACGCTCTCCCTGGTCGCCCCGGGCCTCGCCGACCACACCGCGCTCGCGGCGGCCGTCGGCGCCTGCTGGTTCCTGGTGATGCTGCTCGTCGTCCTGGGCGGCGCCCGGCTCACCGTACGGGCGCAGCTGATCATGTCCGGGGTGGAGATGCTGATCCTGCTCGGCTTCGTCCTCGCCGCCGTGGCCCACCGGGGCTACGCGACCGCCTTCGACTGGTCCTGGTTCGGCCTCGCCCAGTTCGACGGCCCCGAGGGGTTCGCCGCCGGGGCGCTGATCGCCGCGTTCTACTACTGGGGCTGGGACGTCACCAGCAACCTCAGCGAGGAGACCCGGAACAGCCGCAGGACCGCCGGGGTCTCCGCGCTCGTCGGCGTCGGCTTCGTCTTCGTCCTCTTCGAGGCCATCACCGTCGCCGTCAACGTGCTGCTGAGCTCCGAGGAGATCCGCCGCGCCGGACCGAACGTCCTCGCCGTCGTCGGCCAGGAGGTCTGGCCCGGCGTCGGCGGCAAGCTCCTCGTCGTGGCCGTCCTCCTGTCGACCGTCGCCACCCTGGAGACCACCCTCATCCAGGTCACCCGCTCGCTCTTCGCGATGGGCCGCGACCGGACCCTGCCGGCCGCGCTCGGCACCGTCCATCCGCGCTGGAACACCCCGTGGGTCGCGATCGCCGCGGTCGGCGGGGCGGCGCTGCTGCTGTTCGCCGCCGCCGCGGCGGCCGGCTCCGTGCAGCAGATCCTCCGGGACGCCGTCTCCGCGATCGGCCTCCAGATCGCCTTCTACTACGGCCTGGCGGGCATCGCCGCCGTCGTCGCCTACAAGGGCCTGCTCCTGCGCTCCGTGAAGAACCTGGTCGTCGGCGGCCTCTGGCCGCTGCTCGGCTCGGCGTTCATGCTGTGGGCCTTCGTCGAGTCGCTCGGCGAACTCTCCACGACCGCCCTCTTCATCGGCCTCGGCGGCCTGCTCCTCGGCGTGGTCCCGCTGGCCGTGTACGGCCGGAGGGGCAGCGACTACTACCGCCGCCCGGCCCGCCTCGACGCCGTCCGCGCCCTCGCGGCCTCGGCCGACGCCGGGGCGGCCACCCCGGGCGCCCGCACGGGCGGCCGGGACAAGGGCTACGCGACGGACTTCTGACGGCAGCCGAACCAGAAGGAGGCCCGATGGCCGTACGCCGCCGCTCCTCGCGCTCCTCGCGCCCTTCACGTCCGGAGCGCTTCGTGCCCGACTTCGACCCGGACTTCGGGGACCGGGCGCTGACCGAGGCGCGCCACGACATCGTCATCGGCCGCTGGCAGGGCGTCCGGGACCTCCTGGCCGCCACCGGCGACGACTGGGCGCGCCGCACCCACCGCGTCCGGCTCCTCTCGCACGCCGCCGCGGGCAGCTCCACCGTCGAGACCTGGCGGGGCGCCGAGCCGGGCAACCCGGACGCCGCCGTGCTGCGGGCCGCGACCGAGGTGGTGCGGGTCTTCGACGCGGCCATCGCGGCCGGCCGGGGCGCGGCCGTCGACCGGGGCCGGATCGACGCGGCCGTGGACGCCTGCCGGGGCGCCGCCGAGGCGGCGCCCGCCGACCCGATGCCGTGGGTGTCGCTCCTGTCGGTGGCCAGGCTGTACGAGGGCGGGGTGCCGCGCCGCGAACTGCGCCACTGGTTCGACGAGCTGCGGCGCCGCGACCCGTACAACACCGAGGGCCACATCCAGGTGCTGCGGTACTGGTCGGCGCGGTGGCACGGGACGCACGGCAGCATGTACGACTTCGCCCGCGACGCGGCCGGGGTGGCGCCGCCCGGCTCCCCGCTGCCGGTCCTGGTGCAGGTGGCCCGGGTCGAGGAGTACCGCTACATCGCGGACGGGGCCCTGGGCCGGGGCCCGGTGCGCGGCTTCGACCAGCACTGGAAGCACGAGCTGGCGGTGACCGAGCTGCGCCGCACGCACGCCCGCTGGATCGGCGGCCGGGAGCCGGGGAGCCCGGTGGCGCCCGAGGAGATCGGCGACCTCAACTTCCTCGCGCACGCGGCCTGTTACGCGGGCCAGGTGGACATCGCCAGGGAGCTGCTCGGGATGCTGGGGCGGCGGGCGGCGTGGGTGCCGTGGGCGTACACGGGGGAGCCGGAGGAGCAGTTCGTCCGGTTCAGGGAGGGCCTGGGGGTGGAGTGCCCCCAGGCCCGCGACTGAGACCGGTTCCGCCGTACGGCTCCGGTCAGACGCCGATGTCGCGGCCGTCCGCGCGCCAGACGGCGACGACCGACGGGCGGACGATCTTCCCGGGCCCGTCGGGCCAGGTCGACGCGGGCTTCTCGACGGACGCCCCGTCGACCTCGCCCGGGTGCTGCACGGCGACGAGCACGCGCCGGTCCTGGATGACCGGGCCGCAGGTCTCGGCGCCCTTGGGCACGGTCAGGAACTGCTTCAGCTCACCGCGCCGCTCGCCCTGCACGGCGACGCCGAACAGGCCGTCGTGCGAGCCGAGCTGGGAGCCGTCGGTGGAGATCCACAGGTTGCCGTGCGGGTCGAAGGCGACGTTGTCCGGGCAGGAGATCGGGGAGACCTTCTCCTTGGGGAAGCCGGCGAAGTAGGTCGCCGGGTCGTTCGGGTCGCCCGCGACGAGGAAGAGGCGCCAGGCGAAGCCGTCCGAGGCCGGGTCGTCCCAGTGCTCGGCCAGCTCCAGGATCTGCCCGTGCTTGTTGAGGTTGCGCGGGTTGGCCTCGTCCGCGCCCGCCTTGCCGGCCTTGCCGCGGTCGGTGTTGTTGGTGAGCGCGACGTACACGCGGCCGGTGCGGGGGCTGGGCTCGACGTCCTCGGGGCGGTCCATCTTCGTCGCCCCGACCTTGTCGCCGGCCAGGCGGGTGAAGACGTACACCTCCTCGGCGGTCATGCCGGGGACGTGCGAGACGTTCCCGGTGGCGAGCGGGATCCACACGCCGGAGCCGTCGAACTCGCCGTCGTTCGGGAGCTTTCCGGTGCCGTCGACCTCGGCGGCCGGGGAGTCGCCGGTCAGCTTGGCGACGTACAGGGTGCCCTCGTCGAGGAGGGTGAGGTTGTGCTCGCGGGCGGCCCGCGAACTCCCCTTCTTCATCCGCTTGCTGGAGACGAACTTGTAGAAGTAGTCGAAGCGCTCGTCGTCGCCCATGTAGACGACCGGGCGGCCGTCGGCGGTGAGGCGGGGCTGCGCGGCCTCGTGCTTGAAGCGGCCGAGGGCGGTGCGCTTGCGGGGCGTGGAGTCGGGGTCGTACGGGTCGAGCTCGACGACCCAGCCGAAGCGGTGGACCTCGTTGGGCTCCTGCTTGAGGTCGAAGCGCCTGTCGAACCGCTCCCACTTGCGCTCGGTGGCGCCGGAACCGACGCCGTAGCGCTTGTCGGTGGCGCTGGAGCCGTTCGCGAAGTACTGGTTGAAGTTCTCCTCGCCGTGGAGGGTGGTGCCCCACGGGGTGGTGCCGCCGGCGCAGTTGTTGAGCGTGCCGAGGACCTCGCGGCCGGTCGGGTCGGCGGAGGTGCGCAGCAGCGGGGATCCGGCGGCGGGCCCGGTGACCCGGAACTCGCTGGTGGTGTGCAGACGCCGGTTGAGGTGGTGGCGGGAGACCGGCGTCAGCCTGCCCGTACGGCGCTCCTCCTCGACCACGACGACGGACAGGCCGTGCGCGGCCCAGGCGATCTCGACCTGCTCGCGGGTCGGGTTCTGGGGGTCGTAGCCGCGGAACATCAGGACTTCGTCGGTGTACTCGTGGTTGGCGACGAGGACCTGGCGGTCGCGCTCCCCGGACAGCGGCAGCAGGGAGAGGAAGTCGTTGTTGTAGCCGAACTGGCCGGCCTGGGCCTTCGCGGTCTGCCTCTCGGCGTCGAAGGCCGGGGCACCGCGCAGGATGGGCTCGCCCCAGCGGATGACCACGTTCTGGGAGTAGCCGGAGGGGACGGTGACCTTGTCGGCGGTGTTGGGCGCGACGGGGGCGAAGCGGAGGCCGCGGGCGCCGTCGGTCTTGACGGGCGGGTGGCCGTGACCGTGGCCGCCGTGGGCCTCGGCGGCCGGGGCCTCGCCGAGCACGGCGGCCCCACCGACGGCGGAGGCGACGGTGACGACGGCGGCGGCGCGCAGGGCGGAACGGCGGGAGAGGACACCGGCTATGAGGTCTCCGGCGTACTCGTTGTCGCTGGTGTTGGGCACCTCGTGGAAGCAGGCGTCACCACAGCGGTAGCGGCAGGTGAGAGCGGAACGGCCGCCTCCGTGCGGGTTCGTGCTCAGGAGCGGCAGCAGTTTGCGCACTTCGTCCTCCTCCGGCGCAGCACTGCGCCGACATGGTGTCGGGATGTCTTCGGCGGTGACGCTAGGTGCGGGTCCCTGCACGGGGGCGGCGGCGGAATGAACGCCGGATGAATGCGGGGCGTCCGGGGGCGACCGGGGCACGGAGGTGGCGGGAAGTGGCCGCTAACCTTACGTATCCGCCCTGGCCAGGGATGAAAGTCCTGAAACACCCAGTACGGACATTCACACCGCACCCCCACTCATGCGAAAGGGTTCGCTCATGGGTATTCGGAACATGCTGCGCAAGGTGTTCGGCCGGGACCGCGAGGACTCCCCGGCAACCTCCGTCCCGCCCCAGTCGCGTGAGACGGCGGAGACGGCCGAGACGGCGGAGGCGGGGAAGACGGCGGAGGCCGTGCCGGCCTCGGAGCCGGTGACCTCCCCGGAGGCGCCCGAGGAGGTCCGCCGCGCGGCGGACGACCTGGTGGCGGCGTCCTTCGACAACCCGCAGGTACCGAAGGCGCGCTCGGCGGAGCCGGAGCCGGTGGAGGTTGTGCCTGCTCCTGCGGAGACCAGTGCCGTGGAGCCCGTGGAGACCCCGGAGTCGGTGGAGCCGGTGGAGGCGGAGACCCCCGTCCTCTCCGCCGCGGCGGAGGCGGCGGAGCGGGACGCGGCGGCCGCGACCGCCCCCGGGCCGGAGCCCGTGGAGGTCTCCCTCCCGGAGGAGCGGAACGACGAGACCGGGCTGTCCGCGGAGGTGGAGGCCGTCGAGATCTCCTACCCCGAGACCCCGGCCGAGCCGAAGCCCGAGCCTGTGGTGGCGGAGACCCCTGAGGCTGAGACCGCTGTCGCGGAGGCCCCGGCCGAGCCGGAGACCGTCACCGAACCGGAAGCCGTCACCCAGGAGTCCGAGCCCGTCGTGGCGGAGACCTCGACCGAGCCGGAGACCGTCACCGTCACGGAGCCGGAGCCCGAGCCCGCCACGGCAGAGGCCCCCGCGCCCGAGCCCGCCGCAGCGGAGACCCCGGCCGAACCGGAGACCGTCACCGAGCCGGAAGCCGTCACCGAGCCGGAGCCCGAGCCCGTCGTGGTCGCCGCCCCCGCGCCGCAGGCATCCGCCCCCGTACCGACGCCGGAGACCCCCGTGATCACGGCCCTGGAGCCCGAGGCTCCCGAGGTCACCGAGGCCTCCGAGGTCGCCGCCCCGGTCGCCGCGGGCCCCGCGCTCTCCCTCGCCAAGGTCAAGGCCGCCGCCCCGCACCTCGCGGACGCGTACAAGGCGGCCGGGACCGTGCTCAAGAAGCAGGGCCTCGCCGGGGCGCGGGCCGCCGTGTACCTGGTCGTCGACCGGTCCGGTTCGATGCGCGGGTACTTCAAGGACGGCTCCGTGCAGCGGCTCGCCGAGCAGACGGTGGCGCTCGCGGCGCACCTCGACGAGAACGCCGCCGTCACGGCCGTGTTCTTCTCCACGGACATCGACGGCACCGCCGAGCTGACCCCGGCCACGCTCTCCCCCACCGGCATCGAGGAGATCAACGCCGGTCTCGGCCGCCTGGGCCGCACCCACTACCACCGCGCGGTGGAGGAGGTCCTCGCCCACCACGAGAAGACCGACCCCGCCCGCCCGGCGCTCGTCGTCTTCCAGACGGACGGCGCGCCGGACGCGAAGACGGCCGCCACGCAGGCGCTCGCCGGGGCGGCGGACCGCCCGCTGCACTGGCGGTTCGTGGCCTGGGGCGAGCAGGACAGCAAGGCCTTCGACTACCTCAGGAAGCTCGGCGGCACCCCCCGTACCGCCGCGTACTTCCCGGGCGCGGCCCCGGCCGGGACGGCGCACGCCGCCTTCTACCGCGGCCTGCTGGAGGGCCTGGAGCTGTAGGCCCTACGGCCGGGTGACGGTGGCCGGCAGGGTCACCGTCACCACGAGTCCGCCGCCCTCGTCGGCGCCGCGCGCCGCCGCCGTCGCGGTCCCTCCGTGCGCGATGGCGACCGACCGGACGATGGAGAGCCCGAGCCCGGCGCCGGGCCCCGTCCGGTCGCGCCCCTCGCCGCGCCGGAAGGGCTCGAAGAGGCCCTCGACGTCGTCCGGCGGAACGACGGGCCCGGTGTTGACGACGGTCAGGACGCCCCCGTCGACCCGCACGTCCACGAAGCCCCCGGGCACGTTGTGGACGACCGCGTTCGCGACGAGGTTCCGCACGAGCTGCCGGAGCAGCACCCGGCTCCCCCGTACGACGCCGTGCCCCGCGACGGCCGCGTCCTCGTACTCCTCCCTCACGACCTCGGCGAAGGACACGTCCTCGCGCTCCGCGAGTCCCCGTTCGCCGCGGGCGAGGAGGAGCAGGCCGTCGAGGAGGCGTTCGCTGTGCCGGTTGGTGTCGAGGAGGACCTGCCGGACCTCGCAGTCCTCGTCCAGGCCGACCTGGAGGGCCGCGCGCTGGGTGGCGAGCGGGGTGCGCAGCTCGTGCGAGGCGTTGGCGATGAACCGCCGCTGGCTGTCGAAGGCGGTTTCCAGCCGCCCGAGCAGCGCGTCGATCGTGTCGCCGAGCTCCTTCAGCTCGTCGTCGGGCCCGCGCACCGCGAGCCGCCCGCCCAGGTCCCGCTCGGAGAGCCGCCGGGCGCGGGCGGTCATCTCGTGAACGGGCCGCAGCACGCGCCCCGCCGTCCACCAGCCCACGACCACGGCGCCGCAGGCGATCACGAGCAGGGACATGCAGGACCACATCAGCATCTGCTCGTTCGCGGCCCGGCCGACGTCGTCCCCGATCCGGTACGCCTCGACCACGGCGACCTCGTCGGCCTGCGCCACAATCGCCTCCGTCTGCCCGTCCGTACCGGCCCTGACCAGCAGGTTCACCACGAGCAGCAGCAGGGCGCCGAGGACCAGGAAGACCCCTCCGTAGACGAGGGCGATCCGGGTCCGGATGGTCGACCCGGCCCCGAGGTATCCGGTACCGGGAGGGCTCACAGCACGTACCCCACGCCCTGCACGGTCCGGATCATCCCCGGTTCCCCCAGCTTGGCCCGCAGCTTGCTCATGCAGACGCGCACGGCGCCGGTGAAGGGGTCGGCGTGGGCGTCCCAGGCGCGTTCGAGGAGTTCCTCGGCGGAGACGGCGGCCCCGTCGGCCTCCAGGAGGATCTGGAGGACGGAGAACTCCTTGGGGGAGAGGTCGAGGTCGCGCCCGTCGCGGTCGGCGGTCCGCCGGACGGTGTCCATCCGCAGCCCGTGCCGTTCGAGGAGCGGCGGCAGGGGCCGGGCGGAGCGGCGGCGCAGGGCGCGGACCCGGGAGACCAGCTCGGGGAACTCGAAGGGCTTGCCGAGGTAGTCGTCGGCGCCGAGGTCGAGCCCTTCGACCCGCTCCTCGACGGCCGCGGCGGCGGTCAGCATCAGGATCCGGGTGCGGGAGCCGCCGGCGACGAGCCGCCGGGCGACGTCGTCGCCGTGGACGCGGGGCAGGTCGCGGTCGAGGACGAGGACGTCGTACGCGTACAGGCCGAGCCGCTCCAGGGCGTCCTCGCCGTCGTGGACGGTGTCGACGGCGAATCCGGCCCGCCGCAGGCCGGTGGCGACGAACCCGGCGAGGACGCGCTCGTCCTCGGCTACCAGTACACGCATCCCCCCATCTTCCCGAAGCCCCCGCCCTCCCCCCTCCCCGGGTTTACGGATGTGAGGGGATCTTCGCGGGGCCGTTAGGATTTCGACCATGGCGGCCACTGGATCCGAGAAGCAGGGGGCGAAGGCGTTCTACGTCACGACCCCCATTTACTACGTCAACGACGCTCCTCACCTGGGCCACGCCTACACGACCGTCGCAGGCGACGTGCTCACGCGCTGGCACCGTCAGCGCGGCGAGAAGGTGTGGTACCTCACCGGCACGGACGAGCACGGTCAGAAGATCATGCGCACGGCCGAGGCGAACAATGTCACGCCCCAGGCCTGGTGCGACAAGCTCGTGGAAGAGGCGTGGAAGCCCCTCTGGGAGCACCTGAACATCGCGAACGACGACTTCATCCGCACCACGCAGAAGCGTCACACCGACCGCGTGCAGGAGTTCGTGCAGGACCTGTACGACAAGGACGAGATCTACAAGGGCGGGTACGAGGGCCCGTACTGCGTGGGCTGTGAGGAGTTCAAGCTCCCCGGCGACCTCATCGAGGCGGAGGACGGCACGAAGCTGTGCCCCGTCCACAAGAGGCCGGTGGAGATCCTCAAGGAGGAGAACTACTTCTTCAAGCTGAGCGCGTACGGCCCGAAGCTGCTGGAGTTCTACGAGGCGAACCCGGGCTTCATCCAGCCGGAGTCGGCCCGCAACGAGGTCGTGAACTTCGTCAAGCAGGGCCTGGACGACCTCTCCATCTCGCGCTCGACGTTCGACTGGGGCATCCCGGTGCCGTGGGACGAGAAGCACGTCATCTACGTGTGGATCGACGCGCTCCTGAACTACGCGACGGCCGTCGGCTACAACGAGAACCCGGCGAAGTTCGAGGAGACGTTCCCGGCGGACGTGCACCTGATCGGCAAGGACATCCTGCGGTTCCACGCGGTGATCTGGCCGGCGATGCTGATGGCGCAGGGCCTGCCGGTCCCGGGCCGGGTCGCGGCCAACGGCTGGCTGATGGTCGGCGGCGAGAAGATGTCGAAGTCGAACCTGACCGGCATCAAGCCGCAGGACCTGACCTCGCACTTCGGCGTGGACGCGTACCGCTGGTACTTCCTGCGGGCGATCGCCTTCGGCCAGGACGGCTCGTTCTCGTGGGAGGACTTCACCGCCCGCTACACGAGCGAGCTGGCGAACGACTACGGCAACCTCGCCTCGCGCGTGGCGGCGATGGTCGGCAAGTACTTCGGCGGCGAGCTGCCCGCGTCGGCGGCCGACGGCGACGCGGAGAAGGCGGTCCAGGACGGCCTGGCGAAGGCGGTCGCGGTCGCCGACGCGAAGATCGGCGAGGAGCTGGACTTCCAGGCCGGCATCCTGGCGATCTTCGACTTCGTGAAGCAGGTCAACGGCTACATCACGGAGCAGGAGCCGTGGAAGGTCGCGAAGGACGAGTCGGAGGAGGGCCGCGCCCGCCTGGCGACGATCCTCTACACGGCCGCCGAGTCCCTCCGCGCGGTCGCCGTCCTCCTGAACCCGATCATGCCGGAGACCTCCCAGTCCCTCTGGGACTCCCTGGGCGCCGAGGCGTCGCTGGGCGCCCTGGCCTCGCAGCCGGTCCAGGACGCGGCCACGTGGGGACAGCTCCCGGCCGGCGCGACGGTGACGAAGGGCGCGGTGCTGTTCCCGCGCCTGGAGGAGCCGAAGAAGGACTGACGGCCGCGTGCCGCCGTGCCGGAGGCCGCCGTTCCCGTACGCACGGGGGCGGCGGCCTTCGCCGTACCCTTGCGCACAGGAGGACCGCCGTGTCACGAGAACCGTTCATGCTGACCCCTGAACCGCGCGACTTCGCGGAAGCGCTGGGCGTCGAGCCGGTGGAGGTCGAGGTCGAGGCGCAGGAGCTCGACCTGACAGAGGTCGTCGGCGAGCCTTTGAAGTTCAGTTTCCACGCCGTGGAGCGGTCGATCCGCCTGCGGTGGGGCCGCGTCGACATCTACCGGGAGGGCGCGACGCGCCTGCGGATCGTGGAATCCCCCGGCAGGACGGGCCTGTACGTCGACTTCGCGACGGACACGATGACGGGCACGCTCCGGATCGAGGTCTTCCCGGAGGTCTCGGTCGACGACGAGCTCCTGTTCACCTGACCCCGTGCACACGTCTCCCCGCCCGCCCCGGCGCCGCTCCTGGCGCACCCCCGCCGACGTCGCCCCGGACAGCGCGACGGCGAAGCAGCTCCGCCTCCTCGCCGACTTCACGTCCGGAAGGATCACGGCGGCGGCCTTCGCCCTCGCCTGGCACCCGGCCCGCCGGGAGTCGACGGCGAACGGCGAACGCCTCCACGGCCCTTTGTCCGACCTCTTCGACCGCGTCTTCATGCTCCTGGAGGACTACACCCACGACCCGTCCCTCCGGGAGGAGGGCGACCTCTCGGACGCGGAGCTCCTCGCGGCGGTGACGGCCCTCACACGAGGATGAGCACGGCCGCGGCGGGCGCCGTGGAGACCGGCGGGAAGGGCACGTGCCCGTACGCGCGGGCCCGCAGGACCGTGACCACGGCCCCGGCGAAGTGCAGGACGAGCCCGCCTGCGGCCAGCACCCCGACGACGGGCACGACGTACCCGACGAGCAGCCCGACGGCCCCGGCGACCTTGACGGCCCCGAGCCGGCCCCACCAGCCCCGGGGCACCCCGTACGCGGCCGGCGGTCCGACGACGAACCCGGCCCGCACGAGGACCGCGACCCCGGAGAACCCGGCCGCGAACGCGGCGACGGCGGTGACGACGACGGACGTGGCGGTGGCGGACATGACGGTCTCCTTCGACGCTCCCGACGCCCGCCCCGACCGGGCCGGACACTCCGTCGACGGAGCGGGGAGGGGAAGTGTGACGGGCCTCGACGAACGCCCTGACGGCCCGTTGCCGCACGCCGTACGCTCCAGGCATGAGCGCCAACCTCGGTGACCGCCTGCGGGAGATCCGAAAGCGTCGGGGCCTGAGTCAACGGGAGCTCTCCGGGCTCTCGGGTGTCTCCCTGTCCCTGATCCGGAAGCTGGAACAGGGTGAGCGCGACGCCACGCGCCTGGAAACCGCCCGCCGCCTCGCCCAGGCGCTGAAGGTCCCCACCACGAGGCTCGTCGTCGAGCACGCCGAAGAGGCGGCCGATCGGGACGAGGTGAACCGCTGGGCTCCCGTACACACCGCGCTCGCGGCCTCCCCGAGCCCCGACGGGCTCGCGGAGGAACCGACCTACGACGGCGTACGGGACGCCCTCCGGGCCGCCGTGCCCCTGTTCGCGGGCGACCGTTTCACCGAGCTAGGAACGGTCCTCCCGCCCCTCCTGCGCGACGTGGAAGTGCTCACCGAGGCCGATCCGCGCGGCCGGCGGCTCCGCGCACGGCTCCTGGAGCTCACCGGCTGGCTGATGACCCAGACCCGGCAGTTCGACGCCGCCGGGACGGCCCTGGAGCGGGCCATGGACGACGCCACGGACCGCGCGCAGGCCGCCGCGATCGTCATCACCCGGTGCTGGCTCCTCCTCCGTCGCGGGAGGCTCGCGGAGGCCCGCGCCCTGGCCTCGCACTGGGCCGACGAGGTCGAGCCCCGCATGTCCCGCGCCACACCGGCCGAACTGAGTACCTGGGGCTGGCTGTTGCTCCGCCTGTCGGCCGCGGCGGTCCGGGACAACCGCCCCGGCGAGGCCGAGGACGCCCTGCGGCTCGCCAAGTCGGCCGCCGTGGCTTTGGGACGCGAGTGCACCCCCGAGAACGACTTCCTGCGCACCTTCGGGCCGGTCACGGTGGACCTGAAGCGCACGGAGAACGCGATGGTGGCCGGCCGGCCCGACCAGGTGCTCTCCCTGGCCGCCGCGATCCCCCTGGACACCTTGAAGCCGACCTCGAACAACCGGAACCGGCACCTGCTCGACGTCGCGAGCGCCCAGGCGCAGCTCCGCCAGTACGCGGAAGCCGTGGACACCTTCCAGAAGATCCTGACCGGCTCCCCCCAGTGGCTGCCGAACCAGCGGTACGCCCGCGACATCCTGGGCCGCGTCGTGAGCCGACGGCGCACGCTGACGCCCGAGATGCGGATGCTCGCGGATGTCGTCGGTCTTCCCATGTGACAGCCGATGGCACTTTACCCTGACGCTTCGTCAAAGTGTCATCGACGCAGAGTGATTACCGGTCGTAGCGTCGTCGCATGGCCACAACGGAGAGAGACCGGCCGGGCGTGCCTCCCGAGGACTGCGAGCCCGGCACCCTGGTGAGGGACGTCGCCAGGGACGCGATCGGCGTCGTGATGGGACATCACGGCGGAGACCGCGTCCAGCTCCGCCCGATCATGGGCGGCAGGGAGTGGGACGCCTTCGAGGTGCGCCCCTTGACGGCGCGCGAGGAGCTGAGCGCCCGCAATGCCGCACGCAACGAGGTGACGAGGCGCTGGGGCTTGTGAGCGGCCCCGAGCCACCCGCCCGGAGTGAGGCGTCTCCTCGTCCGTGATCACCGCCCCCACCGATCCTCTTCGCGGCCGCCGCCGAACCGCCGGGCGCGGAAGCGCGGCAGCACCACCGGTCGATACCCCTTCTCATTCCAAGGAGCATTCGTGACGACGATCGACACCGAGCGGACCAGCACCGTCCGTCCCTGGGGCGCCGGCCGCCTCGCGCCCTACCCGGCCACCGTCCGCCGCCCCCACGCCACCGTCACCGTCGACCCCGTGACGCAGCTCGGGGTGTTTCGCGACCGTGCCGGGCGGGTGGTCGAGATGGGCAAGCACGGCACCAGTTCCGGGACCGAGACCTCCACGACGACGAACTCGGACTCCAAGAACGACCAGGGTCACGACCAGGACAGCAGCCAGGACTGATGGCCGTGACCGAGGAGAGCCCGGTTCTGGTGGCCACCGAGGCGGACGACGTCACCGCCGACATGGTGATCACCGAGCTCAACCGGCGTGACGTGCCGGTGGTCCGGTTCAACCCCGCCGACATCGGCGAGAACCTCACGGTCTCGGCCTGGTTCGGCACCTGCCCGGCCCCCGTGGCCGGGCGGGTCCGCACCCCGTCGAGGACCGCCGACCTGAGCCGCGTCCGATCGGTGTACTGGCGCCGTCCGGAGTGGCCGTCGTTCCCCCGCCTGTCGCCGGACGACTCCCGTTTCGCGGCGGCGCAGGTCCGCCACGGGCTCGGGGGCACGCTCTACGCCCTGAACGGCCCGCTCTGGGTCAACCATCCGTTACGCGTCGCCGCGGCCGACCACAAACCCGCCCAGCTCGCCCTCGCCCAGCGGCTCGGCTTCGCCGTACCACCCACTCTCGTCACCAACGACCCCTGCGAGGCGCGCGCATTCGTCCGCGCTCAAGGAGAGGCGATCTCCAAAACGCTGCGGTGGACCCCGTACACCCGTGACGGCGTGCCGGTGACCGGCTGGGCCGATCCCGTCACCGCCGACGAGATCGACGACAGTGTCCGGGTCGTCCCGCACCTGTTCCAGGCCCGGGTCGACAAGGTCGCCGACCTCCGCGTCCTGATCGCGGGCCGGCACACCTTTGCCGTGCGCATCGACTCCGAACTGCTGGACTGGCGCAAGGACTACAGCGCGCTGACGTACACCGTCGAACACCTCCCCACCGGGGTGGAAGAGGCTCTGCGCGCCTACCTGGGTCATCTGGAGCTGGTGTCGGGGAGCTTCGACCTCGCGGTGGACCGGGCAGGGGTCCTCTGGTGGCTGGAGCTGAATCCCAATGGGCAGTGGGGATGGCTGGAGCAGGAGACCGGTCTGCCGATGTCCGCCGCCTTCGCCGACCTGCTCGCGCACACCGAACCGCTCGCACGATCCGCCCCACCTGTACGAGACGAACCGCTCTCGCAGGCCGGACCACTCGTACGATCCGGCCCACCCGTACAAGGAGACCACCGATGACCGACCCGGCATCCGAACGTCGTCGCATGGCGGACGCGCTCACGGACAAGGGCGTCCTGAAGTCCCCCTGGCTGCGCCGGGCCGTCGAGGCCGTCCCCCGCGAGCGGTTCCTCCACCCCGGAGTCTTCCTCGAAGAGGGCCGGGCCTGGCGGCCCGTCACCACCACCGGTACGGACCCGGACGAGTGGCTGAGGATCGCGTACGGCCTCGACACCCTCACCACCCAGCTCGACGGGCATCTGACCGCCGACCGGGCCGACGGCCCCGTCACGGGTGTGCCCACGTCGTCCTCGACCGATCCGACCACCGTCGTCGGCATGATCGAGGCCCTGGACCTGGCGGTGGGACACCGCGTCCTGGAGATCGGCACGGGTACGGGATACTCCACGGCCCTGATGTGCCACCACCTCGGCGAGGACGACGTGGCGACCGTCGAGGTGGACCCCGGGGTGGCCCGGCGGGCGGACGAGGCGCTGGAGGCGGTCGGCTTCTCGACCTGGACCGTGACCGGTGACGGACTCCTCGGCTTCCCGAGGAACGCGCCGTACGACCGCGTGATCGCCACGTGCGCCGTACGCCGCATCCCGTACGCCTGGATCCGGCAGACCCGTCCCGGCGGCATCGTCCTCGCCACGGTCGGCTCCTGGCCCTGGGGCACCGGTCTCGCCAAAGTCACCGTGGACGGGGACGGCAACGCTCACGGGCGCATGATCGGAGAGTCCTCGTTCATGCAGGCCCGGGCACAGGCGGTGGTCCCCGTATCCGGTGACCTGTCCGCCCGGACGGCCTACGCGGACAGCGAGCGGAGGACGGAGGTGAGCCCGCTCCTCCTGGACGCATGGATGCCGGCCTTCCTCGCCCAACTCGCGGTGTCCGGAGCCCATCTCGTACGGGCCGCCACGAGCGACGGTCGGCCGCTGCTGTACCTGTTCGACCCCGACCGCGAGTCGTTCGCGGAGTTCACCGCCGTCGGCGGGTCCTGGACGGTGCGCCAGGGCGGCCCGGTCGCCCTCTGGGACCGCGTCGAGGAGGCGCTGGTCGCCTGGCGCACGGCGGGAAGCCCCGCCATCGACTCCGTACGGCTCACCGTCACCAGGGAGTCGCACGTGTACGGGATCGAAGGCCACCCGGAGCTGCGCTGGGAACACCGCCTCGGCTGAGCGCGGCGGGCCGAGTCCCCCGCCCGCCCCACCGGAGCACGGAAACCCGTGCTCCGGTGACCCGGGCTGCCTTCCAAAGGAACGGGGAGAGAAAGAACCCGTACCAAGCCCCACCCTTTCCCGCCCCGTGGGGCGCTCACCCTCAGGAGTGAAAAGCGTCAAAAGGGCTGGATGAAGGGCGGGTTGTCGGATCTATCCTCAGCGCGATTGGCATATGACCACAGACATGCGTCGGCCCCCGCCGGAACTGGCATTCCATGGGCGGGGGCCTGACCACCAAGGAAAAGGCCTTCCTGATGGGTACCCAGCACACTAGCGCGCGCCCCCTCCTCCCGTCCCGCAACGGCGGGCAAAACCGCCCCGTACGGAGGGGCACGAGGTCCGTGCGCGCGGGCGGCGTCATCCACGACAACATCCGCCACACCACCCGCTTCACGGTGGTCGGCAACCACCTCGCCCAGCATCCCCGGCTGTCGCTGCTCGGCATCGGTCTGGCCGTGCACATCCAGTCGCTGCCCAGCGGCGCCCGCATCGACATCAAGAGCCTCGCCGCGCGCTTCCCCGAGGGGGCGGCCCGGATCGCCGCCGGGCCGCGCCAGCTGGAGGCCCACGGCTATCTGCGCCGCGTGCTCGACCGCGACGACACCGGGAAGATCGTCACGCTCACGATCTCCTGCAACCACCCGGGCCCGTCCGGTGGGGAGGGCGAGACGGCGGAGCGCCGGGCCCCGGCCCGCCGTACGGAGGCCCCGCGTACGGAGGCCCCGCGCCGGGCCCTGCCCGCCGTGCCGAAGCCCGCGTTCCCGGCCGCGGACCTCCTCAGGGCGGCCCTCGGCGTCCTCGCCGGCCTGCGGCGCGAGGACCCCCGCCTGTACCTGTCGGCCGCCGAGACCGAGCACCTGGCGCCGGGGGTCGCCGCCTGGCTGGAGCGCGACCTGACGCCGGAGGCCGTACGTCGGGTCCTGACCTGCGCCCTGCCCCAGGAGCCCCTGCGCCGCCCGGCCGCGCTCCTGGCCCACCGCCTGGCCGACCGGCTCCCGCCCCTGCCGCCGCTCGGCACGGGGGACCCGGCGGCCCCCCGGCACCCCCTCCAGAACTGCGACACCTGCGACCGCGCCTTCCGGGGCCCGGAGCCGGGGACGTGCGGGGCCTGCACACCGCCGGGGCAGGGACGCCCCGGGGATCAGTGACCGGAGTCCCCGCACGCCTGTCCTCGTCCGAAGTACCCTTGTTGCTCAGCCGATTGCCGTGATCATCGACCCTGGAGGAGCCCCGGCCCCGTGCCTCCCCGTCTCCGCGCGACGCTCACGTCCCTCGGCACCCCGCCCGATCCCACCGCCCTCGCCGAGGTCGTCCGGGCGGTCGGAACGCCGGTGGACGTCTCCGGACTGACGGAGACCGAGCTGCGCGCCTGCCTTGCCTCCCAACTCCCCTCCAGAGACGGGGTGGTGAAAACCGCGTGGCCCGCCGACGGGATCGCGACGAGAATGACGGCGGCGCGACTGATCACGTCGGTCGACGCCCTCTGGTACCCCTCGACGGACGACCTGGTCGTCCTCCGTGAGGGGACGGACGGCACGTCAGTGCTGGTCCTCGACCACGAGGAGCGGTTGACGGTCATACGGATGCACGGGGACGGACATGACGGAGCGGGACGCGGACAGGGACCGACGGGTTCTCGACCGGCTTGAGGCCCTCGGGCGGCAGGGCGTGGTGGAGGCGGCCGGAGGGGTACCGGAGACCGCGCCGGATCCCAAGAGCGCCTTCTACGCCATGGTGGGGTACGAGGTGAAACCGACCAGGACTGTCCCCCGGAAGGCCCCGGACGCACGGGACCGGGTGGACCTCGTCTGGCACGAAGAGGCGGACCGGGCGGGGCTCTTCGGCGAGGACGGGGAGTTCCTCCTCTTCTTCTGGATCCCGGGGGACCCGACCGGTGGATGGCTCAGGGTCAGGGACCCGATCGGCACCCGCCTCCCCTCCCGCATCGCCGCCGCGACCGGAAACCGGGAGTTCATCGCGGCCTCCCTGGACGGAAGGCGCATGTGCGCCGTCTCGGTCGAGGAGTACGACGACTGGATCATCACGCACTCCTTCGAAACCGCACGGTAGGCCCGATCCCCCATGACGAGCCGATTCCAACAAGCCGGCCGGACCCTCAGCCTCCTGGGCCCCCTGCGGTGGCTCAGGCTCAGCGGCGACCGCCACCCGCTCCACGGCCATCAGCAGGTCTCGTTCCTGGGGTGGAGGTTCGAGGAGCCGGACGCCGAGAAGCTCCGGGTCGTGGAGGAGGCCGTGCGGACGACTCCCACCCGGGAGGAGTGGGCGATCGACACGTCGCGGCGGAACCGGCTCCTGGTCCCGTCCCGCCTCCTGGGCGAGGGCGAGAACCCCGCGGCCTCCCCCGATTTCGACGAGCGCGTCACCCTGGCCGTGCGGGACCAGGACTTCTGCGTAAGGACACTGCTGGACATGGACGCGATGCTGGAGACCCTGTACGGGTTGGCCACCACCCCCAGCCCGGCCCCCGTTCGAACACCGACAGGACGTACCGATGAACTGGACCTCGCTCCTCGCCCGGCTGTCCGCCCGCACGACGACCCCTGAGTGAGGAGGGTGACGAGTGGACCGCACCGGCAACGTCCTTCCGCACCTCCGCGCGATCTTCCCGGCCCCGGACACGCCCCGCCAAAAGGACTGGACCGCGATCGAGCGCGCCCTCGGAACCGGTCTCCCCGCCGACTACAAGGAACTCGTCCGCGTCTACGGCGGAAGCGACTGGGACGACTACCTGTACGTCCTCGAACCCGGCTGCCCCAACCGGCACTACGACCTGCTCACCTGGGCCGAGCAGCAGGCCGAGGACCTGGAGGACCTGTGGGTGTACGAGGAGAGGCCGGCGGAGCTGGAGGAGGGGGCTCGGGTCGTTCCGTGGGCGGTCACGGACAACGGGGAGTGTCTGTACTGGCTCGTCCGGCCCGGGCTTGACCCGGACCGGTGGACCGTGATGGTGAACGAGGCGCGGGGCGCCCGGTGGGAGCACTTCTCCGTGTCCTGCACGCACTTCCTCGCGGCCGTCCTGTCCGGGGAGCTGCGCTCGGGCATCCTCTCGTCCTCGTTCCCCCGCGCCGTACACGAGTTCCGCCGACTCGGTCCGGCGTGACGGGGCGGAAGGAGCCACCGGGCGTGATCGCGGTGCGGTTCTCGGTGCGGCCGGGGCAGGGGGAGCCCAGTGGGTTCGACCTGGGGGACATCGTCTGTGAGGGGGAGAGCGGGTCGGTGCGGTCGGCCGATCGCGGGTTGATGGTCCACCTGTCGGTGGCCCTCCTGCTCGACGACCTCCGCCCCCTGCTCTTCGGCAAGCGGCAGAACGTCTCGTTCAGCGGCGTCGACATGTCGGTGCGGATCGACTTCGAGCGCGTCGGGAAGGGGCTCGTCTCGGTCTCGTCACGAGGGGTACCGGTGGGCAGGGCCCGTGTCGAAGACCTCGCGTGGGTGTTCCTCCGCGCTGCCGAAAAGCTCGCCGAGCAAGGGCTTTCGAGCCTCCCGGAGGGGGACGGGGTGCGGATCGACTACTCCACGGCCGTACGGAAGTTCCGGGCGGCGGAGGCATGAGCCACGACAGCGGTCCTCTCCGCACCTCGCTGGAGGGCCTGGAGCGGCTGGTGTCGGCGCGCGGGGCGGAGGCCTGGTCTCCTGAAGCTGCGGGTCCTCGCCGTCGGCGGTATGCAGCGCCACGACCTTCCCGACGGGACCCGGATCCGGTGGGGCCGGCTCGCGCTCGCCGCGCTTCCGGGGAAGTACCCGGAGGGACCTTCGCAGAGGACGGTGATCGAGTCGATCCGCGTACGCGCCTATCTGATCAGGGAGTTCGGGGCCGACGACGCCGACCCGGCCCGGGACCTCTCCGCGCTCCTCGCGGACGCCATGCGGAACCTGGGCATGTCGAGGGAGACGGCCGCGCGGCCGGCCGGTGAGTGGCGGGGCCTGCCCCGGGAGCGGATGCTCCGGCTGCGGCTCGTCAAGAACACGCTGTCCGCGCTGCGTCCCGTCCTGCCGCTCCTGGAGGACGGGGACTTCCCCCTGGACGACCTCCGCGCCTGGCTGGAGCTCGTCCCGGGACTGCCCTGAACGGGTCGGGAAGGCCGTGGCACGCCGGGCGTTGCCCCGTATGAAGATCGGTGAGGCTTCCAGGGTCGGCGGGGTGCGTCCGAGGTCGTTGCGTCACTACGCGCACGAGGGCCCGATCGTCCCGGGGCGGTGCGACCGACGTGCGGCCCGACCGACGTGACGAGATAGCTCCTTTGTTCGTTGCTCGCGTGAATGAGCCCATGGCAACATGCGGACGTGAAGGACAACGGGGACGACCACGGGGACGGCATACCGGAGCCTCGGCGGGTTTCGAGGCTGACGGAGTTGGTGGAGGCGGAGGAGCCGGCGGATTCGGGGGAGGCGGTGGGGGCGGCCGACACGGCGGTTCCGCCCGCGCGCCCCGCGCCGGCACCGGTGCCCGCGCCCGCTCCCCCTCCCGCCGCTTCGGAACAGGGCACGTCCGACGACGAGATCGCGGCGGCACGGCGTGAATTTGCGCGTTTGCTCGGGGAGTTCCGGCGTACCGCCGTCCTGGTGCCGTTCGACGACCGGGAGAGTCTGTGGACCGCGGACTTCAACGGGGTGCGGTGGATCTGCGCGTTCTCGGACGAGGAGGCGCTGGCGCGGTTCGCGGTCGCGCGCGGAGAGGCGGAGCGCGAGTGGACGTACCGGACGGTCCTCGGCGCGCGGCTCCTCGACGTGATGGTGCCGATGCTGCCCGGTCCAGGCGGGGTCGCGCTGGACGCGGGCAGTGCGGACGGGGCGCTGTTCCCGCCGGTGGCGGGCATCGTGCCGGACGGGGTCGCGGTGGACCTCGGGGAGACGGACGGGAAGGCGGGGGCGTAGTGGGCGGGAACGAGCCCGAGCTCGCGGCGTCGGGCGAGGCGCTGGCGGCGATCGCGAAGGGCATCGACCTGGCGCACGCCGAGCTGAAGGAGCTCGGCATGACGGGTCAGGCGTCGGCGGGCCGGGGGTTCTCCGAACTCGCCCTTTCAGGGCTTGAGTTGGGGCACGACGGGCTGACGTCGGAGTTCGAGACCTTCTGCAACCGGTGGGAGTGGGGCGTCCGCGCCCTGACCCTGCGGGGGAACGGCTTCGCCCAGGGCGTCGGCCTGTCGGCCGGCGCGTTCGCCGAGCAGGAGCAGTACATCAAGGACTCGTTCAAGATCGGGGTGAACTCGCTCAACGGCAACCCCCACCTCTCCGAGGACGAGGTCAAGAAGATGAGCTGGGAGACCGTCCGCGACCAACACGCGTGGGACGGCGCCGACTGGAGCCCGGAGTCGTTCACCGGCGCCCACCAGGAGGTGGAGCAGACCTGGAAGAACACGGCGTACGACGTCGAGGACTCACTGCTCGACTCGATGGAGCGCTCGGGCGCGCTCGACCCGAAGCTGCGGGACCAGATGGACGAGGAGCTGAAGGAGACGCTCGCCCCCGACCGGGCGACGATCGAACAGGCCGAGCAGCCCCGGTGGGGGGAGAACCGCTGATGGTGGACTGGGGCGGCCTGGTCGACAAGGGCATCGACAAGTTCGGCGAAGGCGTCGACAAGGGCAAGGAACTCGTCGGCGAGGGCGTCGACTTCGCGACCGACCAGACCGGCCGGCTCCTGGACAAGGCGGGGGCGCACGACTGGGCCGACTCGGTCGAGGACTGGGGCGACGAGACCGCCTCCTCGCTCGGCGCGCGGGTCGGGGAGAAGCAGCTCGGGCAGACCGAGGACGCGGACGAGCTGGTCCACGGCAAACCGGAGAAGATCGCCGCGACGGTGAAGAACCTCCGGGACTTCCAGCGCGCGTTCGACCTGGTCGGCGGCGGGATGAAGAAGCTGGACGCCGACCACTGGAAGGGCGAGGCGGCCAACGCGTTCCGGAAGAAGTTCCAGACCCTGCCGACCGACTGGCTCCGCGCGGCGGACGCGATGGAGAGCGCGGCCAAGGCCCTGGAGACGTACTCCAGGGCGATCGTGAGCGCGCAGGGCAAGGCGCGCGAGGCGATCGCCCTGTACAAGGAGGGCGAGCAGGACTCGAGGAAGGCCGAGGAGGACCACAAGAAGAAGACCGCGGCCTACGAGGCGGCCCGTGACGGGGACAGCCCGCTGCCCCACCCCGGGGCGTACTCCGACCCCGGCGCGGCGAAGCGGCAGCGCGCCCAGGAGGTCCTGAACGACGCGCGCACGGCCCGCAACGAGGCCGGGGAGACGGCGAAGGCGGCGGTCGCCGCCGCGCTCGCCCACGCGCCGAAGGAGCCGACGGGCCGCGAGCGGGCCAAGCTGGAGCTGTGGGACCGGGGCCTGGCCCAGGGCGTGGAGCTGGCCCACTTCGGCGGCGGCGTCATCAAGGGCACGGCCGGTCTGCTCAACTTCGTCCGCTCGGTGAACCCGATGGACACGTACAACCTGACCCACCCGGCGGAGTACTACAAGGGCGTCAACATGACGCTCGCCGGTCTGGCGTCCTCGGCGGCGAACCCGGACCGGGTCCTGAAGAACGCCTGGGACGCGGCGAAGGGCGACCCGTCGGAGTTCCTCGGCCGGCTGGTGCCGGAGCTGATCGGCACCAAGGGTGCGGGGCTCGCACGCAGCGGCGTGCGGCTCGGGCTGAACGGGGCCAAGCACCTGCCCGAACCGAGGAAGCCGGCCGCCCCGGAACCGGAGAAGCCGGGGAGCAGCCGTGGGGACCACGAGAAGGACCCGGACAGCAACGGCAAGCGAAACTGCGAGACGGCCTGCAAGAAGGACCCGATCGACATCGCGACGGGCCGCATGCTGCTGCCCCAGACCGACATCGTCCTGCCCGGTTCACTGCCCCTCGTCTTCCGGCGCGTCTTCGACTCCTCGCGCCGCTCCGGCCGCTGGTTCGGCCCGACGTGGTCGTCGACGGTGGACCAACGCCTGGAGGTCGACTCGGAAGGCGTCGTCTTCAGCTGTGACGAGGGCAGTATCCTCGCCTATCCGCATCCGGCCCCCGGGGTTCCGGTCATGCCCACGCACGGCCGGCGGTGGCCCCTGGACCGGGTCGAGGGCGGCTACACGATCACCGATCCCGACACCCGCACGGTCCGGCACTTCGCCGACCACGGCGACGGGCTCGCGCTCCTGGTCCAGCTCGACGACCGCAACGGCAACTGGATCACCTTCGAGTACGACGAGTCGGGCGCTCCGACATCGGTCGTCCACCACGGCGGCTACCACCTGAGGCTGACCACGGACGAGGGCCGGGTGACCGCCCTCCGCCTCGCGGGCGCGGCACCGGACGGCTCCGACCAGGAGATCCTGCGCTACGGCTACACCGACGGGCACCTGACCGAGGTCGTCAACTCCTCCGGGCGCCCCCTGCGCTTCGGCTGCGACGAGCACGGCCGCGTCACGTCGTGGACCGACACCAACGGCAGCCGCTTCGACTACGTCTACGACGACCGGGACCGCTGCACCTACCAGTCGGGGACCAACGGTCACCTGGAAACCACCTTCACCTGGGACGACATCGATCCCGCGACCGGACTCCGCGTCACCACCCTCACGGACGGGCGAGGGCACACCGAGCGCCACCTGATCGACGAGCGCGCCCGGGTCGTCGCGGAGATCGACCCCTTGGGCGCGGCCACCCGCTTCGAATACGACCGCCTGGGCCGCCTGCTGTCCCGCACCGACCCGCTGGGGCACGTCAGCCGCACCACCTACGACGAACGGGGCCGCCCGACGTCCGTGGAGCGCCCGGACGGGCGGCGGGCGCGGGCCGAGTACGACGAGGACGGCTTCCCGGTGCGGATCGTCGGCGCCGACGGCAACGCCGTGCGCCAGACCTTCGACGCGCGCGGCAACCGCACCTCGGTGACGGCTCCCTCGGGGGCCCGGACGGAGTTCGCGTACGACGGGGCGGGGCGGCTCACCTCGGTGACGGACCCGCTCGGCGCCACCACCCGGCTCGTCCTGGACGCCCGGGGCCTGCCCGTCGAGGTCACCGATCCGCTGGGGGCCACGACCCGGTACGCGTACGACGCCTTCGGCCGTACGGTCCGGATCACCGACCCCCTCGGCGCGGTCACGCGCCTGGAGTGGACGGTGGAGGGCCTGCCGTCCCGGCGCGTCGCGCCCGACGGGACGGTGGAGTCCTGGACGTACGACGGCGAGGGCAACTGCCTGAGCCACACGGACGCGACGGGCGGCACGACCCGCTTCACGTACACCGACTTCGACCTGCTGACCTCGCGCACGGACCCGGACGGGGTGCGGTACGCGTTCGCGCACGACACGGACCTGCGGCTGACGCGGGTGACGAACCCGCAGGGGCTGACCTGGGAGTACACCTACGACCCGGCGGGCCGGACGCTCACCGAGACGGACTTCGACGGCCGGACGCTGGGGTACGCGTACGACGCGGCGGGCCGGCTGGTCTCCCGTACGAACGGGCTCGGGCAGGCGGTGCGGTTCGAGCGCGACGCGCTCGGCCGGATCGTCCGCAAGGACGCGGAGGGCGCGGTCAGCACGTACGCGTACGACGTCTTCGACGAGCTGGCGGTGGCGACGAACCCGGACGCGCACCTGGAACGCCTGCGGGACCGCTACGGCCGATTGCTGTCGGAGACGGTCAACGGCCGGACGCTGTCGTACGCGTACGACGAGGCGGGGCGGCGGGTGGGGAGAACGACGCCGGGCGGTTCGGTCAGCACGTGGGCGTACGACGCGGCGGGCCGCCGGACGAGTCTCACCGCTTCGGGGCGCGAACTGTCCTTCTCCTTCGATGCGTTGGGCCGGGAGGTCGATCGCACGGTCGCGGACTTCGTGTTCCTGAAGTCGTCGTACGACGTGATGAGCCGGCTGACGGCGCAGGAGGTCACGTCGCCGCGGGGCGGCGGCCGTCTCCAGCACCGCTCCTACGACTACCGCCCGGACGGCGGCCTCGTCGCCGCCACGGACGGCTTCTCGGGGACGCGCCGCTTCGACCTGGACGGGGCGGGGCGGGTCACGGCGGTGCGGGCGGACCGGTGGACGGAGCGGTACGCGTACGACGAGGCCGGCAACCAGACGGAGGCGGAGTGGCCGTCGGCGCATCCGTCGCACGCGGCGACGGGGCCGCGCGCGTACGAGGGCACGCGGATCACCCGTGCGGGGGCGGTCCGCTACGAGCACGACGGCCAGGGCCGGATCGTCCTGCGCCGGAAGACCCGTCTGTCCCGGAAGCCGGACACCTGGCGGTACGCGTGGGACGCGGAGGACCGGCTGAGGTCGGTGACGACGCCGGACGGCACGGTCTGGAGCTATGCGTACGATCCGCTGGGCCGCCGCATATCCAAGCGATCAGCTCTGGAAACGACCCACTTCACCTGGGACGGCACGACCCTCTGCGAGCAGACCACCGCGAACGTGGTCCTGACCTGGGACCACGCGGGCCTGCGCCCCCTCTCCCAGACCGAGCGCCGCACGGACACGGACGACGAACGCTTCTTCGCCGTCGTCACCGACCTGATCGGCACCCCGACGGAACTCGTCGACGAGTCGGGAGAGCTGGCCTGGCGCACCCGCTCCACCCTCTGGGGCACGACGACCTGGACCCGAGACGCCACGACATACACCCCGCTCCGCTTCCCGGGCCAGTACTTCGACCCGGAGTCGGGGCTGCACTACAACTACTTCCGGTATTACGACCCGGAAACCGCCCGCTATCTCTCCACGGACCCACTCGGTCTAGCACCGGCTCCCAATCCGGTGAGCTACGTTTACAACCCGTTCGCAGCCGCCGACCCTCTAGGCCTGTCACCGTGCCCCAGTAACGGGACGAGAGGTCGCGAGAGACTAGGCGTGGTCCAGGAAGGTGTCGAACGAACTCTTGACAACTCACTGGATAAAACCACATACCTCCAGGACGTCGCTGCCAAGTATGGTATTAACCTGAGGGGGTCCGGGCAGGAAATATCGGTTGTATTCGACCCTGATCTTGGACGCGGCGTCGCCGGGGTCACTCGGGAGATCGATGGTGGCCGAATAATCCGTGTAGGACCGGACGGCATCTATGACGATGCGACCGCCGCTAACACAATTGCCCATGAATTGAGCCACGCGAGATACTTCCTCCGGCACGGAAGCTTCAAGGGCGAGGAACACGGCAGCGCTGACTCCTTGGGCGACGGGACGCCCTACGGGTCTGGAAATGCACTGGAAGATTGGATCAACGGAAACCGATGAATGCCAAAACCTGGCAAGAAGTGGACCTGGATCGACGGCCTGCCTGGCGTCGCGCATTCAATGATGACTGGACGGGGCCCGATCTTGCGGCATCGTGCCCAGTCTGCTCGAAACAAACCCTCCACCGCTGGTACGCGATCGAAAGCAATCACGCTGTAACTCTGCGCGGCCAGGCATTCGTTGGACACGGGCGATTGTGGGAATGGTGCAGCAACTGCCACACGTACGAGCATTACCCCGACGGTTACGTACCCGACTGGTGGAACCCTCCCTATGAAGTTGATAAGCCCCTCTTGCGTTATGACCCTGGCCCCATCGAGGAGGCACGATTCGCTGCTGACGAGCCCACGTAGTGCCGCGTCCGGGCCACGGGGGAGGTAAACCTTCCGCCGCAGGTCGATGAAATACCGAAGGCCATGGAATACGAAAAGGCCCGGTATCGGAAGATCCCGGGCCCCTTCTCAGTGCGACGTCCTGCTTACCGCGCCGCGTCCGGATGCACGGCCTCCGTCACCGGACGCCCCTCCACCACCTTCGACTCCACCGGCTTCCGGAGCTGGATGTTCAGCTCACGCAGGCGGGTCTCCTCCAGTTCCGTGGGGGCGCCCATCATGAGGTCCTGGGCGTTGCCGTTGAGGGGGAAGGCGATGGTTTCGCGGATGTTGGGCTCGTCCGCGAGGAGCATGACGATGCGGTCCACGCCCGGGGCGATGCCGCCGTGCGGCGGGGCGCCGAACTGGAAGGCGCGGAGCATTCCGGCGAACTCGGTCTCGACGGTCTCGCGGGAGTAGCCCGCGATCTCGAAGGCCTTGAACATGATGTCGGGCTCGTGGTTCCGGATCGCGCCGGAGGAGAGCTCGATGCCGTTGCAGACGATGTCGTACTGCCAGCCGAGGACGTCCAGCGGGTCCTGGGTCTCCAGGGCCTCCAGACCGCCCTGCGGCATCGAGAACGGGTTGTGCGAGAAGTCGATCTTCCCGGTCTCCTCGTCCCGCTCGTACATCGGGAAGTCCACGATCCACGCGAAGCGGAAGACGTTCTCCTCGAACCGGCCGGCGCGCTTGGCGGCCTCGACCCGGACCGGGCCCATGATCTTGGAGACCTCGTCGAACTCGCCCGCGCCGAAGAAGACGGCGTGGCCGGGCTCCAGGCCCAGGCGCTCGGTGAGGACCTTGACGTTCTCCTCGGTGAGGAACTTGGCGATCGGGCCGGTCAGGGCGTTGCCCTCGCCGACGCGGATCCAGGCCAGGCCCTTCGCGCCGAGCGAGATCGCGTAGTCGCCGAGGCCGTCGAAGAACTTGCGCGGCTGGTCGCCGGTGTCCGGGACGGCGAGCGCGCGGACGTGCTTGCCGGCGAACGCCTTGAACTCGGAGTGCGCGAAGACGTCGGTGAGGTCGACCAGTTCGAGCGAGGTGCGCAGGTCCGGCTTGTCGTTGCCGTACTTCAGCATCGACTCGCGGAACGGGATCCGCGGGAACGGCGAGGTGACGTGGCGGCCGCCGCCGAACTCCTCGAAGAGCTCCGTCATGAGCTTCTCGATCGGCTGGAAGACGTCCTCCTGCTCGACGAAGCTCATCTCGACGTCGAGCTGGTAGAACTCGCCCGGCGAGCGGTCCGCGCGGGCGTCCTCGTCGCGGAAGCAGGGCGCGATCTGGAAGTAGCGGTCGAAGCCCGAGATCATGAGCAGCTGCTTGAACTGCTGCGGGGCCTGCGGCAGCGCGTAGAACTTGCCCGGGTTCAGGCGGGACGGGACGACGAAGTCGCGGGCGCCCTCGGGGGAGGTCGCGGTGAGGATCGGGGTCGCCATCTCGTTGAAGCCGAGGGCCACCATCTTGGAGCGGATGGCGGCGATGACGGCCGAGCGCAGCATGATGTTGCGGTGCATCCGCTCGCGGCGCAGGTCGAGGAAGCGGTACTCCAGGCGCCGCTCCTCGTTGACGCCGTCGTCGGCGTTGATGGTGAAGGGGATCTGCTGGGCGGCGCCCAGGATCTCGACCTCGGCGACCTCGACCTCGACCTCGCCGGTGGGAAGCTCGGCGTTGACGTTCTCGGCGCCGCGCGAGACGACCCGGCCGTCGACACGGACGACGGACTCCTTGGTCAGCTTGTCGAGCGCCTCGTACGCGGGGGTGCCGGGCCGGGCGACGAGCTGCGTGATGCCGTAGTGGTCGCGCAGATCGATGAAGAGGATGCCGCCCAGGTCGCGCCGATTGTGCAGCCAGCCGCTCAGCCGGACGTCGGTGCCGACGTCAGAGGCGCGGAGCTCGCCGCAGGTGTGGGACCTGTACCGATGCATCGTCGTTCATCCAGTCTTCGGGATCGATGGTGAAGGGCTTGACGGTGTCAAGGTTTCCCAGCCTACCGGCCGGGCCGTGATCGCTCTTCGGACACCGTCGGTGGCGGCCCGCGGTCCGATATTCATAAAGTGGGGCAATGCGCACCGAGGACGTCCTGGCCGCGATCGCGACCGGCCTGTGGCGCTGGGACAACGCGTCCGGGACCGTTTCGCTCGACGCCGAGGCGGCCCGGCTGCTCGGGCTGCCCGCCGAGCCCGTACGGCTCAGCGAGGCGGCCGTGCGCTCCCGCTTCCACCCGGTCGACTGGAACGAGATCGACGGCGTGGTGAACCTCGCCGTCGCCGAGGAGACCCTCGCCGAGTCCCGGCTGCGGATCATGGACGAGCACGGACGGGTGATCCGTACGGTACGGAGCCGGTCCAAGCCGCTGGTCGAGGGGAACGACTACCAGCTGGTCGGCACCCTCCAGGAGGTCGCCGAGCAGCCGCCGGGCACCGCCGTCCGCACCCCGGTCACCGGCGACTGGCGCCGTTCCCGCGAGGCCTTCCTGCTCGACGCGGGCCGGGCGCTCGCGGAGGCGCGGTCGACGGCCGAGGTGCTGCGGGTGGCCGCCTCCCTGTCCATGCCGGGCTTCTCGCCGGACGGCCTCGCCGTCTTCGGGGTCGCGGGCGACCGGCTGACGATCATCGGGCACCACGGGCAGAGCCACGACGACGAGGGGCCCTTCGCGTCGATGTCGCTCGACACCGACTATCCGGCGGCCGAGGTGGTCCGCACGGGCCGGGCGATCTACCTGCCGTCGCCCGAGGAGTACCTGCGCCGCTTCCCCGTCACCTGGCCGCTCGCCCGGCGCTTCGGGCGCCGCTCCTGGGCCTTCGTGCCGCTGGTCGTCGCCGGGCGCACGCTGGGCGCCTGGATGGCGGCCTTCAAGCACCCGGTGGTCTTCACGCCCGACGAGCGCTCGGTGCTGACGACGGTGGCGCGGATGCTGGCGCAGGCCCTCGCACGCGCGGGCGTGGCCGAGTCGGAGCGCGAGCTGTCGCTCGGCCTCCAGCGGACGATGATGCCGGTCCTGGGGCCGGGGATCCCGGGGATCCGGGTCGCCGCCCGGTACGTGCCGACCGGCGGCGGGCTCCAGGTCGGCGGCGACTGGTACGACATGATCCGGCTGCCCGGCGGCGCCTCGCGTCCCGGCGGGAACGGGGGCGGCGCGGGCCGGATCGCCCTGGTCATCGGGGACGTGCAGGGGCACGACGTGCGGGCGGCCGGCCTGATGGGGCAGCTGCGGATCGCCCTGCGCGCGTACGCCTCCGAGGGGCACCGGCCGGACGCGGTCCTCTCCCGGGCCTCGCGCTTCCTGTACGGGATCACGGACGGCGAGGACGGGGAGGGCGACGGCGGCCCGCGCTTCGCGACCTGTCTGTACCTGGAGGTCGACCTGGAGACGGGGACGGTGGACATCGCGCGGGCGGGGCACCCCGACCCGGCGGTGCGGACGAACGACGGGACGGTGCTGCTGCGGCCCACGGCCGGCGGGCTGCCCCTCGGCATCGTCCCCGACACCGACTACCCCACCACCCGGATCGCGCTCGACCCCGGCGAGACCCTGATGATCTGCACCGACGGCCTCCTGGAGACCGGCGGGCACGACCTGGACACCGGCTGGGAGCGGGTCAGGAAGCTCCTGGAGGCCCATGACGGCGAGGACCTGGAGGACCTCGCCGACACCCTCGTGGAGGCCGTCCACGGCCCCGGTTCGCACCACACCACGGGCCCGCTCGCGGACCGGCGCGAGGACGACATCGCCGTCCTGCTGCTCTCCCGCCGCCCCGCCGGATCCGTACGGGAGAGCCCGCGCCGCACCCTGATGACGATCGCCCAGGCGGAGCCGGAGCGGATCGCGGAGGCCCGGGAGCAGGTGCGGCAGCTGCTGCACGACTGGTCGGACGGGGACCAGCTCGACTCGGCGGTCCTGATGGTCTCCGAGATGCTCACCAACGTCCTCGTCCACACGGACGGCGACGCGCTCCTGGTCGCGGAGGTCGTCTGCGGCGAGAGGTCCCGCCGGCTGCGCGTGGAGGTCTCCGACACCAGCGACGAGCTGCCGCACCGGCGCCAGCCGGGCGAGATGGCGTCCAGCGGGCGCGGCCTGGTCCTGATGGAGATGCTGGCGCACGCGTGGGGCGTCGACCCGCGCGGCGAGGGCAAGGCGATCTGGTTCGAGCTGGACGAGGCGGGGGCGGGGGAGGACCACGAGGACCACGAGGACCACTGTGACCAGGCCTCGCCGGGCCAGGACCCGCCGGGCCAGATCCCGCCGGGCCAGGCTCCGCCCGGCTGAGTCCCGCCGAGCCAGACCCGTCCGGCTAGGCCCCGTCCGCCCGGCCCCCGTCCGGCGCCTCGGGACCGTCGCCCGAGCCGTACCGTCCCCGCAGCTCCCCCAGGACCCCCGTCGCGGCGGCCGTCAGGGGGACGGCCAGGAGCATTCCGAGGATGCCGGCGACGGAGGCGCCGGCGGTGATCGCGAGCATCACGGCGGCCGGGTGCATGTGGACGGTCCTGCTCTGCACCATGGGCTGGAGCAGGTGCCCCTCGATGACCTGGACGGCGAGGACGACGCCGAGCGCCCACAGGGCGATGACGAAGCCCCGGTCCGCGAGGGCGACGAGGACCGCGACCGCGCCGGAGAGGAAGGCGCCGAGGTAGGGGATGTACGCGGTGACGAAGACGAGCGCCGCGAGCCCGACCGCCCCGGGCACGCGCAGCACGAGCAGCCCGATGCCGATGAGGGTCGCGTCGACCAGGGCGATGAAGGTCGTGCCGCGCATGAAGCCCTCAACGGCCTCGAAGGCGCGGCGCGCCATGGCCTCGACGGTGTCCCCGGTCGTGCGCGGGACGAGGGAGCGCAGGGCCCCGGCGGCCCGGTCGGAGTCGCGCAGGAAGAAGAAGATGAGGAGCAGCGCGAGGACGGCGGTGGCGATGAGCTGGCCGACGACGCTGATGCCGGAGATCACCCCGGAGGCGGCGGTGCCGCCGAACCGTTTGAGCAGGCTCTCGGCGTTCCTGCTGAGGTCGTCGAGGGAGGTCCCGGCCGCGCCGAAGTGCTTCGCGATGTCCTCGGCGGCCTGCCGGAGCGAGGCGACGATCTGGTCGCCGGTGTCGATGAGGGCGGCGACGACGATGTACGTGGCACCGCCGACGACCGCGAGGACGGCGACGACGGTGAGCCCGGCGGCGAGCGATTTCTGGACCTTCATCCGCAGCAGGCGCCGGTAGAGGGGGCCGAGCAGGGCGGTGCCGAGGATCGCGAGCAGGGCGGGCGTGACGGCCGTCTTGAAGACGACGCACAGCCAGATGCCGACGGCGGCGACCCCGGCGACGAGCAGCAGGACGACGCACCAGGCGGCGACCCGGCGGGCGGGTTCGGGAAGGAGCGGTCCGGCGGTGGGCGTCTGCACCCGACCACCGGACCACGCCGCCGGGCGCGCCGTCGCGCGCTGACGGTCCGTACGGGTGACGGCCCGTCAGCGGAGGGGGGCGGGGGCTGGGGTGCGCGCCCCGGCCCCCACCCCCCTGCACTCCTTACTCGCCCATCCCGTGGACCGCCGGGATCGTGCCGAGGCGGCCCGCCTGGAAGTCCTCGAAGGCCTGGCGCAGTTCGGCCTGGGTGTTCATGACGAACGGGCCGTAGTGGGCCATGGGCTCGCGGATCGGGCGCCCGCCGAGGAGGACGACCTCCAGGTCCGGGGTGTTGCCGTCCTGCTTCTCGTCGGCGCGGACGGTCAGGGCGCCCCCCTTGCCGAAGACGGCGGTCTGGCCGGTGTGGACCGGGCGCCGCTCGGCGCCGACGGTGCCGCGCCCGGCGAGCACGTACGCGAGGCCGTTGAAGTCCTCCCGCCACGGGAGGCTGATCTCGGCTCCGGGGCGCAGGGTGGCGTGGATCATCGTGATCGGGGTGTGGGTGATGCCGGGGCCCTCGTGGCCGTCGAGCTCGCCCGCGATGACGCGGAGCAGCGCGCCGCCGTCGGGGGAGGTGAGCAGCTGGACCTGGCCACCGCGGATGTCCTGGTAGCGGGGGGCCATCATCTTGTCGGCGGCCGGCAGGTTCACCCACAGCTGGAGGCCGTGGAAGAGGCCGCCGCTGACGACGAGGGACTCCGGCGGGGCCTCGATGTGGAGGAGGCCGGCTCCGGCGGTCATCCACTGGGTGTCGCCGTTGGTGATGGTGCCGCCACCGCCCTGGGAGTCCTGGTGGTCGAAGGTGCCGTCGATGATGTAGGTGACGGTCTCGAAGCCCCGGTGGGGGTGCCAGGGCGTGCCCTTGGGCTCTCCGGGCGCGTACTCCACCTCGCCCATCTGGTCCATCATGATGAACGGGTCGAGGTACTGGTAGTTGATCCCCGCGAACGCCCGGCGGACCGGGAAGCCCTCTCCCTCGAATCCGGAGGGGGCCGTGGTCACGGCGAGCACGGGGCGGGCCGGGGCGTCGGCGGGGGCGGCGACGCGCGGCAGGGCGAGCGGGTTCTCGACAGTCACGGCGGGCATGGCGGGACCTCCTTGGGCGACCTTGCACGTCCACTTTAGTTGAACGCTGAACTTTCTGCCACCCGGAACGCGGAACGCCCGGCAGACATTCCCCGACTGTCCTGAAGTCGCTCACCCTCGCGGGTGAAGGCCGCCTCTCCGCCCCCGCCCGCTCGGGCACGCTGGCTCCGCCGGGCGGCCCGCCCGGCACCCCGATCCCCCCGAAGGAGCTTGCATGTCGTCCCACCCGGAGAACCTGAAGTACACGAAGGACCACGAGTGGGTGGAGGCGCGGGACGGCGGCCGCGTCCGCGTCGGCATCACCGACTTCGCGCAGAAGCAACTCGGGGACATCGTGTTCGTGGAGACCCCGAAGCCGGGCGAGGGGCTGAAGGCGGGGGAGCCGGTCGGCAACCTGGAGTCGGTCAAGGCGGTCTCCGAGCTGTACGCGCCCCTCGACGGCCGGGTGGCCGCCGTGAACGGTGACCTCGACTCCGACCCCGACCTGATCAACAACGACCCGTACGGCGACGGCTGGATCCTGGAGATCGAACCAGCCGACACGAAGGCCCTCGACGGGCTGCTCAGCGCCGCGCAGTACGAGGAGTACATCGCCGAGGACGCCTCCTAGTAGGGGACGGGACGCGGTCGGGCCCGGCGCCCCCGCCGAGGGGTGCCGGGCCCGACCGCGCCCCGCCCGCGTCAGCCGTACATCCGCCGCATCGCGAAGTCGACCATCTGCTCCACGGCCTTCGCGTCGAAGACCATGCGGTGGTCGCCCTCCATGTCGAGGACGAAGCCGTAGCCGGTCGGCAGCAGGTCGATCACCTCGGCGCCGGTGATCACGAAGTACTTCGACTCCTTGCCCGCGTACCGCCGCAGCTCCTTGAGCGAGGTGAACATGGGGATGACCGGCTGCTGGGTGTTGTGCAGGGCCAGGAAGCCGGGGTTGTCGCCGCGCGGGCAGTAGACCTTGGAGGTCGCGAAGACCTGCTGGAAGTCCTCGGCGGCCAGGGTGCCGGTGGTGAAGGCGCGCACGGCGTCCGCGAGGGAGGGCGGCGAGGGCTCCGGGTAGAGCGGGGCCTGCTGCCCGTAACCGCCCTGCACGCCCCCCTGCATACCGCCCTGCATCCCGCCCTGCTGGGGCGGGATGTACTGCTGCTGGGCGGCACTGCCGTCCGCGTGCTGGCCGTATCCGTACATGCCCCCAGCCTATCGAGCGACGGGGGCCCGCCGGGGGGCCACGGTCCGTACCCTGTCCGTACGTTCGACGACGGGGGGTCGGGACGGGCGGGCCGAGGAGGGTCGGCGCCGCGTGGCTCGCGGCGGGAGCGCTGCTCGCGGCCGTGGGCGGCGGGGTGGTCGCGGTCGGGACCGGGGCGCCCGGCCTGGAGACGCGGACCTTCACCCGGATCGCCTGCCACGAGCAGCGGACGGCCAAGGGCGGGAGCGTGTGGCACTGCTCCGGCATGACCGCCGGGCAGATCGCGGCGGCCGGGGAGGACCTGCGGAGGGCCGCGGAGGACGCCCTGCACGCCCACGACCCCGCGTGGCCCCGCCGCCCCTCCCCGCCCGACCGGCGCACCCGGCTGTCCTTCGTGGACCACGACGGGCGGGAGGACCCGGCCGAGGTGACCGCGACCCGCTTCGGCTCCCGGTGGATCGCCCACGGGGCCGGGGTGGCCGGCACCGGCGCCGCCCTGCTGCTCGCGGGCGCCGGGGCGGGCACGGCGGGGGTCCTCCGGCTGCGGGACGCGCGGGGCGCACGGGGCGCCGGGGGCTCCCGGGACGCCTGAGGAAGGCGAGTCACGTCACAGACGGCCGTCAGGGGTTGCCCTTATTACTGGTGGGTAGCATCATGGTGGAGAGCGTTTTGCTACTCACTGGTACGTGTACGAGGAACCTCCCTCCCCGAGCCTTACGGAGCCGTCGCCATGGGGCACTACAAGTCGAATCTCCGCGACATCGAGTTCAACCTCTTCGAGGTCCTCGGCCGCGACAAGGTGTACGGCACCGGTCCGTTCGAGGAGATGGACGTCGAGACCGCCAAGAGCATCCTCGACGAGATCCGCCGCCTCGCCGAGAACGAGCTCGCGGAGTCCTTCGCCGACGCCGACCGCAACCCGCCGGTCTTCGACCCCGCGACCAACACCGCCCCGGTCCCGGCCACCTTCAAGAAGTCGTACGACGCCTTCATGGAGTCCGAGTACTGGCGCCTGGGCATCCCGGAGGAGATCGGCGGCACCGTCTCCCCGCGCTCCCTGATCTGGGCGTACGCGGAGCTGCTCCTCGGCTCGAACCCGGCCATCTGGATGTACTCCTCCGGCCCGGCCTTCGCCGGCATCCTCTACAACGAGGGCAACGAGGCGCAGAAGAAGGTCGCGCGGATCGCCGTCGAGAAGCGCTGGGGCTCCACCATGGTCCTCACCGAGCCCGACGCGGGCTCGGACGTCGGCGCCGGCCGCACCAAGGCCGTCCAGCAGGAGGACGGCACCTGGCACATCGAGGGCGTCAAGCGCTTCATCACCTCCGGCGAGCACGACATGGAGGAGAACATCCTCCACTACGTCCTCGCCCGCCCCGAGGGCGCGGGACCCGGCACCAAGGGCCTCTCGCTCTTCCTCGTGCCGAAGTACGAGTTCGACTGGGAGACCGGCGAGCTGGGCGCCCGCAACGGCGTGTACGCGACCAACGTCGAGCACAAGATGGGCCTCAAGGCCTCCAACACGTGCGAGATGACCTTCGGCGACCAGCACCCCGCCAAGGGCTGGCTGATCGGCGACAAGCACGACGGCATCCGCCAGATGTTCCTCATCATCGAGTTCGCCCGCATGATGGTCGGCACGAAGGCGATCTCCACCCTCTCCACGGGCTACCTCAACGCCCTGGAGTACGCCAAGGAGCGCGTCCAGGGCACCGACCTGGCGAACTTCATGGACAAGGCCGCGCCCAAGGTCACCATCACGCACCACCCCGACGTCCGCCGCTCGCTGATGACGCAGAAGGCGTACGCCGAGGGAATGCGCTCCCTCGTCCTCTACACGGCCTCCGTGCAGGACGAGATCGCGATCAAGGAGGCGGCCGGCGAGGACGCCAAGGCGCTGCACGGCCTGAACGACCTGCTGCTCCCGATCGTGAAGGGCTACGGCTCCGAGAAGGGCTACGAGCAGCTCGCGCAGTCGCTCCAGACCTTCGGCGGCTCCGGCTTCCTCCAGGAGTACCCGATCGAGCAGTACATCCGGGACGCCAAGATCGACACCCTCTACGAGGGCACCACGGCCATCCAGGGCCAGGACTTCTTCTTCCGGAAGATCGTGCGCGACCAGGGCGCGGCCCTGAACACGCTGTCCGAGGAGATCAAGAAGTTCCTCGCGGTCGGCACCGGCGGCGAGGAGCTGGCCGGCGCCCGCGACGCGCTCGCCAAGGCGGCCGTCGACCTGGAGGCGATCGTCGGCACGATGATCACCGACCTCACCGCCACCGGCGAGGACGTCAAGAACATCTACAAGGTCGGCCTGAACACCACCCGCCTGCTGCTCGCCTCCGGCGACGTGGTCGTCGGCTACCTGCTACTCAAGAGCGCGGCCGTGGCCGCGGAGAAGCTGGCCGCCGGGGCCTCCGGCAAGGACGTCGCCTTCTACCAGGGCAAGATCGCGGCCGCGAAGTTCTTCGCCGCGAACGTCCTGCCGGGCGTCTCCGCCGAGCGCGCGCTCGCCGAGTCGGTCGACGGCTCGCTGATGGACCTGGACGAGGCCGCGTTCTAGGACGCCCCAGGGCGTTCGAGAGCACTTCTCGTCCATACAGGAACGGCTCGTCCCCGGGGAGGGGGGCGGGCCGTTCCCTTTTCCTCCTGCCCGAAAACGGGCTCCCGGAGGGTGATTCACGCCCGGTGCGCGCTTGGTGTGCGCTTGGTGCGCGCCGTCCCGCCGTTCCTGCCCTTCCGGCCCCTCCCGTTGCCCCCCGGTGCTCCTCCGGGGCCCCGTCCCCGCGTCCCGGACCCTGCGTAAGGTGAACCCCATGAGCAGCGCAGCCTCCCGTCCCACCGCCGGCCCCTTCGACCGCGGGCACACCGACGACCTCATGGCCTTCCTGTCGGCCTCCCCCTCGCCGTACCACGCGGTGGCGAACGCGGCGGAGCGACTGGAGAAGGCCGGTTTCCGCCGGGTCGAGGAGACCGCCGCCTGGGACGCGACGAGCGGCGGGAAGTACGTGGTGCGCGGCGGCGCGATCATCGCCTGGTACGTGCCGGAGGGCGCCGCCGCCCACACCCCGTACCGGATCGTCGGCGCGCACACCGACTCCCCCAACCTGCGCGTGAAGCCGCGCCCCGACCTGGGGTCGCAGGGCTGGCGGCAGGTCGCCGTCGAGGTCTACGGCGGCACCCTCCTCAACACCTGGCTCGACCGCGACCTCGGCCTCGCGGGCCGTCTCACCCTCCGCGACGGCAGCCACCGCCTGGTGAACGTGGACCGGCCGCTGCTGCGCGTCCCGCAGCTCGCCATCCACCTGGACCGGCAGGCCAACGACGGCCTGAAGCTCGACCGCCAGCGCCACATGCAGCCCGTCTGGGGCATCGGGGACGTCCACGAGGGCGACCTGATCTCCTTCGTCGCCGCCGAGGCCGGGATCGACGCCGAGGACGTCACCGGCTGGGACCTGATGGTCCACGCCGTGGAGGCCCCCGCCTACCTGGGCCGCGACCGCGAGCTGCTGGCCGGGCCGCGCATGGACAACCTGCTGTCCGTGCACGCGGGCGCCGCCGCGCTCGCCTCCCTCGCGGGCCGCGACGACCTGCCGTACATCCCGGTCCTCGCCGCCTTCGACCACGAGGAGAACGGCTCCGAGGCCGACACCGGCGCCCAGGGCCCCCTGCTCGGCAACGTCCTGGAGCGCTCGGTGTACGCCCGGGGCGGCTCCTACGAGGACCGGGCGCGCGCCTTCGCCGGCACCGTCTGCCTCTCCTCCGACACCGGCCACGCGGTCCACCCCAACTACGCGGAGCGGCACGACCCGACGCACCACCCGCGCGTCAACGGCGGCCCGATCCTCAAGGTGAACGTCAACCAGCGCTACGCCACCGACGGCAGCGGCCGGGCCGTCTTCGCCGCCGCCTGCGAGAAGGCGGGCGTGCCCTGGCAGTCCTTCGTCTCCAACAACGACATGCCCTGCGGCACCACGATCGGCCCGATCACGGCCGCCCGCCACGGCATCAGCACCGTGGACATCGGCGTCGCGATCCTCTCCATGCACAGCGCCCGCGAACTGTGCGGCGCGCAGGACCCGTACCTGCTCGCGAACGCGCTGGTGGCGTTCCTGGAGGGCTGAGGCCGGGGCGGGGCCGCGGGCGAAACATCCGCGAAAGGTCCCGCCCGGCAGGCTCGCCCCCATGCACCGTCATGAGGGTCCGCCGCCGCGGAAGTTCGTCCCGTTCGCCGTCGTCGGCGTGCTCGCCGCCCTGACCGGGGCGGGGCTGCTGATCGGGGAGTACGACGACCGGCCGCCGTGGGGCACGGACATCGCGTACGAGGGCGGCTTCGTCCTGGCCTCCCGGATCCGCGGGTACGACGTGGACGGGTCGCGGACGAAGGCGCTGATCGCCGGGGAGTGCGTGCGGATGGAGCGGGACGGCATGGGCGGCGACCGGGCCGTCCACGACCCGGCCGCCTGGGTGGCGGGCTGCCTGGACGGGGCCGCGGGGCGCCCGTCCAGGAACCAGGGGCTCGTGCGCTAGACGGCCTCGTCCATGCCCGCCAGGATCAGCGGGAGCCGGGAGGCGCCCGCGTCCGTGACCTTCACCGGGACGCCCCAGTCCTGCTGGTGGACGTGGCAGGCCGGGTACTCGTTGGCCGGGTCGTCGTCGCAGGAGGCGGCCATCGCGGAGACGTGCAGGACGCCCTCGGTGAGCTCCGGGTTCAGGTCGAGCTCGCGGAAGAGGTCCGTGCCCGTGCCCTCGCCGCCGAGGAGCAGCTCCGGCGGGGTCGAGGAGACCAGGAGCCGGGTCGAGGGGCCGTAGCGCTCGTCCAGCTTCTGGCCGGTCGGGGCGCGGAAGACGACGTCGAGGCGGAGGCGGCCGGGGGCGACCTCGGTGGCCTCGCGCCGGGTGCGGTGGGCGACCGCCTCGACCCGGACGGCCTCCTCGGGCAGCCGCAGCCGGGTCAGCCGGTGCCGGGCGGACTCGACGACCACGATGTCCCCGTCGACCAGGACCGCGTCGCTCGGCTCGCGCAGATCGGTGGCGAGGGTGGTGACCTCGCCGGTGGCGGGGTCGTAGCGGCGCAGGGCGTGGTTGTACGTGTCGCTGACGGCGACCGAGCCGTCGGGCAGGGCGGTCACGCCCAGCGGGTGCTGGAAGAGCGCCTGGCCGGCGTCGCCGTCGCGGTGGCCGAAGTCGAAGAGGCCGGTGCCGACGGCAGTGCGCACGACGCCGTCCGCGTCGATCCAGCGCAGCGCGCTGGTCTCGGAGTCCGCGATCCACAGCCGGTCGCCGGCGGCCGCGAGGCCGGAGGGCTGCGCGAACCAGGCCTCGGCGGCGGGGCCGTCGACCAGGCCCTCGTTCGTGGTGCCGGCCGCGACCTCCACGGTCCCGGTCTCCGGGTCGTACGTCCACAGCTGGTGGACGCCGGCCATGGCGATCCACACCTTGCCCTGCCACCAGGCGACGTCCCACGGCGAGGACAGGTCGACCTCCAGGGCGGGGCCCGAGGTCGGGGAGCCCTGCCACCACTGCCTGCCGGTGCCGGCGATCCGCTCGATCGCGCCGCTCTCCGGGTCGTACGTGCGCAGGGAGTGGTTCACCGTGTCCGCGACGACGACCCTGCCGTCGGGCAGCGGCGCGAGGCCCTGCGGCTCGCGGAAGACGCCCTCGCCGATGCGGCGCACCACGGTCTCGCCGTCCGCCGCCAGCTCGACGAGCTGGTGCCGGGTGGTGTCGGAGACCAGGAGGTTCCCGGACGGGAGCGCGATCGCCTTGCCGGGGAAGCGCAGGTCGGTGGCGGCGGGCTCCGGCGGCACGTACGGCCCGTCGCCGCGCCGCAGCGTCCCCTTGGCGCCGTGCTCGGCCTCCAGCTCCTCGACCAGGGTCCGGATCGCGTTGGCGTGGCCCTCGCCCGCGTGCTGGGCGACGACGTACCCCTCGGGGTCGATCACGACGAGCGTCGGCCAGGCGCGCACGGCGTACTGCTTCCAGGTCGCGAGCTCCGGGTCGTCCAGGACGGGGTGGTGCACCTCGTACCGCTCGACGGCGTCCACCACGGCCTGGTGCTCGGCCTCGTGCACGAACTTCGGCGAGTGCACCCCGACGATCACCAGGGTGTCGCGGTGCTTCTCCTCCAGGTCGCGCAGCTCGTCGAGGACGTGCAGGCAGTTGACGCAGCAGAAGGTCCAGAAGTCGAGGAGGACGATCTTCCCCCGCAGGTCGGCGAGGGTGAGTTCTTCTCCGCCGGTGTTCAGCCAGCCGCCCTTGCCGATCAGCTCGGGGGCGCGGACACGGGCACGTCGGGGCGCGGGGGTGGGCGCGGGATCGTTCATGGATCCAAGGGTGCCGTACGGGTGGAAAGTGGGGGTCGGGCGGGGGCGGCGGGCGTGTCCGGGGGCGGGTTCCGGGGTGGGGGCCGGTCAGCATGGCGGACATGGAGCACGTGGGCAGATCATCTGACTATTCCGGCTTTCGGGTGAGTGCCGGGTTACTCGTGGCGGTGCTGCTCGCGTCCGCCCTCCTGGAGGGCTCCGGGTGGGCCGGCGGGGTCGGCGACGGAAACCTGCGGCTGTCCGTGACCGTGAACGGCCGGGCCGACAGCGACGTCCGGCCGCCCGAGGTGCGCGTCGGGACGTGGGTCGTGAAGCGGTACCGGCTGCTGAACGTGAGCGAGGCGGACCTGCACCGGGTGCGGGTCCTCGATCCCGGCGCCCCCGCCGGGTCCGTGCGGTGCCCCGCGGTGCTCCCCGCGGCCGAGGAGGCGGAGTGCACGGCCCGCTTCCGGGCCGTGGCGGGCAGGCACGTGCATCCCGTACGGGCCGAGGGCGACGTCCCCGCCCTCCGCACCCGGCTCACCGCGACCGCCCGCGCCGGGTACGCCGGGGTCGCGGGGGCGCTGGGCCTCACCGAGGAGGTGGTGGTCGCCACCCCGGGGACGGGCGGGGGCGGGGCCTCGGCCATCGTGACGTACACCGTCACCAACCGGGGGAACCTCCCCCTCTACACGGTGCGGGTCGAGGACCCCGGGCTCGCCCTCGCGCCCGGGGCGCCCGACTGCGGGGGGCGGGGCGGGACCGTGGCCGTCCTCGCCCCGGACACCTCCGCCTTCTGCCGGACGACCGTACGGCTCCGCCCGGGGACCTACCGGAGCGCCGGCCGCGCCTCCGGGAGCGACCGGGCGACCACGCTCGGGACCGGGGGCGAGCGGGTCACGGCCCCGGTGCTCACGGCGGGGGCCTCGGCCGTCTTCGTGGTGCGGGAGGCGCCGGTGGCGCCTGTTCCGAGGACCCCGGCGCCCGGGGCCCCTGCTGCGGGGTCTTCGGCGGGGGCCGCCGGGGCTTCGGCGGGGGCCGGGGCCGCACCCGCGCCGGGGGCTCCCGGGGCCCTCGCGCGTACGGATACGGGTACGGGGACGGGTACGGGGACGGGTACGGATGCGGCCGGGCGGCCCGCGGCCCCCGCCGCTCCCGGCGCGGGCGCCGCCCCCGGAGCCGTACCCCCGGGGGCCGTGCCGCCCGGAGCCGTACCGCCGTCCTCCGTGTCCCCCGGAGCCGTACCGCCCGCCCCTCCCCCAGGCCTCCGGCGCGCCGCCGGGGTCGACGACGAGGGGTTCCTCGGGCGGGTGCGGCGGCGGGGCCGGGAGGCGGCGGAGTTCGGGGTGGCCACGACGTTGCTGTTGCTCCTGATCCCGGCGGCCGTCGCCGCCGCGCTCCTCGGCAGCCGGAGGAAGTGACCGTGGCCCTGCTCGAAACCCTCGTCGTCGTCCTCGGGGTCGCGTTCGTCGCCGCCCTCTCCGTCTTCGCCAAGACCAGGCTCTTCCCGGTCGGGGAGGACGAGGAGCCGCGCGAGGACGTGGCCGAGTACATCGCCATGATGGTGTCGGTCCTCTACGCCGTCGTCCTCGGCCTCTGCCTGGTCTCCGTCTGGGAGACGCGGTCCGCCGCCGCCGACCACGTCCAGGCCGAGGCGAGCGCCCTGCACCAGACGTACCTGCTCGCGGACGCGCTCCCGCTCGCCCAGCGGCAGCCGGTGCGCGACGCGGCCCGGACGTACGCGAGCCACGTCGTGGACGTCGAGTGGCCCGCGATGGTCGGCCGCGAGCCGCTCGACGCCTCGGGCTGGACGCTGCTCGACCAGCTGCGGCGGGCGGGCGAGGTGACCCGCTCCGACCGGGTGTCCGAGCAGATCGCGGCCCAGGAGCTGCTGGCCCAGCTCGGTTACGTCGACGACGCGCGGCGCGGCCGGGAGGCGGCGGCGCAGGAGCGGCTCTCGCCCGTGCTGTGGACGGGGCTGCTGATCGGCGGCGTGCTGACGCTCGCGTTCATGTTCCTCTTCGGGATCAAGCGGAGCACGACCCACGTGGTGATGGTGATGGGCCTGTCCGGGTTCATCGCCTTCACGGTGCTGCTGATCCATCAGCTCGACTCGCCGTTCGGGGAGATGCTCGGGGCGGGTCCGGACGCGTTCACCCGCTACTTCGGGTGAGAACGCTTCGGGTGAGAACGCCGCTTCGCGTGAGAAGCGGCGCCGACCGGGCAGGAGTAACCGGGTGAAATATCTCGTACGGGACAAGATCTTCGCGATCGGCGACGACTACTGGATCGAGGACGAGGACGGCCGCCACGCCTTCCTCGCCGACGGCAAGGCCATGCGGCTGCGCGACACCCTGGAGCTGAAGGACCCCGACGGGCGGGTCCTGATCACCCTGCGGCAGAAGATGTTCAGCCTGCGGGACGCGATGACGATCGAGCGGGACGAGCGGCCGCTGGCGACCGTCCGCCGCAAGCGGCTCTCGCTGCTGCGCAACCACTACCGGGTGACGCTGGTCGAGGGCACGGAGCTGGACGTCAGCGGCCGGATCCTGGACCGGGAGTTCACCGTCGAGTACGAGGGCGAGCTGCTGGTCCACGTCTCCCGGCAGTGGTTCCGCGTCCGCGACACGTACGCGGTGAACGTGGTCCGGGAGGATGCCGACGCCGCCCTGATGGTCGCGGTGGCGGTGTGCGTGATCCGGATGGCGGAGCGAGAGGACTGACCTCCCGTCAGGAGGCCTCCTTCAGGGCCTGGTCCAGGGCCTGGGCCAGGTCCGTCCACAGGTCCTCGACGTACGCCCCGGCCCCGCGCGGGAGGCCCCCGTCTACGTCCTCAGGTCCGCTTCGGCGGCCTGACGCCCAGGACCCGGTCCTTGAGGGCCGGGAACTCCTCGCGGGTCGTGGCGACCCGGCCGGGGTCGAGCTCGACGCGCAGGACCTCCTCGCCGGGGCCGGCCTCCGCGAGGGTCTCGCCCCAGGGGTCGACGACGATCGAGTGCCCGGCCTGCTCGATGCCCGCGTGGGTGCCCGCGGTGCCGCAGGCCAGTACGTACGCCTGGTTCTCGACCGCGCGGGCCCGGGCCAGGAGGGTCCAGTGGGCGCGGCGGCGGGCGGGCCAGCCGGCCGGGACGACGAAGGCCTGGGCGCCCGCGTCGACCAGACCGCGGAACAGCTCGGGGAAGCGCAGGTCGTAGCAGGTGCCGACGCCGACGGTGAGGTGCGGCAGGTCGACGGTGACCAGGTCCTCCCCGGCGGCCATGAGCACCGCCTCGCCCTTGTCGAAGCCGAAGCGGTGGATCTTCCGGTAGGAGGCGGCGAGTTCGCCGTCGGGGGAGAGGACGAGCGAGGTGTTGTAGAGGGCGCCGGCCTCCGCCTCGACGAAGGAGCCGGCGTGCAGCCAGACCCCGGCGTCCCGCGCGGCCCCGGCCATCGCCCGGTGCGTGGGGCCGTTCAGCGGCTCGGACTCGGCGGCGAAGAGGTCGGACGCGAAGGCGCCGACGGTCCACAGTTCGGGGAGGACGACGAGGTCGGCGCGGCCGGATTCCTCCCGTACGAGGCGGGCCGCGCGGGCGCGACGAGCGTCGACCGGTTCGTCCGGGTCTACCGCGATCTGGATCAGCGAGGCGCGCACACTACCACCGTCCTGGCATTCGAGCCGTCAACACCGGCCTACGATCGTCACACGAAAGCACTGCCGGGGTGCCTTCGGGCAGCGTAACTTAGCGTCCGAGCCTCCCACCCAGTCGTGTTTTCAGCCCGCGCACCGAAGAACCGCCGAGGGGTCCCGTGACCGTCCATCCCAGCCTCCAGAACCACGCCGACGCCTGGACCCACTCCATCGAGGCGATAGCCGAGCTGGTGCAGCCGCTCGTGGAGGGCGAGTGGAACCGGCGGACCCCCTGCCCGGGCTGGTCGGTGCGGGACATCGTGTCCCACGTCATCGGCATGGAGACGGAGATGCTCGGCGACCCCCGGCCGATCCACTCGCTGCCGCGCGACCTCTACCACGTGCGCAGTGACTTCGCGCGCTACATGGAGGTCCAGGTCGATGTGCGGCGGCACCACACGGCGCCGGAGATGACCTCGGAGCTGGAGTACATCCTGATCCGCCGGGCCCGTCAGCTCCGCAACGAGAACCGCTCCCCCGACCATCTGATCCGCGCCCCGCTGGGCGCCGAGCAGACCCTGGAAGCGGCCTACCGGATGCGGGCCTTCGACGTGTGGGTGCACGAGCAGGACCTGCGGACGGCGCTCGGGGTGCCGGGGAACCTGGACTCGCCCGGGGCGCACGTGGTCCGGGACGTGCTCCTGGAGGCGCTGCCGAAGGTGGTCGCCAAGGACGCGGGCGCGCCGGCGTCCTCGGCGGTGGTGTTCGACGTGACCGGTCCGGTGGAGTTCCTGCGGACGGTGCGGGTGGACGCGGAGGGGCGCGGGTCGATCGACGGCGCGCCCTCGCTCGGCCCGGCGGTGACGCTCGCGACGGACTGGGAGACGTACGTGCGGCTGGCCTGCGGCCGGGTCCGGGCGGCCGACGCGGCCGACCGGATCAAGGTGGAGGGCGACGAGCGGCTGGCGTGGGCGATCCTCGACAACTTCGCGGTGACGCCCCGCTGACCCGCCCCCTACACGGGTACGTGCACGGCCTCCACGCGGCTGGCGACGAGCCGTTCCCGTTCGCGGCGGTGGGTGCGGGCCTTGAGGCGCAAAATCTGCACGACGCCGAGGGCTTCCAGGACGAAGACCGAGGAGAACGCGATCCGGTAGTCGTCCCCGGTCGCGTCGAGCAGCACGCCGACGGCGAGCAGCGTCGTCATCGAGGCGACGAAACCACCCATGTTGACGATTCCGGAGGCGGTCCCCTGACGCTCCGGCGGGTTCGCCGGGCGGGCGAAGTCGAAGCCGATCATCGAGGCCGGTCCGCAGGCGCCGAGGACCAGGCAGAGGGTGACGAGCAGCCACATCGGGGCGTGGTCGCCGGGGTACGCGAGGGTGGACGCCCACAGCAGGGCGGTGGCCGCGACCGTGCCGAGGGCGAGCGGGGCGCGGGCCGCGTGGTGGCGGGCGATGATCTGCCCGTACGCGAGGCCGACGACCATGTTCGAGAGCACGACCAGGGTGAGCAGCGTCCCGGCGGTGGACCGCGAGAGGCCCTGCGCCTCGACCAGGTAGGGCAGTCCCCACAGGAGCAGGAAGACCATGGCCGGGAACTGGGTGGTGAAGTGCACCCACATGCCGAGCCGGGTGCCGGGCTCGCGCCAGGACTCGGCGATCTGGCGGCGGACGTAGGCGGCGCCCGCGTGTGCGGCGGGCTGGGGCTCGTACCCCTCGGGGTGGTCCTTGAGGAAGAGCAGCAGCAGGACGAGGACGAGGACGCCGGCGAAGGAGCTGCCGACGAAGGTGGCGGTCCAGCCGAGGCCGTGCAGGGCGCGGGCGATGAAGACGGTGGAGACCAGGTTCCCGGCCATGCCGAAGAGGGCGGCGACCTGGCCGATGAGCGGGCCGCGCCGGGCGGGGAACCAGCGGCTGCCGAGCCGCAGGACACTGATGAAGGTCATGGCGTCGCCGCAGCCGAGGAGCGCGCGGGAGGCGAGGGCCGTGCCGTACGACGGGGAGAGCGCGAAGCCGAGCTGGCCGACGGTGAAGAGGACGACGCCGAGGACCAGGACCTTCTTGGTGCCGAGGCGGTCGACCATGAGGCCGACGGGTATCTGCATCCCCGCGTAGACGAGCAGTTGGAGGATGGAGAAGGTGGAGAGGGCGGAGGCGTTGACGTCGAAGCGTTCGGCGGCGTCGAGTCCGGCGACGCCGAGCGAGGTGCGGAAGATGACGGCGACGAAGTAGACGGCGACGCCGACGCCCCAGACGAGGGCGGCGCGGCGGCCGCCGGGCGGGTCGCCGGGGAGGGTGACGGCGGAGCCGTATCCGTTGCGGTTGCTCACCGGTCCTCACCCCGGACCAGGACCTTGACCCAGCTGAGGTGCTGGCGGACGCAGTGCGCGGCGCCCTCGGCGTCGCCGGCCTTGATGCGGTCGAGGATCTCGGCGTGCTCGGTGATGTTCTTGGCGACGCGGTCGGGCTGGGACTGCATCACGGCGACGCCCATGCGCAACTGGCGGTCGCGGAGCTGGTCGTAGAGCCGGGCGAGGATCTGGTTGCCGGCGTGCTGGACGATCTCGGCGTGGAAGCAGCGGTCGGTGACGGCGACCTCCGCGAGGTCCCCGGCCTCGGCCCGCCGCTTCTGCTCCTCCAGGAGTTCTTCGAGGCGGGTGATCAGCGCGGCGGGGGCGGGCACGGCCCGGCGGACGGCGAACTCCTCGACGAGGAGCCGGGTCTCGACGACATCGGCGATCTCCTGCGCGGAGACGGCGAGGACGAGGGCGCCCTTCTTCGGGTAGAGCTTGAGCAGCCCCTCCATCTCCAGCTTGAGCAGCGCCTCGCGGACGGGGGTCCGCGACACCCCCACGGCCGTGGCGAGTTCGCCCTCGGTCAGGAGGGTGCCCCCCGCGTAGCGCCGGTCGAGTACGGCCTGCTTGACGTGCATGTAGACGCGGTCGGCGGCGGGGGGAGCTGAAGGCATGAACACAGCATAGATACAACAGGGGTGCAACAGAGAGCCCCGTCCGCATCGTGGACGGGGCTCTCTGGCCGTTCATGCCGGTTTCACGTGAAACCACGCGTACCGGGCGCTACGCGTCACGCCCAGGTGATCAGCCGCTTCGGCTGCTCCAGGATCGCGGCGACGTCCGCCAGGAACTTGGAGCCGAGTTCGCCGTCGACCAGGCGGTGGTCGAAGGAGAGGGCCAGGGTGGTGACCTGACGCGGCTTCACCTTGCCCTTGTGGACCCACGGCTGGAGCTTGATCGCGCCGACCGCGAGGATCGCGGACTCGCCGGGGTTCAGGATGGGCGTACCGGTGTCGACGCCGAAGACTCCGACGTTGGTGATGGTGAAGGTGCCGCCCTGCATCGCCGCCGGGGTCGTCTTCCCCTCGCGGGCCGTGGCGACCAGCTCGCTCAGCGACTTCGAGAGCTCGGGCAGGGTCTGGGCGTGCGCGTCCTTGATGTTCGGCACGATCAGACCGCGCGGGGTGGCCGCGGCGATGCCCAGGTTCACGTAGTGCTTGAGGACGATCTCCTGCGCCGCCTCGTCCCAGGCCGCGTTGATCTCCGGGTTGCGCCGGATCGCGACCAGGATCGCCTTGGCGATGAGGAGCAGCGGGTTGACCCGCAGGCCCGCCATGTCCTTGTCGGACTTCAGCTCCTCGACCAGCTTCATCGTGCGCGTGATGTCGAAGGTCACGAACTCGGTGACGTGCGGGGCGGTGAAGGCCGAGCCGACCATCGCCGCCGCCGTGGCCTTCCGCACGCCCTTGATGGGGACGCGGGTCTCCCGGGCGCCGGACGTCTCCGCCGCGGGCGCGGCGGCCGGGGCCGCTGCGGGCGCCGGGGCCTGGGCCGGGGCCGGAGCCGGGGTCTCGACGGCCGGTGCGGGCGCCGGGGCGGCGGCCGCGTGGACGTCCTCACGGGTGATGACGCCGTCCGGGCCGGTCGGGACGACCGTCGCCAGGTCGACGCCGAGGTCCTTGGCGAGCTTCCGGACCGGCGGCTTGGCCAGCGGCCGACCGGCCCCCGCCGCGTGCCCGTTGAGCTGCTCCGGTACGGAGACGACGGCGGGCGCCTGCGGTGCGGGAGCGGCCGGGGCCACGTCCCCGGCCGCCTTGCGGGGGCGCCGCTTGGTGGAGCTGGCGGCCACGCCGTAGCCGACGAGGACCGGCTGGCGGCCCTGCGGCTCGCCCTCCTCCGCCACCGGCTCCGCCGGCACGGCCTGGGCCGCGACGGACTCGGTGACCGGGGCCGCCGGGGCGGGGGGCGCGCCGCCGCCGACGTTCACCGAGATGATGACCTGGCCGACGTCGACCGTCGTCCCCTCGGGGAAGCACAGCTCGTGGACCGTGCCGTCGAACGGGATCGGCAGCTCGACGGCCGCCTTGGCCGTCTCGACCTCGCACACGACCTGTCCGTCGGTGACGGTGTCGCCCGGCTGGACGTACCACTTGAGGATCTCGGCCTCGGTGAGGCCCTCGCCCACGTCGGGCATCTTGAATTCGCGGATCGTCACGGTGCTCTCCTCAGTACGCCAGCGAGCGGTCGACGGCGTCGAGCACGCGGTCGAGACCCGGCAGGTACTCCTCCTCCAGGCGCGCCGGCGGGTACGGCGCGTGGTAGCCGCCGACCCGCAGGACGGGGGCCTCCAGGTGGTAGAAGCAGCGCTCGGTGATCCGGGCGGCGATCTCCGCGCCGGAGCCGAAGAAGACCGGGGCCTCGTGGACGACGACCAGGCGGCGGGTCTTCTCGACCGAGGCCTGGACGGTGTCGAAGTCGATCGGGGAGATCGAGCGCAGGTCCACGACCTCGATCGACCGGCCCTCCTCGGCGGCGGCCGAGGCCGCCTCCAGACAGGTCTTCACCATCGGGCCGTAGGCGACGAGGGTGAGGTCCGTGCCCTCGCGGGCGACCCGGGCCTTGTGCAGCTCGCCGGGGATGGCCTCGGTGTCGACCTCGCCCTTGTCCCAGTAGCGGCGCTTGGGCTCGAAGAAGACGACCGGGTCGTCGCTCTGGATCGCCTGCTGGAGCATCCAGTAGCCGTCCGAGGGGGTCGCGGGAGTGACGACCTTGAGGCCCGCGACGTGCGCGAAGAGCGACTCGGGGGACTCGGAGTGGTGCTCGACGGCGCCGATGCCGCCGCCGTACGGGATGCGGATGACGACCGGCACCTTGACCGCGCCGAGCGAGCGGGCCCGCATCTTCGCGAGCTGCGTGACGATCTGGTCGTACGCGGGGAAGACGAAGCCGTCGAACTGGATCTCCACGACCGGCCGGTAGCCGCGCAGGGCGAGGCCGATCGCGGTGCCGACGATGCCGGACTCGGCGAGCGGGGTGTCGACGACCCGGTCCTCGCCGAAGTCCTTCTGCAGGCCGTCGGTGATCCGGAAGACGCCGCCGAGCTTGCCGACGTCCAGGCCCATGACGACGACCTTGGGGTCGGTCTCCAGGGCCGTGCGCAGCGACTCGTTGAGCGCCTTCGCGAGGGGGAGCTTCTGAACAGCCATGGTTACTCGGCCTCTCCGTTCGCGAAGGACGCCTGGTAGGCGGCGAACTGCGCGCGTTCCTCGTCGACGAGCGCGTGCCCGTCCGCGTACACGTTGTCGAACATCGCCATGTGCTCCGGTACGGGCATGGCGCGGACGACCTCGCGGACGTGCTTGCCCAGGGTCTCGCTCTCCGCCTCCAGCTCCTCGAAGAAGGCCGCGTCGGCGTGGCCCTCGTTCTCCAGGTAGGCCTTCAGGCGCAGGATCGGGTCCTTGGCCTCCCACGCCTCGCGCTCCGCGTCGCGGCGGTAGCGGGTCGGGTCGTCGGACGTGGTGTGGGCGGCCATCCGGTAGGTGAACGCCTCGATGAGCGTCGGGCCCTCGCCGCGGCGGGCGCGCTCCAGGGCGGAGCGGGTGACCGCGAGGCAGGCCAGGACGTCGTTGCCGTCGACCCGGACGCCGGGGAAGCCGAAGCCCTGGGCGCGCTGGTAGAGCGGGACGCGGGTCTGCTTCTCGATGGGCTCGGAAATGGCCCACTGGTTGTTCTGGCAGAAGAAGACGACCGGGGCGTTGTAGACCGCGGAGAAGACGAACGACTCGTTGACGTCGCCCTGGCTGGAGGCGCCGTCGCCGAAGTAGGCGATCACGGCGGAGTCCGCGCCGTCCTTGGTGATGCCCATGGCATAACCGGTGGCGTGCAGGGTCTGCGAGCCGAGGACGATCGTGTACAGGTGGAAATTGTTGCTGTTCGGATCCCAGCCGCCGTTGTTCACGCCGCGGAACATGCCGAGGAGGTTCGTCGGGTCGACCCCGCGACACCAGGCGACGCCGTGCTCGCGGTAGGTCGGGAAGACGTAGTCGTCGTCGCGCAGGGCGCGGCCCGAACCGATCTGGGCGGCCTCCTGGCCGAGGAGCGAGGCCCACAGGCCCAGCTCGCCCTGGCGCTGGAGGGAGGTGGCCTCGGAGTCGAAGCGACGGGTGAGGACCATGTCGCGGTAGAGGCCGCGCAGCTCCTCGCCGCTCAGGTCGATGTCGTAGTCGGGATGCTGGACGCGCTCCCCTTCGGGCGTCAGGAGCTGGACGAGCTCGGGCTCCGTCGCTCCCGCCGCGGCGCGCGTGCTCGTCTTCTTGGTGGTGCTCGGGCTCGCGCTTGCGGTGCGCTTGGTGCCGCTGCTGCGTCGCGTCGTCTTGCGCGCGGCAGTGCTCTCCACGGTCACGTGCGTGCTCCTCCGTCGGTCCGGCCCCCGGGTTCGCCGGTGAGGCCAGTGCGGCTCTCCGCCTTGTCCGTACCCTTCGCACGGGGTGGGTGCGACGCGGCCGGGGTCGGGCGTGACAAGTGCCCCGGCGAGCGCCCTGTCATAGGCACGTTACCCACAGCGCGGCATTCCCGCGAAACCCCTCTTGACCTGCGATTTTGCTTGGATTTCCAAGTAAATCGAGAAAAGGGGGAACAGCGGCTGGTCAGCGCGTCGGCAACGGCCTGGAGGGCCGCCGGAACAAGCGGCACGTTATCCCGCGCACCCCGGGCGCGGGAAGAGCCAATATGTGAGACTGACAGCGTGCGCGAAGATGGAAAAATCACGGTATTCCTGCTGGACGACCACGAAGTCGTCCGGCGCGGCGTCCACGAGCTGCTCTCCGTGGAGGCGGACATCGAGGTCGTCGGCGAGGCCGGAACGGCGGCGGACGCGCTGGTCAGGATCCCCGCGACCCGTCCGGACGTCGCGGTGCTCGACGTCCGGCTGCCGGACGGCAGCGGGGTCGAGGTGTGCCGGGAGATCCGCTCGCAGAACGAGGACATCAAGTGCCTGATGCTGACCTCCTTCGCGGACGACGAGGCCCTCTTCGACGCGATCATGGCCGGCGCCTCGGGCTACGTCCTCAAGGCCATCCGGGGAAACGAGCTGCTGAGCGCGGTGCGGGACGTGGCGGCCGGCAAGTCGCTGCTCGACCCGGTGGCGACCGCCCGGGTCCTGGAGCGGCTGCGCGACGGGAACGCCCCCAAGGGTGACGACAAGCTCGCCCATCTGACGGAGCAGGAGCGCAGGATCCTGGACCTGATCGGCGAGGGCCTGACCAACCGGGCCATCGGCGAGCGGCTCCACCTCGCGGAGAAGACCATCAAGAACTACGTCTCCAGCCTGCTGTCGAAGCTGGGCATGGAGCGGCGCTCGCAGGCCGCGGCGTACGTGGCGCGGATGCAGGCCGAGAAGCGCTGACCGGTCCGCTTCGGGACCTACGTCCCCCCGCGAGGGGGCGGGGGCCCCTTTTCCGGACGCGCGGTGGTGACGGAGGGTGGAGGACATGTCCACCGACGAGATCCGCGCCATCGAGCTGCTGAACCGCGTGTCGTACGGCCGGGTGGCGACGAGCATGAGGGCGATGCCCTTCGTCGCCCCGGCCCGCCACGTCGTGGTCGACGGCCGGGTGCTGCTGCGGATGCACGAGGGGCTCGGCTACCACCGCGCCTGCAACGGCGGTGTCGTCGCGTACGGCGCGGACAACTTCGGCTCGGGGGCCGAGCACATCTGGTCCGTGCAGTTCAGCGGCACCGCGCGGGTCGTCGAGCCGACCCGGGAGGAGCGCGCGGCCTTCGGGCCCGAGCCGGAGCTGGTGGACGGCGAGCCCTTCGTCCCCGTCTACCTGCGGATCGAACCCCAGTTCGTGACGGTGCACGCGCTCGACTACCCGAGCGAGTCGCGGAGCACGCGGCCCGCGGCCCGTTCCGTACGGCGACACCTTCACCACGTAGCGTGATCTAACATCTGGCGGGTGCCGCGCTCATCTGAAACCCTCACCCCGCCGACCTGCGCACCGCCCGCACGCTCCCGGCCCACCGCCCCCCGCCCGGGCGGCGTCCGGCCCGTCGGCGCCCCGCCCGTCGACGCGCTGCTGCGGCGGCACCGGCACGCCGGGGAGGCGCTGGACTGCGTGCCGGTCACCGAGGGGCTGCTCAACCGCGGTTTCCGGCTCACCACCACCCGCGGCACCTACTTCCTCAAGCAGCACCTGGACGCCGCCACCGCCGACCGGGCCACCGTCGCCCGCCAGCACCGGGCCACCCACCGCCTGCACGCCCTGGGCCTGCCCGTCGCCCCGCCGCTTGCCGACGCCCGGGGCCGCACGGTCGCCGTCATCGGCGGTCACTGCTACGCCCTGCACCCCTGGGTCGAGGGTCGGCACCGGGACGGCGGCCAGCTCTCCACCGGCGGCTGCCGCCGCCTCGGCACCCTCCTCGGGCAGGTCCACACCGCGCTCGACCGGGTGATGGACGACCCGGAGGCCGGCGGTCCCGGCGGGACGGACGCGGGCGCGTGCGCGAGCGCGGACCCCCAGGACACCTTCCGGGCCATCGACGAGCTGATCCGCCTCGTCCGCGCGCACCGCCCCCGCGACAGCTTCGACGCGCTCGCCGAGCACCGGCTCAGGGAGCGCCGCGGGCTGCTCGCCCGGCACGCCCACCACCGGCCCCCGGCCGCCTCGGCCGCCGGCTGGGTGCACGGCGACTTCCACCCGCTGAACCTGCTCTACCGGGGCGCGGAACCCGCCGCGATCGTCGACTGGGACCGGCTCGGCCGCCGCCCGAGGGCCGAGGAGGCGGTCCGGGCCGCCGCCATCTTCTTCGTACGGCCCGGGGGCGAGCTGCCCCTGGGGAAGGTGCGGGCCTACGCGCGCGCGTACCGGCGGGCGACGGGCGCCGACGGCGCCGAGCTGGCGGCGGCGGCGCACCGGGTGTGGTGGGAGCGGCTCAACGACTTCTGGACCCTGCGCTGGCGCTACCAGCTGCACGACCGGAGGGCCGACGCGCAGTTCCCCGCGGTGTCGGCCCTGGCGGTCTGGTGGACCCGCGAGTACGAGGCGGTCCGGGAGGCCTTCGCGGGGTGACCGCGACGGGCGCCCGGCGGAGCCCCCGTGTCAGAGGGGCTCCGTGTCGGAAGGTCCCCGTGTCTCAGGGGCTCTCCGTGTCGGAGGGCGGTCTCCGTGGCGGCGGAGCCCCGTGTCAGCCGGTTTCGCCGGTGGCCGGCGGCTGGGTGCCCGGATCGCCGTCGTCGCCGCCGTCGGTGCCCCCGGAGGGGTCGCCGGTAGGCTCGGTGACCGGAGGCGTCGTGGGACGGGTCGGCGGCGCGGTCGTCTTCGTGGGCGTGCCCGTGGGCTCGACCGGCGGCGTGGTGGCCGGCTCGGTCGGGGTCTCGGTGGTCGGCGTGCCCGTGGGCCAGTCCGGCTGCCGCGTCGGCTGCTCGGTCCACGGCTGCTGGGTCGACCCGCCGTTGGACGTGCCCGGGTCCTGCGTCTGGTCCTGGGTGGGCTGCTCCGAGGGCGGGGGCTCCTCCGAGGCCGTCACCGAGGGCGAGGTGGTGACGGTCGGCGTCTTGTCCTCCGTGGTGCCGCCGCCGTTCCCGCCCGCCTTGCTGAGGGCGAACGCGACCCCGGCGACCACCGCGACCAGCGCGAGCGCGGCGAACAGCCACACCTTGCCCCGGCCGCCACCGCCGCCCTGCGACCCGTACGAGCCGCCCTGGCCGTAGCCGCCGCTGCCGCCCGTACCGCCGTCGTAGCCGCCGAACCCGCCGTCGTCGGGGTTCACCGGCGGCAGGATCGGTCCCTGCGCGGTCTCGCCGTGCATCGGGTGGCCCATCGCGGTCGTCGCGGCCACGCCGCCGGCCGGGGTGCGCCCGCCCTCGTGGACCTCGATCGGACCGGTGTTCCACGTGCCGGTGTAGCCGCCCTGCTGCTGGAGCATCTGGAGGGCGTACTGGATGAGCCCGCGCATCTCCTCGGCGCTCTGGAACCGGTCGTCCGGGTCCTTCGCGAGCGAGCGCATCACCAGGCCGTCCAGCTCCGGCGGCACGGACCCGGTCACGTCGGACGGCGGGACCGGCACGTCCTGGACGTGCTGGTACACGACGGACAGCGGCGTCTCGCCGGTGAACGGGGGACGCAGCGAGAGGAGTTCGTAGAGGAGGCAGCCCGTCGCGTACAGGTCGGAGCGGTGGTCGACGGCCTTGCCGAGCGCCTGCTCGGGGGAGAGGTACTGCGGCGTGCCCATGACCATGCCGGTCTGGGTCATCGTCGACTGCGCGCCGTGCAGGGCGCGGGCGATGCCGAAGTCCATGACCTTCACCGCACCGCTGTGGGTGATGATCACGTTCGCCGGCTTGATGTCGCGGTGCACGATGCCGTGCTGGTGCGAGTAGGCCAGCGCCTCCAGGACCCCGGAGACGATGATCAGGGCCTGCTCGGGGCCGGGCGCCTCGGCGCTCAGCAGCAGGTCGCGGATGGTGCGGCCCTCGACCAGCTCCATCACGATGTACGGCACGGGGCGGCCGGCCACCAGGTCCTCGCCGGAGTCGTACACGGCGACGATCGCGTGGTGGTTGAGACCGGCGACGGACTGCGCCTCGCGCGTGAAGCGGGCCTTGGAGACCGGGTCCTCGGCGAGGTCGGCGCGCAGCAGCTTGACCGCCACGGTGCGGCCGAGCCGTACGTCCTCCGCCGCGAACACCTCGGCCATGCCGCCGCGTCCCAGACGGTGCGTCAGGCGGTAGCGCCCGTCGCCGACGACTCCGCCGACGCCCCAGGACTCCGCCGACGAGTCCGGCACGCCGCCGCCTGCTCCGGATTCGGGTGCCATCAGTCCTCGCCGTCGTCTGTCGTGCCGTGTCCAGTCGTCACGCTACAGGCTCCGTACGACATCACGGTCCGAGATGGACCGGCCATCCAATCCCGTTCACGTACACCTGTGCAAATTCGACGCATTCCCGCACCGGTTCGGAAACGCTTCCTGTGCGGAGGGTCACGTAACGGGCACCCGGCTTGACGTGTCACCGCCCTGGGGCAGACTTGGCCGGGAAAATCCGGGAACGACGCCGCCACGCGCGCGTAGGGGGAAGCACAGATGAGCCAGGACGGCGCACAGGGCCGCTACGCGGGCGGTTCGGTCGCGGGCGGCCGGTACCAGCTGCGCGATCTTCTCGGCGAGGGCGGCATGGCGTCGGTGTACCTGGCGTACGACACCGCCCTCGACCGGCAGGTCGCCATCAAGACGCTGCACACGGAGCTGGGCCGGGAGCAGTCCTTCCGCGAGCGGTTCCGGCGCGAGGCGCAGGCCGTCGCGAAGCTCTCCCACACCAACATCGTCTCGGTCTTCGACACCGGCGAGGACACCCTCGACGGCGCCGTCATGCCGTACATCGTCATGGAGTACGTGGAGGGGCAGCCGCTCGGCGCGGTCCTCGCCTCCGACGTGCGGCAGTACGGCGCGATGCCGGCCGACAAGGCGCTGAAGGTCACGGCCGACGTGCTCGCCGCCCTCGACGTCAGCCACGAGATGGGCCTGGTCCACCGCGACATCAAGCCGGGCAACGTGATGACGACCAAGCGCGGCGTGGTCAAGGTCATGGACTTCGGCATCGCGCGGGCCATGCAGTCGGGGGTCACCTCGATGACGCAGACCGGCATGGTCGTCGGCACCCCGCAGTACCTCTCCCCCGAGCAGGCCCTCGGCCGCGCGGTGGACGCCCGCTCCGACCTCTACTCGGTCGGCATCATGCTCTTCCAGCTCCTCACCGGCCGTCTCCCCTTCGACGCCGACTCCCCGCTCGCCATCGCGTACGCGCACGTGCAGGAGGAGCCGGTCGCCCCGTCCTCCGTCAACCGTTCGGTGACGCCGGCGATGGACGCGCTCGTCGCCCGCGCGCTCCGGAAGAACCCGAACGAGCGGTTCCCGAGCGCGGCGGCGATGCGCGACGAGTGCCTGCGGGTCCTGTCGGCCGGGCAGACCGGCGCCCCCGTGATCGTCGCGGGCGGTCCGGTCAGCAGCGGCTCGGGCGTCGGCTCCGCCGTCTTCCCGCCGGTCGGCCAGACCCCGCCGCCCGGTCCGCACTCCGGTCCGCACGGCGTGCAGCAGTACATGGCGCCGACGCCGCAGCCGGGCCCGTACGGCCCCGTGACCCCGGCGCCCGCCCCGACGTACGGCTACCCGCAGCAGGCCCCGACGCCCGCGCCGTACGCCCAGGCCCCGACGCCGGCGCCGTACACCCAGGCGCAGCACGTGCCCGCCCCGGCGGGCGGCGGCTCCCGGCGGAACACCCCGGTACTCGTGGGCGCGATCGCGGTCGCCGTGCTCGCGATCGGCGGCCTGCTCGTGGCGCTCAACCTCGACAAGGACGACCCGAAGGACCCGCAGGCCGGCGGCACCGGAGGCACCGGCACCCAGCAGACCCAGACGGCGGCGCCGGGCCACAAGGGCCCCGACCTGACCAAGACCATCGACGCGAAGAAGTGCACCCAGCCGAGGGAGTCGAGCGACGACCCCGAGAAGTTCGAGGTGCCCAACTTCAAGTACCGGAACATCCAGTCGGTGAAGGACTGCGTCCAGGCGGCCGGGTGGAAGATCAAGGTCGAGACCCCGGTGGACGAGTCCACGTACGGCGAGGGCACGGTCCTGGAGCAGTACCCGCCGTCCGGTACGGACATCACCGCCAAGGACGCGGAGTTCACGCTCCAGATCTCGACGGGCAACCCGCCGCAGTAGAGCGGTGGAGCGGTAGGGCGGTGGAGCGGTAGGGCGGTGGAGCGGTAGGGCGGTGGACGGGCGGGCGGTGGACAGGCGGGCGGGCGAGTAGAGCGGTGGGCAAGTAGATACCGGCGCTCTCTGTCCACCCCCTCCGGAGGCCTGCCGGTCGCCTACCGGCGGCCTACCGGATGCCGGTTTCGTCCCGACATGTGACGCTGGGTCGAACACCTCGGCGGCTCGGTACGGGAGGGGGTCACCCGGTGACTCCAGTACTCCGCAGGGCGCGGGCGCGAGCCCTGCGCCCCGCGCTCACCTGCGCGTTCCTCTGCGCCTGCGCCCTGTGCGCCGCACCCCTCGCGCACGCGGCGGAGCCTCCCGCGGCCACGGCGAGCGCCACGGCACCGGCGTCCACGCCCCCCGGTACCACCCCGGCGGCGCCCCCGGCTCCCTCGACGTCCTCCAAGCCCCCTTCGGGTCCGCCCTCCGCGACCGCCCCGCCGTCCGCCCCCGCATCCTCCTCTGTCTCCGCGCCGGCCCCCGCTCCCGTCTCCGTCGCGCCGGGGCGGACCGGGGGCATCGTCCCGCCCGGGCCCGCGCCGGCTCCCGCTCCCGCCGGTTCCGGCGCGGTCTCTCCGGTCGCGCAGACCGGGCCCTCCGGTGCCCCCGCGCCGGAGCCCTCCGCCTCCCTCGCGGGCCGGCCCGCCGCCGAGGGCCGGCTCCGGCCCGGCCGCACCGAGACCGCCCCGCCTCCCTCGGAAAGCTCCTCCCGTACCGAAACCGCTACGGAAGCGGACCCCTGGGAGGACGAGGAGGAGGGGATCGGAGCCGTACCCGAGGAGGAGGCCCTGCCGCCCGAGGCCGCGCCCGCCAGCCTGCCCGCCGTCGCGCCCCGGGCGGACGGCGAGGCCGCTCCCGACCTCGCCCACCAGCGGGTTCCCGTGCTGACCCTGGGCGTGGGCCTCGCTCTGGTGGGGCTCGGAATCGGCTTCCTGGGGCTTCGGATGCGGCGCCGCTGAGCCGGCGCGAAGGACCGGGGTCCCCCTTGAGTGGGACCTCCGGCTTCCCCCTCAGGTCGGTTGTCCGCCGCTGCATACCCGGTATACATACTGAGTATGTCGATCCGCCACGGGCTCCTCGCCCTCCTCGAACGCGGCCCGCGCTACGGCTCTCAGCTCCGTACGGAGTTCGAGTCCCGCACCGGCTCCACCTGGCCCCTCAACGTCGGCCAGGTCTATACGACCCTCGGCCGTCTGGAGCGCGACGGCATGGTCCGGCAGGGCGGCGAGGACGGGGCCGGGCACACGCTCTACACGATCACCGACGACGGCCGTGCCGAGCTGCGGGCCTGGTTCGAGAAGCCGGTGGACCGCACCAGCCCCGCCCGTGACGAGCTGGCCATCAAGCTCGCCATGGCGGTGGGCGCGCCGAGCGTCGACATCCGCGACGTCATCCAGTCCCAGCGCCGGCACACCGTGCGGGCGATGCAGGACTACACCCGGCTCAAGGCCCAGGCGCTCCTGGCCGTCGAGAGCGGCGGGGCGCGGGAGCGGGACGACGTGGCCTGGCTGCTCGTCCTGGAGCAGCTGATCTTCCAGACGGAGGCCGAGGCGCGCTGGCTGGACCACTGCGAGTCCCGGCTGATCCGCCTCTCGGCGACCGCGCGGTCGGCCCCGGACGCACAGGACGCCCCGGGCGCGCAGGACACCCCGGCCTCGCAGGACGCCCAGGACGTCCCGGCTCGCGCGGACGCCGCCCGCCCGTGACACCGGGGCGCGGAGGCCGACCGCCCGCGCCCCTTCCGTATCTCACCTCACCTCCGCACCGCTTCCGCACGACCTCCGCTCCACCTCCGAACCTCTGACGCACCACCTTCCACCGCACGCTCCGTGCCCGGCCGACCGCCCGGCACGCCCAAGGGGGGAACCCTTCCATGTCCGCACAGCAGCCCGTGCTGCAACTGAAGAACCTGACCCGGGTCCACGGCTCGGGCGCCACCGAGGTGCACGCCCTGCGCGGCATCGACCTCGCCGTGTACCCCGGTGAGCTCGTCGCCGTCATGGGCCCCTCGGGATCCGGCAAGTCCACCCTGCTCACCATCGCGGGCGGCCTGGACTCCCCCACCTCGGGCGCGGTGATCGTCGAGAACACCGACATCACCAAGGTCGGCATCAAGCAGCTCGCGGCCCTGCGCCGCCGCAGCATCGGCTACGTCTTCCAGGACTACAACCTCATCCCGGCCCTCACCGCCGCCGAGAACGTGGCCCTGCCCCGCGAGCTGGACGGGACCTCCGCCCGCAAGGCGCGCGTCGAGGCCCTCGCCGCCCTGGAGGAGATGTCCCTCGGCCACCTCGCCGACCGGTTCCCCGACGAGATGTCCGGTGGCCAGCAGCAGCGCGTGGCCATCGCCCGCGCCCTGGTCGGCGACCGCCGGCTGGTCCTCGCCGACGAGCCGACCGGCGCCCTCGACTCCGAGACCGGCGAGTCCGTCCTCGCCCTGCTCCGCTCCCGCTGCGACGCGGGCGCCGCCGGCGTCCTCGTCACCCACGAGCCGCGGTTCGCCGCCTGGGCCGACCGCGTCGTGTTCCTGCGGGACGGCGCCATCGTCGACCAGACCGTGCGCAGCGAGGCCGACTCCCTCCTCTCGGGCCGGGTGGCGGAAGCGTGAAGACCTGGTTCCACTCCTGGCGGGCCGCGATCCGCATAGCCCGCCGTGACGCCTGGCGCGCCAAGGGCCGCAGCGCCCTCGTCCTCGCGATGATCGCCCTGCCCATCCTGGGCGTCAGCGCCTTCGACCTGACCTTCCGCAGCGCGGAGCTGTCCCCCGCCGAGAAGCTGGACCGGACGATCGGCGCGGCCGACGCCCGCTTCCGGGACGCCGACATGGCCGGCGTGCCGATCCTCCAGGACCCGGCCGGTGAGATGAGCGCGCCGGCCAGGAAGGAGGACGACGAGCGGTGGCCGTCGGGCCCCACCGACGTCACCAAGACCTTCCCGGCGGGTTCCACCGTCCTCACGGACCGCGTCGGATCGGCGAAGCTGACCACGTCCCACGGTCTGCTGATGACCGAGGTGCGCGAGCTGAAGGCGTCCGACCCCGTCGCCCGGGGCATCATGCCGCTCCTGGAAGGGCGTTACCCGGAGAAGAACGACGAGATCATGGCGACCTCGCACTTCCTGGAGACCAGCGGTCTGTCGATCGGCTCGACCCTTTCCGCTCGCAACTTCGAGCGTCCGTATCGCATCGTCGGCTCCTACGAACTTCCCGACTCGCTCAAGACGGATCAGGTCAACGCGCTCCCCGGCGCCTTCCTCGCCCCGTACGGGAAGGCCGCCGAGAAGGCCGGTCTGTCGGCCCCGGACTCCTCCGTGTCGTACCTGGTGCGGAAGCCCGGTGGTTTCACGTGGAACACGGTCCAGGAGATCAACACCAAGGGCGTTCTCGTCGCCTCGCGCGCCGTGCTGCTCTCCCCGCCCGCCGACGCCGACGTCCCGCTCTACCAGAAGGACGGCTGGGGCACCTACGAGGCCGGGAGCGCGGACCGGGCCGCCGAACTCGCCGCGGTCGCGACCGTCGTGGGCCTGGCGATGCTGGAGATCTGCCTCCTCGCCGGTCCCGCCTTCGCGGTCGGCGCCCGCCGCTCACGCCGCCAGCTCGGTCTGGTCGGTGCCAACGGCGGTGCCCGCAGCCACATCCGGGCGATCGTGCTGAGCGGCGGTCTGGTCATCGGCGTCGCGGCGGCCGTCGTCGGCACCGTGCTCGCCGTGGTCCTGACCCTGGCGCTCCAGCCGCTCCTCGAACAGGCGATGGGCCAGCGGTTCGGCGCCTTCGACGTCCGGCCGCTCGAAATCCTGGTCATCGCGCTGCTCGCGGTCCTGACCGGTCTGCTCGCCGCGATCGTCCCGGCCGTCACCGCCTCCCGGCAGAGCGTCCTCTCCTCGCTCACCGGCCGGCGCGGTGTCCGCCGCAGCAACCGGGTCCTGCCGGTGATCGGTCTCGTGGCCCTGCTGCTCGGCGGGTCCGTCGCCCTCTTCGGCTCCCTCGTCACCGAGCAGGTCGCCGTGGTGGCGGCCGGCTCCGCCCTGGCCGAGCTGGGTGTCGTCGCGATGACCCCGGCCCTGGTGGGCCTGTTCGGCCGCAGCGGACGCTGGCTCCCGCTCTCGCCGCGCCTCGCGCTGCGGGACGCCGTCCGCAACCGGGGCCGTACGGCTCCGGCCGTCGCCGCCGTCCTCGCCGCCGTCGCGGGAACGGTCGCCGTCTCCACGTACATGGCGAGCCGGGAGGCCGAGAACAGGGCCTCGTACGAGCCCAAGCTGCCGTACGGCGCCGCCGCCGCCTTCGTCCGGGAAGAGGGCGGCCGGGACGTCCCGGCGGTCCGCGAGGCCATCCAGCGGTACCTGCCCGTCGAGCTGCGCGCCGATGTCGACCGCGTCTCGGTCGGCAGGCCCGGCTGCCCCCCGTGGGGCGACGACGCGGGCTGCGGCCGCTTCGAGGTCGTCGTGCCCCCGGCGAACGAGTGCCCGCTGTACGTGTCGCTGCCGGGCGGCGGCGACCCCGCGGAGCGGTTCACGCCCGACCAGCGGCGGAAGCTGATCACCGACGACTGGCGCTGCAAGGAGTCCTTCCACGCCGGGATCTACGTCGACGGCGGCCTGCTCGTCGGTGACGCCAAGGTCCTCCAGGTCCTCGGCGTCGACGACCCCGGGGCCGTGAAGGCCCTCGCCGACGGCAAAGTCGTCACCTTCGACCGGGCCCAGATCGACAAGAACGGCACCGTCGGGCTCAAGCAGATCACCGACACCGCCGCCGCCGACAAGGCCATGGAGGAAGGCCGGCCCGTGCCCGGGAAGGTCAGCTCCGTGCCCGCCTACCTGGTGCCCGGCGACAAGAACTCCTACGGGCTCCAGGCCCTGATCACCCCGGCCACGGCCAAGGCCGCCGGTCTCTCCACCGTGCCGCTGGGCGTGTACGCCGCCACCGACCGGCTCGCGGACGGCGAGCAGCGGCAGAAGCTCGACGGCGAGCTCGCCAAGCTCGGCAGCAGCGTGGACCTGCACGTGGAGGAGGGTTTCGTCAACGAGTACGGGATCGTCCTGCTCTCCCTGGCGATCTTCGCGGGCCTCGTCACCATCGGCGCCGCCGGCATCGCCACCGGGCTCGCCCAGGCCGACGCCGAGGCCGATCTGAAGACGCTCGCCGCCGTGGGCGCCCCGCCCCGGGTCCGCCGTACGCTCAGCGGCTTCCAGTGCGGAGTCGTCGCCGCGATGGGCGTGGTCCTCGGCTCGGCGGCCGGGCTGCTGCCCGCCGTGGGGCTCCGGCTCACCGAGGAGCGCGACCGGCTCCGCTACCACGAGATGAGCGTCGCCGAGGGCTGGAGCGCCGACACGGCGCCGCCGGACCTGCCGATCGTCGTCCCGTGGGAGACCCTGGGCCTCCTGCTCGTCGCCGTCCCGCTGGGCGCGGCCCTGCTCGCCGCCCTCGTGACCCGCTCGCGCGGCGCGCTGGCCCGGCGCGCGGCGACCTGACGGTCTTCGTCGCCCATCTGTGCCCCTGTACGAGGGTGGATCACCCTCGTACAGGGGCACACCCCGTGGTGAGGCACGTGTACGAGAGAATGGCGGCATGGAGATGCCGAGGAATGACAGGTCGCAGGAGAGCCCCCAGGTCCTCATCGTGGGACAGGACGGGATGGCCCTCGGCGGCGCTCAGGGCGACGACGAATCCCGCGAGGTCCCGGTGACGGAAATGGTCGAGCAGCCTGCGAAGGTCATGCGGATCGGCAGCATGATCAAGCAGCTCCTGGAAGAAGTACGCGCGGCTCCTCTCGACGAGGCCAGCCGGGTCAGGCTCAAGGACATCCACGCCAGCTCCGTGAAGGAGCTGGAGGACGGGCTCGCGCCCGAGCTGGTCGAGGAACTGGAGCGCCTCTCCCTGCCGTTCACGGACGAGGCGATCCCCTCCGAGGCGGAACTGCGCATCGCGCAGGCCCAGTTGGTGGGCTGGCTGGAGGGCCTCTTCCACGGCATCCAGACGGCGCTGTTCGCCCAGCAGATGGCGGCCCGCGCCCAGTTGGAGCAGATGCGCCGGGCCCTGCCGCCGGGCTCCGGTCACGACGATGACGACGACCACGGCCCGGGCCACGCGGTCCGTTCGGGGCCGTACCTGTAGGACGCACGCGGAGGGGCCCGGCACACCCGGTGTGTGCCGGGCCCCTCCGCGTCCGTGTCCGTGTGCCGGGTCAGTCCCGGGGAGCGAGGAGCAGGACCTTGCCGACGTGGTCGCCGGCCTCCAGCGCCCGGTGCGCGTCGGCGGCCTCCGGCAGCGGCACCGTGCGGTCGACGACCGGCCGGACCGTACCCGCCCCGATCAGCGGCCAGACGTGCTCCCGGACGGCGGCGACGATCGCCGCCTTCTCCTGCGGGGGACGGGACCGCAGCGTGGTCGCCATGACGGCGCCGCGCTTCGCGAGCAGCGCCCCGAGGTTCAGCTCGCCCTTCACCCCGCCCTGGAGGCCGATGATCACGAGCCGTCCGTTCACGGCGAGCGCCTTCACGTTCCGTTCCAGGTACTTGGCGCCGACGATGTCCAGGATGACGTCCGCCCCGGCCCCGTCCGTCGCCTTGGCCAGCTCCTCGACGAAGTCCTGCTCGCGGTAGTCGATGAGGACGTCCGCGCCCAGCTCGGCGCAGCGCGCCAGCTTCTCGGGGCTTCCGGCGGTGACCGCGACCCGGGCCCCGATCGCCTTCGCCAGCTGGATCGCCATCGTGCCGATGCCGCTCGCGCCGCCGTGCACGAGGAGCGTCTCGCCCGGCCGCAGGTGGGCGATCATGAAGACGTTGGACCAGACGGTGCACGCGACCTCGGGAAGCGCGGCGGCCGTGGCCGCGTCGACGCCCTCCGGCAGCGGCAGGAGCTGCCCGGCCGGGACCACGACCCGCTGCGCGTAACCGCCGCCGGAGAGCAGCGCGCACACCTCGTCGCCGACGCTCCAGCCGGACACCCTCGGACCGAGCGCGGCGATCCGGCCCGAACACTCCAGACCGGGGTACGGGGAGCTGCCCGGCGGCGGGTCGTAGAAGCCCTGCCGCTGGAGCAGGTCGGCGCGGTTGACCGCGCTCGCCACCACCTCGACGAGCACCTCACCCTCGCCGGGTACGGGATCGGGCACCTCGGCCCAGGCCAGGGCCTCGGGCCCGCCGGGTTCCGGAATCGTGATCGCATACATGGCGGCGAGGCTACTCCCGCGACCGCCGCCGGGTCGGGATCGATCCGGCGGCGGGGCGGGGGTGGTCCGGCGGTGAGGCGGGGGCGGTCCGGCAGCGGGGCGGGTGCGGCGGGCTCAGTCCTCCGGCGGGGTGGAGAGCCGGGTCACCGGCGTGGCGCGCACGATGGTGATCACCCGGTCGGTGGCCTGGAGCGGGCTGGCCGCGGGGTCGTCGTAACTGAGCAGGCGGTGGCCCCGGAGCACGCTCACCACCAGGTCCTCGGTCTCCCGGGGGCCCTTGCCCACCTCGCTCTTGGTCACGGGACGGTCGACCAGGTCGAGGCCGGAGCCCTGCTGGATCAGGTCCTCCATCACCGTGCCGGCGCTGGGGCTCAGGACCGAGAGGCCGAGCAGGCGCCCGGCGGCGCTGGCGCTGGTGATGACCGCGTCCGCGCCGGACTGGCGCAGCAGCGGCGCGTTCTCCTCCTCGCGGACGGCGGCGACGATCTTCGCGCCCCTGTTGAGCTGGCGCGCGGTCAGGGTGACCAGGACGGCCGTGTCGTCGCGCTGGGTGGCGATGACGATCTGCCGGGCCCGCTGCACCTCGGCGCGGAGCAGCACGGCGCTGCGGGTCGCGTCGCCGATGACGCCGACGAAGCCGTCCGCGTTCGCCGTCTCGATCACCTTGCTGGAGGGATCGACGATGACGATCTGCTCCTTGCTGAGCCCGGTCGCGCAGAGGGTCTGGATCGCGGACCGCCCCTTCGTGCCGAACCCGACGATGACGGTGTGGTCGCGCAAGGTGGACCTCCAGCGATTCAGCCGGAACTCCTCCCGGGTCCGCTCGGTGAGGACCTCCAGGGTGGTGCCGACCAGGATGATCAGAAACAGCACGCGCAGGGGCGTGACCAGCAGGATGTTGACGAGCCGCGCCGTGTCGCTGTACGGGACGATGTCGCCGTATCCGGTGGTGGAGAGCGTCACGGTCGCGTAGTAGGCGCAGTCGAGGAAGTCGAGCGTCTCGTCGGCGTTGTCGTGGTAGCCGTCGCGGTCGAAGTAGACGAGGAAGATCGTCACGACGAGCACGCCGAGCGCCATGAGGAGACGCTTGCCGACCTGGCGGAGCGGCCTCTCCACCTCCCGGCGGGGCAGGGTGACCCGCGGGCCGGAGATCTTCTCCTCCGCGTGGCGGGCCATCACGTCACGACTGGGAAGTTTCACGTGAAACACGCTCCTTGGGCCGGTACGGCCCCCGCCGTCGGCGGCCAGGGAAGATCGAGGACGTCCAGTTCCTGTCCGGGCCGTGCCCCGCCGGGCGGGACGACGGCCAGACCGTCCGCGGCGGCGATGCCGCGGAGCATGGCCGGGCCGTTGTACCGCAGCGGTACGACCGACCCGCCGCGACGGACGACCGGGACGAGCCGTGTGTCATGGGGGTGCCCGTGCACCTCGTCCCGAACGGGCACACGGTACGGCACGGGGGTGCGGGGCTCTGATCCGGCCCCGCCTTCCGCGGGGGTCCCGGGCTCCGCCAGGGCGGCGAGCAGCGGGGCGGCCAGGGTGAGGAGGCCGGAGACGGCCGCGAGCGGATTGCCGGGAAGACCGACGAGATGGCGCACGTGCAGCGGGCGGGCGGGATCGGTGCCGAGGCGGGCGAGGAGCATGGGGTGCCCCGGCCGCACCTTCACCCCGTCGACCAGGAGCGTGGCACCGGCCTTGTCGAGCACGCGGTGGACGTGGTCCACGGGCCCGGCGGCGGTGCCCCCGGTGGTGACGACCAGATCGGCGGTGGAGCCGGTGACGGCCGCGTACAGCGCTTCGGCGTCGTCGCCGATCCGGCGGGTGGCGAGGACGTCCGCGCCGAGCGCCGCCAGCCAGGGGCCGAGCATCGGTCCGAGGGCGTCCCGGATGAGCCCCTCGCGGGGGAGCCCGGACGTGAGGAGTTCGTCGCCGAGGACCAGGATCTCCACGCGGGGGCGGGGCAGGACGAGGAGTTCGTCGTATCCGGCGGCCGCGGCGAGACCGAGGACGGCGGGGGTCACGGCGGTACCGGCGGGCAGCAGGTCGTCGCCGGAACGGCACTCCTGGCCCCGGGGCCGGATGTCCTGCCCGTCGACGACCTCGCGCAGGGCGTGGAGCAGGGGGCGAGCCCCGGGGCCCGGGTGCGCGGGGGCCGGTCGTTCGGCGGACGGGCGCTCGGTGGACGGGCGCTCGGTGGACGGGCGCTCGGTGGACGGGCGCTCAGGAGACAGGCGCTCGGCGGGCAGGTGCTCGGCAGACGGGTCTGCGGCACGGGGCTGTTCGGTACGGGCCTGTTCGGTACGGGCCTGTTCAGTACGGGAGTGCTCGGTACGGGAGTGCTCGGTACGGAGGACGGCCGTGGTCCCGGGCGGGACGGGGGCGCCGGTGGCGATCCGTACCGCCTCTCCGGCGGCCAGCGCGGCGGCCGGGGCGTGACCGGCGAGGACGGCGGTCTCCTCGCGGACGCGCCAGGGGCCCGGGCCCGCGACCGCCCAACCGTCCATGGCGGAGGTGTCGAAGGACGGCAGGTCGGCGAGGGCCGGGAGCGGCCCCGCCAGAACCTGGCCGAGCGCCCGCCCCAGCGGGAGCGCCAGCGGCTCCCGGCCGGTCCGGGCCGCGACCCCGGCGCGGCGCGCGACGGCCCGCGCCTCGGGCCAGCCGGTGGCCCGGTGCGCATGACCGGCCTGCGGGCCACCGCCGGGCCCGGAGGGCTTGTCGGCGGGTCCGGCGGACTCGTCGGTGGAGCCGGAAAGACCGTCGGCGGGCCCGGCGGCAGGTCCGGCGGACTCGTCAGTGGGCCCGGCGGGCTCCTCAGCGGATCCAGGGGGGCCGTCGGTGGGTCCGGGGGCCACGGGAGCGGGCTCCTTCAGGCTCATCCGGCTCCGTCCTGCTCGGCCTCCCAGCGCAGGGCCAGTGCCGCGGCCTTGCGGGCGGCCTCCGCGACCGCCTCGGGGCCGCCCTCGCCCGCGCACGCCGCCGCGTACCCCACCAGGAAGGTGGTCAGGGGCGCGGCGGGACGGGCCACGTTGTGGGCGGCGTCGCGGGCCAGATCGAGCAGCACGCCGGTGTCGACGTCCAGCTCGATGCCCAGTTCGTCCTTGACTGCGGTGATCCATTCGTCCAGCACGCTCCCATGCTCCCTGATGCGGGCGCGGGCCGTGGCGATGTCCTCCCAGGTGTCGCAGTCGAAGGAGACGAGGGGACCGGCGGGGAGCCTCACGAGCCGGAGCCCGTGCGTGAGGTGACGCAGCGGCAGGTGGGCGAGACCGTCGCGGTCGTCCGCGAGCCGGTCCAGCGCGCGGCGCAGCGAACCGGTCCGGTACGCGGCGACGAGCGGCTGGTCGCGCCCCTCGGCGTCGGTGAGGAGCACGGCCTCGGCGCCGGGGTCCTCGTCCAGCGCGCCGAGGAGGCTCCGGACGGTGTCGCCGTCCAGGAAGGGCAGGTCGGCGGAGAGGACGAGCAGGACGGCGGCCTCCGTCTCCCGCGCTCCCGCGTCGAGGGCGGCCACCGGGCCGCCGCCGGGCGGGTCCTCCCTGGTCCAGCGGACGGGCCGGGCGGTCGGCCGGGGGGATCCGACGACCACGGTCCGGCCGGCGCCGGAGCAGGCCGCGAGGACCCGGTCGAGGAGGGTCCGGCCCCCGACCCGTACCCCGGGCTTGTCGGTGCCGCCGAGGCGCCGGGCGGCGCCCCCGGCGAGTACGACGGCGTCGTATGCGGTGGTCACCCCAGCAGTATGGGCCGCCGGGGGTCGCGGGCGCCCTGCCCGTCCCACGGGGAGGGACGGGCCGGGCGGCGGCGGGTGCCGTCAGACCGTGCGGAGCAGCACCGCCGGCTGTTCGACGCAGTCCGCCACGTACCGCAGGAAGCCGCCCGCCGTGCCGCCGTCGCAGACGCGGTGGTCGAAGGTGAACGAGAGCTGCACCACCTGACGGACCGCCAGTTCGCCCCGGTGCACCCAGGGCTTGGGGATGATCCGGCCGACGCCGAGCATGGCGGCCTCGGGGTGGTTGATGATCGGCGTGGAGCCGTCGACCCCGAACACCCCGTAGTTGTTGAGGGTGAACGTGCCCCCCGTCAGATCGGCCGGGGTGAGCGCGGACTGCCGGGCGGCCTCGGTCAGGCGCCCGAACTCCTCCGTCAGCGACTCGGCCGTCCGCGTCCCCGCGTTCCTGACCACGGGGACGACCAGGCCGCGCGGGGTCTGGGCGGCGAACCCGAGGTGCACGTCCGGCAGCCGGACGATCTCCCGGGCGGCGGTGTCGACCGTGGAGTTGAGCTCGGGGAACCGGGCCAGGGCGTGGACGCAGATCCGGGCGAGGAGCGCGAGCAGCGAGATCTTCGGCCCGCCCGCCGCGTTCATCGCCGCCCGCGCGGCCATCAGCTCGGTCGCGTCGGCGTCGACCCAGCAGGTCGCGTCCGGGATCTCCGTACGGCTGCGGGACAGCTTGTCCGCCACCGCGCCACGGACCCCGCGCAGCGGAACCCGCTCGCCCGCCGACGTGACGGAAGCGGTGGGAACGGCAGGGGCCACGGGGACGGGCGCCGGAGAGGCATCCTGCGGGCCCCGGTCCGTCGCGAGGGCCAGCTCCACGTCGGCCCGCAGGATCAGGCCCTCGGGCCCCGACCCGCGCACCTGCCGCAGATCGAGCCCCCCGTCCCTGGCCAGCTTGCGGACGAGCGGCGAGATGACGGGCACGGGCCCCTGGTGGGTGGGGACGGGTGCGGGTGCGGGCACGGGCGCGGGGGTCGCGGCCGGACCCGTCTGCCGCACCCGGCGGCGCCGGGCGGCGGGCCCTGCGGTGCCGTACCCGACGAGGACGTTGCCGGAGTACTCGGAGGACACTGCGGACTCCGGGGACGCCGCCGACTCGGACGACCCGGCGACGGCTCCCTCCGCGACGGCGGAGACGGCCACCGGCTCCGCCTCCCCCGTACCGCCCACGGCGACCGTCAGGAGCGGTGCTCCGACGGGCAGTTCGGTGCCCTCCTCGCCGTACCGGGCGGTGACGACGCCGCCGTACGGGCAGGGCACCTCGACCATGGCCTTGGCCGTCTCGACCTCGACGACCGGCTGGTCGACGGCGACGACGTCGCCGACGGCGACCAGCCAGCGCACGATCTCGGCCTCGGTGAGTCCCTCGCCGAGGTCGGGCAGCTTGAATTCGAGGACCTGGGCCATCAGTTGTCCGCCTCCCACTGGAGCCGGGCCACCGCGTCCAGGACCCGGTCCACACCGGGCAGGTGGTGGCGCTCCAGCATCGGCGGCGGGTACGGGATGTCGAAGCCCGCGACCCGCAGCACCGGCGCCTCCAGGTGGTGGAAGCAGCGCTCGGTCACCCGGGCGGCGATCTCCGCGCCGGGGCCGCCGAAGCCGGTCGACTCGTGGACCACGACCGCGCGTCCGGTGCGCCGCACCGAGGCGCAGACGGTCTCGTCGTCGAACGGCACGAGCGAGCGCAGGTCGACGACTTCGAGGTCCCAGCCCTCCGCCTGCGCGGCCTCGGCGGCCTCCAGGCAGACCGGCACCGAGGGGCCGTAGGTGATCAGGGTGGCGCTGGTGCCCCGGCGCCGCACGACGGCCCTGCCGATCGGCTCGACGGCCGCGGGCGCCTCGGGGGACCAGTCGGACTTGGACCAGTAGAGCCGCTTGGGCTCCAGGAAGACCACCGGGTCGTCGGAGGCGATGGCCGCGCGCAGCAGGCCGTAGGCGTCCTCGACGGTGGCCGGGGTGACGACGTGCAGGCCCGGGGTGGCCGTGTAGTAGGCCTCGGAGGAGTCGCTGTGGTGCTCGACGCCGCCGATCCCGCCGCCGTACGGCACCCGGATGACGATCGGCATCGGCATCGTGCCGCGCGTGCGGTTGCGCATCTTCGCCACGTGGGAGATCAGCTGCTCGAACGCCGGATAGGCGAAGGCGTCGAACTGCATCTCGACGACCGGCCGCAGACCGTACATGGCCATGCCGACGGCCGCGCCGAGGATGCCGGCCTCGGCCAGCGGGGTGTCCGTGCAGCGGTCCTCGCCGAACTCCTTGGCGAGCCCGTCGGTGACCCGGAAGACCCCGCCGAGGGTGCCGACGTCCTCGCCCATCACGTGGACGGTCGGGTCCTCGGCCATGGCGTCGCGCATGGCACGCTGGAGCGCCTGCGCCATCGTGGCGGGCTTGGCCTTCCCGGCCCTGCCGCCGGTCCCGGCCGCCTTGGGTCCGGTCGTCGCGGTCGTCATCACGCCTCACCCTCGGCTTCGAGCTCGGCGCGCAGCTGCGCCGCCTGTTCGCGCAGTTGCGCGGTCTGCTCCGCGTACACGTGGGCGAACAGGTCCATCGGGTCGAGCACCGGGTCGGCGTTCATCCGTTCGCGCAGGTCGGCGGCCATGGTCTCGGCGGCCTCGGCGGCGGCGCGCCTGCCGTCCTCGTCGAGCAGGCCGCGCCCGGTCAGTTCCCGTTCGAGGATCAGGACGGGGTCGTGCGCCCGCCAGGTCTCGACCTCGTCGGCCTCCCGGTAGCGGGTGGCGTCGTCGGCGTTGGTGTGGGCGTCGATCCGGTAGGTGACGGCCTCGACCAGGGTCGGTCCGCCGCCGCGCCGCGCGCGTGCCACGGCCTCGGTGAGGACCTGGTGGACGGCGACCACGTCGTTCCCGTCGACGAGCCGGCCCGGCATCCCGTATCCGACGGCCTTGTGGGCGAGGGAGGGGGCGGCGGTCTGCTTGGCGAGCGGCACGGAGATCGCGAAGCCGTTGTTCTGGACGAGGAAGACCACGGGGGCCTGCCAGACGGCCGCGAAGTTGAGCGCCTCGTGGAAGTCGCCCTCGCTGGTGCCGCCGTCGCCGACCATGGCGAGGGCGACGACGTCGTCACCCTTGAGGCGGGCGGCGTGGGCGAGGCCCACCGCGTGCGGGAGCTGGGTGGCCAGGGGCGTGCAGAGCGGGGCGATCCGGTGTTCGTGCGGGTCGTAGCCGGTGTGCCAGTCGCCGCGCAGCAGGGTCAGGGCCTGGACGGGGTCGAGGCCGCGGGCCACCGCCGCCAGGGTGTCGCGGTACGAGGGGAAGAGCCAGTCCCGGTCCTCCAGGACGGCCGCGGCGGCGATCTCGCACGCCTCCTGGCCGGTGGTGGACGGGTACACGGCGAGCCGGCCCTGCTTGGTGAGGGCGGTGGCCTGCGTGTTGTACCGGCGGCCGCGGACCAGCTCCGCGTAGAGCCTCAGCAACAGCGCGGGATCGGCGTCGGCCACGGCGTCCGTGCCGAGCACGCGCAGCGGCTCGGCGTCGGGCAGCAGCGGCGCGGGGTCGGTGCGCGGCTGCCACGTCGGCGGGGTGGTCCGGTGGGCGTGGGCGGCACCGGGCGGCTCTTGGACTGTCGAACTGCGCTGTCGCAACGAGTCCACCTCCTCGTGGGAGCGGGCATACAGCCCGAAGGCGGGCGGCGCGAGTGTGGTGCGCCTCACCTACCGATTGTTCGGTCGTGGAGGCATTTTGGCTACAGGCGCCTCCAGCCTGTGGACAAACGGTTCTCCACAGCCTGGGATGGGAACAGGTCGTCCACCGGAGGAAGGCGGGGGCACATGGCGGATGAACAAATGGCCGACGAATGGGAGCAGGTCGTGTCACCGGCGCCCGACGCGGCGCTGCCGGGCCCGCCCGCGCGCCCGCTGGACGCCATCGACCGCGACATCCTGCGCATACTCCAAACGGACGGCCGCGCCTCGATCCGCTCCGTGGCCGAGCGGGTGCACGTCTCCCGGGCCAACGCCTACGCGCGGATCAACCGGCTCATCGACGACGGGGTGATCCGCGGCTTCAGCGCCCGCGTGAACCACGAGCGGGCGGGCCACGGCGCCTCCGCCTACATCACGCTCAAGATCGTCCAGAACTCCTGGCGGACCGTGCGCGAGCAGCTCCAGGCCCTGCCCGGAGCCGCGCACATCGCGCTGGTCAGCGGCGATTTCGACGTGCTGCTCCTGGTCCACACCCCGGACAACCGGACCCTGCGCGAGCTGGTGCTCACCAAGCTCCAGTCGATCCCGGAGGTGCTCTCCACCCGGACCCTGCTGGTCTTCGAGGAGACGGACCTCGACCCGGACCACTGAGACGCCCGGGCCGGACCACTGAGACGCCCGGGCCGGACCCGCCGAGAACGTCAGCGGGCCGTCCGCAGCCCGTCGAAGGCCAGGTGGACGACGGTCTCGGCGATCCGCCGCCGCTCCGCCACCGTGTCCGGGTGCGGCCGGTACCACTCCACCAGCGAGTTGATCATGCCGAAGAGCAGCCGGGTCGCGAGCCGGATGTCCACGTCGGCCCGCAGGTCGCCCTCGGCGACGGCCGCCTTCAGCAGGTCGGCCACCCGGTGGTCGAACTCGCGGCGCCGCTCCATCGCCCACCGCTCGGTGGCCGTGTTGCCGCGCACCCGCAGGAGCAGCGTCACGTACGGCAGCTCCTCGACCAGCACCTCGACCGTGCGGCGCGTGACGTACTCGACCCGCTCGACGGCCCGGCCCCGCCCGGCCCCCGGCTCGTCGAGGACCGCGAACAGGCCGTCGAGCGCCCGGCTGACCGCCCGCCGGAGCAGCTCCTCCTTGCCGGACACGTGGTGATAGATCGACGACTTGGAGATGCCCGCCGCCTTGGACAGGTGCTCCATGGAGGTGCCGTCGTAACCGCGCTCGTTGAAGACCCGCACCGCGACCGAGAGCAGCGTCTCGGGGGTGTACGTGTCGCGCTTCGCCGTGGTCATCGCGATTCCCGTCCTTCCTCGGCGTATCCCCGGCGGACGGTGCCCAGGCACGGCGCGTACCGCCCCGTCGGGTAGCGCTCGTGCAGCGAGAAGAGCAGGCCCCGCACGCGCGCGTGGCCCACCTTCCCGGCCCACTCCAGCGGCCCCAGCGGATAGTTCACGCCGAGCCGCATCGCCGTGTCGACGTCCTCGGCGGTGGCGACCCCCCGGTCGACCGCGTCGGCCGCGAGGTCGGCCAGCATCGCGACCGTACGGGCGACGATCATGCCGGGCACGTCGCCGATGACGGACACCTGCTTGCCGAGGGCCTGGAAGAGGCCGACGGCCTCGGCGAGGGACTCGGGCGAGGTGTGCTCGCCGGTCGAGAGCACGATCCGGGACGCGCGCGCGTAGTCCGGCGCGAGGTCGAAGTAGATGATCTCCTCGTCGGGGTACTCGAAGGAGGTCTCGCCGTCGGCCAGGCTGAGCCGGGCGCCGCCGGGCAGCTGGATGTACCCGTTGCCACCCTTGCGCCGAACCTTGATCCCGGCCTCCTCGAAGAGCCCCACCAGCGGCTCCGCGGGTTCCAGGTCGCCCCGGACGGTGATCTTCTCCGGGGCCTTCGCCGGCGGGGCCGTGTGCGGCTCGGGACGCTCGGCGCCCTCCGCGTACGAGAACCAGCCGTGGCCCGTCTTGCGGCCGAGGCGCCCGGACTCGACGAGCCGGCGCTGCGCGAGCGACGGGGTGAACTTGGGGTCCTGGTGGAAGGAGTCCCAGACGGAGCGGGTGACGGCCTCGTTCACGTCCTGGCCGATCAGGTCGGTCAGCTCGAACGGGCCCATGCGGAAGCCGCCGCTCTCGCGCAGGGCCGCGTCGATGGTGGCCGGGTCGGCCCCGCCCTCCTCGTACACCCGCAGCGCCTCGGCGTAGAAGGGGCGGGCGATCCGGTTCACGATGAAGCCGGGGGTGTCCGCGCAGCGCACCGGCGTCTTGCCCCAGCCCTTCACCGTCCCGTACGCGCGCGTGGCGACGTCCGGGTCGGTGGCGAAGCCGCTGACGACCTCGACCAGCGGGAGCAGCGGCGCCGGGTTGAAGAAGTGCAGTCCGACGAACCGGCCGGGCAGCCGCAGGCCCCCGGCGATGGCGGTGACGGAGAGCGACGAGGTGTTGGTGGCGAGGACGGCGTCGTCGCCGACGACCTCCTCCAGGTCCGCGAAGAGCCGCCGCTTGACCGCCAGGTCCTCGACGATCGCCTCGACGACGAGGGCCGCGTCCGCGAGCTCGGCGAGCTCCCCGGCCGCGTGCAGCCGTCCGACGGCCGCCTCGCGCGCGCCGGCGTCCAGGCGACCCTTCTCCACGAGCCGGTCGAGGCGGGCGGCGAGGGCGGCCACGGCCTCCTCCGCGCGGCCGGGGGCGCTGTCGTAGAGGCGCACGGGGTGACCGGCGACCAGCGCGACCTGGGCGATGCCCTGCCCCATGGTCCCGGTGCCGACGACGGCGACGACGCGGTCCCGCCCGACGGGCTCCGCGGCCCCGGCCGGGTCCGGCTCCACGGCCTCGGTCCGGTCCGGTTCCACAGCCCCGGCCCGGTCCGTCTCCACGGCTTCAACGCGTTCCTGCTCCACGGCGGCGGCCTCGTTGGCGGTCACGTCGTCGCTCCCCCTGACGGTCACGTCGGCACTCATGGGAGTGATCCTCCCCGATGGGTTTTCCACAGGATCGCCGGGCCCCCTTGTCCCGACCGATCGTTCGGTTACTCTAACTCCGTACGTGTCTCCCTGCCCAGCTCGACGAGGAGTTGGTCCATCCATGGCCACCGCTCAGCCGACCACCGACCGTCTGGCCGAGAAGCACCGGTCCACGCTCGACCAGGCGCTCGACACCATCCGCACCCGCGCCTACTGGTCGCCGCACCCCGAGCACCCGAAGGCGTACGGGGCGGACGGCTCGCTCGACGCGGCGGCCGGCCTCGCCGCGTACCAGTCCCTGCTGAACGGCCGCTTCGAGCTGGACCAGCCCGGCACGGACGGCTGGACCGGCGGCGAGGTCTCGCCGTACGGGCCGGAGCTCGGCGTCGAGTACCCGCACGCGGACATCGACGTCCTGCTGCCCGCCATGCGCGCGGGAGTGGGCGCCTGGCGGGACGCCGGGGCCGAGACGCGCGCCCTGGTCTGCCTGGAGATCCTCGCCCGGATCTCCGCCCGCACCCACGAGTTCGCCCACGCCGTCATGCACACCAGCGGCCAGGCGTTCATGATGGCGTTCCAGGCCGGCGGCCCGCACGCCCAGGACCGCGGCCTGGAGGCCGTGGCGTACGCGTACGCGGAGCAGACCCGCACCCCCGCCGGACGGGCCGGCTGGTCCAAGCCCCAGGGCAAGCGCGACCCCCTGGAGCTGAGCAAGGAGTTCACTCCGGTCGGCCGGGGCGTCGCCCTGGTGATCGGCTGCAACACCTTCCCCACCTGGAACGGCTACCCGGGCCTGTTCGCCTCCCTCGCCACCGGCAACCCGGTCCTGGTCAAGCCCCACCCGCGCGCGGTCCTGCCGCTCGCGCTCACCGTCCGGATCGCCCGCGAGGTGCTCGCCGAGACGGGCTTCGACCCGAACCTGGTGGCGCTCGCCGTCGAGCGTCCCGGCGAGGGCGTCGCGAAGACCCTGGCCGTGCGCCCCGAGGTCCGGATCATCGACTACACCGGCTCGACCGCCTTCGGCGACTGGCTGGAGGCCAACGCCCGCCAGGCCCAGGTCTACACCGAGAAGGCCGGGGTCAACACGGTCGTGGTGGACTCCACCGACGACTACAAGGGGATGCTCGGCAACCTGGCCTTCTCGCTGTCCCTCTACAGCGGCCAGATGTGCACCACCCCGCAGAACCTGCTGATCCCCCGCGACGGCATCACCACCGACCAGGGCCCCAAGTCGTACGACGAGGTCACGGCCGACCTGGCGGCGGCGGTCGGCGGCCTGCTCGGCGACGACGCCCGGGCCAACGGTCTGCTGGGCGCCCTGGTCAACCCGGACGTGAAGGCGCGCCTGGAGGCCGCCGCCGACCTCGGCGAGGTGGCGCTGGCCTCCCGCGAGGTGGTCAACCCGGACTTCCCCGACGCCGTGGTCCGCACCCCGGTGATCGTGAAGCTGGACGGCGCCAAGCCGGAGGCCCAGGACGCGTACTTCTCGGAGTGCTTCGGCCCGGTCTCCTTCGCCGTCGCGGTGGACTCCACCGCCGAGGCCCTGGAGCTGCTGCGGCGCACGGTCCGCGAGAAGGGCGCGATGACGGTCGGCGCGTACACGACCTCGGCGGAGGTCGAGCGCGCGGTGGAGGAGGTCTGCCTGGAGGAGTCGGCCCAGCTCTCGCTGAACCTGACGGGCGGGGTGTACGTGAACCAGACGGCCGCGTTCTCCGACTTCCACGGCTCCGGCGGGAACCCGGCGGCGAACGCCGCCCTGTGCGACGGCGCCTTCGTCTCCAACCGCTTCCGGGTGGTGGAGGTCCGCCGCCAGGCCTGACCTCCCGCGTGCGGCGGGGCCCGGCCGGGCCCCGCCGTCCTCAGGGGTGTCCTAAGGGGCGTCGATCTCCGCGTACCGCTGGATCCACGCGTGCATGGCGATGGCGGCGGCCGCCCCCGCGTTGATCGACCGGGTGGAGCCGAACTGGGCGATCGAGCAGACCCGCTCCACATGGGCGCGGGCCTCCTCGGTGAGCCCGGGCCCCTCCTGCCCGAAGAGCAGCACGCAGCGCCGGGGGAGCACGGTCCGCTCCAGGGGCACGGCGCCGGGCAGGTTGTCGATGCCGATGACGGGCAGGCCCTCGGCCGCCGCCCACGAGGTCAGCGACTCGGTGTCCGGGTGGTGGCGGACGTGCTGGTAGCGGTCGGTGACCATGGCGCCGCGCCGGTTCCAGCGCCGCCGGCCCACGATGTGGACCTCCTTGGCCAGGAAGGCGTTGGCGGTCCGCACCACCGAGCCGATGTTGAAGTCGTGGCCCCAGTTCTCCACCGCCACGTGGAAGTCGTGGCGCCGGGTGTCCAGGTCGGCGACGACCGCCTCGCGCGTCCAGTACCGGTAGCGGTCGACGACGTTGCGCCGGTCGCCCCCGGCGAGCAGCTCGGGGTCGTACCGCTCGTCCTCGGGCCACGGCTCCGGGTGCGGCCCGACGCCGACCTCGGGGCCGTACCCCTCGTCGTACTGGACCGGCTCCCGGTCGGGCCCGGCGGTCTCCGGCCCGGTCCCGGGCGTCTCTTCGGTGGTGCTCACCCGACGAGGGTACGGGGGCCGTGCTCCTCGTCCGTACGGCGCTGCTCGGGCAGCGTCCCGTCCGGCGTCCGCCGCAGCAGCCGGTCGCGGATCCGGGTCGCCCGGGCGCCCAGGGCCACCAGGAAGACCGTCGGCAGGAACACCGCGTCGGCGGAGATCATCGCCAGCGAGAAGACCGGCAGGCCGAGGAGCAGGGCGATCCCGGCGTGCTCCAGCATCATCGCGACGAGGAGGACGTTCTTGACCTTGCGGTTGAAGAGCGTGAAGGGGAAGGCGACCTGCACGATCACCGTGCCGTAGGTGAGCACCATGACCATGATCCCGCTGGAGGCGAGCAGCTCGGAGAGGGCGGGCCAGGGCGTGAAGTAGTCGAGGTGGAGCGGGTAGAACAGCGCGGTGCCGTCCTGCCAGCGCGAGCCCTGGATCTTGTACCAGCCGGCCGTGGCGTAGATCAGGCAGACCTCCGCCATGAGCACCAGCAGGGCGGCGTTGTGCGCGAGGTGGGCGAGGGCGTCGAGCAGGGTGCGGGGCTCCCCCGGGGCGTACCGGGAGACCAGCCACCACAGCGCGTTTCCCAGCCAGAGCACCCACAGCAGCACCGGCATCCACCACTCGCCGCTGACGTCGGAGAACCAGGTGGCGGCCATGAGGAAGCCGCCGAGCACGACCCACAGCAGTGGCCCGGTGAGGTCGCGGCGCGGGGGTTCCCCGGCGCGGGCGGCGCGGTCCTCGCGGGCCGCCCGCCGGGCGTCCAGGGACCACACCTGCGAGCAGCGGGTCAGGACGAGGTAGAGCGCGGCGAGGTGGAGGACGTTGTCGCCGCCGTCGCCCACGAAGACGGCGCGGTTCTGCAGTGACAGCACCCCGGCCATGAAGACCACGGAGACGGCCCGGGTGCGCCAGCCCACCAGGAGGAGGGCGGCGGAGAGCACCGCGAGTGCGTAGACGAGCTCGAACCAGATCCGGCCGTCCGACCACATGAGCACGCTGAAGGCCCGGTTGTCGGAGATCAGCCGCTCGGCCATCCCCCAGGACCAGGGGCTGTCGAGGCCGTACAGCCGGTGCCGGTGGGGCAGCTCGCGCAGCAGGAAGACCAACCAGGTCAGCGAGAAGCCGATCCGGACGATCGCGGTCTGGTACGGGCCGAGGGAGCGGCCGGTGACGGTCTGGACGGCGCGGGCGAGCCGTCGGTCGAAGGGCTCGCGGGCACGCGCGGGCGTGGCGGCGGACACGGGCGTCGGCGTCGGGGCGCTCATCGGGCCTCCTCCGTAGGGTTCCGGTCGGCGCCGGCGTCGGCGGACCGGTCGGCGTCGGTGATCCGCCACCACGGGAAGTCGCGGGAGGAGGGGGAGGGCTTCGACTTCTCGGTGCTCCACGCCGGCGCGGGGACGCGCCGGGTGACGGAGCGGAGCTGGATGCGCCGCACCTCGGAGTCCGCGAGGGCCGGGAGGGCGTCGAGCCGCTGCACCGCGATCCGGCGCATGTACTGCTCCGAGAGGCGGCCGCGCGGCCCGTTGGAGCGGTGGTCGTCGGAGTGCGTGTTGGAGTAGAAGTCCAGAGCCCTGCGGAGCTGGTTCTGCTGGGTGTGGCTCGGCAGCGGGTTGTGGCGGATCGCCTCGGTGTCCTGGGCGGTGAGGTCGATCCAGCCGGTGGTCCGGCGGGTGCCGTCGGGGGCGGTGACCTCGGCGCGGACCTCGACGGAGACGTTCTGCTGGAGCGGGTTGGGCGCGAAGAGCTTCCAGTTCTGCTCGAACTCGGGGTAGATCCAGTCGTCCACGGCCTGGCCGTTCTGCTTGGTCAGCGTGTTGGACGGCGCCACGTGCAGGAAGACCATCGCCAGGTGGACGCAGGCGAAGACGCCGGTGACGGCGAGCGCGACGGCGACGACGACCTGGTACGGCAGGGACAGGGCCATGATCCCGGTGCCCGCCCCGGAGGTGCCGGGCGTCCCCGTCCCGCCGGTCGTGCCGGGCCCTCCGGCGGCCTGCGGGGACGCGGGGTCCAGGGAGGCGGGGGGCGGCTCCTCCGGGGGTGTCCGCCGGTCGCCGCTCACCTCGACCGCGTCCTTTTCGACGTACGCGTCCATCCCGCCCCGATCCCGATCGGCCCACCTCGGTTATCCACAGGGTTGACACCATACGGGCCGCCGTCTCACCATTGAAGCCAATGAACCGAACGATCGGTCGGTAGGGGATCTGATGACCGCAGTGACGGCAGGAACGGCAGGGACCGCGGGCACGGCGGGCGGCGCGGGCACGACCGGCGCGGCGGACGCGGCCGCGGTGGAGGCGGCCGCCCACGAGGCCGTCTTCGACGCCGCCGTCGCCGCCGACGAGCGCATCGAGCCGCGCGACTGGATGCCCGAGGCCTACCGCGCCTCGCTCGTCCGGCAGATCGCGCAGCACGCCCACTCCGAGATCATCGGGATGCAGCCCGAGGCGAACTGGATCACCCGCGCGCCCTCGCTGCGCCGCAAGGCGATCCTGATGGCCAAGGTGCAGGACGAGGCCGGCCACGGCCTCTACCTGTACAGCGCGGCGGAGACCCTCGGCACCAGCCGCGACGAGCTGCTCGACAAGCTCCACTCCGGCCGCCAGAAGTACTCCTCAATCTTCAACTACCCCACGCTGACCTGGGCCGACGTCGGCGCGATCGGCTGGCTGGTCGACGGCGCCGCGATCACCAACCAGGTCCCCCTCTGCCGCTGCTCCTACGGCCCGTACGCCCGCGCGATGGTCCGGGTCTGCAAGGAGGAGTCCTTCCACCAGCGCCAGGGGTACGAGGCGCTGCTCGCCCTGTCGAACGGCACCGAGGCCCAGCACGCCATGGCGCAGGACGCGGTGGACCGCTGGTGGTGGCCCTCGCTGATGATGTTCGGCCCGCCGGACGACGAGTCGACCCACACGGCCCAGGCGATGGCCTGGAAGATCAAGCGCCACTCCAACGACGAGCTGCGGCAGCGCTTCGTCGACATCGCCGCGCCGCAGGCCGACGCGCTCGGCCTCACCCTCCCCGACCCGGACCTCCGGTGGAACGAGGAGCGCGGGCACTATGACTTCGGGCCGATCGACTGGACCGAGTTCTGGGACGTCCTCAAGGGGAACGGCCCCTGCAACGACCAGCGGCTGAGCAGGCGGCGCCAGGCCCACGAGGACGGCGCCTGGGTCAGGGAAGCGGCGGCGGCCTACGCGGACAAGCACACCGGCGGGAACAACGGGAAGGCACAGGCATGACGAGCGACGGTTGGCCGCTGTGGGAGGTGTTCGTGCGCTCGCGCCGCGGACTGTCCCACACCCACGCGGGCAGTCTCCACGCGCCCGACGCGGAGATGGCCCTGCGCAACGCCCGCGACCTGTACACCCGCAGGAGCGAGGGCGTCTCGATCTGGGTCGTGCCCTCCGCGGCGATCACCGCCTCCTCGCCCGACGAGAAGGACCCCTTCTTCGACCCGGCGGCGGACAAGCCCTACCGCCACCCGACGTTCTACGAGATCCCGGAAGGGGTGAAGCACCTGTGAGCACCCCGGACACCCGAGAAGGCCCCGCCACCCGCGAGACCGGTGCCGCCGTGCCCGTGGGCGCGGCCCTCGCCCTCGGCGACGACGCCCTCGTCCTCTCCCACCGCCTGGGGGAGTGGGCCGGCTCCGCCCCCGTGCTGGAGGAGGAGGTCGCCCTGGCCAACATCGCGCTGGACCTGCTCGGCCAGGCCCGCGTCCTGCTCTCCCTCGTCGGCGACGAGGACGAACTGGCCTACCTCCGGGAGGAGCGCTCCTTCCGGAACGTCCAGCTCGTCGAGCAGCCGAACGGCGACTTCGCCCACACCATCGCCCGGCAGCTGTACTTCTCCACCTACCAGCACCTCCTGTACGCGCGGCTGGCCTCCGGCGACGGGCCCTTCGCGGGCCTCGCGGCGAAGGCCGTCAAGGAGGTCGCCTACCACCGGGACCACGCCGAGCACTGGACGCTGCGCCTCGGCGACGGCACCCCCGAGAGCCACGCGCGGATGAGCCGGGCCTGCGAGGCCCTGTGGCGGTACACCGGCGAACTGTTCCGGCCGGTCGAGGGACTCGACGTGGACCACGCGGCCCTGGAGAGCGCCTGGCTGGAGTCGGTGACGGACGTCCTCGGCAGGGCCACGCTCACCGTGCCCTCCGGGCCGCGCACCGGCGCCTGGAGCGCGGGCGCGGGCCGCCAGGGCCTGCACACCGAGTCCTTCGGGCGGATGCTGGCCGAGATGCAGCACCTGCACCGCAGCCACCCGGGGGCGTCGTGGTGACCATGACGGCCCTGGAGGAGGAGCTGAGCCGGGTCGCCGGCTCCGTCCCCGACCCCGAGCTGCCCGTCCTCACCCTGGAGGAGCTGGGCGTCATGCGGGGCGTCCACGTCACCGGCCCCGGCCGGGTCGAGGTCACCCTCACCCCGACGTACACGGGCTGCCCCGCGATCGAGGCCATGTCCTCGGACATCGAGCGCGCCCTCCACGACCACGGGGTCCCGGAGGTCTCCGTCGTCACGGTCCTCACCCCCGCCTGGTCCACCGACGACATCAGCGAGGAGGGGCGGCGCAAGCTCACCGAGTTCGGCATCGCCCCGCCGCGCCCGCAGGGCCCGGCCGGCGGCCCGGTGCCGCTGACGCTGGCGATCCGCTGCCCGCACTGCGGTTCCACCGACACCGAGCTCCTGAGCCGCTTCTCCTCCACCGCGTGCAAGGCCCTACGCCGCTGCACCGCCTGCCGCGAACCGTTCGACCACTTCAAGGAGCTGTAGATGGTGTCCTCAGGCGCGGGACGGGCCGGGTTCCATCCGCTCGCGGTCAGCGAGGTCGAGCGGCTCACGGACGACTCCGTGGCCGTCACCTTCGCGGTCCCGCCCGAGCTCCACGAGACGTACCGGCACCTGCCCGGCCAGCACCTCGCGCTGCGGCGCACCGACGAGCGGGGCGGGGAGGTGCGGCGCACGTACTCGATCTGCGCCCCCGCCGCCCCGGCCGGCGAGCCCCCCGTCCTGCGCGTCGGCATCCGGCTCGTGGACGGCGGCGCGTTCTCGACGTACGCCCTCAAGGAGCTGGCCGTCGGCGACCTCGTCGAGGTCATGGAGCCGATGGGCCGCTTCACGCTCGCCCCGCGCCCCGGATACTTCGCGGCCGTCGTCGGCGGCAGCGGCATCACCCCGGTGCTCTCGATGGCGGCCACCCTGCTCGCTCGCGAGCCGGAGGCCCGGTTCTGCCTGGTCCGGAGCGACCGCACCGCCGCGTCCACGATGTTCCTGGACGAGGTGGCCGACCTCAAGGACCGCTACCCCGGCCGCTTCCAGCTGGTCACCGTGCTCTCCCGGGAGGAGCAGCAGGCGGGCCTGCCGTCCGGCCGGCTCGACCGCGAGCGGCTCGCCGGGCTGCTTCCCGCGCTGCTGCCGGTCGGCGAGGTCGAGGGCTGGTTCCTGTGCGGGCCGTTCGGGCTCGTGCAGGGCGCCGAGCGGGCGCTGCGCGACCTGGGCGTCGACCGGGGCCGGATCCACCAGGAGATCTTCCACGTTGACGACGGCTCCGCGCCCTCGGCGGCCCCGGCGGCCGACGCCCCCGCGCACGCCACCCTGACCGCGACCCTGCACGGCCGGTCCGGCACCTGGCCGGTGGAGCGGGGCGAGACGCTCCTGGACACCGTGCTCCGCGCCCGCGCGGACGCCCCGTACGCCTGCAAGGGCGGGGTGTGCGGCACCTGCCGCGCCTTCGTGGTCGGCGGCGAGGTGCGGATGGACCGCAACTTCGCCCTGGAGCCGGACGAGACGGAGGCCGGTTACGTCCTGGCCTGCCAGTCCCGTCCCACCACCGCCGACGTGGAGCTGGACTTCGACCGCTGACGGGGCCGGTCGGGTCCGGCTTTCACGGAGAACGGCGCGGGGGCCGGGACCGAGGCTCCCGGGAAGGGTTCAGAGCACGAACGCCTGAGCGCCGTTCTCCGTCACCATCGGGCGCCCTGCTCCGTCCCAGGCGAGCATTCCGCCGTCGACGTTCACCGCGTCGAAGCCCTGCTGGACCAGGTACTGGGTGACCTGCGCCGACCGGCCGCCCACCCGGCACATCACATAGGCGCGGCCGTGCTCGGCCAGGGACTCCGTGACCTCGCCGAAGCGGGCCACGAAGTCGCTCATCGGCACGTGCACCGCGCCCTCGACGTGGCCCGCGGCCCACTCGTCTTCCTCCCTGACGTCCAGCACCAGGGCATCGGCCGGCACGGCAGCCGCGTCCACCGAGGGCAGCGGGGAGAAATTCATGGGATTGGCCTTCTCTCGTCGAAACCGCCCGACTCTCGCCGGAACCGCCCGAAGCGGGGTCTCGGGCGCACGGAAAAACCTACTGCACCAGGCCGGACAGCTCGTTCTCCCGCTCGGAGACCTGCGCGAGCAGCTGCTCCGCGATCTCTTCGAGCAGCCGGTCGGGGTCGTCCGGCGCCATCCGCAGCATCGCGCCGATCGCGCTCTCCTCCAGCTCGCGCGCCACCGCCGACAGCATGTCCTTGCGCTCCGCGAGCCACTCCAGGCGCGCGTACAGCTCCTCGCTCTCGCTGAGCCGCTCCTCGGCCGGTGCCGGACCGGCCTCCCACTCGGCGGACAGCTCGCGCAGCAGTCCCTCGTCGCCCCGGGCGTAGGCGGCGTTGACCCGGGTGATGAACTCCTCGCGCCGCTTCCGCTCGCCCTCCTCCCGGGCCAGGTCGGGGTGGGCCTTGCGGGCCAGCTCGCGGTAGAGCCTGCGGGCCTCCTCGCCGGGCCGGACCCGCTTCGGCGGCTGCACCGGCCGCTCGGTGAGCATGGCCGCCGCCTCGGGGGAGAGTCCGTCGGTGTCGATCCAGTCGTGGAACAGCTCCTCCACCCCGGGCATCGGCATGACCGCCGCCCGGGCCTCCTGGGCCCGCCGCAGGTCCTCGGGATCGCCGGTGCGCGCCGCCCGGGCCTCGGCGATCAGCGCCTCCAGCTCGTCGAGCCGCGCGTACATCGGGCCGAGCTTCTGGTGGTGCAGCCGGGAGAAGTTCTCCACCTCGACCCGGAAGGTCTCGACGGCGATCTCGAACTCGATCAGCGCCTGCTCGGCCACCCGCACGGCACGCTCCAGCCGCGCCTCGGGCCGCTCGTCACCCCCGGCGTCCGCCCCGGGCTGCCCACCGGCAACGCCGCCGTCCGCACCACCGGTCACGCCACCGGTCGCACCGTCGGCCACGCCGCCGTCCGCGTCACCGGTCACGCCCTCGGCCGCACCGCCGACCGCGTTCTCGGTGCCGTCCCGCTCCTGATCCCGGCCCTGGTCCACGTCGCTGTCCTCGCTCCGGCTCGTCACCCTCCCAGCGTAAGGGGCCGGGACCGCCCGCCCTCGCGGAGGAGCCCGCCCCCACGGAGGGGTTCAGACGCCGAGTTCGGCCGCCACGCGTCCGGAGCGGACGGCGGAGAGCAGGTCGGCGTGGTCGGCCGTGGTGCGGTCCGCGTACGCGACGGCGAAAGAGGCCACGGCCTCGTCCAGCTCCTCGCTCTTGCCGCAGTAACCGGATATCAGGCGCGGGTCGGCGCTGTGGGCGTGGGCGCGGGCGAGCAGGGCCCCGGTCATCCGCCCGTAGTCGTCGACCTGGTCGGCGGTGAGCGCGGCGGGGTCGACGCTGCCCTTGCGGTTGCGGAACTGGCGCACCTGGAACGGGCGCCCGTCGACCGTGGTCCAGCCGAGCAGGATGTCGCTGACGACCTGCATCCGCTTCTGCCCGAGCACCACGCGCCTCCCCTCGTGGCCCGCGTCCTCCACCCCGAACCCGGCGGGCGGGAGGTGGGGGAGCAGGACCGAGGGCCGGGCCTCCTTGACCTGGAGCACCAGCGGCTCGCCCCGGTGGTCGAGGAGCAGCACGACGTAGGAGCGGGTGCCGACGCTGCCGGTGCCGACCACCCGGAAGGCCACGTCGTGGACGGCGTACCGGGCGAGGAGCGGCAGCCGGTCCTCGGACAGGGTCTCCAGGTAGGCGCCGAGGGAGGAGGCGACCAGGGCCGCCTCGGCGTCCGGGACCCCGCGCAGCACCGGGGGAGCGTCGACGAACCTGCGGCCGCCGCCCTCGGCGTCCGCCACGGCCTCGGTCGACCGGGCGGCGAACCGGGCGCTGGTGTTGTTGCGGGCCTTGGCGGAGACCTTCTCCAGGATGCCGAGGAGGTCGTGGGCGTCGGCGTGGGAGACGAGCTCCTCGTCGGCGATCGCGTTCCAGGCGTCGGCGGCGGGGAGGCGGGCGAGCAGGCGCATGGTGCGCCGGTAGGCGCCGACGGCGTCGAAGGCGGCGGCCCGGCAGACCTCCTCGCTCGCGCCGACCTCCCGCCCGGCGAGGACCAGGGAGGTGGCGAGCCGCTTGAGGTCCCACTCCCAGGGGCCGACGACGGTCTCGTCGAAGTCGTTGAGGTCCATGACGAGCCGGCCGCGGGCGTCCCCGTAGAGGCCGAAGTTGGCGGCGTGCGCGTCGCCGCATATCTGCGCGGCGATCCCGGTGACAGGGGTCCCGACGAGGTCCTGGGCCATCAGTCCGGCGGAGCCGCGCAGGAAGGCGAACGGGCTCGCCGCCATCCTGCCGACCCGCATCGGCGTCAGCTCGGGGACCCGGCCGAAGTTCGACTCCTCGACGGCGCGGACGGCGTCCGGGCGGTCGGCGACGGGGTCCTGCCGGTCGTGCGAGGAACGGGGGACCCGTCGGCGCAGTTCCTTGCCCCGCTCCTTGGGGGAGGCGCCGGCCCCCGCGTCCGCCCGGCGCGCGAACCCCGGCACGTGCGGGACGCGCTCCGCGCGCGGCGCTCCGTCCGTGCCCCGCCGCTCCGGCACGACAGCCGTGATCACGTCCATGGGACGCCCTCCCCCGATGCGATGTTCGTCCTCGTTCGGCCCTGACGGTACCTCCGCCGCCGATCGGCCGTCTCCCCCTGTGGACAAGCACCTGTGGACAACTCCCCGCCGCCGGGCCCGGGGCGGGAATCAGACCGCGACGGCCTCCTCCATCTCCTCCTCGGCCTCGGCCTTCCTCTCCACGGTCCGCGCCTCGGAGGGCCCGGCGGCCGCCTTCGCGCGCCGTGCCTCCGCGCGGCCCGCGACGGCGACGAGAGCGGCTCCGGCGAGGAGCCAGAGGGCGAGGACGAGGACGTTCCCGCCGAGGGCGTGGCCGTCGAAGTACACGTGGGCGCGCACGCCCTCGACGAAGCCCGCGCCGTTCCAGAAGGCGTGCAGGGCGCCGAAGAAGCCGGGCTGGAGCTCGGGCCGGTAGATGCCGCCGGAGCTGGTGAAGTTGAGCATGACGAAGAGGACCATCACGCCGAGCGTGGTCCAGCGGCGCAGGAAGGTGTGCAGCCCGACGCCGACCAGCAGGATGCCCGCCGCGTACAGCCAGGACATCGCCCACACCCCGCCGAGTCCGTGGTCGACCAGGTGGAAGACCGGTCCGGCGAAGAGGGTGCCGATCAGGCTGACGACGAACGACATCCCGGCGGCGAGGAGGACCCTGATCCGCAGGGGCAGGACGGCTCCGGCGCCGCCGATGACGGCGACCGAGGCGTACGCGCCGATGCTGAGGGCGACCAGGAGGAAGAAGACGCCCTGGCCGGTGGGGTCGCCGGAGGCGGTGGGGGCGACGTCGGTGACCTTCAGCGGGGCGCCCTGTGCGGCGGCGACCTTGGTGAACACCTTCTCGACCGCCATGGCGCTGGTGTCGGAGGAGCCCGAGGCGACGAGGAGTTCGGGCTTCTCGCCCGGTACGTACGCGCCGAAGCTGTGCTGCCCGCGCAGCGCGGTGACGGCCGCCTCCCGGTCGGCGACGGTCCGGACGTCGAGGGCGCCCGCCCCTTCGTCCTGGAGCGACTGGGCGAGGACCTGGTGCGCGGGTGCCGAGCCGACGACGTCGACGCGCAGGTCGTGGGGTGCGGGCGCGTGGAAGGCGCCGAGGTAGGCGAGTCCCATGCCGACGCACATCAGCAGGGGGGTGAGCAGATGCCCGAGGACGTGCTTCAACGCTCCCCTGGTGTTCGGTCCTGCGGACACCGAGACCTCCATGGTTGGCTTTTACAACTAAAGAACCGTTGTACTATACAACCGAAAGGCCGTGAGGGGCGAACAGCGTCCGCACGAGCCCGCACCACGACGAGGGAGCCCCCATGAACGGCGGCGCGGAACCACCCCGCGAGGCGTCCCTGGACGTCATCCAGCGCGAGCTGACGGCCTTCGCCCGCCGGGCCCGCGCCGCGGCGGCCCGGGTCCATCCCGAGCTCCCGCTCGTCTCGTACACGCTCCTCGCCCACATCGAGGAGAGCCACGGCTGCCGCGCCACCGACCTCGCGGCCCACTACCTGCTGGACAAGTCGACGGTCAGCCGCCAGCTCGCCGGCCTGGAGAAACTCGGCTTCGTGGAGCGCCGGCCGGCCCCCGACGACCACCGCGTGCAGGTCCTGCACGCCACGGAGGCGGGCACGAAGGTCCTCGACTCGGCCCGGACCAACCGCCGGACCGCCTACCAGGAGCGCCTCAAGGACTGGTCGGCCGAGGACCTCGCCCGCTTCGCCGCGTACCTCCTGCGCTACAACGACGCCGGCACGACCGGCCTCCCGAACCGCCCCGGGCCCTGAGCCTCCGGCGGCTCCTACAACCCCACGGCAGTCCCGGACCAGCCCCTACAACCCCGCGTCCCGCGCGAGCAGCGCCGCCTGGACGCGGTTCTCGCAGTCCAGCTTGGCCAGGATCCGGCTGACGTACGTCTTCACCGTGCCCTCGCTCATGTGCAGCCGCTTCCCGGCGTCCGCGTTGGAGAGCCCCTCCCCGAGCAGCGCCAGGACCTCGCGCTCCTTCTCGCTGAGCGCCGCCACCCGCCCCCGGGCCTCTTCCGCGCGGGCCGCCTCCCGGCCCCTGGCGAGCCGCTCCACCACGTGCCGGGTCGCCGCGGGCGACAGGTACGCGTCCCCCGCCGCGGCCGCCCGCACCGCCCCGATCAGCTCCGCGGGCGCCGTGTCCTTCAGCAGGAACCCGGCGCCCCCGTGCTCCAGGGCCCGCAGGACGTTCTCCCGCTCGCCGAAGGTCGTCAGGATGATGACCCGGGCCGCAGGCGCCGCCCGCCGCAGCTCCGGCAGCGCCGAGAGCCCGTCGAGGACCGGCATCTGGATGTCGAGCAGCACCACGTCGGCGGCGTGCGCCCGCGCCGCCTCGACCGCCGCCCGCCCGTCGGCCGCCTCCCCGACGACCTGGATGTCCGGATCCGAGATGAGGATCATCCGGATCCCCGCCCTGATCAGCGGCTCGTCGTCGGCGACCACGACCCTGATGGGCTGCCCTGCCACAGCTTCTCCCCCACGGCTCCGGTACGAGCGGCCGCGCTACCGCTGCTCGGCCATGTACGACTTCTTCTCGATCAGCTTGCCGTCCTTGAAGCAGAACCGGAAAACGGGCTCCTCGTCCCAGCTGTCGCTCGTCTCCGAGGACAGCAGCACCAGGCACTCGGACCCTTCCGGCCGCGCGGGCCCCGACCCCTGGAGGCCCACCGTGGCTATCGAGTCGCCCGAGGGCAGCTGGGCGCGGACCTCCTGCTCGGCCGCCCCGACCTTTACCGCCTCGTACTCCGAGGGCTCGATCATCCCCTTCTCCAGCGAACCCACCAGGAAGTAGAGGCCGAAGCCCCCCGCCACCAGAAGCAGGACGAGCGCCGCGAACGCGATCCCGCACCCCAGCGCGACCCCCCTGCCCGTGCCCGTACCCCTGCCCCCACGCACCGCCATCGCCAGCTCCCGCTCGGTGAACGTCCAGTCGGCCGGTCCGACCACGACCGGACGACCATCGCCCACCAGCGGCTTCGTGGTCTGCTGCCGGAAGTCGTCGGCCGCATCGACCAAAGGCGCCGCCTCCGCGACCGGCGCCGCCCCGTACGGCAGCATCCCGGCCACCCGGAATCCGCCGCCGTCGGCCGGGCCCGCGTGGCACATGCCTCCCACCAGCCGGGCCCGCTCGGCGAGGCCGGTCAGTCCCTGCCCGCCGCTCACCATGTCCTCGGCGGGCCCGTCCGCCGGCGCCTCGTTGACGACCTCCACCACGAAGGCGTCCGGCTCGTAGCGCAGTTCGACGCCGATCGGCGCTCCCGGCGCGTACTTGTAGGCGTTGGTGAGGGCCTCCTGCACGATCCTGTACGCGGCGTGGTCGGCCGCGGGCGCGAGCGGCCGCTCCTCGCCCGCCCGCCGGAGCCCGACCTCGGTGCCGGCCGCCCGGGCCGCCGCCACGAGCCCCTCGATGCCGGCGATCCCCCGGGCCGCCCGCCCCGTCTCGTCCCCCGCGGGCGCGGGCGCCACAGCGGGCCCGTCCGCCGCGCCGACCCCGTCGCGGAGTATCCCGACGACCTCCCGCAGCTCGTGCATCGCGGTCACCGAGGCGTTCCGCAGGACGCCGACCACTTCGCGCTGCCGCTCGCTCAGCTCCCGGTCCACCTCCAGGGCCCCCGTGTGCACGGCGATCAGGGCGAGTTGGTGTCCGAGGCTGTCGTGCATGTCCTGGGCGATGCGCTGCCGCTCCCGCAGCCGCGCCTGCCAGACCACCATGGTCCGCTCGCGCAGCAGTTGGGCGTTGCGCTCCTGGAGCGCGTGCAGCAGGGTCCGCCGCTGGGTCCAGTAGCGGTGGGCGAGCGCGGGCGCCAGGGTGGTCCCCAGGTAGTACAGGGTCGCCATGAAGGCGACGGTGAAGAGCCGCTGCCGGTCCCAGGTGTCCACGAGCGTCCCCCCGACGTCGAGGACGAAGGCGGCGATGAACGCGGTCAGCGCCCGCCCGGCGCTCGCGATGTACCGGCCGGCCGACCAGCCGACCACGATCAGCAGCGGCCCGAACCCGGCGGCGAAGGGTGCGAGCGCCGCCGTCAGGACGAGCACGCTCGCGGGGAGCCTCCGGCGCAGCAGCGACAGCACGGCGGCGCCGGCGGCGACCCCCGCGAGCCGCCATCCCTCGCCGCCCATCAGCTCCTCGGTCCCGGCGCCGAGCAGCGCCACGACCGCGGCGAGCGCCACCTCACCGGTGGTCCTGCGCCCCGACCACTGCCCGGGCACCGCGAACCAGGCCCACGCGGCGGCGAGCGCGGCCCCGATCCCGTACGAACCCCGGTCCCCCGACTTCGACATAGCGTCCACGCCCGCACCCTAGGCAGGCGCCCCGCCGTCGGCCTTCCCTCTTTCGTCTCACCCGCCCATGACGAAGGTCGTGCCCTGTGGAGTACCTCACACGAGGACGTCGGTCCCCGGGACGGGAAACAGGTCGGGAAACCGGGTGGGAAAAGAGAGAAGGCCGACACCATCTTCATGGTGTCGGCCTTCTCGTCCGTACATCTGGAGCGATGCTCCTGGTGCGCGAGGGGGGAGTTGAACCCCCACGCCCTTTCGGGCACTGGAACCTGAATCCAGCGCGTCTGCCTATTCCGCCACCCGCGCATTGGGTGTGCTCCGGGCCCTCTCACTTTTCGGTGGGAGCGCCTGGCGACATCAGAAGATTAGCACGTCGCAGACCGTGGATTCACATCCGTTGTTTCGACTCCGCTCGCGGAGACCAAGGTGACCAGGGTGAGGGAGTGACAGGAGGGCGGACGGGGGTAGGGCGAAGCGAAGGGGAGCCCGAAGCCGGGGAGAAAGAGGGCCTCCGGGGCAGAAGAAGCCGACCGGGCGGGCGCCGGGCCGGCCGGGGAGGCCGATCCGGCGCGGGAGCCGGGCGAAGGGAAGCCGAGCGGAGGGAAGCCGGACGAGCAGGAGGCCGGAGAGCGCGGACGGATCCCGGACGGATCGCGGACAGAGGACGGACAGAGAGCGAACACCAGGGACGGACAGGAGCGGGCGGAAGGCCGGACACCAGGGACCGACAGGAGCGGGCGGAGAGCCGGACACCAGGGACCGACAGGGGCGGACGGAGAGCCGGACAGGGAGCGGCCGGACGGAAGCGCGGAACGGGGAACAGCGGGAGGAACGCGGACGGACCGCCCGCACCTCGGACCGCGCCCCCAACTTCCACAGCCGGGTGCGGGACACTGTCCACAGGCCGCCTCTACGATCCGTGGGGGCAACCTGTGAGAGGTGACACTCGTCCACAGGGCAGAGAAGGGGAACCAGCCGATTTCCCGACGCGTGGATACGATCAGTAAGCAGTACCAGGACGACAACGACGGAGGAGGTGCCCCATGGGAGTCCTGAAGCGTTTCGAGCAGCGTCTCGAAGGTCTGGTCAACGGCACCTTCGCCAAGGTCTTCAAGTCCGAGGTCCAGCCGGTCGAGATCGCCGGCGCGCTCCAGCGCGAGTGCGACAACAACGCGCAGATCTGGAACCGCGAGCGGACCGTCGTGCCCAACGACTTCATCGTCGAGCTGAGCACACCGGACTACGAGCGCCTCAGCCCCTACTCGGGCCAGCTCGGCGACGAGCTCGCCGGCCTGGTCAGGGACTACGCCAAGCAGCAGCGGTACACCTTCATGGGACCGATCAAGGTCCACCTGGAGAAGGCCGAGGACCTCGACACCGGTCTGTACCGCGTCCGCAGCCGCACGCTGGCGTCGAGTACGTCACAGTCGCAGCCGCCCGCGGGCGGACAGCAGCAGGGCCGCGACGGCTACGGGTACCCCCCGGCCGGCGCCCCGCCCATGCCCGCCTCCCCGCCCCCCGGCGCGCCCGGCCACCGGCCGCAGGCCGCCGCGGGCCGCCCCGGCGCCATGCCCGGCCCCGCCACCCACGGCGGAGCGGGCACCCAGGTGCGCCGCTGGATCGAGATCAACGGCACCCGCCACCAGATCTCGCGCCCGACCCTGGTCCTCGGCCGCAGCACCGACGCGGACGTGAGGATCGACGATCCCGGCGTCTCCCGCCGGCACTGCGAGATCCGGACCGGAACGCCCTCGACGATCCAGGATCTCGGATCCACCAACGGCATCGTGGTGGACGGGCAGCACACCACCCGCGCTACGCTCCGCGACGGCTCGCGGATCGTCGTGGGCAGCACCACCATCGTTTACCGGCAAGCCGAAGGGTGAAGCGGGGGCAATGTCAGAGCTGACCCTGACGGTCATGCGGTTGGGTTTCCTGGCCGTTCTGTGGCTGTTCGTCATCGTGGCCGTCCAGGTCATCCGCAGTGACCTGTTCGGCACGCGGGTCACCCAGCGCGGTTCGCGGCGCCAGGAGGCGCGGCCCCAGCAGGCCACGCGCCAGGCCTCCGCGCCCCCGCAGCAGCGCGGCCAGCAGCAGAACACGGGCGGTCGCCAGCGCCGCGGCGCCCCGACCAAGCTCGTCGTGTCCGAGGGCACCCTCACCGGCACGACCGTCGCCCTCCAGGGCCAGACGATCACGCTGGGCCGGGCGCACGACTCGACGATCGTCCTCGACGACGACTACGCGTCCAGCAGGCACGCCCGGATCTACCCCGACCGGGACGGCCAGTGGATCGTCGAGGACCTCGGGTCCACCAACGGCACGTACCTCGACCGGGCCCGTCTCACCACCGCGACGCCGATTCCGCTGGGCGCGCCGATCCGCATCGGCAAGACCGTCATCGAGCTGCGGAAGTAGTGGCGACATCATGAAGAGGCGCGAGCGGAGCGAGCGAGCCGGGGCGGTCCCCGCCCCGGGGTGTTCCGTGCTCCCGGCCGGAGCGGCTGAAGCGTCCGGAGCGACTGAAGTGACCGGAGCGACCGGAGGGTGGGCAGTGTGGGTCGAGACCGGCTGTACCCCGATGCAGCGTCGACAGGGCAGGTGCGCATGACTCTGTCGCTGCGCTTCGCCGCGGGCTCGCACAAGGGCATGATCCGCGAGGGCAACGAGGACTCCGGCTACGCCGGTCCCCGGCTGCTCGCCATCGCCGACGGCATGGGCGGCCAGGCCGCCGGCGAGGTCGCCTCCTCCGAGGTGATCTCGACCCTCGTCACGCTCGACGACGACGTCCCCGGCTCCGACATCCTCACCTCGCTGGGTACGGCGGTGCAGCGCGCCAACGACCAGCTGCGGATGATGGTCGAGGAGGACCCGCAGCTGGAGGGCATGGGCACCACGCTCACCGCCCTCCTGTGGACCGGCCAGCGGCTCGGCCTGGTGCACGTCGGCGACTCGCGCGCCTACCTGCTCCGCGACGGCGTCCTGACCCAGATCACCCAGGACCACACCTGGGTCCAGCGGCTCGTCGACGAGGGCCGGATCACCGAGGAAGAGGCCACCACCCACCCGCAGCGCTCGCTCCTCATGCGCGCGCTCGGCAGCGGCGACCACGTCGAGCCCGACCTCTCCATCCGCGAGGTCCGGGCCGGCGACCGCTACCTGATCTGCTCCGACGGCCTGTCCGGCGTGGTCTCGCACCAGACCCTCGAGGACACCCTCGCCAGCTACCAGGGCCCGCAGGAGACCGTGCAGGAGCTGATCCAGCTCGCGCTGCGCGGCGGCGGCCCCGACAACATCACGGTGATCGTCGCCGACGTCCTCGACGTCGACGGCGGCGACACCCTCGCCGGCCACCTCAACGACACCCCGGTCGTCGTGGGCGCGGTCGCCGAGAACCAGGCCCAGCTGAACGACGGCGGGGCCATGCAGACCCCGGCCGGCCGCGCCTCCGGGCTCGGCCGCCACTCCTCGCACCGGCAGCCCCCGGCCGGCGGCTTCGGCCCGCCCGGCAGCGGCGACGGCCAGGGCTACGACGGGATGCCCCCGGAGGGCTCCTTCGAGTCGTACACCGAGGACGACTTCGTCAAGCCGCGCAAGGGCCGCAAGTGGCTCAAGCGCTCCTTCTTCCTCGTCCTGGTCCTCGCCCTCGTCGGCGGCGGCCTCTACGGCGGCTGGCGCTGGACGCAGACCCAGTACTTCGTGGGCTCCAAGGACCAGCACGTGGCGCTCTACCAGGGGATCAGCCAGGACCTGGCGTGGGTCTCGCTGTCGAAGGTCGAGAAGGACCACCCCGAGATCGAACTCAAGTACCTCCCCGCCTACCAGCGGAAGCAGGTCGAGGACACGATCGCGGGCGGCAGCCTCGGCAAGGCCGAGACGAAGATCTCCGAGCTGGCCGTGCAGGCCTCCGCCTGCAAGAAGACCGAGCAGCGCCGCGCCGCCGCCGAGAAGGCCGCCGACCAGGCGAGCAAGCCGCCGGCCCAGAAGCCCGACGGCACCGCCACCCCCGACTCCAAGCCCACCACAGCCGCTCCGTCCCCGGGTCCCACCCTCACCGGGGAGGAGCAGAAGCTGGCCTCGAACTGCGGCAAGCAGTAAGCACCCGTAGGGGGGCCTTTCACCACCATGAGCGTTGTCACCAACACGACCACCATCGGCGCGATCGAGGCGCCGAGCCGTCGTAACACCGAGCTGGCGCTGCTCGCGTTCGCCGTCGTCATCCCGGTGTTCGCGTACCTCAACGTCGGCCTGGCCATCGACGGCAAGGTGCCGGCCGGAATGCTCGGGTACGGACTCGGCCTCGCCCTCCTCGCGGGCGTCGCACACCTGGTGGTCCGGAAGTGGGCCCCGTACTCCGACCCGCTGCTCCTGCCGCTGGCGACCCTGCTCAACGGCATGGGCCTGGTGCTGATCTGGCGGCTCGACCAGTCGCCGCGGCTGATCGCGACCTCGATGCGGCGGTACGGCAGCTTCAGCCCGGACGCCCCCAGTCAGATGATGTACTCGGCGATCGGCATCGCCATGTTCGTGGGCGTGCTGCTGCTGCTCAAGGACCACCGGGTCCTCCAGCGCTACACGTACATCTCCATGGTGGTCGCCCTCGTCCTCCTGCTGCTGCCGCTCGTCCCCGGCCTCGGTACGGACAGCTTCGGCGCCAAGATCTGGATCCGGGTCGGCGGCTTCTCGATCCAGCCGGGCGAGTTCGCCAAGCTGGTCCTCGCGGTGTTCTTCTCCGGCTACCTGATGGTGAAGCGGGACGCCCTGGCCCTGGCCAGCCGCCGCTTCATGGGGCTCTACCTGCCGCGAGGCCGCGACCTCGGCCCGATCCTGACGATCTGGGCGGTCAGCCTCCTCATCCTGGTCTTCGAGAACGACCTCGGCACCTCGCTGCTGTTCTTCGGCATGTTCGTGATCATGCTGTACGTGGCGACCGAGCGGACCAGCTGGATCGTCATGGGTCTGCTGATGGCGGCGGGCGGCGCGGTCGCCGTCAGCTCCTTCGCCAGCCACGTCCAGTCCCGTGTGGCGGCCTGGCTCGATCCCTTCGGGTGCCTGGAAACGGCCACCGATCCGAACATGCTCAACGCCTGTGACCAGATGACCCAGGTGCTGATGTCCTTCGGCTCCGGCGGCATCCTCGGCACCGGCCTCGGCCAGGGCAACTCCGACCTCATCGGCTTCGCGGCCAACTCCGACTTCATCTTCGCCACCGTCGGCGAGGAGCTCGGCCTCACCGGTGTGATGGTCTTCCTGCTCCTCTACGGGCTGATCGTCGAGCGCGGAATCCGCACCTCCCTCGCCGCGCGCGACCCGTTCGGCAAGCTGCTCGCGATGGGCCTCTCCGGCGCCTTCGCGCTCCAGATCTTCGTCGTCGCGGGCGGTGTCCTGGGGCTCATCCCGCTCACCGGCATGACCATGCCGTTCCTCGCGTACGGCGGTTCCTCCGTGATCGCCAACTGGGCACTGATCGGCATCCTGATCCGGATCAGCGACACCGCGCGCCGTCCCGCGCCCGCGCCCGCCCCGTCCCCCGACGCCGAGATGACCCAGGTGGTCCGTCCGTGAACAAGCCGCTGCGGCGGGTCGCGATCTTCTGCGGCCTGCTCATCCTCGCCCTGCTCCTGCGGGACAACTGGGTGCAGTTCGTCCGTTCCGACGAGCTGACCACGCACGCGAAGAACACCCGTGTCCGCATCGAGCGGTACGCCAACGAGCGCGGCAACATCATCGTCGACGGCAAGCCGATCACCGGCTCCGTCGACTCCAAGGACGAGTACTACAAGTACAAGCGCACCTACGTCGACGGCCCCATGTGGGCCCCGGTCACCGGTTTCGCCTCGCAGGCGTACGACGCCACCCAGATCGAGAAGCTCGAGGACGGCATCCTCACCGGCAACGACGACCGGCTCTTCTTCGACCGCACCCTCGCCATGTTCACCGGCGAGCAGAAGAAGGGCGGTGACGTCATCACCACCCTGAGCGGCGCCGCGCAGAAGGCGGCCTTCGAGGGCCTCGGCAAGAACACCGGTGCCGTCGTCGCCATCGAGCCCAAGACCGGCAAGATCCTGGCGATGGCCTCCACCCCCTCGTACGACCCCTCCTCCTTCGCCGGCTACTCCGGCAAGGACGAGAAGGCCTGGGTCGCGCTGGAGAAGGACAAGAACAAGCCGAAGCTGAACCGGGCGCTCCGCGAGATCTACCCCCCCGGCTCCGTCTTCAAGGTCGTCACCGCCGCCGCCGCGCTGGAGAACGGCAAGGTCAACGACATCAACGCGCCGACCGACACCCCCGAGGGCTGGAAGATCCCCCTCTCCTCCAAGGAGATGGTCAACCACGCCAGCGGCTGCGCGAACGCCAGCCTGAACCGGGCGCTGGAGATCTCCTGCAACTCGGTCTTCGCGAAGCTCGGTGACGACGTCGGCCGCGACAAGATGGTCGAGATGGCCGAGAAGTTCGGTTTCAACGCCGAGCAGTTCACCCCGGTCCGCTCCTCCGCCTCCGTCTACGACAAGAAGTCCGACCGGGGCGGCAACGCGCTCTCCTCCATCGGCCAGTTCAACACCGCGACCACCCCGCTCCAGATGGCGATGGTCACGGCGGCGATCGCCAACGACGGCAAGCTGATGAAGCCGTACATGATCGACGAGCTGCGCGCGCCGAACGTCGACCTGGTCAAGAAGAACGAGCCCGAGGAGCTGAGCCGCCCGGTCTCGCAGGAGACCGCCCAGAAGCTCCAGCAGATGATGGAGAACGTCGTCACCAAGGGCACCGGCGGCAACGCCGACCTGAAGATGGACGGCGTGAAGGTCGGCGGCAAGACGGGTACGGCCCAGCACGGCGCGAAGAACGCCAAGCGCCCCTACGCCTGGTTCATCTCGTACGCGAAGACCGCCGAGGGCTCCCCGGTCGCGGTCGCCGTCATCGTGGAGGACTCGGCGGGCACGAACCGCGAGGACATCAGCGGCGGCGGCCTGGCCGCCCCGATCGCGAAGTCCGTGATGAAGGCGGTCCTGAAGAGCCGGGGATGATCCCACGGCACGGCACGGGCCAGGTACCGGTCAGGTATCAGCTACCGGCCCCGGGCGGAACGCCTGCCCGGGGCCGGTAGCGTATGCGCGAACAGCACACACCGCCGGACCACCCATGGGTGCGGTCGGGACAGACGGAGAGGGCTGGATTAGCTATGGAAGAGCCGCGTCGCCTCGGCGGCCGGTACGAGCTGGGCTCGGTGCTCGGCCGTGGTGGCATGGCCGAGGTGTACATCGCCCAGGACACCCGGCTCGGCCGCACCGTCGCCGTGAAGACGCTGCGGGCCGACCTGGCCCGTGACCCGTCCTTCCAGGCCCGGTTCCGCCGTGAGGCACAGTCCGCCGCCTCGCTGAACCACCCCGCGATCGTCGCGGTCTACGACACCGGCGAGGACTACGTCGACGGGGTCTCCATCCCGTACATCGTGATGGAGTACGTCGACGGCTCCACCCTGCGTGAGCTTCTTCACTCCGGGCGCAGGCTGCTCCCCGAGCGCACCCTGGAGATGACGGTCGGCATCCTCCAGGCGCTGGAGTACTCGCACCGCGCCGGCATCGTGCACCGCGACATCAAGCCGGCGAACGTCATGCTGACGCGCACCGGCCAGGTCAAGGTCATGGACTTCGGCATCGCGCGCGCCATGGGCGACGCGGGCATGACCATGACGCAGACCGCCGCGGTGATCGGCACGGCCCAGTACCTCTCCCCGGAGCAGGCCAAGGGCGAGCAGGTCGACGCCCGCTCCGACCTGTACTCCACCGGCTGCCTGCTGTACGAGCTGCTCACCGTCCGTCCCCCCTTCATCGGCGACTCCCCGGTCGCGGTCGCGTACCAGCACGTCCGCGAGGAGCCGCAGCCGCCGAGCAACTTCGACTCCGAGATCACGCCCGAGATGGACGCCATCGTCCTGAAGGCGCTGGTCAAGGACCCCGACTACCGCTACCAGTCGGCCGACGAGATGCGCGCGGACATCGAGGCCTGTCTTGACGGGCAGCCGGTCGCGGCCGCCGCCGCGATGGGCATGGCGGCGGCGCCCGCGTACGGCGGGGGCTACGGCGGCTACCCGCCGGAGGACCAGCCGACCACGGCCCTGCGCCAGGCCGACCCGGGCGGCCAGACCGCCATGCTGCCCCCGATCAACCCGAACGACGGCGGCTACGGCTACGACGACCGCCCGGACCGCCGGCGCGGCGGCGGCCAGAAGAAGTCGAACACCTCGACGATCCTGCTGGCCCTGGCCGGCGTCCTGGTCCTCATCGGCGCGATCTTCATCGGCGTCTCGCTCTTCGAAAAGAAGGACGGCCCGGATCCGGTCACGGTCCCGCAGCTGGTCGGCGAGAAGCTGGACGTCGCGACGAAGCACGCCGCCAACGTGAACCTGAAGGTCCAGCAGGCGGGCACCGAGCGCTGCGAGCAGCCCACCGGCGCCATCTGCCGCCAGGAGCCGGTCGCGGACAACGTCGCGAAGCTGGCGCCCGAGAGCACGATCAAGGTGTACGTCTCCGAGGGCGCGCCGCTCGTGGAGGTCCCGGACGTCCAGGAGCAGTCCCAGGAGCGGGCCACGAAGTCCCTGGAGGACAAGGGCTTCAAGGTCAAGGTCGAGGAGGAGGAGTCCGACGCGAACCCGGGCTCGGTCCTGCGCCAGAACCCGGGCGGCGGCACCAAGGCGGAGAAGAACTCCGAGGTGACGATCACCATCGCGAAGAAGAAGCTGAGCACGGTTCCCCCCGTCGTGGGCAACCAGCTCGCTCAGGCCGAGCAGCAGCTGAAGGCGCTGGGCTTCGTCGTGGTCACCGAGGAAGTGGACTCCGACAAGCCCAAGGGCGAGGTCCTGGAGCAGACGCCGGAGGGCAACGCCGCGGTCGCGGGAGGCACCGAGGTGAAGCTCAAGGTCTCCAAGGGCCCGCAGCAGACCCAGGTCACGATCCCCGACGGCCTCGCGAACCGTCCCTTCAAGGACGTCAAGGCACAGCTCGAAGGCATGGGCCTGTCGGTCGTCCAGAAGGGTTCGGACAAGGAGGACGCGATGGTGGTCGCCACGAACCCGGGCGCGAACACCCCGGTCAACACGGGCTCCTCGGTGGACGTCTTCACCGTGGGCGGCGGACTCCCCAGCAACCCCGGTGACAACAACAACGGGGACAACAACGGCGGCAACAACAACGGTGGCGGCGGCTGGTTCGACTGATCGTCCGCCTCGCGGTACGGGAGAGCCCCGGCGTCCAGGACGGATGCCGGGGCTCTCCCGTATGTCTGTGTCGCGGCCCGGGGGCTCAGCGCAGCTCCGCCGGGGGCGTCCGGTCCCGGTCGACCCGTTCCGTGCGCTCCAGTTCGCCCCAGACGATGTACCGGTAGTCCGAGGTGTACATGGGCGTGCAGGTGGTCAGCGTGATGTAGCGGCCCGGCTCGTTCTTGCCGGACTCCTTCGGGACGGGCTGGAGGACGTCCACGTTGTACTTCGTGGTCTCGGGCAGGGTCTTGTAGACCTTGTAGACGTACCAGGTGTCCTTGGACTCGAAGACGATCGCGTCCCCGGTCTTCAATTTGTGGATGTTGTGGAACTTCGCCCCGTGCCCGTCCCGGTGGGCGGCCAGGGTGAAGTTGCCCTGCTTCTCCTGCGGGAGCGCGGCCTTGATCGGGTCGGTGTAGTAGCCGGCCACGCCGTTGTTGAGGACGTCGGGGTCGGTGCCCCGCTTCACCAGGACCTCGCCGTCGCCCATCGCCGGCACGTGCAGGAAGCCGATGCCGTCGCGGGTGTCGAGCGCGCCCGGGGCGTCGTCGGCCCAGTGGTCGCGGACCTGGGCGCCGTCCTGGTCGGCGGCGCGGTCGGCGAGGACGTTGGTCCACCACAGCGAGTAGAGGACGAAGAGACCGAGCACCAGGCCGGCTGTGATGAGGAGTTCGCCGAAGACGCTGATGGTCCCGGCGATCCGGTTGCGCGCTCGTGCCACTAGGTCGTCCCGTCGTCCCGTCCGGAGGTGTGGGGTCTCAGCCTACGAGCGCTTCGGGCTTTCCCTTGCTGCGCGGGCGTTCCTCCAGGAGCCTGCCCCACACGATCATGCGGTACGTGCTGGTGAATTCGGGCGTGCACGTGGTCAGCGTGATGTACCGGCCGGGCTCGGTGAAGCCAGAGCCCTTCGGGATCGGGTCGATCACGGACACGTTGGAGGGCGAGGTCTGCGGCAGGATGCTCGCCATCTCGTACGTGTAGTACGCGTTCCGGGTCTCGACGACGATCGGGTCGCCGGGCTTCAGCCGGTTGATGTACCGGAAGGGCTCGCCGTGCGTGTTGCGGTGGCCGGCCACCGCGAAGTTGCCCTGCTTGTCGGAGGGCATGGCCGTCTTGAGGCTGCCTTCGGCGTAGTGCCCGGCCATGCCCTTGTCGAGGACCTTGGTCTTGTCGATGCCCTCGGCGATGGGGACGACGACGTCCAGCTTGGGGATGTACATGATGGCGAAGCCCTCGCCGGGCTGGAAGACGTCCGGCTCGTCCTTGTCCCCGCCCTTGGCCCAGGTGTCCTCGATCCGCTCCTTGGCCTGGTTCGTCTCCTGGCCGGCGAGGACGTTCGTCCACCACAGCTGGTAGGTGACGAAGAGCAGCATGACGACGCCGAGGGTGATGAAGAGCTCGCCGACGACCCGGCTGGCGACGACGCCGACGCTGTCCTTGGCGTCGCGGGCGGCCCGCCGGGCCTCCACCCGGGAGAGGGGGGCGGCCGGTTTCGCCGCGGCGGTGGGCGGGGCGCTCCGGCGGCCCTTCGCCCGGCCGCCGCCCTTGGCGGCACGGCGGCGCTCGGCCCGCCCGGGGCCGGGGCTCTGCTCGGCCTCCGCCCCCGAAGACCCGACGGACTCCGCAGGCCCTGAGGGGTCCTCGACGACCGGCAGGGCCGCGGTCTCGTCCGGTCGGCCATTCGGGGTCTCCTCGGCTCCGTACGGCCCGTAGGAGGGCTCGTAGGGGCCCTCGGGAGGCCTGGTGCCGTGACCGGAGGACCGCTCGTGCGGGTACGACTCAGCGGGCGCGTAGGAATTTTCCGGTACGTACGGATCGGCCTGCCCGTACGGATCGGCGGACACGTACGGATCGGCGGGTGCGTACGGGTCCGTGGGGGCGTACGTCTCCGCAGGCGCGTACGGCTCCGGGGCCGCGTACGGGTCGGCGGGCGCCGCGTACGGACCGGCGGCAGGCGCGTAGGGATCCGCGACGGGTGCGTACGGGCCGGTGGGCGCGTACGCGTCAGCGGGGGCGTACGGGTCGGCGGGCGCGGCGTACGGGTCGGTCGGCGCGTACGGCTCCGGCCCCGGCGCGTACCCGGATCCCGGCGCGTACCCGCTTCCGTTCCCGGGCGCCTGCCCGTCCCCCGGTATCGGCTCCTGCCCCGGCTCGTGCGACTCCCGGAACCACGGCGAGCCCGTCGTCACGCGACGGCCTTGCCCACCACCGGCGCGAGCCCCGCCGACCGGCCGACCGCCCCCTCGTCTCCGCACTCCTCCAGCCAGTTGGCGAGCATCAGGTGGCCGTGCTCGGTGAGGACGGACTCGGGGTGGAACTGCACGCCCTCGACCGGGAGTTCGCGGTGCCGCAGGCCCATGATGATGCCGTCCTCGGTCCGCGCGGTGACTTCGAGCTCGGCGGGCAGGGCGGCCGGCTCGGCGGCCAGCGAGTGGTAGCGGGTGGCGGTGAACGGCGAGGGCAGACCGGTGAAGACGCCCCGGCCCCCGTGCGTGACGAGCGAGGTCTTGCCGTGCAGCAGCTCGGGCGCGCGGTCGACGACGCCGCCGTACGCCACGGCCATCGACTGCATCCCGAGGCAGACGCCGAAGACGGGCACGCCGGTCTCCGCGCAGTGCCGGACCATGTCGACGCAGATCCCGGCCTGCTCGGGCGTGCCGGGGCCGGGCGACAGGAGCACGCCGTCGAAGCCGTCCTGGGCGTGGCTCAGCTCGACCTCGTCGTTGCGGAGGACCTCGCACTCGGCACCGAGCTGGTAGAGGTACTGGACGAGGTTGAAGACGAAGCTGTCGTAGTTGTCGACGACGAGAATGCGCGCGGTCACTGGCCGTCCACCGTCACATCGTTGAACGGAAGCAGCGGCTCCGCCCAGGGGAACACGTACTGGAAGAGGACGTAGACGATCGCGAGGGACAGCACGATCGAGATCAGCGCCCGTACCCACGCGTTGCCCGGCAGATGCCGCCAGATCCAGCCGTACATGACGTCGACCGCCCCTTCCGTTCGTTACGGGGACCAGAGTACGGGGCGAGGGGCCCGGGAGGGGTCAGCTGTCCAAAGCCTGTGGACGGAGGGCGGCCGTCCGGAACCGTTGTCCACAGCCCGTGGACGGGGCCGGGGGCGGGATCCGGTCAGTCCACCGGCTTCGCGTGGTGGAGGTCCACCGTGCCCGAGTAGCCGGGGAGGGACACCGACCGGTGCTCGTCGACCTTCCAGCCGAGCCCGTACGCCTTGACGTACAGCTGGTAGTTCCGGATCGCCGGGGAGTCGGACAGCGCCCTGCTCAGCCGGTCCCGGTCGCCCACGGCGGTGATCTTGTAGGGCGGCGAGTAGACGCGGCCCTGGAGGATCAGGGTGTTGCCGACGCAGCGCACGGCGCTGGTGGAGATGAGCCGCTGGTCCATGACCCGGATGCCCTCGGCGCCGCCCTGCCAGAGGGCGTTGACGACGGCCTGGAGGTCCTGCTGGTGGATGACCAGGTCGTTGGCCTGCGGTTCGGGGTAGCCGGGGGCGGCCCGGGCGTTCGGCGGGGCGTCGTTGAGGGTGACGGTGAGGCCGGAGCCGGAGACCTCGGTGGTGCCGGCCGCCGCCTCCAGGGCTTCGAGCTTCTCGTCCTCCGCGCGCGTGGAGCCGTCGTCGCGGGCGGCGAGGGAGTCCACCTGGGAGCGGAGCGCGGCGGCGGACTCGTCGAGCCCGGCGTTCTTGTGGCTGCGTTCCTCGATGAGATCGGAGAGCCTGAGGAGGGAGGCGTCCGTCCGGAGGTTGGTGCCCTTGGCGGTGTTGAAACTCGTGACGAAGATCAGTCCGGCGAGGGCGAAAACGGCAAGGGTGAGCAGCCGGACGGGGCGCCACCTCGCGGTGCGGCCCGGCCCTTCGGGAGTACCGGCGGAATTGCTCAACGTACCCTGATCCCCTTCGGTGCCGCGGAACCACTACGCTAACGGACGCCTGGGGGACGCAGACGTCCTCCTTCGTCACATCCCGGCGCCAGCCACAGTTCCCTGCGCGGTCACGCAGCGCATCGACAGGAGAGTCCCTCGTGCCGAAGTCACGGATCCGCAAGAAGGCCGACTTCACGCCTCCGCCCGCCAAGCAGGCGACCAACATCAAGCTGACCAATAGCAGCTGGGTGGCGCCGGTGATGCTGGCGCTGTTCGCCATCGGTCTGGTGTGGATCGTGGTCTTCTACGTCACCGACGGCTCGATGCCGATCGAGTCGATCAGGAACTGGAACATCGTGGTGGGCTTCGGCTTCATCGCGGCCGGTTTCGGCGTCTCCACCCAGTGGAAGTAGCGGCGGCCCGGCCGCCCGCGACGGTGGCCTAGCGCCCGCATCGGGTGCCCGTCAAGCTCTCCCCTGAGTTTATCCACAGCGTTGTGCACAGCACTGGATAACTTACGAAGATCTGTGGATAACTCAGGCGGTGTTGACGCCGGTACGACCGCGCCCACCCTCCGCACGCCCTGACGCGCTCCTCGCCTGCCTGGGAAAACCCCAGGTCACAGGCGAGAGGCGCGTTCTTTTTCCACGGAGCGGGAAGAGCCCGCCACACACTGTGGATAACTCTGGGGAAAGCTCGCCCGAAAGCTCATCCACAGCCCTGTGTGCTCAGGCGAGCGCGGCTGAACGGAAGAGCACGATCCCCAGGTCGAGCAGGAGGACCAATCCACAGGCTGTGTACTGCACCAGGTCCCGGCGGGCTCGGGGCGCGTGCACCAGCGCGTACGTCACCAGGGCGCCGCCGACCAGACCGCCGATGTGGGCCTCCCAGGAGATCCCCGGACGGGTGAAGGTGAGCAGCAGGGACAGCGCCACGAAGAGGACGACCGGCCGCATGTCGTGCCGCCGGCGGCGGGCGAGCACGACCCAGGCGCCGATCAGTCCGAAGACGATCCCGGAGGCGCCGAGCGAGAACTGGTTCTGCGGGGAGAGCAGATAGGCGAGCGCCGAGCCGGAGAGGCCGGAGAGCAGGACCAGGACCGTGTACCGGATCCGGCCCAGCTCGGGTTCGACGATCCCGCCGATCACCCACAGGCCCAGCATGTTGAAGAGGAAGTGCGGGATCTCCTGGTGGAGGAAGGCGGAGGTCAGCAGCCGGTACCACTCGCCGTCCGCGACCCCGACCAGCTCGCCGGTCGGGAGGAAGGCGTACCCGATGAGCCCCAGGTCGTCGACGAGCCGGTCGCCCACCACCTGGACGGCGATGAAGAGCGCCAGGTTGATCGCGATGAGGATCTTGGTGACGAAACGTTCGTCCGCGGCGATCCGGCCGCCCGCGAGCGTACGGGGCTGGTTGGCGTCGGGGGCGTGCCCGGTGCCCGAACCGCCGCGTACGCAGTCGGGGCACTGGAAGCCGACGGAGGCGGAGATCATGCACTGCGGACAGATGGGCCTGTCGCAGCGGACGCAGCGGATGCCGGTCTCGGTCTCCGGGTGGCGGTGACAGCGCGGCAGACCGGGCTGCGAGTCCATGGGGGTCCCGTCCCTTCCGGCTCAGCGCTTCTCGATCACCACGGACTCGACGACCACGTCCCGGAGCGGACGCTCGGTGTGCGGATCGGTCGCGGTCTCCGCGATCGTGTCCACGACCTTCCGGCTCTCCTTGTCCACGACCTCGCCGAAGATCGTGTGCTTGCGGTTCAGCCAGGTCGCGGGGGCGACGGTGAGGAAGAACTGCGAGCCGTTGGTGCCGGGGCCGGCGTTGGCCATGGCGAGGAGGTAGGGGCGGTCGAAGAAGAGCTCCGGGTGGAACTCGTCGGGGAAGGAGTAGCCGGGGTCGCCGGTGCCGTCGCCCAGCGGGTCGCCGCCCTGGATCATGAAGCCCTTGATGACCCGGTGGAAGACCGTCCCGTCGTAGAGCCGGTCCGTGGAGACCGCGCCGGTGGCGGGGTGCGTCCACTCGCGCCCGCCCGTCGCGAGGTCGGTGAAGTTGCGGACCGTCTTCGGCGCGTGGAACGGCATCAGCCGCACCTCGATGTCACCCAGGCTCGTCTTGAGGATCGCGTACAGCTGCTCGGCCACGGTCGCCTTCCGTCCACATCGAGTCGCGTCAGGTCACGCCTGACTCTGCAGTGAACGATCCTCCCATGCCCCGGATGCCCGCCCCACATGCCGGACCTGGCTCCGACGGGCATGATTCCGAAGAGGATGGAAAGGCGAAAACCTGACATCGCCACCGAGGAGGAGGAATCCCGTGACCCGCATGGACAGCGTGCGCGCCGCCACAGGTTCGGCGAAGGAGAGCGTCCTGCACGCCGCCGACGCGGTGGCACCCTACGCCGAGACGGCCAGGGACCACGCCACGCACTACGCGCACGAGGCGCGGGAGATCATCGCGCCCAAGCTCTCGAAGGCCGCCAAGCAGGCCCGTACGCAGGCTCGTACGCAGTACGACGCGTACGTCGCACCGCGGGTACCGCCGCGGGTCGACGCGGCCGCACACCGTGCGGCGGTCAAGACCCGCCGGGCCGCCCGTCAGGCAGCCGACTACACCGCTCCGCGCGTCGAGAGCGCGGTCGCCGCGACCGCTCCGGCCCTCGAGGAGGCCGGTGCGCGTTCCACGGCCGCCTGGGCCGCGCTGCGCGGTCAGGTGACGCCGAAGGACATCCAGAAGATCGTGAGGAAGCACGAGCGCCGGGCCAGGGCCGGGCGCCTTGCCAAGGGACTCGTCGTCCTCGGCGTGGTGGCCGGCGGCGTGTTCGCCGCCTGGAAGTGGTGGGACAAGCAGTCGAACCCCGACTGGCTGGTCGAGCCGCCCGCCGCCACCGAAGTGGACGAGGAAGTCACCGTACTGACGTCCGTCGACGGCAGTGGGTCCGTCCTCGACCCGGAGGTGGAGGCCAAGGAGACCGAGGCCCGGGCGGAGGCCGCGGAGCTGGACGCCAAGGAGGAGGCCGAGCGGCGCGAAGAGGGCCGCTGACCGGAGAGGGTTTCCCGATAGGTCCCTGCCGCGTCCCGCAGGACGGTTCCGGTGTCCATCGGGTCCTGCTGTACGGGGCCGGGCCTTGCCGGGTTCTGATGGATAGCGCCGGGACCTAATGGGGTCCGCCGGATGGTGCCGGGACCCAGGGGTCCCCGTCGTACGAGGCCGGACCCCACGGGGTCCTGCCGGATGTTGCGGAAAGCGCCGGTACCTACTGAGTCCTGCCGGATGTTACGGACAGCGCCGGTATCTACTGAGTTCCACCGGACGGTGCCGGGTCCTGCCGGGCCCTGTCGTCCGGGGTTGAGTTCCACCGGCTCCTGCCGGACGGTGCCGGGTCCTGCCGGGCGGTACCAGATCGCCGCGGGCGCCGTGAGCGCCGTGGCGTAGCGGGCGAGGCGCGGGGAGTGCACGTCGTGGTCTTCCCGCGCCCTACGCCGCAGAGGCGAGCGCCAGCTCCGTCAGCGCGACCGGGTCGCTCTCGGCCGCGGCGGGCGCGGACGACCGCTGGCGCGCGGCGGGGGAGGAACCGTGGGCCTCGGCGGCGATGCGCTGCTTGATGGTGGGCGGCAGGGACCGGTCCCCGGCGAGCGGCCACCGGTGTGCCCGCTGTGCCGGTACGGAGGCGGACGCGCGCTCCCCGGCCCCGGCCGCGGCAGAGGTGCTCGCGGCGGCGGAGGCGGCCGGCTCCTCGGGCTGCTGCACGGCGGGCTGCTGGGCCGCGGCGGCGGTGCCCGTCAGGCCGACGGAGGCGAGCAGGGCGAAGAGGACGGAGATGAAGGCGGCCCAGAACTGCTTGACCTTGGCGGTGGCCATGACCCCTCACTTTCGTGATGTTCTCGGATGGTTCATTTCGGGTTGCGCGCTTTACATACCTTCCTCATGATGTGGCTGCGCCCCGGAATGGCACGGAGCGACGCCGCCCGCGCGCAGTTCTTCGGATGAACACCACTCGTACGGATCAGCGGGCGGCTTCCGCCCAGCGCACGGCGGGCCCGGTCGCCGCCCCCGCGACCAGGAAGACCCCGCCCAGGAGCAGCCACCCCGGCACGCCCCACCCGATGAGCAGCGTGGTGACGAGCAGCGGCCCGAGGGTGCGGGCGACGGGGACCCCGGTGCCGTAGAAGCCCTGGTACTGGCCGATCCGGTCGTCGGGGGCCAGCGCGAAGCCGATCTGCCACGAGCCCGCCGAGTGCCGCATCTCGGCGAGGACCTGGAGCACGGCCCCGAGGACGAGCACCGCCGCCGCGACCCCCGCTCCGGCGCCCCGGCCGAGCCCCGACAGGGCGAAGACCGCGCACGCGGCGCACATGACCGCCCCCGACCACCGCACCGCCCGCGCGGCCGTGGTCAGGTCCGTCACGGACCGGGCGGCGCGGACCTGGAAGAGCGTCACCGCGCCGGTGTTGAGGACGAAGAGCGCGGACACGGTCCAGCCGGGCGCCGCCGTCCGCTCCACGATCCACAGCGGCAGGGCGAGGCTGAGGAGCGGCATCCGCAGCAGCATCAGGGCGTTGAGGAGGGCCAGGAGCGCGTACGGCCGGTCCCGCAGCACCGCGAGCCCCGGCCCCTCGCCCGGCGTCCCCCGGGCGGGCGCCACCGCGGGCAGCCGGGCGAGGACGAGCGCGCAGCCCAGGAACGCGACGGCGTCCAGCGCGAAGACGGCGAGGTACGCGGTCCGCGTCCCGGCGTGCAGCGCGAGCCCGCCGAGCGCGGCCCCCACGGCCAGCCCGCCGTTGAGGACGGCCTGGAGCCGGGCGAGCACCCGCGTCCGCGCGGCCGGCCCGACGAGCCCGGCGAGCAGGGCCTGCCGGGCCGCGGCGAGCCCGCTCTGCGCCGTGGCGTACGCGACGGCCGCGCAGAGGAACGGCAGGAAGGACCGCAGGACGAGGAAGCTCCCGACGGACCCGGCGGTGGCCAGGGCGAGCAGGACGGCGGTCCCGCGCGGCCCCCGCCGGTCGGCCAGGTGCCCCAGCGGCACCCCGGCGACCGATCCGACGGCCCAGGCGACCGCGAGCCCGGCCCCGATCTGCGGCGCCGAGAGCCCGACGATCCGGGTGAAGTAGAGCGCCGAGGAGACGTAGAAGGCCCCGTCCCCGACCGCGTTGACGAACTGCGCGACCACCAGCGCGCGGGGCGCGCGCCCGCCGTTCCCGGACCCGCCCGGCTCGGGCCCGTACGCCTCGGGCCCCCGCGGTCCGGGCCCGTACGTCCGTTCCCGCGCGTTCGTCTCGTTCGCCATGGACACGACGCTAGGGCCGGGTGGCCCACCCTCCCTGGTCCATTGACGCCCTTCGCGCCTGGGCCACTCGGGTCCTTGATCACCCAGCGCCACGACCCCGGCCCCCGGGGGACACGCGAAAGACCCCCCTGGCCCGCGCTTCCGCAGGTCAGGGGGGTCTTTCCGGAGTGGAGCCTAGGGGAGTCGAACCCCTGACATCTGCCATGCAAAGACAGCGCTCTACCAACTGAGCTAAGGCCCCGGAACAAGGACAGCGTACCGGGTCACCACCCATGCCCGGCAAAAGGATTGGGACTCCCGGTCCGCGACCACGCTCCGTAAGATGCTGATCGAGGTTCGCAGTGGCGAACCGCAGGGATGGGGAGAAGTGATGGACGCAGCGCAGCAGGAAGCCACGGCCAGAGCCAGAGAGCTTCAGCGCAGTTGGTACGGGGAGCCGTTGGGGGCGCTCTTCCGTCGGCTGATCGACGATCTCGGGCTCAATCAGGCCAGGCTCGCGGCCGTGCTCGGGCTCTCCGCGCCCATGCTGTCCCAGCTGATGAGCGGCCAGCGGGCGAAGATCGGCAACCCGGCCGTCGTCCAGCGCGTCCAGGCCCTCCAGGAGCTCGCCGTGCAGGTCGCCGACGGCAGCGTCAGCGCCGCCGAGGCCACGGACCGGATGGAGGAGGTCAAGAAGTCGCAGGGCGGCTCGGTCCTCACCGGCTCGGGCCAGACCGGCAACGGCTCCGGCGCCCCGACCGTGCGCCGGGTGGTCCGCGAGATCCAGTCCCTGCTGCGCTCCGTCGCGGCCGCGGGCGACATCATCGACGCCGCCGACTCGCTCGCCCCGGCCCACCCGGAACTGGCAGAGTTCCTCCGGGTGTACGGCGCCGGGCGCACCGCGGAGGCGGTCGCCCACTACGAGTCGCACCAGAACTGAGGGGTCCGGCGGCCGGCCGGGCCCGGGGAGAGTCGAAGCGACGGGGAGCGGGCGCAGCACGATGGGTGAGGTCTTCGCCGGACGGTACGAGCTGATCGACCCGATCGGACGGGGCGGGGCGGGCGCGGTGTGGCGGGCCTGGGACCACCGGCGCCGCCGTTACGTGGCGGCCAAGGTGCTGCTCCAGAGCGACGCCCACACCCTGCTCCGCTTCGTCCGCGAGCAGGCGCTGCGCATCGACCACCCGCACGTCCTCGCCCCGGCCAGCTGGGCCGCCGACGACGACAAGGTCCTCTTCACCATGGACCTGGTGGCCGGCGGCTCCCTGGCCCACGTCATCGGGGACTACGGCCCGCTGCCGCCCCGCTTCGTCTGCGTCCTCCTCGACCAGCTGCTCTCGGGGCTCGCCACGGTGCACGCCGAGGGGGTCGTCCACCGGGACATCAAGCCGGCCAACATCCTCCTCGACGTCACCGGGACCGGGCGGCCGCACCTGCGGCTCTCCGACTTCGGCATCTCCATGCGCAAGGGCGAACCCCGGCTCACCGAGACCGACTACGTCGTGGGGACGCCCGGCTACTTCGCGCCCGAGCAGCTCCTCGGCGCCGAACCCGACTTCACCGCCGACCTGTTCGCCGTCGGCCTGGTCGCGCTCTATCTGCTCCAGGGCCGCAAGCCGGACTCCCAGGCCCTGGTCGAGCACTTCCTCACGCACGGCACCCCCGGCGCCCCCGAGGGCATCCCCGAGCCCCTCTGGCAGGTCCTCACGGGGCTGCTCCAGCCCGATCCGCAGGCCCGCTTCCGTACGGCCACGGGGGCGCGCAAGGCGCTGAGCGCCGCCGTCGAGATGCTGCCCGAGCCGGACGCCGACGAGGAGCCGGTCGAGATCTTCGACCAACTCGGCCCCCTGCCGCCGGGCTTCGGCCCCGAGGGCCCCACGAACCCCACACGTCCCACGACCGGCCCCACGACCGGCTCCGCGCAGGACCGCCAAGACCACCAGGGCTCCCAGAACCCCGCCACGGCCCTCTCCGCAGCCGCCTCCGCGCCCGCCGCCCCGGGCACCCCCACGGCCACCGACCCCGGGCGCCCCCTCCCCCCGCCCGTACCGCCCCAGCACCAGCCTCCGCACCCGGCCGCTGCCCCGAGCGCCACGGCCGCCGTCCCGCCCCCGCCGAGCCCCTCCGAGACGGGCAGCTTCCACCTCCCCCCGCCGGTCGCGCATCCGGCCCCCTCGGGGTCGCCCTACGGGCAGGCCCCCACGAACCCGTACACCGCCCAGCCCGTCCAGGCGCCCGGCCCCTACGGGTACCCGCAGCCGGTGACGGCCCCCGTGGCCGCTCCCGCCCCCGTACGCCGTCCGGGACCGCCCCCGAAGGTCGCGGTCCCGGTGCTCCTGCTCGCGCTCGTCTGCCTCGCGGTCGGCTTCTGGGCCCTCACTCAGATCTGAGGGGTCACACCGCCGTCCTCCGCGCGATCAGCGTCCACGCGCCGAGGCCGAGCAGCAGCACCGTCCCGGTGCCGATCCCGGCCGTGGCGACCAGCCGCATGGCGTCGCCGCGCTCCGCCTCCTCGGCCGCCTGCGCCCCGCTGGACCCCTTCTCGGCCGTCCGCCTGTCGTCGGGGGTCACGGCGAACGGGCCGGGGTCCCCGTCGTACCCGGGTCCGGCCTTCGCCGCGTTCAGCACGTTCACCCGCAGCGTCAGCGGCACCGGCCCGTCGCCGTACTCCGCGGCGAGCTCCGGGCTGAGCGTGGCGGACAGGTAGTACCAGCCGGCGAACCGCATCCCGCTCGTGGCCTCGTTGTACGAGGTGCGGTTCTCGTGCGCCACCGGCCGCTGCGGGCCGAGCGCCAGCGTCGCCTGCTTCCCGCTGTAGCCGACGGTCTCGTCGGCCACGTGGCCGAGCGCCGGGTTGTCGAGGGAGAGCACCAGCGCGTTGGAGACGTAGTCGTCGCCCTTCGCGCTGCTGCCCAGTTCGGCGGTGGCGAAGAACTGCTGTCCCCAGTCGAGGGGGACCCGGTAGAAGAGGGTCTGTCCGGGCCGGATGTCGGCCCGCCACTCGCCCTGCGTCAGCGAGGCCGCGGCGTGGACCCCCGAGCCGCCCTGCCGGGGCTTCGGCTCGCCCGTCAGGGGCGGGGGCGTGGCGGACGGCCAGGCCTCCGGAAGCTCGGTCGGCCCCGCCTTCTTCAGGAGCGGCTCGGACAGGTGCCGGATCTCCAGCTCCCAGTCGGCCGGGTCGGAGCCCGCGTTCGTGGTGCGCTCGACGAGCACGTAGTAGTTCCCCGGCTGCTGGCAGCCGGAACCCTCCGGGTTCACGATGCGGCGGGCGTACGCGGCGAGGGGGCGGGCGTACTGCGCCGAGGAGAAGCGCGCCTGCTGGTGGCCGCACTCGGTGCCGGAGTTGTCCTGGATGCTGACCTTGAAGCCGTCGCCGTAGTCCACCTTGCCGCCGGGCTTGGGAACGGCGACCACGGAGACGTACGTGTTCCGCTTCCCGTCGAGGACGACCCGGTAGTAGACCTTGCCGTCCTTCCCGAGCGTGTCGCGGTAGGTCCGCCCGGCCTCCAGCGGCCGCGCGTCGGAGCTGGAGGCGGCGCCCCGGACCCGCTGGGCGGTGGAGTCGAAGGCGTACGGCGGGAGCGCCTCCCCGTCGGCGGCCCGGGCCTGGGCGGGCGGCCCCGCCACCGTGCCCACCGCCGCGGCGGCCGCGATCAGGGCCCCCGCCCTCCTGACGTTGCCGGCCCGCTTCTTCACGCGCTCCCCCTCATCGCTTCCTTCACGCGGATCGCTTCCTGATCGCTTCCTTCACGTGGGCAAGCAACATATTCGCCCAGGCAAACCGCCGACAGGGCCCGGGGGGATCGTGACGGTCCCGGAACAGAGCGAAGCCCCGGCCCGCACACGTGCGGCCGGGGCTTCACCCACAGACGGTCTTCGTCTCAGACACCCGAACCTGCGGGCACGGAGTCGGTCGCCTCCGTCCACAGATCCTGCTCGGCGCGATCCGCCTGGATCTGGCGGTACACGAGGAGCCCGCCGATGGCGGCCAGTGCGACCAGGAGAAGCTTCTTCACCGCGCGACCTCGTCTTTCGTTGACGTAGGAGACTTCTGACGCCCACTCTACACAGCGACCGATACCGATCGGTGACCTGTACGAGTTTCAAACCCACGATGTCCCCGATTCACTCCGGGGCAAAGGGAATCGGCCCGGACGGATGAACCGTCCGGGCCGATCGAAAATGTGGGGCTAACAGGATTTGAACCTGTGGCCTCATCCTTATCAGGGATGCGCTCTAACCAACTGAGCTATAGCCCCGCCGCGCTTTGCGGTGTGTGTCCCGCGCGCTGACTCCTGAAGATTAGCGCACGTGGGGGCCAGTCCCAAAATCCGTTGTCCGGACCGGCCCCGCGCGTCCCGTGCGGCCGCTACTCGTCCTCGGCCAGCGTCAGCTCGACGCCGCCCACGAAACCGGCCGACAGGTTGTAGATGAACGCGCCGAGCGTCGCCAGGGCGGTCATCAGGACCACGTCGATCACGGCGATCACCGAGGTGAACATCAGCACTCGCGGCAGCGAGAGGAACGACTGCAGGTCGAAGCCGTTGGACTCGTTCGAGCCCGTGGCCTCGCTGATCGTCCCGCCGACCGTCGAGAAGACGCCCATGGCGTCCATGACCATCCACAGCACCGCCGCGGCCACGACCGTGCAGATGCCGAGCGCGATGGAGAGCAGGAAGCTCACCTTCATCACCGACCACGGGTCGGCCTTCGCCACCCGCAGCCGGGCCTTGCGCGTCCGGGGCGTCGTGCGCGCGCCCGTCCGGGGCCGGCGCACGGCCCCGGTCTGCCCGCCCGCCGTGCCGCCCGTCGTCGGGGCGCCGTACGCCTGCGGCGGGTGGTACGGCCCGCTCGCCTGCCCACCGGCACGCTCGCCGGGCAGCGGCCCGTTGTAGCTCTCGTACGAGGGCTGCTGCCCCCGAGTGTCCGTCACCGCAACCCCCTGGGAGTCCGTGGCGGAACCACGGGCGCCGCTCGCGCCGGCACCTGCAGAAGAAGCTCCGGCGGCCGCAGATCCGGCGCCCGTGGCTCCACTCACGCTCTTACTCCTCGTGCTCCCCGGCCGAGGGCTCCGTGCCCTCGGCTGTCCTGACCTCGACCACCGCGGCCTCGGTCACCTCGACACCGCCCTCGACCTCGTCGGCGTCGTCGATCTCGTCGTCGGCCTCGCCCGCCTCGGCGTTCCGCGCGATGCCGACGACGGCGTCGCGCTTGCCCAGGTTGATCAGCTGGACGCCCATGGTGTCACGGCCGGTCTCCCTGACTTCGTTGACTCGCGTACGAATCACACCGCCGGACAGCGTGATGGCGAGGATCTCGTCCGTCTCCTCGACCACCAGCGCGCCCACGAGCGAGCCGCGGTCCTCCACGATCTTGGCGGCCTTGATGCCGAGGCCGCCACGACCCTGGACGCGGTACTCGTCGACGGGGGTGCGCTTCGCGTACCCGCCGTCGGTCGCGGTGAAGACGAACGTACCCGGCCGGACGACATTCATCGAGAGCAGTTCGTCGTCCTCGCGGAAACTCATGCCCTTGACACCCGAAGTGGCGCGTCCCATCGGACGCAGCGCGTCGTCCGTGGCGGTGAACCGGATGGACTGCGCCTTCTTGCTGATGAGCAGCAGGTCGTCCTCGGCCGAGACCAGCTCGGCGCCGATCAGCTCGTCGTCCTCGCCGTTGTCCAGCGCGCGCAGGTTGATCGCGATGACGCCGCCGGAGCGGGGCGAGTCGTAGTCCTTCAGCGCGGTCTTCTTCACCAGGCCGGCCTTGGTGGCGAGCACCAGGTACGGCGCGGCCTCGTAGTCGCGGACCGCCAGGATCTGGGCGATCTGCTCGTCCGGCTGGAAGGCGAGGAGGTTGGCCACGTGCTGGCCGCGGGCGTCCCGGCCGGCGTCCGGCAGCTCGTACGCCTTGGCCCGGTAGACCCGGCCCTTGTTGGTGAAGAAGAGCAGCCAGTGGTGGGTGGTGGAGACGAAGAAGTGGTCGACGATGTCGTCCTGCTTCAGCTTCGTGCCCCGCACGCCCTTGCCGCCGCGCTTCTGCGAGCGGTAGTCCTCGGTCTTCGTCCGCTTCACGTAGCCACCGCGCGTGATGGTGACGACGATGTCTTCCTCGGCGATCAGGTCCTCGATGGACATGTCGCCGTCGAAGGGCACGAGCTTGGAGCGGCGGTCGTCGCCGAAGCGCTCGACCAGCGCGGCCAGCTCCTCGCTGACGATCGTCCGCTGCTTCTCGGGCGAGGCCAGGATCGCGTTGTACTCGTTGATCTTCGCCTGGAGCTCGTCGTGCTCGGCGACGATCTTCTGGCGCTCCAGGGCGGCGAGCCGGCGGAGCTGCATCTCCAGGATCGCGTTGGCCTGGATCTCGTCGATGCTCAGCAGGTCCATCAGGCCGGCCCGGGCGACCTCGACCGTGTCGCTGCGCCGGATCAGCGCGATGACCTCGTCGATCGCGTCGAGGGCCTTGAGGAGGCCGCGCAGGATGTGGGCGCGCTCCTCGGCCTTGCGCAGCCGGAAGCGGGTCCGGCGGACGATGACCTCGATCTGGTGCGTCACCCAGTGGCGGATGAACGCGTCGAGCGAGAGGGTGCGCGGCACGCCGTCGACGAGCGCCAGCATGTTGGCGCCGAAGTTCGACTGGAGGTCGGTGTGCTTGTACAGGTTGTTCAGGACGACCTTGGCGACGGCGTCGCGCTTGAGCACGATGACCAGGCGCTGGCCGGTCCGGGACGAGGTCTCGTCACGGACGTCGGCGATGCCGCCGATCTTGCCGTCCTTCACCAGGTCGGCGATCTTCTGCGCGAGGTTGTCCGGGTTGGTCTGGTACGGCAGCTCCGTGACCACCAGGCACTGGCGGTTCTGGATCTCCTCGACCTCGACGACCGCGCGCATCGTGATGGAGCCGCGCCCGGTGCGGTACGCCTCCTCGATGCCCTTGCGGCCGACGACGAGCGCGCCGGTGGGGAAGTCGGGGCCCTTGATCCGCTCGATGAGCGCGTCGAGCAGCTCCTCGTGCGAGGCCTCGGGGTGGGCCAGGTACCACTGGGCGCCCTCGGCGACCTCGCGCAGGTTGTGCGGCGGGATGTTGGTCGCCATGCCGACCGCGATGCCGGCCGAGCCGTTGACGAGCAGGTTCGGGAACCGGGCCGGCAGGACCGTCGGCTCCTGGTTGCGGCCGTCGTAGTTGTCCTGGAAGTCGACGGTCTCCTCGTCGATGTCCCGGACCATCTCCATCGACAGCGGCGCCATCTTGCACTCGGTGTAGCGCATGGCGGCGGCCGGGTCGTTGCCCGGGGAGCCGAAGTTGCCGTTGGAGTCGACGAGCGGCAGCCGCATCGACCAGGGCTGGGCGAGGCGGACAAGCGCGTCGTAGATCGAGGTGTCGCCGTGCGGGTGGTACGTGCCCATGACGTCACCGACGACGCGGGCGCACTTGTAGAAGCCCTTCTCCGGCCGGTAGCCGCCGTCGTACATCGCGTAGAGCACGCGCCGGTGGACGGGCTTGAGGCCGTCCCGCACGTCGGGCAGCGCGCGGGACACGATGACGGACATCGCGTAGTCGAGGTACGAGCGCTGCATCTCGGTCTCGAGCCCGACGGGCTCGATCCGCAGCACGGGCTCCTGCTCTTCGGTGGTACCGGAGGTGTTTTCGTCGGCCATTGCTGGTCGTCAGTCCTTTCGTACGGTCAGCGGGGACCGACTCAGATGTCGAGGAAGCGGACGTCCTTGGCGTTCCGCTGGATGAACGAGCGGCGTGCCTCGACGTCCTCGCCCATCAGCACCGAGAACAGGTCGTCGGCCTGGGCCGCGTCGTCCAGGGTCACCTGGCCGAGCACCCGGTGCTCGACGTCCATGGTGGTGACGCGCAGCTCCTCGGCGTTCATCTCGCCGAGGCCCTTGAAGCGCTGGATCGAGTCCTCGCGGATCCGCTTGCCGTTCTGCTTGCCCAGCTCGACGAGCGCGTCCCGCTCCCGGTCCGAGTAGGCGTACTCGAAGTCGTCCCGGCCCCACTTGATCTTGTAGAGCGGCGGGCGGGAGAGGTAGACGTGACCGGCCTCGACCAGCGGGCGCATGAAGCGGAAGAGGAAGGTCAGCAGCAGGGTGTTGATGTGCTGGCCGTCGACGTCGGCGTCCGCCATCAGGATGATCTTGTGATAGCGGAGCTTCTCGATGTCGAAGTCCTCGTGCACGCCGGTGCCGAAGGCGGAGATCAGCGCCTGGACCTCGGTGTTCTGCAGGATCTTGTCGATGCGGGCCTTCTCGACGTTCAGGATCTTGCCGCGGATCGGCAGGATGGCCTGGTACATCGGGTTGCGGCCGGACTTGGCCGAGCCGCCGGCGGAGTCGCCCTCGACGATGAAGATCTCGCACTTGGACGGGTCGTTCGACTGGCAGTCGGAGAGCTTGCCCGGCAGGGACGCCGACTCCAGGAGGCCCTTGCGGCGGGTCAGGTCGCGCGCCTTGCGGGCGGCCACACGCGCGGTGGCGGCCTGGATGCCCTTGCGGATGATGTCCGCGGCCTCGTTCGGGTTGCGGTCGAACCAGTCCGTCAGGTGCTCGTGGACGACCTTCTGGACGAAGGTCTTCGCCTCGGTGTTGCCGAGCTTGGTCTTCGTCTGGCCCTCGAACTGCGGCTCGCCGAGCTTGACCGAGATGATCGCGGTCAGGCCCTCGCGGATGTCGTCGCCCGTGAGGTTGTCGTCCTTCTCGCGGAGCAGCTTCTTGTCGCGCGCGTACTTGTTGACCAGCGTGGTCAGCGCGGCACGGAAGCCCTCCTCGTGCGTACCGCCCTCGTGGGTGTGGATCGTGTTCGCGAAGGAGTACACGCCCTCGCTGTACGAGGAGTTCCACTGCATCGCGATCTCGACCGAGAGCAGGCGCTCCTTGTCCTCGGCCTCGATGTCGATGACGGTGGGGTTGATCAGCTCGCCCTTGCGCGAGTTGAGGTACTTCACGAAGTCGACGATGCCGCCCTCGTAGTGGTACTCGACCCTCCGGGCGGGCGCCTCGGCGGCTGCCTCGGCGTCCGGGTCGTCGGCGCCGACCGTGGCCTTCGCGGACTCGCGCTCGTCGGTGAGCGTGATGGTGAGGCCCTTGTTGAGGAAGGCCATCTCCTGGAAGCGGCGCGAGAGCGTCTCGAAGGAGTACTCGGTGGTCTCGAAGATGTCCGGGTCGGACCAGAAGGTCACCGACGTGCCGGTCTCCGAGGTTGCCTCGTGCTGGGCGAGCGGGGCGGTCGGGACGCCCATCTTGTAGTCCTGCGTCCAGCGGTGGCCGTCCGTCTTGATCTCGACGGAGACCTTGGTGGACAGGGCGTTCACGACGGAGACGCCGACGCCGTGCAGACCGCCGGAGACGGCGTAGCCGCCGCCGCCGAACTTGCCGCCCGCGTGCAGCACGGTCAGGACGACCTCGACGGCCGGCTTGCCCTCGGAGGCCACGATGCCCACCGGGATGCCGCGGCCGTTGTCGACGACGCGGACGCCGCCGTCGGGCAGGATCGTCACGTCGATGGTGTCGGCGTGGCCGGCCAGGGCTTCGTCGACCGAGTTGTCGACGACCTCCTGCACCATGTGGTGCAGACCGCGCTCGCCGGTCGAGCCGATGTACATGCCAGGGCGCTTGCGCACGGCATCCAGGCCTTCGAGGACCTGGATGTTGCTGGCGGTGTACTGGTTGTTCTCGTTGGGGTTGCCGGAATCGGCCACGAAGCGCCCTTTCTGGCACAGCACAGGCCGTTCTCCGGGCATACGGGAGCGGCTGCGTCGTTCGACATGTTCCGCAGGGTGGCGGGATTGTCTTCCAGTCTACCGGTAGCGCCGACACTCATGGGGGTTTGCCGGTACCTGAGTCCGCATGTGCCGCCCTGAGCGGGAGCGAGACGACTCCCCATATCCGGATAGGGGCTCCAGAGCCCTCTGACGGCCACCCAGCGCTTCGACCCGTAGCGCGGCGTGGGCGCCGGGGGTCCAACGTTGTCAACGCATGATCTTGGACGCCACGGGACGGGGGCCGGTTCCGGGGCGGGGGCGGGTCCGGGGCCGGGGTGGGGGGCGATCCGGCGGGGTCGCGGGGGCGGGGTCCGCCCCGCCTCGGGCACGCGGTCGGCTCCCGCTGTGGGGGCACGATCCGCCCCGCCGTACGCACGGATCCGCCCCGTCGTACGCGCGATCCGCCGCCGTCCGTCAGGGGTGGTCCGCCTTGTCGTGGGCACGCGATCCGCTTCCGCTGCGGGGGTGGGGCCCGTCCTGCCGTGGACGGGCGAGTCGCTTCCGCCGCGGGGGCGGGGCCGTCCTGCCGTGGGCGCGCGAGCCGCCGGCGCCGTCGGTCATGGTCTGTTCTCGTCGGGTGCGATCCGCTGCGACTGCGGGGACGTGGTCTGCCTTGTTGTGCGCGCGAACCACTCCCACTGTGGGGACGCGACCGTCCTCCCGCCGTGCGCGCGAACCACTCCCATTGTGGGGACGCGACCCTCCTCCCGCCGTGCGCGCGAACCGCTGCCGCCGTGGGGGGCGCGACCGTCCCGTCGTGGTGTGATCGGTTCCCGCTGCGGGCGGGCGACCCGTCCGCAGCGGGGCGCGCCGCGCTCTCATCGCGAGGACTCGGCCCGTCCCTCTCGCGGGCGCGCGGTCCGCTCCCGCTGCGGGGCACGATCCGCCCGTCGAGCGCGGGCGATCCGCTGCCCGTCGCGGGCACACGATCCGTTCCTGTCGCGGGGGCGCGCTCCGCCCCGCTCCCGTCGCGGGGCGCACACCCCGCCCGTCGTGGGCATACCTTCCGCGAGGCGGAACGGGTGGGCGCGACGCCACCGGTGCGGTGCCTTCCCGCTGTACCCGTACCCGTACCCGCGCGCCCGCGCGTCATGAGAACGAGGCCCCGCGCGCAGAGGAGGACCCGGCCGCCCGGCGCCCTAGCCGTACGTGTCGCCGGGGCCCACCGACCCCGGCGCCCGCAGCGGTCCGTACCCCCGTCTCGGCGCCCCCGGTCCCAGCACCTTGATCAGCCGGACCGTCCCGTGCCCCAGGTCCTCGTTGAGCCGTGCGACGAGCTTCGGCGCGAGGAGCCGCAGCTGCGTGGCCCACGCGGTCGAGTCGCACTGCACGGTCAGTACCCGCGCGTCCGGTTCGTCGTCGAACCGCACCGGTACGCAGTGCTTCGCCAGGTCCTCGCCGACGATCTGCGGCCAGCGGCCCATGACCCCGCCGACCGCCGCCGGCGTCTCCCAGCCCCGCTCGGTGATCAGCCGGTTGATCGCGGCGCCGAGCGCCATCGGGTCGCGCCCGTCGGCGCGCGCGCCGGACCGCAGCCCGCCCCCGCGCCGGGCCTGCTTCTTCTGCTGCGCGGCCGCGCCCCGCGCCTTCGCCTGCTCCTTGGCGGCACGCAGTGCCACCCGGGCGAGGTCGACGCCCGAGGCCTCGGGAACCGGGGTTCCGGCGGCCGCCGGACCGTCCACAGGCTGGGGAAAGTCTTCCTCGCTCATGCGCGCTCCACGGTCGTACGGGTCATACGCGTTCCACCGTCCCGTCGGCCACCCCGTACCGCGCCCCCGCGAGCACCCCCGGCACGTCGTCGTCCACGGCGGCCGTCACCAGGACCTGCTCGCCGTGCGCCACCAGCTCCGCGAGCCGCTCGCGCCGGCGCGCGTCCAGCTCGGCGAAGACGTCGTCGAGGACGAGCACCGGCTCGTTGCCCTCGGCCCGCAGCAGGTCGTACGAGGCGAGCCGCAGCGCCAGGGCGTACGACCAGGACTCCCCGTGGCTCGCGTACCCCTTCGCGGGCAGGTCCCCGAGCTTGAGCAGCAGCTCGTCCCGGTGCGGCCCGACGAGCGTGACGCCCCGCTCGATCTCCTGCTTGCGGACCTCGGCGAGGGCGGCGAGCACCTGCTCGTACAGCTCCTCGCGGGTGCTTCCGGCGCCCGGCGCGGAGGGCCGGTACTCCAGGAGGATCGGCCCGCCACCGGGCGCGAGCTGCTCGTACGCCTTGTCCGCGAGCGGCTGCAGCACGCCGATGAGGTCGAGCCGCTGGGCGAGCAGCTCGGCGCCCGCCCGCGCCAGGTGCTGGTCCCAGACGTCCAGGGTCGACAGGTCCATGCCGCGCCCGCCGTGCCGCCGGGCCATCGCGGCCGACTTCAGGAGCGTGTTGCGCTGCTTGAGCACGCGCTCGTAGTCAGCGCGCACGCCCGCCATGCGCGGCGCGCGCGCCGTGATCAGCTCGTCGAGGAAGCGCCGGCGCTCGCCGGGGTCGCCCTTCACCAGGGCGAGGTCCTCGGGCGCGAACAGCACGGTCCGTACGATCCCCAGCACGTCACGCGGCCTGACCTGCGAGGACCTGTTGATACGGGCGCGATTGGCCCGGCCCGGGTTGAGCTCCAGCTCGATCAGCTGGGAGCGCTCGCCCTGGGCGACGGCGGCCCGGATCACCGCGCGCTCGGCCCCCATCCGGACGAGCGGGGCGTCGGAGGCGACGCGGTGGCTGCCGAGGGTCGCGAGATAGCCGATGGCCTCGACCAGATTGGTCTTGCCCTGGCCGTTCGCGCCCACGAAAGCGGTGACGCCCGGGTCGAGCGGGACCTCGACCCGGGCGTAGGAACGGAAGTCGGCCAGCGACAGATGCGTGACGTGCATGGTTGGGCGCCGACCTTCCCCGGCTGCCGTGCACCGCCGGGTGCACAGCCTGTGGATTACTTCTTCGTCTCGACCGCGTGGCCGCCGAACTGGTTGCGCAGCGCGGCGATCATCTTCATCTGCGGGGAGTCGTCCTGGCGCGAGGCGAACCGCGCGAACAGGGACGCGGTGATCGCCGGCAGCGGTACGGCGTTGTCGATGGCGGCCTCGACGGTCCACCGGCCCTCGCCGGAGTCCTGGGCGTAGCCGCGCAGTCCGTCCAGGTGCTCGTCCTCGTCCAGGGCGTTGACGGCCAGGTCGAGCAGCCAGGAGCGGATGACCGTGCCCTCCTGCCAGGAGCGGAAGACCTCGCGCACGTCGGTGACGGAGTCGACCTTCTCCAGGAGCTCCCAGCCCTCGGCGTACGCCTGCATCATCGCGTACTCGATGCCGTTGTGGACCATCTTCGCGAAGTGGCCGGCGCCGACCTTGCCCGCGTGGACCGAGCCGAAGTCGCCCTCGGGCTTGAGCGCGTCGAAGATCGGCTGGACCTTCGCCACGTTCTCGGCGTCGCCGCCGTACATCAGCGCGTAGCCGTTCTCCAGGCCCCACACGCCGCCGGAGACGCCGCAGTCGACGAAGCCGATGCCCTTGGCGGCCAGCTCCTCGGCGTGCTTCTCGTCGTCCGTCCAGCGCGAGTTCCCGCCGTCCACGACGACGTCGCCGGGGGAGAGCAGGTCGGCCAGCTCGTCGATGGTGGACTGGGTCGCGGCACCGGCCGGGACCATGACCCACACGACGCGCGGACCCTTGAGCTTGCCCACAAGCTCTTCGAGGCTGTGGACGTCGGCGAGGTCCGGGTTGCGGTCGTATCCGATGACGGTGTGGCCTGCGCGGCGAATGCGCTCGCGCATGTTGCCGCCCATCTTGCCGAGACCGACGAGACCGAGCTCCATCAGAGATTCCTTAAGCGTCGTGTGCGGTTCGTACCCGCGTCCGAGCCTACGCCCGGACGCGGGTGCACACCTGTGGGGTCAGCCGCTCAGGCGAAGCCCCCCACGAAGGCAGAGGAGCAGGGCATCAGCCGCTCAGCCGCACCGGCATACTGCGGTCTCCCGGGGGACGACCCCCGGACCCCCGGCAGGACCCGACGGGCATCAGCCGCTCAGCCGCACCGGCATGATCAGGTACTTGTAGGCCTCGTCCGCCTCGGCGTCCACCGCGGGCTTGCCGCTGAGCAGCGCCGGCTTGGTGGAGGTCGTGAAGGAGAGCTGGGCGACCGGGGAGTCGATCGCGCTCAGACCGTCGAGCAGGAAGGTCGGGTTGAAGGCGATCGAGATGTCGTCGCCCTCCAGCTGCGCGTCGACCCTCTCCACAGCCTGTGCGTCGTCGCTGGAGCCCGCCTCCAGGATCAGCACGCCCTGCTCGAAGCTCAGCCGGACCGGGGTGTTGCGCTCGGCCACCAGGGCCACGCGCTTGACGGCCTCGACGAAGGGCGCGGTCTCGATCACCGCGACCGAGTTGAACTCGGTGGGGAAGAGCGTCCGGTACTTCGGCAGGTCGCCCTCGAGCAGGCGGGTGGTGGTGCGGCGGCCCGCGCCCTCGAAGCCGATGAGGCCCTCGCCCTTGCCGGAGCCGGAGAGCGCCAGGGTGACCGTGTCGCCGCTGGTGAGCGCCTTGGCGGTGTCCAGGAGGGTCTTCGCGGGCACCAGGGCGACCGCGGAGGCGTCCGGGGACTCCGGCTTCCACAGGAACTCGCGTACCGCGAAGCGGTAGCGGTCGGTGGAGGCCAGGGTGACCGTGTCGCCCTCGATCTCGATGCGCACGCCGGTGAGGACGGGGAGCGTGTCGTCACGGCCGGCGGCGATGGCCACCTGCGCGGCGGCGGAGGCGAAGACCTCGCCGGGGACGGTGCCCGTCGCGGTGGGCATCTCCGGCAGCGCCGGGTACTCCTCCACAGGCAGGGTGTGGAGGGTGAAGCGGGAGGAGCCGCAGACCACGGTCGCCCGTACACCGTCTGTGGAGATCTCCACCGGACGGTTGGGGAGGGCGCGGCAGATGTCGGCGAGCAGGCGGCCGGAGACGAGGACGGTGCCGTCCTCCTCGACCTCCGCCTCGACCGAGACCCGCGCGGAGACCTCGTAGTCGAAGCTCGAGAAGCTCAGGGCGCCGTCCTCGGCCTTCAGCAGAAGGCCCGCGAGTACGGGCGCCGGCGGACGGGCCGGGAGGCTGCGGGCCACCCAGGCCACCGCCTCGGCGAGTACGTCGCGCTCCACCCGGATCTTCACCGGAACCGCCTCCTGCTTGTTGCTGGCTCTTCGTCGACTGCGGGAACCAGTCTGACGTACGCCGCCGACACTCGGTGCTGCTCGGGGTCAAGTCGGGACGAGGGGCGGTCGAAGCTCCGGCGCCGAGTTGTGCACAGGCCCTGCTTCAAAGCGGATTCCGAGCTAACTCTAGGTGGGAGTAGTAGTAGGGCCTGTGGAAACGGTGGATAACCCCGTCCACGCAGGTCAGACCCAGTTTTTTGTCCACCGTGCCTGTGGGCGGAACCAGTGGAAAACCGGGGGTCTCTGTGGACACCCGAAAGTTCTGCACACCCCATACACAGGACACAGGGAGTTCTCCCCAGCGCTGTCCCCAGCTTTACCCAGGTTCCCCACAGGCCAATCGTCTCCCTTGGTGTGACCGCTTTCACTCTTCGAGGTGAGGACGGGTGTTTCGTTGCCGAACAGTGGACAGGGCTGTGGAGAAGCTGTGGGCAACAGACCGTCCCCTGTGGGCGGCCGGTGGACAACCGTCGAGGCCCCCTGTGGACGAAAGTTCCGTCCACAACCTGTGGATAACGTTTGCCAACAATTCCCCAAGGGTCTGAACTGGGGTGATGCCCTGTCACCAGCCAGCCCTGTGGACAAAATCCGGATAACTTCGCAGTCCCCACCCTGTGGACGGGTGATCATCCCGCAATCTGTGGAGAACCCGCCAGCGGAACGCCGCAATCGAACAGGCCCGCCTCGCCGCCGGCCCGTCCCCAGCCTGTGTTCAACGCCCGCGGAGCCCACTCCGGCCGCCCGGAGAGCCCGAACGGCACCGCGAACGGCCCTGGGGCGGCCCCGCGAACGGCCCTGGGGACGGCCCTGGAGACACGGCACCTGGGCCGCGCCTGCCGAGAGCCTCCGGGAACGCCTAAGGGCGCCCCGGGAAGAGTCCCGGGGCGCCCGTGGAGCGCGTCGTGTCAGCCGTTCTTGATGCGGTTGGTCAGTTCGGTGACCTGGTTGTAGATGGAGCGCCGCTCCGCCATCAGGGCCCGGATCTTCCGGTCCGCGTGCATCACCGTCGTGTGGTCCCGGCCGCCGAACTGCGCGCCGATCTTCGGCAGCGACAGGTCCGTCAGCTCGCGGCACAGGTACATGGCGATCTGGCGGGCCGTCACCAGGACGCGGCTGCGCGAGGATCCGCAGAGGTCCTCCACCGTCAGGCCGAAGTAGTCGGCGGTGGCCGCCATGATCGCGGGAGCGGTGATCTCCGGCGCGCTGTCCTCGCCGCCGGGGATCAGGTCCTTGAGGACCACCTCGGTCAGTCCGAGGTCGACCGGCTGCCGGTTGAGGCTCGCGAAGGCCGTCACCCGGATCAGCGCGCCCTCCAGCTCGCGGATGTTCCGCGAGATCCGCGAGGCGATGAACTCCAGTACCTCCGGAGGGGCGTTGAGCTGCTCCTGCACCGCCTTCTTGCGGAGGATCGCGATGCGCGTCTCCAGCTCCGGCGGCTGCACGTCGGTGGTGAGGCCCCACTCGAAGCGGTTGCGGAGCCGGTCCTCCAGGGTCACCAGCTGCCGGGGCGGCCGGTCCGAGGAGAGCACGATCTGCTTGTTCGCGTTGTGCAGGGTGTTGAAGGTGTGGAAGAACTCCTCCTGCGTCGACTCCTTGCTCGCCAGGAACTGGATGTCGTCGACGAGCAGGATGTCCACGTCGCGGTAGCGCTTGCGGAAGGTGTCGCCCTTGCCGTCACGGATCGAGTTGATGAACTCGTTGGTGAACTCCTCGGAGCTCACGTACCGCACGCGCGTGCCCGGGTAGAGGCTCCGCGCGTAGTGTCCGATCGCGTGCAGCAGATGGGTCTTGCCGAGCCCCGACTCCCCGTAGATGAAGAGGGGGTTGTACGCCTTCGCCGGCGCCTCGGCCACCGCGACCGCGGCCGCGTGCGCGAACCGGTTCGAGGAACCGATCACGAAGGTGTCGAAGAGGTACCGCGGGTTCAGCCGCGCGTGCTGCTCGCCCGGCGCGCCGGAGCCCTGTCCGGAGGAGCCGGAGGACGAGGAGCCGTGGACGCCCCCGGGGCCGGGCACCGGACCGCCTCCCGGCCGGGGGCCGGGGCGCGCGGAGTGGCTCGGCGGGTCGGGCAGCTCGGCGCGCTCGGGCCGCTGCTGCTCGTAGCCGTGGGAGGGCTCGTCGTAGCGCGTCTGCCGGGACTGCTCGGGCCCGGTGTACGGCGCCCGCTCCTGGTAGCCGCCGAGGCGCGGCTGCTGCCAGGAGAGGTCCTCCTGGGTGCGCGGCCAGGAGCCGGGGTCGGGCCGCTGCGGCTGCTGGTAGTCCGGATAGGCCGGGCGCGCGGTCGGCAGCCCGTCGTCGGACATCGGCCGGTGCCCGTAGCCGTCGTACTTGTCGTACGAGTCGGACCGGTCGCGCTCGTCGTAGCGGGGCTGCTGCGGCTGCGGCACGGTGGGCGCGGGCGGCGCCTGCTCGCCGACGGAGTCGTCGACGGTGATCGCGATCCGGATCGGCCGGCCGCACTCGCGGCTGAGGGTCTCGCTGATCAGCGGGGCGAGCCGGCCCTCCAGGACGCGCTTGCCCCACTCGTTGGGCACGGCCAGGAGGGCCGTGTCGGCGACCAGGGCGAGCGGCTGGCAGCGCTCGATCCACTGCTTGTCCTTGGGCTCGATCCCCTGCTGGCCCTCGGCGAGGAGCTGCTCGAGGACCCGCGGCCACACTGCGGCAAGATCGGCAGGTACGTCAGCCACAGGGCACGCTTTCTCGCAGGTCCCACGAAGGTGTGGTTCTCGGGGGACGGTGGATCGAAGTCCGGAAGACCGGCCCGTTGAGGACAGGTGAGGACAGAACGGAAAAGATTGTGGAGTCCGCCCACGGTAGTCGGGCGGACTGACGCGGTTCAAGTTGTTGTCCACAGCCTGTGCACAATGGGGGGTGGCGACAGGTCGGTTTGACCGGATGGCGTAGCCGCGCGTACCGTAACCAGGTCGAGTTGTCGATGGCTGCTGCCGCCTGCCTCCGATGGGCAAAGATCACTCTCCGTGATCACGAAGCGGTGCACTCGGGCGTATTGCGAGCTACTCGTGGGCGCACGGTGACAGCCAGGCGATGTCCCGCCACCACCCGAATCATTTCTGGAGCCCCCGAGTGAGCAAGCGCACCTTCCAGCCGAACAACCGTCGTCGCGCGAAGACCCACGGCTTCCGCCTGCGCATGCGCACCCGTGCCGGCCGCGCCATCCTGGCGAACCGCCGTGCCAAGGGTCGCGCGAGCCTGTCCGCCTGATCCACTTAAACAGGTCATGACGTGCTGCCTACCGAGAATCGGCTGAGGCGGCGCGAGGACTTCGCAACCGCGGTACGCCGAGGGCGCCGGGCCGGTCGCCCGCTCCTCGTCGTCCACCTACGCAGCGGTGCAACGGACCCGCACGCGCCTGGGGAGAGCGCTCCCCCGACGCGTGCGGGTTTCGTCGTGAGCAAGGCCGTGGGCGGTGCGGTCGTACGCAACCAGGTGAAGCGTCGTCTGCGTCACCTCGTCCGCGACCGCCTCTCCGCCCTGCCCCCCGGTAGCCTGGTGGTGGTACGGGCGTTGCCCGGAGCCGGCAACGCCGATCACGCACAGCTGGCCCGAGACCTGGACGCCGCTCTTCAGCGGCTCCTGGGAGGGGGCACGCGATGAAGTACCCGCTGCTGGCTCTCATCAAGCTGTACCAGTGGACGATCAGCCCCCTGCTGGGCCCCGTCTGCCGGTACTACCCGTCGTGTTCCCGCTACGGATTCACGGCCATCGACCGGCACGGCGCGATCAAGGGCACGGCCCTGACCGCATGGCGCATCCTGCGGTGCAACCCGTGGTCGCCCGGCGGTGTGGACCACGTTCCCCCGCGGAAGCGCCCCCGCTGGCACGAAATGCTGAGGAACGCGTTGCGCGGCGACAAGGGCGGGTCCACCGCCGAGACGAGCCCGGCCGCAGAGACCTCGCCCAATGCTCAAGGAGCCTGATTAGTGGACACGATTGCCAGTCTGTTCAGCTTCATCACCTGGCCCGTTTCCTGGGTCATCGTCCAGTTCCACAAGGTGTACGGAGCGATCTTCGGCCCCGACACCGGTTGGGCCTGGGGTCTGTCCATCGTGTCCCTCGTGGTCCTGATCCGCATCTGCCTGATCCCGCTCTTCGTGAAGCAGATCAAGTCGACGCGGAACATGCAGGCGCTCCAGCCGAAGATGAAGGCCATCCAGGAGCGCTACAAGAGCGACAAGCAGCGTCAGTCCGAAGAGATGATGAAGCTGTACAAGGAGACGGGCACCAACCCGCTCTCCTCGTGCCTTCCCATCCTGGCCCAGTCGCCGTTCTTCTTCGCCCTGTACCACGTGCTGTCCAACATCGCGTCGGGCAAGGAGATCGGCGTCATGAACCAGGCGCTGGTCGACAGCGCCCGGCAGGCCCACATCTTCGGTGCCCCGATCGCCGCGAAGTTCATGGACAGCCCGGAGAAGGTCGAGGCCCTCAACGCCTCGCTGACTGATGTCCGCATCGTCACCGCGATCATGATCATCATGATGTCGGCCTCGCAGTTCTTCACCCAGCGCCAGCTGATGATGAAGAACGTCGACCTCTCGGTGAAGACCCCGTACATGCAGCAGCAGAAGATGCTCATGTACATCTTCCCGGTGATCTTCGCCGTCATGGGCATCAACTTCCCCGTCGGCGTCCTCGTCTACTGGCTGACCACCAACGTGTGGACCATGGGCCAGCAGATGTACGTGATCAACCAGAACCCGACGCCGGGCAGCAAGGCCCAGGACGCCTACCTCCAGCGCCTGCTCAAGAGCATCACCCACCACGGTGAGGTCCGCGGCCGTCGCCGGAAGAGCGTCGTCAAGGTCGTCGTCGCCAAGGGCAGCGACCGCAACGAGAACGAGCGCCGCTTCTTCGGAGGCCTCGCCAAGGCCGGCTTCGCCGCCCAGGCCGACGGCACCGTGGTCAAGAGCGACACCATCGCGGCCGAGGCCGAGGGCGGTGCCGCCGCCAGGCGCCAGCAGCCCAAGCGCCAGACCAAGGCCCAGCGCCAGGCCGCCGCGGTCCAGCAGAGCCTGGTCAAGGACGCCGAGGGCGACTCCGAGCCGACCGCCGAGAAGGCGGCTCCTTCGCTGGAGAAGAAGCCCCAGGGCCCGGCCAAGACCGGTGCTTCCGAGGCCACCGGCGCGAAGGGCGAGGCCCAGGGCGACAAGCCCACCCGTCCGAGCCGGGCCAACTCCGGTGGTTCCCGCCAGCAGGGCAAGACCGGCCAGCGCAAGGGCCAGCAGCGGCCCAAGCACCCGTCCTCCAAGAAGTAAGCCTCCCCCGACGCAAGAAGGAGCCCGTCCGTGACGGAAGGCACCACCTCCGCCGCCGCCGAGGGTGGCGACACCCTGACCCGCCTGGAGCAGGAGGGCGAGATCGCGGCCGACTACCTCGAAGGCCTGCTCGACATCGCCGACCTCGACGGCGACATCGACATGGACGTCGAGGCGGACCGGGCAGCGGTCTCGATCATCAGCGACTCCAGCAGCCGTGACCTCCAGAAGCTCGTCGGCCGCGACGGCGAGGTCCTGGAGGCGCTCCAGGAGCTGACCCGCCTGGCCGTGCACCGGGAGACCGGGGACCGCAGCCGTCTGATGCTCGACATCGCCGGCTTCCGGGCCAAGAAGCGCTCCGAGCTCGCCGAGCTGGGCGCCAAGGCCGCGGCCGAGGTGAAGGCCGGCGGCCAGCCGGTCAAGCTCGACCCGATGACGCCGTTCGAGCGCAAGGTCGTCCACGACGCGATCGCCGCCGCCGGTCTGCGCAGCGAGTCCGAGGGCGAGGAGCCGCAGCGCTTCGTCGTCGTGCTCCCGGCCTGACCCCTCACGTAGTCTCGGCCCCGTCTGTTCGCAGGCGGGGCCGATCTTTGTCAGCCTGATAGTCAGCCACCACAGTGCGCTCGCACGTCATGCGTGCGGTACGGAAGGACGGTTCCCGTGACGGAGGCAGCGGAGCTCGCCGAGGCGCCGGAGCAGGCACGGACAGTCTTCGGTGAGTACTTCCCGGAGGCCGTGCGGTACGCCGAGCTCCTCGCGGACGCGGGCGTGAAGCGCGGTCTGATCGGTCCGCGCGAGGTTCCGAGGCTCTGGGAACGCCATCTGCTGAACTGCGCCGTCCTCTCGGAGGTCGTCCCCGAGGGCGTCACCGTCTGCGACGTCGGCTCGGGGGCCGGCCTGCCCGGCATCCCCCTGGCCCTGGTCCGGCCGGACCTGAAGATCACGCTCCTGGAACCGCTGCTGCGCCGGACGAACTTCCTCCAGGAGGTCGTCGAGCTGCTCGGCCTCGACCACGTCACCGTGGTCCGGGGACGCGCGGAGGAGATGCTCGGCAAGATCACGCCCGTGCACGTGGTGACCGCGCGCGCGGTGGCTCCGCTGGACCGACTGGCCGGCTGGGGCGTTCCCCTGCTGCGTCCGTACGGAGAGATGCTGGCGCTCAAGGGCGACACCGCGCAGGAGGAGATCGACGGCGCTCGCGCCGCCCTCTCCCGCCTCGGCGTGGTGGAGACCTCGGTGCTCCAGGTGGGTGAGGGGATCGTGGACCCCCTGTCCACGGTCGTCCGGGTGGAGGTCGGCGAGAGCCCCGGCGGTGTGCGGTTCGCGGCCAAGCGGGCCAAGGCCGCCCGGACGAGCAAGACCCGTCGGCGCCGCTGACGGGACGCCGTCGACAGGGGATCACGGGGATCACGGGGAGCGCGGGAGATCGCGGGGGATCACTGACGCCGCCGGGCGTCGCATACGTCCCATTTCGGAGTGTCGACCGGCCCCGGCGGAGCAGCACGGGCATGGTGTTTCACGTGAAACATCGCTCACTGCTGCAGGGGATCATCAGTCGCGGTCGTGCGGCCGCCACACCCCGGGACCGTAGGCCTCGTGTGAATCCACCCGCGAGGGTTACGGAGATGTCCACAGAGGTGGATTCATCCACAGAACCACCGACCTCGCTGGTTCGCGACCCCGAAAGCATGGCAGGCTCTCCTCATTGCGAGCCCGAAGTCGAGGAGAGTGAATCCTTGCGGTCCGACGCCAACATCGCGGGACCGATGACCGATCCGGTCCCCGGTCCCCGAACCGAATCGGCGGGAGGCGATGTTTCACGTGAAACATCGCCTCCCATGGAAACGCCGCCCCCCATGGACGACACCCCCATCGGTCGTGCTGCCCAGCTGGCAGTAGAGGCCCTGGGGCGTGCCGGTGAGGGGCTTCCCCGCCCGGCCCGGACTCGCGTCATGGTGGTGGCCAACCAGAAGGGCGGCGTGGGCAAGACGACCACGACGGTCAACCTTGCCGCGTCCCTCGCCCTGCACGGCGCCCGCGTCCTGGTCATCGACCTGGATCCGCAGGGCAACGCCTCCACAGCGCTCGGCATCGACCACCACGCCAGCGTCCCCTCGATCTACGACGTCCTGGTGGACAGCCGGCCGCTCTCCGAAGTGGTGCAGCCCGTCCTGGACGTGGAAGGCCTCTTCTGCGCCCCCGCCACCATCGATCTCGCCGGTGCGGAGATCGAGCTGGTGTCGCTGGTGGCGCGCGAGAGCCGTCTTCAGCGGGCGATCCAGGCCTATGAGCAGCCGCTGGACTACATCCTGATCGACTGCCCGCCCTCGCTCGGACTCCTCTCGGTCAACGCCCTGGTGGCGGGGGCCGAGGTGCTGATCCCGATCCAGTGCGAGTACTACGCCCTGGAAGGCCTCGGTCAGCTCCTGAAGAACGTCGATCTGGTCCGTGGGCACCTCAACCCCGCGCTCCACGTCTCGACCATCCTGCTCACCATGTACGACGGCCGGACGAGGCTCGCCTCCCAGGTCGCCGAGGAGGTGCGCACCCACTTCGGCGAAGAGGTGCTGCGCACCAGCATCCCCCGGTCCGTCCGCATCTCGGAGGCGCCGAGCTACGGCCAGACGGTGATCACGTACGATCCGGGCTCCAGTGGTGCTCTGTCGTACATCGAAGCGGCTCGTGAGATCGCCCTTCGGGGCGTCACCGTGAACTATGACGCCCAGCACGCACGTGTGGGGCACCAGAACCATCAGCGCAGCATGTCGGAGGGAATTCAGTGAGTGAGCGACGTAGGGGATTGGGGCCGCGTGGGCTCGGTTCGCTGATCCCGCAGAGCGCTCCGTCTCCCGAATCGGCGGTGGCCTGGGCCGAGGCCGTGAAGGCGGCCGAGCCGCAGGCCCCCGCCGGGGCGTACTTCACCGAGATCCCGCTCGACGCCATCGTGCCCAACCGGCACCAGCCGCGACAGATCTTCGACGAGGACGCCCTCGCGGAGCTGGTCACCTCCATCAAGGAGGTCGGCCTGCTCCAGCCCGTGGTCGTGCGCAAGGTCGACGGCGACCGCTATGAGCTCGTCATGGGCGAGCGGCGTCTGCGGGCCTCCACGACGGCGGGCCTGGAGCGGATCCCCGCGATCGTCCGGGAGACCGACGACGAGAAGATGCTCCTGGACGCCCTCCTGGAGAACCTCCACCGGGCGCAGCTGAACGCGATCGAAGAGGCGCACGCCTACGAGCAGCTGCTCAAGGACTTCGGCTGCACCCATGACCAGCTCGCGGACCGGATCGGACGCTCCCGTCCGCAGATCTCCAACACGCTGCGGCTGCTGCGTCTCTCTCCCCCGGTGCAGCGCCGGGTCGCCGCCGGGGTGCTCTCCGCCGGCCACGCCCGGGCCCTGCTCGGTGTGGAGGACATGGAGGCCCAGGACAAGCTGGCGGCCCGGATCGTCTCCGAGGGCCTCTCGGTGCGTTCCGTCGAGGAGATCGTGAGCCTCATGGACTCCGAGGAGTCCGCCGGTGCGGTCAAGCCGAAGAAGCCGCGTGCCGGTGCTCGGGTCTCGCCCGCGCTCACGGACCTGGCCACCCGCCTCTCGGACCGCTTCGAGACCCGGGTGAAGGTCGACCTGGGGCAGAAGAAGGGCAAGATCGTCGTGGAGTTCGCCTCCATGGACGACCTGGAGCGGATCCTCTCGACCCTGGCTCCCGGCGAGGGCCGGGTCCTGGACCAGAAGGGTGCCGAACAGGGCGCCAAGGGCTGACCCCCGTGCTTTCCCCGTTCCGACGGGGCCGAGGGCGGGCCATGATCCGGTTCCACCGGGACGTGGCCCGCCCTTTGCCTGTGAGCGGTGTTCTGCCGATCGCCCGATCGATACGATTCCGAGAGGCACATTCGTACGCGAAGGCGAGGGAAGCGAGGAACAGCCGTGGGGCGTCGGCTCGTACCGCTCACGCTGGACAACCTTCCGGATCTCCCCAAGCGATGTCGCTCCTGTGTCTTCTGGGAGCTCGACCCGGTCAGTGGCGAGGCCGCCGTGAAGGCGGGGCGATCGGAGTCGGAGAAGGAGTCCTGGATCTCGGCCGTGCTCCTGGAATGGGGCTCCTGCGGGCGGGTGGTCTACGTCGACGAGGTGCCGGTCGGCTACGTCCTCTACGCTCCCCCGGCCTATGTGCCGCGCTCGACGGCCTTTCCGACGAGCCCCGTGGCGGCGGACGCCGTCCAGCTGATGACGGCGTGGATCATGCCGGGCTACCAGGGCCAGGGACTGGGGCGGGTGATGGTGCAGACCGTGGCCAAGGACGTGCTGAGGCGGGGCTTCAAGGCGATCGAGGCGTTCGGGGACGCCCGCTGGAAGGAGTCGGCCTGTTTACTGCCGGCCGATCATCTGCTCGCGGTGGGTTTCAAGACCGTCCGGCCGCACCATGCCTTCCCCCGGATGCGGCTGGATCTCAGGACGACGCTCTCCTGGAAGGAGGACGTCGAGATGGCCCTGGACCGGCTGCTCGGAGCCGTACAGAAGGAGCCCGCTCTCCGTCCCCTCTAGTTTCGGCCCTCTGGTTCCGGATACGAGAACGGCCCGCCCCGGCGAGGGAGCGGGCCGCTGCTGTTTCACGTGAAACAGCGAAGGAGCGTCAGGCCTTGGTGGGCTCGACGAAACCCTCCAGGTCGCGCAGGATGGCGGCCTTCGGCTTGGCGCCGACGATGGTCTTCACGACCTCGCCACCCTGGTAGACGTTCAGCGTCGGGATGGACATGACGCCGTACTTGGCGGCCGTGCCGGGGTTCTGGTCGATGTTGAGCTTCACGATCTCGATCTCGCCGTGCTCGGCGGCGATCGCCTCGAGCGACGGGGCGATCTGGCGGCACGGGCCGCACCACTCAGCCCAGAAGTCCACCAGAACGGGCTTGTCGCTCTTGAGGACTTCCTCTTCGAAGGTGGCGTCGGTCACAGACTTCAGGGCCACAGCGGCCTCCTTGAACTTCGCGGGGTGTGGGAGGGGAACAGACGGGGGTCAGACGACGGGGGTCTCGGCCAGCTTCTCGGGCTCGGCCACCTTCTCGGTGTCCGCGAGGGCGGCCAGGAAGCGCTCGGCGTCGAGCGCGGCGGAGCAGCCGGTGCCGGCGGCCGTGATGGCCTGGCGGTAGGTGTGGTCGACGACGTCACCGGCGCCGAAGACACCCGGGAGGTTCGTGCGCGTCGAGGGGGCGGCGACCTTGAGGTAGCCCTCGTCGTCCAGCTCCAGCTGGCCCTTGAAGAGCTCGGTCCGGGGGTCGTGGCCCACGGCGATGAAGAGGCCGGTGACCGGGAGCTCACGGGTCGCGCCGGTCTTCGTGTCCCGCAGGGTCACGCCGCTGAGCTTCTGGTCGCCGTGGATCGTGGTGACCTCGCTGTCCCAGGCGAAGGAGATCTTCGGGTCGGCGAAGGCACGATCCTGCATGGCCTTCGAGGCGCGCAGGGTGTCGCGGCGGTGGACGATCGTGACGGACTTGGCGAAGCGCGAGAGGAAGGTGGCCTCCTCGATCGCGGTGTCGCCGCCGCCGACGACGGCGATGTCCTGGTCCTTGAAGAAGAACCCGTCGCAGGTGGCGCACCAGGAGACACCGCGGCCGGAGAGGGTGTCCTCGTTGGGCAGGCCGAGCTTGCGGTGCTGGGAGCCCGTGGTGACGATGACGGCCTTGGCGCGGTGCACGGTGCCGGCGGTGTCGGTGACGGTCTTGATCTCACCGGTCAGGTCCACGGCGACGACGTCGTCGGGGACGAGCTCGGCGCCGAAGCGCTCGGCCTGCGCCCGCATGTTGTCCATGAGGTCCGGGCCCATGATGCCGTCGCGGAAGCCGGGGAAGTTCTCGACCTCGGTCGTGTTCATCAGGGCGCCACCGGCGGTGACTGCGCCCTCGAAGACCAGAGGCTTCAGCGACGCTCGGGCCGTGTAGAGCGCAGCGGTGTATCCCGCGGGCCCCGAGCCGATGATGATCACGTTACGGACGTCGCTCACGGGTTTCTTCCTCGTCTCTGCAGACTGCCACTGCCTACGGGGCGGTTGTCTCGGTCGCTCACCCCACCCAACGGATCCTAAGGGGCGTGCATTCCCGAGACCGCCGCGCGGCACGTGACCGGGGCGGGAAGAGGGGTCAGGAGCGGGGGTAGTCCTTGCTGAGGAGCACCTCGGCGGCGGGGGCCCCGCTCTCCTTCCGGTCGGCGCAGGAGGCGTCGACCACATAGGCCTGGATCCGTGTGGTGTCGGTGGGGTCCGGGAGGACGAGCAGGTAGGCGGGCTTCCCCCGGTACTCGCCCCGCTCGTGGCCCAGCACCGCGTCGGTGCGACCGGTGCCGGCGAGGACGCAGGCGGGTACGGCGCCGTCCCCACTCCGCCGGGGCGTCACGGCCCCGGTGTCGGAGGACATCGATTCGGGCCCGATGCCCTGAGGAGTCCTCAGCGTCCTGTCCGGGACCAGGAGGTCCTTGACCCGCTCCTCGACCGGTGATCCGGAGAAGGGAGCGGCGGCTGTGACGGCGGTATCGGCTTTCCTCGCGCCGGTCGCCACGTCGTCGCCGGCCGTGCCGCCCGCCTGGCTGAGGTACAGGCTCGTCCCGAGGACCACGGCACCAAAGGCGGCGCCGATCGTGGAGAGCAGGGCGATCCTGCGGCGGGGCCGCTTGGAGCGACCCGGGCCGGTGGCCGCACGGGGACGCCCGGCGGGACGGTCCGGAGCCGGGGAGGAGGGCGGTGTCTCCACGGAGGGACGCGATGTTTCACGTGAAACAGGGGTGCTGCTCTCGCCGTCCGGTGAGGTGGCGTCGAGAAGGGCTTCGGCGGCGAGGGCGGCGTCGATCCGGCCCGCGATCTCGGCGGGCATCCGGGGCGGGCCGGGCAGGGTGCCGAGCAGGCTCCGGATCTCCTCCAGGGAGGTCCGTACGTCCGCGCAGAGGGGACAGTCGTCCACGTGCCGTCGTACGGCCGCGGAGCGGGACGGCGAGAGCAGCCCCTCGGCCAGGTCGGAGATCTCCGAGACGTCCGGGTGCTGTGTGGTGTCAGCCCTGTCGGCCGTGGAAGTCACGCGCGCCCACCTCCGCCCTTCACAGCAGCTGGATCAGTCGGTCCGGTGTCCGTCGGCCCCGGCACCGGTGGGACGGATGTCCCCGGCGTCCGGTTCCTTCCCCCTTCGGCGGCCTCGTTACCCACGGTGTCGGTACGCAGATGAGTGACCATCGGAAGGAGACGGGCCCGGCCCCGCGCGCAGCGGCTCTTCACGGTTCCGGCGGGAACGCCGAGGATACGGGCTGCTTCCGCGACCGGGTATCCCTGCATGTCGACGAGGACGAGGGCGGCCCGCTGGTCGGCGGGGATCGAGGCGAGCGCGGCCAGGACCTCGCGGTGGAGGTCCCGGCGCTCCACGGGCGCCTCGGCGGACTCGTGGGGGTCGAGGAGCTGCTCGAAACGATCGTCGTCGTTGACGGGCGAGGTCTTGCGGGAGGCGGTTTTGCGCGCCCGGTCGAGACAGGCGTTCACCGTGATCCGGTGGAGCCAGGTCGTGACGGCCGACTGGCCGCGGAAGGTGTGGGCGGCCCGGAAGGCCGAGAGAAGGGCGTCCTGAACGGCGTCAGCGGCCTCCTCGCGGTCCCCCAGGGTCCGCAGGGCCACCGCCCACAGCCGATCCCGATGCCGCCGCACCAGCTCACCGAAGGCGTTGGGATCCCCATCGACGTGACGGGCCAGGAGCACCCGGTCGTCGGTGGCCTCGTCTATCGGATCGTCCAACGGTGAGCCCCCTCCCTCTGCGGTCGTCAGCCCAGGATCTTGATTTCCGTCAGCTTGCCGCGGAAGCCCCCGTCATTGGCGGGCAGCTCGGTGAGCCAGATCAGAACGTAGCGCGTGGTGACGGGGACGGCGGTCTTCAGCGTCACGTTGCTGCCGGAACCGGAGGCCCGGGTGGTGAACTGGTCGGGCATGGTCGGCTCCGACACCGCGTCCGCGGGGGCGGTCCGCAGCTCCACCGAGGTGTTTCCCAGGAAGGCCAGGTCGACCGAGCTGATCTTCTGGGCCTTGCCCAGGTCGAGGACCATGCCCACGCCGGACTTCAGGTTTCCGAAACGGGCGCTGTAATAGCTGTCGGTGTACCAGTAGGTGCTGGGGTCTCCGTCGTAGGCCCTCGGTATGGCCTGGGGCTTCTCATCACCGCCGCCCAGCGGGTCGAAGTCGTGCGCCGAGGAGATGGCGACCGGCTTGAGCGGGGCCGGCTTCTCGTCGGTGATGATCGTCGGGGTCGGGTCCGGGGTCTTGGAGGTTTCCTTCGGGCCCAGGAGGCGGTCGGCGATCTGCCAGCTGCCCAGGCCCAGGGCGGTGATCAGCAGGGCCGAGACGGCCCACTTCAACGCCCTGCCGGTGCGGCTCTGGAGCGGGGGCGGGGGGACGACGACCGTCTGGGTGGCTGCCGGGTGCGCCTGCGGACGCCCGTACGTGCCCTGCTGGTACGTCGTGCGCTGGTACTCGGGCGGGGCGGTGAACTCGGGCTCCGGCGGCTTCACGCGCGGCATCGAGGAGACGGCCCTGGCCAGCTCGTCCGGCGTGGTGCAGGGCGGCTCCTGGCGCGAGGCGGTGGCCCCGTCGTTGGCGAGCGCGCGCATGGCGATCTCGGAGAGGCCCCGGTGGACGCCGGCGCGGACCTGGTCGGGGGGAAGCAGCCCGACGCCCTTGGGCAGCCCGGAGAGGCCGTAGGCGTCGTTCTCGTACGGCCAGCGCTGGGTGAGCGAGGCGTACAGCAGGGCGCCGATGGCCTCGGTGTCGCTGCGCTGCGGGCGCTCGGCCGTGATGCCGCGCAGGGCGGCGTTCACCGCGAGGCCGCGGATCCGGTACTGGCCGGTGGAGCTGCGCAGGACCGCGCTCGGGGTGAGCCGGAGGTGGGAGAGGCCTTCGCGGTGGGCGGCGGCCATGGCCTGGGAGACCTGGCTGACGAGCTGGTAGGCGTCGTGGGCCTCCAGCGGGCCGGCCGCAAGCAGCGCGGTCAGCTCGACGGAGTCGGGCAGCCACTCGTGCACGACGTACACGAGGTCGTTCTCCTCGACGGCGTCGAGGACCTGGACGAACCGGGGGTCGCCGAGGAGGGCGGCGGAGCGGGCCGCGGCCAGGACCGAACGCGCCCGGGGGTGGTCGGCGGGCAGGAGGTGGACCCCGACGGCACGCCGGAGCTTCTCGTCGACGGCCCGCCAGCTGCTGAAGCCGTCCAGACGAGTGACGCACTCCTCCAGCCGGTAGCGCCGGGCCAGTTTGTGGCCGCTGTGCAGTTCCGGAGCCGTGAGGGAGGGCTGTTCACCGCTCTGTCGTTCGACCGCCTTGTTCTCCGTGGCCTCGGCGGTCTTCTCCGCCGTCTTCTCTTCTTCCGCCACCCCGTCGGTCGCGGCCTTGTCCGCCTTGGCGGTCAGCGGGTCGTCACCGCTGTTGTCGGCCACGTCGACGGCAGCCGTGCTACGTTCCGCCACCGTCGTTCCTGCCTCCCCATCCGTTGCGCCACATCCAACAGCCAAGCCAATTGTGCCCACAGTCGGACGCTATGCACGACACGCGGTCCCCGCCGATGGTTGTGCGGGACCTCAGGGTCAGCGTCCCAGGCGGCCGCGGACCATGCCGACCAGGGTGTTCAGTTCCGTGATCCGCATCCGCTTGGCCGCGACGAAGAAGACGCCGAGGAGCACGGCCCCGCCGACGACCAGGGCGACGAGCGAGCCGAGCGCACCCTCGCCGAGCAGCTTCAGGAGACCGAACCCGACGGCGCCGGAGACGATCGCGGCGGGCACGGAGGCCATGCAGAGCCGGGCGTAGGTCCGCAGCACGTGGGTGCCGTCCAGGTCGCCGCCCAGCCGGTTGCGGAGCCGGCGCCAGGCGACGCCCACACCGACCGCGTAGGCGAGGCCGTACGAGGCGGCCATGCCCACGACGGCCCACTGGGCGGGCAGGACGACGTAGCAGATCGCCGAGGCGGCCGCGTTGACGGCGGCGACGATGACCGTGTTGTAGAAGGGCGTCCGGGTGTCCTCGTAGGCGTAGAAGCCGCGGAGCACGACGTACTGGACGGAGTAGGGGATCAGGCCGAGGCCGAAGGCCATCAGGATGAAGCCCATGCCCTGGGCCGCCTCGATGCCGCTGGAGGCGTAGAGCAGGGTGCACATCGGGACGCCGAGCGCCAGGAAGGCGAAGGAGACCGGGACGATCGCGACGGCCGAGTTCCGGAGGCCCTGCGAGATGTCGTCGCGGACGGCGCCCGGGTCGTCGTCGTGGGCGGCGCGGGAGATCCGCGGCAGCAGCGCGGCCATCACGGAGACCGTGATGATGGCCTGCGGCATTCCCCAGATCAGCTGGGCGTTCGAGTAGGCGAGGAAGCCCGCGCCGTTCTTCCCGGACTCCTCGCCGGCGGCGGTGGCGAGCTGGGTGACGACCAGGACGCCCGCCTGGTTGGCGAGGACGAAGAGGACGGTCCACTTGGCGAGCTTGACGGTCTTGCCGAGCCCGTGGCCCTTCCAGTCGAAGCGGGGCCGGAAGCGGAAGCCCGTCTCGCGCAGGTACGGGATCATCGCCAGGGCCTGGACGACAAGGCCGAGCAGGGTGCCGATGCCGAGCAGGCGGATGCCCTCGTCCGGGATGGTCTGCACGCCCATCCGGGACTCGGCGGAGGTGCCGTAGACCCAGATGAACAGGCCGAAGGTGACGATCATGACGATGTTGTTGAGGACCGGGGTCCACATCATCGCGCCGAACTTGCCGCGGGCGTTGAGGATCTGCCCCATCACCACGTGCACGCCCATGAAGAAGATCGTGGGCAGGCAGTAGCGCGCGAAGGTGACGGCCACGCTGTTGGCCGCCGCGTCGTCGGCGATGGTGTTCGACATCAGCCGGATCAGCAGCGGCGCGGCGAAGACGGCCAGCGCGACGATCGCGGCGAGCGCCACCATCACCAGGGTGAGCAGGCGGTTGGCGAAGGCCTCGCCGCCGTCCTCGTCGTTCTTCATCGAGCGGACGAGCTGGGGGACGAAGACCGAGTTGAGGCCGCCGCCGACGGTGAGGATGTAGATCATCGTCGGCAGGGTGTAGGCGATGGTGAAGGTGTCGCCGAGCAGGGCCGCGCCGAGCGCTCCGGTGATCACCAGGCTGCGGACGAAGCCGGTCAGCCGGGAGACCAGGGTGCCGGCCGCCATCACCGCGCTCGACTTGAGCAGCCCGGAGGCGCGGCCGGTCTTCTTGGGGGCGGGCGCGGGCAGCGGGTCCGGCTCCGGGGTGGGCGGGGGCACCTGGCCGGGCGCCTGCTGGTCCCGGTAGAGGTGCGCGAAGGCGTCCGGCTCGGGCGCCTCCTCGCTCGCCCGGGTCACCAGGTCGTCGACGCCGGTGAACTGGACCGTGCGGGCGTCGTCGCCGTACGGCAGGTGGCGCGAGGGGCCGTCGGGCTCCGGCGCCGGGGTCTGCGCCCACACCCGGGGGTCCGGGGCGTGCGGGGGCACGGCCGGCTGCTGGTAGAGCGCCTGGGGGTCCTGGTAGGTGCCGGGGGGCGGCGGCGGGTGCGCGGCACGGTCGTAGAGCGCCTCGGTCACCGGGTCCTGCGCGGAGAGGTCCTGCGCCCGGTACGGATCGTGGGAGAAGGCGTCCTGGACGTAGGGGTCCTGGGCATAGGGGTTCTGGGCGTAAGGATCCTGCGCTGGGGAGCCCTGCGCGTACGGGGCCTGCGCGTAGGGGTTCTGCCCGGGCGGGTGCTGTGCGGGGTCTCCGCCCTGCTGCGGGGCCGGCGCCGGCGGGTGGCCGGGGCCTGAGGGTGCCGCGGGCGTCCCACCGGACGGCGCGGTGCCGCCCGCGCCCTGGCCGCGGTCACCGTCGTACGGCGCGTTCATGGTTACCCCACCTCATCGTCCCCGGCCGACCGGCCACGACATCGCTCAACGGTCCACTTTCTCACCCGTGGCCGACGGGTCGCCGCTTTCGGGCCCGGTGTCCGGTGTCGGGTCACTCGGCTGCTCGGGTCCGTCCGCGTCGTCCCGTGCGGGTTCCGCGTCCGGCCCGTCCGCTCCGGCCCCGTCCGTCTCCCCGGCCTTCTCGGCCGCTTCGGCTTCGGCGGCCCGGGCGGCCGCCAGCCGCTTGCGCTGGCTGTACATCCGCACGCCGGCGAGGACGAGGAGGAGGACGCCGCCGGCGATCACCAGCATCACCGTGGGGGTGATCTCGGAGACCTTCACGGTGAACGACATCGGCTTCCCGTACGGGGTGCCGTCCTCGGTGTAGAGCTGGGCCGTCACCGGCACCTGGCCGTTGACGTTGGCCGTGGCGTCGAACTTCACCGACTGGCTGTGCCCGGCGCCGACCTTCACGGGCAGCTCGGCGACCCGCTCGCCGTTGATCTCCAGCCGGTTCCGGTTGTTGGAGGTGAGGCGCAGCACCAGATGGTCCACGCCCTGGAGCAGCTTGTTCTGGACGGTCACGGGGATCGTCGCGCTGCGGCCGGAGAGCGTGAGGTCCGACTTGTCGACCAGCTGGATGCTCTTGGTGAGCCGCTGGAGATAGTCCTGGACGCTGCCCCGGTAGATCGTGGCCGCCCTGGTCTGACCGCGCCAGGACGTCGACATCTCGCGGTTGATCGCGTTGCCGAACGGGGTCACGACGCGGGCCGGGGACGTCAGGACGACCTTGAAGTCGTCCAGCTCGTCCCGGGTGGTCTTCATGTCGCGGAAGGCCTGGACCGGCAGCTCCCGGTCGCGCAGCTTCTTCGGGTACCGCGAGCTGCCGGGCACGGCGGTGGAGGCGTTCGGGTCCGGCTTGGCCGTGGCCGCCGCGACGAGGTCGCTCGGCTGGCTCCAGCGCCGGCCGGAGAGGCCGCGCAGGGCGGTCGCCATGGTCTGCGCCTGGGCGACGCTGGGCACCCGCTGGGGGGCGACCACGACGCTCCGCTGCTTCTCCGGCTGCTCCAGGGTGATCGCGAGCGACTGGGAGAGGAACTCCTGGACGGCGAGCGTGGACTTCTCGGCGCGGACCATGTCGCCCTCGAAGGCGGTGGAAAGGAGCGCGTCGCTCACCACGGCCGTGGTGCTGCCGTTGCCCAGGGGGCGGGCCGCCGTGGGCGTGTAGGAGAGGTCGTCGCGGACGCTGTCGCTGCGGGCGATCACCTTGTCGGCGCCGGCCGAGGTCGCCACCGACACGATGGCGGGGTCGACGGCTCCGTCGACGGGCCAGGCGAAGTCGGTGGAGGGCTGCACGTGGAGGACGGTCTCGACCGTCATCCCGGCGAGGGCGGTCGCCGACTGGAGGTGCCCCAGGGAGCCGGGGACGTCCTTGCCGCGGTGGGCCAGGGAGGCGAGGTCGGGGTCGGCGAAGGGGAGGGCGACGACCTTGTGCCCCTGCACCGCCTTCTCCAGCTCGCCCAGCCACCGCTCGGCGAGCTCCTTGTTCGTGCCGGGGACGTGCAGGGAGCCGTCCTTGACGCGGTAGCCGTTCGCCATGGCGTCGACGGTGGCGAGGAGGTCCGGGTCGATCACCCAGGTGACCGGCAGGTCCTTGCCCAGCGAGACCATCTGGTCGAGGCGCCCGCCCGGGCGCAGCTCGGCGGCCAGGGCGTCGTCCTCGAAGACCGGGGTCTGCTGGTCGTCCGTGGCCGTCTCGGCCGAGACGTGGGCCGAGGCGATCAGCGGCCAGAGGTAGGTGATCTGGGTCTTCTTCTCGGTGGCCTCGGGCTGGTACGGCAGGAAGGTCCGCTCGATGCCCAGCACCCGGCCGTAGGGACGGTCCGGGGTCTGTCCGGTAAGGGAGACGCCGAGCTGGTAGACACCCGCCTCGTCGAGTCCGAGGTCGGAGACCGGGACGGAGATCGAGAAGTCCGCGCTGAGGCCGGCCCCCAGCTCGGGGACCTCGGCGGTGGGGGCGTCCCGCACGGGAGCGGGGTCGCTGTCGTCGCGGTAGCCCGTGCGCCCCGTCACCTGCTCGATCTCGCTGCGGCTGGACATCCGGGGGCCGACGCGCAGTTCGACGACCGCGTCAGTGACGGCCTTCTTGCCCCGGTTGGTCACCGTGCCGGTGACGGTGACGGTGTCGCCCTCGACGGGCGTGCTCGGGGTCAGGGTGTCGAGCGACACATCGACGGTCTTCGAGCCGGTGGCGTCCTCGGCGGCGGTCGCCGAGGGAGCGGCGGCCGCGGGGGAGGCCGTGACCGGGACCTGGAGCAGCCCGGCGAGGAGGGGTGCCCCGACGGCGACGGTGAGTGTGCGCCGCAGCCATCGGCGGGCAGGTGAGGGACCGGTCCCCTTGATGTCTGCCGCCTCGGCCACGCGTTCGCCCGTCCTCGTCGTTGTCTCTGGTGCCAGTGGTGTCGGTGGTTCCCGGTTGCTGTGTCCAGGCATGGTAACGAGGCACGCTGGGAGCAAGTGCCGGGGACTGCTCCAGGCGATCTTCGACCGGCCGCGCCGCACGGGGCCGGACGGCCCCGCCCCCGGGGGGGCCGGACTGCCCCCGCCCCCGGGAAATCGGGCGGACCGCCCCCGGGAAAACGAGGACGTCGGGGTGAGCCGGGGCACGTACCCTTTTCTGTTGTGCCGAACGCCAACGAAGACACCCCCACCGCACTGAGTCAGGTGCAACGCCGCGCGGTCAGTGAACTGCTGCGTGTGTCCCCTGCCGCCGACGACCTCGCCCGCCGCTTCCAGGAGGCCGGGTTCAGCCTCGCGCTGGTCGGCGGCTCGGTACGGGACGCCCTGCTCGGCCGGCTCGGCAACGACCTGGACTTCACCACCGACGCCCGCCCCGAGGACGTGCTGAAGATCGTCCGCCCGTGGGCCGACTCCGTGTGGGAGGTCGGCATCGCCTTCGGGACGGTCGGCTGCCAGAAGGACGCCCGCGTCGGGGACACGGTGCAGCGCTTCCAGATCGAGGTCACCACGTACCGCTCGGAGGCGTACGACCGGACCTCGCGCAAGCCCGAGGTGTCCTACGGCGACTCGATCGAGGAGGACCTCGTCCGGCGTGACTTCACCGTCAACGCCATGGCCGTGGCCCTCCCCGAGAAGGAGTTCATCGACCCGTACGGCGGTCTGGAGGACCTCGCCGCCCGGGTGCTGCGCACGCCCGGCACGCCGGAGGAGTCCTTCTCCGACGACCCGCTGCGCATGATGCGGGCCGCGCGGTTCGCCGCGCAGCTGGACTTCGAGGTCGCCCCCGAGGTCGTCACCGCCATGAAGGAGATGTCCGGCCGGATCGAGATCGTCTCCGCCGAGCGCATCCGCGAGGAGCTCAACAAGCTCCTCCTCTCGGCACACCCGCGCAAGGGCCTCGGCCTCCTCGTGGACACCGGCCTCGCCGACCACGTGCTGCCCGAGCTGCCGTCGCTGCGCCTGGAGAGCGACGAGCACCACCGGCACAAGGACGTCTACGAGCACTCGCTGACGGTGCTGGACCAGGCGATCGACTTGGAGGAGGACGGTCCCGACCTGGTGCTGCGCATCGCGGCCCTGCTGCACGACATCGGCAAGCCGCGCACCCGTCGCTTCGAGAAGGACGGGCGGGTCTCCTTCCACCACCACGAAGTCGTGGGCGCGAAGATGACCAAGAAGCGCATGACCGCGCTCAAGTACTCCAACGAGATGATCAAGGACGTCTCGCGCCTCGTGGAGCTGCACCTGCGCTTCCACGGGTACGGGACGGGCGAGTGGACCGACTCGGCCGTGCGGCGCTACGTGCGTGACGCCGGCCCGCTGCTCTCGCGGCTGCACAAGCTGACCCGCTCGGACTGCACCACCCGCAACAAGCGCAAGGCGGCCGCGCTCTCCCGCGCCTACGACGGCCTGGAGGACCGCATCGCCCAGCTCCAGGAGCAGGAGGAGCTGGACGCGATCCGTCCCGACCTCGACGGCAACCAGATCCAGGAGATCCTGGGCATCGGCCCCGGCCCGGCCATCGGCCAGGCGTACAAGTTCCTCCTTGAGCTCCGGCTGGAGAACGGGCCCATGGAGCACGACCAGGCCGTCACCGCGCTCAAGGACTGGTGGGCGGCGCAGGACTGAGCCGGCCCCGGCGGGGGGGGGGGGGGGGGGGGGGGGAACCCCCCCCCCCCCCCGCGGCGGGCGCGGGGGGGGGGGTGTCCGGGAAACACAACCCCACCCCCC
>NZ_JBIVPH010000005.1:0-213178 GCF_044754545.1 Streptomyces sp. NPDC093071 | reverse complement strand
GGTACGCAACGCGGGGGGGGTTTCCCCCCGCCCGGCCGGGCCCCCCCCCCCCCCCCCCCCCCCCCCCCCCCCCCCCGGGGCGGGGGGGCCCCCCAACCCCCCCCCCCCCCCCCCCCCCCCCGCCGGGCGCTCGACGAGGGGCGGTGTTTCACGTGAAACATCACCCCTTCCCGCGTTCCCCACGCAGCGCCACGGCGATCGATCCGTAGACCACGGCCACCAGGACGATCAGCGGGGCGGAGCGGCCGTCGGGCGGCAGCATCAGCGCCGCGACCCCGGCCGCGCCGACGAAGGCGACGTTGAACAGCACGTCGTAGAGCGAGAAGACCCGGCCCCGGTAGGCGTCGTCCACGGACGTCTGCACCACCGTGTCCGTGGCGATCTTGGCTCCCTGGGTGATGAGTCCGAGGAGGAAGGCGGCGACGAGGAAGGGCACGGGGGCGAAGGTCAGGCCGAGGGCCGGTTCGAGCACGGCCGCCGTCGCCGTGCACACGGTCATCCAGCCGAAGGGCCCGAAGCGGCGGACCGCCCACGGGGAGAGGACCGCGGCGGCGAAGAAACCCGCCCCCGACAGGGCGACGGCGAGGCCGAGGAGGCCGAGTCCCTCGGACTCGCTGGAGCTCCAGGTGTAGCGGCAGAGCATCAGTACGGTGACGAGCAGGGCGCCGTAGCAGAACCGTATGAGGCCCACCGCGGTGAGCGCCCGGAGCGCGGGCCGCCGCTCGGCGAGGTGCCGCAGCCCTTCGCCCAGCCCCCGGGCCGTCGACCGCAGGGCCGTGCCGAGGCGCTGCGGCACCAGCTCCGGGTCGGGACCGAGGAGCTCCCGGGACATCCGCAGGGAGGCGAGGGCGGCGCAGAGGTAGAGGACGGCGCCGAAGGCCACCACGGCCGCGTCGGAGTCGTCGGCGAGCAGGCGGACGCCGAAGGCGAGACCGCCCCCGACGGTCGCGGCGAGCGTGCCGGCGGTGGGGGAGAGCGAGTTCGCCACGACCAGCCGTTCGTCGTCGACGACACGGGGAAGCGAGGCCGAGAGCCCCGCGAGGACGAAGCGGTTGACGGCCGTGACGGAGAGCGCGGAGGCGTAGAAGAGCCAGTCGGGCACGGAGGCGAGGACGAGCACCGCGGTCCCGCACGCGAGCAGGGCGCGCAGGAGGTTCCCGTACAGGAAGACCTGGCGCCGCTGCCAGCGGTCGAGGAGCACCCCGGCGAAGGGCCCCACGAGCGAGTACGGGAGCAGGAGCACCGCCATGGCGGAGGCGATCGCGGTGGGGGAGGTCTGTTTCTCGGGGGAGAAGACGACGTACGTGGCCAGGGCCACCTGGTAGACGCCGTCGGCGCACTGGGAGAGCAGCCGGACGGCGAGCAGGCGGCGGAAGTTCGTCAGGCGCAGGAGTACGCGCAGATCACGTACGACGGACATGGCAGCAAGACTCACATACGAGGAGGGCCCCGGGCAGTGCCCGGGGCCCTCGATCGTCAGGCGTGCTGCGCGCTCAGCGCTCGACCTCGCCCTTGATGAACTTCTCGACGTTGGCCAGGGCCTCGTCGTCGAAGTACTGCACCGGCGGGGACTTCATGAAGTACGAGCTCGCCGAGAGGATGGGGCCGCCGATGCCCCGGTCCTTGGCGATCTTCGCGGCGCGCAGGGCGTCGATGATGACACCGGCCGAGTTCGGGGAGTCCCACACCTCGAGCTTGTACTCCAGGTTCAGCGGAACGTCGCCGAAGGCGCGGCCCTCGAGGCGCACGTACGCCCACTTGCGGTCGTCCAGCCAGGCCACGTAGTCCGACGGGCCGATGTGGACGTTCTTCTCGCCCAGCTCGCGGTCGGGGATCTGCGAGGTGACGGCCTGCGTCTTGGAGATCTTCTTGGACTCCAGGCGCTCGCGCTCGAGCATGTTCTTGAAGTCCATGTTGCCGCCGACGTTGAGCTGCATGGTGCGCTCGAGACGGACACCGCGGTCCTCGAACAGCTTCGCCATCACGCGGTGCGTGATGGTCGCGCCGACCTGCGACTTGATGTCGTCGCCGACGATCGGGACACCGGCCTTGGTGAACTTGTCCGCCCACTCCTTGGTGCCGGCGATGAAGACCGGGAGGGCGTTGACGAAGGCGACCTTGGCGTCGATGGCGGCCTGCGCGTAGAACTTCGCGGCCTCCTCGGAGCCCACCGGAAGGTAGCAGACGAGAACGTCGACCTGGCGGTCCTTGAGGATCTGGACGACGTCGACCGGCTCCTCGGCGGACTCCTCGATGGTCTGGCGGTAGTACTTGCCGAGACCGTCGAGGGTGTGGCCGCGCTGGACCGTGACGCCCTTGCTCGGGACGTCGCAGATCTTGATGGTGTTGTTCTCGCTGGCGCCGATGGCGTCGGAGAGGTCGAGGCCGACCTTCTTCGCGTCGACGTCGAAGGCGGCGACGAACTCGACGTCACCGACGTGGTACTCGCCGAACTGGACGTGCATCAGGCCGGGCACCTTGGTCGCCGGGTCGGCGTCCTTGTAGTACTCGACGCCCTGGACCAGCGAGGCGGCGCAGTTGCCCACGCCGACGATGGCTACGCGAACCGAACCCATTCCGGTTGCTCCCTGTGTGATCGTGTGAAGCCCTGCTGTGTGCGGGGATTCACGTGGTGGTGTCGTCGGACGGATCCGGCCGGGTACTGCCCCCGTGCCGGGGCAGGCCGCCCGTTTCTCCAGAATCGTTGTCGTGCAGAGCGGCGGCTCCGGGGCCGGACCGCCGGTCCCGCCCCGCCCGCTCGCTCTCGATGAGCTCGTTCAGCCAGCGCACTTCGCGCTCCACGGACTCCATGCCGTGGCGCTGCAGCTCAAGCGTGTAGTCGTCGAGGCGCTCGCGGGTCCTGGCCAGGGAGGCGCGCATCTTCTCCAGGCGCTCCTCCAGCCGGCTGCGGCGTCCTTCGAGGACGCGCATCCGCACTTCGCGCTCGGTCTGCCCGAAGAAGGCGAAGCGAGCGGCGAAGTGCTCGTCCTCCCAGGAGTCCGGCCCGGTGTGGGAGAGGAGCTCCTCGAAGTGCTCCTTACCTTCCGGGGTCAGCCGGTAGACGATCTTGGTCCGGCGTCCCGCGAGCGACGCGGCGAGGGTGTCCTCGGGGGCGCTGCCCGGTTCCTCGATCAACCAGCCGTTTGCGACCAGCGTCTTGAGGCAGGGGTACAGCGTTCCGTAGCTGAAGGCCCGGAAGACGCCCAGCGAGGTGTTGAGCCGCTTCCGCAGCTCGTATCCGTGCATCGGGGCCTCCCGCAGGAGGCCGAGGACGGCGAATTCGAGGATGCCGGAGCGTCTGCTCATCTGTCGCCTCCTCCGCTGCCGGTGCCCTTATGCCGTGCTGATGTATCGACTCGATACATCAGCACGATAGAACGGCCGTCCTGTGGCGACAAGTGGACCCGTCGTGACCGGCGTCACATCCTCAATTCACAGCAGTCGACTTGCCTGATTTGGGGTGAAGTCCGGCCCTAGGCGGTTTATGGCCGTGCGTAGTCTGTGCGGATGCAGATCACCGGGAACCGAGCGACGCCGTGGGGCGTCAGTGCTGCGGGTGACCGGCTGCGGTACGGGGGGACCTCCGATGGGTCCCGGCCGTGCGCATTTCGGGGGGACCGGAACTCAACTGCCGCTTCCAGGCGTACTCGCCTGCCCGAGGAGTAGTCGTTCGATGAGCGAGCATCGTCGCAAAGCGCCGCAGCAGCAGCCACCGACGGGTGGACGCGCGGCGGCACGGCGCGCTGCCCAGCAGCCGGTGGGCCGCAGGTCGGCCCCGGTTCAAGACGTGGGTACGGGGGCTCCTTCGGCCTCCTACGGGCCTCCTTCCTCCCACGGGGGTGAGCAGCGTCCCTACGGGGGGCGTGCGGAGGCCCGCCGTGCCGCCCAGCGCGGCAGCCGCCGGAAGGGAGCCGGCTCCGGTCCCGGCGGCCCCGGCGGATCCGGTGGCGGCCGACGCGGTGGCGGCGGTGGGGGGCGCGGGCCCGGGGGCGGCCCCGAGGGCCGCGGACCGGGCAAGAAGCGGTTCATCGACTACCCGCGTCACGACAAGTACGGCTGGCGCCGCTGGCTGCCCTCGTGGCGGCTCGTGACGGGCACGTTCCTCTTCTTCGTGGCGAGCCTGATGGGCGTGTCGGCCTTCGCGTACTCGAAGGTGGAGATCCCCAAGGAGGCCGACACCGCGAAGTCGCAGAACAACATCTACTACTGGGCCGACGGCACCCGCATGGTCGCGACGGGTGACGGCGCCAACCGGCAGATCGTCACCCTCCCGAAGATCTCGAAGCACATGCAGAACGCGGTGGTATCCGCGGAGAACAAGACCTTCTGGGACGACTCCGGCATCGATCCGAAGGGTATGGGACGTGCCGTGTGGAACATGGCCAAGGGCGGCCAGACCCAGGGCGGTTCGACGATCACCCAGCAGTACGTGAAGAACAACCTCCTCGACGACCAGTCGCAGACCCTGACCCGCAAGGCGAAGGAGTTCTTCATCGCCATGAAGGTCGGCAACGAGGTCGACAAGAAGGACGTCATGGCCGGCTACCTGAACACCGCGTACTACGGGCGCGGTGCCTACGGCATCCAGGCGGCCTCCCGCGCCTACTTCAACACGGACGCCGACAGCCTCAACCCCAGCCAGGCGGCCCTGCTCGCCTCGGTCCTGAAGGGCGCGACGTACTACGACCCTGCCGGCTACCCCGAGATCGACCCGAACGCCACGGCCGAGAAGAACACCGAGCGGGCCACCAAGCGGTGGAGCTGGATCCTCGACGAGATGCAGAAGGACGGGAAGATCTCGTCCGAGGAGCGGGCGAAGTACACGACCTTCCCCAAGATCCAGAAGCCCGGTCAGAGCGCCAACCTGACCGGTCAGATCGGCTACCTCGTCAGGACCGCCAAGGCGAACATCAAGACCCAGTTCGGCCTCGACGAGAAGGAACTGGAGCGAGGCGGCTACCAGATCTACACGACCTTCGACAAGCGCAAGGTGGCCGCGCTCGAGAAGTCGGTCCAGAAGGTCCTGAAGGAGAACATCGACCCCGAGAAGCGTCCCAAGACGGACACGCACGTTCAGTTCGGCGGCGCCTCCGTCGACACGGACACGGGAGAGATCGCCGCCATCTACGGCGGCGTCGACGCGACCAAGCACTTCACCAACAACGCCGACGCCACCGGCGCCATGGTCGGATCGACCTTCAAGCCCTTCGTGCTCGCCGCCGCGATGAAGGACGGCGTACGGGACCCGAAGCTGGACCCGGAGCAGGACGCCTCCACCCGCACGATCGTGGACCCGGACAAGAGCCGCTACTCCGGCAAGAACGGTCTGACGGTCCGGAAGTACAACGGCGAGATCTGGCACAACGAAGAGGGCAAGGAGTGGCGCCAGACCAATGACGGCCAGGAGAACTACGGCAACATCTCCCTGCGCCGGGCCATGATCAAGTCCGCCAACTCGCCCTACGTGCAGCTCGGCATGGACGTCGGCATCGACAAGGTCCGGGACGCCGCCGTCCGCGCCGGCCTGCTGGAGAGCTCGCTCGTCAAGGGCGAGGTCCCCTCGTTCTCCCTCGGTATCTCCAGTCCGAGCGCCATCCGCATGGCCGGCGCCTACGCGACCTTCGCCAACCAGGGCAAGCAGAACGACCCCTACTCCGTGCGGAAGGTGGTCAAGAACGGCGAGACCATCCACGAGCACGAGGCGAAGACCGACCAGGCCTTCTCCCCGGCCATCGCCAACAACGTCACCGACGTCCTCCGGGACGTCGTGGACGACGACGAGGGCACCGGCAGGAAGGCGCGGCTCCCCGGGCGCGCCGTGGCCGGCAAGACCGGTACGACCGATGACAACCGCTCGGCCTGGTTCGTGGGCTACACCGCGCAGCTGGCGACGGCGATCGACATGTACCGCTACGACGACGACGACACCAAGAAGGACCGCAAGTTCGAGAAGATGTACGGCACCGGTGGCCGTGACACGATCCACGGTTCGTCGTTCCCCTCGGAGATCTGGCAGGACTACATGTCCGAGGCCGTCAAGAACGACCCGAAGGTGAAGTTCCCCGAGCCGGAGAAGCTGGAGGGCGCCGAGTCGGTCTACGGCGGCGGTGCGACGAGCCCGACGCCCACGCCGACGCCGACCGAGACGGAGACGGCCTCCCCGACGCCGACCGAGACCGTCACCCCGTCGACGACTCCCCCGACCACCCCGTCGACGACTCCCCCGACGCCGACCAAGTCGCCGAAGCCGACCAAGACGACGTGCAGCATCTGGGACCCGGACTGCTACAACCCGGGTGACCCGGGCGGCAACACCGGGGAGCCCACGGGCACGCCGACGAACACCGGCGAGCCGGAGCCGACCGACACGCCGACGGACGACGGCGGCGGCAGGCCCGGCGGGAACAGGCCCGGCGACGGGGCCTGGGCCCCCTAACCTCCGCCGGCAGCACTCCTCGGGGGCCGTCGCGGCCGCTCCGTACCTTCCGTACGGGGCCGGCCGCGGCGGCCCCCGCCGTTTTCCCGGGGACGTACGGCAGGATGTCCCCCATGCCGAGCCTCCAGAAGACGAGCGCGCCTCGGGAGCGCTCGCAGACGGTCATCCCCACCCACCGGGACGAGGTGGCCGCCGCGGGCAGCGAACTGATCGGCGGCCCCTACGGCCGCCGGGCGCTGCCCGGCACCGGAAAGTTGTCCCCGGTACGGGTGATCGCCCTCGTGGCCATCGGCATGTTCGCGCTGGGCATGGTGCAGAAGCTGCCCTGCTACAACTGGGCCTGGTTCCGGGGGACGACCTCCCAGTACACGCACGCCTGCTACTCGGACATCCCGCACCTGTTCTCCGGGCGGGGCTTCGCGGACGGCCTTGTCCCCTACTTCGACCGGCTGGCCGGCGACATACCGTTCCTGGAGTACCCCGTCCTGACCGGGCTCTTCATGGAGGTCGCGGCCTGGCTGACGCCGGGCGGCGGCGAGACGGCGGAGCGCGAGCAGGCGTACTGGCTGGCCAACGCCGGCCTGCTGATGGTCTGCGCGGCCGTCCTGGCGGTCTGCGTGGCCAGGACGCACCGCCTGCGCCCCTGGGACGGGCTCCTGGTCGCCCTGGCGCCCGCGGTGGCGCTCACGGCCACGATCAACTGGGACCTGCTGGCCGTCGCGCTGACCGCCGCCGCCGTCCTCATGTGGGCGCGAAGCCGTCCGGTGGCCTTCGGGATCCTGCTGGGCCTGGCCACGGCCGCCAAGCTCTATCCGGTCCTGATCCTCCTGCCGCTGCTGCTGGTCTGCTGCCGGGCCGGGAAGTGGCGGGAGTACGGGGCCGCGGTGCTCGGCTTCGCGGGGGCCTGGCTGGTCGTGAACCTGCCGGTGATGCTGCTCGCGCCGGAGGGGTGGAAGCAGTTCTACGTCTTCAGCAGGCAGCGGAACGTCGACTTCGGCTCGGTCTGGCTGCTGGTCGGCCAGCGCACGGGCACCTCGATCCCGCCCGACCGGGCCAACCTGTACGCGCTGCTCCTGATGGGCATGGCCGTCATCGCCCTCGCCTACCTGGCGTTCACGGCGCCCCGCAGGCCCCGCTTCGTCCAGCTGGCCTTCCTGGTCGTCGCCGCGTTCGTCCTCGTCAACAAGGTCTACTCGCCGCAGTACGTGCTGTGGCTCGTCCCGCTGGCGGTCCTCGCCCGGCCGCGCTGGCGCGACTTCCTGATCTGGCAGGCGTGCGAGGTCATGTACTTCCTGGGCGTCTGGATGTACCTGGCGTTCACGACCAGCGGCAACAAGCAGGGCCTGCCGGTGGAGGGCTACCAGTTCGCGATCGTCCTGCACCTGCTCGGCACCCTGTACCTGTGCGCGATGGTCGTGCGCGACATCCTGGCGCCCGAGAAGGACCCGGTCCGGCAGGACGGTTCGGACGACCCCTCGGGCGGCGTCCTGGACGGCGCGGAGGACGTCTTCGCGGCGGGCGGCGCGGGGCACCCGGCCCGGCACGCGGTCCCGGCCTCCGAGGAGGCGCAACGGGTGCGGTGGGGCGCTCCCGAGGAGCGGGGCCCCCGGGACTGAACGGCCGTCACCGGTCCGGGGCCCGAGGGCCCCGGACCGGACGGTCAGCGCTCGACGAGCCGGTCGAACTGCGTCGTGGTGTGGCGCAGGTGCGCCACGAGCTCGTCGCCGACCCGGGGCTCCTGGGCGTCGGCGGGCACGAACAGGATCGACACCTGCATGTGCGGCGGCTCGGCGAACCAGCGCTGCTTCCCGGCCCACACGAACGGCGACAGGTTCCGGTTGACGGTGGCGAGACCGGCCCGCGCCACGCCCTTGGCGCGCGGCATGACGCCGTGCATCGCCTTGGGCGCCTCCAGGCCCACGCCGTGCGAGGTGCCGCCGGCGACGACGACCAGCCAGCCGTCCGACGCGGCCTTCTGCTGGCGGTAGCCGAACCGGTCGCCCTTGGAGACCCGGGTCACGTCGAGGACCGCGCCCCGGTACTCCGTGGCCTCGTGGTCGCCCAGCCAGAGCCGGGTGCCGATGCGGGCGCGGAAACGCGTCTGCGGGAACTGCTGCTGGAGCCGGGCCTGCTCCTCGGCCCGCAGGTGGCTGACGAACATGGTGTGCAGCGGCAGCCGGGCGTTCCGCAGCCGGTCCATCCAGGCGATGACCTCCTCGACGGCGTCGGTGCCGTCCGGGCGGTCCAGCGGGAGGTGGAGGGCGAAGCCCTCCAGGCGCACGTCCTCGATGGCGGCGTGGAGCTGGTGGAGCTCCTCCTCGCGCACGCCGTGCCGCTTCATCGAACTCATGCACTCGATCACGACCCGGGCGCCCACCAGGGCGTGGACGCCGTCCACGGAGGACACCGAGCGCACCACCCGGTCGGGCAGCGGAACCGGTTCCTCGCCCCGGCGGAAGGGGGTGAGGACCAGCAGGTCGCCGCTGAACCAGTCCTTGATCCGCGCGGCCTCGTACGTGGTGCCCACGGCGAGCATGTCGGCGCCGAACCGGGCCGCCTCGTCCGCGAGCCGCTCGTGCCCGAAGCCGTAGCCGTTGCCCTTGCAGACGGGGATGAGGCCGGGGAACCGGTCGATGACCGACTTCTGGTGCGCCCGCCAGCGAGCGGTGTCGACGTACAGGGAGAGCGCCATGGCCGGCCCGGAACCTTTCTGATGGCAGCGATGAGTCACAGGTGTGTACGAGGGTACGGAACCGCGCGCCACGGCGCCGTGCCGTGCCGCGCGCCCGGCCGGTCAGCGCCGGGACATGTACATGTCGAGCGCCTTGTGCAGCAGCTTGTTCAGCGGGAAGTCCCACTCGCCGACGTACTCGACGGCCTCGCCGCCCGTGCCCACCTTGAACTGGATGAGGCCGAAGAGGTGGTCGGTCTCGTCGAGGGAGTCCGAGATGCCCCGCAGGTCGTAGACGGTCGCGCCCATCGCGTAGGCGTCGCGCAGCATCCGCCACTGCATCGCGTTCGAGGGCCGGACCTCGCGCCCGATGTTGTCGGAGGCGCCGTAGGAGTACCAGACGTGCCCGCCGACGACGAGCATGGTCGCGGCGGAGAGGTTCACCCCGTTGTGCCGGGCGAAGTACAGCCTCATGCGGTTGGGGTCCTCGCTGTTGAGGACGGTCCACATGCGCTGGAAGTACGAGAGCGGGCGCGGCCGGAAGTGGTCGCGGACGGCCGTGATCTCGTACAACCGCTGCCACTCGGCCAGGTCCTCGTAGCCGCCCTGGACGACCTCGACGCCAGCCTTCTCGGCCTTCTTGATGTTGCGGCGCCACAGCTGGTTGAAGCCCTTGAGGACGTCGTCGAGCGAGCGGTTCGCGAGCGGCACCTGGAAGACGTAGCGGGGCTGCACGTCGCCGAAGCCGGCGCCGCCGTCCTCGGCCTGCTGCCAGCCCATCTTCCGCAGCCGGTCCGCGACCTCGAAGGCGCGCGGCTCGATGTGGCTGGCCTCGACGTCCTTGAGGCGCTTGACGTCCGGGTTCTGGATGCCGGACTTGATGGCGGCCGAGTCCCAGCGGCGGATGACGACCGGCGGGCCCATCTTCACGGAGAAGGCGCCCTGCTGCTTGAGGTGCGCCAGCATCGGCTGCAGCCAGTCGTCGAGGTTGGGCGCGTGCCAGTTGATGACCGGGCCCTCGGGCAGGTAGGCCAGGTAGCGCTTGATCTTCGGGAGCTGGCGGTAGAGCACCAGGCCGACGCCGACGAGCTCGCCGCTCCTGTCGAACCAGCCGAGGTTCTCCGAGCGCCACTCGGTCTTCACATCGGCCCAGGCCGGGACCTGACAGTGGCTCGCGGCGGGCTGGCTCTGGATGTACGCCAGATGCTGCTCACGGCTGATGGTCCTCAGGGTCAGGCTCATGCGGGGCGCTCCTCGGCAGGTGTGTCCCCATCGGTCAGGGGCTCCGGCTCTCGCGCCGAAGCCTACTGTGACCGGGGAGCGCCCCGGATGTCCGTACGGGCCCTGACGTGCCGGGGGGCTCGTCCGATCGGCCCCAGGGGTCCGCCGGACGGGTCCGGTTCCGCCGGGCGGTCCTCCCGGGACCGTCCGGCGGTCTTCCGGCGTCCGGGGTCAGCCGAAGAGGCCGCCGTGGGCCATGCCGAGGTAGAAGCCGACCGCCGCCGCGCCGAGGCCGACGATCAGGAGGAAGCGCTCGCGGGTCGTCGCGGAGATGAACTGGCCGTATCCGCCGGTCAGGATCCCGATCAGGCCCGCCCAGGAGCTGAGCAGGTGGAGGCTGTGGAACTGCGCGGTGACGAAGGCGAGGACGCCGAGCACCAGCGTCACGCCGACCAGGGTGTCCTGGAGCGGGTGGGGTTTGCCGTCGGTGGCGAAGAGGGAGTGGCCGGGGTCGCGTCGCATTGCCTGTGCCATGGGGCACCTCCTGGCGTGCTTGCCGGAAGGCGGCGCATCGTAGCGCCGCCGACATCCGTTGTGTACAGATTGCGTCCCTTCACCTGGGAATTTCAACCGGAAGCGGTTGTACGGGTACGCTGTACGGTCTGCACCGGTGTCTGCCCAGGTCCCTCCCGGGATCCCGGCGGTGCTCCTCGTCCGACCCGTTCGGCGAGGGGGACTGTCAGTGGTGGCGGATACCGTTGTTCACGCATCACGACCCTCCTGCCACGGAACGACCGTGGCCGCTGAGTCCAAAGGAGGTGGGTTCCACATGCGTCACTACGAGGTGATGGTCATCCTCGACCCCGATCTCGAGGAGCGCGCTGTCTCCCCGCTGATCGAGAACTTCCTCTCCGTCGTCCGTGAGGGCAACGGAAAGGTCGAGAAGGTCGACACCTGGGGCCGTCGTCGTCTCGCCTACGAGATCAAGAAGAAGCCCGAGGGCATCTACTCGGTCATCGACCTGCAGGCCGAGCCTGCGGTCGTCAAGGAGCTCGACCGACAGCTCAACCTGAACGAGTCGGTCCTCCGGACCAAGGTCCTCCGTCCCGAGACCCACTGAGCTTCTAGCTCAGAGGTCATCGGGTCCGAGTAGCAACACAGCAGCCAGAAGCAATCCCGCCGAGAGGTTCCCCCATGGCAGGCGAGACCGTCATCACGGTCGTCGGCAATCTTGTCGACGACCCCGAGCTGCGCTTCACCCCGTCCGGTGCGGCGGTCGCGAAGTTCCGTATCGCGTCCACCCCCCGCACCTTCGACCGCCAGACCAACGAGTGGAAGGACGGCGAGAGCCTCTTCCTCACCTGCTCGGTCTGGCGTCAGGCGGCGGAGAACGTCGCCGAGTCGCTCCAGCGAGGCATGCGCGTCGTCGTGCAGGGCCGGCTGAAGCAGCGGTCCTACGAGGACCGTGAGGGCGTCAAGCGCACGGTCTACGAGCTGGACGTCGAGGAAGTCGGCCCCAGCCTCAAGAACGCCACGGCCAAGGTCACCAAGACCACCGGTCGCGGCGGCCAGGGTGGATACGGCGGCGGCGGCCAGCAGGCCGGCGGCGGTGGCGGCTGGGGTGGAAACTCCGGCGGTGGCCAGCAGGGTGGCGGCGGTGCTCCCGCCGACGACCCGTGGGCGACCGGCGCTCCCTCCGGCGGCGGCCAGCAGGCCGGTGGCGGCGGTGGCGGCTGGGGTGGGAACTCCGGCGGCGGCTACTCGGACGAGCCCCCCTTCTAGGGCACGCCCTCGAAGCAGCTCGTACCCAAAACTTCTTGATCACACAGGAGAAACACCATGGCGAAGCCGCCTGTGCGCAAGCCTAAGAAGAAGGTCTGCGCGTTCTGCAAGGACAAGACCGCGTACGTGGACTACAAGGACACGAACATGCTGCGGAAGTTCATTTCCGACCGCGGCAAGATCCGTGCCCGCCGCGTGACCGGCAACTGCACGCAGCACCAGCGTGACGTCGCCACGGCCGTCAAGAACAGCCGTGAGATGGCGCTGCTGCCCTACACGTCCACCGCGCGATAAGGAAAGGGTGACCGACCAATGAAGATCATCCTGACCCACGAGGTTTCCGGCCTCGGCGCCGCTGGCGACGTCGTCGACGTCAAGGACGGCTACGCTCGCAACTACCTGGTCCCGCGCGGTTTCGCGATCCGCTGGACCAAGGGTGGCGAGAAGGACGTGGCGCAGATCCGCCGCGCCCGCAAGATCCACGAGATCGCGACCATCGAGCAGGCCAACGAGATCAAGGCCCGCCTCGAGGGCACGAAGGTCCGTCTGGCCGTTCGCTCCGGCGACGCCGGCCGTCTCTTCGGCTCCGTGACCCCGGCCGACATCGCATCGGCGATCAAGACCGCGGGTGGCCCGGACGTCGACAAGCGTCGCGTCGAGCTCGGTTCGCCGATCAAGACCCTGGGCTCGCACCAGGTGTCCGTGCGTCTGCACCCCGAGGTCGCCGCGAAGCTCGGCGTCGAGGTCGTCGCCGCGTAACGCTGCCCCTGGCAGTGCATGTGCTCGCGCATGAAGGAAGGGCCGTACCCCTTGGGGTGCGGCCCTTCCGCCGTGTCGGGCGCCTTCTCCGGTGTCGGCGGCGGCCTTCCCCCGTTTCACGTGAAACGGGAAGCGCAGGGGGTCAGCGGGTGGCGCCCGTGACGATCCAGCGGCCCGAGCGGGAGCGGAGCCAGAGCGTCAGCATCCGGACCGTCATCATCAGCGTCATCGCCCACCACACCGCGGTGAGCCCGCCGCCGAGGGCCGGGATCAGCAGGGCGACCGGGGCGAAGACGGCGAGGGTCAGCAGCATGGCCCAGGCCAGGTAGGGGCCGTCTCCCGCGCCCATGAGGACGCCGTCGAGGACGAAGACCACCCCGGCGATCGGCTGGGAGACCGCGACCACGAGCAGGGCCGGGAGCAGGGCGTCCTGGACCGCGGTGTCGCCGGTGAAGAGCGGGATGAACAGGGGCCGGGCGAGGACCAGGAGCGCGCCGAGCACCACTCCGGAGACCACGCCCCACTGAACCATGCGGCGGCAGACCTGCCGGGCCCCGTCCGGGTCGTCCGCGCCGAGGTAGCGGCCGATGATGGCCTGGCCCGCGATGGCGATCGCGTCGAGGGCGAAGGCCATCAGGCTCCACAGGGACAGGATGATCTGGTGGGCGGCGACCTCGGTGTCCCCCAGCCGGGCGGCGACGGCCGTGGCGATCATCAGGACCGCCCGGAGCGAGAGCGTACGGACGAGGAGCGGGACGCCGGCCCGGGCGGACGCCCGGATGCCGGACGCGTCGGGGCGCAGGGAGGCGCCGTGGCGGCGGGCGCCCCGCACGACCACGGTGAGGTACGCGACGGCCATGCCGCACTGGGCGATGACCATGCCCCAGGCGGAGCCGGCGACGCCGAGCCCGGCTCCGTAGACCAGGACGACGTTGAGCACGCCGTTGGCCGCGAAGCCGCCGATCGCCACGTAGAGCGGGGTACGGGTGTCCTGGAGGCCGCGCAGGACGCCGGTGGCGGCCAGGACGACCAGCATGGCGGGGATGCCGAGGCTGGAGATCCGGAGGTAGGTGACGGCGTGGGGGGCGGCGGTGTCGGAGGCGCCGAAGACGTCGACGAGCCAGGGCGCGGCCGGCAGGGTCAGGGCGACGACGGCGGTGCCGAGGAGGAGCGCGAGCCAGATGCCGTCCATGCCCTGCCGGATGGCGGCCGGGAGGTCGCCCGCGCCCACGCGCCGGGCGACGGCCGCCGTGGTGGCGTAGGCGAGGAAGACGAAGACGCTGACGGCGGTGGAGAGGAGGGCCGCGGCGATCGCGAGGCCCGCGAGCTGGGGGGTGCCGAGGTGGCCGACGATGGCGCTGTCGACCATGAGGAAGAGCGGCTCGGCGACGAGGGCGCCGAAGGCCGGCAGGGCGAGGGAGACGATCTCGCGGTCGTGCTGACGACGGACGGCCTTGGGGGTCGGGGGAGCCTGACTCATGGGAGCAATCTAATCTTCCACAGGTAACAGATACAAGGTGTCTATGACCCTTACCTGTGGAGAGCGGGGGGCTCCGGATGTGGGCCGTTTGTTCTGATCTTGGCCCGGGAGGAAAAGTTTTTCTCCCCCACAGCCGGTGGATGGCAAAAGGCCAGGTCACATGGGTGGTGTGGAGAGCGGTATGAGTTTGTCCACAAGGCTGTCCCCCGCTCTGTGCACAGGATCCGGCAAGTTCTCCACAGCATTGGGGCGTTCACCCACAGGGCCTGTGGATAACCGGATTGGCTGGAGCTCTCCACAGGCCTACCCTGGTCCGTCGCCCGACGTCCCGGAAGCGGTCGCGAAGCCACTCTCTGATCAGGTCCGTGGCGTGAAAGAGTGGCACGGCTAGGTCCGCGGAGCGGACGGAGGAGGTGGCTTGGTGAGCGTTCCCGAGGCCCTGGACGACCCCTGGGCCGACAGCGGACCGAGCGACCGGCTGCCCACCCGTACCCGGGGCGAACGCGGTCGCGGCCGCGGGCGCGACGACCAGCACGAGCGGGGCGGCGAAGGCCCCTGGGACGGCGGACTCTCCGGGTTCGAGCGTGTCCCCCCGCAGGACCTCGACGCCGAGCAGTCCGTCCTCGGCGGCATGTTGCTCTCCAAGGACGCCATCGCGGACGTCGTGGAGATCATCAAGGGCAACGACTTCTACAAGCCCGCGCACGAGACCGTGTACGCGGCGATCCTCGACCTCTACGCCAAGGGCGAGCCGGCCGACCCGATCACGGTCGGCGCCGAGCTCACCAAGCGCGGCGAGATCACCCGGGTCGGCGGAGCCTCCTACCTCCACACCCTGGTCCAGTCGGTGCCGACCGCGGCCAACGCCTCGTACTACGCCGAGATCGTCCACGAGCGCGCCGTCCTGCGCCGGCTCGTGGAGGCGGGCACCAAGATCACGCAGATGGGGTACGCGGCCGACGGGGACGTCGACGAGATCGTGAACTCGGCCCAGGCCGAGATCTACGCGGTCACCGAGCAGCGCACCACCGAGGACTACCTGCCGCTCGGCGACATCATGGAGGGGGCGCTCGACGAGATCGAGGCGATCGGCTCCCGCAGCGGCGAGATGACCGGTGTGCCGACCGGCTTCACCGACCTCGACTCGCTGACCAACGGACTGCACCCCGGTCAGATGATCATCATCGCGGCCCGTCCCGCCATGGGTAAGTCGACGCTCGCCCTGGACTTCGCCCGCGCGGCCTCCATCAAGCACAACCTGCCCAGCGTCATCTTCTCCCTCGAAATGGGCCGCAACGAGATCGCGATGCGCCTGCTCTCGGCCGAGGCCCGGGTCGCGCTTCACCACATGCGCTCCGGCACGATGACCGACGAGGACTGGACGCGCCTGGCCCGCCGGATGCCGGACGTCTCCCAGGCCCCCCTCTACATCGACGACTCGCCCAACCTGTCGATGATGGAGATCCGGGCGAAGTGCCGGCGGCTCAAGCAGCGCAACGGCCTCAAACTCGTCATCATCGACTACCTCCAGCTCATGCAGTCGGGCGGTTCGAAGCGCCAGGAGAGCCGTCAGCAAGAGGTCTCCGACATGTCGCGAAACCTCAAGCTCCTCGCCAAGGAGCTGGAACTGCCGGTGATCGCGCTCTCCCAGCTGAACCGTGGCCCCGAGCAGCGCACCGACAAGAAGCCGATGGTCTCCGACCTGCGTGAGTCCGGCTCGATCGAGCAGGACGCCGACATGGTGATCCTGCTGCACCGCGAGGACGCCTACGAGAAGGAGTCCCCGCGCGCGGGCGAGGCGGACATCATCGTCGGCAAGCACCGAAACGGCCCGACGGCCACGATCACCGTCGCCTTCCAGGGCCACTACTCCCGCTTCGTGGACATGGCCCAGACCTGACGGGCCCGGCGCGGGGTCTCGTGTCCGGCCTCGGGGGCCACGAGTCCCGTCCGGGCTCGTCGGATCGCGGTCCGGCCGTCACGGAGGCCGGGCGGGGGGCGAGCGCTACGAAGGCCGTTGGTCGTCGGCGGTGCCGGCGACCGCCGGTCCGCAGTTCGCCGGAAGTCCGCTCACCACCAGAGCGACCGCCTGCTCGGCGGTGTCCGCCTCGCCGAGCACCGTTCCCCGCGAGGGGCCGTGGACCCGGAATCCTCCGTCGCTCAGCGGAACGACGAACGGCACGTCACGCGGGTACGGATACCCGGTGCGGGTGCTGAAATGAAGCGACCAGTGGCTGCTGAACGGAAGCAGTCGGCGCAGGCGTGGTTCGGCGTGCGCGAGCTCGGCGACCTGCAGCATCCGAGCGGCGAATCCCAGGCGGTCCGACTCCTGGCGCAGCCCTTCCACGAGTCGGCGCCAGGTCAGCGCGACCGCCTCGGCCGGGCCCTTCTCATGGGCTTCGGCCAGCTCGCCGACCTCGACGAACGGGCTCACCTCGCGGATCTCCGCGAGGCTCAGGCCCTTCCGCCACGCCTCCAGGGCCCGTGCCATCTCGCCCAGGTCCCGCGTCGCCCCCGAGACCAGCTGCACTCCCCTGCACCAGCCGCTGAAGAAGAACCACCGCTCCTCGGACCCCAGGCCGATCCAGCATGCCTTCCGGTCGGCCACCGTGCTCTCGACGCCTGCCGACCGGAGCGGGTCCGAAGCGTCCACGAGAACCCCGCCCAGGGAGAGGCCGAGGTCGGCGGCCACGGCCTCCAGTGCTCCGGCGAAGCTGCCGGCGGACACCAGGTCCGGGTACAGGGAAGCATCGGCCGTGCGTGGCTCATGCCGGGCGGAAGGCGTCGCGTTCGAGGTCACCGGGGCAGTCTGCCCCCCCGTGACGGGGAATCCGCCATGACCGTGAGGCCTGTCCGTGGGGCCATGTCCGTGAGGTCGGTGGACTTCGTCATCATGGGCCGGTGACGACATGGATGCGCTGTTACTGGGACGAGGAAGACATCTGGTTCTACTTCGAGGTCGACGCCGAAGGCTGGGTGACCCGGCAGGTCGAGCTCCAGGGCCCGGCGGCGACTCCGATCGCGGCCGCTTCCCTCGAAGAATGGCAGCGGGCCCAAGAGGCGGGCCGCCTCGCCGAGTACGAGGGCAGGTTCGGGATCACGGCTGAGCTGTCCGTCTCGGAGTGGGAGGGCCACGACCCCGAGGAGCTGACCTCCGACCGGTTCGAGGAGGTCTGGGACGCGGCCCGCCGGGAGATCGCGGCTCGGCCGTCCTGACCCCTGGAGCGGCCGTGGGGGAATGCCGCCCGTCCTGTCCCGGGGCCGCCGGGGTGCGGGATCGCGTTGGATGGGGGCCATGACGACATCTTTCGAAGCTCTGCTGCCCGGGACCGAACGGGCCCTGCTGCACCGGGTCGCGGTGGCCCAGACCGAAGGGCGGACGCCCTCCTTCGTGGGGGCGGTGGTCCGTGACGGGGCACTGGTGTGGAGCGGATCGCGCAGCTGCGTGGACGGTCACGCGCCCGACGCCGACACGCAGTTCAGGATCGGCTCGATCACCAAGGTGTTCACCGCCGTTCTGGTGATGCGGCTGCGGAACGAGGGGATCCTCCGACTGGACGATCCGCTGGAGCGGCACCTCAAGGGGACGGGCGTCGGTGAGGTGACGATCGCTCAACTCCTCACCCACAGCGGTGGTCTCGCGGCCGAGACGCCCGGCGCGTGGTGGGAGCGTTCGTCCGCGGCGTTGCGGCCGGAGCTCTCCGACGTCCTGGGCGAGCGCCCCTTCCTCCGGTCGCCGGGGCACCGCCACCACTACTCCAACCCCGGCTACACCCTGCTCGGTTCACTGGTCGAGGAGCTGCGCGGACGGCCCTGGGAGGAGGTGCTGCGGCACGAGATCCTGGAGCCGCTGGGGATGGACCGTACGACGGTCGATCCGGTGGCTCCGCACGCCGGTGGCTGGGCGGTGCACCCCTGGGCCGACGTGATGCTGCCCGAACCGTCCGAGGACCTCGGTCTGATGGCACCGGCGGGACAGCTCTGGTCGACGGCGGCCGACCTCGCCCGGTTCGCCGCCTTTCTCGCGGAGGGGGACGACCGGGTGCTCGGCGCGGCCTCCGTGGCGGAGATGCGCGCTCCGGCCTCCCCGGCCGGCGAGGGGGAATGGGAGGGCGGCTACGGGCTCGGACTCCAGCTCCTGCGCAGGGACGGTCGGACCCTGATCGGCCACACCGGCTCCCTGCCGGGCTTCGTCGCCTGCCTGTGGGTGAGCGTGGAGGACGGCCTCGCGGGGATCGCCCTCTCCAACGCCACCTCGGGGCCGCTGGTGGGGGCCGTGGCCGCCGATCTCGTACGGATCGTGGCGGAGGCCGAGCCGAGGCTCCCGGAGCCGTGGCGCCCCCTACCCGAGGCGGAGGTCGACGAGGAGCTGCTGTCCCTGACCGGGCCCTGGTACTGGGGCACGTACGCCTACGGACTGCGGCTCGGTCCCGAGCGCGGTGTGGTGCTCGAACCCCTGCGGGGCGCCGGACGGCGGGCCCGGTTCCGGGCACTGCCCGACGGCGGCTGGGTCGGCCTGAACGGCTACTACGAGGGGGAGACGCTTCGGGTGGTGCGCCGCCCCGACGGAAGCGTGAGCCATCTCGACCTCGGCTCCTTCGTCTTCACCCGCGAGCCGTACGCGCCGGGTGACGCGGTGCCGGGAGGCGTGGACGAGGCGGGCTGGCGCGGCCTCTGAACCCCGGGCGGCCGTTTCACGTGAAACACCCGGTTTCACGTGAAACGGCGCACCGGGCGGGAGAGTCAGAGGGACTTCTTGAAGCCCACGTGGGACGCCTCGAAACCGAGCCGCTCGTAGAAGCGGTGGGCATCGGTACGGGTGGCGTCGGAGGTCAGCTGGACGAGGCTGCACCCCTGTCGGCCGGACTCCTCGACGGCCCACTCGACGAGCCGTGTCCCGAGGCCGCTGCCGCGCTCGTCGGCGTGGACGCGGACGGCCTCGATGATCGAACGGGTGGTCCCCCGACGGGAGAGCCCCGGGACGATCGTCAGCTGAAGGGTGCCGACGACCTTGTCCTCGCGGACGGCCACCACGGGAAGCTGGTGGGGGTCGTTCGCCAGACGCTCGAAGGCGGCGAGGTACGGGGCGAGGTCGTCGGGAGATTCGCGCTGCGTGCCCAGGGGGTCGTCGGCGAGCAGGGCGACGACGGCCGGGAGGTCTTCGACGGTGGTCGGACGTATCTCAAGATCGCTCATGCGATGCAGGGTACGTCCGACCGTTTCCGCGCCGGGGTCAGGCGGGGGTGCCCACGCCCTCCACGACCTGGACCAGCGGGGCCAGCTCGGGGTTCTCGGCCGCTTCGTCGAGGGCCTCACGCAGGGCGCTGTCGTTGGTGGGGCGGGCCTCTTCGAGGAGCTTCAGGCCCTCCTCGGTCACGTCGGTGTAGATGCCGCGCCGGTCGGTGGCGCAGAGGTACCGGGTGAGCAGACCGCGGTCTTCGAGCCGGGTGACGAGCCGGGTGGTGGCGCTCTGGCTGAGCACGACCGCGTCGGCGACCTGCTTCATCTGGAGGTGGCCGCCGGGGCCGCTGTGCTGGCGGCTGAGGACGTCGAGCAGCGAGTACTCCCGCACGCTCAGACCGTGACGGGATTCCAGGGCGCGCTCGATGTGGGACTCGATCCTGCCGTGCAGCAGGGAGAGGGCGCACCAGCGCTGGGAGAGCGCGGTGAGGGCGGGGTCCGTCGCGGTCATGCTTTCTCCTCGGTCTCTCCTCGGCACCGGAGTGGCTCGGATCCCAGGGTAAAGGATGAAACGCAATAATGCGCGTCTGCAAGTAAATCTGCCCCGGAGGCCCGGAGGCCCGGAGGCCCGGAGGCCCGGAGGCCCGGAGGCCCGGAGGCCCGGAGCCGGGCGCGAGGGCCGTGCCGCCCGGCTCCGGGCCGGTCCAGTCCGTCCCGGGCCGGGTCCGTACCGAGGCCTAGCCCGCCGCGACCGTGAGAGGGGCGAAACGGCGGCGCCAGTCGCCGGGGAGGTCCGGCAGGGAGCGGACCATCACCGCGTTCGTGGCGATCGCGTCGATGCCGTTCTCCTTCGCCCAGCTCAGCAGGGACGTGTGGCGCACGTCGATGTCCGTGCGCAGGGGCCGGTCGGTGGCGGCGGCCAGGGAGGCGATCAGGGCCTTGGCCGTGGCCGGGTCCCGGGCGATCAGCGGTCCGACGACATGGGTGTCCATGTTGGGCCAGGCCGCCGCGAAGCCCGTGATCTCGCCGTCCTCCTCCGCGACCCGGAGGTGGTCCGCGAAGGCGGGGAGCCGGGTGATCACCGGGGTGCGGTCGAGGCCGAAGACCTCCAGGTCCAGGCGGAGGATCGCCTGGAGGTCCTCCGCCGTCGCCGGGCGGACCGGGACGGCCGGGGCGGGCGTGGTGAAGGTGAAGCGCCCGCGCACCATCTCCGCACGGCTCGTCTGCGTGAAGCCCAGCTGTTCGTAGAGGGGCTGCCCGTTCGGCGTGGCGTGCAGGGTGAGCGGGGTGTCCCCGGCCTCCTCCAGGATGTACCGCATGAGCCGGCGTCCCACCCCTTGGCGCGCGTACCGCTCGGCGACGAGCACCATGCCGATCGCGGCCAGCCCCGGTCCGTACGAGGTGACCACGCAGCAGGCGAGCAGCCCCTTCCCCGCGGGGTCGTCGATGCCGTACCCGGTGCCGGCGGTGAGCAGGAAGCCCCACTTGTGCTCCTCACGAGGCCATCCCCGGTTCTCGGAGAGGTCGGCGCAGGCGAGGAGGTCGTCGTGGGTGAGGCGCCGGACGGGGAGCTGTGCGAGGGCGGGGGGAGAAATCGGCATGTCTTTCAGGCTCTCCGACGCCGTGATCCTCCGTCCACTGCTTTACCGGATCCGGTCGGCCCCGAGAGGTGTGTTCGTCCCGTCCCGTGGCATACGGACGATGTTTCACGTGAAACCCGGAGCGGACGACCCGACCCTGACTCCAGCCCGCCCGGAACCGATCCCGGCCCGACTCCGACCCCCCGGAGGAGCCCTGACCGTCCACCGGAAGAACCCCGGCCCAAAACAGCGCAGCCTAGCCAGAAAACCGGCCCTATGGACCGAGAACACCACTTTCCGTCCCCGAAGGCGGTCGGACCCCTCATGCTGCGTTCACGGAAGCCCGGCCGGCATGAGGCGAGGCACATGATGGATGCTCCGACCACCACGACGGACGCGAAGGACGCGGACGAGCACGAACCCCCGCCGGTGGACGGGAAGGAACCCCCGATCTCCCGAGGACCCTCCGCCGACGCGGTCCTCGTCCGCCGCACCCTGGCGGAGATCGCACCGATCGCCGACCGGGTGACCTCGTACTTCTACGCCCTGCTCTTCGTACGGCACCCCGGGCTGCGCGACATGTTCCCCGTCGCCATGGACACCCAGAGGGACCGGCTGCTCAAGGCCCTGCTGACGGCGGCCGAGCACATGGACGACGCCCCGGTCCTCACCGCGTACCTGCAGAACCTCGGCAGGGGGCACCGGAAGTACGGCACCCACTCCACCCACTACCCGGCCGTCGGCGAGGCCCTCGTCGGCGCCCTCGCCCGGTACGCGACGACCTGGGACGACGCGACCCAGGCGGCCTGGGTGCGCACGTACACGACGATCTCCCAGATCATGATCGACGCGGCGGCGGAGGACGAGCGGACCGCCCCCGCCCAGTGGCACGCCGAGGTGGTCTCCCACGACCTGCGCACCCCGGACGTCGCCGTCGTCACGCTCCGGCCCGACCAGCCCTACCCCTTCCTCGCCGGGCAGTACACGACGCTGGAGACCCCGTGGTGGCCGCGGATCTGGCGCCACTACTCCTTCGCCTCGGCGCCGCGGCCGGACGGGCTGCTCTCCCTCCACGTGAAGGCCGTCCCGGCCGGCTGGGTGTCCAACGCGCTGGTCCACCGGGCGCGCCCCGGGGACGTGCTGCGGCTCGGGCCGCCGAGCGGCTCCATGACGGTCGACCACTCCACGGACACCGGTCTGCTCTGCCTGGGCGGCGGTACGGGGATAGCGCCGATCAAGGCCTTGGTCGAGGACGTCGCCGAGCACGGGGACCGGCGGCCGGTCGACGTCTTCTACGGGGCGCGCAGCGGTCACGACCTCTACGACATCGACACGATGCTGAGGCTCCAGAAGACCTTCCCGTGGCTCTCCGTCCACCCGGTCACCGGGGCGCAGGGGCACCTCCCGGACGCGGTCTGCCGCTACGGGCCCTGGGGCGAGCGCGACGCCTACCTCTCGGGTCCGCTGGGCATGGTCCGGCGCGGGGTGGACGCGCTGCGGGGCGCGGGAGTCCCCTCGGAGCGCATCCGCCACGACTTCCTCGCCGAGCTGGCCCCCGCGACGTCCGGCTAGACCGGACCCGTCAGCCCAGGTCCGGGGCGTGCATCGCGCGGACTCCCTCGATGTTGCCGTCGAGGTAGTGGCGCAGGGAGAGCGGGACGAGGTGCACGGCCGCGATGCCGACCCGGGTGAAGGGCACCCGGACGATCTCGTACTCGCCGACGGGCTCCTCGATCTCGGGTCCGTGCCGCAGGGAGGTGTCCATGGAGCCGAGCCGGCACACGAAGAAGTGCTGGACCTTCACTCCGGAGATCCCGCCGTCGACGATGTGTTCGACGGTGTCGACGAAACAGGGCACCACGTCGGTGATCTTGGCGCCCAGCTCTTCGAGCACCTCGCGGTGCAGGGCCTCGACGACGGTGGAGTCGGTGGGCTCCACGCCGCCGCCGGGCGTGAGCCAGTAGGGATCCATCCCCGGCTTGGTCCGCTTGATGAGGATGAGGTCGTCCCCGTCGAGCAGGATGGCGCGTGCGGTGCGCTTGATCACGGGCCGTTCGGTCATGTGAAGAAAATGGCCCGTTCGGAGGGGGCTGAAACGCGCCGGTCCCGGTGGGGGCTCACCAGTCCCCGGCGGCGTTCAGCAGCGCCTCGTGCGCGCGGGCGAGGTGCGCGAGCGCGAGCGTTCCCGTCCGTACGACCAGGAAGTAGGTTCGCAGCGGGGGCACCGGGGGATCGAGGAGCGCCACGAGCCGTCCCTGCTCCAGGGCCTCCTCGCACAGGTAGCGCGGCAGGACGGCGAGCCCGGATCCGGAGGCGGCGGAGTCCCGCACGGCCCGCAGGTCGGGGGCGATCACGGTGGCGGCGGCGGCCGGCCTGGTCTCGAAGACGCTCGCCCAGTAGCGGGACACGAAGGGCAGCGACTCGTGCACCTCGACCACCGGAAGCTGCTCCAGGACCACGGCGCCCTTGCTCAGGAGCACCTCGGGGGAGAGCCGGGCCGCCCAGCGCGGCGCCGCGACCAGGACGTGCTCCTCGTCGCAGAGCGGGGTGGAGACGAGCAGGCCGCCGCGCGGGCGGGCGGTGGTGATGGCGAGGTCGTGGTGACCGGCGGCGAGCCCGTCGAGGGTCTCCTCCGTGGTGACGGGGAAGGAGGTCCGCACGGCGAGGCCCCGGCCGACCAGCGGGGTGAGAGCGGGCAGGACACGGAGCGCGGTGAACTCCGGGGGACCGGCGACGTGGAGGGTCCGGACGCCGCTCTCCTCGTCGAGCCCGGTCTCGGTGATCTCGACGAGGGCGTCCAGGTGCGGGGCGGCGCGGTGCGCCAGCTCGTCGCCGATGGTGGTCGGGGTGACGCCGCGCGCCCGTCGCAGGAAGAGGGGTCGGCCCAACTGCCGTTCGAGCGTCCGGATCTGGCTGGTGACCGCGGGCTGGGAGAGGCCCAGGAGGGCCGCGGCCCGGGTGAAGGAGCCGGCCCGGTGCACCGTGACGAACGTCCGCAGCAGGGCAAGATCCACGTCCGCCCCCTCCCGGCCGTGCGGCCGTTCGACTCAGGCGGTCGGCTGACAGCGCCTCAGGACCGTCCAACTATAAATAAGTCGATAGGTCTCTGTCGCTACCGTGATTGGACACTGACGCTCGGTCAACTAGCCTTGTGCAGACGGTTTCCGCACGTGGAACCGAGGGCGTTCCGAGCCACGAGGGGGGAGGCTCGGAGCGCCCCGCTCCACGCGGGAGAACCGTACCCGCTGCTCAGCCGGCCGAACCGGCCTCGTCGAGGGCGCGCAGCACGTCGGCGATCAGGTCCTCGGGGTCCTCGGCGCCGACGGAGAAGCGGATGAAGCCCTCCGCGACCGCGTCCCCGCCCCAGCGCCTGCGCCGCTCCGCCGTGGAGCGCACCCCGCCGAAGCTGGTGGCGTCGTCCACGAGCCGCAGCTCCTCCAGGAACCGCTCGGCCCGCTTCCGGTCCGCCAGCTCGAAGGAGACCACCGGTCCGAAGCGCCGCATCTGCCGGGCGGCCACCGCGTGCGAGGGGTCGTCGGGAAGGCCCGGGTAGCGCAGCCCGGTGACGTCCGCCCGCCCGGCGAGCGTCCGCGCCAGTTCCAGCGCGGTCGAGCACTGGCGGTCGATCCTCAGGTGGAGCGTGGCGAGCGAGCGGTGCGCGAGCCAGGCCTCCATGGGGCCGGGAATGGCGCCGACGATCTTGCGCCAGCGCCGGACCTCCGCCGCCCGCTCGGGATCGCGGCAGCTCACGTGGCCGAGCAGGACGTCGCCGTGCCCGGTCATGCCCTTGGTGTCGCTGGCGACGGAGAAGTCCGCGCCCAGCTCCAGGGGCCGCTGGCCGAGGGGGGTGGCCAGGGTGTTGTCGACGGCGACGAGCGCGCCCGCGGCGTGGGCCTCGTGGACCAGGCGGCGGATGTCGCAGACGTCGAGTCCGGGGTTGGACGGGGTTTCGATCCACAGCAGCCGGGCCCCTTCGAGGACGGCGAGCTGGCCGTCGCCCCCGGTCGGGGCGGTGCGGACCTCGATCCCGTACGCCCGCAGCTGCTCGTGGAGCAGGGGGAGCGCCTGGTAGCCGTCGGCCGGGAGCACCACGGCGTCGCCGGACTTCAGCTGGGAGAGCAGGACGGCGGAGATCGCGGCCATGCCGGAGGCGAAGACCAGCGTCTCGACGCCCTCCTCCCCCGGCGCCTCCAGCTCGCCGATCGCCCGCTCCAGATGGGTCCAGGTGGGGTTCTCGTCACGGCCGTAGGTGTACGGGCCGGTCGGCTCGCCCGGCAGGTGGAAGTGCGCGGCGAAGACCGGGCCCGGGAGGGTTGGCTCGTACTTCACCGGTTCGGGCAGTCCGGCCCGCACCGCGCGGGTCCCGTCGCCGAGCGCGGCGGCCTTGGGGCCGGGTCCTGAGGTGTGTTCCTGGTGCGTCACGGTGCCCGCTCAGTCCTGGTCGGGGAGCACGACGTTCAGTGCCCACGAGACGACGGAGATGATCAGGCCGCCCAGGACCGCGGTCCAGAAGCCCTCCACGTGGAAGCTGAGGTCGAGCTTGTCGGCCAGCCAGGAGGTGAGGAGCAGCATCAGGGCGTTCACCACGAGGGTGAACAGGCCGAGCGTCAGGACGAAGAGCGGAAGTGTGAACAGCTGGACGACCGGCTTCACCAAGAAGTTCACCAGCCCGAAGACCAGTGCGACGAGAATGAGGGTCAGGACCTTCTTGCCGGTGCTCTCGCCGGTGAGGGTGATGTCCTGGAGCAGCCAGATGGCGACTCCCAGGGCGCCCGCGTTCGCGAGCGTCTTGACTACGAAATTCATCATGTGTCTGATCGTGGCAGACGTGATCGGGCCGAGGGCAGGGGCTGACGGGCGATGAAGGCATTCCGGCTGGACGAGCTGGAGGCGGAGCGTGCCGCGAACAAGGGCGCGTACCTCCAGTTCCTGCGGGAGCGGAACATGTCGGTCGGCCTGTACGCGCTCGACGCGGGGGAGCTCGACCCGCAGCGGCCGCACGGGCAGGACGAGGTGTACTTCGTGGTGAGCGGCCGGGCGGCGATCACGGTCGGGACGGAGACGACCCAGGTGGCGCGCGGCAGCGTGGTCTACGTGCCGGCCGGGGTGGAGCACAAGTTCCACCACATCAGCGAGGACCTGCGGGTCATGGTGGTCTTCTCGCCTCCGGAGGGCTGAGCGGGAGGCGGGGGGCACGGAAGGTCGAGCGGGCCCCGGGGCTCCAGCACCCTGGGGTGCCGGACCGACCGCAAGGTTTTGGGCCCGGGCTCGGGAGTTCCGGGCCGTCCCCAGGGCTCCGAGGGATCGAGCTGACCCCAGACCCCCAGGGCCCATGCTGTGGAGGGCCAGCCGCCCAGGAACCCCGCAGGGCCGAGCTGGCCTCGGGGGCCCGGCCCTCAAGTCCCCAGAGGATCGGGGCGACCTCAGTACTCCGGCCCCAAGCCCCTGGAGGATCGGGGCGACCTCAGTACTCCGGCCCCAAGCCCCTGGAGGATCGGGGCGACCTCAGTACTCCGGCCCCGAGCCCCTGGAGGGCCAGGCCGACCTCAAACCCCTGGAACCCAGCCCCCGGAGGACCGGCCGACCCCAGGACCCCGCAGGACCGAGCTGACCCCGGGGCCCCGGCCCTCAAGCCCCCGAAGGTCCGGGTCGACCTCAGCACCCGGGCCCCCGGAGTACCCGGGCCCCGCACTTCCAGGCCCTCGGCCTCTCACCCCGGAAGGCCCGGCCACCCCCCAGAACCCCGCCCCGCATCCGGGCGGCGGCCCCCATCCCCCTAGGGGTCGGATCAGGGGAGAGCGGGGGCCCCGCGGCCCCCCGCGGTCCCTTCGGACGCCTAGCCTTGAGGGTGTTCGGCGCGGAGTGCGCGGGACGGACCTTCGGAAGCGAGGTAGGACGATGGCCGTACAGGAGATGCTCGCGGGAATGCCCTGGTGGGTGAAGTGGGTCGCCATACCCGCCCTCGCCCTGCTCGTCTTCGGCGGACTGATCACCAGCGTCCTGACCTTCGTGATCGGTCTCCTCTTCAAGGTGCTGCTCTTCGTGGCCCTCGTCGCCGGACTGATCTACGTCGTACGGAAGTTCAGCTCCTCCGGCCGGTCGCGCGAGGACTGGTAGCACAAGCTACTCATCGGTATGGCGGCACGGGGGAGTGTTAGCCCGGGCGGGGGAACGGGCCGGGCTAAACGGGGTGGGGGCCCAAGGGCTGCCACTACAGTGGAATCTCTCCGCCGCGATGGGGACTACAGGCGTAGACCTCCTTACTGACCAGCGGTTTCCCAGGCCCGGCGGGCGCGGGGGCGGCCCCCGCGGGCGGGTGCGACGCATCCGTCGTCACGCCTGGGGGTGACCTTTGGCCATGGCTTCGCAGACGACCGCTCCTACCCTGATCGGCTCGGTGCAACGCGCGCTGAGACTCCTGGAGGCGGTCGCCTCCCACCCGGACGGCGCCCCGGCGAAACAGCTCGCCCGTGAGACCGGCCTTCCGCTGCCCACCACGTACCACCTGCTCCGCACCCTGACGCACGAGGGCTATCTGCTCCGCGAGAAGGGCGTGTTCGTCCTGGGGGACGCCGCCGTCAGGCTGGCCGGCGGCGCGGCTGTGCAGAATCGTCGCATCAAGATCGAAAACTCTCTCGCCCGCTGGCGGGACGAGATCGGCGTCCCGATCTACTTCGCCGTCTACCGCGAGGGAGAGGTCGAGCTCGTCGCCGTCGCCGACACCCCCTCCGCCCCCGCAGTGGAGGAATGGGCCGATTTCCGCGAGACGGCGCACGCTCATGCGATCGGGCAGTGCATCTTGAGCCAACTTGATCCGGGAACTCGTCAAGACCACCTTGACCGCCACCCGGTGGAATCCATCACCCCGTACACGGTGAGTAACCGAAGTGCGCTTTTGGATCGTTTGGGCGGTTTGGGGAGAATGGAACCCCTGGTGGAGCGTCAGGAATATGCGCTCGGCACGGTCTGCGCCGCAATCCCCCTCACCGTGGGCTCCGCGGCGGCCGCAATGGCGATTTCCCTCCCCCTCCACCAGCAAGAACGGTTGCTCCCAGCAGTCGAGCGACTACGCACCGAGATCGGAAGGCTCTTCGGGTCGCTCGCGTTCTCTATCAGTATCTGAAAAATCACTCCTTGTGATCTGCTAGTGCTTACAGCACGATTGCGTCAAGAGGGCCACGGGGGATCATTCCTGGCCGTTTCGGTCACAGCTTTCAGCAGCTGTGTTTACACAACTGCTTCATCTACTGCGGGGTACATGATGCGAGAGTCGGTTCAGGCCGAGGTCCTGATGAGCTTCCTCGTCTCCGAGGAGCTCTCCTTCAAGATCCCGGTCGAACTGCGGTATGAGACCCGGGATCCCTATGCGGTGCGGATGACGTTCCACCTCCCCGGGGACGCACCCGTGACCTGGGCCTTCGGCCGTGAACTGCTGCTCGACGGGATCAACCGGCCGAGCGGGGACGGCGATGTGCACATCGCCCCGACCGAGCCCGAGCGGCTCTCGGACGTCTCCATCCGGCTCCAGGTCGGCGGTGACCGCGCCCTGTTCCGGGCCAGCGCGCCGCCGCTCGTCGCCTTCCTCGACCGTACGGACAAGCTGGTTCCGCTCGGTCAGGAACGGACACTCGGCGACTTCGAGGACAACCTGGAGGCGGCGCTGGGCCGGATCCTCGCCGAGGAGAACGCCGGCCCGGCCTGAGACGAGCACACCGTCACCGACCCGTACCGATCCGGACCCTTCCGCGTGGCCGACCCCCCGAGCCGGCGCGCCGACGGACCGGACGTACCACCCGGTGCGTGCGCGTCACTTGGCGCGTCGGCGGCGTCCGCCCCGCGCCGGTGAGGGCTTCCGGCCGCCGGTCCCCGGGCGGTCGGTGCCCTCCGCGCGGTCGGCGGAGACCACGAGCGCCGCGAGCGCCGTGGTGACCGGGACGGACGCCACCAGACCGATCGACCCGACCAGCGTCCGGACGATCTCCTCGGCCACCAGCTCGCTGTTGGCCACCGTCCCCATGCTGCTCTGCGCGATGGAGAAGAGCAGCAGCAGCGGCAGGGCGGCGCCCGCGTAGGCGAGCACCAGCGTGTTCACGACCGAGGCGATGTGGTCGCGGCCGATCCGGATCCCCGCCCGATACAGGCCGCGCGGTCCCATGCCCGGATCGGCCTGGTGCAGCTCCCAGACGGCCGAGGTCTGGGTGACCGTCACGTCGTCGAGCACACCGAGCGAACCGATGATCACACTGGCCAGCAGGAGGCCGGACATGTCGATGTCCGGATAGAGCCCCTTGATCAGGCCGGTGTTGTCGTCGGTGTTGCCGCTGAGCGAGGCCCAGCCGATGAAGAGCGAGCCGAGCAGTCCGATGAGCAGCAGCGAGATCAGCGTGCCCAGCACCGCGACCGAGGTGCGGGCCGAGAGGCCGTGGCACATATAGAGCGCGATCAGCATGATCGCGCTCGATCCGACCACCGCCACCACCAGCGGATTCGACCCCTGCAGGATCGCGGGCAGGATGAAGAACATCAGCACCAGGAAACTCACGGCGAGCGCGACCAGGGCCATCAGCCCCCGCATCCGCCCGACCGCCACGACCGCGAGGGCGAAGATGCCGGCGAGCACCGCCAACGGCACCTTGCGGTTCACGTCCGTCACCGAATACTGCAGGTCGTACGGGGCGTCGGGGGCGTACGCCACCACCACGCCCTGACCCTCCTCCAGTTGGCGCGGGGCGCCCGGCTGCACGATCTCGGTGAACTCGCGCCCCTTGTTCGGACCGGTGGTGACCTCGACCTTCGCCCGCTTGCACTCCCCCTGCTGGGCCTCGACCGCCTCGCGCCCCTCCGGGGTGGAGGTGTCGCCGGTCGGCGGGACCTGACCCGCGTTCACGGCCTTGCAGTCGACCTGCTCGACGGAGACGACCCTGCCCTGCTCGGTCTGCCGGTCGAAGCCGACGCCGGTGCGCTCGTGCGGCGGGGCGCCGCCGGGCCACAGGACCGCGAGACCGACCAGGACGGCGGTGGCGAAGGGGACCAGGACGGCGGCGATGACCTTGCGGAGGTGTCGGGACACGGGCGCGGCGGGCCCGTGCGCGTGGCTGTGTCCATGCCCGGATCCATGGCCGTGGGAGGGGCCCGGACCGTGGGAGTGGTCGTGGGGCTCGGGGGGCTGCTGGGGGGAAGTCACCGACCGATCATCGCAAGAACGGCGGGGGCCCACTGTTCAGCACGCCCGGGATGACGCTAGCGTGGTGACACCTTTGCACACGCGGGAGCTCGGAGCACCGGGCTGAGAGGGCGCTGATCACCGTACGCGCGTACCGATGTACGTACGGGAGGAGGCTGCGCCGACCGCCGAACCTGTTACCGGGTAATGCCGGCGTAGGGAGATCGGTCTCATGACCATTCAGGATGCACGCACGCCTGCCACCAGCCAGGAAGGCCGCACGCCGGGCTGGCACAAGGGATACGTCCAGGGATCGCGCCCCGACCTGCGGGTGCCGGTCCGTCAGGTGCACCTCACCAACGGCAAGGACGTCACGCTGTACGACACGTCCGGCCCGTACACCGACCCCACCGTCGACACCGACGTGCGGCGGGGCCTGCCGCCGCTGCGCGAGAACTGGATCATCGCGCGCGGCGACACCGAGGAGTACGCGGGCCGCCCGGTCCGCCCCGAGGACGACGGCATCAAGCACACCTCGCCGCGCGGCGGCGGCCTCAAGAACCTCGACGCCGTCTTCCCCGGCCGCCCCCGGCTGCCGCGCCGGGGCCGCTCCGGCCAGGCGGTGACGCAGCTCGCGTACGCCCGCCGTGGCGAGATCACGCCGGAGATGGAGTACGTCGCGATCCGCGAGAACGTCTCCCCCGAGGTCGTGCGCGAGGAGATCGCGGCGGGCCGGGCCGTGCTCCCGGCGAACGTCAACCACCCGGAGATCGAGCCGATGATCATCGGCAAGCGGTTCCTGGTGAAGGTCAACGCCAACATCGGCAACTCCGCCGTCACCTCCTCCATCGAGGAGGAGGTGGAGAAGATGACCTGGGCGACCAAGTGGGGCGCCGACACGGTCATGGACCTGTCCACCGGCCGCAACATCCACACCACCCGCGAGTGGGTGCTGCGCAACTCCCCCGTGCCGATCGGCACCGTCCCGCTCTACCAGGCCCTGGAGAAGGTCGACGGCAGGGCCGAGGAGCTGAGCTGGGAGATCTACAAGGACACGGTGATCGAACAGGCCGAGCAGGGCGTCGACTACATGACGGTGCACGCCGGCGTGCTCCTGCCGTACGTGCCGCTCACCGCGCGCCGCAAGACCGGCATCGTCTCGCGCGGCGGCTCGATCATGGCCGCCTGGTGCCTCGCGCACCACAAGGAGAACTTCCTCTACACGCACTTCGAGGAGCTCTGCGAGATCCTGGCGGCGTACGACGTCACGTACTCGCTCGGCGACGGCCTGCGGCCCGGCTCGATCGCGGACGCCAACGACGCGGCGCAGTTCGCGGAGTTGAAGACGCTCGGCGAGCTCAACACGATCGCCAAGCGGCACCACGTCCAGACGATGATCGAGGGCCCCGGGCACGTCCCGATGCACAAGATCAAGGAGAACATCGACCTCCAGCAGGAGATCTGCGAGGAGGCGCCGTTCTACACGCTCGGCCCGCTGACCACGGACGTCGCGCCCGCGTACGACCACATCACCTCGGGCATCGGCGCGGCGATGATCGCCTGGTGGGGCACGGCGATGCTCTGCTACGTGACGCCCAAGGAGCACCTGGGCCTGCCCAACCGCGACGACGTGAAGACCGGCGTCATCACCTACAAGATCGCGGCCCACGCGGCGGACCTCGCCAAGGGCCACCCGGGTGCCCAGGAGTGGGACGACGCGCTCTCGGACGCGCGCTTCGAGTTCCGCTGGGAGGACCAGTTCAACCTGGCCCTCGACCCGGACACCGCCCGCGAGTTCCACGACGAGACGCTCCCGGCGGAGCCCGCGAAGACCGCGCACTTCTGCTCGATGTGCGGTCCGAAGTTCTGCTCGATGAAGATCTCCCAGGACATCCGCCGCGAACACGGCGGCACGGAGCAGGAGATCGAGGCCGGCATGGCGGAGAAGTCGAAGGAGTTCGCGGCGAGCGGCAACCGGGTCTACCTGCCGCTGGCGGACTGACGCCGGGTCCTTCGGGCGCGTCGTTCCGGGAAGGGCGAGGGGCTTCCCGGAACGGCGTTCCGGACATCCGGATCCCGTCGGCGCGATCAAGCGGGGCTTCTATGCTCGGCCGATGGCGCTCTACTACGACCCCGTCGCCGGCCTCGGCGAGGACCGCGAGGCATTCCGGGGCGACTGGGAGGACTGGCTCTGGCTCAACGTGCCGGGGCCCTTCTACGGCGGCGGGACCGACACGTGCCGGACGGGCCGGGACTCCGCGCCCCGGCACGTCCTCTACGGCGGCGCGTACCTGACCGAGTACGTCTACCGTCAGCCCGGGACGCCGGCGGAGACGGCACGGCTGGTCGAAGCCGCCGACCGCGATCCCCTTCTCGGGTACGGCTGCGACGGCGACGCGCGGTGGACGCCGGACGCGGTGCGGGAGTGGTGGCGCGACCGCGGCCGGATCACGGAGTACCTGTCCGCCCACGACTGGGACGAGGTCGACTGGGCCCGGCAGGGTGTGGCCGCCGCCGTCCGGGACTACGCGTCCTACCTCGCGGGACGCCTGGCGACGGATGTGCGGATCTACCTCCACTGGCTGGAGGAGGGACGGTCTCCCGCGGCCGGCGAACGGCTGCCCGACCTGTAGCCGACAGGCCGGCTCCGTCGTTCCGGGGGCCTTCCGTCAGGGATCGGAAGGGTTCGTGGCGGCGAGGGCGTCGCGGAGGAAGGGGAGGATGCCGCGTTCGAGGAGGGCGAGGCGCCAGGCCTCGCGGGCGCGGGAGAGTTCGTCGTCCGGGGCGGCGGGCGGGCCGCCCGTGCTCACCTCGGCCGGGCTGTTGCGCAGGGCCGTGACGAGGAGCCCGGCGGCCGCGCAGAGCAGCCCGGCGGCGGCGAGGGAGCCGAAGACCAGGCCGGCCGTGAGCAGGGTCGCGCCGAACGCCACGGTGGGGGCGAGGGCGTGCACCACCGCGCCGACCAGCAGGAAGATGACGGAGGCGGCGCCCGCGAGGACGGGGACCATGACGGTGACGATCGCGACGACGCCCGCGCCGGGGCCGGGGAGGTCGTACGGGACCGGGGCGCGGGTCCCGACGGCCGTGCGGTTCTGCTCGCGGACCTTCACGAAGTGGTCGTACTCGCTCGCGGCCGCGGAGGTGACGAGCGCCGTCGCGTTCAGGGTCATCGCGCGGAGTTGCGCGACCGTGAGCCGGGTGCCCACCCCGGCGAGTTCCGGACGTGCGTGGGCGGTGTCCAGTGCGTCGTCGAGGACCCGCTCGTACTCGGCGCGGTCCTCGGTCAGCAGGTGCGGAGCCACGTTCATGTGCATCCCCCGATGCTCCGTAGGCCCGTGACGGCCGCGGAAAGGCGGCCGGGCGGGCGGAAACGGAGGAGAGCCTGCTACGGATGCACCCGATGGTATTGCGGCGACGCCACGGGCTGACAGGGTGTTTCCGGAAATCGCCCTCCACGGATGCGCAGGGTGATGCGTCAGGCGTTCGCCCTGTCGTTCAGCGGGAGTTGGACGACCAGCAGCTTTCCGGCCATGGTCACTCCGCCGTCCATGGCGATCGCGAGCCCGTCGGCGTACACGTGCGGCCCGTCGACGACCGGGCCGCCGCCGTCCTCGCCGTCCTCCGTGCCGACCTGGCCGAGGAGGTACGGGATCGGGCTGTGGCCGTGCACGATCCGGCTGCCGCCGTAGGTGGAGAGCAGCTCCTGGACGGCCTGCGGCCCCCCGTCGTCACGGAACGCGAAGCGCTTGGTGAACTTCCGGAACACGTCCCAGACCTCGTCCGCGTCGTTCCGGGTGAGGATCTCGTGGACCGTGTCGTTGACGTCCTCGATGGTCTCGCCGTATTCGAGGTACGCGGTGGTGTCCGAGTGGACGAGGAGGTGGTCGTCCTCCCGCACCACGGCGTCGAGCCGGGACATCCACTGGAGGTGGACGTCCTGGAGCCGGTCCATGTCCTGCTTCTGGCCGCCGTTGAGCAGCCAGGCGGCCTGGAAGGTGGCGGTGCCCGCGCCGGAGTTGACCGGGGTGTCGCCGAAGCGCTTGGCGCCGATGAGCAGCAGCTCGTGGTTGCCCATGAGGGCCTTGCAGTAGCCGCCGGCGGCGGCGGCCTCGGCGGAGAGCCGCATGACCAGGTCGATCACGCCGATGCCGTCGGGCCCGCGGTCGGTGAAGTCGCCGAGGAACCAGAGGCGGGCGTTGCCCGCGGACCAGCCGCCGTTCTCGTCGACGAGGCCCTGGGCGCGGAGGGCCGCGAGGAGTTCGTCGAGGTAGCCGTGGACGTCCCCGACGACGTAGAGGGGGCCGGGGCCGTCGCCGGACGGGACCTCGCCCGCGGGGGCGGGCACGGGGGAGACCTTCACCTGGACGGTGTCGCCGCGGTTGATGACGGGCAGGTCGCGCTCGGTCGGCGTGTACCCCTCGGGCACCTCGCCCTCGGGGAACGCGTTCCCGGGGTGGCCGGAGGCGGCGGGGTACGCGGGCGCGGCGGCGCGGTGCCCGAGGTGGAGCGTCGGCTCGGCGGGCATGGGCGCGGGCGCCTGCGGCGGGGGCGGAGGCGTCTGCGATACGGACGCCTGCGGTACGGCCTCGGCCGCCGGGGGGCGCACCGGCACCGGGGCCTGCACCGGCACGGCCTCGACCGGGGAGGGCGCGACGGGGGGCACGGGGGGCAGCGACTCGCCGACGACCGGCCGGACGGCGGGAGCCGGGGCGGTGTGCTGTTCCGGACCGGTCTGCGGCGTCGGGGCCGGGTGTTCGGAGCGTACGTGCTCCGCCGGCGCGGGCGTCCGCTCCGGGTCCGACTGTTCGACGGCATGGCTCTGTACGGGCACGCGCGCGTACGGCGGTACGCGGAAGTCACGCAATGTCGCCGTGCGTACCACGGGCTCCTGACCGGCCCCCTGAGTCATCGACCCCTCCACCACCGTCGCGATGCCCTGCACATCGCGGACCGGCCTGGTCGGGGTGGCCCGCGGTGTCGTCCGCCCATCATAGGAATGAGCGTCCTCCTGTGTGACGCACCAGGGGTGGTGAATCCGGGTCCACTCCGGGTTCACCGGTCGTTTCGCCCGAATTGGGAAGGTCCAGTCCAGGGTTGGGGCCGGTGCGGTGATCGGTTTCGCCGTTCTCGCCCGTGGGCAGGGACGAGAACGGCGTGTTCGAAGGCGTTCCTTTTTGGAGAGCCGGCCCTTCGCCGCGGTCCTCCGTGCCCGGTCGCCGCGGTTCTCCGTGCCAGCCCTTCGTGTCAGTCCTTCGCGGGTGAGCGCGGCGGGCTGACCGTCGTGCGGGGCGGGCGGCGCTGCGAGGAGGTGCGGACGATGAGTTCGGTCGGTATCACCTGCTCGACCGGTCCGTCGGTCTCGACCCCCTCGATGGCGTCGATGAGGAGCTGGACGACGGCCGTGCCGATCCGGCGCGGTTTGAGCGAGAGCGTCGTGAGGGGCGGTTCGGTGGTGGCGTACCCGGCCGACTCGCTGCAGCAGACCAGCAGGAGGTCGTCCGGGACGCGCAGTCCGTAGCGGCGCGCGGCCGCGAGGAGGTCGGTTCCGTTGGGGTCGAAGAGGCCGTACACGGCGTCGGGCCGGTCCGGGCGGGCGAGCAGCCGGTCGGCCGCGACGGCGCCCGCGCACGGATCGTGCGCCGGATAGGCCTCGTAGACGGGGTCCTGGCCCACCCGCGCGCACCAGTTGAGGTAGGCGGTGGTGGACAGGCGGGTGTAGGTGTCCGTGCTGGTGCCGGTGAGGAGGCCGATGCGGCGGGCGCCGGCGTCGGCGAGGTGGTCGAGCAGGTCGAGGACGGCGGCTTCGTGGTCGTTGTCGACCCAGGCGGTGACCGGGAGGGTGCCGGCGGGGCGTCCGTCGGAGACGACGGGCAGGCCCTGACGGACCAGTTCGGTGACGACGGGGTCGTGGTCGGAGGGGTCGATGACGACGGTGCCGTCGAGGGCGACGTTCGACCAGACGTCATGGCGGGAGGTGGCGGGGAGGATGACCAGGGCATAGCCCCGGGCGAGCGCGGCCGATGTGGCCGCCCTGGCCATCTCCGCGAAGTACGCGAATTCGGTGAAGGTGAAAGGTTCATCCCCGTACGTGGTCACGGTCAGGCCGATGAGTCCCGACTTGCCGGTGCGGAGCGTGCGGGCCGCCGCGGACGGGCGGTAGCCCAACCGGTCGGCGACCTCGCGGACGTGGCGGCGGGTGGCGTCGGGGAGCCGGCCCTTCCCGTTGAGCGCGTCGGAGACAGTCGTGATGGAGACCCCGGCGGCGGCGGCCACGTCCCGGATGCCCGCCCGGCCCTGCCGGCTTCCCCGGGTCTGTGCCCGGCTCACCTGGTGCTTCCCTGCTGCTGTCATGGCGAGCCGATAGTAGGGCGATGAGGGGCGGTCGGTACGGACGCATATGCAGACGTTGACAGGCACGTTTCTGCATGATCGAAAAGCGTGAAATGGGCTTGGACCAAAGGTAGTTGCAGGTCCGCGCCTATGACTTGGTGTTGACAGGCGGTGTGGGCCTGGCGAAGGGGCGAAGTCTCGAAGAGGTCTCAACTCACCTCTACGGGGGATGCGCGCCACGGCGCTCGCCACCGGCGCGCGCCACCCGTCCGCGCGCCCCCACCCTCCGGACCGACCGAGGGACCGGCGGAGGAGCCGACCGAGGAGCCGGTGGAGGAGTTGGCGGAGGAGCCGGCGGAGCGCCGTGTCCCTCCTGTTGTCCGCGGCCCATTCGCAGCGGGAGCGAATCCTCTTAAGGTGAGCAGTATTGGCGGTACGGACGGTCGAGGAGGCCACACTGTGAGCGAGACCAGCGGGACGAGGACCGGCAGCCCCAGGCTGCGCGCCGAGCTGGACGGCGTCCCCACCTACAAGCCGGGCAAGCCGGCCGCCGCGGGCGGACCCGTGGCCTTCAAGCTGTCCTCCAACGAGAACCCCTACCCGCCGCTCCCGGGCGTCCTGGAGAGCGTGGTGGCCGGCGCCGACACCTTCAACCGGTACCCGGACATGGCCTGCACCGCCCTGACGCAGGAGCTGGCGGAGCGCTTCGGCGTGCCCGTCTCGCACCTGGCCACGGGCACCGGCTCGGTCGGGGTCGCGCAGTCGCTGCTCCAGGCGACCTCGGGCCCGGGCGACGAGGTGATCTACGCCTGGCGCTCCTTCGAGGCGTACCCGATCATCACGCAGATCAGCGGGGCCACCTCGGTGCAGGTGCCGCTGACCGACGGCGAGGTGCACGACCTCGACGCGATGGCCGGGGCGATCACCGACCGGACCCGGCTGATCTTCGTCTGCAACCCCAACAACCCCACGGGCACCGCGGTGCGCCGGGCCGAGCTGGAGCGCTTCCTCGACCGGGTGCCCTCCGACGTCCTGGTCGTGCTCGACGAGGCGTACAAGGAGTTCGTGCGCGACCTCGAGATCCCGGACGGCATCGAGCTGTACCGCGACCGGCCCAACGTCGCCGTGCTGCGCACCTTCTCCAAGGCGTACGGACTGGCCGGGCTGCGGGTCGGCTTCGCGGTCGCCCACGAGCCGGTGGCGGCGGCGCTGCGCAAGACGGCGGTGCCGTTCGGCGTGAGCCAGCTGGCGCAGGACGCGGCGGTGGCCTCGCTGCGGGCCGAGGACGAGCTGCTCGGCCGGGTCGGCGCGCTGGTGTCCGAGCGCGAGCGGGTCCGCACGGCCCTGGTGGACCAGGGCTGGACCGTGCCGGACACCCAGGCGAACTTCGTCTGGCTGCGGCTCGGCGAGCGGACGGCGGACTTCGCGGCGGCGTGCGAGCGGCACGGCGTCGTGGTGCGCCCGTTCGCCGGCGAGGGCGTGCGCGTCACGATCGGCGAGGGCGAGGCGAACGACCTGTTCCTCCAGGCGGCGGAGGGCTTCCGCAAGGAGCTCTGAGCCCCACCGAGGCGTGTTCCGACGGCCCCCGCGAGCAGCCGCTCGCGGGGGCCGTCGGCGTGTGAGGAAAGAGACGTCCCGGAAAGGGCCCCCGAAGACAAGTACGGATTTCATATGAGCCATAATGCTTGTGAATGTGAACGCGTTCACAAGCGTGCCCCGGTTCGTCCCGCTATCGGGGGGATGGTCAGGGCAACCTGCCGATGTGACCACGGCGATGTAAGGAGAAAACGACGTGGACCTCGCTCTTGCGCCAGAGACCCTCGCGCGCTGGCAGTTCGGCATCACCACCGTCTACCACTTCCTCTTCGTCCCGCTGACGATCTCCCTCGCGGCGCTCACGGCAGGCCTCCAGACCGCCTGGGTGCGGACGGAGAACGAGAAGTACCTCAGGGCGACGAAGTTCTGGGGCAAGCTCTTCCTGATCAACATCGCCATGGGCGTCGTCACCGGCATCGTGCAGGAGTTCCAGTTCGGCATGAACTGGTCCGACTACTCGCGCTTCGTCGGGGACATCTTCGGCGCCCCGCTCGCGTTCGAGGCGCTCATCGCCTTCTTCTTCGAGTCGACCTTCATCGGCCTGTGGATCTTCGGCTGGGACAAGCTGCCGAAGAAGATCCACCTCGCCTGCATGTGGATGGTCTCGATCGGCACCGTCCTCTCCGCGTACTTCATCCTGGCGGCCAACTCCTGGATGCAGCACCCGGTGGGCTACCGCATCAACGAGGAGCGCGGCCGGGCGGAGCTCACCGACTTCTGGCTCGTGCTCACCCAGAACACGGCCCTCACCCAGTTCTTCCACACCATCACGGCGGCCTTCCTGGTCGGCGGCGCGTTCATGGTCGGCATCTCCGCCTTCCACCTGGCCCGCAAGAAGCACATCCCCGTGATGCGGACCTCGCTGCGGCTCGGCCTGGTCACCCTGATCATCGCCGGCCTCGGCACCGCCATCAGCGGCGACCTGCTCGGCAAGGTCATGTTCAAGCAGCAGCCGATGAAGATGGCCGCCGCCGAGGCGCTCTGGGACGGCGAGGCGCCCGCCCCCTTCTCGATCTTCGCCTACGGCGACGTCGACGAGGGCCACAACAAGGTCGCCATCGAGATCCCCGGCCTGCTCTCCTTCCTCGCGAACGACGACTTCACCTCGTACGTCCCCGGCATCAACGACATCAACAAGGCCGAGCAGGAGAAGTACGGCCCCGGCGACTACCGGCCCAACATCCCCGTCGCCTACTGGGGCTTCCGCTGGATGATCGGCTTCGGCATGGCCTCCCTGACGCTGGGGATCATCGGCCTCTGGCTGACCCGGAAGAAGTTCATGCTGGCCCCGGGGCTGCGGACCGGCGAGGACGAGGTGCCGAACCTGGTCCTCTTCAAGAACAAGGCCCTCAGCCCCCACATCGGCAGGTGGTACTGGATCGTCGCGCTCTGGACGATGCTCTTCCCGCTGATCGCCAACTCCTGGGGCTGGATCTTCACCGAGATGGGCCGTCAGCCCTGGGTCGTCTACGGCGTGCTGCGCACCCGGGACGCGGTCTCCCCCGGTGTCTCCCAGGCCGAGGTCCTCACCTCGATGATCGGCTTCACCCTGCTCTACGCCGTCCTCGCGGTCATCGAGGTCAAGCTCCTCGTCAAGTACGTCAAGGCGGGCCCGCCCGAGCTGACCGACGACGACCTCAACCCGCCCACCAAGATCGGCGGGGACACCCGTGACCCCGACCGGCCCATGGCCTTCTCGTACTGAGGCTCAGGAGACCGAGGCATGGAACTTCACGACGTCTGGTTCGTACTCATCGCCGTCCTCTGGATCGGCTACTTCTTCCTGGAGGGCTTCGACTTCGGGATCGGCATCCTGACCAAGCTGCTCGCCCGGGACCGGCCCGAGAAGCGGGTCCTCATCAACACCATCGGACCCGTCTGGGACGGCAACGAGGTGTGGCTGCTCACCGCCGGCGGCGCCACCTTCGCCGCCTTCCCCGAGTGGTACGCGACGCTGTTCTCCGGCTTCTACCTGCCGCTGCTGCTCATCCTGGTCTGCCTGATCATCCGGGGCGTGGCCTTCGAGTACCGGGCGAAGCGGCCCGAGGAGAACTGGCAGCGCAACTGGGAGCAGGCCATCTTCTGGACCTCGCTGCTCCCCGCGTTCCTCTGGGGCGTGGCCTTCGGCAACATCGTCCGGGGCGTGAAGATCGACGCGGACATGGAGTACGTGGGCACCTTCTTCGACCTGCTCAACCCGTACGCGCTCCTCGGCGGACTGGTCACGCTCACCCTCTTCACCTTCCACGGCGCGGTCTTCGCCTCGCTCAAGACGGACGGTGACATCCGGGTACGGGCCCGGGCGCTCGCGCTCAAGCTGGGCCTGGTCACGGCGGTGCTCGCGCTCGTCTTCCTGATCTGGACCCAGGCCCACACGGGCGACGCCGCCAGCTTCGTGGCGATGGTGGTCGCGGCGGTGGCGCTGGTCGGCGCGATCGTCGCCATCAAGGCGGGACGCGAGGGCTGGTCGTTCGCGCTCTCGGGCGTCACGATCGCCGCCTCGGTGGCGATGCTCTTCCTGGCGCTCTTCCCGGACGTCATGCCGTCTTCGCTCAACCCCGAGTGGAGCCTCACCGTGACGAACGCGTCGTCGAGCCCGTACACACTCAAGATCATGACGTGGTGCGCCGGGATCGCGACCCCGCTGGTGCTGCTCTACCAGAGCTGGACCTACTGGGTGTTCCGCAAGCGGATCGGTACGCAGCACATCGCCGACAGCGCCCACTAGGGCCGGTCGGCGCTCAGAGAGGGGCATGTTTCACGTGAAACCGATCGACCCGCGTCTGCTCCGGTACGCCCGGGCCACCCGTGTCTTCCTGATCGCGGTGGTCGTGCTCGGCCTCGCCGGGGCGGCGCTGGTCGTCGCCCAGGCGATGCTCCTCGCCGAGATCGTGGTGGGGTCCTTCAAGGAGGGCCGGTCGGTTTCCGCCCTGACCACGCCCCTGCTGCTGCTTGCCGGAGTGGCGGTGGCGCGGGGGCTGGTCTCCTGGCTGACCGAACTCGCCGCCCACCGGGCGAGCGCGGCGGTCAAGTCCGAACTGCGGGGGCGGCTCCTCGTCCGCGCCGCCGCGCTCGGACCGGGATGGCTCGGCGGGCAGCGGACCGGCTCGCTGATCGCCCTCGCGACGCGGGGCGTGGACGCGCTCGACGACTACTTCGCCCGCTACCTGCCCCAGTTGGGCCTCGCGGTGGTCGTACCGGTGGCGGTCCTGGCCCGGATCGTCACCGAGGACTGGGTCTCGGCGGCGATCATCGTCGTCACGCTGCCGCTCATCCCGCTCTTCATGATCCTCATCGGCTGGTACACCCAGGCCCGGATGGACCGGCAGTGGAAGCTGCTCTCGCGGCTCTCCGGTCACTTCCTGGACGTGGTGGCCGGCCTTCCCACCCTCAAGGTCTTCGGCCGGGCGAAGGCCCAGGCCGAGTCGATCCGTGCGATCACCTCCGCGTACCGGCAGGCGACCATGCGCACGCTGCGGATCGCCTTCCTCTCCTCCTTCGCGCTCGAACTGCTCGCCACCCTGTCCGTCGCCCTCGTCGCCGTGACCATCGGCATGAGGCTCGTCCACGGCGACCTCGACCTCTACACCGGGCTCGTCATCCTGATCCTGGCGCCCGAGGCGTACCTCCCGCTGCGGCAGGTGGGGGCGCAGTACCACGCGGCGGCGGAGGGACTCGCGGCGGCGGAGGAGATCTTCGACGTCCTGGAGCAGCCGGTACGGAACGGGGGGACGGGCGCGGTCCCGGACTCCGTGCGCCTCGAACTGGACACCGTGACGGTCCGCCACGCGGGGCGTGCCGAACCGTCGCTCGACGCGACGACGCTGACGGTCGAGCCGGGCGAGACGGTGGCCCTGGTCGGGCCGAGCGGCTCGGGCAAGTCGACGCTGCTCGACGTGGTCCTCGGGTTCACGGCCCCGGAGCCGGGCGGCACCGTCCGGGTCGGCGGCGAGGACCTCGCGGGGCTCGACCTGGAGGCCTGGCGGTCGCGGATCGCCTGGGTGCCGCAGCGCCCGTACCTCTTCGCGGGGACGATCGCCGAGAACGTACGGCTCGCCCGCCCGGACGCCTCCGACGAGGCGGTACGGGAGGCCCTGCGGGACGCGGGCGCCGACGGGTTCGTCGCGGAGCTGCCCGGCGGGCTCGACACCCCGCTCGGCGAGGACGGCGCCGGGCTCTCGGCGGGGCAGCGGCAACGGCTCGCGCTCGCCCGCGCGTTCCTGGCCGACCGGCCCCTGCTGCTGCTCGACGAGCCCACGGCCGCGCTCGACGGCGAGACGGAGGCGGGCGTGGTCGACGCGGTCCGGCGCCTCGCGGCCGGCCGGACGGTCCTGCTCGTGGTCCACCGCCCGGCGCTGCTCGCGGTGGCGGACCGGGTGGTGAGCCTGGGAACGGATACCGGAGCGGGCGGCGGGGCGGGCCCGGCCGGTGGCGCCGGTGTGGGTGGGGCGTCGGTTTCGGTCGACGGCGCCGGTACGGATGGGGCGCCGGTTTCGGTCGGTGGCGTCGGTACGGATCGGGCGCCCGTTTCGGTCGGTGGCGCGGGTGTCGCCGGGCCGGTGGTGCCCGCCGGGCGTACGGAAACCGCCGGGGCGGGTCCGGTCGGCGCCTCCCGGGACGCCGGTCGGGACGCCTCCAAGGGCTCCGGTCGGGACGCCTCCCGGGACGCCGGATCCGGTGCCGTCGACGCGGCGGTCTGGTCCGGAGTGGCGACCGTGGCCGCCGCGCCCGACGGCGAGGCGTCGGCCCCCGGGGGTTCCGGGGCGTTCGCGGCCCCGCGCGGCGTGCTCCGGCGGGTCCGGGACATGGCCGGGGAGCTCAAGGGGCGGATGGTGCTCGCGCTGCTGCTCGGAAGCCTCGCCCTCGGCTCCGCCGTCGGGCTCATGGCCGTCTCCGGCTGGCTCATCTCCCGGGCCTCCGAACAGCCCCCCGTCCTCCACCTGATGATGGCGGTCACCGCCACGCGCGCCTTCGGCATCGGCCGGGCCGTCTTCCGGTACGCCGAGCGGCTCGTCTCCCACGACGCCGTCCTGCGGATGCTCGCCGACCTGCGGGTCTCCGTCTACCGGCGGCTGGAGCGGATCGCCCCGGCCGGCCTCGGCCGCACCCGGCGCGGCGACCTGCTCTCCCGGCTCGTCCAGGACGTCGACGCGCTCCAGGACTACTGGCTGCGCTCGCTGCTCCCGGTGGGCGCCGCGCTCGTCGTGGGCGTCGGGGCCGCCGGGTTCACCGCCTGGCTGCTCCCCGAGGCCGGTGCCGTCCTCGCCGTGGGCCTGCTGGTCGCGGGAATCGCCGTACCGGCGGTCGGCGGGGCCCTCGCCCGCCGGGCCGAACGGCGGCTCGCCCCCGCGCGCGGCGCCCTGGCGACCGCCGTGGCCGACCTGCTGCGCGGCTGCGCCGAGCTGACGGTGGCCGGTGCGCTGCGGAGCCGTACCGAAAGGGCGCGGGAGGCCGACGGCGCCCTCACCGGCATCGCCTCCCGGCAGGCCGCCGCCACCGCCCTCGGGGCCGGGCTCTCCGCCCTGGTCTGCGGCCTGACGGTCGCGGCCGCCGCGCTCGTCGGCGTCCAGGCCGTACGGGAGGGGCGGCTCGACGGGGTGTCGCTCGCCGTGATCGTCCTGACCCCGCTGGCCGCCTTCGAGGCCGTGACCGGGCTTCCGCTCGCCGTCCAGTACCGGCAGCGCGTCAAGCACAGCGCCGAGCGGGTCTTCGAGGTGCTCGACGCCCCCGTGCCCGTACGGGAGCCGAGGACGCCCGCCGCTCCCCCGGTGGGTCCGTTCCCCCTCGAACTGTCCGGGCTCTCCGCCCGGTACGCCGGGCAGGAGCGTCCGGCGCTCACCGGCTTCGGGCTCACCCTGGAGGCCGGGCGGCGGGTCGCCGTCGTCGGCGCCTCCGGCTCCGGCAAGACGACGCTCGCCCAGGTGCTGCTGCGGTTCCTGGACGTGGAGCACGGCACGTACCGGCTCGGCGGCGTCCCCGCCTGGGAACTGGACGGGGACGCGGTCCGGCGCCTGGTCGGCCTGTGCGCCCAGGACGCGCACCTCTTCGACAGCTCCGTCCGCGAGAACCTGCGGCTCGCCAAGGTCGGCGCGGACGACGGGGAGCTGCGCGAGGCGCTGCGCCGGGCCCGGCTGCTCGACTGGGTCGACGGGCTGCCCGACGGGCTCGACACCCTCGTGGGCGAACACGGCGCGCGGCTCTCCGGAGGCCAGCGCCAGCGGCTCGCGCTCGCGCGGGCCCTCCTGGCCGATTTCCCGGTCCTCGTCCTCGACGAGCCGGCCGAGCACCTGGACCTCGCCACCGCCGACGCGCTCACCGACGACCTGCTGCGGGCCACCGAGGGCCGCACCACCGTCCTCATCACCCACCGGCTGCACGGCCTCGACGCCGTCGACGAGGTGCTCGTCCTGGACGCGGGCCGGACCGTGCAGCGCGGCCCGTACGCCGAGCTCGCGGCGGAGGACGGACCGCTGCGCCGGATGCTGGAGCAGGAGAGGGCGACCGATCCGCTCGCCGTCACCACGACGACCGGAGCAGCTGACTTTTCTCGCTAAATAGGACTTACTAGGCTCAAGCCATGACCGCCGCCGAGTCCGACGCCCCGGACCCCCTGGAAGCCGCCACCCGGGCCACCCGCAGCCTCCAGGGGCTCTCCACGGAGCTCACCGCCCGCGTACCGCAGCTCCTGGAGGCCATGCGCTCGGTCGGCACCGGGCTCGAACTCCACTCCACCCTCGACCGCATCTGCGAGACCGCCGCCGAACTCGCCGGCGCCCGGTACGCGGCGATCGGCGTCGTCGACGACGAGGGCGACGGCCTCTCCGACTTCGTCACCTTCGGCGTCGACGAGGACACGGCCCGCCGGATCGGACGCCGTCCCGACGGCCACGCGGGGCTGCTCGGTGCGCTGATCCGCGACCCGCAGACCATTCGTCTCGCCGACCTCTCGAAGGACCCACGCGCGGCGGGCTTCCCGCCCGGGCACCCGCCGATGCGGTCCTTCCTGGGCGTCCCCATCCGGGTCCAGGGCGAGATCTTCGGAAACCTGTACCTCGCGGAGAAGCGCGGCGCGGACGACTTCAACGACTACGACGTGCACATGGTCCGGGTGCTCGCCACCGAGGCGGGCATCGCCATCGGCAACGCCCGCCTGTACGAGGCCGCCCGGCAGCGCGAACGGTGGATCGACGGCTCGGTCGCCGTCACCACCGCCCTGCTCTCCGGCGGCGACGCCGACGACGCCCTCACGGTCGTCGCCGAGCAGGCCCGCCGGCTCGCCGACGCGGACGCGGGCATCGTGCTGCTCCCCGCCGAGGAGGGCGGCCTGGAGGTCGTCGCGGTCTCCTCGCCCCGGTCCACGAAGTGGCTGGGCGTGGTGGTCCCGCCCGAGAGCGACGTGGTGGAGCAGCTGTTCGAGGGCGAGGCGGTCTTCGTCCAGGACGCCTCCTCGGACCCGCGCATGACCAGCCCGATGACCTCGATGTACGGGCCGAGCATGATCCTTCCGCTGCAGAGCGGCGGGCGGGTCCTCGGGGCGCTCGCCATGCCGCGCGTACGGGACGGCCGCCCGTTCACGGAGACGGAGCGGACGCTCGCCACCCAGTTCGCCTCGCAGGCGGCGCTCGCCCTGATGATGGCCGACGCGCAGCGCGACCGGGAGCGCCTCGCCGTGTACGAGGACCGCGACCGGATCGCCCGTGACCTGCACGATCTGGTCATCCAGCGGCTCTTCGCCGCCGGCATGATGCTGGAGAGCGCCCAGCGCAGGTCGATCGTGCCGGCCGTGCGCGAGGGCGTGGGCAAGGCCGTGGACGAGCTGGACGTGACCATCCAGGAGATCCGTACGGCGATCTTCGCGCTCCAGCAGGGACCCGCGGAGGCCCCGTCGGGACTGCGCACCCGGGTCCTGCGGGAGATCAACATGGCGGCCGTGCCGCTCGGCTTCAAGCCCGCGCACCGCTTCCTCGGCGCGATCGACTCGACGGTCGGCGAGCTGACCGGCAAGAACCTCGTCGCCGCGCTGCGCGAGGCGCTCTCCAACGCGTTCCGGCACGCCGACGCGAGCCGGATCGAGGTGGTCGTCGACGCGGGCGTCACCCTGCCCGACGGCTCCGCAGGGGTGCGCCTGTCGGTCGCCGACGACGGCGTCGGCATCCCGGCGGGCGGGCGGCGCAGCGGTCTGCGCAACCTGGCGCGCCGGGCGGAGTCCCTGGGCGGCGCCAGCTGGTGCGGGCCGGGGCTCGGGGACGGCGGCGGAGGGACGACGGTGGTGTGGGAGGCGCCGCTCTAGGGGGTGTCCGTCGCGACTAGTGCCGCATCAGGCAACGTTTGCCCTCTCGTGTCGGCCTCATCAGAGGTGCAGGAAGCTCTGGATGTCGTCAAGGCCGTCGAGTGCCCGCCCGTCCACGTCGGTCGGATCCACTTCAGCACGCGCCGCCAGCGACTTCGTCAGCGCAAGGGCCTCATCGCTGAGATGTCCGAACCGTCGAGCGGTATGTCCCAAGCACAGGCCGGCCAGCCCGAGCAGGGGGCTGCCCGACACGGCCCGCGTCCCGACCTCCACGCACCAGCGCTCCACGAACTCTCGATCGTCGTCGTTCAACGCACTCCCGACCAAGACGGTCGCAGCCTCGAACTCATGCGCCCGGTCCCCGAGCGCCCGCTCCAACGTTTCGGCCACCACGTCATGCGGCAAAGCGGAAGGGTTCTCGAAGCGCAGATGTGAATGCATATCGCGAGACTACGCACTACAGAACGGCGCTAACCCACCTCACCCCGCGGCTCAACCGGGCGAACGTTGCTTGATGCGGCACTAGCGCGGGCCCGTGGTTCCGGCGAGGGCCTCGGCGACGAGCTGCTCGATGACGACGGCCACGCCGTCCTCGTTGTTTCCGGCCGTACGGCCGGAGGCGGCGGCGAACACGTCCGGGTGGGCGTTGCCCATCGCGTACGAGCGGCCCGCCCAGGTGAGCATCTCGATGTCGTTCGGCATGTCCCCGAAGGCGACGACCTCCTCGGCCGTGATGCCGCGCTCGGCGCAGCACAGGGCGAGGGTGGAGGCCTTGGAGACGCCGAGCCCGCTGATCTCGACGAGGGCGGTGGGGCTGGACCGGGTGAAGGCGGCCCGGTCGCCCGCGGCCGCCCTGGCCAACGCGAGGAACGCGTCGGGGTCGAGGTCCGGGTGCTGGGCGAGCAGCTTGAGCACGGGGGCCGCCGCTCCGGACTCCTCCTCGAAGAGGAGCTTCTCGGCGGTGGCGACGGTGGCCCCGGGGTCGAGGAAGAAGGGCGGGTAGTGCGGCTCGTAGTGGATGCCGGTGGTGAGCTCCACGGCGAAGGAGGTCCCGGGCGCGGCGGCGCGCAGGGCCTCGACGACGTCGAGGGCGACCGGCCGCTCCAGCGGGCGGACCTCCAGGAAGGTGCCTCCGGAGTGGAGGTCGACGACGGCGGCGCCGTTGGCGCAGATCGCCATGCCGTGCCCGTGGACGTGCGCGCTGACGACGTCCATCCAGCGGGCGGGCCGGCCGGTGACGAAGAAGACCTCGATCCCGGCCCGCTCGGCCGCGGCCAGGGCGGCGACCGTGCGCTCGGAGACCGTCTTGTCGTCGCGGAGCAGCGTGCCGTCGAGGTCGGTGGCGATCAGCCGGGGCGCCGGGGCGGAGTGGCGCGGGGACCGCGGGGGTCGCGGAGAACGGGGAGAGGTCACCGCACCATTCTTCCGCACCTCGCGCACGGGCGTGCGGGGAGTCGCACATATGAGTGGCTTGGGAGGGGGCGGAGGGAGCACAGGGGCGCAGGGGGCGCGTGGAGGATGTGGCGGGGGGCGCAGGGGCTGGTCCGGGTTCCCGAGGGGAGCTGTCGGCGTTCCCGAGGGGAGCTGTCGGCCACCACCGCCCGTATCCGGCTCGTTCGGACATGGCCGTAAACATCCGTTCGTTTTCCCGGATGGCGGGGAAGGTTCCAGGGAGCTGACGGCGTCTCGGAGGGGGCGGGCATGGGCGCGGGCCGGCGGAGTGCGGAGTGCGATTTCTGCGGTGCCCCGTACGGGGCGTGGGTCGCGAGCCTGGGCATGGCCCTCTGCTCGGACTGCGAGCGGGCCGGGACGGACCAGCCCGCGCGCGACCCGGTCCTGGTGGGCGACGTCCTGGCCGGTCTGGCCGGAGCCCTGGCCCCGGACGGTGCCCCGGCCGTCCTCGCCCCGGCGATCCCCACCCAGGAGCGAAGACGCGTCCGACGGGGCGCCTGACCGGGCGGGCCTGCCGGGCGCGGCATCCCGCGCGTCAGCCCAGCCGGGCGAGCGCCTCCGTGGCGATGGACTCGAAGACGGCCTGGTCGGCCGCGAAGTCGGAGTCCGGGATCGGCCAGTGGACCACGATCTCGGTGAAGCCCAGCTCGCGGTGGCGCCCGGCGAAGTCCACGAAGGCGTCCACGGACTCCAGCGGCCGGTTCCGGTCCGGGGTGAAGCCGGTGAGCAGGATCTTGTCCAGGTCAGCCACGTCCCGGCCGGCCTCGACGCAGGCCTTGCCGAGCTTCTCGATCTGGCCGCGCAGCGCCTCCACCGACTGCTCGGGGGTCCCGTCCTCGTACAGCTTCGGGTCGCCGGTCGTCACCCACCCCTGCCCGTACCGGGCGGCCAGCCGCATCCCGCGCGGGCCGGTCGCCGCCACCGCGAACGGCAGCCGGGGGCGCTGGACGCAGCCGGGGATGTTCCGGGCCTCGTCCGCCGCGTAGAACGTGCCCCGCTCCGTCACCGCGTCCTCGGTCAGCAGCCGGTCGAGCAGCGGCACGAACTCCCCGAACCGGTCCGCCCGCTCCCTGGGCGTCCAGGCCTCCTGGCCGAGCGCGGTGGCGTCGAAGCCGTTGCCGCCCGCGCCGATGCCGAGCGTGATCCGCCCGCCGGAGACGTCGTCCAGTGTGATCAGGTCCTTGGCGAGCGTCACCGGGTGCCGGAAGTTCGGCGAGGTCACGAGCGTGCCGAGGCGGAGCCGCTCGGTGACCGCGGCGGCGGCGGTGAGCGTGGGCACCGCGCCGAACCACGGACCGTCCCGGAAGGCGCGCCAGGACAGGTGGTCGTAGGTGTACGCGGCGTGGAAGCCGAGCTCCTCGGCGTGCCGCCACTTCCGGCGGCCCTCCTCGTGCCAGCGGTCGATCGGCAGGATCACAGTGCTCAGTCGCATGGGACGACCCTACGAGAGGCCGAGCAGCCCCCGCATCGACTCGGCGGCGCGGACGGCGGCGTCCCCGCAGCAGTTGTTGAAGAGGACGTGCACCTCCCGCGCCCGCTCGGCCAGCTCGCGGATGCGCGGCGTCCACTCCGCGAGTTCCGCGGGGGTGTAGTCGTGGCGGAACCTCTCCTCCTTGGTGCCGGTGCCCCAGGCGGTGTTGCGGCCGTGGAAGCGCACCAGGGCGAGGCCCGGGGAGGTGACCCGGACGACCGGCGGTACGGACGTGGGCAGCGTCTGCGTCATGTCCACGGCCACGGTGGCCGCGTCCAGCTCCGTGAGGAGGGCGGCCGTCGCGTCGGCGTGCTCCTCGCGCCACCAGCCGGGGTTCCGGAACTCCACGGCCACCGGCCATCCGGCGGCGCGCTCGCGGCACCGGCGCAGGAACTCCGCCGCGGGCCTGCCCGGTACGAGCCGGTGCGGGAACTGGAAGACCAGCGTCCCCAGGCGGCCGGCCTCGCGCAGCGGTTCGAGGGCCGCGCCGTACCGCTCCCACACCTCGTCGAGCAGCCCGGGGTCTCCGGGTTCTCCGGGGCCGATGCCGGCGCCCGGGCCCCTTCGCTGCCGGAGGAAGGCCGGGCGGAGGTCGGCGGGCAGCGCCTCCGGCCGGGTCGGGTGCCCGGTGAACAGCGAGAACGCCTTCACGTCGAAGCGGAAGCCCTCGGGGGTGCGCTCGGCCCACAGGTGGCTGTTGCGGGTGCTGGGCAGCCCGTAGTACGTGGAGTCCACCTCCACCACCGGGAACCGCGTGGCGTAGTGCCGGAGCCTGCCCTCCGCGTCCCGTTGTCCCGTCGGGTACCAGCCGCTGGACACCAGCGCCTTGTCCGTCCACGAGCAGGTGCCGACCCGGATCTCTCCCATCCGGCCAGTGTTCCCCGGGAACGGCGGCGGATTCGCCCGGCACGCGGGGGTTCCCGGCGGCCCTCGCCGGCCTCCACCGGCCTTCCCCGGCCCTTTGCGACCTTCCCCGGCCCTCTACGGCATCGGGGCCGGTGGCGTCAGCGAACGTTCCGGTTCATCCACGCCGTGAGCGAGGCGCCGGGGACGAGTTCCCTGTACGTCTCGTCGCCGGGCAGCGGGACGACCAGCCACCAGCCGGGCGGGAAGAACCGGCCCTTCACATGGGCGAGGCCGCCGTGGACGGACCGCAGGAAGGCCGGGACGGCGTCGCGGGGGACGTCCGCGAACTCGATGCCCTCCACGGTGATCCGGGTGTCGTCCTCGGGGAAGACCTGGACGGTGACGACGGGGGATCCGCCCAGTTCGACGAAGGCCTCGTGCGGCAGGGAGCCGTCCGGGTCGAGGACGGCGAACGCGTCCGACGCGGTGCGCCGGGAGGTCCGGTCCGCGCCGATGTCGTCGGTGACCGTCACCTCCAGGCCGAACTCCCGGGCGACCTCACGGATCGCGGTGACGGTCGCCTCGGTGCTGGGAAGGTGGGGGTGGGCCATGCGAACGATCATGCCTCACGGCTCGCGCCCCTTTCCGGCGGCGGGGGTCAGGACGGGAGGCGGAGGAACTCCGGCGGGACCGTGTCGGTCAGCCACACCCCGTTGGCGCTGACGTGGAAGACGTGCCCGCCCCGGTGCATGGCGCCGGCGTCGACGCTCAGGACGACCGGTCGGCCCCGACGGGCGCCGACCCGCGTCGCGGTCTCCCGGTCGGGGGAGAGGTGCACGTGGTGGCGGGCCATGGGACGCAGTCCCTCCGCCCGGATCGAGGGGAGCCGGTCCGCGACCGTGCCGTGGTAGAGGTACGCGGGCGGTTCGGCGGCGGGCAGGTCCAGGTCCACCCGGACCGTGTGGCCCTGGCTGGCGCGGATGCGGGTTCCCTCGACGGCGAAGCGCTTCTTGTCGTTGGTCTCGACGACGTGGTCGAGCTCCTCGCGGGTGATCGGGAAGCCGTGCTCGGCGGCGGCCCGGAGCAGTGCGTCGATCTCGGTCCAGCCCTGTGCGTCGAGGACGAGCCCGATGCGCTCGGGCTGGTGCCGCAGATGCTTGGAGAGGTACTTGGAGACCTTCACCGTGCGGCGTTCGTCCAAGGGTGGTCGTGGGGTCATCCGGTCAGGATGCCGGAGCCGGGATCGCCCCGGCCAATGATTTCCGACGATTTCCGGTGGACAGGTTTGATCCACAGCCGGGGTGAGTTATCCACAGGATCGGACGCCTTTCTGTGGACAACAAGACTGTTCTCTCAGGGCAATTGACCAACTTCACCTTGTATGGGGTGACTTGAGGTGAGTGCGTCCAATGTCCTCTTGTGGACCTCTCGTTCCGTGGCCGCCGTGACGAAGGCCGCGACCCCCTCCGCCCCGACCAGGCCCTGTACGGCCCGGACCGTCCCGGCGGGGAGGACCACCGGGCGCGGCTCGTCGTCCTGCGCGGGCGGCGCGTCCGGCGACAGGTGGACCTGGAGGTGCCGGGTGGCGAACAGGCGCATGGCACGCGCCAGTTCGGCGTCCACCGTCTGCTGGGCGAGCGGTCTGAGCCGTCGCACCATCGCCGCCGCGTCGGCCGCGTCCGCGTCCGTCGGCGGCCGGTGTCCCAGATAGCGGGCGAAGACGTACTCGGTCGTGAACTCCAGGAAACGGGAGGCGATGTGCTCGACCTGCCCCCGCAGCTCCTTCAGATGCCCGGTGATCGCCGTCAGCGGCACCCCGGCCGCGTACAGCTCGGCCGCCACCGCCAGCTCCTGGGGGCTCGGTACGAGGTACTCCTCCGTCTCCCGGTCCGGGATCCGCTCCAGCACGCCCAGCTCCACGGCCTCCCGGATGGCCTCCTCGTCCGGCGTGCCGCCGAAGCGCGCGTCCAGCTCCGCGCGCGATATCCGGGCCGCCTCCTCGTCCGTCCACGGTCCGTGGACCTCCGCGACCAGGCCGAGCACCCCGCCGAGCCCCCGGCCGGTGTCCCACGCCTCCATGAGCTCCTTGATCGAGGCCAGGGTGTAGCCCCGGTCGAGGAGGTCGGCGATCCTCCGGAGCCGCGCGAGGTGCGCGTCCCCGTAGACGTTCGCCCTGCCCCGCCGCTCCGGACGGGGCAGCAGACCGCGGTCCTGGTAGGCGCGGATCGTCCGGACCGTGGCCCCGCTGAGACGGGCGAGATCCTCGATCCGGTACTCCGGCTGTGCTGACTGCTCGGACAAACCCGCTCCCACCGACCGCTTCCACCACCCCGCCGCCGCGGGGCCGTCCTGCGAGGGATCGTACGACCGCCACCCTCGCCTCCTGCCCGCCTCCGTCCCCGCTCCTGTTCTCTTTCATCCCCCCGTCAGGCATCCCCCCCCCCGTCAGGCATCCCCCCCGTCAGGCATCCCCTCCGTCAGGTGGCCCCGCCCCCTACGCCGGCGGCTGCCAGCGCGCGAGGGTGCGCAGCGCGCCCGGGCTCAGCCGGGACAGGAAGCGGGCGCCCCGGGCCTCCGGAGTCACCGGCACGACGGCCCGGTCGTGCAAGACGGCCCCCAGGATCGCGTCCGCGACCTTCTCCGGCGGGTAGTTCCGCAGCCCGTACAGCCGGGACGCCTTCTTCTGCCGCCGCTTCTCCTCCGCCTCGTCCGACACCCCGGCGAACCGCGTGGTCGCCGTGATGTTGGTGTTGACGATGCCGGGGCATATCGCGGACACCCCGATGCCCTGGTCGGCCAGCTCGGCCCGCAGGCACTCGCTGAGCATCAGCACCGCCGCCTTCGACGTGCTGTACGCGGGCAGGGCCCGCGAGGGCTGGAAGGCCGCGGCGGACGCGGTGTTCACGATGTGGCCGCCCTGGCCCCGCGCGACCATCCGCGCCCCGAAGTGCCGGCACCCGTGGATCACGCCCCACAGGTTGACGTCCAGGACCCGCCCCCACTCCTCGCTCGACGTCTCGAAGAAGGAACCGGCGAGCCCGATGCCCGCGTTGTTGACCAGGACGTCGACGACCCCGTACTCGTCCTCCACCTTGGCGGCCAGCTTCTCCATCGCCTGCTCGTCGGAGACGTCGACGGCCTCGCCCCATGCCTCCGGGGCCCCGATCAGCCGCGCCATCTCCGCCGTGCGGGCCGCCCCGTCGGCGTCCCGGTCCACGGCCACGACCCGGGCGCCGGCCTCCGCGAACGCGAAGGCGGTGGCCCGTCCGATGCCGCTGGCCGCCCCGGTCACCAGGACGAGCTGGCCGCCGAACCGCTCCGTGTACTCCGGCCGCACCCCGCTCTTCACCGGCTTCGCCGCGACCGGCGTCGACGCCCCGGCCGCCGACTCCTCGTGGGTCCTGACGAACTCGGCGATCCAGGAGGACAGCTGGTCCGGCCGGGTCCGCGGCACCCAGTGCTTGGCGGGCAGGGTGCGCCGGGTCAGCTCCGGCACCCAGGTGCCCAGGTCGTCGTAGAGCCGGTCGGAGAGGAAGGCGTCACCGGTCGGCACGATCAGCTGCACGGGCACGTGCGCGTACGCGTCGGGGCGAGGCCGGGAGAGCCGGGCCCGGACGTTGTCCCGGTAGAGCCAGGCCCCGTGCGCCGCGTCGTTCGGCAGCGAGGACGTCGGGTAGTCGCCGGCCGGGACCTTCTCCACCCGCTCCAGGATTCCCGGCCAGCGCTTCCCGAGCGGCCCGCGCCAGGCCAGCTCCGGCAGCACGGGGGTGTGCAACATGTACACGTACCAGGACTTGGCGCCCTGGCCGAGGAGCTGCCCGATCCGGCGCGGGGTGGGCCGGGCCATCCGCCGCTTGATCCAGTGCCCGAAGTGGTCGAGGGAGGGCCCGGACATCGAGGTGAAGGAGGCGATCCGCCCCGCGGTGCGCGGCACGGTGGCGAACTCCCACCCCTGCACCGAGCCCCAGTCGTGGCCGACGAGGTGGACCGGCCGGTCCGGGCTGACGGCGTCGGCGACCGCGAGGAAGTCGTCCGTCAGCTTCTCCAGGGTGAAGCCGCCGCGCAGCGGGGCCGGTGCCGTCGACCGGCCGTGGCCCCGGACGTCGTACAGCACCACGTGGAACTCCTCGGCCAGCCGGACCGCGACCTCCGACCACACCTCCTTGGAGTCCGGATAGCCGTGCACGAGCAGGACGGTGGGCCGGCCCGCCTCGCCGAGCTCGGCGACGCACAGCTCGATCCCGCCCGTACGGACCCGGCGCTCCCGGGCTCCCTTGAGCTCCGTCATCAGACCGCTCCCTCGTTCCAGCGCCGCACGTGCGGCAGATCGTCGTCCAGCCAGAACGCGCTCTGCTCGGGGTCCCTGGAGTCGGTGACGACCAGGATCTCCTCGAACTTCGCGCCCGTACCCCGGAATCCGAGGTGCGGTTCGACCGCCCACAGCCCGGGTGTGGGCGGGTGGTCGGAGAACTTGTACGGCGACCAGAGCGGCGACCAGCCGTCCCGGTGCCCGTGCAGGGCGTCGCTCGCCAGGCCCTTGAGCGCCTGGGTGCCGAAGCCGAAGAGCGTCGGCGCCGGGCGGCGCTCCTTCACCCGGTCGATCTTGTGGGCGATGACGCCGAAGGGATAGGCCCGATGCCGGTTCGCGTACCCCTGGCGGACCATGAGCCGGTCCACGTCCTCGTATATCTCGCGCAGCGTGCGGCGCTCGCGCACCTCGCGCAGGATCAGCTCGCGGTGGGCCGCGAGGTCGGCGAGCAGCCTGTCGTGCAGGGGGTCGAGGCCGAGGCAGCCGCTGTAGCCGATGTCGGCCGTGTATCCCCGGTGGACCGGGGCCATGTCGAGGATGAACGGCATCCCCGGCTCCAGGCGCCGGTTCGTCGGGAAGAACTGGAGCGGGATCTTGAAGTCCACGAAGGCCGTGCGGTCCCCGAACCAGGCGAACGGCCGGTGGAACCAGTCCCGGACGCCCCGCTCGTACAGCCACTCCCGCTGCATCCGGGCGGCCTCGCGCTCGGTCACGCCCGGCCTCAGCTGCGCCGCGACGGCTTCCGCGCACGCATAGGCGAGCCGCTGCACCTCCCTGAATCCCCGCAGCTCCGCGGAGAGTTCACCTGCCACTGCCGTTGCCATGCCACCCGCCGTCCCCTGTGAGCGCCCGGCTGCGCTACGCGTTCGTAACTTGACATCGATGAATGTGACAATGCCCGGCGGCTGAGTCAAGGGGTCGGACGACGGCCTGTGGAAAACTCCGCCGGAAGGACACCCGGAGATTTCCCGAGAGCGCGGCGGACGACCCCGTGGAATCAAGGGGAGGGAGCCCCGGGGACGACGGGCCGCCGGCCCGGAGGAGACAACTTTCGTCGTTCCGTCCCCGCGGGCTTGTACTCCTGTAGTCGGACAGAGATCGAGCCGTTGGTCTGACGACGCGTGTGGCGCACACCACTACCTTCGAAGCGTGACTGTGATCGCGACCGAAAGCCTCAGCAAGCGGTTCCCCCGGGTGACCGCTCTCGACCGGCTCTCCCTGGACATCGGGCCCGGTGTGACCGGACTGGTGGGTGCCAACGGAGCCGGCAAGTCCACGATGATCAAGATCCTGCTCGGACTCTCCCCCGCCACGGAGGGCCACGCGGAGGTCCTGGGCCTCGACGTCCGGACCTCCGGCCCCCAGATCCGTGAGCGCGTGGGATACATGCCCGAGCACGACTGCCTCCCTCCGGACGTCTCGGCCACCGAGTTCGTCGTCCACATGGCGCGGATGTCCGGGCTGCCCCCGACCGCCGCCCGCGAGCGGACGGCCGACACCCTGCGCCACGTCGGCCTGTACGAGGAGCGCTACCGCCCCATCGGCGGGTACTCGACCGGCATGAAGCAGCGGGTGAAGCTCGCCCAGGCGCTGGTCCACGACCCGAAGCTGGTCCTCCTCGACGAGCCGACCAACGGCCTCGACCCGGTCGGCCGGGACGAGATGCTCGGACTGATCCGCCGGGTCTGGACCGACTTCGGCATCTCCGTCCTCGTCACCTCCCACCTCCTCGGCGAGCTGGAGCGCACCTGCGACCACGTCGTCGTCATCGACGGCGGACGCCTCCTGCGCTCCAGCTCCACCAGCGACTTCACCCGGATCACCACGACCCTCGCGGTCGAGGTCACCGACTCCGACGAGCACCCCGACGGCACGGCGGCCCTCCGCACGGCCCTCGCGACCGCCGGGGTCACCCTCCACCCGGGCGTGGAGGAGGGCCTGCCCGGCGCCGGCCACATCCTGCTCCTGGAGGCGGCGGGCGAGGAGACGTACGACCTGGTGCGCGACACCGTCGCCGGGCTCGGCCTCGGGCTCGTCCGCATGGAGCAGCGCCGTCACCACATCGCCGAGGTCTTCCGCCCGGAGGCCGCCGAGGCGTCCACGCCGCACGAGGAGGTGCCGGCCCGATGAGCACCCAGATCCCCCAGCCCTCCCAGGCCGCTCCCGACACGACCCGCATCCACAACATCGGGTACCGGTCCTACGACGGCCCGCGCCTCGGCCGGGCGTACGCGCGCCGGTCGCTGTTCTCGCAGTCCCTGCGCGGCGCGTACGGACTGGGCCGCAGCGCCAAGTCCAAGGTGCTGCCGATGCTGCTGGCCGGCGTGATGTGCGTTCCGGCGCTGATCATCGTCGCCGTCGCGGTCGCCACCAAGCAGACCAAGCTCTCGATCGAGTACACGCAGTACGCGATCTTCCTTCAGGTCGTCATCGGCATCTACCTGGCCTCCCAGGCGCCCCAGTCGGTCTCCCGGGACCTTCGGTTCAGGACCGTGCCGCTGTACTTCTCCCGCCCGATCGAGCGCGCGGACTACGTGCTCGCCAAGTTCGGCGCGATGGCGTCGGCGCTCTTCATCCTCACGGCCGTCCCGCTGCTGATCATGTGGATCGGTTCGATGCTCGCCAAGATGGACTTCGCCGAGCAGGCCAAGATGTTCGGCCAGGGGATCGTCTCGGTGGCGCTGCTCTCGCTGCTCTTCGGCGGCATCGGCCTCGTCATGGCGGCCCTCACCCCGCGCCGGGGCTTCGGCGTCGCCGCCGTCATCGGCGTCCTGACCATCTCGTACGGCGCGGTCTCGACGCTCATGGGCATCGCCTACGCCACGGAGAACCCGGGCGCCATCGACTGGCTCGGCCTGTTCTCGCCGATCACCCTCATCGACGGCGTGCAGACCGCCTTCCTGGGCGCACCGCCCATGTTCCCCGAGCTCGGAGGCCCGGGCGCCGGGATCGGCGTGGTCTACCTGCTGGTCGTCCTCGCGCTGATCGCCGGCTCGTACGGCATCCTCATGCGCCGCTACCGAAAGGTCGGACTGTGACCACGCTCCACATCGACCACGTCTCCCGCTGGTTCGGAAACGTCGTGGCCGTGAACGACGTCACGATGGCGGTGGGTCCCGGCGTCACCGGTCTCCTCGGCCCCAACGGCGCCGGGAAGTCCACCCTGATCAACATGATGGGCGGCTTCCTCGACCCTTCCACCGGCACCGTCACCCTCGACGGGCGGACGATCTGGGGGAACGAGTCGGTCTACCGCGACATCGGCGTCGTGCCCGAGCGGGAGGCGATGTACGACTTCCTCACCGGCCGCGAGTTCGTCCTGGCCAACGCCGAGCTCCAGGGCCTCGGCGCCAAGGAGGCCCAGCGGGCCCTGTCCACGGTCGAGATGGAGTACGCGCAGGACCGCAAGGTCTCCACGTACAGCAAGGGCATGAGGCAGCGCGTGAAGATGGCCTCGGCCCTCGTCCACGACCCGTCCGTGCTCCTGCTCGACGAGCCGTTCAACGGCATGGACCCGCGCCAGCGGATGCAGCTGATGGACCTGCTGCGGCGGATGGGCGCGGACGGCCGCACGGTGCTCTTCTCCTCGCACATCCTGGAGGAGGTCGAGCAGCTCGCCTCCCACATCGAGGTGATCGTGGCCGGACGGCACGCGGCCTCCGGCGACTTCCGCAAGATCCGCCGCCTGATGACGGACCGGCCGCACCGCTATCTGGTCCGCTCCAGCGACGACCGGGCCCTCGCGGCCGCGCTGATCGCCGACCCGTCCACGGCCGGCATCGAGGTCGACCACGCGGACGGCGGACTGCGCATCCAGGCGGTCGACTTCGGGCGGTTCACGGAACTGCTGCCGAAGGTCGCGCGCGAGCGGGGGATCCGTCTCCTGACGGTCTCGCCCTCGGACGAGTCCCTCGAATCGGTCTTCTCGTACCTCGTAGCGGCCTGAAAGGAGCCTGACCGATGTACAACCCCACAGTCGCCCGGCTCACCTACCGGGCCCTCCTCGGCCGCCGCAGGGCCCTGATCCTCTTCCTGCTGCCCGCCATGCTGCTGGTCATCTCGGCGGCGGTCCGGATGTTCAACGGCGCGGACGACCAGGTCGCGGCCGATGTCCTCGGCGGCTTCGCCCTGGCCACGATGGTGCCGCTGATCGGTGTCATCGCCGGCACGGGCGCGATCGGCCCCGAGATCGACGACGGCTCGATCGTCTACCTGCTGTCCAAGCCGGTGAAGCGGCCCACGATCATCTTCACGAAGCTGATCGTCGCGATCGCGGTGACGATGGTCTTCTCGGCGGTGCCGACGCTGATCGCCGGATTCATCCTCAACGGCAACGGCCAGCAGGTGGCCGTGGCGTACACGGTGGCGGCGCTCGTGGCCTCCATCGCGTACAGCGCCCTGTTCCTGCTGCTCGGCACGGTCAGCCGGCACGCCGTGGTGATCGGCCTGGTCTACGCCCTGGTGTGGGAGGCCCTCTTCGGCTCCCTGATCGCGGGCGCCCGCACCCTGAGCGTCCAGCAGTGGGCGCTCGCCCTCGCGGAGAAGGTCACCGGCGACGGCCTGGTCACCTCCGAGGTCGGACTCCCCACGGCGGTGGTCCTCCTGGTGGTGGTCACGGTCGCGGCGACCTGGTTCGCCGGCCAGAAGCTCCGCCGCCTGACCCTGGCGGGCGAGGAGTAGACCCGAAAAAGCATCCCGGAAACCGGACCCGGAAGGCGGCCTCCCGGAAGACGGAAAAGCAAGCGGTACGGCTCCGAGGGGCGTCGCCCCCGGCTCCAGGAGGCCCTCCCGGAGCCGTCCCGCCACCCCGGCCCGTGACCTCAGACCGTACGGTTCCGGGCCGCGAGGAGCCCCACGGCCAGGGCCGTGGCGCAGACGCCGAGGACCACGCAGATCGGCGGGGTCCAGGAGCCGGTGGCCTGGTGCAGGGAGCCGGCCGCCAGCGGGCCCGCGGCGGCGAGCAGATAGCCGACCGTCTGGGCCATCCCCGAGAGCCCGGCCGCGGTCACCGCGTCCCCGGAGCGCAGCACGATCAGGGTCAGGGCGAGCCCGACCGCACCGCCCTGGCCGACACCGAGGAGCGCCGACCAGAGCCAGGCGCCCTCCACCGGCGCCACCAGCAGACCGGCGTAACCGGCCGCGACCAGCGTGGTGACGAGCACGATCAGCGGGCGCTGGCTCCGCATCCGGCCGGCGAGCAGCGGCACCACGAAGGCGCCCGCCACCTGCACCAGGTTGTTGAAGGCGAAGACCACGCCGGCGGTGGAGCGGTCCATCCCGTGGTCGATGAAGATCGTCGGCATCCAGGCGATCAGCACGTACGTCCAGAGCGACTGCAGGCCCATGAAGAGCGTGACCTGCCAGGCGAGCGCCGAGCGCCAGACGTTCACCGGGCGGGCGCCCCCGGCCGGGACGGCCCGTACCGCGTGGCCCGTACGGCCGCGGGCGATCAGCACCTGGGGCAGCCAGGCGACCGCCGCCACCGCGGCGAGCAGCGACCAGAAGCCGAGGGAGGCCTCCCAGCCGCCGCCCAGGGCCTTCTCCAGGGGGACGGCCGCCGCCGCGGCCACCGTGGCGCCCGCGATCATCGCGCCCGTGTACACCGAGGTCATCGCCGCGGCCCGGTCCGGGAAGTCACGCTTGATCAGACCCGGCATCAGCACGTTGAGCAGGGCGATCGCCGTTCCGACGAGGATCCCGCCGCCGTACAGCGCGTACACGGACGGCAGCACGCGCGCGAGGACGCCGGCGCCGAGCAGCAGGAGCGCCGCGAACAGCACGCGCTCGGCGCCGAACCGGCGCCCCAGCCACGGCGCCACCGCCGCGCCCGCGCCCAGGAAGAGCACCGGCACCGAGGTGACCAGCGAACTCGCCGTCGCGGAGAGCCCGAAGGCGGCGGATATCTCGCCGACCAGGGGAGCCACGCTCGCCAGGGCCGCCCGCATGTTCAGCGAGGCCAGCACGATCCCGACGAGGAGCAGCGCCGGATGCGCGAGCAGGGCGCGCCGGGCCGCCGCCCCGGCCGCCGAGGCCCGGACCCCGGCCTCGGCGTCGACGAGCACGGGCGCGGGCCCAACAGCGGGCTCGGAAGCGGAAGCCGCCCCGGAGCCGGGCACGGCCGCCGTCGTGGTCGCCCCCGCCTCCGTACCGGACGTACGTGCTCCGGACGTACGCGCACCGGACGTACCCGCTCCGGCGCTCATCGGGACCGCTCCGTCAGCGCCGCCACCGTCTCCATCGGCACCCGCAGCAGCTCGCGGGCCTGTCGCTCCGCCGCCTCCGGATCGCCCGCCTCGACCGCGGCCACCAGGGCCTCGTGGGCGTCGATGTCGACCGGCGGCATCTCCCGGTCGCCCAGGGCCTCCACCAGGACCTCGTGGACTTGGGCGGAGAAGAAGCGGTACACCTCCACGAAGGCCGCGTTGTGGGTCGCGCCGACGACCGCCAGGTGGAAGGCGAGGTCCGCGTCGGCGTTCCGGTCGCCCTCCTCCCGCAGGGTGGCCAGGGCTGCCCGCAGCCGCAGCAGGTCGTGGGTGTCGCGCCGGGCGGCGGCGAGCCGGGCCGCCTCGGCCTCCAGGGCGACCCGCAGTTCGAGCACGTCGGCCGCGCCCGCGTGCCGGACCCCGCGCAGGACGGCCGCCGGGTCGGCGGTGGACCTGACGAAGGTGCCGTTGCCCTGGCGGGACTCCAGGAGCCCGGCGTGGACGAGGACCCGGACGGCCTCGCGGACGGTGTTGCGGCCCACCCCGAGCTGCTGCGCGAGCTCGTGCTCGGTGGGGATGCGGTCGCCGACCGCCCACTCCCCGTCCGCGAGCTGACCGCGGAGCTGCTCCACCGCGGAGTCCACCAGCGAGGTCCGCCCCGCCGCCCTGAGTGCCATGCCGTCCCGACCTCTCGATTCGCCCGGTTGCCCAGTCATCCTACAACTCACCGCCCCGGGGACACGGGACTACTGTGGGGCCGTACGCGGACGGAACACCCTCATCACCCTCGGGAGTCAGTCATGTCAGACCGCTTCGACGTCGTCGTACTCGGAGCTGGCCCCGGCGGCTACGTCGCCGCCATCCGCGCCGCCCAGCTGGGCAAGCGGGTCGCGGTCGTCGAGGAGAAGTACTGGGGCGGTGTCTGCCTGAACGTCGGCTGCATCCCCACCAAGGCGCTGCTGCGCAACGCCGAACTCGCCCACATCTTCAACCACGAGGCGAAGACCTTCGGCATCAAGGTCGACGGCACCGTCTCCTTCGACTACACGGAGGCGTTCCGCCGCAGCCGTACGGTCGCGGACGGCCGCGTCAAGGGCGTCCACTACCTGATGAAGAAGAACGGGATCACCGAGTTCGACGGCCGGGGCACCTTCCTCGACGCGAACACCCTCCAGGTGGCGAAGTCCGACGGCACCACGCAGACGATCGCCTTCGACAACTGCGTCATCGCCACCGGCGCCACCCCGCGCCTGCTGCCGGGCACCTCCCGCACCGACCGCGTGGTGACGTACGAGGAGCAGATCCTCGCCGAGGACGCCCCGAAGTCGATCGTCATCGCCGGCGCCGGCGCGATCGGCATCGAGTTCGCGTACGTCCTGAACAACTACGGCACCAAGGTCACGATCGTCGAGTTCCTCGACCGCATCGCCCCGCTGGAGGACGAGGACGTCTCCAAGGAGCTGGCGAAGCAGTACCGCAAGCTCGGCATCGACGTCCTGACCTCGACCCGCGTCGAGACCATCGACGAGTCCGGCCCGCAGGTCCGCGTCACCGTCACCGGCAAGGATGGCGCCCAGAAGGTCCTGGAGGCCGACAAGGTCCTCCAGGCGATCGGCTTCGCCCCGAACGTCACCGGCTACGGTCTGGAGAACACCGGCGTCGCCCTGACCGAGCGCGGCGCGATCGACGTCGACGGCCGCTGCCGCACCTCCGTGCCGCACATCTACGCCATCGGCGACGTCACCGCGAAGCTGATGCTCGCGCACACCGCCGAGGCCATGGGCGTCATCGCCTCCGAGACCATCGCAGACGCCGAGACGATGGAGCTCGACTACCCGATGATCCCGCGCGCCACCTACTGCCAGCCGCAGATCGCCAGCTTCGGCTGGACCGAGAAGCAGGCGCGCGAGAAGGGCTTCGACGTCAAGGTCGCGAAGTTCCCCTTCACCGCGAACGGCAAGGCCCACGGCCTCGGCGACGCCACCGGCTTCGTCAAGATCGTCGCGGACGCGAAGTACGGCGAGATCATCGGCGCCCATCTGATCGGCCCCGACGTCACCGAGCTGCTGCCCGAGCTGACCCTGGCCCAGCAGTGGGACCTCACGGTCCACGAGGTCGCCCGGAACGTCCACGCCCACCCGACCCTGGGCGAGGCCGTGAAGGAGGCGATCCACGGGATCGCCGGACACATGATCAATTTCTGAGGTTCCTCCCGCGACCCGGCAGGTCCGGGCGCGACCCCGCAGGTCCGGGTGATAGGCACTGAAAGGTGCCGAGCAGAACCTCTCCGGGTGGCGAACCGTCCCGGCCGATCAGGTCGTGGGTGCGTTCGTCACCCGGTACGCACGCGTGGCTGGCGGTCATCGCACTCACCAGCCTCGTCATCGCGCTCGCCCCGCCCGGCGTGGAGGACTACTTCCTCCACCGCAACAGCAGCAACCTCCACCAGCTCGCCCACCATCCGGTGCGGGCCCTGCTCGGCAGCGCGTTCTGGATCGAGGACCCGGCCGGCATCGTTCTGTACGCGGCGCTCTTCGAGCTCCTGCACGCGCCTGTGGAGCGCTGGCTCGGCACCGCGAAGTGGCTCGTCGTCGTCGCCACCGCGCACATCACGGCGACGCTCGTCAGCCAGCAGGTGGTCCTGGCGGCCATCCGCCTCCACGACGTGCCGCGCAGCATGGCGCACGTCGTCGACATCGGGGTCAGCTACGGGCTCGCGGCCTCGGCGGGCGTCCTCACCTACCGGCTCCCCCGCCCCTGGCGCTGGCTCTATCTGGCGGGCCTGGTCGCGTTCTTCGCCGTCCCGCTCGTCACCGACCGCACGTACACCGATCTGGGGCACACGATCGCCCTGACGGTCGGCCTCGCCTGCTACCCGCTGACGCGCGGAAAACCGGTCGCACACGAACGGCGACCCGGCGCACACTAGACGTACGGGGGACACGGGGGATCTCCCGAGGAGAGGGGCGGCCGCTTCGAGCGCGCGGACCGCGGTCCGCGCGGGCCGCCCCTCCTTTTCGAGTCCAGCCGGCCAGCACGCTTCCGAGTCCAGCCGGCGCCGGCCAGCAGGCTTTCGGGTTCAGCCGGCCAGCAGGCGCTCCAGGACGACGGCGATGCCGTCCTCCTCGTTCGAGGCGGTCACCTCGTCGGCCACCGACCGCAGTTCCGCGTGGGCGTTGCCCATGGCCACGCCGCGGGCCGCCCAGCCGAACATCGGGATGTCGTTGGGCATGTCGCCGAAGGCGATCGTCTCCGCCGCCTTCACGCCCAGCCGGCGCGCGGCGAGCGAGAGGCCCGTCGCCTTGCTGAGGCCGAGCGGCAGGATCTCCACGATGCCGGGCCCCGCCATGACGATGTCCACGAGCCCGCCGACGGTGGCGCGGGCGGCCCGGGTCAGCTCGTCGTCGGTCAGCGTCGGGTGCTGGATGTACAGCTTGGTCAGCGGCGCCGACCACAGCTCGGAGGGGTCCTCGTACGGCACGTACGGCAGCGGACCCTCGTGGACCCGGTAGCCGGGGCCCATCAGGACCTCGCCCTCCAGGCCGTCGCGGCTCGCGGCGAGGGCCAGCGGGCCCACCTCGGCCTCGATCTTGGACAGGGCGAGCCCGGCGAGCTGCCGGTCCAGGGTCAGCGAGGTCAGCAGCCGGTGCTCACCGGCGTGGTAGACCTGCGCGCCCTGCCCGCACACCGCGATCCCCTCGTAGCCGAGGTCGTCGAGGATGTGCCGGGTCCAGGGCACCGCCCGGCCGGTGACCACGATGTGGGCGGCGCCCGCCGCCGTCGCGGCGGCGAGCGCGTCCCGCGTACGGTCCGAGACGGACTCGTCGGACCGCAGCAGCGTCCCGTCGAGGTCCGTCGCGACCAGGCGGTAGGGGAAGGGGCTCACTTGGCGATCGGCTCCAGGACCTCACGGCCGCCGAGGTACGGCCGGAGCACCTCGGGCACCCGCACCGAACCGTCGGCCAGCTGGTGGTTCTCCAGGATCGCCACGATCGTGCGCGGTACGGCGCACAGCGTGCCGTTCAGGGTGGCCAGCGGCTGGACCGTCTTCTTGCCGCCCTGCTCGTCGCGCATCCGGACGGAGAGGCGGCGGGCCTGGAAGCTGTCGCAGTTCGACGCCGAGGTCAGCTCGCGGTACTTGCCCTGCGTCGGGATCCACGCCTCGCAGTCGAACTTGCGGGAGGCGGAGGCGCCGAGGTCACCGGTGGCGACGTCGATGACCTGGAACGGCAGCTCCAGACCGGTCAGCCACTGCTTCTCCCAGTCCAGGAGGCGCTTGTGCTCGTTCTCCGCGTCCTCGGGCGCGACGTACGAGAACATCTCGACCTTGTCGAACTGGTGGACGCGGAAGATGCCCCGGGTGTCCTTGCCGTACGTGCCGGCCTCGCGGCGGAAGCAGGGCGAGAAGCCCGCGTACCGCAGCGGCAGCTTGTCGGCGTCGATGATCTCGTCCATGTGGTACGCGGCGAGGGGGACCTCGGAGGTGCCGACGAGGTAGTAGTCGTCCTTCTCCAGGTGGTACACGTTCTCCGCGGCCTGGCCGAGGAAGCCGGTGCCCTCCATGGCGCGCGGGCGGACGAGCGCGGGCGTCAGCATGGGGATGAAGCCGGCCTCGGTGGCCTGGGCGATCGCCGCGTTGACCAGGGCCAGCTCCAGGAGGGCGCCGACGCCGGTCAGGTAGTAGAAGCGCGAACCGGAGACCTTGGCGCCCCGCTCCACGTCGATGGCGCCGAGCGCCTCGCCCAGCTCCAGGTGGTCCTTGGGCTCGAAGCCCTCGGCCGCGAAGTCGCGGATGGTGCCGTGCGTCTCCAGGACGACGAAGTCCTCCTCGCCGCCGACCGGGACGTCCGTGTGGACGATGTTCCCGAGCTGGAGCAGCAGGCGCTTGGCCGTCTCGTCGGCCTCGTTCTGCTCGGCCTCGGCGGCCTTGACGTCGGTCTTGAGCTGCTCGGCCCTCTTCAGGAGCTCGGCGCGCTCCTCCGGGGTGGCCCTGGGGATCAGCTTGCCGAGCGCCTTCTGCTCGGATCGGAGCTCGTCGAAGCGGACGCCGGACGACCTGCGCCGCTCATCGGCGGAGAGCAGGGCGTCGACGAGGGAGACGTCCTCTCCACGGGCGCGCTGGGAGGCGCGAACACGGTCGGGGTCCTCACGGAGCAGGCGAAGGTCAATCACCCCACCAGGCTACCGGTGTGCGTTCGCACGACCCCACCGGATAAGAGGGCGTGTGCGGTTTCGCCCGAATTGCCGCGCTCGGAAATGTCGCGGACGGGTGGGCGGTGTGGCGGACGGGGTGGACGCGATTAGTTATCCACAGCCTGTGCGGAAAAACTGTGGACTACGGAAAGGGTCGCAGACTTTTCCCGTCCCGCGCCTGGGAAATCCGTGATCAAACAGCATCGAGACGCTCATTCGGGTGGGAATCCCTCACTCCGAAGAGTGGGTCTGCCGGGGGATGCTGACGGAGGGGCGGGTGCAGCGCTGTGGATGACAACCCCGGTGGGCGGGAGTGGCTAGGGCGATTTGTCGACCTTGCCGGAGTGTGGTGTCGACTTGTCCCCAGGCTGGACGGAATACCTGTGGATAACCTCTGTGGGTAACTGAAAAATATGCAGGTAGGACTAGTGGTTCGTACCTGTGGACGACCGCGCACGCTCCGGGGAGCGATCCGCCATTCTCGGGTCAGGCCCGACCGTCTTGGGCCCTCGCCAGCCAGTCGGAGGCCGCCATGAACTCCCCGTCCGAAGTGCCGCGCCGCAGCGCCCGCACGTCCTCGACCGCGACGCCCGCCCGCGGATACGAGCCGAGGAACCGCACTTTGGGGCAGATCCGCTTGAGCCCCATCAGCGCCTCGCCCACCCGCCGGTCCGCGATATGGCCCTCGGCGTCCACGGCGAAGCAGTAGTTCCCGATCCCCGCTCCCGTGGGGCGGGACTGAATCAGCATCAGGTTCACCCCGCGCACCGCGAATTCCTGGAGCAGTTCGAGGAGGGCACCCGGATGATCGTCACCCAGCCACAGCACCACCGAGGTCTTGTCCGCGCCCGTCGGGGCCGCGGGCCGGGCCGGCCGTCCCACCAGCACGAACCGGGTCTCGGCGTTCTCCGCGTCGTGGATCTCGGTGACGAGTGCTTCGAGCCCGTACGTCGCCGCCGCGAACTCCCCCGCGAAGGCGGCGTCGAAGCGGCCCTCCCGCACCAGCCGGGCGCCGTCCGCGTTCGACGCGGCCGACTCCCACACCGCGTCGGGCAGGTGCTTCCGCAGCCAGTTTCGGACCTGCGGCTGCGCCACCGGGTGGCCCGTGACCGTCTTGATCTCCGAGAGCTCGGTCCCGGGCCGGACGAGGAGCGCGAAGGCGATCGGGAGGAGCACCTCGCGGTAGATCACCAGCGGCTCGCCGGAGGCCAGTTCGTCCAGGGTCGCGGTCACCCCGCCCTCGACCGAGTTCTCGATCGGGACGAGCGCGGCGGCGGCCTCCCCGTTCCGTACGGCGTCGAGGGCGGCCGGGACCGAGACCATGGGGACGAGTTCCCGTGTCGCGGCCTCGGGCAGCGTGCGCAGCGCCGCTTCGGTGAAGGTGCCTTCGGGGCCGAGATAGGTGTACCGGGTGGCGGACATACCGTCACCCTAATGGTCCCCGGAGGCCGCCGACGGCCGTCCGCCGGAGGCCGGCTGCCGTTCGCGGGCCGCCCGCTGCCGTCCTCCGGGCGCCTCCGTCCGGCAGGGGCCGGGCGTCGGCGGTCCGTCCCGTCACGGGCCGGGCGTCTCGTGTCGATCGCCGCCCGGGCGGCCTCACGCCTCCAGGAGGCGCTGGCCCACGTACTCGCCCTCGGCGGGGCCGCCCGGCACCGCGAAGAGACCGCTCGTCTCGTGGCGGATGAACGGGGACAGCGCGTCGCCCCGGTCGAGCTTGCGCTGCACCGGGACGAAGCCCCGGAGCGGATTCGCCTGCCAGCAGATGAAGAGGAGCCCGGCGTCGGGCGTCCCGTCCGCGGCGATGCCGTCGTGGAAGGAGAACGGCCTGCGCAGCATCGCCGCCCCGCCGTTCTGTTCGGGGGCGGAGATCCGGGAGTGGGCGTTGTCGGGGATCACGGTCCCGCCGTCGGGCCCGCGCTTGTCCAGGTCGAGTGCGGTGGTCTCGGTGCCGCCGGTGAGCGGGGCCCCGTCGGACTTCCGGCGCCCGATCACCTTCTCCTGCTTGTCCCGGGGCAGCTTCTCCCAGTCGTCCAGAAGCATCCGGATCCGGCGCACCACCGCGTACGAACCGCCGGCCATCCACTCCCCGGCTCCGGTGACCCCGGCCGGCACGAAGATCCGCCGGTCGAAGTCGGCGTCGGTGGGCTTCGGGTTGCGGGTGCCGTCGACCTGGCCCATGAGGTTGCGGGCGGTCATCGGCCGCGCGGTGGCACCGGCCGAGCGGTTGAAGCCGTTCATCTGCCAGCGCACCCGGGCCGCGTCCCCCGCGTCCTTCTGCACGGCCCGCAGCGCGTGGAAGGCGACGAGGGCGTCGTCGGCACCGATCTGCACCCACAGGTCGCCCTCCGAACGCCGGGGGTCCAGGGCGTCCGAGGAGAAGGCCGGCAGCGGATCCAGCTCGGCCGGGCGCCGGGCGGTCAGGCCGGTGCGGTCGAAGAAGGTACGGCCGAAGCCGAAGGTGACCGTGAGGGAGGAGGGGCCCGCGTCGAGCGCGACCCCGGTGTCCTCGGCCGGAGCCTTGCCCGCCATCAGGACCTTCGCCGTGGCCGACCAGCGGCGCATCAGGGCGACGGCCTCCTTGCGCCCGGCCCCCGGGGCGAGGTCGAAGGCGATCAGATGGCCGCGCGACTGGAGGGGCGTGGTGATGCCCGCCTGATGTTTCCCGTGAAACATCACCTGGGTCGAGCCGACGCTGGTCAGGGCCGCCGGGCCGCCGGCGCCGTTCGCGGAGGCGGCGCCGTCGCCGGACACGGCCGCCGAGATCGCGGCGCCGCCGGCCGCACCGGCGACCAGGCCGGCCGCGCCCGCCGCTCCGACGGTGCCGAGCAGCCGCCGCCGGGAGATCTCAAGGTTGTCGCGCTCGATGTTGTCGCTCTCGCTCACGGGAGGTCAGCCGATCTTCACGTTCTTGTCGATGGTGGTCTGGTCGATGTCGGAGGTGCGGACGGTCACCTGGATCCGCCACTCGCCGGACATCGGGATCTGGACGCCGCTCGCGCTCCAGTGTCCGGCCTGGATGCGGTCGGGGGCGACGGGCAGCGGGCCCACGTCCTTCGCCTCCAGGGTGAGGGCGACCTTGATCTCGGGGACGTCCAGCGGCTTGCCGTCGGGGCGCTCGACATAGAGGTGGAGTCCGTTGGCGCCGGTGCGGCCGGGGTCGAGGCTGAGCCGGACGACGCCCTTGCCGTCGACGCCGCCGGTGTCGAAGGGCAGCCGGATGTCGACGGGCCGGTCGGGCACGGCGGCCGGACCGGAGGCGGCGGTGGACCGTCCGGCCTCCTCCTCGGTGCGGCCGGGCTCGGTCGCGGTGAGGACGGTGGTCACGACGAGGAGGACGACGGCGACGGCGGCCTCGGTCAGCACCGAGCGGCGCAGCCCGGACCGCTCGGGGTCGGCGTCCCGCTCCCGCTTGCGCCGGGCGGTGGCGACGGCGGCCCGCTGCCGGGCGAGCTGAGCGGCCCGCTCGGGGTCGACGACGGGGGCCGCACCGGAAGCCTCGTCGGCTTCAGGAGCCTCGCCGGTCCCGGGGGCCTTGTCGGTCCTGGAAGCCCCGGAAACCCCGTCGGTACCGGAAGCCCCAGGAGCCTCGTCGGTCCCGGAGACCTCGCTGTCCTCGCCGTCCTCGCCGCCCCCAGCATCCTCGGCACCCTCGCCGTCCTTCGCTCCCCGCTCTTCCCCCTCCACCGGGGACGGGTCGGCGAGTCGCCGTGTCCACCGGCGGGAGATCCAGGCGATCCCGACGAGGACGGCCATCAGGCCGATCTTGACGAGGAGGAGCTGGCCGTAGCGGGTACCGGTCAGGGCGGACCAGGAGCCGACCTGGCGCCAGGACTGGTAGAGCCCGGTGGCCGCGAGGACGGCCACGGAGGCGAAGGCGACCTTGGAGAAGCGCTCGACCGCGGCGCGTTCGACGGAGGGCGCCCGGTGGAGGGCGACGAGCAGCACGGTGAGGCCGCCGAGCCAGGCGGCCACGGCGAGGAGGTGCAGGATGTCCACGGGCATCGCGATGCCCGGCTGGATCCCGGTCGAGGCGTGCTCGGCCAGGGCCCAGGTCCCGGCGATCCCGGTGGCCACCACGGCGCCGCCGATGCCGAGGCCGAAGACGAGGTCCTTCTTCTCCTTCGGGTCGGTGCGCCGGGTGTAGGAGCCGAAGAGGACGGCCACGAAGAGCGCGGCCGCGCCGAGCAGCAGCAGCCGGGAGGTGAGCGCGGCCCCGGTCTTCGTCTCCAGGACGCTCTTCAGGCCCGCCAGGTCGAAGGCGTCGGAGAGCTCCCCGGAGCCGGTGTACGGGTTGCGCAGGAGCAGCATCACCAGGGTGGCGCCGGTGAGGGTCAGCCAGGCCCGCACCACCGTCCGCTGCACCGGGCGGACGCTCGCGCCGCGCGGCCAGCAGACCAGGACGAAGGCGCCGCCGCCGACGAGGACGGCGAAACCGGCGTACGAGAGGTAGCGCGCGATGCCGTAGAGGGCGCCGACGAGCCCGCCGCCGGGCTCCCGGTCGGGCAGGGCGACGGAGGTGGCGGAGGGGGCGCCGATGGAGAAGGTGAAGGCGCCGGCGATGGGGTGGCTGTCGGCCGAGACGGTCTGCCAGGCCACGGTGTACGTGCCGTCGGGAAGTCCGGCGCGGAGCTCCACCCCGTACCGGACGATGGAGCCGCTGCACAGGTCGCGTATCTCGCCGGTGTCGGCCCGCCTTCCCGCCGGGTCGAGGACCCGGATGGAGTCGGCGCTCATGGCGACCTGCTCGGAGAAGGTGAGGTTGACCTCCTTGGGAGCGGTGGCGACCACCGCCCCGTCCTTCGGATCGCTGCCGGTGAGCGCCGCGTGCGCGGAGGCGGGTGCGGCGCCGGCGAGCAGCGTGCCGAGGAGCGCGGCCGCGAGGATCAGCAGCCGGGCCAGGGCGGTACCGAGGCGCGGGGCGGTGGTTGTCATCTCTGGGTCACTCCGTCGGTCAGTTCTGTGCGAACCGGTCCTGTACGCGCCGGTCCTGTGCGAACCGGTCCTGTACGCGCCGGTCCTGTGCGAACCGGTCCTGTGCGTGTCGGCCCTGTACGCGCCGGTCCTGCGCGAACCGGCCCTGTGCGAACTCCGTCAACGCGTTCAGTGCTGCTGCGGGTTGTGGTTGGCGGCCTCGACGGGAAGGTCGACCTTGATGGGGTCGGACTTCTCGAAGTGGAGCTCGACGCTGACCTTGTCGCCCTGCCGGGGCTTCTTCTTCAGCGACATGAACATGATGTGGTTGCCCCCGCGTGCCAGGGCGAGCTTCCCGTTCGCGGGGATCTCGAAGAACTCCACCTCCTGCATCTTCTGGTTCTTCGTCTCGTGGATCGTGACGTCGTCCGAGATCGGGCTGGTGACGGAGGTCAGCTTGTCCGCCGTGTCGCCGTCGTTGGTGATGGTCAGGAAGCCGCCGGCCATGTCCATCACCGGCTGCGGCATGAACGCGCCGCTGACCTTCAGTTCCGGCTTCCCGTCCCCGCCCGCGGCGTCGGACGAGGACGAGCACCCGGTCAGCGCGAGCGAGGCGGCGAGTGCCATGGCGGCGGACAGGGCGGTGATGCGGCGGTTCACGGGTTCTCCCCCTTGACGAGCTTCGGCAGGTCCTTGGCGTAGTCCTCGACGGTCGTGTCCTCGCCGTACAGGACGTAGCCCTGGTCGGTGGTGGGCGAGAAGGCGATCACCTGGGCCCCGTGCATGGAGACGACCTTGCCGTCCTTCTCCTTCTTCGGCGGGTCGATGCCGATGCCGATCTGCCGGGCCCCCGCCTGGATGGCGGAGAACTCGCCGGTGAGACCGGTGAAGGAGGGGTCGCCGGCGGCGGGCAGCCACTTGGCGAGCTCGGCGGAGGTGTCCCGCTCGGGGTCGGTGGTGACGAAGACGACCTGGAGCTTGTCCTGGTCGGCCTGGGGGAGCTGCTTCTTGGCGATGGCGATGTTGCTCATCGTCATGGGGCAGACGTCGGGGCAGTGCGTGTAGCCGAAGTAGATCAGGGTCGGCTTGCCCTTGGTGCGCTCGCGCAGGTCGTACTTCTGGCCCTTGGTGTCGGTGAGGACGAGGGCGGGCTTGTCGTACGGCCGGTCCAGGACGGTCGCGGCCTTGGTGGTGTCGGTGCCGCCGGAGACCTCGGCGACGGAGCCCTTGCCCGCGCCGGAGGTCTTGCCGTCGTCGCCGAGGCCGACGGCCGCGGTGATGCCGATCGCCGCGACGATCGCGGCCGCGGCGATGAACAGCGGGGTGCGCCGGCCCGGGCGGCCCGGACGAGCCGGACCGCCCTCGGACTCGGGGGTGTTCGTCTTCTGTGCGGACATGCTGTTTCTTTCCGTGTCCTTCGGGAGTTCTTTCCGTGTCCTCGGAGAGGAAGCGGGGCCGTCAGGCCGAGCGGCGGCGGCCGGCGAGGACGCCGAAGGCGACACCGGCCACGCCGATCAGGATGCCGACGACGCCGAGGACCCGGGCGGTGGTGTCGGAGGAGGAAGAGGAGGCGGAAGACTCCGCGGCGGCCTTCTCCTCGTGGTCGCCCGCCTTGTCGTCGTGACCGTCCTTCTCGCCCGTGGAAGCGGAGGCGGACGCGGTGGCGGACGGCGCCGCGCCGCCGCCGTGGTGGTCGTCGGACGCGGCGGAGAGCTTCAGGACGGGAGCCGGGTTCTGCGGCTCCTCCGCGCCCTCCTTCTGCTCCTCGATCCAGCGCACGACCTCCTTGTTGTCGTACGTCTGCACCGCCTTGAGGACCAGCTGGTCGACGTCCTCGGGCAGCTGCCCGAGGGAGAGCGGGAACTGCTGGAACTGGCCGGGGCCGATCTTCGAACCGTCGGCGGTCCAGGTGACCTTGGAGACGGCCTCGTTGATCTTCCTGCCGTGCAGCTCCAGCGGCTTGTCGAGCTTGCTCTTCGTCACCTCGGCCTTCCAGCCGGGGACGGGCTGCGGCATGACGGAGGCGAGCGGGTGGTCGAGCGGGAAGCTGACCTCCAGCTTCACGGTGGAGGCGTTGTCGCGCTCGTTCGGCACCTTGATGTTGACGGTCGCGTAGCCGCCCTTGGCGGCCTCGCCCTGCGGCTGCACGCTGACGTGCGCGAAGGCGGTGCCGGAGAGCAGCACGACGGAGGAGAGGGCGATGCCCCCGGCGAGGGCGGCGCGGGTGGAGATGCGGGAAACGCTCATGACGGAACACTCCAGCTCGGAGAGGAGACGGCGAAGGACGAGAGGGTCCGGCACGCCGGGCCGGGAATCCAGAACGGATCCGGAACGGGAATCCAGGACGGATCCGGAACGGGAATCCAGAGCGGATCCGGGACGGATCCGGAACGGAATCCGGGCGGGCGTGCGGACGAACGCGGCCCCGCTCCTTGTCGAGCGGACCGCGTCAGGCTGCGAGTACGCAGTCGGCGGCCGGCGGACCGCGCCTGATCACCGTGTCCCTGAGCGCCTCGGCCACCGGCGGCGGCGAGGAGTCGAAGGCCGTGCGGAGGGTCCGCCGGGGCGCGGTGCGCGCCACCGAGGGCAGCCCGGCGAGCAGGACCCGTACGAGACGGAGCGCGGCCCGCAGCGAGTGGACCCGGGCGTGCTCCGCGAGCTCGGTCGCGCCCTGCCCGGAGAGGGCGACGAGCCGGCCGAGGGCGAGGTCGCCGCGCCGCAGCAGCCAGCCCGTGGCCAGGGCGGCGAGCAGGTGCCCCAGGAGCATGGGCAGACCGGGCAGCAGCCCGTCGGCGGAGACGGCCTCTGCGGCGGCCGCGCCGTGCCCCGCGTGGGCGTGCGCGGCGGCCGGGTCGACCCCGGCGTCGGTGAGGATCCTGGTGGCGTCGGCGGGGGTGAGGGCCGCGGCCCCGGCCCCGCAGACCAGCCGCGCCGCCATCCGGACGAGGGCGTCGTCGGCCTGGGCGCCCAGGGCGAGCCGGTGCTGCCCGAGGCCGAAGAGGACGTGCAGGCCGAGCTGCCCGGCCGCGAGGGCGCCGACGACGGAGCCGAGGGAACGCTCGCGCCCGCCGAAGAGGACGGCGAAGCCGAAGACGCCGAGGAAACCGGCGACCAGGGACCACGGGGCGACGCCCGCGCACGCCGCGAGGGCGTGGCCGAGCGCGGACAGCACGACGCAGACCGCGGTGAACACCGCGGCCCTCAGCAGCCGTGGAGCGAGCGCGGGGGCAGACATGGCGGCCCCATCATCGCACCACGCCCCCCACCGCCATACGGCAGGTCCGGAAGGTCGTTCTTGGGCCTCTTCGGACCGACATACACCTGCCTGCGGACCGACATGCACCTGCCCGCGGACCGACATGCACCTGCCCGCGAGCCGACATACACCTGCCCTACGGACCGACATACACCGGCCCGCAGGCCCCCGGCATCCGCCGAACGGGCGCTCTTGACGCCCCGGGGCGCTTACGGAGCCTCCCGTACGGCAATAGGTATCGGTACGTCGTGCTGCTGGACCACTGGTCCGCCGAGCCGATGCCGGGAGGCTGGAGCATGAGCATCTGGTGGTCACTCCATCTGCGGCGCGAAGCCGCGAGCGTGCCGCTCGCGCGCCGGCTACTGCTGGGCACGATGGAGACGGCGGGGGTCGATCCCGACGTGTCGTACGAGCTGTCGGTGGCGCTGACCGAGGCGTGTGCGAACGCGGTCGAGCACGGCGGCGCGGGCGCGGACCCCGACGCGGGGCCGGGCGGACCGCCCGGGGCGCTCTCGGGGGCCTACCGGGTGACGGCGTACCTGGACGGCGAGACCTGTCGCATCGAGGTGGCCGACTCGGGCCCGGGCTTCCCGTACGCGGAGCTTCCCGCGGCCCCCTCGGACGCCGAGCACGGGCGCGGGATGCGGCTGATCGAGGAGCTCGCCGACCACGTGCAGTTCGGCAACCGCTCGGGCCGGGGCGGCGCGGTGGTCAGCTTCGACAAGATCCTGAAGTGGAAGGACACCCCGTCCCTCCTCATGGCATAGCCCCCGGGACACGGAGAAGGGCCCCCGCCGGTCGGTCGGCGGAGGCCCTTCGTGTTCCAACGTACGCGGAGGTCAGCCCTTCAGCGAGGCCATCCACGCCTCGACCTCGTCGGAGCGGCGCGGCAGCGCGTCCGACAGGTTCCGGTTGCCGTCCTCGGTGACGAGGATGTCGTCCTCGATCCGGACGCCGATGCCCCGGTACTCCTCCGGCACGGTCAGGTCGTCGGCCTGGAAGTACAGACCCGGCTCGACGGTCAGGCACATGCCCGGCGCGAGGGTCGTGTCGACGTAGGCCTCGGTGCGGGCGGCGGCGCAGTCGTGGACGTCCATGCCGAGCATGTGACCGGTGCCGTGCAGGGTCCAGCGGCGCTGGAGGCCGAGCTCCAGGACGCGCTCGACCGGGCCCTCGACCAGGCCCCACTCGACGAGCTTCTCGGCGAGGACGCGCTGGGCGGCGTCGTGGAAGTCGCGGTAGGCGGCGCCGGGCTTCACCGCGGCGATGCCGGCCTCCTGCGCCTCGTACACGGCGTCGTAGATCTTGCGCTGGAGGTCGGTGTACCGGCCGTTGATCGGCAGGGTCCGGGTGATGTCGGCGGTGTAGAGCTCGTTCGTCTCCACGCCGGCGTCGAGCAGCAGCAGGTCGCCGGAGCGCACGTCGCCGTCGTTGCGAACCCAGTGCAGGGTGGTCGCGTGCGGGCCGGCGGCGCAGATGGAGCCGTAGCCGATGTCGTTGCCCTCGACGCGGGCGCGCAGGAAGAACGTGCCCTCGATGTAGCGCTCGCTGGTGGCCTCGGCCTTGTCGAGGACCTTGACGACGTCCTCGAAGCCGCGGGCGGTGGCGGCGCAGGCCTTCTCCAGCTCGGAGACCTCGAAGGAGTCCTTGATGAGGCGGGCCTCGGAGAGGTACACGCGCAGCTCTTCGTCGCGCTCGGCGGTGACCTTGTCGGTCAGCGCGGCCTCGATGCCGGCGTCGTGGCCGCGGACGGCGCGGACCGGGCCGGTGGCCTCCTTGAGCGCGGCGGCGAGCTCGCGCACGTCCTTCGCCGGGACGCCGAGGAGCTGCTCGGCCTCGGTGAGGGAGTGGCGGCGGCCGACCCACAGCTCGCCCTGGCCGTCGAGCCAGAACTCGCCGTTCTCGCGGTCGGAGCGCGGCAGCAGGTAGACCGTGGCCTCGTGGCCGTCCTCGGTCGGCTCCAGGACGAGGACGCCGTCCTGTGTCTGGTCGCCGGTGAGGTACGCGTACTCGGTGGAGGCGCGGAAGGCGTACTCGGTGTCGTTCGACCGGGTCTTCAGGTTCCCGGCGGGGATCACCAGGCGCTCGCCCGGGAAGCGGGCGGAGAGCGCGGCGCGGCGCTCGGCGGTGCGGTCGGCCTGGGCGATCGGCTCCAGACCGTGCAGCTCGGTGTCGGCCCAGCCGGACTTCATGTTCTCGGCCAGCTCGTCGGACACGCCCGGGTAAAGGCCGTTCTTGCGCTGCTTGATCGGCTGGTCTTCGGTCTCTTCCGGGGTCTCCGGGGTGAGCTCCTCGGCCACGGGTCTGCCTCCTCTGGTACGACACTGAACCCCCACCATCGTACGGTCGTACGGAAAGGGGCCCAGGGCCGGAAGGCCCATGACCGGAACGTCACGGTCCGCTTACCCGGCGGCCCCGGCACGCGGGCGCGTCCCCCTCGGGATCCTCACTCGAAGCGGGCCGCGAACAGCACCACGTCCTCGCCCTCCACGGCCGGGTCGAGGCCCTCGGGCAGCAGGGCCCGCAGGACGTGGTCGGCGACGGCGCCCGGGTCGGACCGGTCCGCCCCCGGCACGCTCGCGGCGGCCGCGTGGAGCCGGGCGAAGGCCCGGTCGGTGGTGTCGCCGGTACGGCGCAGCAACCCGTCCGTGTAGAGCAGCACCGTTTCTCCCGGCGCGGGGGACAGCTCCACGCTCGGCGCCTCCCAGCACGTCAACATGCCGAGCGGGGCCGACAGCGAGGTCTCGACGAACTCGGTGCGGTGGTCGCCGACGATCAGCGGCGGGGCATGTCCGGCCCCGGCGAGGACGATCCGGCGCTGCGCGGGCTCGGCGTACGCGAAGAGCGCGGTCGCGGAGCGGGCGGGCTCGGTGAGCCGCAGCAGCAGTTCGAGGTCGGAGAGGACGGCGACCGGGTCCTCGCCCTCCATCACCGCGTACGCCCGGAGGGAGGCGCGCAGCCGGCCCATGGCGGCGAGCGCGCTGGGGCCGGTCCCGGAGACGGAGCCGACGGCGAGCCCGAGGGCGCCCTCGGGCAGCGGCAGCGCGTCGTACCAGTCGCCGCCGCCCTGCGGGCCGGTCCGGTGGCGGACGGCGAGCCGGACGCCGGGGACGCGGGGGAGCCGGCTCGGGAGCAGCTCCTCGGCGACGGTGGCGACCCGGACGCGGGCGCGCTCGACCTGGAGGAGGCGGGCGAGGTGTTCGGTGGCGAAGCGGCCGTAGAGCCCGATGAGGTGGCGCCGTCGCTCGTCGGGTTCGGCGGGCTCGTCGTAGAGCCAGACGGCCGCGCCGAGCCGGCCGGCCTCCTCGGTGGCGAGGGGCAGGGCGTAGCTGGCGGCGTAGCCGAGACGGGCGGCGACCTCGCGGTGGCGCGGGTCGAGGCCCTCCTCGGTCCGTACGTCCCGGATGGCGATCGGATCGGGCACGCGCGCGGGGCGGCGGGCTCCGGTCGGGTCGGCTCCGGTCGGGTCGGTCTCCGGCAGTCCGTCGAGGAGGCGGCCGCAACTCCCCGAGCCGCGCGGGACGGTCTCGATGGTGCCGAGGTCAGCGTGGGCGAGGCCGAGGCCGATGGTGCTGGTGGGGCCGAGGCCGTCGGCGGGTTCGAGGACCGCCATGCCCCGGCGGGCGCCGACGAGGGCGGCTCCGGCGCCGAGCACCTCGCGGAGCGCCCCGTCGAGGGACGAGGTCTTGATCAGGCGCTCGGTGAGTTCGTGGAGGGTGGTGAGGTCGGAGACCCAGGAGGCGAGCCGGTCCTGGATCAGGACTCCGGGAGGGAGGGCCGCGTCGGAGGGGGACGCGGCCGGGGGGACCCCGGGGAGGGGCGCCGTAGTGTGCGGTGGCGCGGGAACCGTTGAATCGATTCCAGCCACTTTCGGCAGACGTGGGGCACTCATGTCGGTCGGCTTTCCGACCGGTGCGTTTGACGCCATAGCATCGCAAACCCCCATGTCATCCTGCGCCGCTCGATGTACCCACATGTACACGCACAAGAGGAGCGATGTCCAGCATTGTCCCCACGGGAAAAGTGGTGTCCGTGAGGTCGCGCGAGAGGGTTGAAGTAACCGGGAAGTTGGCCGAAAATTACCCCCGGTGTGCACCTTTTGCGGTCGACTGGCGTCGTTTGAAAGCGCGTCATTCCGAGCGTGCGGGGTACGTAAACGGTGACAGGCGGGGGCAGTTGAAGCTGCCCCGGAACGTGATGCGGGACCCCGGCGTCTTTCACGCCGCAGGCCGCGGCCCGCCACCGACTGGCGGGGAACGTGTTCTGAACCGCTCTGGCTCCGACCTGGCTCCACCTGGCTCCACCGGGTTGTACACGGTTCTTCCGGCCCGGCCGGCCCCGCCCCCACGCGGTACCGGCCCCCTGCCGGTCCGGTACGCGCTCTGATACGCACGGTGAATGAATCTGCACGTGGTGTGATGGGAATTCGGCGTTCAACGGAAAGGAACGAGCGCTCATGCGCGAGATCCTCGGAAGGCGACGCAAGCTCCGGTTCCGGCGCAAGGCGAGGACCGCACGGCTCGACGCGGCGGTCACCTTCGCCGTCGAATGGAACTGGCCCGTCGTGCCGGGAGCGGGCCTGAGAACGACCACCCGCACGGCCACGGGCCTCAGGGTGCTGTCCCGCACGGCCGCAGGCCTGAGGATGCTGCCCCGCACGGTCACGGGACCGGCGGGACCGGCCCGTACGGACGCGGGCCCGGGGGAGTCGGCCCGCACGGACGCGGGCCCCGCCTGCTCCTGTCCCGACCCCGACTGCGTGGTGCCCGGCGCGCACCCCTACGACCCTGGGCTGCTGGCGGCCACCACGGACGAGCGCATGGTCCGCTGGTGGTGGACCCGGCGCCCGGACGCCCCGGTGGTCCTCGCCACGGGCGGCGGCGCGCCCTGCGCGGTCAGCCTCCCCGCCGTGGCGGGCGCCCGGGCCCTCGCCGCGCTCGACGCCACGGGGATGCGCCTCGGCCCGGTGGTCGCCACCCCCACCCGGTGGTCGATCCTCGTCGCCCCGTACGACCTGGAACGGCTCGGCGATCTGCTGTACGCGAAGGACAGCGTGCCCAGTTCGCTGCGGTTCCACAGTGAGGGTGGCTATCTACTGCTGCCGCCCTCGATCGCGGGCTCCGGACAGGTCCGCTGGGAGCGGGCGCCCCTCGCCGGCTCGGCCCGGCCGTGGCTGCCGGACGTCGAGGCGGTGGTGGACGCCCTGGTGGAGGCGAGCACGAACATGCCGGGCGGCGGCAGCCGGCTGGCGTACTGACGGCGGACGGCGTGCGGTAGGCGGCGACCGGCGGACGGCGTGCGGCGACCGGTGGGCGACGGGCGGTAGGCGGCGGGCGTTCACCCGAACGGGTGTGTCCCGGGCCGACGTGTACGGGAAACGGGTGCGCGGCCGTCCGAGGCCCCGCCGCCCGCCGCTATGTTCGCCCCACCGTTCGTGATCTCCAGCCGAGCAGGAGCAGGTGGGCCCGATGACTCCGGTGAACCTCCGCGTGGTCGTACTCGGCGCCGCCGTCACGGCCGCCGTCCTGCTGCCGCTCGCCGCGACGGCGGGCCCGGCGGACCCGCCGGGCCGGGCGGGAGGTCTCGTACGGTCCGCCGAAGTCCACGGCGGGGGCGACGGGAAGGCCGGAGACGACGGGGAGACCGGGAGCTACGGAGAGGCCGAGGGCCCGTGGAAGGGCCTCGGCCCCGCACCCCGTACGCCGTCGGAATCGACCGCCCCCGCGACCCCCGCCGACCCTCCCGCTCCTCCCCCTCCTTCCGCCCCGCCGGCCCCCACGGCTCCCGAGCGGGTCACGCGCTGTGGGCCGGAACTCGCCTCTCCCGGAGGCGCGGAGGCGCAGACGTGTGTCTTGAACGAGGGGGCCGACGTCTGGGCACGTACGTACTACCGCAACGCCACGAGGCGGGAACTCGACGCGTTTCTGACCCTCATGGCCCCCGGCGGCCGGACCGTACAAGTGCGCTGCGGAGTTCCCGCGCAGGATGAACCGGGCACCTGCGAAACGCCCCGGGAGCGCGGCGCGGGCCCGGTCACGGCGTATACGGCGGTGGCGGAATTCGCCGGCGCGGGCGAGGGCGGCAGCACTCCGCTGCTGCTGCGGGCGGGCAGCAACACGGCGGACCGCGAAGGAAGTTGACGTCGGACGCCCCGGCCGGGCCGGAAGCGGACATGGAAAGGCCCGGTCGCTGGCGACGGGGGATGCACCAGCGACCGGGCTTCCAGAACGGTAACAAGAGATCTGCTGTTCGCAAATTCGATCTCGGTTATTCGGACAGGGATTTACCTGTCCGAAGACCGGGTTGTGGTGGAAGTCACCGACTGGTCGGTCTGTCAGTCACCGATACCACCTGGGGTATCAGCTGAGAGTGACCTGACGGTTCGTGAGGCCGCCGCGCGCACGCCGCTCCTCCGCCGTGAGCGGAGCGTCCGAGGCGAGCGCCCCGGTCAGCCGCTCGAAGAACTCGGCGGCCGGCTTCTCGCACTCCTCGGCGGTCATGGACGTCGGCAGGTCCCACACCGGCACCACGAGGCCGTGGGCGCGGAAGGAGCCGACGAGCCGGGTGTCCGGGCCGAGGGAGGTCGTACCGGCGGCCTGGAGCCGGGCGAGCGCGTCGAGGAGCTTCTCCTCCGGGTACGGCATGACCCAGCGCAGGTGGTTCTTGTCGGGGGTCTCGCACCAGTAGGCGGAGTCGACGCCCGTCAGCCGGACGGTCGGGATCGCGGCCGCGTTGGCCCGCTCCAGGGAGGCGGCGACCTCCGGGTCGGCGCCGTCCGCGGACTGCGGGATCCAGAACTCGAAGCCCGTGTGGACCTCGGGCGCGAACGCGGCGTCGGCGTCCAGCAGGTCCTGGAGGCGCGGGCCCTCGGCCGGCACGCGGCGCGCGGGGACGGGGGTGCCCGGCTCGGAGTCCAGGGCGCGCTGGAGGGTGTCGGCGAGGTCGCGGGCCAGGTCGCCGGAGGTGGAGTCGTTCTGCAGGGCGAGCAGGACGGAGCCGTCGTCGCGGCGGAGCGCCGGCCACGCCATCGGCAGCACGGTCGCGAGGGTCACGGACGGCACGCCCTCGGGCAGCCCGCCCTTCAGGGTGAGCGGCACGGTGGCGGCGGGCACCAGCTCGCGCAGCGCGACCCAGTCGCACTCGCCGGGCAGACCCTCGAAGGGGCGCTGGACGAGCTCGGTCACGGCGTGCGCGGCGGCCCGGCCGTGACACGCCTTGTAGCGGCGGCCCGAACCGCACGGGCACGGCTCGCGCGCGCCGACGACCGGGATCTCCCCGCTCGTGACCTGTGCCTGGCCGGCCTTGCCGGCCTTCGTCTGGGGGCGCTTCTTGGCCATGGTGTGGCTTTCTCCCGATCGCGGCGGTGCTTGTCTGCGGTGCTGTTTCGGGCGCGAGCCTAGCCGCCCCGACCGCCACCACCCCTCAGGCGGGCCGCGCCACGGGACCGACCCGGAGCGCGGGAGCGGGTCCCGGTGCGCGCCCGGGGGCCGGCCCCGGGATCAGTCCAAGTCCTCGTACGCGTCCAGGAAGTCGAAGCCCGCCCCGCCGCCGACGTGTGTCGCGAAGTCCTCGCGGCGGTGGCCCTCGGTGACGACCACCCAGACGGTGACCTCGCCGGTCGCGCTGTCGCGCACGCCCCAGTCCTGGGCCAGCGCGCTGATGATGTTCAGCCCGCGGCCGCCCCGTGCGGTGACCGAGGGCGTCGACGGGACGGGCCGCGTCGGGCCTCCGCCGTCGGTGACCTCGACCCGCAGGCCGCCCGCCGGGTCGACCCGCCAGGCCGCCCGCACGTCCCCGTCGCCACGATCCGCCCGCCCCAGCGGCCTGCCGTACCGGCAGGCATTGCTGAGCAGCTCGGAAAGGATCAGTACCGCGTCGTCGACGACCGATTCCGCGACCCCGCTGCGGTACAGCTCGTCCCGCATCCGGTGCCGCGCCTCACCCACGCCCGCAGGGCCATGGGGTACGGCCATGCTCGACGACGTGGGCACCTCCTGTGCCACCACCAACGCCACCCCCGAGACCTCCTTTGCCCCACGCCACGGTGTGAATGCCCCGATGACCTGGACCGGAAACCGGCCAATCGGCGTGGGATGAGGCACTCGTGACGATCGCGTACGGACGGAACGCGCCGGTGCACTCCCTGTAACCCGTGTTGCTCCCTTTGTCCCCTGTGACGGATGGGGCGGAAGTGAGGGAAAACGGAGGGGATCAGTCCCGGCCCAGCTGGGCCAGCACCTGCTTCGGGCGGTTGGTGATGATCGCGTCCACGCCAAGGCGCTCGCAGAGCTCGACGTCCTCCGGCTCGTCCACCGTCCAGACGTGGACCTGGTGCCCGGCCTTCTGGAGCCGCAGGATCACCGCGGGGTGGTGCCGGACGATCCGGATGGAGGGGCCCGCGATGCGCGCGCCCGCGGGGAGCCGTCCGTCGCGCAGCCGGGGCGAGACGAACTGGGCGAGCGAGACGGTGGGCAGCGTCGGCGCGGCGGCGGCGATCCGGTGCAGGGAGCGGGCCGAGAAGCTCATGACGCGTACGGGGGAGTCCTCGGGGGACGCGGGCGCGTGGAGGTCGAACCTCTTCAGGAGCTGGAGCAGCCGCTCCTCGACCTGGCCCGCCCAGCGCGTGGGGTGCTTGGTCTCGATCGCCAGCTCGACCCGGCGCCCGGTGTCGGAGACCAGCTCCAGGAGGCGTTCCAGGGTGAGGACGGAGGTGGAGCCGGGGGCCCGCCGGTCGGGGCTCTCCGCCGACTCGCCCCGGCCCTTCCAGGTGCCGAAGTCGAGCTCGGCGAGGGCGGCGAGTTCGAGGGTGGAGACGGCCCCGCGGCCGTTGGAGGTGCGGTCGACGCGCCGGTCGTGCACGCAGACCAGGTGCCCGTCGGCGGTGAGCCGGACGTCGCACTCCAGGGCGTCGGCGCCGTCCTCGATGGCCTTCACATAGGCGGCCAGGGTGTGTTCCGGTACGTCCTCGGACGCTCCGCGGTGGGCGACGACCTGGACGGGGGCGCGGTTCGGTTGCTGCCGTGCGTGAGTCACCGCGTCATGGTGCCATTGGCGGGGCGCGGCGAGCACACCGGGACTGTCCGTTCTGTCCTTTATAAAGGATGGAGTGCGAACGCACAGCTCCGCCTTACAGCGGCCTGACGTCCGGTGGGAAAAGCTGGTCGCAGCACCCTGGAGCCGGAGCGAACACAACCTCACGCGGTCGAGAACAGTCACACGCACGCGCGTGTGGTTCGAATGTCGGGTACCCGCAGGTACGCGCGACCGAACGCGGGCAGACGACCGGAGCGGCCCACGCCGTCCGCACGGTCGACGCCGTCCGTACGGTCACGCCGTCCGTACGGCCCGACCGGTCCACACGTCCGACCAGTCCATAGAAGTCAACGCCAGTCAACGCAGTGAACGAGGAGAGCGAGCTGTGAGCACCGAGAACGAGGGCAAGGCGGTTCCGGGGGATCCGGCTGCTCCGTCCGCCCCTCCGACGCCTCCCGTACCCCCGTCGGCCCCTCCGGCCCCGGCCCGGGCCCCCGAGCCGACCGCGGCGCACCCGGCGGATCCGGCGCACCCGGCGGACGCGAGCGGGCGGGAAGCCCCGGAGACCCGGGAAATCCCGACGGTCCAGCCGACCCACGCGGCTCCGGCCGCCCCCGAGACCCACGCGGCCCATGCGGCTCCCGAGGCCCAGGCCGCCCACGCGGCCGGCGGCTGGCCCCCGCCCCCGCCGACCGTCCCCTCCTGGGGCGCCCAGCACGCGCCCGTGCCCCCGGCTCCCGCCGCGCCGCGCCGGCGGACCGGCGGCCTCGTGGCGGCCGTCCTGGTGGCGGCGCTCGTCGCGGGCGGCATCGGCGGCGGCATCGGCTACTGGGCGGCCGAGCGGGGCGACGACGGCATCGGCTCGACCACCGTCTCCTCGGGCGACTCCCCGGCCTCCTTCAAGCGCGACCCGGGGACGGTCGCGGCGGTCGCGGCGAAGGCGCTGCCGAGCGTGGGCACCATCCAGGCGAAGTCGGGCGGCTCCCAGGGCGAGGGCGGCACGGGCACGGGCTTCGTGTACGACCAGGAGGGCCACATCGTCACCAACAACCACGTGGTGGCGTCGGCGGCGGACGGCGGCACGCTCTCCGTGACCTTCTCCGACGGCAAGTCGTACGACGCGGAGGTCGTCGGCCGGGCCGAGGGCTACGACGTGGCGGTACTGAAGCTCACGAACGCCCCGAAGGGCCTCAAGCCGCTTCCGCTGGGCGACTCCGACAAGGTGGCGGTCGGGGACTCGACGATCGCGATCGGAGCCCCCTTCGGCCTGTCGAACACGGTGACGACGGGCATCATCAGCGCCAAGAACCGCCCGGTCGCCTCGGGCGACGGCTCCGGCGGCAGCAACTCGTACATGAGCGCCCTGCAGACGGACGCCTCGATCAACCCGGGCAACTCCGGCGGCCCGCTGCTCGACGCGAGCGGCGCGGTGATCGGCATCAACTCGGCCATCCAGTCCACCAGCGGCGGCTTCGGCCAGTCCCAGGCGGGCTCGATCGGCCTCGGCTTCGCGATCCCGGTCAACCAGGCGAAGAACGTCGCCCAGCAGCTGATCAAGTCGGGCAAGCCGGTCTACCCGGTGATCGGCGCGACCGTGAACATGAACGACAAGGGCGAGGGCGCCGAGATCGCCGCGCGGGGCACCGGCGGCACCCCCTCGGTCACCCCGAACGGCCCCGCGGCGAAGGCGGGCCTGAAGCCGGGCGACGTGATCACCGGCTTCGGCGGCCACCAGATCGACAGCGGCCCCACCCTGATCAGCGAGATCTGGACCCACAAGCCGGGCGACTCGGTGGAGATCACCTACGAGCGCGACGGCAAGTCCGCCACGACCACCGTCGTCCTGGGCGAGCGCACCGGCGACAGCTGACGCGCACGCGCGCGTGGACGGGTGATGCGTGACGGGAGATGTGCGACGGGTGCGGCCCGGGGCTTCGTGGCCCCGGGCCGCACCCGTACGTCCCCGCTCTACCGCCGCCCGTACGGGTGGCGGTCGTCGTGCCCGGTCCCGACGCCCACGCCTCCTCCGACGCCAACCCACCCGCCGCCGCCCACCCCCTCCAGCCGGTACGCTGTAGCCGCTCCGGCCAAGCGGGTCCGGGGCGGAGGTGGGTTGCCCGAGCGGCCTAAGGGAACGGTCTTGAAAACCGTCGTGGCGCGAGTCACCGTGGGTTCAAATCCCACACCCACCGCAGCATGCCGAAGGCCTCTGACCAGATAAATCGGTCAGAGGCCTTCGCGCTGTGCGTTGTCCGTGGCTGCCCTTCGTTCCCCGGTGCTTCCCGCACGATCGGGCACGGGAGGGGCACGGCGTCTTCTGATCCGTAGCTCTAGCCGGATCAGTCAGCCATGGCCTTCCGGGCCCCACGCTTTACCCAGTCGCGCCCGTAGCGCACCGCACCCGAGAAGAGCCCCCCGGCCAGGAGACTGCGGGTGATTACGTCATCCTCGATGACCAGAAAGACCAGCAGCGGCACCAGGATCAAGAGGTGCCAATGCGGGTGGTTCCGCCAATCGTTCTTGTCTGCCATCCCACCTCCCAGCGGCACCTTAGCGTGCACCTTCGCCATAGCAGCCACCTCAACTCCCATCCCGTCTGCCGTCGACCCACACACCGTGGAGCAGGCGCGGTGCCGGGCGTCCAGGTGGAGCGCGCCACTGTACGAACGACCTGGACGCCCGGCGCCGTGTCTGCTCGGCTCTGCCTGGGTCGACGGCAGACGGGATGGGAGTCTCCACCGCCACACCCCACCGGCCGGCACCCGCTCACGGAGCCCCCGCCCATCCTGGTGCTTGTTGCGCCCCCGCCGGAGGCATCGTCTTGAGCCGCACTTGCGCAGTACCTCAGCCGCATCATGGTTCGTCACCCATCAACCCGAGCTGTCAGGCGAGCGGCCCGGCGCCCGGGCCGCCGCTGGCGAAGACAGAGCGGCGGCCCGGGCGCCGGGCCGCTCGCGCCGCGCCGTGCGCGGCGGGTGCCTTGATGAGGTAGAGAAATCTGTAACTCGTCCCGCCCTCATGGCGGTTCGATCGGGCTCTGTCACTTTTCCTGACAGTCGTGCTTCCCGGTGGTGGGTACCTTCGGAGTATCGAAGGGAGGCCCATCATGGGGGCGGAGCTGAGTACGGGGCAGCGAGTAGCGAGGGCAAGGCGTCGGGCCGGATGGGATCAAGCCCGGTTGGCTGCTGCGGTCAATCGCTCCGTGAGTTGGGTCTCGAAGATCGAAACTGGACGGCTTCCGCTCGACCGGATGAGTGTGCTTGGGCAGCTCGCGGAAGTCTTGGGCGTCGAGGTCATCGAGCTGACGGGGCAGCCCTACCGGCACGAGACGTCGGATCTCGACTCGGGGCATGCCGCCATCCCTGGGCTTCGTCTCGCTCTCCAGCAGGCGACGATGCCTGGTGGTGCCGCACTCATCACCATGACCGACATACCCACCCTGGCGGACCTGACTGCGAGGGTCGAAGCAGCCGAACAGCTCAGGCAGGATGCCCGGTTCACTGCGCTTGGTGATGTCCTGCCGCAGATCCTCCGTGAGCTGGTCGTCCTCTGCGACATTGCGCAGGGCGAGGACGTGCTGAAGGCGGAAGCCTTGATGCTCAGGTCAAGCCACATGGCTCGGGTGTCTTCCAACCTGCTCGGCCACCATGATCTCGGGTGGAGTGCCGTTCAGCGGGAACTCGTAGCTGCCGAGCGTGCCGAATCGCCGGTCCTTCAAGCGGCGGCTCGTTGGGACTTGTGCGGGGTCTGGCTTCATGAGGGGGAACTCGCTGCGGCTAAGGACATGGCGCGCCGTGCCCTGGATGACCTCGAACCGCATATGGCGGAGGGGGATGCTTCGGTGCGCTCCCTCTGGGGAGCCATGCACCTACGTGCTGCCGTGGCGTGGTCGCGCCTCTGGGACCGCGCAGAAGCAGAGTCGCACCTTGCCGCAGCTCGCAACGTGGCAGGCGAGCTTCCCATGGGTGGCAACGTGTTCCAGACGCAGTTCAACGCAGTGAATACCGAGATCCACGCCGTCGAGGTGAGCCTCGAACTGGGGCATCCGCGAGACGTGTCCTCGCGAGCGGAGCTTGTGGATGTGATGGGCATCGCGTCCGGCGAGCGGCAGTCCCACTTCTGGGTGTGCACAGCGGCGGGGCACATGATGAACGGAAAGGCTGCGCCGGCGGCCGACGCGATCCTTCGAGCGGATTCCGTTGCCCCGCAGCACGTTCGTAACCGGCCGATCGCTCGCAACCTCGTCGACGACCTGCGGTCTACGGGAAAGCACGAACGTACCGAAGAGGTCCGACGTCTGGCGGGACACATGAAGCTGGGTTGATCACGACGTCTATCGGGGGAGTACTGCCGTGAAGGTTGCCGAGAGAGCGCGGTTATTAGCGGAGCTGCACGAGATCCGGAGGAAGCTGGCGGAGGCTGCTCAACGGGTTGATCGCCTGTCTGCCACCGTTACGGCAAGTCGCCAACACGACCTTCAAGCCGGTCGAGCCGCGAGTTGATGAGCTCCAGGGCAGCTTTGATCTCTGCGAGTTCACTGGCCATGGTCGAACCCTGGTCGACCTCGACGGACGGCGGATCACTGGCGACGAATGTTCCGCGCCCCTGCTGGCTCACGATCAAGCCCTCGTCTCGGAGGATGTCCAGCGCGTGCCGAACGGTCATGGCTGCCACGCCGTACCGCTCGGCCAGCTTGGCATTCCCCTCCAGTCGCTGGCCGGCCTTCAACCTGCCGTGCGCGATCTGGTTGCGGAGGTCGTCGGCTACCTGCGCGTAGGCGCTGCGAGGGTCATCTGGGCTCACGGTCACGGATTCAAGTTACCTAAGTGACCTAAAGAAGTCTGCCCTGAGGGATTGCGTTCTTCGACACCTTCACTAATCTAGGTAACACAAGAGAAGTTAGACAAGGTTGATCGGGAGCGGCGCCCTCTACCGCCAAGCAGATACGCCGCTCCCGTCCCTCGAAGGGAGCTTCCATCATGCCTGCTCTGTCCTCCTCCGCGCTTCTGTCCTGGTCCGAGATGGACGCACCGCGTCGTAATCAGTGCCCGGGGTGCCGGGTCACGGTGCCTGCCTGGCAGCGGTCCTACGTGGACGGTCTGAGCGTGCTGACGCACGACGGGAACGTGATCTGCCCGAAGGACCCGACGCTCGGCTACCAGCCGGTCAGCTCCGGTACCGCCTCGGTGATCTCGGCCGTGCCGGACGTGTGCAAGGACTGCGACGGGACGCTTCTGGGCTCCGACGACGGCTCGATGACCGGCACCGCCGGGGAGCTGGTTCCCTGCGGCTGCGTCGTCTTCGACGGGCTGCGCTGCTCGTGCGAGGTGACCGGCTGGCCGCTGAACGACGGCTTCACCGGCTGGATCGAGCTGACCCGCGCCGAACTGCGCAACGCCCCGCACGACGCCCCGGTCTACCGGCCCTGCCCGCACCACCACACCACCGCCCGCGCCGCCTCGCAGTCCTTGCGGACGGTGGCGGCGTGACGGTCTTCCCCGTCGCCCCGGAGGCCGTGGCCCATGTCGCGGCCTCCCTGGGTACCGACCCCCTGGCCCTGGCCGACCTCCTGCGGGTCGCCAACACTCCGGGCTTCGAGCGCTGGCGTGAGCAGGTCCGGCGTACCGGGGGCTGCTCGGACCCGATCCACCTGTCCGGCACCACCGTCACCCGCGACCGGGCCACCGGCGATGTCCTGTACTCGTACTCGACGGCCGATGAGCCGGGGGGCCGGTTACGGGTCGCCTGCGGCAACCGCCGGGCCTCGCGCTGCCCCTCCTGCGCCTGGACCTATGCGGGGGACACCTATCACCTGATCCGGGCCGGGATCACCGGCGACGACCGGAAGAACGTCCCCGCCACCGTCCGGGACCACCCGAGGGTCTTCGCCACCCTGACCGCTCCGTCCTTCGGGCCGGTCCACAATCGTCCCGGCTCCGGCCGCTGCCGCTGCGGCGTCCAGCATCCGGAGGGCTCGCCTCTCCTGGGCACCGCCCTCGACCCCGCCTCGTACGACTATGCGGGTGCGGTGCTGTGGAACAACTACGCCGGGCACTTGTGGCAGCGCTTCACGATCTACCTGCGCCGTGAGATCGCCGCCCGCGCCGGGATCACCCAGGCCGCGTTGAAGGAGTCGTGCCGGGTGTCCTTCGGGAAGGTCGCCGAGTTCCAGAAACGCGGCGCGATCCACTTCCATGCCGTGGTTCGCCTCGACGGCCCCGACGGACCCGAGACCACCCCGCCCGCCTGGGCCTCGGTCGGTCTGCTGGACGATGCGATCCGCGCGGCTGCTGCCCGGGTCGCGGTCACCGTCCCGGCCGCCGGCACCCACCCCGAACGGACTCTGCGGTGGGGTACGCAGGTGGATGTGCAGCCGATCGGTGCGCTCGGCCAGGAGGAGCTGACCGAACAGGCCGTGGCCTCCTACGTCGCCAAGTACGCCACCAAGGCGGCCGAGACCACGGGCACCGTTGACCGCCGCATCGGCGAATCGGCGGAGCTGGCCAAGCTCGATGTCCCGGAGCACACCCGGCGCCTGATCGAAGCCTGCTGGACCCTCGACGGCGACTATCCGGGCCGGATGCTGGCGCGCTGGTCGCACATGCTCGGCTTCCGCGGCCACTTCTCCACCAAATCCCGCGCCTACTCCACCACCCTCGGCGCCCTGCGCCAGACCCGCGCCGACTACCGCGCCGCCCAGGAACGTCGGGAACGGGGTCTGCCGGATCCGGACGACTCGGAGGGCTCCACCCTCGTGATTGCCCACTGGACCTACGCCGGACACGGCCACACACCCGGCGAGTCCTGGCTCGCCGCCAGCATCGCCCGCGACATCCGCACCAACCGCGAACTCGTCCGCGAGATCCGTACCGAACTCGAAGCCACCGAACTGGGGGAGTGGTGACCATGGACCGACTGCTGAGCGTGAACGAAGTGGCCGAACTCCTCGGGACCACTGTTCGCTTCCCCCGGCGCCTCATCGAGGAGCGCCGGATCACCTTCGTGAAGGTTGGCCGGCACGTCCGCATCCCTGAGAGCGCGGTCAACGCCTTTGTCACGGCCAACACCGTGAAGCCGGTCATCGTCCGCTCGGTGGCGATGCTACGGAGGGCTGCCTGATGGCTCGCAAGCGGAAGTCTCGCCGGAGCTTCGGCCGGGTGCGCAAGCTGCCTTCGGGTCGGTTCCAGGCCCGCTACCCGGGGCCGGACGGTGTTCTTCGCCCCGCTGATCGGACCTTTGCCACGTCGACCGACGCGGACATGTGGTTGGCGAAGAAGCGTGTGGAGATCGAAGACGGGAGGTGGATTGATCCGGCTGAGGGTGCAGCCACAGTCCGGGACTGGTCTGCCCGCTGGCTGGCTGCGGTGGCTCCCCAGCTCAAGCACAAGACCCAGGCGTCGTACCGGTCGCTCATCGAGTCGCGGATAAATCCCGTGCTCGGCGACCGAGAGCTCTCCAGCCTTCGGCCGATCACCGTGACTGAGTGGATCGGAGACATGAAGGGGGCTGGACTTAGCGCCTCGCGTATCCGGCAGGCCTACCGGGTGCTGTCCCAGGTGATGGCCTCCGCCGTCGACAATGAGCTGATCGCCCAGACCCCGTGTCGCGGTGTGCGCCTTCCTCGAATGCCGCAGACCGAGCCGCACATCCTGACGCAGGTGGAGGCGTCCCGGATCGTCCGGAGCGCTAGCACGCCGCATGATCTGCTGATCGCACTGCTTGCCTTCGCTGGCCTCCGAATCGGAGAGGCGTTTGCCCTCAGGCGTATGGACGTGGACGTCCCGGGCTGTCTGCTTGTGGTGGACGAGAACCTCGCTGAGGCGAACGGGGCCCTGGTCTTCGACACTCCGAAGTCCCATCAGAAGCGCGTCCTGACTCTGGCGCCGTCGCTGGTGAAGAGGCTCGGTGCCTACCTGGACACGCTGCCCGGTGGTGACGACGCGCTGCTCTTCACGAACAGCTTCGGTCGCCCCCTGCGTTACAACCAGTGGCGTAAGGCGTACTTCGACCCGGCGGTCGCTGCGGCTGGTCTCTCGGACGTCACCCCGCACGACCTTCGGGCGTCGCACGGTACCTGGGTTGCTGATCGGTACGGGGTGATGACGGCCGCCCATCGGCTCGGGCACTCCAACGCGAGCGTCACCACTCGGCACTACGCTCGGCCTGTGGCCGGCCGAGACGCTGAGGTTGCTGCCGCGTCTGATGCCTGGCTCGGAGGACATGCAGATGCCGATGGGGCACGTAGGGGGCACGATGACGATGACGACGGCTCCGCTGGCGTCCTCGCACCCGCCTGACCTGCGGCAGAGCGTGCGGCGGCCGTGATCGCCGAAAGGTCTTGAAAACCGTCGTGGCAGCGATGTCACCGTGGGTTCAAATCCCACACCCACCGCAGCAGGTCAGACGACGCGCTGATCAGAAGGGGCGCTCCCGGCCGGGGGCGCCCCTTCGTCGTCAGGAGTGGTTGCGGGCCGGGGGATTGTTGAGGCAGAGCGCGATGTTGCGTACGGCCGCCGTGAGTTCCTCGATGACGCGGGCCGCCTGCTCCGCGTTGTGGAAGGCCGGGCGGTCGGTCAGGGTCCGGCTCAGCTCCTCCGCGGCCCGGACCGCGTGCCCGGCGGGACCGGGGTCCGCGGCGGGGGCCGGGTAGGGGTCGGACACCGGGTACGGGTCGGGTGCCGCGTACTGGTCGGGCGTCGGGTACGGATCGGGCGCCGGGTACGGGTCGGAGTAGGGCTCCGGGTCCGGGCGGTAGCCCTCGAAGGAGGGCGAGAAGGTGCCGGAGCCCGTCGTCCCCGCCGTGAGGGCGCCGTGCGCCTCCTCCCCGGTGCGGGGGGCCGTGGCCAGCAGGAGGGCGTGCGAGGCCGGCAGCGGGGCCTGGGGGGCCTGCGGGACCTGGCCCTGGGGCGCCTGAAGGGCCTGCGCGTGCGGGACTTGAGCCTGTGCGGCCTGTACGGCCTGTGTCGCCTGTACGGACTGCGGAGGCTGCGGCGCCTCCGGGGGCTGCGGCGGGGACTGGCGGGCCCGGGGAAGGACGAAGTGGTCGAAGCCCGGGAACGCCGACGTGCCCGGGCGTACGGCCGGCGGCTCGTACTCCTGCTGCCACTGCGCGCGGTAGCACTCCACCTGGTCCTCGCAGGAGGAACGCGCGTGGAAGACCGCCGTGTCCTCGCCCAGGTCCGGGTACCAGAGGTTGGGTCCGGGGAAACGGACCGTCCTCATGCGGGGCTTGATCTGCTCGGCGCACCCCATGCAGCAGCCCTTCGGCACCAGGAACGGGATGCCGCCGCTCTGCTCCGGCCTGCGCGGGCCCTCCTCGCGCGGGTACTCCCCGTGGTGGCAGGGCGGCAGTTCGCCGCAGGCGCGGCAGACCGCGTAGTGCTCGGGGAGCACCTGCCAGTCCTGGCTGGCGGGGGCGCACCAGTGCTTCGGCGCGGACCGGGGCAGGTTGTCGTTGCGCAGCACGAGGACCACCGGACGCTTGTAGAACTCCGCGCGCTCCGGGGCCGGTTTGACCGCCTGGTTGTTGGCCCGCCGCAGCTCGTTGGCGTGCCACCACAGCTCCACGTGGTCGCGCCAGGCCTTCTCGTACGCCTCCGGCCAGTGGTCGCCGGGGTACCCGGTGATCTCCAGGACGCGCCAGGCCTGCCGGTCGAGTACGACGATGGAGCCGGCCCGCAGTCGCAGATGAGTTCCCTCGCCGCCCTCGTCCGGCCAGTCATGGCGGCCGATGCTGGTGGGCTGGTCAGGGAGCCACCTGCGAACCTGCATGACACGCTCCTCGGCAACGAAACTTCGTAGTTTCAACTGGGGCAGTAAGTGACATTCTGAACAATTTAGGCGTCTGCTTGGGGTTAGACACGCGCACGCCGTGGATACGTGAGAGCCGGAAACACCTTTCCCACCGGCTATTTCACCCGCCGTGACCGACCTCGCCCGGATTCGTGGCCTTCGTCGTCACGGCCGCCCCGTACCCGCTCCGGGGGCTTCCGACGCCCACCCGTACGTGTGACGTCGCTTCGGCCCGTGTCATCCCGTACGTATGCATCGCTCCGCATATCGGGCCGTTCGCCGCCTTTCGGAGGCGGGCCGGGCGCGGAGGGGTGGTAATGGCGGTGCCGTTCCGTGCGGGGCGGCGTAGGGTCCGGAAGCCTTCGGGACTCCTTCGGAGTCCTCCGGGAGACAGGAGCGTGGGATGCGGATCGTGCTCGTCCGGGGCGACATCACCGCCGAGGCGGTGGACGCGGTGGTCAACGCCGCGAACTCCTCGCTGCTCGGGGGCGGCGGCGTCGACGGGGCGATCCACCGGAAGGGCGGGCCGGAGATCCTCGCCGCCTGCCGGGAGCTGCGCCGCTCGCACTACGGCAAGGGACTGGCGACCGGGCGGGCCGTGGCCACCACGGCGGGGCGGCTGCCCGCCCGGCATGTGATCCACACGGTGGGGCCGGTCTGGTCGCGGGACGAGGACCGCTCGGAGCTGCTGGCCTCCTGCTACCGGGAATCCCTGCGGGTGGCCGACGAGTTGGGGGCCCGCACGGTCGCCTTCCCGGCCGTCTCCACCGGGATCTACGGCTGGCCGATGGCGGACGGCGCCCGGATCGCCGTCGCGACGGTGCGGGCGGCCCGCACCGAGGTCGAGGAGGTGCGCTTCGTGCTCTTCGGCGAGACGGCGTACCAGGCCTTCGCGGAGGCCGTGGGGGACGTTTCCTAGTTCCCGGGGGCACCGGAACCGTGCGCCCGGGGCGAAAGGCGAATTCCGCCGTCCCCCGCGAGCCGCCTCTTTTCTCGCGCTGACCGGGTTTATCCGGCTGTCCTCACGCTTGAGGGGGAACGTCCGCTCCGAGACGGTTCGCCGGGGATTCCGTGGGCAACTCTGCATTCGCGACGTCGAGCACAACGACCGGGACGGAAGGCCAACTGCCCCGGAAACACACACATTTCAGTCCCGCCCCGCGCTTCACGTATTCGGCGGAGCTCACCGGATCCCACCGGAGCTCCTGGTTCTCGGTTCCCGGAGGAAACAGCCATGACAAGCAGTCCCCCCGCCCGCCTCGCCCGCACCACCGCCGTCCCCCGACCGAACGGCGCGGTCGGTGCGAGCGGTACCGGCTCCACCCGCATCGCCCGGTCCGGACCGATGCTCACCTTCCCGCCATGGGGGTGACCGGGGGACAGCGGAGACCGGCCCGAAGGGGGGGGCGAAACGGCAGTGCGAACGACGGCCCGCACGGCGGTACTTCGATGCCGGCGTGCGGGCCGTCCCGACATCGGGAGCACCATCGGAGGCGTCACCGGAGGCATCGCCGGACATGTCATCGGGTCCGGGTGCGGGGGCGGACGCGGGGTCGGGCACGGGGGTGCGGTTCCCACGTACGGGTCGTTCCCCGGTGCGTACGGCCGAGGAGGCGGCCCCAGCGGTGGCCGGGCACGGCGGGCGGCCCTTCACTCGCGTCATGAGCACAAGCACTCCGCCCCGGCCCCGGACCACCACGACTTCCGCCCCGGCACGTTCGCGGACCGCGTCCCCCTTCGCCGGGGTGCGGGCCGTGGCCGCCGCCCTGATGGCCGCGGTGGCCGGGACGGCCCTCCTCGACGCCCCGGCACCGACCGCCGTCCCGCCCCCGCCCCCGGCCACCACGAGAGCGGCGGCGGCAGCGGAAGCCGTGAGGACCGCCGCCGCTCCGGGGGCCCCCGCCGCCCCCGGGGCTCCCGCCTCCGCCGTCTCGACCGCCTCCACCCCCGTCCACTTCACCGGCAAGGCCTTCGACACCTGCGAGGCGCCCTCCGTCGAGACGATGAGGGCCTGGCGCGGTTCGCCGTACGGGGCCGTCGGGATCTACTTCGCCGGGCGGGGCCGGGGCTGCCCCGGCCAGCGGGAGCTCGGTCCCGGCTGGGTCGCCTCGGTGCAGGCCATGGGCTGGCGGCTGCTCCCCGTCTTCGTCGGCTCCCAGGCGCCGTGCGTCGAGGCCCCCGCCAAGAAGCCCTTCGCCATCGGCTCCGACCCCTGGGGGCAGGGCACCCGGGAGGCGGGCGACGCGGTGCGGGCGGCGCGGGCCCTGGGCCTGGACACGAGCAGTCCGCTGTACCTCGACATCGAGTCCTACCGGCGGGGGGACGCGCCGTGCGCCGCGACCACCCTCTCCTTCGTCCGCGCCTGGAACCGCGAGGTGCGCCGCCTCGGCTACCTCCCCGGCTTCTACAGCAGTGCGGACACGGGGGTACGGGACATCGAGGCGCAGCGGAAGGCGGGCACGGCGGACCTGCCGGCCGTGATGTGGTTCGCGCGCTGGCTGGGGAAGCCCGCACTGGCCACCGAGGCCGCGCTGGCCCCGGCGGCCTGGACGCCGCACGCCCGGATCCACCAGTACGCGGGCAACGTCGCCGAGTCGTACGGCGGCCACCGCCTCGTCATCGACCGCAACGCCGTGGACGCCCCGGTCGCCCGCCTCACCACGGCACGCACGGGCTTCGCCTCCGCCTCCCGCACCGCCTCCCACGCCTCCGTCCCCTCCTCCTCTCCCGTGGTGGCGCGGGACCCGGCCCGACCCTGAGCCGGGCATCGGGGGCCTCCACCCAGAGGAGGTCCGGCCGTCCCCACCCCTACAACCTGAGGCGGACGGCGGTTCGGGACCTGGGGCCGATCCGCCGGACCGCCGCCGCTCCTAGCGTGGAGTCATGACTCCGCCACCCTCTGGCCCCGTCTGCGCCGGTGCCTCGCAGTACGCGTCGTACACGACCTTCTCCTCGTACGTACGGGCGCGTGGGCCCGTCCTCCTGCGCACCGCCCGCTCCCTGACCGCCAACCCCTCGGACGCGGAGGACCTCCTCCAGACCGCGCTCGCCAAGACCTTCGTGGCCTGGGAGCGCATCGAGGACCACCGCGCCCTGGACGGCTACGTCCGGCGGGCGCTGCTGAACACCCGCACGTCGCAGTGGCGCAAGCGCAAGGTCGACGAGTTCGTGTGCGAGGAGCTGCCCGAGCCGGTCGGCCTCCCGTCGCCCGACCCGGCCGAGCGGCAGGCGCTGCACGACGCCATGTGGCGCGCGGTGCTCAAGCTGCCCGAGCGGCAGCGCCAGATGGTGGTCCTGCGGTACTACGAGGACCTCAGCGAGGCCCAGACCGCCGAGGTGCTCGGGGTGTCGATCGGCACGGTCAAGAGCGCGGTGTCCCGGGCGCTCGGCAAGCTCCGCGAGGACCCGGAGCTGACCCTCGCGCGGTGAGGGCCCCCGCCCGCGAAACCTCCCGGACCGGGCCCCTCGACCCTCCTGGACCTGGCCCTCGACCCTCCCGGACCTGGCCCTCGACCCTCCCGTTTCTCCCGGCCTCTCGCCCGCCGTCTCCCCGTCGCCAGTAATCACTGGCAATTTCCGTACTCCCAGGTAGTGACATACCGCGCGGTACGTGCGCAGAATCTCCACACCCTTACTGCCACGTAGCGCCCACCGGGAGGACGCCCCGTGTACAGCACCATGCAGGACGTACAGCTGACCGTGAGCCGCATCCTCGAACACGGGATGAGGATCCACGGGAAGTCCACCATCACCACCTGGACGGGTGAGCCCGAGCCGCAGCGCCGCACGTTCGCCGAGACCGGGGCCCGCGCGCACCAGCTGGCCGGCGCCCTGCGCGACGAACTCGGCGTCACCGGCGACCAGCGGGTCGCCACCCTGATGTGGAACAACGCGGAGCACGTCGAGGCGTACTTCGCGATCCCCTCCATGGGCGCCGTCCTCCACACCCTCAACCTCCGCCTTCCCCCCGAGCAGCTGGCGTGGATCGTCAACCACGCCGCCGACCGGGTCGTGATCGTCAACGGCTCGCTGCTCCCCCTCCTCGCCCCGCTGCTCCCGCACCTGCCGACGATCGAGCACGTCGTCGTCTCGGGCCCCGGCGACCGCTCGGTCCTGGCCGGCGCGGCCCCGCGCGTGCACGACTACGAGGAGCTGATCGCCGGCCGCCCGACCACGTACGACTGGCCGGAGCTGGACGAGCGCTCGGCCGCGGCCATGTGCTACACCTCCGGCACCACCGGCGACCCGAAGGGCGTCGTCTACTCCCACCGGTCGATCTACCTGCACTCGATGCAGGTGAACATGGCCGAGTCGATGGGCCTCACCGCCAAGGACACGACCCTGGTCGTGGTCCCGCAGTTCCACGTGAACGCCTGGGGGCTGCCGCACGCCACCTTCATGACCGGCATCAACATGCTCATGCCGGACCGTTTCCTCCAGCCGGCCCCGCTCGCCGACATGATCGAGCGCGAGAAGCCGACCCACGCGGCCGCCGTCCCCACCATCTGGCAGGGCCTGCTCGCCGAGGTCACCGCCAACCCGCGCGACCTCTCCTCCATGGCCCAGGTCACCATCGGCGGCGCGGCCTGTCCGCCCTCCCTCATGGAGGCGTACGACAAGCTCGGCGTCCGCCTCTGCCACGCCTGGGGCATGACCGAGACCTCCCCGCTCGGCACGATGGCCCACCCGCCGGCCGGCCTCACCGCCGACGAGGAGTGGCCCTACCGCGTCACGCAGGGACGTTTCCCCGCCGGCGTCGAGGCGCGGCTCGTCGGCCCCGGCGGCGAGCACCTGCCCTGGGACGGCGAGTCGGCCGGCGAGCTGGAGGTGCGCGGCACCTGGATCGCGGGCGCGTACTACAACGGCGTCGACGGCGAACCGCTCCGCCCCGAGGACAAGTTCAGCGAGGACGGCTGGCTCAAGACCGGCGACGTGGGCGTGATCAGCGCCGACGGCTTCCTCACCCTCACCGACCGCGCCAAGGACGTCATCAAGTCCGGCGGCGAGTGGATCTCCAGCGTCGAGCTGGAGAACGCCCTCATGGCGCACCCGGAGGTCGCCGAGGCCGCCGTCGTCGCCGTGCCCGACGAGAAGTGGGGCGAGCGCCCGCTCGCGACCGTCGTCCTCAAGGAGGGTTCGACGGCGGACTACGAGACGCTGAAGGCCTTCCTCGCCACGGAGGGCGGCATCGCCAAGTGGCAGCTGCCGGAGCGCTGGGCGGTCGTGCCGACGGTGCCGAAGACGAGCGTCGGCAAGTTCGACAAGAAGGTCATCCGCAAGCAGTACGCGGAGGGCGAGCTGGACGTGACCCGGCTGTAGTCACCGGGAGGGGAGGAGGGGGAGGGCCGACGGCCCTCCCCCTTGTCCTAGTCGGTGCCGACTAGTTGGTGCCGATCTTCGCGAGCAGGTCGACGATCCGGGCCTGGACCTCGGCGCTGTTCGCGCGCTCGGCCAGGAAGAGGACCGTCTCGCCGGAGGACAGCTTCGGCAGCTCCTCCTCGACCAGGTCGGCCGAGGTGTAGACGACGAGCGGGGTGCGGTTGAGCTGCCCGTTCGCCCGCAGCCAGTCGATGATCCCGGCCCGGCGGCGGCGCACCTGCATCAGGTCCATCACCACCAGGTTCGGCTGCGTCTGCGTGGCGAGCGTGACCGCCTCGGAGTCCGTGGCCGCCCGCGCCACCTGCATCCCGCGCCGCTCCAGGGTGGCCGCGAGCGCCTCCGCGATGTCCTCGTTCTCCTCGATCAGCAGGACCCGGGACGGGTGCTGCTCGCTGTCGCGCGGCGCGAGCGCCTTGAGGAGTACGGCCGGATCGGCGCCGTACGCCGCCTCGCGGGTCGCCTGCCCCAGCCCGGCCGCGAGCAGTACCGGCACCTCGGCGGCGACGGCCGCCTGGCGCAGCGACTGGAGCGCGGTCCGGGTGATGGGGCCGGTCAGCGGGTCGACGAAGAGCGCGGCCGGGAAGGCGGCGATCTGCGCGTCGACCTCCTCGCGGGAGTGCACGATCACCGGCCGGTAGCCGCGGTCGCTCAGCGCCTGCTGCGTGGAGACGTCGGGCGCGGGCCAGACGAGCAGCCGACGCGGGTTGTCCAGGGGCTCCGGGGGCAGCTCGTCGTCGACGGGGCGCGGGGCGGGCCGGTTGGCGACCTCGACCGCGCCGCCGGGACCGTCGAGCGGCTCGGGACCCTCGGCGGAGCCTTCGGCGGGCGCTCCTATGGCGTACGCCCGGCCCTCGGACGCGGGGGAGGCGGGGACGACGGGGGAAGCGAGCGGGGCGGGCGCGGGCACGGCCTCCGGCTGGGCCGGGGCCTGCGGCTGCGGATGCGGCTTGGCCTCGGTCCCGGCCGGTGCGGGGAGCGCCGCCGGGGCCGGCGGGTCGACCTCGGGCGGGGTGGCGAGCTTGCGCCGCCGCCCGGAGCCGTTGGAGGGAGCGGTGGGCGCGGGGGCCGCACCGGGCGCGGCCGGGGCCTGCGTCGGTACCGGGGCCGGAGCCGGGCCCGGGGGAGCGAAGGGGACGCCCTGCCCGAGGGTCCGGACGCTGAACGCCCGCCCCTGGGTCGACTCCCTCGACATGGGCAGCTCGGGCGGCAGCGGTACGGACCCGGTGCCGGTCCCGGGCCCCGTGCCGTTGCCGGACGACGGCTGGGGCTGCGGGTGGGGGTGGGGGTGGGGGTGCGTCTGCGGCTGCTCCGGACGCGGAGCCGCGACGGCCCGCCGCCGCCCGGTCGGCTCGACGGACGGGGGTACGGACGCGGTCCCGGAGGCGTCGGGCGACTGCTCCGGCAGCGGTCCCTGCGCAGGGACGTGGGGGTGGGGCTGCGGAGGCGTGTGGTCCGCGCCCGGGACACCCCGTACGGCCTCGTGCTGTCCCTCGTCGGAGACCGGCAGCGGACCGGCCACGGGAGCGGCGGGCAGCGGCACTTCGCGGTCCGCGTCGGCGGGCGGCAGCGCGAACGGGGTCCGGGGACCGGCCTCGGCCGCGGCCGCCCGCTCCTGCGCGGCGGCCAGCGCGCGCCGACGGCGTCCGCTCGGCTGCGCCGGAGCCTCCTCGGAGGCGACGGCCGGCAGGGCCAGGGCGGAGGCGGGGGACGGAACGGGCCCGGAGCCGGGCCCGGTTCCGGGGATGCCCGAGGGGTCGACGGCCACGCCCTGCGGCGGCACGGCCGCGCCGAGCGCGGCACGCCCCTGCGCCCCTTCGGCGGCGGTCACGACGGAACCCTCGGCGGGCCGTCCCCGACGGCGCCCGGTGGGCTCGACGGGCGCGGCGGCCGGAACGTCCGAGGCGCCTTGGGCGGGCGCGATCGCGTGCTGCTGAGCCGGGATCAGGTCGGCCGCGGCGGACCCCTCCGTACGGGCACGGCGTCGACCGCCGGGACCGGTGGTGCCGGCCGGGGCGTCGCCCGCGTCCGCGACCGCGCCGTCCAGGAAGGCGTCCGTCGAGCCGCGCCGGGCCCGCCGCCGCCCGCTGGGAGCCTCCGCGTCCGGCCCCGCGTCCACGGCGGCCGGGGACGCGGAGACCGGTGCCCCGGCGACCGGGGTCCCGGCGGCCGGGGAAGCGGCGACCGGCGTCTCGGTGAGCGGCGCCGAAGCCTGCGCGGGCAGCGCGAGGGCCTCCCGGCCGTCCGGTCGGTCGGCGGTCCGGGGCGCCGGGGCGGGGACCGTGCCCCGGCCCGCGCCGACCGGCACTTCGAGGACGTACGCGCCGCCGCTCGTGCCCGGCACCTCGTGGGTCTGCACGACGCCGCCGTGCGCCGCCACGATTCCGCGCACGACGGGCCCGTGGACCGGGTCGCCGCCCGCGTACGGGCCGCGGACCTCGATCCGTACGACGTCGCCGCGCTGGGCGGCCGCCACGACGATCGTGGAGTCCGCGAGCCCGGCGCCCGGGACGGCGGCCCGGTTCCGGCCGGTCGCGTCGACGCCCGCGACGTCCGCGACGAGGTGCGCGAGGGCGGTCGCGAGCCGGACCGGGTCCACCTCGGCCTCGATGGGCGGGGTGTGCACGGCGAACTGTGCGCGGCCGGGCCCGATCAGCTCGACGGCCCCGTCGATGCCGGCCGACACGACCCCGTCGAGGAGCGTGACGTGCTTGTCGAGCTCCTCCGCGCCCGCGTCGAGGCGCTGGTAGCCCAGGACGTTGTCCACGAGCGCAGTCATCCGGGCGTACCCGGCGGCGAGGTGGTGCAGGACCTGGTTGGCCTCGGGCCACAGCTGCCCGGCGTCGTCGGCGGCGAGCGCGCCCAGCTGGGTGCGCAGCTCCTCCAGGGGGCCGCGCAGCGACTCGGCGAGGACGGCCGTCAGCTGCTCGTGGCGGGCGGCGAGCGAGGCGTACCGCTCCTGCTGCTCCTCGCGCTCCGCCGCCGCCCGCTCGGCGCGGTCGGCGAGCTCGGCGGCGTGCTGCTCGGCGAGCTGCTCGTACGGCCTGCGGTCGGTGAAGGTCATCACCGCGCCGACGAGCTGGTCCCCGTCCCGTACCGGAGCGGTCGTCAGGTCGACCGGGACGCGGTCGCCCTTCTTCGTCCACAGGACCTGCCCGCGGACGCGGTGCTTCCGCCCGGACTTGAGGGTGTCCGCGAGCGGCGACTCCTCGTACGGGAAGGGCTCGCCGTCGGCCCGCTTGGAGAGGATCAGGGGGTGCAGCTCCCGGCCGCCGAGCTCGCCGGCGCGGTGGCCGAGGATCTGCGCGGCGGCGGGGTTCACGAGGACGACCCGGCCGTCGGTGTCCGTGCCGACGACGCCCTCGGAGGCGGCGCGCAGGATCATCTCGGTCTGCCGCTGCGAGCGGGCGAGTTCGGCTTCGGTGTCGAGGGTGCCGGTGAGGTCCCGCACGACCAGCATGAGCAGCTCGTCGCCGGTGTAGCCGCCGTACGAGTCGTAGGCCTCGCGGCCGTCCTCCAGGCTGGCGCTGGTCACCTCGACGGGGAACTCGCCGCCGTCGGTGCGGCGGGCGATCATCCGGGTCGGCTTGGTACGGCCCTGCTCGTCGGTGTTGTCCGGGCGCCGCATGGAGCCGGGGATGAGCCGCGAGTCGAAGTCGGGCAGCAGGTCGAGGAGGCCGCGCCCGACGAGGGCGGTGCCGGGCGTCTCGAACATGCCGAGGGCGATGGTGTTGGCGTTGACGACCGTGCCGTTGCAGTTGACGAGCACGAGGCCGTCGGGAAGGGCGTCGAGTATGGCTGCGAGGCGAGCAGCGCCTCGGGATGGCCTGCTGCTCACGACGACGCTTCCTCCCTGACGCACTGCACGCGCTTGGCCTGTCGACCGGCCGGCCCCATCTTGCCCCTCGGGCCGTGGCCTGTCACTGAAGGGAGTCTAAGGGAGCCTCCGGCCGGCCCTCCCGGACGTCGCCCCCGCTCGCCGTCCCCACACGGCATCTCCGCACGTCATCCCCGGACGGCGGTCCCGAAGGTCGTCCGGAGGTCACCTCCGGACAAGGGGAAGGACGGGCTCCAGATTCTCCCAGCGGTCGATCTCGCAACCGTTCGCCCGGGAGAAGCGGGCGTCGACCTCGCGGCCCCGCCAGGTGCCGGTCACCCGGGCGAGGACGGGCCCGCCGTACACCTGTGCGCACGGTCGGCCCTCGGGGACGGGCAGGAAGGGGTCCTCGTCCGCCGCCGCGAGCCGCTCCAGACGCTCGCAGGCGCGCGCGGCGGCCGGGTGGTCGCCGCCGGGCCGGTCGCCGCACGTCAGCTCGAAGGTGCCGTCGGCCTCGGGGTGGCCGCTCCGGGAGATCGCCACGGTCAGGGAGTCGGGCGCGGGCGCCGGCGCGGGGAACAGCGACAGCGGCGGCAGGGGGCCGAGACCGGCGGTCCCGGCGGCGGTGGCGAGGGTCGCGAGGGCAATACGGCGCAGCATGTGGATCTCCAGGAGCGCGGGTGCGCGGCGGACGCGGTGGACGCGCCGGGCACGGGCGCACGACGCGCCCGCCCGGTCTAACGCTCCGGACCCGGCGGCGTTGCGCGGCGGGGCGCGGCGGGGGGAGTGCGCCGGGCGGGCACGCGGGCCCGCACGCGCGCCGGTGGGCTTTGCCCTGACCCCCGGAGGGCTAGTACGGTGAGAATCGATTGGTGACAGCCGGTTCGTCTGTGTCATCATCTGCACGCACCACCCGCGTATGCGCGAGGTGCATGGAGGCGTCGCCTAGTCCGGTCTATGGCGCCGCACTGCTAATGCGGTTTGGGTCTTAAAGCCCATCGAGGGTTCAAATCCCTCCGCCTCCGCCCCACACCGAAGCCCCGGCCCCAAGGCCGGGGCTTCGGCCGTTCCCGGGGCTGCCCCGCACTCCCCCCGACATGGCGTTTCCGCAGGTCACAAGGGGTGGGGCAATCGGATTTCACATGACGGCGGCAGTCATGTAATGTTCTTCCTGTCGCCGCGAGCGGGTCGAAAGACCGGGGAGCGAAGACAAGAACTGAAAACAAGCACTCGTAGCTTAACGGATAGAGCATCTGACTACGGATCAGAAGGTTGCAGGTTCGAATCCTGCCGAGTGCACACAGACAAGAGGCCCGGACGAGAGTCCGGGCCTCTCGCGTTGGACGCCTCCTGCGTGGGACGGGGTGTCCGCCCGCGCTGCCCGGCTGTGGGCGGTTGAGCCCGGTTCCGGTGGCGGTGGGGGTTAGGGTCGAGTGATCGTTCTTTCGTCGTACAGGGGGTTGGGCCATGGCGCTCTTCGGGAACGCGCACGCGATCGATCCGGCGCAGGCGCAGCAGGACTTCGCGCGGCTGCTCGGGCCGGGGGAGCAGGTGCACGCCGCGTACCTGCTGATACGGGACACGATCTTCTTCACCGACCGGCGGCTCGTGCTGGTCGACAAGCAGGGGATCACCGGCAAGAAGGTCGAGTACCACTCGATCCCGTACCGGAGCATCACCCACTTCGCCGTCGAGACCGCCGGCACCTTCGATCTCGACGCCGAGCTGAAGATCTGGATCTCGGGCAGCCAGCTGCCCGTGCAGAAGACCTTCACCAAGGGGGTCGACATCTACGAGGCGCAGGCGATCCTCACGCAGTTCGTCGCCAAGTAGGCGGTGCGGAAGGGGAGGGTTCTCGGGGAAATCCCCGAGAACCCTCCCCTTTCGGGTGAACCCGTCTTATTTGCATGTCAGTTGAATATGCCTTCGGACTAGCTTGCGAGACGGAGGTGATGATCGATGGACGCGATCGACATCGATGACGTGGTGTACGCCGCCACCGGGGAGCGCCTGCGGAGGCTGACCGCGTCGGACGGGGCCCACTGGTTCCCCGTGGTGGACGTGGCGAAGCGGCTGGGGTACGCGGGGACGAGGGAGGCCCTGCGGACGGTGGCGCTGCCGGGGGAGTGCCTGACGTCCGCGCGGGAGATCGCCGGCGACGAGGAGTTCCTCCGCCGGTGCGGGATCCGCGCGTCGACGCGGATGGTGAGCCTCCAGGGGCTCGTCCGGCTCGTCGGGGCGTGCCGGAGGCCGGAGGCCGGGCCGTTCCTGGCGTGGGTGTCCGAGGTCGTGGCCTCGGTCCAGCGGTACGGCGGGTACGGGCTCGAACCCTCGCCGGTGCACGGCGGGTTCCTCCTGCCGCCGGAGCTCGTCGACGTCCTCGTGCGCCTGGAGGGACGGTTCGACGAGGGGGCCCTCGCGTCGGCCGGGCAGGTCGAGTACGCGGAGCTGCTCCGCGAGACCCGCAAGAGCCTCTCAAGGGTCGCCGAATCCCTTGAGCGGCTCGCCGTGCCCCGCCAGCGCACCGGCTCCGCCGTCGCGCTCAGCCCGCAGGAGCTCGTCGAGTCCTGGGCCATCACCGGGGACGTGCGGACGGTCGCCAGCTGTCTCGCCCCCGGGCTCGTCCGGGGCGGGGTGCGCTACCGGCCCCAGGACGTCACCCGCCGCACCGGCCTCTCCGGCGAGCGCGTGCGCGACTGCGTGCGGCTCCTCCTCGAACGCGGCTGCATGAGGGAGGTCGGAGAGCCCGACCCGGACGGGACCCGGATCTACGTCCTGCCCTGAGCAGGGCGCGGGTCGGAGCTCGGGTCGGGGTTTCGGTCCGGGTGTGGCGGAGACTGGGGATCCGAGCAGTACGGGGAGGCGTGGACGTGGAGTGGCGGTGCCGGGGGATCACCTGGAGCGGCGGAGTGCCGGGGCTGCGGTGGCAGGGCGGAAAGGTCAGCCCGCTCGCGTACGGGCAGCCGCTCGCCTTCCGCGCCGTCGGGGTACGGCGCTGCCCGGGGGCCCGGGGCAACCCCTGCCCCCTGGCGGCCGCCGTCCCCGGCCGGGCCACCGGAGGGCGGTGCGCGGAGTGCGCCCGGCTCGACCGGGCCCACTCGGTCGCGGCCGACACCGTCGCGGACGACCCCCAGCCGTACCGCGTCTACCTGGCCTGGTTCGGGCCCGGCATGACCAAGGTGGGCATCACCGCCGAGGCCCGGGGCGAGGCCCGGCTCCTGGAGCAGGGGGCCGTCGCGTTCAGCTGGCTCGGCCGGGGGCCGCTGATGGCCGCCCGGCGCACCGAGGAGGTCCTGCGCCAGGCCCTCGGCGTGCCCGACCGGGTGCCGTACGAGCGCAAGCGGGCCGCCCGGCACGCCCTGCCGCCCGCCGCCGAACGGGCCCGGGAGGTCGAGGAGCTGTACCGGCGGGCCCGGGAGGTCGGCGGCTGGACCGAGACCCTGGAGCCGCTGGAGTTCGCCCCGCGCGACCACGCCGGGGCCTTCCGCCTCGACGGACTGCCGCCGTTCGCCGGCACGGTCACCGAGCTGACCGACGGCGGCACCGTCACCGGGCGGCTGCTCGCCGCCGCCGGGCCCGACCTGCACCTCCTCGCACCCGACGGGCGCTGTCTCGCCCTCGACACCCGGCTCATGGGCGGGTGGGCCCTGCACAAGGCGCGCGAGGAGGAGGGGGTCTCCGTGCCGGTGACGGCGGCGGCTCCCGCGAGCGACCCGAACGAGCAGGGGGAGCTCTTCTGAAACGGCTTTAGCCGTGGGCTTCTCCGGTGGGCCTTCCTGAAGGCCCTCCCGGCCACCCGGCCCGCTTCGTAAAGTCTTGGATCCCTTTGGCCGGCGGCCGTGGACATCCCCGCCCGGCCCCCGCGAGGGTGATCGCATGACCCCGAAACTGGTGGCGGGCATCGAACCGCCCTACTACACCGCTGTCTTCACCTCGGTCCGGCCCGACGAGCCCGAGGGCTACGCCGAGACCGCCTCCCGGATGCGGGAGATCGTCGAGGGGATTCCCGGCTACCTCGGATACGAGTTCGCCCGCACCCCCGGCGGCATCGGCATCACCGTCGCCTACTTCCGCGACCTGGAGTCCCTCGACGCCTGGCGCGTCCACCCCGCGCACCAGGAGGCCAAGGCGTACGGGCGGGAGCACTGGTACGACGGGTACAGCGTCCACATCGGCAGGGTCGAGCGGAGTTACGGCCATGAGCGCGCATGACCGGGCGCACGGGGAGAACGGCGTCGTCGACGTCCCCGCGCTCCTCGCACGGCTCGGAATCCCCGGACTCGTCGACGTGCACACGCACTTCATGCCGCAGAACGTCCTCGACAAGGTCTGGGCCTACTTCGACGCCGTCGGCCCTCTGACCGGTCTGGAGTGGCCCATCACCTACCGTGAGGAGGAGGACCGCAGGATCGCCCTCCTGCGCGGATTCGGGGCGGTCGCCTTCACCGCGATGCTCTACCCGCACAAGCCCGGCATGGCCCCCTGGCTGAACTCCTGGGCCGCCGACTTCGCCGCCCGCACCCCCGACTGTCTGCACACCGCGACCTTCTTCCCAGAGCCGGGCGTCGACGGTTACGTCCGCGAGGCGCTCGCCGCCGGGGCCCGCGTCTTCAAGGTGCACCTCCAGGTCGGCGGGTTCGACCCGAACGACGAGCGGATCGACGACGCGTGGGGGAGCCTCGCGGACAGCGGCACCCCCGTCGTCGTCCACTGCGGCTCCGGGCCCACCCCGGGCAACTTCACCGGCCCCGGCCCCATGGGACGGCTGCTCGCCCGCCATCCCCGGCTGCGGGTGATCGTCGCGCACATGGGGATGCCCGAGTACGGGGACTTCCTCCCCCTGGCCGAGCGGTACGAGGGCGTCCACCTCGACACCACCATGGCGTTCACCGACTTCAGCGAGCGGCTCGCGCCTTTCCCCGTGCGGGAGCACAAGCGGCTGCTCGACCTCGGCGACCGGATCCTCCTCGGCTCGGACTTCCCCAACATCCCGTATCCGTACGCCCATCAGCTCCACGCCCTCGAACGCCTCGGGCTCGGGGACGACTGGCTCCGGAAGGTGCTGTACGAGAACGGTGCCGCGATGTTTCACGTGAAACCGGCCCGTTGACCCCCAGAGCGCTCTGTTTCACGTGAAACCGCCCCTGGAGGTCATCTCCACGGCGGTGGTCATTTCTCAGCGAATTCACAGGAAAGGAAAAGGGGCCTTTCAGCGGCGACGGTCAGCGTGGGACCCATGACCGTCACCCCACACCGCACGAGCAACCGCCCCGGCACCCGCGCCGACATGCTCCGTGCCGACGGAACCGCCGTCCGGGTCCTCGTCGTGGACGACGAGGCCTCGCTCACCGAACTGCTCTCCATGGCCCTGCGTTACGAGGGCTGGCAGGTCATGAGCGCCGGGGACGGGGCTGCCGCCCTGCGTTCCGCGCGCGAGTTCCGGCCCGATGCCGTGATCCTCGACATGATGCTGCCCGACGTCGACGGGCTGAGCCTGCTCGGCTCGATCCGGCGCGAGCTGCCCGACGTGCCGGTGCTCTTCCTGACGGCGAAGGACGCCGTGGAGGACCGGATCGCCGGGCTCACGGCGGGTGGCGACGACTACGTGACCAAGCCCTTCAGCCTGGAGGAGGTGGTCGCCCGGCTGCGCGGCCTCATCCGCAGGTCCGGCGCCGCGCAGGCGCGCAGCGAGTCGCTGCTCACCGTCGGGGACCTGACCTTGGACGAGGACAGTCACGAGGTCACCCGGGGCGGCGACTCGATCCACCTCACGGCGACCGAGTTCGAGCTGCTGCGCTACCTCATGCGCAATCCGCGCCGGGTGCTCAGCAAGGCGCAGATCCTCGACCGGGTCTGGTCGTACGACTTCGGCGGCCAGGCCAATGTGGTCGAGCTCTACATCTCCTATCTGCGCCGGAAGATCGACGCGGGGCGCTCGCCGATGATCCACACCCGGCGCGGGGCCGGCTACCTGATCAAGCCGGGGGAGTAACGACCCGTGTTCCTGGCTCCACGGTCGCCCCGGGACGCACGGTCGTCCCGGGGCACGCGGCCGTTCCGAGGCGTACGGCTCCTCTCGGCCGCGCGGCTGTCCCGGCGTGCGCGGCGGCCCTGGTCGCTGCGCACCCGGCTCGTCGTGGCGGCGGTCGCGCTGATCGCGGTCGTCGCGGCCGTCATCGGCACGGTCACGACGATCGCGTTCCGCTCGTACCTGTACGACCAGGCCGACGAGCAGGTCCGGGGGCTCTCCCAGCGGGCCGCAGGGCCGCCGGTCGTCCTGCCCGCGCCCGATCCCGGCCGGGGCCGGGAACCGTTCGCCTTCCTCGGCGGCCCGGGCGCCCCGATAGGGACCCTCGGCGCGGTTCTGACCGACGGCGAGGTCACCTCCGCCGGGTACTCGACGGAGGTGCCCGGCAACAGCGGTACGGACGGGCCGAGGTTCCCGGTCGAGGAGCTGGACGCGGGCCAGCGGGCCGCCCTCGCCGCCGTTCCGCGCGACGGCGAGCCGCACACCGTCGAGCTGCCCGGCGGCCTCGGCTCCTACCGGGTCGCGTACGCGGAGGGCAGCCGGGGCACCTTCCTCACCGGCATCCCGCTCACCGAGGTCGACGACGCCCTCTCCACCCTCGTCCTGGTCGAGCTGAGCGTCACCGGGGCCGGACTCGTCGCGGCCTCGCTCGCCGGGACCGTCCTCGTCGGGGTGGCCCTGCGCCCGCTGCGCCGGGTCGCCGCCACCGCCCGCCAGGTCGCCCGGCTCCCCCTGCACAGCGGCGAGGTGGCGCTCCACCAGCGGGTCCCGGAGCCGGAGGCCGATCCGCGCACGGAGGTCGGCCAGGTCGGCGCGGCCCTCAACCGGATGCTCGACCACGTCCACTCGGCCCTCGACGCGCGCCAGCGGAGCGAGACCCGGGTCCGGCAGTTCGTCGCGGACGCCAGCCACGAGCTGCGCACCCCGCTCGCCTCGATCCGGGGATACGCGGAGCTGACCCGGCGCGGCCACGAGGAGTGCGGACCCGACACCCGGCACGCGCTCGGCCGGATCGAGTCGGAGGCGACCCGGATGACGGGCCTGGTGGAGGACCTGCTGCTGCTCGCCCGGCTCGACGCCGGACGCCCCCTCTCGTACGAGCCCGTCGACCTCGTCGCGCTCGTCGTGGACTCCGTGAGCGACGCCCGCGCCGCCGGGCCCGGCCACCACTGGAGCCTCGAACTCCCCGGGGAGGCGGCGGAGGTGCGCGGGGACGGCGCCCGGCTCCGGCAGGTGCTCCTCAACCTCCTGGCCAACGCCCGCACCCACACCCCGCCCGGCACGAAGGTCACCGCCCGCGTCCGCACGGAGGGGCCGGACGCGCTCGTGGAGGTCGAGGACGACGGGCCCGGCATCCCGGACGCCCTCCTGCCCTCCGTCTTCGAACGGTTCGCGCGCGGCGACGCCTCCCGCTCCCGCGCCGCCGGCTCCACCGGCCTCGGGCTCGCGATCGTCCGCGCGGTCGTCCTCGCCCACGGCGGCGGGGTGACGGTGGCGAGCGTCCCCGGCAGGACCGTCTTCACGGTCCGCCTGCCCGTGGACGCGTAGCCCCCGGACGAGGACTCACAGGCGGGGCACAGGCTCGGCACACGGCCGTGACAGCCGCACCGGCGAGTGTCCGGGTATGCGAACCCCAACGATCGCGCGGCCCGTGCCCGGCGCCCTGCCCGCCCGGGAACACCTGCCCGTGGACGTAGCCGGACGGCCCGTCCTGGACGTGGTGATCCCCGTGTACAACGAGGAGAAGGACCTGGAGCCGTGCGTCCGCCGGCTCCACGAGCACCTCTCCCGGACCTTCCCGTACGGCTTCCGCATCACCGTCGCCGACAACGCCTCCACCGACACGACGCCCGCCGTCGCCGCGGCCCTCGCCCGCGAAGTGCCCGGGGTGCGTTCCGTACGCCTCGAACAGAAGGGGCGCGGGCGGGCGCTGCGCACGGTGTGGTCGGCGTCGGACGCGCCCGTCCTCGCCTACATGGACGTCGACCTGTCCACCGACCTGAACGCGCTGCTCCCGCTGGTCGCGCCGCTCATCTCGGGCCACTCGGACCTGGCGATCGGCTCCCGGCTCTCCCGCTCCTCGCGGGTGGTGCGCGGCCCGAAGCGGGAGTTCGTCTCCCGCGCGTACAACCTGATCCTGCGCTCCTCGCTCGCGGCCCGGTTCTCGGACGCGCAGTGCGGGTTCAAGGCCATACGGCGCGAGGTCGCCGAGCGGCTGCTCCCGATGGTCGAGGACACCGGCTGGTTCTTCGACACCGAGATGCTGGTGCTCGCCGAGCGGGCCGGGCTCCGGATCCACGAGGTGCCGGTCGACTGGGTCGACGACCCCGACTCGACCGTGCACATCGTGCAGACGGCCACGGACGACCTGAAGGGCGTCTGGCGGGTGGGGCGGGCCCTTGCGACCGGTTCGCTGCCGCTCGACCGGCTCGCCCGGCCGTTCGGGGACGACCCCCGGGACCGCGAACTCAGCGGCGTGCCGGGCGGTCTCGCCCGCCAGCTGGTCGGCTTCTGCGTGGTCGGGGTCCTGTCCACGCTCTTCTACCTGGCGCTGTACTCGGCCTTCCGGCTCGGCCTGGGCCCGCAGCTCGCCAACGCCGCCGCCCTCCTCGTCTCGGCCGTCGCCAACACGGCGGCCAACCGGCGCCTCACCTTCGGGGTGCGGGGCCGGGACCGGGCCGTCCGCCACCAGGCGCAGGGGCTGGTGGTCTTCGCCATCGGCCTGGCCCTGACCAGCGGTTCGCTCGCCGCCCTCGGCGCGGCGACCGGAGACCCGTCGCACTCCACCGAGCTGGCCGTCCTGATCGTCGCCAACCTCGCCGCGACCGTCCTGCGCTTCCTCCTCTTCCGGCTCTGGGTCTTCCCCGAGCGGGCCACCGCAAGGAACGAACGATGACCACCCTGAACCCCGCGGCACCGGCCGCCCGGGGGAGCGACCGGCTCGCCCGCCTCCGGCGTGGACGCGCCGAGGACGCCCCCTGGGTCCGGCCCGCCTTCCTCGGCCTGCTCGTCGTGACCGGCGTGCTCTACCTGTGGAACCTGAGCGCCTCCGGCTACGCCAACTCCTTCTACTCCGCCGCCGTCCAGGCGGGCGGGGAGAGCTGGAAGGCCTTCTTCTTCGGCTCCCTCGACGCGGCCAACGCCATCACCGTCGACAAGCCGCCGGCCGCGCTCTGGCCGATGGCGCTCTCCGTCCGCCTCTTCGGCCTCGGCTCCTGGCAGATCCTCGTGCCCGAGGTGCTCATGGGCGTGGCCACGGTCGGCGTCCTGTACGCGGCCGTCCGGCGCCGGTTCGGCGCGGGAGCCGGCCTGATCGCGGGCACGGTCCTCGCGCTGACGCCGGTCGCCGCCCTGATGTTCCGCTTCAACAACCCGGACGCGCTGCTCGCCCTGCTCATGACGGTCGCCGTGTACGGGGTGCTGCGCGCCCTGGAGGACGGGCCGGGCGCGGCGAAGTGGCTCGTGTGGGCGGGCGTGGCCTTCGGCTTCGCGTTCCTGGCGAAGACCCTCCAGGCCTTCCTGATCCTGCCGCCGCTCGCCCTCGTGTACGCGGTGTGCGCGCCGGGCGGGATCGGGCGCCGCGCCGGGCGGCTCGCCCTGGCCGGGCTCGCGATGCTGGTCTCGGCGGGCTGGTGGGTGGCCCTGGTCGAGCTGTGGCCGGCGTCCTCCCGTCCGTACGTCGGGGGCTCGCAGAACAACAGCTTCCTGGAGCTGACCTTCGGTTACAACGGCCTCGGCCGGATCAACGGCAACGAGACCGGCAGCGTGGGCGGCGGCGGAGGCCCCGGCGGGGGCGCGGGCGGTGGACGCTGGGGCGAGACCGGCGTCGGCCGGATGTTCAACGACTCGGTCGGCGGTCAGATCTCCTGGCTGCTTCCGGCGGCGCTGCTCCTGCTCGTCGCGGGGCTCGTCGTCACCCGGCGGGCGCCCCGCACGGACACCGCGCGCTCGGCGTTCCTGGTGTGGGGCGGCGCGCTGCTGATGACCCTCGCGGTGTTCAGCTTCATGGCCGGCATCTTCCACGAGTACTACACGGTGGCCCTGGCCCCGTACGTCGCGGCGCTCGTCGGCATGGGCGCGGCCGTGCTGTGGGAGGAGCGCACCCGGTTCGCCGCCTCGGCGGCGCTCGCGGTGACGGCGGCGGTGACGGCCTGGTGGGCCTGGACGCTGCTAGGCCGTACGCCGGACTGGCTCCCGTGGCTGCGCTGGACGGTCCTGGTGGCGGGCGGCGCGGCGGCCCTCGGGCTCCTTGTCGCGGGCCGGGTCGACCGGCGCTTCGGGCTCGCGGCGGCGGGCCTCGGCCTGGCGGCGGGCCTCGCGGGCCCCTTCGCGTACACCCTGGAGACGGTGAACACCGGCCACCAGGGCTCCATCGTGACGGCGGGCCCGGCGGGCGGCCGGGGCCCGGGCGGCTTCGGCGGCCGTATGCCGGGCGGCTTCGGGGGCCGGACGTTCGAGGGCGGAATGGCGTTCCCGGGCAGTCAGGGCGGGCAGGGAGGCCAGAACGGCCAAGGCGGACAGATGCCCGGCGGCCCCGGTGGCCAGGGCCAAGGACAAGGCCAGGGCCAAGGACAAGGGCAAGGCCAGGGTCAGGGACAAGGCCAGGGCCAGATGCCCGGCGGCACCCCGCCCCAGGGGATGCCCCAGGGAATGCCGCAAGGGATGCCCCAGGACGGTACGGCCCGCGGCGAGCGCCCCGGCTTCGGTGGCGGCGGTGGCGGCGGCATGGGCGGTCTCCTCAACGGCGCGAACGTCGGTACGGAGGCCAAGGCGGCGCTCCTGAAGGACGCCGGTTCGTACACCTGGGTCGCGGCCACGGTCGGCGCCCAGAACGCCGCCAGCTACCAGCTCGCCACGGAGAAGCCGGTCATGGCGATCGGCGGCTTCAACGGCAGCGACCCGTCCCCGACCCTCGCGCAGTTCAAGCAGTACGTCGCCGAGGGGAAGATCCACTACTTCATCGGAAGCGGGGGCGAGGCCGGCGGAGAGTCCGGAGGCGAAGGCAACGGCCGCACGGGCGGCGGCCGCATGGGCGGAGGTATGGGCGGCAACTCCGAGATCTCCACCTGGGTCTCGGAGACCTTCGAGAAGGTCACGGTCGGCAGCGCCACCTTCTACGACCTGACCAAGGACCTGACCAAGGAGAAGTGACCAGCCACCGCAAGGCCGAAAAATAACCGCTATACAGCGTAAGAGAGCCCTTGTACGGTGTACGAGACCTGATCTCGTACACCGTATAAGGAGTGCTCCCCATGACGGCGCCGACCGCCGCGAACGAACCGTCCGCCACCCCCGGCGGCCACCCGCAGCGCTGGCTGATCCTCGGCGTCATCTGTCTGGCCCAGCTCACCGTGCTGCTCGACAACACCGTGCTCGGCGTCGCCATCCCCTCGCTGACCTCGGAACTCCACGCCTCCACCGCCGACATCCAGTGGATGGTCAACGCGTACTCGCTCGTCCAGTCCGGCCTGCTCCTGACCGCCGGGAACGCCGCCGACCGCTACGGCCGCAAGAAGCTCCTCGCCGCCGGGCTCGCGCTCTTCGGCCTCGGCTCGCTCGCCGCCGGGCTCGCGGACTCCACCGCCCAGCTGATCGCCGCCCGCGCGGGCATGGGCGTCGGCGGCGCGCTGCTCATGACCACCACCCTCGCCGTCGTCATGCAGATCTTCGACGACGCCGAGCGGATCAAGGCCATCGCGCTCTGGGCCACCGTCAGCTCGCTCGGCTTCGCCGCCGGACCGCTGATCGGCGGCGCCATCCTCCACCACTTCTGGTGGGGCATGATCTTCCTGATCAACATCCCGGTCGCGCTCGTCGGCCTGGTCGCCGTGGTCAAGCTGGTCCCCGAGTCCAAGAACCCCCAGGGCGAGCGGCCCGACCTGGTCGGCGCGCTGCTCTCCACCGTCGGCATGACCGCCGCCGTGTACGCCATCATCACCGGCCCCGAGCACGGCTGGACCTCGGCCGAGGTGCTGGTCCCGGCGGCCGTCGCCGCCGTCGTCCTCGCCGCCTTCGCGCTCTGGGAGCTGCGCGTCCCGTACCCGATGCTCGACATGCACTTCTTCCGGAACCAGAAGTTCGTCGGCGCCGTCGCGGGCGCGATCCTGGTCATGTTCGGCCTGGGCGGCTCGCTCTTCCTGCTCACCCAGCACCTGCAGTTCGTCCTTGGGTACGAGCCGCTGGAGGCCGGTCTGCGGATGGCGCCGCTCGCCCTGACCGTGGTCGCGCTCAACCTCACCGGTGTCGGCCCCCGGATCGTGGTCAAGCTCGGCACCGCGTCCGCCGTGGCCGTCGGCATGACCCTCGTCGCGGCCGGTCTCGCCTCGATCGCCCTGGTCGGCGGCGGAACGGACGGCGGTTACGGGGGGATGCTCCTGGGCCTGGTCCTGATGGGCGTCGGCCTCGCGGTCTCCAACCCGGCCATGGCCAACGCCATCATGAGCGCCATCCCGCCGGAGAAGGCCGGCGTGGGCGCGGGCGTCAACGGCACCCTCGCCGAGTTCGGCAACGGCCTGGGCGTCGCCGTCCTCGGAGCCGTGCTCAACGCGCGCTTCGCCGCCCTCGTCACCGTCACCGCGACCTCGCTGCCCGCGGCCCTCGCGGCGGCCGGGAGCGACGCCGAACGGGCCCGGGTCTCCGACGCGTTCGCCTCCGGCCTCCAGACCAGCCAGCTCGTCGGCGCGGTCGCCGTCCTCGCGGGCGGCCTGCTCGCCGCGGTCCTGCTCAAGCGGGCCGAGGGCGCCGAACGGGCCGGGAAGACCGCGGTCCCGGATCCGGCGGCGGCTGCCTAGCATGGGCACGAAGCGCTGACAGACGGAGGAACGCGATGGTCAAGGCAGCCGATCGGGCCGAGAACCCGGCGCGTTCCAGCGTCTGGCTGGAGAAGCGGACCCCGCGCGCCGGGGGCGGTCCGGCCGGGCTCGACCGGGACCGGATCGTGGCCGCCGCGATCCGGATGCTCGACGAGGGGGGCCTGGCCGGGCTGTCGATGCGCAAGCTCGCGACCGGGCTCGGCGTCACGGCCATGTCGCTCTACTGGTACGTGGACACCAAGGACGACATCGTCGAGTTCGCGCTGGACGCCGTCTACCGGGAGGTCGACCTCGACGCGGTGGACGCGGCGGAGACCTGGCAGGACCGGATCCGCGTGCTCGCGCTCGTCTACCGCAGGATGCTGGTCCGGCACCCGTGGCTCTCGCCGTGCGTCGGCTCGTACCTCAACATCGGGCCGAACGCGCTCGCCGTCGGGTACCGGATCCAGCGGACCGTCCGGGAGTCCGGACTGCCCCTGCACGGCGTGCCGGGCGCGATGGCGGCGGTCTTCCAGTTCGTGTACGGGTACGGCACGATCGAGGGCCAGTTCGGCGCGCGCGCGGCGGCCGCGGGCATGTCGCAGGACGACTTCTACCGCGAGGGGCTCACGGCCTTCCGGGACGACCCGGAGTTCTCGCCGAAGATCGAGGACATGAAGGACATCCTCGACGAACGGGTCTCGCACGGCAGCGTCAGCGCCATCTGGGAGCGGGACTTCGCCTTCGCCCTGGACGTCCTGGTCTCCGGCATCGAGGCGATGGTGGCCCGCGAACAGGAATGAGAACGGGAACGGGGACGGGGCGGGGACAGGAACAGGAACGGGAATGGGAACGACGGAGCGGCGGGCCGTCCCCTGCCCGCCGCTCCGTACCGACCCGGCCGCGCCTCCGCTCGAAGCGCGGCCGGGAGCTTCCTACCTGGCGTCCGCCGTGACCTTCGCGTCGGCGGTGGCCTTCCCGGCGCCGCCGGCCTTCTCGTCCGCCTTCACCGTGCCGCTCTTGAGGGCGACCTCCTTGATGAACAGCGTCACCACGAAGGCGAGCAGCGCGAAGGGCGCCGAGTAGAGGAAGACGTCCGCGACGCCGTGGCCGTACGCGTCCTCCATGACCGTGCGGATCGGGGCCGGCAGCTTGTCCATGTCGGGGATGCCGCCGCCCGTGCCGCCCTGGCCCATGGCGCCCGCGGCCTTCGGGCCGAGCTCGGCCAGGCCCTCCTTGACGTAGTCCGTGACCCGGTGGGCCATGACCGCGCCGAGCGCCGAGACGCCGATCGCACCGCCCAGGGAGCGGAAGAAGGTGACCACGGAGGAGGCCGCGCCGAGGTCGGCGGGGGCCACCTGGTTCTGGGTGCAGAGCACCAGGTTCTGCATCATCATGCCGAGGCCGAGGCCGAGGAGCGCCATGAAGAGCGCGATGTGCCAGTACTCCGTGTCGTAGCGGATCGTGCCGAGCAGGCCGAGGCCGCCGGCGGCCAGGGCGCCGCCGCTGACCAGCCACGCCTTCCAGCGGCCGGTCTTGGTGATGACCAGGCCGGAGACCGTCGAGGAGACGAACAGGCCCGCGATCATCGGGATGGTGAGGACGCCGGACATCGTCGGCGACTCGTTGCGCGCCAGCTGGAAGTACTGGCTGAAGAAGACCGTGCCGGCGAACATCGCGACGCCCACGAAGAGCGAGGCGAGCGAGGCGAGGGTGATCGTGCGGTTGCGGAAGAGGCGGAGCGGGATGATCGGCTCGCTCGCCTTCGACTCGACCAGGACGAAGACCGCGCCGAGGAGGACGGAACCGAGGACCATGACGACCGTCTGCCAGGACATCCAGTCGTACTTGTCGCCCGCGAAGGTGACCCAGATGAGGAGCAGGGAGACGGCGGCGCTGATGAAGAGGGCGCCGGCCCAGTCGACCTTGACCTCGCGCTTCACGACGGGGAGCTTCAGGGTCTTCTGCAGGACGAGCAGCGCGATGATCGCGAAGGGCACGCCGACGTAGAAGCACCAGCGCCAGCCGAGCCAGTCGGTGTCGGTGATGACGCCGCCGAGCAGCGGGCCGCCGACGGTGGCGACGGCGAAGGTCGCGCCCAGGTAGCCGCTGTACCGGCCGCGCTCGCGCGGGGCGATCATGGCGGCCAGGATGATCTGGGAGAGGGCGGTCAGACCGCCGACGCCGATGCCCTGTACGACGCGGCAGGCGATGAGCATTCCGGTGCTCTGCGAGAGGCCGGCGACGATCGAGCCCGCGACGTAGATGACCAGGGCTATCTGGACGAGCAGCTTCTTGGAGAAGAGGTCCGCGAGCTTGCCCCAGAGCGGGGTGGTCGCGGTCATCGCCAGGAGGGCCGCGGTCACGACCCAGGTGTAGGCGGACTGGTTGCCTCCCAGGTCGGTGATGATCTGGGGCAGGGCGTTGGAGACGATCGTCGAGGACAGGATGGCGACGAACATGCCGAGCAGCAGCCCGGAGAGCGCCTCCATGATCTGCTTGTGCGTCATCGGGGCGCCGCCGGAGGCGAGGTCCCCCTCCTTGGCGCTCCCGCCGCGCACACCGGTCTCTGGTGTGGTGCTAGCCATGGACTTCCTTCGTTCTCAAGCGTGGTGGGCCCGGCAGTCCCCGAAGGAATCGCGGAGGCGGGCGAGCAGGGTGGTGAGCAGTTCGACGTCTTCGTCGGACCACTCCGCGAGGGTGCGGGCGAGCATGTCGGTCAGCCGTCGGTCGAGGACGGCGAGCATGGACGCGCCCGCCGGGGTCAGATGGAGGATCCGGGAGCGCCGGTCGGCGGGGTCGGGCAGGCGCTCGACCCATCCGCGGTCCACCGTGTGGGCCACGTGGCGGCTGCTGACCGACACGTCGACGGCCATCAGCTCGGACACGCGGCCCATCCGCATGTCCCCGTGGTGGTTGAGGAGCGCGAGGACGATCGCGGATCCGCCGGGGCACTCGGCGGGCAGGGTCCGCGCGAGTCCGCGCTTCACCGCCCCGATGGCGCTCACCTGGCGGGCGAGGTTCTCGTACCGATTTCCTGTGTCCATCGCGTACTCCACCGCGTGCTCCACATATCTTGTTGCTTAGGGCAACCATAGAGATGGATGGTTGCTCCAGGCAAACTAAATCGGTCAAACGGCGCTAAAGAATCGGCAAAGCGGGAGCCGGGGCGTCCGGCGGGCGTCCTCGCGCCGGGCCGGGGGGCCGGGGCTTGGGGCCCCCGGCCGACTTCGCTAGGGTCCTGGCCCATGGCACACAACCCCCAAGCACCGTACGGCCAGGGCCAGGGCCCCGAGGGCTCCTACGACCCCGCCGGAAGCACCCAGATGTTCCGCGCCTTCGTCGACGAGGGCGCCCCGCAGCGGCAGCAGCCGCAGGCCGTCGCCGCCTCCTCGGGCCCCCGGGTCGGCCTGATCGTCGGCGTGGTCGCGGCCGTCGTCGTCCTGGCGGCCGTCGCCTGGCTCGCGATCTTCTGACCGCTCCGCACACCCAGGGTGGGCCGGCTCCGCACTCCGCGGACCGGCCCGCTTCTCTTTTTAGGGGGTACGGGGCCTGCGGCCCGGCGGGCTGTTCATGGATAGCCGCAGGCTCTATGAGCTCTGTGGCCTCTACGGGCTTTATAGGTAGCGGCGGGTTCTACGGGCCCCCGGGCCTCCCCCCGCCCTCACCCGGTCGCGGAGTCCAGCGACGGCGCGAGCACCGCGAAGGCCTCCCCGATCAGCGCGTCCGGTTCCTCGGCGCCCCCGCCCTCGCTCCACCGGCGCAGGACGGCGTCGAAGGCGGTCAGCGCCATGCCCGCGGCGAGCCGGGGGTAGAGGTCGGTGCCGGGATCGCGCCCCAGGCGTACGGCCAGCTCCTCCGTCAGCTCCTCGCGCCACTGTGCCTGGTGTTCCAGGAAGCGGGCGAGCAGCGCGGGCGTCCGCAGGATCAGCCGGACCACCGGCAGCGCGCGCTCGGCGTGGTCCCCGCAGGTGGCCAGGGGTACGGAGACGGCGTGCAGCAGTGCCTCGGAGGGCCGCTCGGCGGCGGGCCGGGCGGCGAGCGCCGTGCGGATGTCGGCGCCCATTCCCGCCAGGAACTGGACGACCACGTCCTCCTTGGACGCGAAGTACCGGAAGAAGGTCCGCTTGGAGACCCCGGAGGCGGCAGCGATCTCGTCCACCGTGACCGCGTCGAAGCCCTTGAGGGCGAACAGCTGGAGGGACGCCTCGGTGAGCTCGGTCGCGACGAGCTGACGCTTGCGCTGGGCGAGGGTGGAGGAGCCGGCGGCGGGGCCGGTCTCGGTGCTACCGGGACGGGTGCTCACTCCGGAATGGTAACGCGGTGCCTCCCGTGGCATCGAGGCGCGCGCTTGACACTCGGTGACACGAACGGCAACGTGTGTCGCATGACCAAGAAACAGCGCTGGACCGCCGACCGCATTCCGGACCAGACCGGGCGGGTCTCCGTCGTCACCGGGGCCAACAGCGGCCTGGGCCTCGCCACCACCCGGGAGCTGGCCCGCCGGGGCGGGCGCGTGATCCTCGCCGTACGGGACGAGGGAAGGGGGCGCCGGGCCGCCGAGGGCCTGGCGGCCGAGGGGATCGCGCCGGACCTGCTCGACGTGCGCCCGCTCGACCTCGCCGACCTCGACTCGGTGCGGGACTTCGCCGGACGGGTGCGGGAGGACCACTCCCGTCTGGACGTCCTCGTCAACAACGCGGGCGTGATGGCCCCGCCCCGCACGCTCAGCCCCCAGGGCCACGAGCTCCAGTTCGCCGTCAACCACCTCGGCCACTTCGCCCTCACGGGGCTGCTCCTGGACCTGCTGGCCGCCGGACGGGACTCCCGGGTGGTCACCGTCAGCTCGGTCAACCACCGCCGGAAGGGGCTGGGCTTCGAGGACCTGGACGGCGGGCGCGGCTACGCGCCCATGGCCTTCTACGACCGGTCGAAGTTCGCCAACGCCGTCTTCGGGCAGGAGCTGCACCGGCGCCTGACCGGGAGCGGCAGCCCGGTCCTGGCCGTCCTCGCCCACCCCGGCTACACCGCCACGGGCCTCCAGACCAAGGCGTCCGGCCCGGCCAAGGTGCTCTTCGGGTACCTCGGCAACCCGCTGCTTGCCCAGCGCCCGGAGCGCGGCGCGCTGCCCCAGCTCTACGCGGCGACCGCCCCGCAGGTGAGGGGCGGCGAGTTCATCGGCCCCGACGGCCCGGCCGAGCTGCGCGGCGCCCCGACCCGCGTGCGGATCTCCGACGCGGCGGCCGACCCGGAGGCGGGCCGCCGGCTGTGGGAGCTCTCGGAGCGCCTGACCGGGGTGCGCTTCCCGGTCGCCGCCGGATAGCGAGCGGCCCCCTCGCCGGCGTACCGCCGTCCGAAGAGGCCGGTCGAGGGGCGCTCGAAGGGGCCGGTCGAGGACCGTCCGGCGGGGTCAGTCGGAGATGAGTCCGTCCCGCAGCTGGGCCAGGGTGCGGGTGAGCAGGCGCGAGACGTGCATCTGGGAGATGCCGACCTCCTCGCCGATCTGCGACTGCGTCATGTTCGCGAAGAAGCGCAGCATGATGATCTGCCTCTCGCGGGGCGGGAGTTTGGCGAGCAGCGGCTTGAGCGACTCGCGGTACTCGACACCCTCCAGGGCGGTGTCCTCGTAGCCGAGGCGGTCCGCGAGGGAGCCCTCGCCGCCGTCGTCCTCGGGGGAGGGCGAGTCGAGCGAGGAGGCGGTGTACGCGTTGCCCACGGCGAGGCCGTCGACCACGTCCTCCTCCGACACCCCGAGCACGGCGGCGAGTTCGGGGACGGTGGGGGAGCGGTCGAGCTTCTGGGCGAGCTCGTCGCTGGCCTTGGTGAGGGCGAGGCGCAGCTCCTGGAGCCGGCGCGGGACCCGCACCGACCACGAGGTGTCGCGGAAGAAGCGCTTGATCTCGCCGACGACCGTCGGCATCGCGAACGTCGGGAACTCCACGCCCCGTTCGCAGTCGAAGCGGTCGATGGCCTTGATCAGGCCGATGGTGCCGACTTGGACGATGTCCTCCATGGGCTCGTTGCGGGAGCGGAAGCGGGCGGCCGCGTACCGGACGAGGGGGAGGTTGAGCTCGATGAGGGTGTCGCGGACGTAGGTCCGCTCCGGGCTGTCGGCGGCGGCGCCCTCCGCGTCCAGGGCGCGCAGCCGCAGGAAGAGGGAGCGGGAGAGGGTGCGGGTGTCGAGGGCGCCGGTCGTCACGACCATCGGCGGCGGGGCGGGCTCCGCGCTCTCGGGCGCCGTCGGCGCCGTCGTCTGCGTGGGCACGGGAACGACGGGAACGGGCGTGAGCGTGAGCACCTTGGAGCTGCCCAGTTCTGTGGACATGCCACCCCCTTGAGGTCGCGGACGGTCGCGGTGCCGCGACCATCTGAGGAACGCAGCCACCACCTGAATACCGGCGGCGGGGCTGCGGCAAACGCGGTTCCAGCAGAATGTCACATGTCGGCAACACGCTGTAGTGACTTGTCGACACAATGCCCGCGCATATCCGCAGGAAACAAGGGGTGTTGGGCATGTTGTGCGGTGCGGAACTACTCCGAACCGGTCTACCCGTTCCGGTTACGCTTCGATCCTGTTTGCGGATCTCAATCGTGCGAAGCTCCGTGCGAGGAGCCTTGACACGTGCATCTGGGAGACGCCGAGTTCCTGGCTGATCTGAGACTGGGTCAAGTTGCTGTAGTACCGCAGCATCAGAATCCGCTGCTCCCGTTCGGGCAGTTGTACGAGGAGGTGCCGGACCAGGTCCCGGTGCTCGACCCCGGCGAGGGCGGGGTCCTCGTAACCGAGCCGGTCGAGCAGTCCCGGCAGCCCGTCGCCCTCCTGCGCGGCCTCCAGGGAGGTGGCGTGGTACGAGCGTCCGGCCTCGATGCAGGCGAGCACCTCGTCCTCCCCGATCCGCAGCCGCTCGGCGATCTCGGCGGTGGTGGGGGAGCGCCCGTGAGCGGTCGTCAGGTCCTCGGTGGCGCCGTTGACCTGGACCCACAGCTCGTGCAGCCGGCGGGGCACGTGCACGGTCCGCACGTTGTCCCGGAAGTAGCGTTTGATCTCGCCGACGACCGTCGGCATCGCGAACGTCGGGAACTGCACGCCCCGGTCGGGGTCGAAGCGGTCGATGGCGTTGATGAGGCCGATGGTGCCGACCTGGACGACGTCCTCCATGGGCTCGTTGCGGGAGCGGAAGCGGGCCGCCGCGTACCGGACGAGCGGCAGGTTGGCCTCGATGAGGGCCCCGCGCACCCGGTCGTGCTCGGGGGTGCCCGGTTCGAGGCCCTTGAGCTGCCCGAAGAGGACCTGGGTGAGGGCGCGGGTGTCGGCGCCGCGGGTGCTCTGGGGGCGCGGACGCGGGGCCTCCGGGCCGCCTGCCTCGTGCTGGGGCGGGACTTGAGGTGCTGTACTGGCCGGCACGTTCACGCCACCCCTTCGGCTGGTCCTGCTGGTCGGCTGGTGTCAACTACGGTCAACTCATCCGTCAAAAGCGGTCATAGCATCACAAGACATGTCCACTGTGTGCAAGCACCCCATAACCACGTGTTGAGGGCGCGGAGGGCGGGAAAAGGGGGCCGGAAAGCCGCGAGGCCCCCCGCCTTCCCGGCGGGGGGCCTCGGTCGTGACCGGAGGTCAGAAGGCGTAATCGGCGATCACCCAGGTGGCGAACTCCCGCCACTGGGCGACGCCCGCCTGGTGGGCCGGGTGCTCCAGATAGCGCTGGAGGGCGTCGGTGTCCTCGACGGCAGAATTGATGGCGAAGTCGTACGCGATCGGCCGGTCGGTGATGTTCCAGTCGCACTCCCAGAACCGCAGCTCCGGAATCTGTCCGCCGAGGGCCCGGAAGGCCTCGACGCCCTCGACGACGCGCGGCTCGTCGCGGTCGACGCCGTCGTTGAGCTTGAACAGGACCAGATGGCGGATCACGGAGGGCTCCTAATTGATGAGTTCGGTCATGAACTCGCCGACTCCCTGGGCGGCGCTGGAAATGCCCTCGAACCCTACCTGGACCAGATCCGCCGCCCTCGCCGGGGACGTGACGATCGTGTACAGCACAAAGACCACGACCGCGTACAGCGCGACCTTCTTCGCCTGCGCCATTTCCAGCCCTCCCCTGTTCCCCCGCCGTACGACCGCGCCACTCTAACCGAGCCTTTACGGACCAAGGGCCCGGAGAACGAGGACTTTTGCCGTCCGCCGGAAGGGTGCCGGGCGCGCAGTATGGATGGCGAGCCCCGGAGGATCTGGCAGGAATCCGAGGGGCTCCGGAACCGGCCCGCACTGCGGGGTCCGCGCCGCGAGGCTTCCCCCGACGGCGGCACGGACCTGGAGGACCGGTTCTCACCGGGGGGAGCGGCTTGTCCCCCCGATGCCGCTCCCCCCGACCGAAGCCTTCCCCACGTGCACGAAGGGCCCGGCGCTGATGCGCCGGGCCCTTCGATCGAAGCGGTAGCGGAGGGATTTGAACCCTCGGTGAGTTTCCCCACACTCGCTTTCGAGGCGAGCTCCTTCGGCCGCTCGGACACGCTACCGAGAGAGAGCTTAGCCGAAACTGCCGCTGCGATGAAATCCGTATCCCGCCGCAGGTCGGAGAGGGGGCGGGGAGGGGCCGCCGGGCAGGTCAGCGGGTGCGGAAGAAGGCCGTCAGCTGCCGGGCGCACTCCTCGCCGAGCACGCCGTGGATCACCTCGGGGCGGTGGTTGAGCCGCCGGTCCCGCACGAGGTCCCAGAGGGAGCCCGCCGCGCCCGCCTTCTCGTCCGGGGCCCCGAACACCACCCGCTCCACCCGCGACTGGACCAGGGCGCCCGCGCACATCACGCAGGGCTCCAGGGTCACGACCAGCGTGCAGCCCGTCAGGCGCCACTCGCCGGTCACCGCGGCCGCCCGGCGCAGGGCGAGCACCTCGGCGTGCGCGGTGGGGTCGCCGGCCGCCTCCCGCTCGTTGTGCGCCCGCGCCAGGACCTTCCCGTCCGGGCCGAGGACGACCGCGCCGACCGGCACGTCACCGGCCGGCCCGGCCGCGTCCGCCTCGTCGAGGGCGAGCCGCATGGCCTCCCGCCAGGGGTCCCGCAGGGGGTCCGGTACGGAATCCCGCAGGGGATCCCGTACGGGCCCGGTCGCCGGTTCCGTCGCGGACCCGATCGCGGGGCCCTGTACGGAGTCGGTCGCAGGGTCCCGTACGGGTCCGGTCGCGGGGTCCCGTACGGACCCGGTCGCGGGGCCCCCTACAGGGTCGGTCGCAGGGTCGGGAAGAGGTGCCGCGGGGACCACTAGCGGACGGCCTCCAGGACCTCGCCCGCGCCCAGCGCGTCCGCGATCTCCGAGAGCGCGTCGGTCTCCAGGGCGAGCAGCTCGGCCGGCGGCAGACCGAGGTCCGCCAGGATCAGCCGGTCGCCCACCGGGGCGGCCGGGACGGCCTCGGCGGCCACGGAGCCCGCCTCGTCGTCCTCGTCCCCGTCGGCGCCGAGCGGCTCCCCGTCCTCGGTGCCGTCCAGGTCCAGCGACTCCAGCTCGTCGACGAGGTCGTCCAGATCGTCACCGAGGATCTCCCGGGTGAGGATCTCCCCGTACGAGGAACGGGCGGCGGCCGCCCCGTCCGAGACGTAGATGCGGGGGTCCTCCTCCCCTTCGATCCGTACGATCCCGAACCACGCGTCCTCCTGCTCGACGAAGACGATCACCGTGTCGTCGTCCGAGGCGTCGCGGGCCAGATCGACCAGATCCGACAGGGTCTCCACGTCGTCGAGCTCCGTGTCGCTCGCTTCCCACCCGTCTTCGGTGCGCGCGAGCAGTGCGGCGAAGTACACCTGACTCTCTCCCACTGATCAGAGGTGTGACGTTCCGAGGGCGCGGTCCTGAGCCCCGCCCCTCGGCATCGTGACAGAAACGGCGCCCGCAGGAGAGGTCTTCGGCTCTTGCGTCGTGCATCAGTCTGAACGTCCCCGCTATCGGGCGGGCGCGCGACCCCGGCGCACTCGGGGGGCGCGCGGTCGGCCATGGCCGGTCTCCGCTGGTCCGGACCCGTTTCCGCCGGTCACACGGATCCGGCGGGACACACGCGCCCCACCGCGCCCACCGGCCTCACCGGTGGAGCCCCCCGCGCCTCACCACCGGAAGGTCCGCATCCGCATCGCCTGCCGCATCCGGGCCGCCCGGGCCCGCCGCGGCTGCACGCGCTCGCGCAGCGCCTTCGCCTCGTGCAGCTCGCGGAGGAACTGGGCGCGGCGCCTGCGGCGCTCCGCCTCGGTCTCCGTCGCCGGCCGCCGGGCCGCCCTCTCGGCACGCCCCTCGACCGGTCCTTCCAGGTCGGACATCTGCCACACCACCCCATCGCCGGGTCCGTGTGCCCCCACCTTCCCCCAGTGGCGCGGATCGACGCCAGTGCGGGGCGGGCTACTGTTGAGTCATGCGTCTCCACGTCGTCGACCACCCCCTGGTCGCCCACAAGCTCACCACCCTGCGCGACAAGCGCACGGACTCCGCGACCTTCCGCCGTCTCGCCGACGAGCTGGTCACCCTGCTCGCCTACGAGGCCACCCGGGACGTGCGGACCGAGCAGGTCGACATCGAGACCCCGGTCACGAAGACGACCGGTGTGAAGCTGTCGTACCCGCGTCCGCTGGTGGTCCCGATCCTGCGCGCCGGCCTCGGAATGCTCGACGGCATGGTCCGGCTGCTCCCGACCGCCGAGGTCGGCTTCCTGGGCATGATCCGCAACGAGGAGACGCTGGAGGCGTCGACCTACGCCACGCGGATGCCGGAGGACCTCTCGGGCCGCCAGGTGTACGTCCTGGACCCGATGCTGGCGACCGGCGGCACGCTGGTCGCGGCGATCCAGGAGCTGATCAAGCGCGGCGCGGACGACGTGACCGCGGTCGTGCTCCTCGCCGCCCCGGAGGGCGTCGAGGTCATGGAGCGCGAGCTCGCGGGCACCCCCGTCACCGTCGTGACGGCCTCGGTCGACGAGCGGCTCAACGAGAACGGTTACATCGTCCCGGGCCTGGGCGACGCGGGCGACCGCATGTACGGCTCGGCCGAGTAGGCCGTCAGCACTTCCCGGTCGGAGCGGGCGCGGGCTTGGTCAGGGCGACCAGGGCCGCGTCCGCCGTCGTTTTCGGGGACAGGTTCTTGAAGGCGGTCCCGATGATCAGGTCCACGTCCGCCGTGGCCCGGGTGTCCGTCTTGGTCGTGGCGCCCGTGAGCTGGGTGCCGAGGACCGGGAAGGCGCCCTTGGTGGCGGCGGGCGCGCCGAGGAACAGTCCGGCGCCCGGGACCTTCTTGTCGTAGGCGGCCGGCGCGTTCCCGACCTTGCCGACCTTGAAACCGCGCTTCTTGAGCTCGTCGGCCGTCGTCTTGGCGAGTCCGCTGCGCGGGGTCGCGTTGTAGACGTTGACCGTGATCTGCGCGGGCTTGGGCAGGGCCGCGGCCGCCGCGGCGGTCGGGGTGGGGGCGGGCTTGCAGTCGGCCTGCTTCCCGGCCGCCGCCTTCGTGCCCGCGTCGCCGGAGAACACGTCGACGAGCTGTAGCGTGCCCCAGCCGGCCGCGCCGAGCACGACCACGGCGGCGGTGGCCGCGAGGACGATCCTGCGCCTGCGGTGGGGGCGGCGCATACGCGGGTAGACATCCCCCGTGATGCGGTACTTTCCACCCATGCCGGGGGGAGTGAGCATGCTCATGAACGCAGCGTAATGCCGCCCGTCGGCGATGCCTACTTGATGATCATGTGATCGCGTCCGGATGGGGTGGAACTGACCCCGAAAGGGTCAGCGGCCGTGTCCTCCGGGCCGCTCGTCAGTCCAGTTCGAGGACGCGGGCGTGCAGCACCTGCCGCTGCTGGAGCGCCGCGCGGACGGCCCGGTGGAGTCCGTCCTCGAGGTACAGGTCGCCCTGCCACTTCACGACGTGCGCGAAGAGGTCGCCGTAGAAGGTGGAGTCCTCCGCGAGCAGGGTCTCCAGGTCCAGCTGGCCCTTGGTGGTGACCAGCTGGTCGAGGCGGACCGGGCGCGGGGCGACGTCCGCCCACTGCCGGGTGCTTTCCCGGCCGTGGTCGGGATACGGCTTTCCGTTTCCGATGCGCTTGAAGATCACACGGAAAGCCTACCGGGCGAGCGGCCACCGGCGCAGCCACGCGCGCCCGACGGGATGCCGGTACGAACCCGGACGAACCGGGACCGGGGTGCCGTCCGGCGCCCGAGCGGGCCGCCGCGACCCGGGCGCACGGGGCCCCGGACGGCCCCGCACGCGGTCCGGGGCCCCGCTCCGGGACGACGCCTTCACCCGTACGCGCCGGTCCGCCCCCCGTCGACCGCCGTGCGGCGCCCGCGACGGAGCGAGGGCTCCCCGCCGGAAACGGGGAGCCCTCGCCTGCCGCCGGTGCGCGGGGACTACTCGGTGACCTCGTGGTGGTCGTCGTGCAGGCCGCCGCCGCTGCCCGCGTCGCCGGTGGTCGGGACGGAGACGACCGGCTTGCGGAGCGAGGAGATGTCGTGGGCGTAGGTGCCCACGGCGTTGGCGATGACGTCGATGTTGACGTCGAACGCCTTCAGGTTGACGTTGCTGAGGTTGTCGCCCTTGGCGTGGTAGTTCACGTCGTACGCGACGCCCGCCTGGCCGCCGAACTTGGCCGCCTGGGCGGCGGTCTTGATGCCCTCGGCGCCGGTGAAGGTGCCGCCGGAGGGGATGCCGACCTCGATGAACGGGCCGTAGTCGGAGCGGCCGGTGAAGTCGGTGCCCTCGTGCGGGTGGCCGTTCTTGTCGAGGAACTCGTTGATGTCGCGCTCCAGCTGCGCCGAGCCCTCGGGGCCCGCGCCGGCGCCGACGCCGTCCGAGTCGTCGCCGTCGTACACGAACAGGCCGTAGTTCGGCGAGGCGATCATGTCGAAGTTCAGGTAGAGCTTGATCTCCTTCTTGTCGAGCGCCGTGAGGTTCTGCACGTAGTGCTCGGAGCCGAGGAGGCCGTTCTCCTCCGCCGACCACCAGGCGAAGCGGACCTTGTTGCGGACCTTGTCCTTCGACTCGGCCAGCTTCAGGGCGGCCTGGAGGAGGCCGGCGGAGCCGGAGCCGTTGTCGTTGATGCCGGGGCCCGCGGTGACGGAGTCGAGGTGGGAGCCGAGCACCACGGTGTTGGCGGCGTTGCCGGCCTTGGTCTCCGCGATGACGTTGTTGGTGGAACGTATCTGCTGGAGCTGGCGGATCTCCAGGGAGAGGGTGACCGGGCCCTTGGCCAGGTCGGCGGCGAGCGCCGTGCCCTCGGCCAGGGTGATGCCGCCGGTGGGGATCTTGCCGGAGGCCGCGTCCCCGAGGGTGCCGGAGAGGACGCCCTCGGCGTTGTTGTAGATGACGGCGGCGACGGCACCGGCGTCGGCGGCGTTCTGCTGCTTCACCGCGAAGGCGCAGCCGCCGCGCTTGATGAGCGCGATCTTGCCGGTGAAGGCGCCGGCGGCGAAGTCGCCCGGCTCACAGCCGCTGGTGGCGTCGGCGTCGACGGGCGCGGCCACCAGTTCGGCCTTGACGCCGCCGACCGGGGTGGACTTGGTGTACGTCATGGCCTTGATGTCCAGCGCGCGGGGCGCGGGGGTGACGACGGAGGCCTTCTCGGCGAGCGTCTCCGTGTACTCGAAGTCGAACTTCTGGTACCAGACGTTGTAGCCGGCCTTCTTGAGCTGCGTGTACACGTACGCGGCGGAGGCGTCGTGCCCGAGCGAACCGGCCGCGCGGTGGCCGCTGGCCGAGTCGGCTATCGCCTGGAACTTCTGCAGGTGCTTGTAGGCGTCCTTGGCGGTGGTGTCGCGGACCAGCTTCTTCGCCAGCTTGGCGGCATCACGGGCGGGTGCGGCCGTGGGGTCCTGTCCCGCGGTGGCGGGGGATGAGAGGACCAGCGGGGCGGCGAGAGCGGCGGCGGCGAGGATGGCCGCGGCCCGGCGCTGGGATGCGTTCACAGAAGTCCTTCCCGGTACGGACGAGGTTGAGGGGAAGTTAGCGATCTCGGGGGCGTTCTGTGAACAGATTCGCCACAATTCCTGCCGGGTCGAACAGGATTGAAATCTGGAATTCTCAATTCCCTTACGGCTGGGCAGCTTTCGCGGCTTTTGCGGAGGTCAGGTTCGCGCCAAGCGGTCGAGGGCCGCGAGGACCAGCCGGCCGGTCTCCTCGCCGCCCAGGTGACCGGCGCGCTCGACCACCCGCAGCTCGGCGTCCGGCCAGGCGCGGGCCGGCTCCCAGGCGGTGGCGAGCGGCCCGCCCATGTCGAGCCGGCCGTGGACCAGGACGCCGGGGATGCCGGCGAGCCGGTGCGCGTCGCGGATCAGGGCGCCCTCCTCCAGCCAGGCGCCGTGCGCGAAGTAGTGCGAGCAGATCCGGACGAAGCCGAGCCGGGCGTCGTCGACGCGGTCGGTGTACGGGGTGCCCATGCCCTCCGCCGACAGGACGGCGTCCTCCCAGGCGCACCAGTCGGCCGCGGCCTTCTCCCGTACGGCCCGCTCGGGGTGGTTCATCAGGGCGGCGTACGCCCCGACCAGCCCTTCCGCCCCGGTCTCCGGGCCGGCCCCGGCGCCCGCCCGGAAGCGCTCGGGGTGGGCCTCCGCGTACGCCAGGATCAGCGTGGAGCCCCAGAAGCCCCCGTACAGCAGCCACGCGTCGATCCCGAGGTGCTCGCGCAGCCGCTCCATGTCCGCGACCAGGTGGGCGGTGGTGTTGACGGACAGGTCGGCGGCCGGGTCGCTCGCGTGCGGGACGGAGCGGCCGCAGCCGCGCTGGTCGAAGAGGACGACCCGGTACGCCTCCGGGTCGAAGAGGCGCCGGGAGCGCGGGGAGGAGCCGGAGCCCGGCCCGCCGTGGACGACGAGCGCGGGCTTGCCCTCCGGGTTGCCGGAGACCTCCCAGTGGACGCGGCTGCCGTCGCCCACGTCGAGCAGGCCCTGGCCGTACGGTGCGGTCTCCGGGCGCGTCCGGCCGACCCTACCGACCCCTCACCCGCACCGACGGGTCCTCGCACCACTCCAGCACCGAGGGCCAGTCCCCGTACCCGTTGTCGGGGTTGAGGTGTGCGCCGCCCGGCACGTGGTCGAGGTCGAGGCCGAGCGGGCGGCCGTAGTGCAGGTCGGCGCCCTCGGGGCAGTACGGGTCGCCGTCCCCGTACACGAGCCGCGCCTCCACGCCGGTCCGCGTGAGGTCGAGGCCGTCGGCGAAGGCGGCGATCTCGGGGATCGAGGCGGTCACCGGCGGCGAGGGCGGGGCGACGAGCAGCACCCGGTCGGCGTCCGGCCTGCGGGCCCCGGCCCGCAGCCACAGCAGGACGGACAGGCTGTGCGCGAGGACCACGAACTCGCCCCGGGCGGGCCGCTTCCCGTGCTCCTCCAGGGCGTCGAGCCACTCCGCGAGCACGGGCGCGTCCGGCGAGGGCAGCTGCGGGTAGCGGACCTCGTGCCCGCGCTCCCGCAGCCGCCCGGCGAGCCAGTGCTGCCAGTGGCCGGGCGGCCGGTGGTTCTGGAAGCCGTGCAGGACGAGGAAGGTCTTGGGCCCGGGGCCCGCCCCCGCTTCGGTCTCGGTCGCGATCTCGGTCGTCATGGCGGGATCGTGCGGTCCCGGGGGCCCGCGGGTCCAGCCGGGTTCCAGGGTGTGGACGGATTCCGGGGTGGGGGTGGGGCGGGCCGTCAGCCGTCCTGCCGCAGGGTGAGGAGCTCCCGTACGCCCGCCTTGAGGCGCTCGCCCGAGAGCTCCTGCTCGACGGCCAGGTGGTGCATGACGTCGGGGGAGAAGGGCGCGAGCAGCAGGTGCGCGAGGAGCGCGCCGTCCGAACCGGGCCTGAGCTGCCCGACGAGCAGGGCGACGTGGGTGTGCATCACCCGGTACGCGCCGCTGTGGTAGCGGGCGCGGGGCGCGGCGGAGTGCGCGGCCAGCAGGATCTCGCGCTGCTCGGCGACCCGGTCGACGAGGGCGTCGAGGAAGGCGTCGAGCCGCTCGGCGGTCGGGGCGCCGGGCCCGAGCGGCGGCGGGCCGCTCATGTACGCCTCCTGGAACTGGCGCTCGCGGTCGTCGAGGAGCGCCCACAGGAGCTGGGAGACGTCGCCGAAGCGGCGGTAGACGGTGCCGACGCCGATGCCGCTGGCGTGGGCGACCTGGTTCATGGTGACGGCGTCGGGGCCCTGCTCGGCGACGATCCGGGCGGCGGCGTCGAGGATCCTGCGCCGGTTGCGGGCCGCGTCGGCGCGCTCGGGGGCGGGGGCGTCGAGGGTGGGGAGCAGGCCGAGCGAGGGCGCCGCCGCCCGCTCTCCGGCCCGCGGGTTCTCGGTGCTCATCTCTGCGGCTCCTGCCCTCGGTCCCTGTCCCCCGGATCGAGCATACCTGCCCCCTCTTGCGAACCGGATAGCGATCCGTTTAATCTCGGCGCAAGAAACCGGATAGAAATCCACTTCTCCGGGCCGACTCGATCCCGATCGAGGCGACGCCGAGAAGAGAACCGATCCCGACCGAGGAGAGTCCGTCATGTCCGTCAAGGTCGCCGTCATCCACTACTCCGCCACCGGCACCGTCCACCGCCTCGCCCGGGCCGTCGCCGAGGGCGCGGAGAAGGCGGGCGCCGAGGTGCGCCTGCGCCGGGTGCCCGAGCTCGCCCCGGACGCCGCGATCGACGCGAACCCGGCCTGGCGCGCCCACGTGGACGCCACCCGTGACGTCGAGGTCGCCACCCTGGACGACCTGGAGTGGGCGGACGCGTACGCCCTCGGCTCCCCGACCCGCTTCGGGAACGTGGCCGCGCAGCTCAAGCAGTACGTCGACACGTCGGGCGGCCTGTGGCAGCGGGGCGTCATGGCGGACAAGCCCGCGACCGCCTTCACCAGCGCCCACAACGTCCACGGCGGCAACGAGTCGACGCTGCTCGCGCTCTACAACACCTTCCACCACTGGGGCTCGGTGATCGTCTCGCCCGGCTTCACGGACTCGTCCGTGTACGCGGCGGGCGGCAACCCCTACGGGACCGCCCACCCCGGCGCCCACGGCGCCCCCGACGAGAACGTCCTCGCCGCCGCCCGCTACCAGGGCGAACGCCTCACCAGGATCGCGAAGCGCCTGAAGGGCCTCGCGGACGTCTGAGACCCCGCGGGGGTCAGGCCAGGGACAGGAAGAGCTTCTCCAGACGGGCCCGCGGGGGTCAGGCCAGGGACAGGAAGAGCTTCTCCAGACGGGCCCGCATGGCGTCGCGGTCCTCGCCGTCCTTGCGACCGCCCTCGATGTCGGTCAGGCACTGCTGGAGACCCGTCGCGATGATCGCGAACCCGGCCCGATCGAGGGCGCGCGAGGCGGCGGCGAGCTGGGTCACGACCTCCTCGCAGTCCCGCCCCTCCTCGATCATCCGGATCACCCCGGAGATCTGGCCCTGCGCCCGGCGCAGCCGGTTCAGCACGGCCTTGAGCTCCGCGCCCGCGAGATCGAGTTCCACGACGTCTCCTCCACAGATACCCCGGGGGGTGGTTCGCTCCCCGGCACGGGGCTCCGCCCTGCTCCAAGGATGACACCTGCGGAACCACGCCGACGGCCGCCGCCCGGGGGGCCACCGCTTTCAGCCGGTCCCGGGGGACCCGGCCGTCTGCCGCGCCCGGGCGGGCCGCCGCTGCTCGATCTGGCCCAGGTGGGTGACGACCGACCCGTAGAAACGGTCGACGGCGTCGTCGACGCTGCGGATGAACCCCGACTCCGCGCCGCCCCGGCCGCTGCCCATCCCCTTGAAGAGCGACAGCCGGAAGCCGGTGATGGCGGCGCCGCTCCCGGGCAGCAGATCACCCGGCTCGGGCCGCAGCCGCTCCAGCGTCCCGCGCGGCCCGTTCGCCCCGTCGACCAGGGTCTCCACGTGCAGGTCGGCCGGGGCCTCCTCCAGGACGCGCAGGAGGCGCTTCGCGACCGAGAGCGGATAGGCGCCGTCCGGGGCGGGCACGTCCATGGACGTGCGGATCTTCCCGGTGCGCAGGTCGGCCGTGACCGACAGGATGCTCCACGCGCCGTCGACCCGTACCTCCGCGGACAGCTTCCCCTCCGCGCAGAGCCGGTCGGCCAGCTCGGCGCGGCGGGACTTCGGGTCGGTGCCGCGCCTGGCCCGCTGCACGGGCAGCGCCTTCTGCCCGAGTTCGCCGCCGAGCCGCAGGCAGACCTGGCGGATCAGGCGCTCCCAGCTCTCCACGACCTCCACCGCGCGCGGGTCGCCCTGGCACAGGGTCTCGGTGTCGATGCCGTTGCGCACGGGCACCCAGGCCGGCCCCATGTTCTGGAAGCCGTGGCAGCCGGAGTTCTCGTGCTGGAGGTAGTGGAGCAGCTCCTGGAGGAGCCAGGCGTGCGCCGCGTTCCCCACGCCCTCGTGCCGGATCAGCAGCTGGGCCTGGTGGGCGACCTCGGCCCACGAGAGGTGCCACAGCGACACCTTGTGCTTGCGCCGCCCGTCCGTCTTGACCGTGACGAGGGGACTGCCCTCCAGGGCCACGTCGTTGGAGAGCGTGATGACGGCCTCGTACCCGCGCCGCGCGGCGATGTCCATGTAGGTCTGCACCTGCTCGGACTTCAGCGGGTTGCCGTTGGTCTTGGTCTCGACGAGCGCCGTCCAGAGCTTCCCGGCCCGTTCCGTGCGGATGACGCCGTCCGGGCGCTTCGGGCTGTCCCCGTGCGGCAGCGACACCTCGGTGAAGGTCTGCATCCGCCCCGCGGGCGCCCCGAACCCGGCGGTGAGGCGCCGGCCGAACTCCGGGACCTCCGCCATCACGGAGAGCAGCACCGAGGTGGCGCGCACCTCGCGCTCCCGGTCGCTCTTGTAGGAGGGCACGGGGAAGAGCCGTGCGGGCTTCCAGGAGTCGTTCTCCGCCAGCGACTTCTTCGCGGCCTTCGGGAGCGTGACCTTCTTCTTGGCCGTACGCGTGCCACGGCGCCGGGCGGCGACGGCCGGCGCCGGACCGTCGGCCGGATCACCGGAAGGACGGCCGGAAGGACCACTGGACGGGCCGCCTGACGGATCACCGGACGGGCTGTCGGCCGGACCGCCGACCCGATCGCCTACCGGGCCTTCGCCCCGGCCGCCGACCGGACCCTGCGTGGGATCCGGCGCGGACTCCGTACCGGTGACGGGGACCCGCGGCGCCGGGACCGCGCCGGCGCCCACGGCCTCCTCCTCCTCCTCCGTACCGGCGACGTCCTCGCCGCCGTCCCCGCCGTCCACGCCGTGCTCGTCCTCCTCCTCCACGGCGATGCCGAAGTCGGTGGCGAGCCCGGCGAGCCCGGTCTCGTACCCCTGGCCGACGGCGCGGAACTTCCACTCCTCGTTCCGCCGGTAGAGCTCGCCGAAGATGAAGGCCGTCTCGACCGTGGCGTCCGTGATGGAGAAGCCGAGCAGCGGCTCGCCGGACCGGTCCGTGAGCGTCATGCGCAGGTCGTCCAGGTCGCCGAAGCGGGCGCCGCCGTCCTGGCTCGCCGCCACCACGATCCGGACGACGTCCCCGGGGATCGCCGTCAGGTCCAGGCTGATCCGGTCCTCGCTGCCGTTCTCCGTCGGGACCTTGCCGAGGAGCTGCACGCTGCCGTCCTCGGCGGCGGGGCGGTTGTAGAAGTAGAAGTCGGCGTCACCGCGGACCTTGCCGCCGTCGTCGAGGAGCAGCAGCGAGACGTCGGCGTCGCCGTCGCCCGTCGCGCTGCTCCAGCTCAGCCCGACGACGACCGCGCCGGTGTCCTCGCTGAGGGCGGCCAGCCCGACGTTGGCTCCCTTGGTCATCTCGTGCACGTGTCCCCCCGGACCCTCGCGATGTGATCTACGTCCCACGGGAACCGTAGCGTCCGCAACAGGAGGTGGAGTGGACAATGTGAAATTTTGACGAACGGCCGGGAAGAGAGCGGGAAAAGAGGGGGAGCCGGCGGTCAGTCCCGGCTCGGCCCGGTCTCGTCCACCGGGCGGATCACCACCGGGTGGACCGGGGAGCCGGCCGGGACCGGGCAGCGGGCCACGCGGGCGGCGATCTCGGTCACGCGGTCCAGGGAGGCGCACTCCAGGAGCCAGTAGCCGGCGACGACCTCCTCGGCGGCGGCGTACGGATCGTCCGTGACGACCGGGTTCCCGGCGTCGTCCACCGTCACGAAGCGGGTCGTGGACGGGGCGGCGAGGCCCTGGGCGTCGAGCAGCTCGCCGTTCGCGGCGAGTTCCTCGTTGACCGCGTTCATGTGGGCGAACATCGCCCGGATCCCCGCCTCGTCCCAGGCGGGGCTGCCGGCGGAGCCCCGTCCCGTCATCGCCTCGTAGTCGGCCTGTGACCCCTGGACCGTCACCAGGTACTTCACGACGTCCTCCTCGCTCGACACGCGCCTGTCCCCCGCAGCACAGCCGGAGCCGGGCCGCCGTTCCCGACACCGCGCGGGAGCGAGGCCGAAAAACGGGATAAATCACCCGGCCGCTCCATGATGCAGACGTGAACGCATTCACCTTCTCCGCCGCCTTCATCACCTTCTTCTCCGTCGTCGGCCCGCCGAAGGTGCTCCTCTCCTTCGCCGGCCTCGCCCAGGTCCACCCCGCCGGCCAGCTGAGGACCATCGCCCTCATCTCCTCGGCCGCGGCCGTCCTCGTCGGCGTCCTCGCCGGCATCACGGCCCCCTGGCTGCTGGACCTCTTCCACATCAGCACCTCCGCCCTCCAGCTCGCGGGCGGCCTCATCTTCTTCGTCTACGCCGTCGGCCTCGTCCTCGGGATGCACCTCGGCTCCGACGGCACCCACCAGGACGCCCCGGACCTGGTCAGCGGGTTGCGCGAGCTGCTGATGCCGTACGTGGTGAGCCCGCTCGCCCTGACGGCGGTGCTCATCGAGGCGGCCGCCCGCTCCGGCTTCAGCTGGCGCTCGACGGTCGTCGGGGCGTACGTGGCGGTCATCGCCCTCGACCTGGTCTGCGTCCTGCTCCTCACCCCGGTCCTCCTCCACACCCACCACGCCACGATCGAGCTCCTCGGCCGTCTCCTGGGCCTCCTGCTCGCCGCCGTCGGCGTCGACCTGGTCCTCGACGGCCTCTCCGACCTGGGCGTACCGGGCCTGGACGCCCGGCACTAGAGCCTGTCCGGCTAGGGGTCGAGGAGCTGGTCGGCGACGGACGTGCGGGCGTAGAGGACGGAGCGTCCGCTGCGGTGGGCGGTGACGAGCCCGGCGTTCCGCAGGGCGATGAGGTGCTGGGAGACGCCGGCGGCGGAGAGCCCGGAGTGCGTGGCGAGCTGGGTGGTGGAGGCCGGGGTGTCGAGCGCGGCGAGGAGCAGGGTCCGGGAACGGCCGAGGACGGCGGCGACGGCGTCCGTGGCGGCGGTGGTACGGGACTCCCACACGGTCCCGAAGCCGCGTGCCGGATAGGCGAGTTGGGGCGGGTCGGGGTGGACGGAGCGGGTGAGGATCCGGGGCCAGGCGAAGACGGAGGGCACGAGCAGCAGCCCGGAGCCGACCTGGTCGCGGGTGAGCGCGCAGTGCCGCCGTACGAGGCGCAGGGTGCCGTCGTCCCACCGCACGGTCTCGTGGAGTTCGCTCAGGACCCGGGCCGAACCGTGCTCGGCGACCTGCCGGGCCCGGTGGAAGACGTCGGCCTCCAGGACCTTCTGGATGCGGGCCCAGTAGGGGGCGAGGGCGAGTTCCCAGTAGGTCTCGATCTCGTCGGCGACCTTCGGCAGGACGCCCTCGGGATCGTCGTACAGGGACTGGAGCCGTCCCCCGTCCCCGCCCTCCACGGCCAGCTTCCGCAGGTCCTCGCGCACCTGCCCGGCGGGGGTGCGGCGGACGGCGTCGAGTTCGGCGCCGAGGGTGGGGAAGGGCCCGGCGGGGGTGGGGTTGAGGAAGTCCGCGAGGAATCCCCGGGCGGGGACGAGCGCGGCGAGCCGCCTGCGGTCGAGCCCGGCGCGGACGATCCGGGGCCGGACCTGCGCGGCCCAGCGCTGGTGCGGCGCGGAGTCGGACCGCTGGGCGAGGACCCGGAAGCTGGTGACGACCTCCCACAGCGGGGAGACGGCGAAGCGGGTCTGGGCGAGGTCGGCGGCGGAGAAACTGAGCTCGGCTTCCATGTGGACCGCACTCCCGGAACGTCGAGGCGGCGACCGTACGGCCGCCGCCGGATTCGACCCACCTCGATCACGATGGATTCGGTCCCACCTTAATCAGTGGAGCGCGCACGGGCGGAGGAAGCAACCTCCCCCCATGCCCTCCTCCTTCCGGGACCTCCCGCCCGTCGTCTGGACCCTCTTCGCCGGCACGATCGTCAACCGGCTCGGCTATCTCGTCACCCCGTTCCTGGTCTTCTTCCTCGCCTCGCGGGGAGTGACGGGACCCGACACCTCGTACGTCCTCGGCGCCCTGGGCGCGGGCCACCTGCTCGGCCCCGCGGTCGGCGGCGTCCTCGCCGACCGCGTCGGCCGCCGCCCCACCATGCTCATCGGCCTGACCGGCACGGCGGCGGCGCAGGGGGCGCTCTTCCTCGCGCCCGGCGTCTGGACGATGGCGGCGGCCGCGCTGCTGATCAGCGCGGCGGGCAGCACCGTCTCGCCGGCCGCGTACGCGCTTCTCGCGGACGCGGTCGACGGCGGACGGCGGCAGCGCGCGTACGCCCTCTTCGGCTGGGGAGTGAACATCGGGACGGCGGTCGGGGGAGTCCTGGGCGGCTACCTGGCGGCCCACGGCTACTGGCTCCTCTTCGCGGTGGACGCGGGCGCGATGCTCCTGTACGCCCTGGTGGTGACGGTCCGCGTGAAGGAGCCGGAGCGCCCGGCGAAGGGCGAACGGGAGGAGCAGGGGATCGGCTACGGCGTGGTCCTCCGCGACCGCCTGGCCCTCCTGATCCTCCCCCTCCTCGGCATCCAGCTCTTCGTGTACTCGCTGACCGAGGTGGCCCTGCCGCTCGCGATCCGCGACAGCGGGCTCTCCCCGGCGGTGTACGGGGCGATGGCGGCGGTGAACGCGGTCCTGGTGGTGGCGCTCCAGCCGTTCGCGACCGCACGGCTGGCGAGGCTGCCGCGCCTGGCGGTGCAGAGCGCGGGCGGCGCGCTGATCGCGGTGGGCGTGGCGCTCACCGGCCTCGCGGACGGGGTCGTCGGCTACACGGTGTCGGTCGTGGTCTGGTCGCTCGGCGAGGTGGTGGTGGCCGGCATCGCGGCGAGCGTCGTCGCCGACCTGGCCCCGGCCCACGCCCGCGGCCGCTACCAGGGCGCCTTCGGCTGGACCTGGGGCGTGGCCCGCTTCGCGGCCCTGACCCTGGGCGTCGCCGCCTATACGACCCTGGGCCCGGCGGTGTTGTGGTGGACGGCCCTGGCGGCGGGCGGGGCCGCGGCGGCGGCGACCCTGGCCCTGAGGACGAGGATCGAACGCCGCACGGCCCACACGCTGGCGGCCTGAACCCCCGTCTACTTCCCTTCACTCGCCCGGACATGGGCCACGAGGGCGTTCGCGTGCCCGTGGCCGAGGCCGTGCTCGGCCTTCAGCCAGGAGACCAGCTCCATGTGCTTGTCGAGCGGCGAGGAACGAACGATCTCCAGCCACTCGCCGATCGGCCGCCCGTACTTCTTCTCGATGGAGGGGAAGTAACTGGCGGGACCCTTGACGACGTTCTCGGCCACGATGATCTCCTGGGGTGAGGCGGACGGTCACTCCTAAGACCCCCGCCCCACCCCGAACTCATCGCTCCTCCCGGCACCGATCCCGATCAATCCCGCCGGATGTGCTCGGGATCGACGTGCCGCCGGACCATGGGCACGGAGGCGAGCGCGGCCGCGAGCACGACGCCCAGCGCACAGGCGAACAGCAGGGGCAGCCCCTCCCAGTCCCAGTGCACGGCCCCGCCCCCGGTGATCAGATAACTGGACTCGGCAAGCCACCCGGCCACGATCGCCGCCCCCAGCCCCACCACCAACGGCAACACCACCTGCACCACCTGCACCACCCGCAACGTCCCGGCCCCCGCCCCCAACAACGCCAACGCGGTCACCTGCCCCCGCCGCTCCATGGCCCGATCGGCCACGGACACGACGAACGCGGCCACCCCGATCACCAGCCCCAGCACCATCCCGACGACGAGCAGACTCCGAATCACGGTCAACTGCGCGAGCGAATCGATCACGATGCCCACGGGTTCTACGGAGGCGGTGGGGGCGATGGCGCCGATGCCGTCCAGGACGGAGCGGATGGTGGCGGGGTCGGAAGAGCTGACCAGTACGAGATCGGCGTTTTCGACCTGAGTTCCTCGGGGGAACAACGAGGGTGGGATGAGGAGACTCGGGCCATTGACTTCGGAAGGGTCGTAAAACTGAGCGGCGACAGTGGCTTGAGGTACAGCGATGCCCACCTTGCGCCCATCGCTCAACAGGAACGGAAAAGTACTTCCGGGCCGGGCGTCTTCGTCGAAAAGGAAGTCCGGATCTTTGAGGATCATAACTTCGTCATCGACACAACCGCGGATGGTCTTACTGAAAGCTGCCAACTGGGCGCACTTGGCGACGATGCCGCCCACTTGTGGCCGGTCCTCTTCGAGATCCCCTTCCCAGGAGTCGACAGACAGCGCATGAGCGTTCACTTTGTTCAGCTCAATGATCTGTGAGCGCTGTTGGTTGCTCAAGTCGGAAAGGGGAATCCTGTACTCCTGCACGGGGGCTGTTCGGCGACTTACCTGGTCCAACTCAATGAGGACACCTTGAGTGAGTGAGGCGCCGAATAGGAGCAATACGAGCCCTGTGGCCACCCGTAGTGCACTTCCCGGATCGACTTCTGTCCGGCGCATGGCCAGCGCCAATGTCAGAGATTTCGATGTTGAGGCAAGGCGTTGCGAGAGCCATGCCGTAATCGGTGCCAATCCAAGTGCAAGCCCTGTGCCAGTCAGTAGGACAGCGCCAGGAACCAGTACGGCGCTGGCAGAGCCTCCTGACGGATCTTCCCCCATCGCGCTGAGTGTGCAATATCCACCGATGACCCCGAGGCCTGGAACCAGTAGAAACGTACCGAATTTCCTAGGGGCCTTACGCTCTCCTGTCCGCCGCACATTGATGGGTGACAACGCGGCTTGCTGTGCGCCAACCCGGCTTACGATTGCGGCGAGGACCGGGCAACCCAACAGGCACGCAATCAATGTGGTCGTCTCGGGGCGTCCGTCCGCTGGGAACCAGCGCAGTCCGGGCAGGCCGATGCGTGCCATGGCTTCGTTTACAGCGAGGTACCCCAGAATCCCCAGGACAGCCCCGAGGAACACGGCTACCACACTCTCCCCAGCATTGACCCGCAACGTGTCCTTCCTGCTGAGTCCAACAAGTCGGAGGGCGGCGAGGCGACGTGCACGGGACTCGCTGGACAGCCGTGCACAGACAGAAAGAAAGATGGTGAGGGGGAGCAACACGATGCACCCAAGAGTGAACCGCAGGATGTCGAGGGTTGAGGGGTCGATGAGTTCGTGCTCTGTGTACGTGGAACCGAAGTAGCCCAACGGCCTCGCTTCGCTAAGTTCGGTGGGAGGTGCGCCGATGTAGGCGTACAAGTCGTCAGGCCCACTCAGTCCCGTCGGCGCGATGGTGCCGATCACACGTCCGGGTACAAGCCCCGCCGCGCGTGGATTGGCCGCCAGAACCTCTGTCAACTTTGGCGAGACGATCGCTTCTCCCGCATGAGGGAGTTCTTTTACGCCAGGTGGAGTGGGTACGGATCCAGTTCCCGTACGTCCGATGAAAACTCGATGAAGTCGTTGTGATCCGTAGGGGTCCAGGAATTCCTGATAAACGGCGTTCTTGTTGTTTCCCGGATGCACGGTTCGACTTGTCACGCGTGCGTCGTTGGCGGCGATGATCGTGGGAATCGTAAGGGTGGCGGCAAGACAAGCCACCCCAAGCGCCGACCCGAGCGACATCAACAGAAAACGAACCCGCCCCCTGCGCCCACTACCCCACAGCAGGCGCATCCCGAGGAGGAACGGGTTCACACCGCCACCCGCTGCGCCAGAACACCGTCCGTCATCGTGTACTGCGTATCGGCCTTCGCCGCGACATCGGCATCGTGAGTCACGATGACCACCGCGGTCTTCTGCCTCCGCGCCAACTGAAGGAACTCATCGAGCACGGCAGCCGCATTGGCACTGTCGAGCGCCCCGGTCGGCTCGTCCGCGAACACCACGTCCGGCCGGTGGACCAAGGCCCGGGCGACCGCCACCCGCTGACTCTGGCCGCCCGACAGCTTCGAGGTCCTGCGCCGCACCAGATCGCTCATGCCGAGCCGCTTAAGCACCTGGCCGGCCATGGCGTGGGCGTGGTCCTTGCTGATCCCGGCGAGCCGGAGAGGAAGCGCCGCGTTCTCCTCGACGGTCAGCTCCGGCAGTAACTCCCCGTACTGGAAGACGAAGCCCAACCGCGTACGCCGCAGCGCACTGAGTTCCCCGTCGGGCAGGCAGGACAACCGCTCCCCGTCGAAGGTCACCGCCCCGTTGGTGGGCGGCAGGACGCCGGCGAGGCAGTACAGCAGGGACGACTTGCCCGATCCGCTGCTGCCCATGATGGCGGCCACTTCGCCGCGCTTGAGTGTGAAGTCGACACCGATGACGGCCTGCTGGGTGCCGTAGAAGAGGTCCACGCCTTCAGCGCGGAGGATGACGTCCATTTTTATGCGTACTCCTACTAGGGCGGGAGCCGCTGGATGACGGCTCCCGTAGAGTCCGGTTGATTTGTCAAGGACGTTCGAAAGGCCTGGTGAAGGAGCAGTTGTCGGGGCGGAGGGAGCCACGGTTCTGGCACACGCGAACTTCGGCCGACCTTGTGTATCGAGTGGCTCCGTCGTAGACGATCTTGTCGATCCAGACACTCCTCTTTTGAGTGCCGTTGAAGCGGTTCCACCCGTAGCCGTGGACCTTTACCTGCAGATAGACGTTGTGGCTGTCCTTGAAGCCGATGTCGGACAGCCTTCCTTTGATGTGGAATGCGCCATGCATGGTCCCCGGGGCCTCCCACTTGTACTTTGCTTCTTCGAACCGAGCTCCGCCTGTCTTGAAGTCCTCCGTGCGGTGCCATGCGGAGTCGGCCATGGCTACCCCCATTCCCCCGAAGAACAACCCGGTGGTAATCGCCGCTGCGGTAAGCTTCCTCATGGATAACCCCTGTCGCTCACATGCCGACTGAACGTCACAGAACGTATCGGCATAATCGAGTTCGAGTGGCCGCAGGAACGTACCTTCCGCTCGTAAACCCTCGATCAAGTGAATGGGGCCTTCTCGGCTGTCCTCACTCCGTAGGAGTGGTTACCGCTGCGCCTGAGCAAGGGAGAGCTGGGGTGTTACTGGCCGAAGAAAGGGCCGAGGTTGACGGATTTGGGGTCAACATGGAGAAAGTGCATCGGGAGCCGGTCGGTAAGCGAACCATCCCCGAGGCGTCTGTGCCCGTGGCGAGCGTCACAGATGGGGTAGCCATCTGTCTGGTGGCCCTGGAACGTCGAAGGGCCCCACCGCGAACGGTGGGGCCCTTCGACATCGTGCCCGGTGAGGCACTGGCGGAGGATACGAGATTCGAACTCGTGAGGGGTTGCCCCCAACACGCTTTCCAAGCGTGCGCCCTAGGCCTCTAGGCGAATCCTCCGCCGGGAACATTACATGACCGAGGGGGGTGCTCGCGAACTCGATCCCAGGTGGGGTCGGTGCCGGGTCCGGGGCGGGAGGTGTGGGGTCCGGGAGCCCCGGCATCGGGTAGTCTGGGCGGAGCCCCTCACGCGGCGCTATCTGACTGAACTCCCCCAGGGCCGGAAGGCAGCAAGGGTAGGTCGGCTCTGGCGGGTGCGTGGGGGGCGCTTGCGTTCCCGGGGCCGGCGACCGGCGGTCGGGGGCAACCGGGCGGCCAGGCGGCCCCGGCCGTTTTTCCCGGGTTGTCGGTGCGCGCCTATAACCTCGTACACGTGTCGTCTCTCGCGCTCTACCGCCGCTATCGCCCCGAGTCCTTCGCCGAGGTCATCGGGCAGGAGCATGTCACCGACCCGTTGCAGCAGGCCCTGCGGAACAACCGGGTCAATCACGCGTACCTGTTCAGCGGACCCCGCGGCTGCGGCAAGACGACCAGCGCGCGGATCCTCGCGCGGTGCCTGAACTGCGAGCAGGGACCCACCCCCACCCCCTGCGGCGAGTGCCAGTCCTGTCAGGACCTCGCGCGGAACGGCCCCGGGTCGATCGACGTCATCGAGATCGACGCCGCCTCGCACGGTGGTGTGGACGACGCCCGTGACCTGCGGGAGAAGGCCTTCTTCGGGCCCGCCTCCAGCCGGTACAAGATCTACATCATCGACGAGGCCCACATGGTCACCTCGGCGGGCTTCAACGCCCTCCTGAAGGTGGTCGAGGAGCCCCCGGAGCACCTGAAGTTCATCTTCGCCACCACCGAGCCCGAGAAGGTCATCGGGACCATCCGGTCGCGGACCCACCACTACCCCTTCCGGCTCGTGCCGCCCGGCACCCTCCGCGACTACCTCGGCGACGTCTGCGGACGCGAGGGCATCCCCGTCGAGGACGGCGTGCTGCCCCTCGTCGTGCGTGCCGGCGCCGGTTCCGTGCGTGACTCGATGTCCGTCATGGACCAGCTCCTGGCCGGTGCCGCCGACGACGGCGTGACCTACGCCATGGCCACCTCCCTCCTCGGCTACACCGACGGCACGCTGCTCGACTCCGTCGTCGACGCCTTCGCCGCCGGGGACGGCGCCGCCGCCTTCGAGATCGTCGACCGGGTCGTCGAGGGCGGCAACGACCCCCGCCGCTTCGTCGCCGACCTCCTGGAGCGGCTGCGCGACCTGGTGATCCTGGCCGCCGTCCCGGACGCCGCCGAGAAGGGGCTCATCGACGCCCCGGTCGACGTGGTCGAGCGGATGCAGGCCCAGGCGTCCGTCTTCGGAGCCGCCGAGCTCAGCCGGGCCGCCGACCTCGTGAACGCCGGTCTCACCGAGATGCGGGGCGCCACCTCCCCCCGGCTCCAGCTGGAGCTGATCTGCGCGCGCGTACTGCTGCCCGCCGCCTTCGACGACGAGCGCTCCGTCCAGGCGCGCCTCGACCGGCTGGAGCGCGGCGCCCCGTCGTCCGCCGCCGCGCCCGCGGCCCCCGCGCCCGTCTTCACGCCCGGGCCCCCCGCGCCCGCCATGGGGTACGTCCCCGGGCCCGACGCCCACACCCCCATGGCCCCGCCCCCGCCCGTACAACCGCAGCCCCAGGCCCAGCAGCAGGCACCCGCCCCCGCGTCCGCCGGCTCCCGGCCCGGGGCCTGGCCCGGAGCGGCCGTGCCCGGCGGCGGCACCCCCGGCGCCTGGCCCGGTGCGTCCACGCCCGCTCCCGCCCCGGCCCCCGTACAGGCCCCGCAGGCCCCCGTACCCGCCCCCGCGTCTTCCGCGTCCCCCGCGCCCTCCGGCGGTGACACCGCCCAGGTGCGGAACCTGTGGCCGCAGATCCTCGACGCCGTCAAGAACCGCCGCCGGTTCACCTGGATCCTGCTCAGTCAGAACGCGCAGGTCGCCGGGTTCGACGGCACCACCCTCCAGCTCGGCTTCCTCAACGCCGGCGCCCGGGACAACTTCGCGAGCAGCGGCAGCGAGGACGTCCTGAAGCAGGCCCTCGCCGAGCAGTTCAACGTCAACTGGAAGATCGAGGCGATCGTCGATCCCTCGGGCGGTGCCGCGCCGCCGCCCGCCGCCGCCAACTTCGGCGGCCGCCCGGTCGCCCCCGCCCCGGCGGCGCCCCCGGCCCCCGCCCCGGCGCCCTCCTTCCAGCAGGCCCCGCCGCCCCCGCCCGTACGGGAGGCGCCCGCCCCGGCACCGCCCGCGAAGGCGCCGTCCGCGCCCGCCTACACCCCGCCCGCGCCGCAGCCCGTGGCGCCGGAGGACGACGTTCCCGAGGAGGACGACCCCGACCTCGTCGACTCGGCCCTCTCCGGCCACGACCTGATCGTGCGCGAGCTCGGCGCCACCGTTGTGGAGGAATACACGAACGAGTAGGGCCGTCTCGCTCGGTGGCCCGTACGAGGGGCATCCCGTCCCGCGGGCTACCCTGGCTGGCGTGAAGGTCCTCGTCATCGGCGGCGGCGCCCGCGAACACGCCCTGTGCCGCTCTCTCTCCCTCGATCCCGACGTCACCGCTCTGCACTGCGCGCCCGGCAACGCCGGAATCGCGGAGGTCGCCGAGCTGCACGCCGTCGACCAGCTGGACGGCGACGCCGTCGCGCGCCTCGCCACCGAGCTGGACGCCGGCCTCGTCGTCGTCGGCCCGGAGGCCCCGCTCGTCGCCGGCGTCGCCGACGCCGTCCGCGCGGCCGGCATCCCCGTCTTCGGCCCCTCGCGGGAGGCGGCGGAGCTGGAGGGCTCCAAGGCCTTCGCCAAGGACGTCATGGCCGGCGCCGGAGTGCCCACCGCCCGCAGCTACGTCTGCACCACCCCCGAGGAGATCGACGAGGCGCTCGACGCCTTCGGCGCCCCGTACGTGGTGAAGGACGACGGCCTCGCCGCCGGCAAGGGCGTCGTCGTCACCGACGACCTGGAGAAGGCCCGGACGCACGCGCTCGCGTGCGACCGCGTGGTCATCGAGGAGTACCTCGACGGCCCCGAGGTCTCCCTCTTCGCGATCACCGACGGCACCACCGTCCTCCCGCTCCAGCCCGCGCAGGACTTCAAGCGCGCGCTCGACGGCGACGAGGGCCCGAACACCGGCGGCATGGGCGCGTACTCCCCGCTGCCCTGGGCCGACCCCAAGCTGGTCGACGAGGTCCTGGAGACCGTCCTCCAGCCGACCGTCGACGAGCTGCGCCGCCGCGGCACCCCCTTCTCCGGCCTGCTGTACGCCGGTCTGGCGATCACGAGCCGCGGCGTCCGGGTCATCGAGTTCAACGCCCGCTTCGGCGACCCCGAGACCCAGGTCGTCCTGGCCCGGCTCGCGACCCCGCTCGCCGGCGTCCTGCTGAACGCCGCCAACGGCACCCTCGCCGACCAGGCCCCGCTCCGCTGGCGGGACGCCGCCGCCGTCACCGTGGTCGTCGCCTCCCACAACTACCCGGACACCCCGCGCACCGGCGACCGGATCACGGGCCTGGAGGAGATCGCGGAGCTGGACGCCCCGCACGCGTACGTGCTGCACGCCGGGACGAAGCGGGACGGCGACGCCGTGGTGAGCGCGGGCGGCCGCGTCCTCTCGGTCACCGCCACCGGAACGGACCTGGCGCGGGCCCGCGAGCGCGCCTACGCGGCGGTCGGCCGCATCCGGCTTGACGGTTCCCAGCACCGCACGGACATCGCGCGGAAGGCCGCCGAGGCCTGATTTCCCCGTGACCGATTCGCGCGGCCGTGCGGTGGACCGCACGGCCGCGCGAGCGCCATCACCTTTGCCCAAAGCCATTCCATCGAGTGACGGATGAGCCATCCGGATGACGCCCGCCACCACCCCAACTAGGGTGCGGCGCAGGCGTTCCGGCACTTGGCCCACCGGCATTGCGATGTCAGTGACGGGTGCCACAGTGGGGGAGTGACCAACACCGCCACAGGCAGTCCCGACCAGGGCAGGAGGGGATGATGAGCGGCGTGTCCGGCACCGGTTCCGCCGTCGGCGAGGAGTGGGGTGCGCGCGCCGCGCGCTCCCGGGCCCTCGCCGTCCTCCGCGTCCGCGGCAGGGCACTGGGCCTCGCGGTGCTCCCCGCCGCGGTCGCCGTCGTGCTGTACGCGGGCGAGGTCACCGGCCACTTCTCGGGTACGGGATGGGGCACGGCCCGCTGGGTCGTGACCGTCCTCGCGGTCGTCGTCCTCCTGGTCGCCGCGGCCGTCGCCGCCGTCGTCGCCCGGGCCCGCCCGGCCGCCACGCCGACGGTGGAGCTGGCCGAGACCGCCGCCCCCGACCTGTACCGGCTCGTGCGGGACCTGGCCGACCGGCTCGGCGTCCCGGCACCGGCCGCGATAGCCCTGACGCCGGACTGCGACAGCTGGCTGGAGGACCGCACGCACCGCGCCCACCGGGCGCCCCGCGCGGGCGGTGGAGCCGGAGCCGGTGCCGCTCCCGTCCTGGTCATAGGCTCGCCCTTCCTCTGGTGGATGCGCGTCGGCGAGCTGCGGGCGGTCCTCGCCCCCGTCGTCGCCGGTACGGGACCGGCCGCCCACCCCGACATAGCCGCCGCCCGCCGCTTCGTCCGCGGCCTGGACGCCGCGATCGCCGTGCCCCGGGACCCCGGCCTCGACCCGGTCCGCCGCCTCGGCGCCCACGGCGTCGGGCAGGTCGCCCGCGTCCTGCTGCGCGCCTGTCGGGGGCACGCCGCCGAGATGGAGCGCGGGGTCGCCGCCGCGGGCTCGGAGCGCGCCCAGGAGGTCGACTACGGCGTACGGATCGTGGCGCAGGAGCAGGTCGGCCTGGCCTACGCGGGCTGGGACCGCCTCCTGACCCGGGTCGCGCTGCCCGCCTGGCGCATGGGCCGCTGGCCCGCCAAGCTCGACGCGGGCGTGGTCTCCGCCCTGACCGAGCTGTCCCGCCGCGACCGGCTCGCGGACGGCTTCTCCTCCCGGCTCGGGGAGCGGCCGGCCTGCGACCTCCTGGAGGAGCCGGGCGCGGTCGACGAGGCCGCCTCGCTGCTCGCCGCCCGCCTCTTCCACGGCGGCCCGGCCGCGCCCGGCCCCGACTGGTCGCCGGTTGAGTGGAGCCAGTACCCGGAAGAGGTCGTCGACCGGAAGTGGCGTACGGACGCGGCCCGGCTCCACCAGGTCCTCGACGGCATCGACGCGGCCGCCGCCGCGCCCGGCGCCCCGCCCCCGGCCGACGGCCCGACCCTGACCCGCGTGATCGACCGCCTGACGACGACGCCGCCCCCCGGGGCGGTAGGGGAAGCCCCTTCGGGCCCGAGGCCTCTCGAGACCCCGGAAGGCCTTCCGGAGTCGGACGCCCGGCTCCTCGACGGCCCCTCGGGCGCGGGAGGCCCCGACGGTCTGCCCGACCTGGGCGGTTCCTCTGACACGACCGGCTCGTCCGACCCGGAGGGCCTCTCCGTGCCGGGCGGCTCTCCCGGCACGGCCGGCCGCGAGTCGGACGGTCGTGACGGCCCCTCCGCCGTGGAGAACCCCTCCGGCCCGGGCCGCCTTTCCGGCCCGGACGGTCCCTCCGGCTCGGGAGCCCCCGAAGACCTCTCCGATCCGGACGGTCTCGGCGGTCTCAGCGGTCCCGACGAGTTCGGCGGTCTCGACGACCTCGACGACGACCTCCCGGTCAACCCCGCCGCCGACGCGCTCGCCGGGGCCCTCAGCGCCCTGCTCGCGCGGGAGGAGGCCGCGCGGGAGGCGCGGGTCGCTGCCGAGAGCGCCCGGGGCGGCCGGGCGGCGGCCGAGCCGACGGGGGAGCAGGCCACCGCGTACGAGGGCGTCAGCGGCCCCGACGGCCCCTTGCCGCTCTTCCCGCTCCAGCCACCCCGCAGCGGCCGCGACCTGCTCGCCGACCACGTCACCGCGATGGTCTGCTGCGCGGCCGTGGACACCGCCGAGGCGGCCCCCGGGCTCGACTGGCTCGACGGTCCGGCCCTGCTCCTCGGCGGCGAGCGGGCCACGGACCTCGGCCCCCGCGTCCTCTCCCTGGTCGAGGACGGCGACCCCGAGCCCCTGCGGGACTGGCTCGCGCGCACCGGCGTACGCCCCGAGAAGCCCGTACGGCTCGTCTGACGCACCGCTGGCGCACCGCCCGGGGCGCGCCCCCGGACGCGGCTCCGTCGTGAGCCCCCGGCATAGACCGGTGGCACATGCGGAACCCCGTCTTCCACTCTCGTCAATTCACGACGAACGGTGACGGAGTGCGTGCGTTATGTGATGTGCTGGAGGTCATCACTGACAGAGACGCGAATTCACCGGCACTGACCGGCCGACCGGGGGAGTCGAGGGAGGGGCGCAGCATGGGGGCGGATCAGATCAGACGGTGGGAGTCGGGCGCGCTCGCGCACGCCGTCTCCGATCCCTTCGGCCAGGGCCCGCTGCCCTGGCTGCGCGGCTCGGACAACTACTTCGACGACACCGGCCAGATGGTGCCCTGGTACGCGGACGAGGTCCTGGCCCGGGGCGGCAGCGGCGGCCCCCGCACGGCCGACGACGTCCGGCGCCAGATCAAGGGCTTCGCGTCCGGCGGAGCCGTCGCGCCGGGCGAGTCGATCGACTTCCACATCACCGTGGACCCGCCGCAGCAGTTCTCGGTCGACATCTATCGCATCGGGCACTACGGCGGTCACGGCGCCGCGAAGATCACCACCAGCCCGCGCCTCTCCGGGATCGTCCAGCCCGCCCCGCTCATCGTCGACCGCACGGTCTCCTGCCACCACTGGTGGCAGTCCTGGCGGCTCCAGGTCCCCGGCTACTGGGCGATCGGCGCGTACGTCGCCGTCCTCACCACCGCCGACGGGCACCGCTCCCACATCCCCTTCACGGTCCGCGACGACCACCCGGCGGACCTGCTCCTCGTCCTCCCGGACGTGACCTGGCAGGCGTACAACCTCTACCCGGAGGACGGCCGCACCGGCGCCAGCCTCTACCACGCCTGGGACGAGGACGGCCGGCTGCTCGGCGAGGAGGACGCGGCCGTCACCGTCTCCTTCGACCGCCCCTACGCGGGCGCGGGGCTGCCGCTGCACGTCGGGCACGCCTACGACTTCATCCGCTGGGCCGAGCGCTACGGCTACGACCTGGCGTACGCCGAGACCCGCGACCTGCACGCGGGCCGCGTCGACCCGGGCCGCTACCGGGGCCTGGTCTTCCCCGGCCACGACGAGTACTGGTCGGCGCCGATGCGCCGGGCCGCCGAACGCGCCCGCGACCTGGGCACCTCGCTCGTCTTCCTCTCCGCCAACACCATGTACTGGCAGGTGGAGCTGGGCCCCTCGGCCTCCGGCGTGCCCGACCGCCTCCTCACCTGCCGCAAGCGCCAGGGTCCTGGCAGGCCCGCGCTCTGGCGCGAGGTCGACCGCCCCGAGCAGCAGCTCCTCGGCATCCAGTACGCGGGCCGGGTGCCCGAACCGCACCCGCTGGTCGTGCGGAACGCCGAACACTGGCTCTGGGAGGCCACCGGCGCCGGGGACGGCGACGAGATCCCGGGCCTGGTCGCGGGCGAGGCCGACCGGTACTTCCCGCGCACCGCGCTCCCCGAGCACGAGAGCCGCATCCTGCTCGCCCACTCGCCCTACCGGGACGGCGACGGAGCCCTGCGCCACCAGGAGACCTCCCTCTACCGGGCCCCGTCCGGCGCCTGGGTCTTCGCCTCCGGCACCTTCGCCTGGTCGCCCGCCCTCGACCGGCCGGGCCACGTGGACTCCCGGATCCAGCGCGCCACGGCGAACCTCCTCGACCGCATCTGCAAGAGGGACTGACCGGGTACGGGGAGGAGTCGGCAGGTCCGTACGCGGAGGCCGCCCGCCGGTGATCCACGCAGGTGCGAGAGAATCGAAGCGCTCCTGGATCAACCTACGCGGAGGAACCGTGTCCGGATTCGTAGAAAAGCCCGAGCCCGTCCAGGTCCCGGGCCTCACCCATCTCCACACGGGCAAGGTGCGCGACCTGTACCGGAACGAGGCCGGTGACCTCGTGATGGTGGCGAGCGACCGCCTGTCCGCGTACGACTGGGTCCTGCCCACCGAGATCCCCGACAAGGGCCGGGTCCTCACCCGGCTCTCCCTGTGGTGGTTCGACCGGCTCTCCGACCTGGTCCCGCACCACGTCCTCTCCACCGAGCTGCCGGCCGGCGCCCCCGCCGACTGGGCGGGCCGCACCCTGGTCTGCAAGTCGCTGAACATGGTCCCGGTCGAGTGCGTCGCCCGTGGCTACCTCACCGGCTCCGGTCTCGTCGAGTACGACGCGTCCCGCACGGTCTGCGGCCTCGCGCTCCCCGAGGGCCTGAGCGACGGCTCCGAGCTGCCCGCCCCGATCTTCACCCCGGCCACCAAGGCCGCCGTGGGCGACCACGACGAGAACGTGTCGTACGAGGAGGTCGCCCGCCAGGTCGGCGCCGAGACGGCCGCGCTGCTGCGCCAGACCACCCTCGCCGTGTACTCCCGGGCCCGGGACATCGCCCGCGAGCGCGGGATCATCCTGGCCGACACCAAGTTCGAGTTCGGCTTCGAGAGCACCCCGGACGGCGACCGGCTCGTCCTCGCCGACGAGGTCCTCACCCCGGACTCCTCGCGCTTCTGGCCGGCCGACCAGTGGCAGCCGGGCCGCGCCCAGCCCTCGTACGACAAGCAGTTCGTGCGCGACTGGCTGACCTCCCCGGCCTCCGGCTGGGACCGCAAGAGCGAGCAGCCCCCGCCGGCGCTCCCCCAGGAGGTCGTGGACGCGACCCGCGCCAAGTACATCGAGGCGTACGAGCTCCTCACCGGCAACGCCTGGAGCTAGCACGGCAACGAGAAAGCCCCCGGTCGGATTCGACCGGGGACTTCTTCGTGGAGCGGACGACGAGATTCGAACTCGCGACCCTCACCTTGGCAAGGTGATGCTCTACCAACTGAGCCACGTCCGCGTGCGCCGTAGCGCGCAGCCCACTATACCCAACCTTTCGCCCGGGCGAGACGCACCGCCGTGTGACGGTTCTCGGCACCGACCTTCGCGGCGGCCGAGGAGAGGTAGTTCCGGACGGTCCCGGGGGAGAGCGAGGCGCGCCGGGCGATCTCCGCGACGGGCGCTCCGTCGGCGGCGAGTTCGAGCACCTCGGCCTCCCGCACGGTCAGCGGCGAGTCCCCGGACGCTATGGCGTCGGCCGCCAACTCCGGGTCCACGTAACGGTTTCCGGCGTGCACGCTACGGATGATCTCGGCGAGCCGCTGGGCGCTGACGGTCTTCGGGGCGAAGCCGCGGACGCCCGCCGCGAGGGCCCGCTTCAGGTGCCCGGGGCGCCCGTGACTCGTCACGATCATGGCCCGGCAGTCGGGAAGTTCGTCCCGCAGGGCAGTGGCGACCATCACACCGTCCATGCCCGGCATCTGCAGATCGAGCACGGCGACATCGGGCCGGTGGGCGCGGGCCATGGCGAGCGCCTCGGGCCCGGTTGCGGCCTCGGCGACGACCACGAGGTCGTCCTCCAGGGCGAGCAGGGCGGCGAGTGCGCCCCGGATCAGATGCTCGTCGTCGGCGAGCAGTACGCGTACGGTCACGCGACCGTCTCCTCCTTCTCTTGCGCCCCGTGCTTCTCTTGCGCCCCGTGCGGCTCGTGCGTCCTGTGTATCTCGTGTGCCTCGTGCTTCTCGCACGCCTGGTGCGGCTCATGCGCCTTGTGCGTCTTGCGTGGCTCGTGTGCCTCGCACATCTCGTGCGCGTTGTGCGCGTCGGGCGTCTCGTGCGCCCTACGCGCCTCGTGCCCATCGAGCGTCCCGTACTTCTCGGGCTCCCCCCGCCCGTCGGGCTTCCCGACCTTCCCTCGCCTCTCGGGCTTCCCGTCCTGCCCGGGCTCCCGGTCCTGCCCGGGTACGGGACGTGCCGGGGCCGCCGGCTTCCGCGCCGCACCGACCCGTTCCGCGCGGGGCAGCGGGACCCGGGCGGTCACGCGAAAGGACTGAGGTGCCGACGGGCCCGCGTCCAGGGTGCCGTCCACCGCACCGAGCCGCTCCCGCAGCCCGGCGAGTCCGGACCCGGCCCGGCGCCCGCCCGTGACGCCGACTGCCCCCGCCCCGTCCCGGCCGTCGGCAGCGCCCACCGCTCCGTCGTTCTCGACGGTGAGCAGCACCGCCCCCGGCTCGGCCCGGAGCACGATCGCGCACCGGCGCGCGTCCCCGTGGCGCAGGACGTTCGTCGTGGTCTCCCGGACCACCCAGCCCAGGGCCGACTGCACCTCCGGGGGCAGGTCGAGCGCCGGGGCGTCCACGGCGCAGGCGATCCCGGCGGCCCCGAGCACACCGCGCGCGCCCTCCAGCTCGACCCGTAGGTCGGCCTCGCGGTAGCCGCGCACGACCTCGCGCACCTCCCGCTGCGACTCCTGCGCGATCCGCTGCACCTCGACCATCTGGTCCATGGCCTCCGGGCGTCCGCGCCGGGAGAGCTGCACCGCGAGTTCGCTCTTGAGCGCGATCACCGACAGGTTCCGCCCCATGACGTCGTGCAGGTCCCGTCCGAAGCGGAGCCGCTCCTCGGCGACGGCCAGCCGGGCCTTGAGGTCCCGGGAGTTCTCCAGCTCCTTCACGATCCGGAGCAGCCAGGAGGAGAAGCCGCTGGTCGCGGAGACGAAGACGCCGCCGACGAGGATGCCGACCGCGGAACCGGCCGCCACGTCCAGCCCGTTGCCGGCCGCCGCGATCGGGGCGCCGGTGGCGAACGCGGTACCGAGCACCGCGTACACCATGTGCCGCACCGGGCCGAGGCAGAGGACGAGCGCGCAGAGCGTGAAGATGGACGTCCCCGCCAGGACGGTCACGTTCACCCCCGGATCGGGCAGTGTGCGGGCCACCCACAGGAGGTTCAGGACGAAGTCGACGCCGAGGGTGACGCCGACCACCGTGACGGCGAGCCGCACGGGCCGCTCCCGCTTCCCGGTCGCGTGGTCCAGGGCGCGGGACGCGAGGAACGCGCAGAGCACGGCGTGGACGCCGATCCACAGGAGCAGTCCGACCGCGATCTTCGTGGAGTGCGGGCTCCGTACGTCGTTGCTGAAGGGGATGCCGCCGAGCACGAACAGCTCGATCGGCACGAAGAGGTGGAAGGTCCACCGCGTGTACAACTCGACCTTTCCGGCGCTGCTGCGCCGGGACCACCAGCCGGTCAGCCTGGACATCGGGCCGCCCCCCTTTCCGAGACCTAGCGCCGCGGTTCCCAGCGGAACCACCGGTGGACCGCCCACCCCGTCACGACGCCCCAGGCCACTGTATTGAGGCCGGCGCCCAGCAGGCTCTCCGCGTGCGCGGTGCCGAGCCAGCCCGCCCGGACGAACTCCATCACGCCGCTGAGCGGGAGCAGTCCGCAGAGGTCGCCGGCGAGCGGGGGCAGGACGTCGCGGGGCACGAAGAGGCCCGAGCCGAAGCAGGAGACGAGGAAGAGCGGCAGGGTCGTCAGGCCGGCGCTCTCGACGGAGCGGGTGATCACGGTGGTGAGCGCGGCGAGCCCGGAGAGCAGGACGATCGCGGCGGCGACGCCGAGCAGCAGCAGGTCGGGGCGGGCGGGAGCGGGCACGCCGAGGACGGCGACCCCGCCGGCCGTGAGCACGGCGCACTGCGCGAGCGTGATGGCGGTGGCGGGCAGGGCGCAGCCGGTGAGGATCTCCGCGTCGCTCGCCTCGCCGGTCCGCAGCCGCTTGAGGACGAGTTCCTCGCGGCGGGCGACGAGCGCGGAGACGAGGCTCATGTAGGCGACGAGGAGCAGGACCATGCCGGTACCGCCGATGAGGGTGGCCGCCCCGGCGCCCATCGGCAGGGCCTCCGCGTCGAGCTGGCTGAGCGAGGAGCGCAGCAGGAAGACCATCAGCAGCGGCATGAGCAGCGCGATGAAGAGGTTGTTCCGGTTGCGCAGGAGGAGGGTCAGCTCGGCCCGGCCGAGGGCGGTGAGCCGCCCGCGGACGGTGGAGGCGGGCCCGGGAACCGGGGACGTGGACGTGGTCGTGACGGTGCTCATCGGGTGTCGGCCTCCTGCCGGTCGGTACGGACTGCGGTGTGGTGGGACGGACCGTCCTGTCCCAGGCCGTCCTGCTCCAAGCCGTCCCGCGCCAGGCCGTCCGGGGACGACCCTTCGCGCGAGGCGATGTCGAGGAACGCCTCTTCGAGGGAGGCGGAGCGGGCGTCGAGCCCGTCGAGCCGTATGCCGTCGTCTCCGGCCCAGGCCAGGAGGACGGAGAGGTCCTCCTGGAGGTCGTGGGTGCGGATCTCCACGCGGCCGCCGGACTCGGCGGCCCGCAGGCGTAGCGGGAGATGTGCGGCCAGCACGCCTTCGGGGAGGGTGAAGCGGATCCGGGCGGGGCGGGCGGCGGTGACCTCGGCCGGCGTGCCGGAGAGGACGATCTCGCCCCGGTGCATGATCGCGAGGCGGTCGGCGAGGGCTTCGACCTCCTCCAGGTAGTGCGTGGTGAGGAGCACGGTCGTGCCGCCGTCCCGCAGCTGCCGGACGAGCTCCCAGGTGTCGCGGCGGCCCTCGGCGTCGAGGCCGGTGGTGGGCTCGTCGAGGAAGAGCACCTCGGGGCGGCCGAGCAGCGCGAGCGCCAGGTCGAGCCGGCGCCGCTCGCCGCCGGAGAGCTGCTTGATCCGGACGCGCTCGCGCCCGGCGAGGCCGGTGGCGGCGAGCGCCTCCCCGACGGGACGGGCACCGCTGGTGCACCCCGCCCACATCCGTATGGTCTCGGCCACGGTGAGATCGGAGGGGAAGCCGCCCTCCTGGAGCATGATGCCGATCCGGGGGCGGACGGCGGACCGCTCGCGGTACGGGTCGTGGCCGAGGACGCGGGCGGTGCCGGCGCTGGGGGCGGCGAGGCCCTCCAGGAGCTCGACGGTGGACGTCTTGCCGGCGCCGTTGGTCCCGAGGAGGGCGAAGATCTCGCCCCGGGGGACGGCGAAGGAGATCCCGCGCACGGCCTCGAAGCCGCCGCCGGTTCCCCGGCCGGATCCCTCGGCATACGTACGGCGCAGGTCGGTCGCCTCGATCGCAGGTGTCATGCGTCCAGACTCCCGGCGGCCCCTCCTCTCCGGCAGTGCGTGCTGTCATGACCCCAGCTGACAAATGTCATGAGGAGGTGGAGCAGCGGGAGGGAAAGAGAGAGGGGAGGAACGGGAGGAGGGAAACACGACGAAGGCCCCGGTTCCTGAGAACCGAGGCCTTCATACTCTGAGCGGACGACGAGATTCGAACTCGCGACCCTCACCTTGGCAAGGTGATGCTCTACCAACTGAGCCACGTCCGCATTGCTCCCGACCGGCTTTCACCGGGCGGTGCGAGCACCACTGTACCTGATCCACAAGAGTGGACGGTCATGCGATGCAGAGCGGGTGACAGGAATTGCACACTGCGCCTTCCCCCTGGAAGGGGGCTGTTCTGCTACTGAACTACACCCGCACGCTGCTTGGAGTGGGGCCTTTCGGCCTCGCCCCTCGGCGTGATCCAGACTCTAGCCGATCACCCGGGGTGCAATGCAAATCGGCTCGGCCTGCGACGACGGGCGGCCCCGGCCGGGCCGGAACCCTCCCTGGAGCGACTCGCCCCGCTGGACCTCGCCCCGCTGGACCTCACCTCGGTGGAGCTCGTCCCGGTGGATCCCGCCTCGGAGGGGTCCACTTCGGTGGGCCTCATCCCGGCGGCCCCCGCCGCCCCGGTGGGTCTCACCCCAGAGAGGCCTACTCCGCAGGGACCCGCCCTGAAGGAGCTCACCCTGAAGGAGCTCACCCTGAAGGAGCCCGCCCCGGAGGCCCCCCGCTCAGCTCGCCTCGCGGAAGGCCTCGTACACCCGCTTCGGGATCCGGCCCCGGGCGGGCACGTCCATCTTGTTGGACTGGGCCCAGGCGCGGACCGCCGCCGGGTCGGGGGCGAGGTCGGTGTGCGTGTACGTCGCGGCCGTCCGGCCCCGGCCGCCGGCGCCGGAACCGGCGCCGATCCGCGCGGGCATCTTGCGGCCGGCCGCCAGGTAGGGCGCGAGGGCCTTACGGAGTTTCTTTGCATTGGCAGCATTCAGGTCGATCTCGTACATCTTCCCGTCGAGGCCGAACGCGACCGTTTCAGCTGCTTCTCCGCCCTCGATGTCATCGGAGAGGGTGACCACCACACGCTGAGCCACGGATATCGGTCCTTTCCTTCGGCTGCCGAGGTCATAGGCGGCGCTTGTGGCGCCCCTGAACTGCGACGATGCCGACCGTTCGGCTGTGCCGGGACAATGCTGCTTTCTTCTGGAAACCTTTCTACAGCGGCAGGCGTCGCATTGTGAAGCCCTGCCAATTGTTTCAGCGTGTCCCGGTGCAATGCGGTGCGCAATATTTCACGTGAATTTTGCCGTGGAGGGGGTGGCCGGGGTGTGGCGGGAGAGGCTGCCGGGAACCCTCCTTTTGTAGGATCCTTCAGATTTCTACCCGCGTAGAATTTGGAGGCAGGTACGCTGAAGGAACCGCCCACGCAACACACCACCGGGAGTGCCAGTGGCACGCGTCGTAGTCGACGTCATGCTCAAGCCGGAGATCCTCGACCCCCAGGGGCAGGCGGTGCAGCGTGCACTGCCCCGCCTGGGATTCGCCGGAATCGCCGACGTCCGTCAGGGGAAGCGCTTCGAGCTGGAGGTGGAGGGACCGGTCGACGACGCCGCCCTCGCCCGCATCCATGAGATGGCCGAAACCTTCCTCGCCAACACCGTGATCGAAGACTTCGTCGTGAAGGTGGAGTCCACCGAGACCGCCGGGGCCTCGTCGTGACCGCACGCATCGGCGTCGTCACGTTCCCCGGAACGCTCGACGACCAGGACGCGCTGCGCGCCGCCCGCCTGGCGGGCGCCGAGCCCGTCTCGCTCTGGCACCGCGACAAGGACCTCAAGCAGGTCGACGCCGTGGTCCTGGCCGGCGGCTTCTCCTACGGCGACTACCTGCGGGCCGGAGCCATCTCCCGCTTCTCGCCGGTGATGGAAACGATCATCGAGCAGGCGAAGGCGGGCATGCCCGTCCTCGGCATCTGCAACGGCTTCCAGATCCTCACCGAAGCCCATCTGCTGCCGGGCGCGATGCTGCGCAACAACCACCTCCACTTCATCTGCCGCGACCAGAAGCTGCGGGTGGAGAACGCGGAGACCGCCTGGACCTCGGACTACACCGAGGGCCAGGAGATCGAGGTCCCGCTCAAGAACATGGACGGCCGGTACGTCGCCGACGAGCGCGTGCTCGACGAGCTGGAGGCCGAGGGGCGGGTGGCCTTCCGCTACCTGGACGTGAACCCCAACGGCTCGCTGCGCGACATCGCGGGCGTCACCAACGCCGCCGGCAACGTGGTCGGCCTCATGCCGCACCCCGAGCACGCCGTCGAGCCGCTGGTCGGCACCGGCAAGACCGACGGCCTCGGTTTCTTCACCTCGATCCTCAAGAAGCTGGTCAACGCCTGATGCTGTCTTCTTCCGGGGGACGCCCCCCGTACCCCCGCGCCTTCGACACCGTCAAGCACGCGAGCGAGACGCCGGACAGCGAGCAGCCCTGGAAGGAGCTCGGCCTCAAGGAGGACGAGTACGCGCGCATCCGCGAGATCCTCGGCCGCCGTCCCACCGGCGCCGAGCTCGCCATGTACTCCGTCATGTGGTCGGAGCACTGCTCGTACAAGAGCAGCAAGGTCCACCTGAAGCAGTTCGGCGAGAAGGTCCCCGCCAACGACGCCATGCTCGTCGGCATCGGGGAGAACGCGGGCGTCGTCGACGTCGGCCAGGGGTACGCGGTCACCTTCAAGGTCGAGTCGCACAACCACCCCTCGTACATCGAGCCCTACCAGGGCGCGGCCACCGGCGTCGGCGGCATCGTCCGCGACATCCTCGCCATGGGCGCCCGCCCGGTCGCGGTCGTCGACCCGCTGCGCTTCGGCGCGGCCGACCACCCCGACACCAAGCGCGTGCTGCCCGGCGTCGTCGCCGGCATCGGCGGCTACGGCAACTGTCTCGGCCTGCCCAACATCGGCGGCGAGGTCGTCTTCGACTCCTGCTACCAGGGCAACCCGCTGGTCAACGCCGGCTGCATCGGCGTGATGAAGCACGAGGACATCCACCTCGCCAAGGCATCCGGCACCGGCAACAAGGTGATCCTGTACGGCGCCCGCACGGGCGGCGACGGCATCGGCGGCGTCTCGGTCCTCGCGTCCGAGACCTTCGACGACACCAAGCCGACCAAGCGCCCCGCCGTCCAGGTCGGCGACCCGTTCCAGGAGAAGCTCCTCATCGAGTGCACCCTGGAGATCTTCGCGGAGAAGCTGGTCGCGGGCATCCAGGACCTCGGCGGCGCCGGGCTCTCCTGCGCCACCTCCGAGCTGGCCTCCGCCGGCTCCGGCGGCATGAGGGTCGACCTGGAGCGCGTGCACCTGCGCGACGCGACGCTCTCGCCGGAGGAGATCCTCATGAGCGAGTCGCAGGAGCGCATGTGCGCGATCGTCGAGCCCGACAAGGTCGACCGCTTCCTGGAGATCTGCGAGAAGTGGGACGTCATCGCCACCGTCATCGGTGAGGTGACCGAGGGCGAGCGCCTGGAGATCTTCTGGCACGGCGAGCAGATCGTGGACGTGCCGCCGCGCACGGTCGCCCACGAGGGCCCGGTCTACCAGCGCCCGTTCGCCCGCCCGGAGTGGCAGGACGCGCTCCAGGCCGACGACGCCGGCAAGCTGCCCCGGCCCGCGAACGGCGCGGAGCTGAAGGACCAGGTCCTCAAGCTCGTCGCCTCCCCGAACCAGGCCTCGAAGTCCTGGATCACGGACCAGTACGACCGGTTCGTGCAGGGCAACACCGTCCTGGCGCAGCCCGAGGACGCGGGCATGGTCCGCATCGACGAGGAGACCAACCTCGGCGTGGCCATGGCGACCGACGGCAACGGCCGGTACGCGAAGCTCGACCCGTACGCGGGCGCGCAGCTCGCGCTCGCGGAGTCGTACCGCAACGTCGCCGCCTCCGGCGCCAAGCCGCTGGCGATCTCCAACTGCCTGAACTTCGGCTCGCCCGAGGACCCGGACGTGATGTGGCAGTTCGCCGAGGCCACCCGCGGTCTCGCGGACGGCTGCTTCCAGCTGGGCACCCCGGTGACCGGCGGCAACGTCTCGCTCTACAACCAGACCGGTGACGTGGCGATCCACCCGACGCCCGTCGTGGCCGTCCTCGGCGTGATCGACGACGTCAACCGCCGCACCCCGATCGCCTTCGCGGAAGAGGGCCAGCTCCTCTACCTGCTCGGCGACACCAAGGAGGAGTTCGGCGGTTCGGCCTGGTCCGAGGTGATCCACCAGCACCTCGGCGGTCTGCCGCCGGCCGTGGACCTCGACCGGGAGAAGCTGCTCGGCGAGATCCTGATCTCGGCCTCCCGCGACGGCATGATCGACGCGGCGCACGACCTCTCCGACGGCGGTCTCGTGCAGGCGGTCGTCGAGTCCTGCCTGCGCGGCGGCAAGGGCGCGCGCCTGGTCGTCCCGGAGGGCCTGGACGCCTTCACCTTCCTCTTCAGCGAGTCGGCGGGCCGCGCGGTCGTCGCCGTCCCGCGCAGCGAGGAGCTCCGCTTCACCGACATGTGCGGTGCGCGGGGTCTGCCGGCGACCCGGATCGGTGTCGTCGACGGGGACGCGGTCGACGTGCAGGGCGAGTTCGCCCTCTCCCTGGAGGAGCTGCGCACGGCCCACGAGGCGACGATCCCGGGCCTGCTGGCCTGACGCGAAGCACAGGGGAAGCCCCCGTCCGGACCTTCGGGCCCGGACGGGGGCTTCGTTGTTCTCCTCCTGATTCCCTCTTGCGCGGAGTTACGTAATTACGTAATCTGTACGCATGGAGCTGGAAGAGCGGTTCACCGAGCTGGAGCGGCGCATCGCCGCGCTGGAGGGCATGGAGCCCTCCGACTCCGCGCGCCCCGACCCCTCCCGGGGGGACTTCTGGGCCCTGGAGGGATTCAAGGCCGAGCTGGCCGAAGCGGGCCCGCGGGGCGCTGACGGCGGGGTTCTGTTCACGGGCTCGGTCCGCCTGCCCACCGAGGAGCGGTACGAGTGGCAGTTCGGCGCGTTCACCGAGCGGCTGCTCGACGAGGACTGGGCCGAGACCGCCGACTCCTTCGCCGCGCTTGGCCATCCCGTACGGCTCCGGCTGCTGCGGGAGATACTCGGCGGCCGCCGCACCGCCGCCGAGCTGGCCGAGCTCCCGGAGACGGGCACGACCGGCCAGGTCTACCACCACCTGCGCCAACTGACCGGCGCGGGCTGGCTCCACACGACCGGACGCGGCCGCTACGAGGTTCCGGCGGCCCGGGTCGTCCCGCTCCTGGTGGCCCTCACGGCGGCCCACCCGTAGACCATCGACCACTGCCGTCGACCACGATCGTTCAGGGGGAACGCTCATGTTCACGCGCAAGACCGCGGTGATGCTCCACCGCACGCTCTGGCTGCTGTTCTTCGTCCAGCTCGTCGTCTCGTTCACCGTCGGGCTGCCCTACCCGTACGCGGTGAGCTGGCTGCCGCTGATCGCCGCCGTGGGGGTCGGGATCGCGCTTGCCCGGCACACCGGCAAGGAGATCGAGGCGGCGGCGCGGCCCCCGGTCGAAGTGGATCCGCCGGTCGCCGGCCGCTGGTCGGCGCTCAACAGCCCGGCGGACCGGACGCCCAGTCACGGCACCCACCAGTACGGCCAGACGTACGCGATCGACATCGTGGCGGAGGCGGAGGAGGGAGAGCGGTCCCGGCCCCCCTTCGCGTGGCTGTGGCCGGTGGCCCGCCGGAGCGAGGACTTCCCGGCCTTCGGAGCTCCGCTGTTCGCGGTCGCCGACGCGACCGTCGTGCACGCGGAGGACGGCCAGCGCGACCACCTCAGCCGCAACTCGCTGCCCGCCGTGCTCTATCTGATGGTCCTCGAGGCCACCGTCCGCGTCCTCGCGGGGGCCCGGCGGGTCGTCGGGAACCATCTGATACTCGACCTCGGGAACGGCACCTACGCGGTGTACGCCCACCTCCGGCGGGGCTCGCTCACCGTCCGGGCGGGCGACCGGGTTACGGCCGGCCAGGAGCTCGCCCGGTGCGGGAACTCCGGCAACTCCACCGAACCGCACCTGCACTTCCAGCTGATGGACGGCCCGGACCTGGACAGGGCCAGGGGCGTTCCTTTCACCTGGCGCGGTCTCGGAGTGCCGAAGAACAAGGAGACGTTCGAGTCGATACCGGGAGCCACCCATCCGGCCTGACCTCGGCCACGGACTGCTCCCGTCACGGGCCGCCTCCGTCACGGACCACACCCACCACCGAGGGCACCTGTCACGGACCACACCCACCGCCGACCGCTCCAGACGCCCACCGCTCCCGCCGTCGCACCTGTCACCGACCGCACCCACCGCCGACCGTGCCCGCCACAAACCGCACCCACCCCGCCGACCGCGCCCAACCCCCCTCGACTCCACCCGCGTCCACCCCACCCCCGCCCTCCCCTCCGACTACCCTCGCCCCATGCCACCGGCCAAGAAGCGCACCCGTAGCTACGATTCCGCCAAGACCCGGGCCGCCGTTCACGCCCAGTTCCGGCACGTGCGGGAAGCCGTCGAGGCGTTCACGCCCGTGCAGCTCGACGGGCCGACCCGGCTCGGGACGTGGACCGTGCGGGACCTGGCGGCGCACGTCGCGTGGATGGTCGACTCCGTACCCCTGCTGCTCGCCGAGCCCGCGCCGGCCGCGCGGGAACTGGCCCTGCTCGACTGGCCGTCCAGGACCGCGTCGGCCGCCGAACGGATCGACGCGCACACGCGCGGGATCGACGCCTCGGACCTGCACGGGCTCTACGCGCGCGTGCAGGACGACTACGAGGAGGCGGTGGCGGGCGCGGCCGACGACCGGCTCCTGCCGCTGAGCTTCGGCGCCATGACCCTCGGGGACTTCCTCGTCACCCGGACCGTCGAACTCGTCGTCCACACCGACGACCTGAACGAGGCGACCGGCGCGGGCATCCCGTACGACCGGAAGGCCCTCGCCGCCTGCACCCGTCTCCTCGCCGACATCCTCGCGGTGCGGGCCCCCGGCGGGGCGGTCGAGGTGCGGGTCCCGCCGTACGCCGTCGTCCAGTGCGTGGAGGGCCCCCGGCACACCCGGGGCACCCCGCCCAACGTGGTCGAGACGGACCCCCTGACCTGGATCCGGCTCGCGACCGGGCGCGTGGAGTGGGCGGCGGAGCTGGACGCGGCCCTGGTGAGCGCGAGCGGCGAACGCGCCGACCTGGCGGACCTGCTGCCCCTGATGGGCTGATCCACGGGTCCGCGCAGGTCGCCGGGACCGTGGAACCGACTCGTCCGGTCGTCCGTCCCATCTCCATGTCGAAGCCACGAGCACTCGTCGTCCTGGTACCGCTCCTCCCCGCGCTCCTGCTCACCGCCTGCGGCACGGAGGGAGGGCAGGGATCCAAGCCCGGGGCGGGCACGGTCTCCCCGGACCTCCCGCTCACCGGCACGCACTGGACCGTCGACGAGGTCACCGTCGACGGGAGCGCGTCCGACGCCCCCGACGACGCCCGCGTCACGTTCGGGAAGGACGGCCGGATCACCGGCCGGGGCGGGTGCAACACCTTCAACGCCACCGCCGCCGTCCGGGGGGACACCCTCACCGTCTCCCCGGGCCCGATGACCGAGATCGCCTGTTCCGACGACCGGATGCGCTTCGAGAAGGACCTGGTCGAGGCCTTCTCCGGGGAGCTCAAGGGCACGCTGAAGAACGACACCCTGACCCTGACCTCGCCCGACGGGCGCGACGTCCTCGCGCTCACCGCCGAGCGGCCCGCCCCGCTGCGCGGCACCGCGTGGAAGGTCGACGGCCTGCTCTCCGGGAAGACCGCCTCCTCCCTGCCCGCCGGCAGCGAGGGCAAGGCGCGGATCGTCCTGGGCGAGGACGGCAAGGTCACGGGCAACCTGGGGTGCAACAACTTCTCCGCGACCGCCAGGACCGAGGGCACGACCCTCACCGTCGAGGGCCCGGCGGCCACCACCCGGATGATGTGTACGGGCCCGCAGATGAAGCTGGAGACGCAGCTGTACGCGCTCCTCGACGGGCCGCTCACCTATCGGGTCGACCACCGGACCCTGACGCTCACCGACGCCTCGGGCGAGGGCCTCACCGCCACCGCCGAACCGGCCGGACGCGCGTAGCACCGGGCGTCCGGACCCGCGCCGGTCCCTCTCCGATTGCGAACTCCGTCACATCGCGGGACGGCTCCGGGCCTGATACGAGCGTCCGCTCGTCACGGTCCCGGAGCCGGAATCCCTTCCCCCGTCTGGTTTGTAGCCCTCTCCAAGCACGAGATGATCATTTCGTGCGATCGCACGAGTGCGGGCGGTCCTGCATTTCCTCAATTCGGACCAGTGGTCGAGCCCGTCTACACTCGGAAACGTGCCACGTGGTGACGGTCGACTCAATCACGACCTGCTTCCCGGCGAGAAGGGCCCCCAGGACGCTTGTGGCGTCTTCGGGGTCTGGGCTCCGGGTGAAGAGGTCGCAAAGCTCACGTACTTCGGGCTCTACGCCCTCCAGCATCGGGGCCAGGAATCCGCGGGAATCGCGGTCAGCAACGGCTCCCAGATCCTCGTCTTCAAGGACATGGGGCTCGTGTCCCAGGTCTTCGACGAGACCTCTCTCGGTTCCCTCCAAGGTCACATCGCGGTCGGTCACGCCCGCTACTCGACCACCGGGGCCTCCGTGTGGGAGAACGCGCAGCCGACGTTCCGGGCGACCGCCCGCGGCTCCATCGCGCTCGGCCACAACGGCAACCTGGTGAACACGGCGCGACTCGCCGAGATGGTCGCGGACCTGCCCAAGAAGGAAGGGCGCGCGACCCGGGTCGCCGCCACCAACGACACCGACCTGGTGACCGCGCTCCTCGCGGGCCAGGTGGACGAGGACGGCGCGCCGCTCACCATCGAGCAGGCCGCCGCGAAGATCCTCCCCGAGGTCCGGGGCGCCTTCTCCCTCGTCTTCATGGACGAGCACACGCTCTACGCGGCCCGTGACCCGCAGGGCATCCGCCCGCTGGTCCTCGGCCGCCTCGAGCGCGGCTGGGTGGTGGCCTCCGAGTCCGCCGCCCTCGACATCTGCGGCGCCAGCTACGTCCGCGAGGTCGAGCCGGGCGAGATGATCGCGATCGACGAGAACGGCATCCGCACCTCTCGATTCGCGGAAGCGAAGCCCAAGGGCTGTGTCTTCGAGTACGTGTACCTGGCCCGCCCGGACACCGACATCGCCGGCCGGAACGTGTACCTCTCCCGCGTGGAGATGGGCCGCCGCCTCGCGAAGGAGGCGCCCGTCGAGGCCGACCTGGTGATAGCGACTCCGGAGTCCGGCACCCCGGCCGCCATCGGCTACGCCGAGGCCTCGGGCATCCCCTTCGGCGCTGGCCTGGTGAAGAACGCCTATGTCGGGCGCACCTTCATCCAGCCCTCCCAGACCATCCGCCAGCTGGGCATCCGGCTGAAGCTGAACCCCCTCAAGGAAGTCATCAAGGGGAAGAAGCTCGTGGTCGTCGACGACTCGATCGTCCGCGGCAACACCCAGCGCGCCCTGGTCCGGATGCTCCGCGAGGCCGGTGCGGCCGAGGTCCACATCCGGATCTCCTCCCCGCCGGTCAAGTGGCCCTGCTTCTTCGGCATCGACTTCGCGACCCGCGCGGAGCTGATCGCCAACGGGATGTCGGTCGAGGAGATCGGCAAGTCGCTGGGCGCGGACTCGCTCTCGTACATCTCCCTGGAGGGGATGGTCGAGGCGACCACGATCCAGAAGCCGAACCTCTGCCGTGCCTGCTTCGACGGCGAGTACCCGATGGAGCTGCCGGACCCCGAGCTGCTCGGCAAGCAGCTCCTGGAGACCGAGCTGGCCGCCGGTCCGGCCGCCACCGCGGCCGCCGACGCGCTCCGTCGTCCGTAAGTTCGCAAGACCCCGTCGCAACCGCTGCAACCGCAGTACGACACGAAAGTTCCCAGCATGTCTGAGTCCCTCAGTGCCGAAGGCGGCGCCAGCTACGCGTCCGCGGGCGTCGACATCGAGGCGGGCGACCGCGCCGTCGAGCTGATGAAGGAGTGGGTGAAGAAGACGAAGCGCCCCGAGGTCCTGGGCGGCCTCGGCGGGTTCGCCGGCCTCTTCGACGCCTCCGCCCTCAAGCGCTACGAGCGTCCGCTGCTCGCCTCCGCGACCGACGGCGTCGGCACGAAGGTCGACATCGCCCGCCAGATGGGCGTGTACGACACGATCGGCCACGACCTGGTCGCGATGGTCATGGACGACATCGTCGTCTGCGGTGCCGAGCCGCTCTTCATGACCGACTACATCTGCGTGGGCAAGGTCCACCCGGAGCGGGTCGCGGCGATCGTCAAGGGCATCGCCGAGGGCTGCGTCCTGGCCGGCTGCGCCCTGGTCGGCGGCGAGACGGCGGAGCACCCGGGCCTCCTCGGCCCGGACGACTTCGACGTCGCCGGCGCGGGCACGGGCGTCGTGGAGTACGACCGGCTGCTCGGCCCGGACCGCATCCGTACGGGTGACGCGGTCATCGCCATGGCCTCCTCCGGCCTTCACTCCAACGGGTACTCGCTCGTGCGGCACGTGGTCTTCGACCGCGCCGGCATGACCCTCGGCCAGCGGGTCGAGGAGCTCGGCCGGACCCTGGGCGAGGAGCTCCTGGAGCCCACGAAGATCTACTCGCTCGACTGCCTGGCCCTCACCCGGACCACGGACGTCCACGCCTTCAGCCACATCACGGGCGGCGGCCTCGCGGCCAACCTGGCCCGGGTGATCCCGGACGGCCTGCACGCCACCGTCGACCGCTCGACCTGGGCCCCGGGCGCGATCTTCGACCTGGTCGGCAAGGCCGGACAGGTGGAGCGCCTGGAGCTGGAGAAGACCCTGAACATGGGCGTCGGCATGATGGCCGTCGTGCCGGCCGACTCCGTGGACGCGGCCCTGGCCACCCTGGCGGACCGCGGGGTCGAGTCCTGGGTCGCGGGCGAGATCACCGAGCGCGGCGACCTCGCCACCGGCGCCGAGCTGGTCGGGGACTACGCGGGCTGACCGGCCGGAATGTACGTCATCGGGGGTGCCTCCAGGGGCGCCCCCGATCGCCGTTGCCCGCCCGTTGCCCGCGCTTGTCGGCGGACGGGTACACGGACAGCACAGAAACCCGGCCGGGTGTACCGGACCGGGTTTCGGTGGTTCAGAAGGTCAAGCGCGACGCGGGGACGAAGAGGGGCCGGACTGGTCGTCCTCGTCCTCGTCGTCCGTGTTGTAGAGATCCGCGTACTGGGCGTACGGGTCGTCTTCCTCGTCGTCGTCCTCGAACGGCTCGCCATTCGGCGGCTGACTCGAAGTCGAAGCGCCCAGCTCATTGGCCAGACGCGTCAGGTCCGTCCCGCCGCTGCTGTACTTCAGCTGGCGGGCGACCTTGGTCTGCTTGGCCTTTGCCCGGCCGCGCCCCATGGCTCGACCCCCTCGGTGACGGGGCTCGATGGCCCCAGAGTCTTGACACGCGTTCATGATTCGGAACGGACTCTCGACGGAGAGACCGGCCCGTAGGGCTTCAACGGTACCTGTTTCCGTGGGTCTACGGTACGCCGTGCGCATCACATACCCCGGTACAGAACCTTCGAGGTGCCCTTTCCTCGCTGGTCAGTCGCGATTTTAACCTCTTCTAGGGGCACGACCCGCCGATCAGGGTGAGGGAAGTCTCCCCGGCGTCCCTTTCGCGGCGGGCCGTCCCCCGGCGCGGGTCAGCCGCGCCGGGCCTCCGCCATCCGCTGCTCGGCGATCCGGTCGGCGGCCGCGGCCGGCGGGATTCCGTCCTCCTTCGCACGTGCGAAGATCGCGAGGGTGGTGTCGAAGATCTTCGTCGCCTTCGCCTTGCACCGGTCGAAGTCGAAGCCGTGCAACTCGTCCGCGACCTGGATCACGCCACCGGCGTTGACCACGTAGTCGGGCGCGTAGAGGATGCCGCGCTCCTCCAGGTCCTTCTCGACGCCGAGGTGGGCGAGCTGGTTGTTGGCCGCGCCGCAGACGATCTTTGCGGTGAGGACCGGGACGGTGTCGTCGTTCAGGGCGCCGCCGAGCGCGCAGGGCGCGTAGACGTCCAGGCCCTCGACGCGGATCAGCGCGTCGGTGTCGGCCACCACCTTCACCTGCGGGTGCCTGTCGGTGATCCGGCGCACCGACTCCTCGCGCACGTCGGTCACGTACACCTCGGCGCCGTCCTCCAGGAGGTGCTCGACGAGGTAGTGGCCGACCTTGCCGACGCCCGCGACGCCGACCTTGCGGCCGCGCAGCGTGGGGTCGCCCCACAGGGTCTGCGCGGAGGCGCGCATCCCCTGGAAGACGCCGAAGGCGGTGAGGACGGAGGAGTCGCCGGCGCCGCCGTTCTCGGGGGAGCGGCCGGTGGTCCACGCGTTCTCGCGGGCGACGACGTCCATGTCGGCGACGTAGGTGCCGACGTCGCAGGCCGTGACGTACCGGCCGCCGAGGGAGGCGACGAAGCGCCCGTAGGCGAGGAGGAGTTCCTCCGTCTTGATCTGCTCCGGGTCGCCGATGATGACGGCCTTGCCGCCACCGTGGTCGAGACCGGCCAGGGCGTTCTTGTACGACATGCCGCGCGCCAGGTTGAGCGCGTCGGCGATCGCCTCGGCCTCGGTGGCGTACGGGTAGAAGCGGGTGCCGCCGAGGGCCGGGCCCAGGGCGGTGCTGTGGAGGGCGATGACGGCCTTGAGGCCGGTCGCGCGGTCCTGGCAGAGCACGACTTGCTCGTGGCCACCCTGTTCCGAACGGAAGAGGGTCTGCAGCACGTCTGCGGGATCGACAGGAGCGCCGGTCACATCGGTCACGGTGGTGACTCCCAAGTACGAAGCGGCGGTTTCGGCCCTCCCTGCGGGTGGGGGAGGGACCGGTTCGGCAAGAGGGTAAGCGCTACCTGGGCGTAGATCAGCCGCAGTGCGCAGGATCACCCCCTCGCGGAGTACCTCCGTGGAAGGATTCGCGACATGTCGGTCGCCTCCTCGGTCCTCGTCCCCTACGCGTCCTATCTGCGGGTGTACGAGCCGCTGGCCGCGTTCCCCGAGCCGGAGCGGTCCCACTGGGCCCGGTACGCGCGGCGGCCCCGCACCCCGGGGGCGCAGGAGGAACTGCGCCGGTCGCTCGCGGACCTGCTGCCGACGCCCCCGGTCCCGGTGCCGGTCCACGAGAGCGGCGAGGCCTTCGTCGCGCATCTGGACGGGGTGGTGGTGATCTGCCCGTGGCGGACCCGGCTGCGCGCGTGGCTGGCCCTGGAGGAGCTGGTGGCCGAGGGGTATCCGGGGCCGGTGCTCGACGCGATGCTGCCGCCGGTGGTGCGCGGCCAGGTGGCGGCGGACCACGAGCGCTGGCTGGCGCGGAACCCGGACGCGCGGCCGTGGATCCGTACGGCGGTCTGGCAGGTGCCGGTGCGCTGGTTCGCCCTCTTCGGCGACGAGGACCGGCAGTACGAGCCGGGCGTCCCGAAGGACGCGGCGGGCGCGGGCCGGGCGCCGGTGCTGCGGTACCGGACGACGATGGCCCAGGCGCGGCGCCGGCTCGCGCGGGCGCTGCGGGCGCTGCGGGAGTCGATCGACGACGGTCCGATGACGGAGGGTCTGGTCGAGGTGGGGCGCTGGCTGGAGGAGTTCCACCCGCGCGCCCTGGTGGAGCTGGACTTCGGCGGGCTCGTGCACGTGGTGCCGGAGGAGTGGCTGGCGGAGGAGCGGTCGGCGGCCCGGCTGGCGGAGGGGATCGCCGCGCTGCGGGCGGGGGACGGCGAGGCGGCGAGCGAGGCGTACGGGCAGCTGGCCGAGCGCTGGCGGGCGATCAGGGACCTGCGGTTCGCGAACTGACGCGCCCCCGGGAGGGGTCCGGCCGTCGGCCACTGGAGAGGGTCCGGCTGTCGGTGACCGGAGCGGTCCGGCCGCCGGCGACCGGAGAGGCCCGGCCGTCGGTAGCCGGAGGGGCCGGCCGTCGGTGACCGGAGGCGTCCGGCCGTCGGTAATCGGTAACCGTGGCCGGAAGCCTCCGTGTGCGAACTGACATCAGTCGGGCATCTTCGTCAGGTCGGTATCGACAAGACATGTCCGACCGGTGTAAATGATCTTCGAGGCCTCCTGGAGCCGATGGCGCCGGGGTTCCTCCGCGCCCCCTTCCTCCGGTCCACGGGTCCTTCGGCTCCCGTCCGGTGGGGACGTTGGTCCCGATCCGGGCCTTTGGCTCAAGCGTGACGGACAGCACTTAACGCACCCTTGCGCCGATCACCCATCCTCGTGCCAAAATAGGACAAGGAGTCCGGGGAGGGTTCCTTCCGCCCAACTTTGGGCGGAACGCTCAGCATTGCACTCTATGGGGGGTCTGAGGACTCCTGATCGCCCTGTGACTGATCGTCACAGACGCGTGACTGTCCGTTATGGCATGGTCCATCGACTTCCGCCGCTGATGAACACCTGCGAGGGCAATTCCATCGGTTTGGCCGACGTGGCTGGACGGATGGTGTAGTTGTAGTGCCGAGGACAAGCCGTTCGTCCTATAACCGACTCGGCCCGCTTCTGCCATTTCGGGCAACGCGGGTCAAGGTGCAGAATTTAGAGGAAAGAACCGAGATTGGTTCGGTTCTCCCGAGGAGGCCGCTCATGACCGCTCGCACCCCTGATGCCGAGCCGCTGCTGACCCCTGCCGAGGTCGCCACGATGTTCCGTGTGGACCCGAAGACGGTGACCCGTTGGGCCAAGGCGGGCAAGCTCACGTCCATCCGCACCCTGGGTGGGCACCGCCGGTACCGCGAGGCCGAGGTCCGCGCGCTGCTGGCGGGCATTCCGCAGCAGCGCAGCGAGGCCTGAGGTCGCGTGACACCCCGCAGTACCCCGTAACACCGGGCCCTTCCGGATCCCCCAATCCGGTGGCCCACCCCTAGCTCTGCCGGCGAACACTTGCCCCAACAGGTCTTCGTCAAACGATCGCGCTGGACTCCGCCGGGTCCAGCGCGATCTTTTTGTGCCCGGTGCCCTCCGTTGGATGGTGGTGCAATTGCACCGATTAAATCGGACCGGTGTAGGGAGGGTGTAAGTGAAGGGGTTTCTGAAACTCTTTCAGTGACACCCGTCACACGGGCGAACTCTTGCCAAGGTCAAGGCTGCCACTCCGGAGCCGGACTCCGGCACGCCGTTGGTCACGGGTCGGCGGGACCTTCGTCCTCCGTCGCCGGCGGCCGCTCCCCGGCGTCCGGAGCCTCCGGAGCCCGCGCCGCTTCCGGAGCCTCCGGAGCCCGCGCCGCCTCCGGGGTCTCCGGCATCTCCATGGCGAGCCTCAGGAGGCGGTGGCAGACCACGCAGTGGCGCGTGAGGTGCCCGTACCGCGACGCGGCCGCCAGATGGGCGCGCAGCAGTGCTCGTGTGTCGTGCCGTGCTGCGGACGCCGCGGCCATGCGCGACCACCTCCAGTCGGGGCCCCCGATTCCCTGAAGTCCGGAGTACCGGCGGGCACGGGCCCCCGTCAAGACACGGGAACGCAGCGAAGGCCCGCATCTCACGATGCGGGCCTTCGTTTTCGGGGCGATCCTGACGGGACTTGAACCCGCGACCTCCACCTTGACAGGGTGGCGAGCTAACCAACTGCTCCACAGGACCTTGCTCGCAGCGCTCTTTTCAAGCGGCTGCGAGAGAGACTGTACAGCAGGTCAGCGGGTGCGGTCGAACTCACCGACGGCGAGGACCCGGCTACCGGACCGCGCGGGTCCGAAGCCCGGCGCCGCACCGCTTCCGCCACGGCGCCGCACCGCTCCCGGGCTACGGGACCGCCGCGTCGATCGCCTTCACGATCCGCTTGTCCGAGACCGGGTACGCCGTCCCCAGGGCGTGCGCGAAGTAGCTCACCCGCAGCTCCTCGATCATCCAGCGGATGTCGGTGACCTCGGCCGGCACCGGCCGCCCTTTCGGGAGCTGTTCCAGGAGCCAGGCGTACTCGTCCTGCATCTCCTGGACCTTCTCCATCCGGGTGGTGTCCCGCTGGGCCCCGGTGGGCATCTGCTGGAGCCGCCGGTCCACCGCCACCAGGTAGCGCATCAGGTCCGGGAGCCGCTTCAGACCCGTACGGGTGACGAAACCGGCCGGAACCAGCCAGTTCAGCTGCGCCCGCACGTCCTGGAGGTTCGGCAGGAGCGCCGGGCTGCCCGTGGCCTTCAGGCGCCGCTCGCAGGCCTGCCAGGCCGCCAGGATCTGCTGGACCTGGCCCACCGTCCGTACCGTCGTGTCCACCAGGTCCGCGCGGACCCTGTCGTACAGCTTCCGGAAGGACTCCTCGTCCCAGGCCGGGCCGCCGTGGTCCGCGATCAGCTTGTCGGCGGCGGCGGTCGCGCAGTCGTCGAAGAGGGCCTGGATCGAACCGTGCGGGTTCGAGGACAGGGCCAGCTTCTGCTGGTTGGTCAGCTTGTCCGAGGCGAACTTCGCCGGGTTCACCGGGATGTTCAGCATGATCAGCTTCCGGGTGCCCCGCCACATGGCGAGCGCCTGCTCGGCCTCCGTGTCGAAGAGCCGCACGGCCACGGTGTCGCCCTCGTCCACGAGCGCCGGGTACGCCTTGACCGGCTGGCCCGCCCGTCTGGTCTCGAAGACCTTCGTGAGCGTGCCGATCGTCCAGTCCTTCAGGCCCGAGCGCTCCAGGGAGGGCCCGGAGCCGTCCGGGCCGCCCGTGGCCGCCGCGGCGGCCTTGGAGAGCGCCTGGCGCGCCTTGGGACGCAGCTTGAGCCGCAGCGTCTCCAGGTCCTTGGCCTCGGCCAGCTTCCGGCGCCGCTCGTCGACGATCCGGAAGGTCACCTTGAGGTGCTCGGGCACCTTCGCCCAGTCGAAGTCCTCGGCCGTCAGCGGCACTCCGACCATCCGCTGGAGCTCGCGCGCCAGCGCCGTCGTCAGCGGCTCCTGCACGGGCACGACCGCGTCGAGGAAGCGGCCCGCGAAGTTGGGCGCCGGGACGTAGTGGCGGCGGATCGGCTTCGGCAGGGAGCGGATCAGCTCCGTGACGACCTCCGCCCGCAGGCCCGGGATCTGCCACTCGAAGCCCTCGTCCGTCACCTGGTTGAGCACCTGGAGCGGTATGTGGACGGTCACGCCGTCCGCGTCCGCGCCCGGCTCGAACTGGTACGTCACCCGGAACTTGAGCGGGCCCTGCCGCCACGAGTCGGGGTAGTCGTCCTTGGTGACCGCCCCCGCCTTCTCGTTGATGAGCATCTCGCGCTCGAAGTCGAGGAACTCGGGCTCCTCGTGGCGCTTGTGCTTCCACCAGGAGTCGAAGTGGGCTCCGGAGACGACGTGCTCGGGGACCCGCTTGTCGTAGAAGTCGAAGAGCGTCTCGTCGTCGACGAGGATGTCCCGGCGCCGGGCCCGGTGCTCCAGCTCCTCGACCTCGGTGAGCAGCTTGCGGTTGTCGGCGAAGAACTTGTGGTGGGTGCGCCAGTCGCCCTCGACAAGCGCGTTCCGGATGAACAGGTCGCGGGAGACCTCCGGGTCGATCCGCCCGTAGTTCACCTTCCGGTCGGCGACGATCGGGACGCCGTACAGCGTCACCTTCTCGAACGCCATCACGGCCGCCTGGTCCTTCTCCCAGTGCGGCTCGCTGTACGTCTTCTTCACCAGGTGCTGGGCGAGCGGCTCGATCCACTCGGGCTCGATCCGGGCGTTCACCCGGGCCCAGAGCCGCGAGGTCTCCACCAGCTCGGCGGACATGACGAAGCGCGGGGGCTTCTTGAAGAGCGCGGAACCGGGGAAGATCGCGAACTTGGCGCTGCGGGCGCCGAGGTAGTCGTTCTTCGCCCCGTCCTTCACGTCCTTGAGACCGATGTGGGACAGCAGACCCGCTAGGAGCGAGACGTGCACGGACTGCTCCGGCGCGTCCTCCTCGTTCAGATGGATCCCCATCTGCTTGGCGACCGTCCGCAGCTGGGAGTAGATGTCCTGCCACTCCCGGATCCGCAGGAAGTTCAGGTACTCCTGCTTGCACATGCGGCGGAAGGAGCTGGAACCCCGCTCCTTCTGCTGCTCGCGCACGTACCGCCACAGGTTGAGGTACGCGAGGAAGTCGCTCGTCTCGTCCTTGAACCGGGCGTGCTGCTGGTCGGCCTGCGCCTGCTTCTCCGCCGGCCGCTCGCGCGGGTCCTGGATGGAGAGCGCCGCCGCGATCACCATGACCTCGCGGACGCAGCCGTTCCGGTCGGCCTCCAGGACCATCCGGGCGAGCCGGGGGTCCACGGGCAGCTGGGACAGCTTCCGGCCCTGCGGTGTGAGCCGCTTCTTCGGGTCCTTCTCGGCCGGGTCGATCGCGCCCAGCTCCTGGAGGAGCTGCACGCCGTCCCGGATGTTGCGGTGGTCCGGCGGGTCGATGAAGGGGAACTTCTCGATGTCGCCGAGCCCGGCGGCGGTCATCTGGAGGATGACGGAGGCCAGGTTCGTCCGGAGGATCTCGGCGTCCGTGAACTCCGGACGGGACAGGAAGTCGTCCTCCGAGTACAGCCGGACGCAGATGCCGTCGGACGTACGGCCGCAGCGGCCCTTGCGCTGGTTGGCGCTGGCCTGGCTGACGGGCTCGATCGGCAGCCGCTGCACCTTGGTCCGGTGCGAGTAGCGCGAGATGCGGGCGGTGCCCGGGTCGATCACGTACTTGATGCCGGGGACGGTCAGGGACGTCTCGGCGACGTTCGTGGCGAGGACGATCCGGCGGCCGGAGTGGGCCTGGAAGACGCGGTGCTGCTCGGCGTGCGACAGGCGCGCGTAGAGGGGGAGGACCTCGGTGTTGCGCAGCTTCCGCTTGAGCAGGGCGTCCGCCGTGTCGCGGATCTCGCGCTCGCCGGAGAGGAAGACCAGGATGTCGCCGGGGCCCTCGCCCTGGAGCTCGTCGACGGCGTCGCAGATCGCGGTGATCTGGTCCCGGTCGGACTCCTCGGAGTCCTCTTCGAGGAGCGGCCGGTAGCGGACCTCGACGGGGTACGTACGACCGCTGACCTCGACGATCGGGGCGTCGCCGAAGTGGCGGGAAAAGCGCTCCGGGTCGATGGTCGCGGAGGTGATCACGACCTTGAGGTCGGGGCGCTTCGGAAGCAGCTGGGCCAGGTAGCCGAGCAGGAAGTCGATGTTGAGGGACCGCTCGTGGGCCTCGTCGATGATGATCGTGTCGTACGCGCGCAGCTCGCGGTCCGTCTGGATCTCGGCGAGCAGGATGCCGTCCGTCATCAGCTTCACGAAGGTCGCGTCGGGGTTCACCTGGTCGGTGAAGCGGACCTTCCAGCCGACGGCCTCGCCCAGCGGGGTCTTCAGCTCCTCCGCGACCCGCTCGGCGACCGTGCGGGCGGCGATCCGGCGGGGCTGGGTGTGCCCGATCATGCCCCGGACGCCCCGGCCCAGCTCCATGCAGATCTTCGGGATCTGGGTGGTCTTTCCGGAGCCCGTCTCACCGGCGACGATCACGACCTGGTGGTCGCGTATCGCCTCCAGGATCTCGTCCTTCTTCTGCGAGACGGGGAGCTGTTCGGGATAGGTGACGGCGGGCACGCGCGCGGCGCGCGCGTCGACGCGCTCCTTGGCCTTGGCCGCCTCTGCGGCGATCTCGTCCAGGACGGCCGCGCGGGCCTCGGGCTTGCGGATGCGGCGGGCGCCTTCGAGACGACGGCCGAGCCGGTGGGAGTCCCGCAGCGAGACCCCGGCCAGGACGGACTGGAGGGCGGCGAAGGAAGTAGACATACGGAATCCAGGATCGCACCTGCGGACGAGAAGCGGCGAACCGATTTACGAGCGGTGTCCCCGGGGCGGTCGCGCGGGGTGCGTACTATTTCGGGCACGCCGACCGGACCGGAGAGGTTTCGCATGTTCCGCACCACCCGCGCGCCGGCGGCGTTCGCCGCGCTCCTGGGGCTGGTGCTGGGGCTTCTGGTGTGGGGGGCCCAGGGGGATCGGGCGGCTGCTTCCGCGATTTCGGCGGGGCCCGCTGCTTCTGCTGCTCCTGGGGTTTCCGCTGGTCCCGTGGTTTCCGCTGGTCCCGTGGTTTCCGCTCCCGGGGCCGCCGTGCCCGGCTGCGATCCGGTCCGTCCCGCCGAGGCGGGGGCCGACGGCCCCGTCGTACCGCCGCGCGCGCACGGCTTCGCGGAGCTGCTGCCCGCCCTCGCCGCCGACCGGGCGCCGGGCGGGGGGCGACCCGGAGACGCGGCCGGGCGGAAGCCGGGGCCGGGGCGGGAGCCGCCCGACCTCGTACCGCCGTCGCCGGTGGAGCTGTCGGTCCTGAGGGTGTAGACGGACGGCCTCCTTCCGCCGTCCTCTTCCCCTCTTTCTGTTCTGTCTGTTCCAGGAGTGCTTCCGCATGTCCAGCTCCAGCTCCACCTCCTCCTCCAAGAGCAAGCCGGTCGCGATCGTCGCCGGGGTGGCGGCCGCCGCCGTGCTGCTCGGCGTCGTCTCGTACACCGCCACCAAGCCCGCGTCCCCCGGCGCCTCCGGTTCGTCCGCCGTCGCGGAGGTCTCCGCCGACCCGGCCGCGGGCGTCTACCCCGAGCTGGAGGCGTACGCCCGGCGCGACGCCTTCGACGGGCTCGCCCTGGGCCGGGCCGACGCGCCCGTGGTGCTCATCGAGTACGCGGACTTCAAGTGCGGCTACTGCGGGAAGTTCGCCCGGGACACCGAGCCGGTCCTGGTGGAGAAGTACGTGAAGAACGGGACCCTGCGCATCGAGTGGCGGAACTTCCCGATCTTCGGTGAGGAGTCCGAGGCCGTGGCCCGCGCCGCCTGGGCGGCCGGGCAGCAGGGCCGGTTCTGGGAGTTCCACCGCGCCGCCTACGCGGAGGGCGCCAAGGAGCAGGGCTTCGGGAAGGACCGCCTCGCCGCCCTCGCGAAGGAGGCGGGCGTGCCCGACGCGGCCCGGTTCGCGAAGGACACCGAGGGGCAGGCGGCCCGCGCGGCCGTCCGGAAGGACCAGGACCAGGGGTACGCGCTCGGCGCCACCTCCACCCCGTCCTTCCTCGTCAACGGCCGCCCGATCGCGGGCGCGCAGCCCCTGGAGACCTTCACGGAGGCGATCGAGGCGGCGGCGAGGACGGCGGCGAAGAGCCCGAAGAAGCCCGCGAAGCCGTCCGGGGCCGGTACCGGTGCCGGTGCGGAGTCCGGGGGCGAGGCCAAGGACGAGACAGGGGCCGGGTCCGAGGGCAGGACCGGCACCGGCGCCGGGACCGGCACCGGGGCCGGGCAGTGACCTCCGGCATCGGTTACTTCGCCGCCTTCCTCGGCGGACTGCTCGCCCTGCTCAGCCCGTGCAGCGCCCTGCTCCTGCCGGCCTTCTTCGCGTATTCCATCGACACGCGCGCGAGGCTGGTCGCCAGGACCGGCATCCTCTACGCGGGCCTGGCGACCACCCTCGTCCCGCTCGGCGCGGCCGGCTCCCTCGCGGGCCGGTTCTTCTACGGCCACCGGGACCTGCTCGTCACGGTCGGCGGCTGGCTGATCGTCGGGCTCGGCGTCCTCCAGATCCTGGGCCTGGGCTTCGCCTCCCGCCGGATCGCGGAGGCGAGCGGCCGCATCCGGCCCACCTCGGCGCTCTCCGTCTACGCCCTGGGCCTGGTCTACGGCCTCGCGGGCTTCTGCGCGGGCCCGATCCTCGGCAGCGTCCTGACGGTGGCCGCGCTGAGCGGCAGCCCGGTGTACGGAGGCCTGCTCCTCGCGGTGTACGCACTGGGCATGGCCGTTCCGCTGTTCGTGCTCGCGCTGCTCTGGGAGCGGTACGACCTGGGCCGGCGGCGCTGGCTGCGCGGGCGGCCCCTCCGGCTCGGCCGGCTCACGCTCCACTCGACCTCGGTGCTCTCGGGCCTCTTCTTCGTCGCCCTGGGCACGCTCTTCCTGGTCTTCGACGGGACGACCGCGCTGCCGGGCCCGCTGTCGGTGGACGACTCGTTCGCGGTGGAGGAGCGGGTGGCCTCGCTCGGCCGGGCGGTCCCGGACTGGGCCCTGCTCACCGCCGTGGTGGCCGTGGTGGCGCTGGTCCTCGCACTGCGGGGCCGGCGGGGGAGCCGCTCGCGGGAGCGCGAGGAGGTGTGACGGTACGGGGAGGGGGCGCCGGCCTCCTCCCCGTACGCCCATCCGCGTAAGCATCTCCGCGTAAGCATCTCCGCGTAAGCATCTTCGTGTGCGGGCACACGAAGAAGGCCCCGTTCTTTCGAACGGGGCCTTCTGTTGGTGGCTGGGGCCGGGGTCGAACCGGCGACCTATCGCTTTTCAGGCGATCGCTCGTACCAACTGAGCTACCCAGCCACGAAGCTGTTTCCAGCTTCAGCGACTCTGACGGGACTTGAACCCGCGACCTCCACCTTGACAGGGTGGCGAGCTAACCAACTGCTCCACAGAGCCAAGCTTGTGCGCGATCACTAGTCTCGCACACGGTACTGCGTGCCCCCAACGGGATTCGAACCCGTGCTACCGCCTTGAAAGGGCGGCGTCCTGGGCCACTAGACGATGAGGGCTAGAGGCTCACCTGCGCGCTTCGCAGCGCGTCGGGGACGTGAGAAGCATATGGGATCCCGGGCGCTATCGCCAAAACGGTTTCCGCCCGGGGGAGAATGGGCGCGTGCTGGAGATGACGCGCGAGGAGTTCGAAGAGCTGGTCGCCGAGGCCCTGGACCGGATCCCGCCGGAGCTGACGCGGCTGATGGACAACGTCGCCGTGTTCGTGGAGGACGAACCGCCCTCCGACGACCCCGAGCTGCTCGGGCTCTACGAGGGGACGCCGCTGACCGAACGGGGCGAGTGGTACGCCGGGGTGCTCCCCGACCGGATCACGATCTACCGGGGGCCGACGCTGCGGATGTGCGAGTCGCGCGAGGACGTGGTCGCGGAGACCGAGATCACGGTGGTGCACGAGATCGCCCACCACTTCGGCATCGACGACGAACGGCTCCACGCGCTGGGCTACGGCTGACGGTCGCGGCCGGCACCCGCGGGCGGGGCCGACCGTTGTTGCGCGGGGCGCGGGGCGCGGGGCGCGGGGCGCGGGGCGCGGGGCGCGGGGCGCGGCCGGTGGCTGACGGCTGCCGTGCGGGGTGCGTCCGGCAGTGACGGCCGGGCCGTGCGGCCGGGATGTGCCGACCGGGTGAGAGGGCGGACTCCGTTTCCCTTGCGCGGGGGCCCGTGTCCCTTGCGGGGCTGGGGGAGTTGGGCAGTGGGACGCGTTCCGTTCCTGCCTGTTGTGTCCTGGAGGTGCCCCCGTGCGCCATTTGCCCACCCCGGCGAGATGGGTCGCCACCGCACTGGCCGTCGCGGCCTGTGCCGGTCTGAGCGGCTGTATGAGTGTGAGCGACGACGGGGCGAAGCCGGGGCCCGGCGCCTCCGGCGGGAAGCGGGGCGTGGCGGCCGAGTCCGACGGCGGCCGGGGCCTCCCGGACGGGGGCGGCGGCTCCTGGAACGGCCGGCCGGACGGGGGCGGGCCGGACGTGACCGGTTCGGGCAAGGAGAACCCGGTGCCGACCGGCTCGCCGTCCGGCAGCGCGCCGCCTGCGGAGGGCGTGCCCCTGCCGGGCGTCGGCCCCTCGGGCGGCACGGCGAAGCCGCAGCCGACCGGAGGCGGCCACGAGCAGCCGTCCGGCAGCGCGGGCGGCGGCGGGAACGGCGGAAGCGGGGGTGGGAGCGCGGGCGGCGGGAACGGCGGCGCCGGCGGCGGGACCGGAGGACCGGGCGGCGGCGGGGGCACGCCCACCCCGGAGTCCACGCAGCCGCCCGTCGAGCCCACGCCGGAGCCGCCGGTTCCGACCCCGGAGCCGACGCCCGAGCCGACCTCGGACCCCACCGACCCGCCCGCGTCCGGCCCCGACGCCCAGATGGGTGCCATGCGCGCCGCCGCGGCGGAGGGGAAGAGCGCGGACGCGACCCCGGAGCCGACGGCGTCTCCGCAGGTGGGACCGGTGTGAGGGAGTCCGATTTGCCATAGGTGGGGGAGGGTGCGTATGGTGGTAGATCGTTTGATCCCATTGCCCGGCGCCGACACAGAAGAGCGCCGTGTGGCGCGTACTCTCCCTAGCCGTGGCTGGACCGCATTGAGGCGGTCGATTTGCGAAAACACGGAGTTGACGGGCGCGTGCCGAGACTCCGGAAGGTTTCGCATTTCGCATGTCCATTTTCAGTTCTGACCACGCCGTCATGCCCGAGAACGACGAGATCGTCGAGGCCGTGGAGGCCACCGAGACCGTCGCGATCGAGGCCGAGGCCCAGGCCCTGATCGAGGCCGAGGCCCTCGCGGAGACCGACGTCCTCGCCGAGGACGACGACTCCGCCGAGGAGCCCGCCGAGCCCACGATCACCTTCGCGGACCTCGGTCTGCCGGAGGGCGTCGTGCGCAAGCTCGCGCAGAACGGCGTGACCACCCCCTTCCCGATCCAGGCGGCGACCATCCCGGACGCCCTGGCCGGCAAGGACATCCTCGGCCGCGGCCGCACCGGCTCCGGCAAGACCCTCTCCTTCGGTCTGCCGCTCCTCGCCACCCTGGCGGGCGGCCACACCGACAAGAAGAAGCCCCGCGGCGTCATCCTCACCCCCACCCGTGAGCTCGCGATGCAGGTCGCGGACGCCCTCCAGCCCTACGGCGACGTGCTCGGCCTCAAGATGAAGGTCGTCTGCGGCGGTACGTCCATGGGCAACCAGATCTACGCCCTGGAGCGCGGCGTCGACATCCTCGTCGCCACCCCGGGCCGTCTCCGCGACATCATCAACCGCGGCGCCTGCTCCCTGGAGGCCGTGAAGATCGCGGTCCTCGACGAGGCCGACCAGATGGCCGACCTGGGCTTCCTGCCCGAGGTCACCGAGCTGCTCGACCAGATCCCCGAGGGCGGCCAGCGCCTCCTCTTCTCCGCCACCCTGGAGAACGAGATCGACAGCCTGGTCAAGCGCTACCTGGTGAACCCGGTCACCCACGAGGTCGACCCGTCCGCCGGTGCCGTCACGACCATGACCCACCACGTCCTCGTCGTGAAGCCGAAGGACAAGGCCCCGGTCACCGCCGCGATCGCCGCCCGCAAGGGCCGCACGATCATCTTCGTCCGCACCCAGCTGGGCGCCGACCGCATCGCCGAGCAGCTCCGCGAGTCGGGCGTGAAGGCCGACGCGCTGCACGGCGGCATGACCCAGGGCGCCCGTACGCGGACCCTGGCCGACTTCAAGGACGGTTACGTCAACGCGCTCGTCGCGACCGACGTCGCCGCCCGCGGCATCCACGTCGACGGCATCGACCTGGTCCTGAACGTAGACCCGGCCGGCGACCACAAGGACTACCTGCACCGCTCGGGCCGCACCGCCCGTGCCGGCCGCTCCGGCGTCGTGGTCTCCCTGGCCCTGCCGCACCAGCGCCGCCAGATCTTCCGCCTGATGGAGGACGCGGGCGTCGACGCCTCGCGTCACATCGTCGGCGGGGCCGGCGCCTTCGACCCGGAGGTCGCCGAGATCACCGGCGCCCGTTCGCTGACCGAGGTCCAGGCCGACTCCGCGAACAACTCCGCCAAGCAGGCCGAGCGCGAGGTCGTCGACCTCACCAAGCAGCTGGAGCGCCTCCAGCGCCGGGCCGTCGAGCTCCGCGAGGAGGCCGACCGCCTGGTGGCCCGCGCCGCCCGCGAGCGCGGCGAGGACCCGGAGGCGGCCGTGGCCGAGGTGACCGAGGCCGCCGAGGCCGAGGTCGCTGCGGCGGCCGTCGAGGCCGAGCGCGCCGCGCGTGCCGAGGAGCGCCGCGAGGAGCGTCCGTCCTTCCGCGACGAGCGGGGCAACTTCGAGCGCCGCGACCGTGGCGGCGACCGGGGCGACCGCGGTGGTTTCCGCGGCGGCGACCGTGGTGGCTTCCGTCGTGACAACGACCGTCCGTCCGGCGGTTTCCGTCGCGACGACCGTCCCTCGGGCGGCTTCAACCGTGACGACCGTGGCGGCCGTTCTTTCGAGCGTCGTGACAACGACCGTCCGTCCGGCGGTTTCCGTCGCGACGACCGCCCGTCGGGCGGCTTCAACCGCGACGACCGCGGCGGTGACCGTGGCGGCTTCCGTCGCGACAACGACCGTCCGTCCGGCGGCTTCCGTCGCGACGACCGTCCCTCGGGCGGCTTCAACCGTGACGACCGTGGCGGCCGTTCTTTCGAGCGTCGTGACAACGACCGTCCGTCCGGCGGCTTCCGTCGCGACGACCGTCCGTCGGGTGGCTTCAACCGCGACGACCGCGGCGGCCGTTCCTTCGACCGCCGTGACGACCGCCCCTCCGGCGGCCACCGCGGCAGCGACCGCCCGTTCAACCGTGACCGTCGTGACGACCGTCCGGCCGGCGGCTTCCGCTCCGGCGGCGACCGCCCCTACGGCCGCCGCGACGACCACCGCGGCTCCGGCCCGGCCGGCGGCTCCTTCGGCCGCCGCGACGACAAGCCGCGCTGGAAGCGCAACGGCTGATCGCGCATAGCTCCCTGAACCAGGGCCCGTACGAGCACTTCGGTGCCGTACGGGCCCTGTTCCGTACGCCCACCCCCGACCCCGCCGACACCGCCCGCCCCCTCCGCCCGGCCCGCAGCGCGCCCGGTGTCGGATACCCGATCGGCTCCGGGGATCTCTCGGGCTATGCTGCACGGGTGTGCTTGTCCACGGGCCGTTAGCTCAATTGGTCAGAGCAGCGGACTTTTAATCCGTTGGTTGTGGGTTCGAGTCCCACACGGCCTACCGAAAGGCGGGAGGGGTTTTCCCGGACCGCCGAGAAGCGCCCCGAACGGTTTCGACCGGGCGGGGCGCTTCTTCGTGTCGTCAGTCGGTTTCGGGGCGGCGGTAGACGCAGACGTTCACGCCGTGGGGGCTGGTGGTGGTGGAGACCGGGGCGAGGGTGCGCAGGACGCCGTCCGCCGGGAAGATCGACTTTCCGCCGCCGAGGAGCACCGGCATGACGATCAGGCGGAGTTCGTCGACCAGGTCCTCGGCCAGGAGCGTGCGGACGAGGGTGGGGCTGCCCAGGACGAGGAGGTCGCCGCCGGAGGCCTCACGGAGTTCGCGGAGGCGTTCCACGGCCTTGTCGCCGTGGACGAGCCGGGTGTTGTGCCAGCTGAGGTCGGCCTCGTGGAGGGTGTCCGAGACGACGTACTTCGGGAGCGCGTTCAACCGGTCGGCGAAGGGGTCGCCGGCCCGCTCCGGCCAGGCGCCCGCCATCGCCCGCCAGGTGCGGCGGCCGAAGAGCAGGGCGTCCGCCCGCTCCGCGGCCTCGGCGAACGCGCCGCCCACCACCTCCGGGTCGAAGAAGGGGTGTGACCAGCCGCCGTGGGCGAAGCCGCCGTCGGTGTCCTCCTCCGGGCCGCCCGGCGCCTGGACGACGCCGTCGAGGCTGATGAACTCGCTGATGACGATGCGCATGGGTGCGATCCTCTTCCTGTATTTCCGGGGGCCTGCGGCCGGGCCTCCGGTCGCTGCTTCTCGGTCTCTGCTTCCCGTTCCCGGTTCCTGGTTCTCCAGGAGTCCGTGAGTTCCGGGTTTTCTGGGGGTCCCGAGGCTCTCGGGCCCTCCGGGTACCCCTGTGTCTTCCCTGATTCGCCCGGTTTTTCGGGTGCCGTTCCCGTCGCGGGGTAGGAAAGCGGCGGGGTACGGGAGGGAAGACGGCCCGGCGGGCGGGAAGTCATCGCTCCCGGGAGGCCTTTCCGCCGGAGGCCCTCGTGGATCCCGTGCGGATCCCGTCCGCCGAACGGCTTCGTCCGGGACGCGGGGCACAGGGGCGTGGGGAAAGGTGGAGATGGAACGTGGAGGTGGGGACGGTGACGGCGAGCGGAACCGGTGGTCCGGCGAAGACGGCCCGACGGCTGGCGCGCTGTGCGCTGCTCGCGGCGGTGGCCGCGGTCGTGGTGCTGCTGACGGCACTGGGCGGTGGTGGGGTCCTGATCCTGGTGAGCGGGCTCGTGGGCCTCGCCCTGTCGGCCGTGGGCATCTGGTGGTTCCTCGCCCACCGGGGGCCGCTGCGGGCGATCGGCGCGCTGCTCGCGGTGGCAGCGCCCGTCACGGTCCTCACCCTGTACGTCGTCGGGGGCGTCTGGCCGAACGCCCTCGTGGCCCTCGCCCTCTGGGGCGTGGCCCTGCTCTGCGCCCGGTCCGCCCTGCGCCGCCCGGAGGAGGACGGGTCCGGGACGATGCGGGGCGAGCCCGCGGCCCGGCCCGAGAGGCCCGTCCTGATCATGAACCCGAAGTCCGGCGGCGGGAAGGTCGAGCAGTTCGGGCTCGTCGAGCGCGCCGAGGAGCTGGGCGCCCGGGTGATCCTCCTCGACCCGTCCGCCGAGAACGACGTCACCGGACTCGCCCAGCGGGCCGTGGCCGAGGGCGCCGACCTGCTCGGCGTGGCCGGCGGCGATGGCACGCAGGCGCTGGTCGCCGCCGTGGCCGCCGAGCACGACCTGCCGTTCCTCGTCATCTCGGCCGGCACCCGCAACCACTTCGCCCTGGACCTCGGCCTCGACCGCACCGACCCGTCGACCTGCCTGAACGCCCTGACCGACGGCGAGGAGCTCCGGGTCGACCTCGGCACCGTCTCCGGCCGCGCCTTCGTCAACACCGTCTCCTTCGGGGTGTACGCGGACGTGGTCCAGCACCCCGAGTACCGCGACGCGAAGGCCGGCACCGCCCTCGACGCCCTGCCCGACCTGCTCCAGGGCGGCGAGGGCGACCGCGTCGACGCGGTCGTCGACGGCACCCTGGTCGACGCCCAGCAGGCACTCCTGGTCAGCAACAACCCGTACGCCACGCCCGATCCGCTCAGTGCCGACCCCGCCCGAAGACCCCGTCTCGACGGGGGCGAACTCGGGGTGATCGGCGTCCGGGTGGAGGGGGCGTTCCAGGCCGCCGAGCTGGCGGTACGGGGGACCCAGGCGGCCGCCCTGAACGTCCTGACGGCCCGTAGGGTCGAGGTCACCTGCGACAGCGGTGACGGCCCCATCTCCGTCGCCGTCGACGGCGAGGCCCTGACGCTGCCCACCCCGGTCGTCTGCACCCTCCGCCCGCGCGCCCTGCGGGTCCTGGTGCCCCGCGACCGGCCGGGCACGGCGCCCCCGAGGCCGCCCCTCGACTGGCGGCGCATCAGCGAACTCGCCTTCCACACCCACCCGCATCACCGACCTCCGAGGAGCGGCGCATGACCCACGACACGCCCACCATGACCGCCGAGGCGGTCCTGCACGATCTCCGCGCCGTCGACGGTGCCGTGTACGCCGCCGTGGCCGCCACCCCCACGCCCACCCTGGACACGGCCCTCCGCCGGCTCTCCAGGACGGCCGACCACTCCAAGATCTCCCTCTCCGTCGCGGCCGTGCTCGCCCTCTTCCCGGGCCGTCCGCGCCGGGCCGCGCTCGCCGGGGTCGGGGCGATCGCGGTGGCCTCGGCCACGGCGAACCTGCTGGGCAAGCGGCTCGTCCGCAGACCGAGGCCGGACCGGGAGGCGGCCCGGGTGGTGGCGGGCCGGCACGTCCCCATGCCCGACTCGGCCTCGTTCCCCTCGGGGCACACGGCGTCGGCGGTCGCCTTCGCCACCGCCGTGGGGGTGGTGCTGCCCGCCGCCGCCGTGCCCCTCGGGGTCCTGGCGTCGACGGTGGGGTACTCCCGCGTCCACACCGGCGTGCACTATCCGGGCGACGTCGCCGCGGGCGCCGTCCTGGGCGTCGCCAGCGCCGCCGTCTCCCTGACGGCCGGAGCCTCCCTGGCCCGCCGCCGGCAGCGCCGGGGATAGCGCGAAGGGGGGTTCAGGGTTCCGCACGGGACAGTTCCTCCTCGGTGAGGCCGAGCGTCGCGAGGCGTTCCGGGTCCGCCAGGACGTGGAGCGCGACGATCCGGTCCCCGGCGATGGTGAACACCATGAGGGCGGCCGGGCGGCCGTCGACGACCGACAGGACCGCGGGCTCGCCGTTGGCCACGACCCGCAGCGCCGCCTTCCGGAACCTGGAGTACGCGAGGGCCTGCGAGACGACGGCCCGGGCGCCCCGCACCACCCGGGAGGTGGCGGCCATGAGCCGGCCGCCGTCCGCGCGCAGCACCACGTCGGGGTCGAGGACCGCGAGCAGGCTCTCGAAGTCGCCGCCGTTCGCGGCGGTGAGGAAGGCGTCCGCGATCTCCCGCCGGCGCCGAGGGTCCGGGGCGGGGCCCGGGGAGACGTCCCGCACCCGGCGGCGGGCGCGGCTGGCGAGCTGGCGGGTCGCGGCCGGGCTGCGGTCCACGACCTCGGCGAGCTCGTCGAAGGGGACGGCGAACATGTCGTGCAGGACGAACGCGAGCCGTTCGGCCGGTGACAGGGTCTCCAGGACGACGAGGAGTGCGAGGCCGACGGACTCGGTGAGCTCGGCCGCGCGCTCCGGGTCGGTGGCGTCGGGGGCGCCGACGCCACCGCTGGTGCCGGTGGCGGCGGCGGTACTCACGGTGTCCCCGACGCGGACCACCGGGTCGGGGACGTAGTACTCCAGCGGGGACTCGCGGCGCGAGCCGCGCGAGCGCAGCATGTCCAGGCAGACGCGGCCGACGACGGTGGTCAGCCAGGCGCTGAGGTTCCGCACCGCGTCGGCGTCGGCGCGGTGGAGCTTGAGCCAGGTCTCCTGGACGGCGTCCTCGGCCTCGCTCAGCGAGCCCAGCATCCGGTACGCCACCGCCCGCAGCCGGCCTCGGTCTGCGTCGAAGCGCCGGGCCAGGAGTTCCTCGTCGCCGTGCACGCCCGCCTCGCCGTGCACGCCCGCGTCCCCCTCCGCGTCCACCGTCCTGTCTTCCCCTTCGCGTCCCGTCATGTCTCCATGACGGATTGGGTCCCATGAATGTGACGAGGGAGGCCGGTCGGAGTTCCGGAACGTGAGATCCCCGCCGCTCGGCCGTGAACGCACGGGAATCCCCGGCCGGAGTCCCCGACCGCCGGGGTTCTCTACTTCAGCCCGGTGTCCTCCGGTCCTAACTTGATCACCATGACGACGACACCGCAGGTCAACCCCGTACTCCGCACCCCGCCGGCCTCTCCCGCCGTCGCTGCCGCGTACTTCTCCGCGAGCCTCGCCTTCCACGCCGACGTCTCCGACGTGGCCTCGGTCCTCGCCGCCGCGGCGGCCGGGGGCGCCGACCCCGGGTTCGTCCTGGTCGACACGCGGTCCACGGCCGCCTGGGACCAGGGGCACGTGCCCGGCGCCGTTCACCTGCCGACCGCGCTGATCCCCGAGCGGGCCGAGGAGCTGCTCGACCGTTCCGTGCCGGTCGTCACGTACTGCTGGGGTCCCGGCTGCAACGGCGCCACCCGGGCCGCGCTCGCCCTCGCGGAGCGGGGCTTCCCGGTCAAGGAGATGCTCGGCGGCTTCGAGTACTGGGTGAGGGAGGGCTTCGCGTACGAGACGTGGGAAGGGCCCGCGGAGAAGGCCGCGGACCCCCTGACGGCCCCGGTCGGCACCGACGACTGCGGTTGCTGACGGAAACCGATTTCAGGATCGCCCCGGTCATGCCGTAGAGTCATGTTTACCGACGCGGGGTGGAGCAGCTCGGTAGCTCGCTGGGCTCATAACCCAGAGGTCGCAGGTTCAAATCCTGTCCCCGCTACTCAGTAGCGAACGAAGGCCCGGATCCTCTTGGATCCGGGCCTTCGTCGTTCCCGCCCGGATGCGCGCGATTCCGTTTGACCTTGACGCGACGTCAAGATCTAGCGTTCTCGGCATGGAGTGGTCGATCCAGGAGATCGCCAAGAAGGCCGGCACCACCAGCCGCACCCTCCGGCACTACGGGGAGCGCGGACTGCTGGAGCCGAGCCGGATCGGCGCGAACGGTTACCGGTACTACGACCAGGCGGCGCTCGTGCGGCTGCAGCGGATCCTGCTGCTGCGCGAGCTGGGGCTCTCGCTGGCCGCCATCGCCGAGGTCCTCGCGGGTCAGCGGGACACCTCCGTCGCCCTGCGCGCCCACCTCGCCCTCCTGGAGCAGGAGCGCGAGCGCATCGGACGCCAGATCGCGTCGGTGCGGACCACCCTCCACAAGACCGAGAACGGAGAGGAACTCATGGCGGACGAGATGTTCGACGGCTTCGACCACACGCGGTACGAGGAGGAGGTCACCCACCGCTGGGGCCGCGACGCGTACGAGCAGGGCGACCGGTGGTGGCGCTCGCTGGACGATGTGCAGAAGCGGGCGTTCATGGAGGAGCAGGCCGGGATCGCCCGCGACTTCGGGAAGGCGGCGCGGGACGGCCTGGCCGCGGACAGCGACGAGGTGCAGGCGCTCGCGCGGCGCCAGGTCGCCTGGCTGTCGACCACCACGGCGCCGACCAAGGAGTACGTGATCGGCCTCGGCCGGATGTACGTCGACGACCCCCGCTTCACCAAGAACTACGACAGGTACGGCGAGGGCACCGCGATTCTCGTCCGGGACGCGATGGCGATCTACGCCGAACGCAACATGTAGCCCCGGCCCCCGGCCCCCCGGCACCCGCTCCCGGCCCCGGCCCCCCGGGCCCTCGCCCCTAGCCCCCTCAGCCACCCCCGACCCCCGCCCCGTCCACCAGTCGGCCGTGCGGAGTCGCCGTTCGCCCGGGTGGCGGCCACCCTGGAAGGGCGCGGTACGGGGCCGCGGCCGGGCGGACCGGGCAGGAGAGAACAGGTGGGGCACCCCCTAGGAGCGGTGGGCCGAGGAAGGCGGGGCGGTGAGGGCCGTCCCCCGTACAACCGTGCCCGCTGGTTCCTCCGGACGCTGCCGCCGCTGATCATCCTGGGCGGTGTCCTCTTCGACGTGTCGACCCCCGCCCCGTACACCGCCTCGCCGATGCTCGCCGCCGCCCCGCTGGTCGCCGCGCCCTTCTTCCCCCTGATCACGACGCTCCTCACCGGGATCGCCGCCGTCCTCGCCTCGGTCGGGCTCTACCTCTTCAGCGACGACGTCACCCGGGCCCCGGCCGTCGCCGAGACCCTCACCGTGTTCACCGTCTCCGTGCTCGCCCTGCTCATCAACCGGGTGGTGCGCCGCAGCGGCGAACGGCTCGCCTCGGCGCGGGTGATCGCGGAGACCGCGCAGAAGGCGGTGCTGCCGACGCCCGCCGAGCGGATCGGCGGGCTCCGGTGCGCGGCCCGCTACGAGGCGGCGCAGGCGGACGCGTTCATCGGCGGCGACCTCTTCGCCGTGCAGGACACCCCGTACGGGGTGCGGCTCGTGGTCGGGGACGTACGGGGCAAGGGCCTGGACGCGGTCGAGGCCGTGGCCGTCGTCATCGGCGCCTTCCGGGAGGCGGCCGAGCAGGAGCGGACCCTGGAGGGCGTGGCGCGGCGGCTCGAACGGGCGCTGGACCGGGAGGGCACCCGCCGGGACAGCCTCGACGCCGTCGAGGGGTTCACCACCGCCGTCCTGGCCGAGGTCCCGCGCTCCGACGGCAGCGGGACCTTCGACGGCTTCGTACGGGTGGTCAACCGGGGGCACCCGTCCCCGCTGATGCTGTACGGCGACGGGCGGGTCGAGACGGTCGACCCGAGCCGGCCGGCGCTGCCCCTCGGCATGGGGGACCTGGCGTCGTGGCCGGACCGCGCCGAGGCCCGGCCGTACCCGCCGGGCACGACGCTGCTCTTCTACACCGACGGCCTCTCGGAGGCGCGGGACGCGTGGGGCGTCTTCTACGACCCGGCGGAGCGGCTGGCCGGGCGGATCTTCCCCGGTCCCGAGGAGGTGCTCGACGCGCTCGTGGACGACGTACGGCTCCACACGGGCGGCGGGGCGACGGACGACATGGCGCTGCTCGCACTGAGCCGCCCGGCGGCGGGGCAGCCCGAGCGGCGCCGGACGATGCCGGTGGTGCCGCCCGGCGGACCCCGTCACCGGCCGTCGGGCGGGCTCCGTCACCGGCTCCCCGGAGGATTCGGTCGGCGGCCGTCCGACGGCCCCGGTCACCAGGGGTAGTCGAGAGGTCTCCCTCCGATAACAATTGATGAACCGTCAGATTGCGGGGGTTTTGCGGCTCCGGGATCCGGCCTTGCTGAAGGGGGGTCAAGTCGGACCAATCCCTACCAATTCAATGAATGATCAAGGGGGACGGCTTGGAATCGGGACCCCCTGTCTATTAACGTTCGATAACGCAGCGCGGTCGTCCCAGCCGTCGCAAGAGACGGCACCGTGCGCACGCGCCGAATCCCGCAAGGGAACCGGGGAACCACCATTTGGGGTGAATCGAGCCCTTCGCACCCGTGCGACCGGGCCCGTAGGAGACCTTCCTGCTCCGAACCCGTCAGCTAACCCGGTAGGCGAGAAGGAAGGAAAGGAGCGCGCCTCCGTGGCGTCCAACACCCCTGCCCCCGAAGCCCCGTTCGATGCCTTCGGCGGCGGTGCGGCCCCCTCCGCCCCGGACACCGAGTGGAACCCCACCGAGGATTCCCTCCGCGCCCAGAACCGCTCCGGCGGCCGGCACCGGGTCGTCAAGCAGCGCTCCAACTTCGCCCGCTCCTCCACCGTCCTCGGCGTCGGCGTCATCGCGGCCGTCGGCGCGGGCGGCCTCGCCACCGCGCAGGAGAAGCCCCCGGTCGCGATATCGCTCCCGGACCTCCCCGACCTCAACCTGCCCGACGCCCACGACCTCCCCGGCGTCGGCGCGCTCCTGCCCGCGCAGGAAGAGCGGGAGACGGTCCCCGCGGACCGCGCCAACCCGAACCCGCTGACCTCCGCCACGTACACCACCGAGGCCGAGGACCGGGCCTCGCGGTCCGGGCAGGTCACGCGCGCGAGCCTGTCGACCGTGGACGCCCCGAGCACCGCCGACGCGGGCGAGGCCCTGCGCGCCCGCATCCTCCAGCAGGCCGAGCAGCAGCAGGCCTCCGCCGACGCCGCCGAGAAGGCCGCGGCGGAGAAGGCGGCCGCCGAGAAGGCCGCCGCCGAGGCGCAGGCCAAGGCCGACGCCGCCGAGAAGGCCGCGGCCGAGGCCAAGGCGAAGGCCGAAGCGGAGGCCAAGGCCAAGGCGGAGGCGGAAGCCAGGGCGAAGGCCGAGGCCGAGCGCCTCGCCAAGCTCGCCGCGAGCTACTCGATGCCCCTCTCCTCGTACTCCCTCACCGCCACCTACATGCAGTCCGGCTCGATGTGGTCCTCCGGCTACCACACGGGCCTCGACTTCGCCGCCCCCACCGGCACCCCGCTCAAGGCGGTCCACGGCGCCACGGTCAAGTCGGCGGGCTGGTCCGGCTCCTACGGCTACCGGATCGTCCTGGAGCTGGAGGACGGCACCGAGGTCTGGTACTGCCACCTCTCCTCCATGACGGTCTCCGCGGGCCAGACCGTGGGCACCGGCGAGACGATCGGCCGCGTCGGCGCCACCGGCAACGTCTCCGGCGCCCACCTCCACCTGGAGGTCCACCCCGGCGGCGGCGACGGCGTCGACCCGGCGGCCTGGCTGCGCTCCAAGGGCCTGACCGTCTGATCCCTTCCGCGCCCGCGCGGAATGCTCCATCCGCGCGGAATACGCCCGGCGGCGGGGACCGTTGTCCACCCCATGACTTCTCTCCGTACGCTGGGCACGTCCGATCTGCACGTCTTCCCGCTGGCCCTCGGCGGCAACGTCTTCGGCTGGACCGCCGACGAGGCGCAGTCCTTCGCCGTCCTCGACGCCTACGCCGCCGCGGGCGGCAACTTCGTCGACTCCGCCGACGTCTACTCGGTGTGGGCCGAGGGCAACGAGGGCGGCGAGTCCGAGACCGTCATCGGCCGCTGGCTCGCCTCCCGGGGCAACCGCGACGACGTCGTCGTCGCCACCAAGGTCGGCTCCCACCCCCGCTTCAAGGGGCTCTCCGCCCCCACGATCAAGGCCGCCGCCGAGGAGTCCCTGCGCCGCCTCGGCACCGACCGCATCGACCTGTACTACACCCACTTCGACGACGAGTCCGTCCCCGTCGAGGAGATCGTCACCGCCCTCGACCAGCTGGTGAGGGAGGGTAAGGTACGGGCCGTCGCCGCCTCCAACATCTCCCCGGAGCGGCTCCGCGCCTCCCTCGACTTCGCCGAGGCCGAGGGCCTCGCCCGCTACGTCGCCCTCCAGCCGCACTACAACCTGGTCTCCCGCGAGACCTACGAGGGCCCGCTCCTGGAGACCGCCGAGCGGGCCGGACTCGCCGCCGTCCCGTACTACGGCCTGGCCTCCGGCTTCCTCACCGGCAAGTACCGCCCCGGCACCACCGTCGACAGCGCCCGCGCCGCCGGGGCCGGCCGGCACCTCGACACCGAGCGGGGCCGGGCCGTGCTCTCCGCGCTCGACGCGGTCGCCGGGGCGCACGGCGCCGAGCCCGCCTCCGTCGCCCTCGCCTGGCTCGCCTCCCGGCCGACGGTCGTCGCGCCGATCGCCTCGGCCCGTACGGTCGAACAGCTCCCGGCCCTGGTCGCGTCCGCCGACCTGAAGCTCACGGAGGAGGAGCTGACGCTCCTGACCGAGACCTCCGAGGTCTCCGAAGCCCGGGGCTAACTGCGGTACGGGTTGTAGCCGCCGTAGTCCAGGTACTGCGGCGGCGTCCACGCCCGGCCCGTCGCCCGCGCCGCGTACGTCAGCGCGGGCGAGGCGACCGCCCTGCGCTGCCACAGGTGGTGCAGGAGTTCCTGCTCGCGGGCCGCGAAGTCGGGCCCGGCGGTGCCGCGCCGGGCCCGGTTCCGCAGGAACGCCAGGGTGGTCGCGAAGGACTCGTACTCGCCGACCGCCCGGGCGGCCTCCTTGCCGTACGTCCGGGCGGCGAAGGCGCGGGCCAGCTGCCGGGCCCGCATCGAGGAGAGCGCGAGCGGCTCGGCGGGGGAGAGCCAGCCGGCCGCCGCGTACGCCGGGAGCTCCCCCGATACCGTCCGCAGTTCCCGCTGCCGGCTCCAGATCGCGAGCCAGGTCAGCAGGCCGAAGGCCGGCATCATGAGCGCCCCGTACACCGCGTAGAAGATCCAGGGGCCGCCGAAGGTGGCCGAGCCGTTCCAGGCGGCGTGCATTCCCATGGCGAGCAGCAGCCCGGCGAGCGGAAGCAGCACCTTCCGCAGCCGCTTCCCGCGCGGGGCGAGCGCGGCGAAGCCGAAGCCCAGGCCGGTGAGCACGGTGAACAGCGGGTGCGCGAACGGCGACATCACGACCCGGACGAAGAAGGTCCCGGCGGTCACCATGCCGATGCCGGTGGCGCCGACCTCCTGGTCCTCGCCGAAGGCGTTGCCGAGGTAGAGGATGTTCTCGGTGAAGGCGAAGCCGGTCGCGGTGAAGCCGGCGATCACCACCCCGTCGACGAGCCCGCCGAAGTTCCGGCGCCGGAAGAGGAAGAGCAGCAGGATCGCGGCGGCCTTGGCGCTCTCCTCCACCACCGGGGCGATGACGGTGGCGCCGAGGTGGTCGGCGGAGTCCGGGTCGGCGGTGGCCGTGGCGATCCAGCGGACCGCGAAGGAGTTCGCCAGGATCGCGACCAGCGCGGCGGCGAAGGCGCCCCACGCGAAGGCGAAGAGCAGGTTCTTCCAGGGTCCTGGCTCGACCCGGTCGAGCCAGCGGAACGCCGCCATCAGCAGCGGTACGGGGAGCACGGCGAGGGCCAGGCCGACGAGGAAGCCCTGCGTGCCCGTCTGCTCGCGGACCAGCGCCAGGATGACCAGGGCGCAGATCGCGAGCACGGTGACCAGGCATATCGCACGGACCAGTCGGCTGCGCCAGAAGGCCCGGCGCGGCCGGTAGCGCCACTGGGACCGGTCGGCCGCGGCGGGGAAGGCCGGTTCCTCGGTGTCCCGGTGGGGCACGGGGGCGGCTTCGGTTCCGGGGCCGTGTCCGGTTTCGGGTCCGGTTTCGGCGGGGGCGGGGTTCGACACGTGAGCGACCCTAACCACCGGCACGGACAGCGGGCGACGCACTTACGAGCCGCCCGCTCGCCTTCACTTCCTCCTGAAGAGGAGATCGTGGACGACGTGCCCCTTGTCGAGCCCCTGGCCCTCGAAGCGGGTGAGGGGCCGGAAGCCGGGGCGGGGCGCGTAACCGCCGTCGGCCTGCGTGTTCTCGAAGTCCGGGTGCGCGGTGAGCACCTCCAACATCTGCTCCGCGTACTCCTCCCAGTCGGTGGCGCAGTGCAGCACGCCGCCGGACTTGAGCCGGGTCGCGAGGAGGCCGAGGAACTCGGGCTGGATCAGCCGCCGCTTGTGATGCCGGGCCTTGGGCCACGGGTCCGGGAAGTAGACCCGGCAGCCGTCGAGGGAGTCGCCCGCGAGCATCTCGCGGAGCAGGATGATCGCGTCGCCGTTGGCCACCCGGACGTTGGTGAGGCCGTTCCGGTCGGCGAGCCCGAGCAGATTGCCCTGGCCGGGGGTGTGCACGTCCACGGCGAGGATGCCGGTGCCGGGGTCGGCGGCCGCCATCTGCGCGGTCGCCTCGCCCATCCCGAAGCCGATCTCCAGGACGACCGGGAGCCCGCCGAACATCTCGTCCAGGTCCAGGACCCGCTTGCCGTCGATGTCCAGGCCCCAGTCGGGCCACCGCTTCAGCATCGCCTCGGCCTGCCCGGCGGTCACCCGGCTGCGCCGCGGCTGGAAACTCCGGATCCGCCGCTCGTGGTGCGACCCGGCGGGATCGGGCAGGGGCCCCTCCCCGGGGGCGAACATCCGGCTGCCCCGCCGCGCGACGGGCGGGGAGGCGGGGTCGGCGACGGGCCGCGGGCTGTTCTCAGGCTGCTCAGACACAATGCGGCCGATTCTACGGGTGGGCGCGGGCACGCGCGTGTACGTGCACGGGTGTACGGGCACGGGCACGGCGGGCGTGCACGGGCGGACGGCGTACGGGCGCGCGTACAGGGCGGGCCCGTACGCGCACGGGCTGCACCGCACGGGCTGCACCGCACGGACCGCACCCGCGCAGCCCACCGCGGCGTCTACAAGAACGCCAGCGCCCGTCCCGCCACCTCCCGTCCGATCGGCAGCGAGGCCGTCGCCGCCGGCGAGGGCGCGTTCAGGACGTGGACCGTGCGCGCCGCCTCGCGGATCAGGAAGTCGTCGACGAGCGTCCCGTCCCGCAACACCGCCTGCGCCCGCACCCCCGGCGCGGCCCGCCGCAGGTCGGACTCCTCCACCACCGGCAGGAGCCGCCGCACCGCCTCCGTGAAGGCCCGCTTGGAGACCGAGCGGCGCAGCTCGCCCGCCCCGTACCGCCAGTGCTCCCGGGCGATGGCCCAGGAGCCGGGCCAGGCCAGGGTGGCGCCCAGTTCGCGCGGGCGGACGACGGACCAGCCGTACCCCTCGCGGGCGAGCGCCGGCACCGCGTTCGGCCCGATGTGGACCCCGCCGTCGATGCCCCGCGTCAGGTGCACCCCGAGGAACGGGAACGCCGGGTCCGGCACCGGATAGACCAGGCCCCGTACCAGCGAGGGGTCCGCCAGCTCGTAGTACTCCCCCCGGAAGGGGACGATCCGCATCCCCGGGTCGTCGCCCGCGAGCCGTGCGACCCGGTCGCAGTACAGCCCCGCGCAGTTCACCAGGACCCGCGCCCGCACCACCCGTCCGTCCGCCGTCCGCACGGCCACGCCCCAGGGCCGCCGGTCGATCACGGCGACCTCCGCGCCGTACAGGATCCGCGCCCCGGACGCCTCGGCGAGCCGCTCCGCCACCGCCCCGTAGTCGCAGATCCCGGTCGTGCCGACGTGGATCGCGGCGAGCCCCCGCACCCGCGGCTCGTACTCGCTGATCTGTGCCGGGCCCAGCTCCCGCACCGGGATGCCGTTCTCCCGGCCGCGCTGCACGAGCGCGTGCAGCCGGGGCAGCTCCTCGCGCGCGGTGGCGACGACGAGCTTCCCCGTCACCTCGTACGGAATGCCCCACTCCGCGCAGAACTTGACCATCTCGGCCGCGCCCTCGACCGCGAACCGCGCCTTCAGGGACCCCGGCCGGTAGTAGATCCCGCTGTGGATCACCCCGCTGTTGCGCCCGGTCTGGTGGCGCGCGAGGGCGTACTCCTTCTCCAGGACCGTGACCCGTGTGCCGGGGGCGGCACGCGTCAGCGCGTACGCCGTCGACAGACCGACGATCCCACCGCCGATCACCAGCACGTCACAGTCGAACACCGGCCCCACCTCCCACCCCCGATACTGCACTGGCCCACTGACAAAGCCGTGAAACCTCGCGCGGCGTCATGAGACGCGGTTCACCCGGAGGCGGGTGTTCATGCGGGGCCGGAGACGCGTCCGGGACCCGCGCGGCGCGGCCGTCACGCCGGGGCGACGAGCAGCGGCCGGGCCCGCTCGCGCAGCTCCATGACGCGCGGCTCGTCCCCGTACGGTTCGAGCCGGTGCAGCAGGTCCCGTACGTACTCCGTCGTCCGCGCCGACGAGATCCGCCCCGCCACCTCCACCGCGCGCGTGCCGGCCGCGCAGGCCGCGTCCAGGTTGCCGGACTCCAGTTCGGCGACGGCGGACACGACGAGCCGGAGGCCGTGCGAGCGGACGAACTCCTCCGTCGGCCGGGACAGCGCCTGCTCGGTGAAGCGGCGCACCTCGCGCGGCATCCGCAGGTCGCGGTAGCACTCGGCGGCGTCGGCGCAGAACCGGTCGTACGAGTAGAAGCCCAGCCAGGTCGGGTCGGAGTCGCCCGCCCGGGACCGCTCCAGCCACCCCTCGGCGGACTTGAGCGCGGCCGCGGCTGCGGGTCCGTCCCCGGCCTTCGCGTGCGCGCGTGCCTCGACGAGCCGGAAGAAGGACATGGTGCGGGCGGTGGCGAGCCCCCGGTTGCGCTCCAGGGCGGCCTGGGCGAGGTCCACGCCCTCGTCGGCGAAGCCCCGGTAGGTGGCCTGGAGGGACATGGACGCCAGGACGTACCCGCCGAGGGGCACGTCGGCGGCGGCCCGGGCGAGCCGCAGGGCCTGGATGTAGTAGCGCTGGGCGGCCTCCTGCTGCCCGGTGTCGAAGGCCATCCAGCCGGCGAGCCGGGTGAGTTCGGCGGTCGCGCCGAACAGGGCCCGGCCGACCTCGTCCGAGTACGAGCCGAGCAGCAGCGGGGCCGCGTCCACGCGTAAGCACTCGGGGACCATGGACGAGCGCCAGTCCCCGCCGCCGTACTTGGAGTCCCAGCGGCGCGCGTCCTCGGCGGCCTCGCGGAGTTTGGCGACGTCGCTGTGGCCCACGCGCGCGTGCTCCGGCGCGGGCGCCGCCGGGGAGCCGACCGCCGGGCGCGGGAGCTCCCGCTCCACCGACGGGTCGGCCGGGGTTATCAGCCAGCGGGACGCGGGCGTGGCGTACGCGCTCACCGCGAACGATCCGGCGAGCGACTGCCAGATGCCGCCCCCGCCGGCCCGCCGCCCGGCGAGGTCCAGCCGGTACAGGTCGGTGGCCGAGCGGACCGCCTCGCCCACGTCGCGCGGGAAGGCCAGCCCCACCTCGGGCGCCGGGTCGGCGTCGGCGAGCCCTATCTCGTGCAGCGGCACGGGGCGGCCGAGCTTCTGCCCGATCGCGGCGGCGATCAGGTGCGGGGCGGCGCCCTGCGGCACCATGCCCTTGGACACCCAGCGGGCGACCGAGGTCTTGTCGTAACGAAGCGTCAGACCCCGTTGCGCACCGAGGTCGTTGACGCGCCGGGCGAGCCCGGCGTTGCTGATTCCCGCGAGGGCGAGAACCGTGCCGAGCTTTTCGTTCGGCCCGCGTTGCTCCCTGGACATGACGCCACCCCTCGACAGCACAGACGGCCGCCACGACGCCGGGCATAGGCGTGCGGCATTCGTAAGCACAGCGTAGTTCGCCGCATCCCTACCGTTAAGGGGCGGTGTTCCGTATGGCGAGATTGTTGTGTGACCAATCGGCGGGGAGGACCGTCGGAGGGACGCGTGCTCCGGCCGTGTGGCCGTGCGCCCGGCCGTGCGCTCTCGTCCGGCCGACGGGGGAGCGCTTCCATCGGTAGCGCGTGGGTCGGCCCATTCGGCCGGGGTCGGAGCTCCGGACCAGTGGGCTGGGGGACACCGCCGCCCCATTCCCCGCGGGCGGCGGACGGCGCCGGGAGGCGGAACCGCCTCCCGGTCAGCCGGCGGTCCGTGGAGAACGGACCGCCCCTGTTCGTTCCCGTGCGCCTTCTAAACCTTTGGGCGCGGTCGATATTCGGCCGAATGTCGCCGGTGTCCAACTGGCCCATGCCAGGGGCGCATTCGGCTTTCGCGCGCGTGCCCCCGGACACCGCCCCGTGCGCCGTTGTCATGGCAGCATGTCTCCCACCGAAACGGACGTGGAGGCGCCGATGCGATGGCTGGTGGGCTGGAGCAGTGTCGCCGCGAGCTTCGCAACGACCGGGGGAGCACGGACGGGGACGGCGAACGGCTCGTACGGGGCGGGCGCGGCGGCCCACGGCGCGTACGACGCGTACGGCTCCGGTTCCCCGGTCACGACGGGCCACGGCGGGTACGGCCCCGGCTCCTCCGGCACGGCGGCGGGCCCCGGCGCGTACGGCCCCGGCGCGGCGGCGTCCCACGGCCCCTACGGTACGGACCGGGCGACGGCGGCCGAGGGGCGCACGGTGCAACCGGTGGGCGCACAACTCCTGTGGGGCGGACCGGATCCGCTGTGGGCGGTCGGCGACTGGCGCCCCGACGAAGTCCGGGTCGTGGCCGTCGACGACCACACCCACATCGCCGTCCTCGGCTGCTGCGCCGCGGGCGACGACGAACTGCGCAGGGGGCTGCTCACCGCGCGCGGGGGCGCCCTGCGACACCTCACGGCCTGGCCGGGAAGCTACACCGCCGTCGTCAAGGCCGGCCGCCGCGTCACCGTCACGGGCGACCTCGCGGGAGCCCGGCCGGTGTTCCACACCCCGTGGCAGGGCGGCACCGCGTACGCCACCGCCGCCCTGCCCCTCGCCGACCTCGTCGAGGCCCAGCTCGACATCGGGCACCTGGGGGCCCTGCTCGCCTGCCCCGAGACCCCGGAGGCGCTGCGCGACTCCACCCCCTACGAGGGGGTCCGCCGGGTGCCGCCCGGCCACGCGCTGATCCTCCGGGAGGGCTCGCGCGAGATCACCGGGTACGAACAGGTCGCCTCGCTCGCGGTCGCGACCCCCGAGTCCGACCCCCGGCAGGCCGTCGAAGGGGTCAGGGACGCCCTGGTCGAAGCCGTACGGGCCCGGCTCACCGCCCCCCGGCACGCGCCCGAGGCGCCGCTCCCCGACCCCGGCCCGGTCCCCGGCATGGGCCCCGCCGACCGGCGCGCGGCCCGGGGCGGACGCCCGGCGCCCGGCATCGGCGCCGACCTGTCCGGCGGCAGCGCCTCCGGCACCCTCGCCCTCCTGGCGGCCGGGCTCCCCGGGGTGCCGGGCACGATCACCGGCCACGGCACGGGCGCGGGGGAGCGGCTGCTCGCCGTCACCTTCAACGACCTGGCCACGCGCGCGGGGTCGGACCGCGAGGACGAGCTGACGCGGGCCCGGGAGCTGGCCGCCGATCCGCGCCTGCACCACGTGGTCGTCACGGCCGGGGAGGAGGCGCTCCCGTACGCCGCCCTGGACGGGCCGCTCACCGACGAGCCGGGGCCCGCGCTGGTCACGGCCGAGCGGCACCGGCGGCGGCTCGCGGGCGGCAGCGCCGACCACTTCACCGGCATGGGCGCCAAGCAGGTCCTGGACGCGCATCCGGCGCGCCTCGCCGACCTCCTGATGGACCGCAGACGCCGCTCCCTGGTGCGTCCCGTCACCGCGCTCGCCAAGGCCTCGGGTCCTTCGGCGGGCGCGCTCCTGGTGCCGCTGACCGTGTACCGGGCGGCCCGGAAGCTGGCCCGCACCCCGTACCGCACGGGTCTGGAGACGGCGGCCCGCCGGGTCCTGGAGGCGAACCGCACCGCCCCCGACGGCTTCGGCCCCCTGGAGGCCTCCCTCTCCGCCCTCGCCTGGTCGCGGCCGGGTCCGGCGGCGCGCTGGCTGACGGGGGAGGCGCTGGCCGAAGTATCGGTTCGCCTGAACCGGGCGGCGACCCTCCCGTCCTCCGTCCAGCGCCCCGGCGAGGCACGCGCGCGTGCGGCCCTGGCCCGGGCCGCCGCCGACCACCGGGTCCTGGAACAGGCCGCCGAGATCCGCGGCCAGCGCCTGCACGCCCCCTTCCTGGACAACCAGGTCGTACGGGCCTGCCGCGCCCTCCCCGAATCGCTCCGGGTCCAGCCGGACGCCCGCGCCGGCATCCTGCGCACGGTCCTGACCGGCGCCGGCGTCCACGAGCTGCCGCCGGGCTGGGGCGCCCCCCACCCGGCCGTCCCGGCCGCCGCCGTCCGCGCGGGCCTGCGCGCCGCGCTCCCCCAGCTCCTGGCCCTCTTCGACGCGCCGCTCCTCGCGGACGCGGGCCTGATCGAGGCCCGCGTCGTCCGCGAGGCCCTCCGCGCCGCCGCCGACGGCGAACCCGTCCCCCTCGACGGCCTCGCCGACCTCGTCTCCACCGAACTCTGGCTCCGCCGCCTCCTCGCCCGCCGCGGCTCCTGCTGGACCAACACCACGGAACCCCGCGCCCACCGCGCGGTCCAGGGGCCTTTGATCCCGGCGTCACGGTCACTTCCGGCGTGAGGCCCCGCGGGCGGCTTCCGGTCGCAGGTGCGCGGCACGCTCGTTCGAGTGAACGCACTCCGGACCCCGCCGCGACGCCCGTTCTAAGCTGAAAGCGTCGCACCGAGCGAAGGAGGTCCGGCATGGCGCTGCCGCTGCCGATTCCGGAAGACGCGTTCTCCGAGGGCACGCCCGACCGCGAGGGTGCGAGTGTGCAGGAGACCTTCGAGCTGTTCAGCGCGCTGGCCCCCAAGGGCTGGCGCGTGGAGCTGATCGAAGAGGAGATTCACGTGGTGCCTCCGGCCAATGGCGAGCACGAGGAGATCGTTTCGGAGGTGAACGGCCAGGTCCGAGACCACGACAAGGGTGTGGGGCGTTACACGGGCATCGGCCTCAGCCTGCCGGGTACAGCCGACACGGCGCGGGTCATCCCCGACCTCGTCATCGCCCCCAAGGGCAGCTTCGCCGACCAGCAGGAATGGCACGCCCCCGACCCCGTCCTCCTCGTCGCCGAGGTCACCTCCTCCTCCACCGCGAGCCGCGACCGCGTCCAGAAGATCCGGGCCTACGCGCGCGCGGGCATCCCCCTCTACCTCCTGATCGACCGCGAGGCCGGCGAAGCCGTCGTGTGTTCCGGGCCGGCGGGAGACGACTACGACCACAAGTCCGTCCACAAGCTGGGGACGCCCGTCCCGATCCCGGCGCCCCTGGGCTTCACCCTGGACACGGCCGAGTTCTGACGTCCGCCCGTCTCCGGGGCGGGCCCGGGGAAACCCCGAGGCGTCCGCGCGGGCCCGCGGCCACAATGAACCGGTGCGGTATCTCATCCTCGGCACCACCGAGGCCCTTCGGCCCGATGGCACCCCCCTTCCCCTCGGCGGTGCCCGGCTGCGTGCGCTGCTCGCCGCGCTCGCGGTGCGCGGTGGACGGCCCGCCTCCGTCGGTGAGCTCGCCGACGACGTGTACGGGGACGATCCGCCGCAGGACGCGCCCGCCGCCCTCCAGGCCCTGGTGGGCCGCCTCCGCCGGATCCTCGGCAGGGAGGCCGTCGTCTCCACGCCCGGCCCCGGCTACCGGCTCGTCGCCGGGCCCGACGACATCGACCTGTACGTCTTCGAGCGCCGGGCCGCGGAGGCCGCCGCCCGCCTCGACGCCGGAGACCCCGACACCGCCGCCGCCCTCCTCCGGGAGGCCCTCGGCCTCTTCCGCGGCCCCGCCCTCGCCGATCTGCCCGACCCGGCGGGCGTCCGGCCCGAGGCCCAGCGGCTCGCCGCCCTCCGGCACCGCGTCGAGGCGGACCTGCGCCGGGGCGCCACCGACGGACTCGTACCGGAACTGACCGAGCTCACCACCGCGTACCCGTACGACGAGGCCTTCCACGCCCAGCTCGTCCGCGCCCTGCGGGCCGAGGGCCGCCACGCCGACGCCCTCGCCGCGTACGAGTCGGCCCGCCGCGCCCTCGTGGACGCCCTCGGCACCGACCCCGGCCCCGAACTCGCCGCCCTCCACCGCGAACTCCTCGCGGGCCCGCCCCCGTCCCGCCCCGCCCCCGCCGAGGGCCCCGCCGGAAACATCCGTCCCCGCCTCACCTCCTTCGTCGGCCGCGAGCCCGAGCTCGACGCGCTCCGGGCCGACCTCGCCGGCTCCCGGCTCGTCACCCTCACCGGCCCCGGCGGAAGCGGCAAGACGCGGCTCGCCGAAGAGGCCGCGCTGCGGGCCGGAGGCCCCGCCGCCTGGATCGCCGAGCTCGCCCCGCTCGACGACCCCGGAGCCGTCCCCGGCGCCGTCCTCTCCGCGCTCCGTCTCCGCGAGACCACCCTGATCGCCCGCGACGGCGCGCCCCTCCAGAACGACCCCGCCGCCCACCTCGTCGAGCACCTCGCCGACCGCCCCCTCCTCCTCGTCCTCGACAACTGCGAGCACGTGATCGACGCGGCCGCCGCCCTCACCGAGACCCTCCTCACCCACTGCCCCCGGCTCCGCGTCCTCGCCACCAGCCGCGAACCCCTCGGCATCCCCGGGGAGACGGTCCGCCCCGTCGAGCCCCTCCCGCCCGACCCCGCCCACCGCCTCTTCGTCGAACGCGCCCGCGCCGTACACCCCTCCTTCGACGCGAACGGGCCCCGGGACCGGGACGGCGCCGCGGCCGTCGACGAGATCTGCCGCCGCCTCGACGGCCTGCCCCTCGCCATCGAACTCGCCGCCGCCCGCCTCCGCCTCCTCACCCCCCGCCAGATCGCGGACCGCCTCGACGACCGCTTCCGCCTCCTCACCTCCGGCTCCCGCACGGTCCTGCCCCGCCAGCAGACCCTGCGCGCGGTCGTCGACTGGTCCTGGGACCTGCTCGACCCGGACGAGCGCACCCTGCTCCGGCAGGTCTCGGTCTTCGCCGGAGGCTGGGACCTCGCCGCCGCCGAGGCCCTCTCCCCGCACGCCGCCGACACCCTGGGCGCCCTGGTCGACAAGTCCCTCGTCGTCGCCGCCCCCACCGAGGACGGCGAGATGCGCTACCGCCTCCTGGAGACCGTCCACGAGTACGCGACCGAGCGCGCCGCCGAGACCCCCGCCCTGCTCGCCGCCGCCGAAGCCGCCCACACCGCCCGCTTCACCGCCCTCGCCGAGACCGCCGAGCCCGAGCTGCGCTCCGGCGGGCAGCTCCCCTGGATCGACCGGCTCGAACGTGACCTCGACAACATCCGCGCCGCCCTCCACCGCACCCTCGTCACCGCCCCCGACGAGACCGCCGCCCTCCGGCTCGTCTTCGCCATGGGCTGGTTCTGGTGGCTGCGCAACTACCGCTCCGAGGGCCTGGCCTGGACCGAACGCGCGGTCGCCCTCGGCGAGGACCCCGACGATCCGGCCGACCCGCGCCACTGGCCCCGGATGCGCCTGCGGATGCTGTACTTCTTCCTCGCGATCGAGAGCCGCACCGTCGCGGAGCTCCGCGACGACCCCGACACCCTCGCCCTCGTACGGCGGGTGCGGTCCGCGTTCGGGGACGAGCCGGGCCCCGAGGCCGCCCGCTTCCCCGGCCTGCTCTGGCCGTTCACCGAGGCCTTCAACGAGATCCAGGCCGAGGAGCCGACCGAGCTGCGGGACCTGCTCGACACCGCCCTCGCCAACTGCCGCCGCCACGGAGGCGACTGGGAGGTCGGCGTCACCCTGATGTTCCGCACGCACATGGTCGTCGACATGCCCGGCGGCCAGGCCGACGTGGACGAGGACCTGGCCGAGCTCCGCGTCCTCGCCCGCCGGGTCGGCGACCGCTGGATGGGGGCGCAGATCGCGAGCGCGGCGGCCGAGTCCTCCATGATGCGCGGCCGGTACGAGGAGTCCCGGGCGGACTACGAGGAGGCGCTCCGCCTCGCCCGCGAGGTCGGCGCCCACGCCGAGTCCCCCTTCCTCCTCGCCCGCCTCGCCGAGATCGCCTACCGCTCCGGCGACCTGGAGACCGCGGAGGAGGGCCTGGCCGAGGCCTCGGCGGAGGCCGAGCGCCACCACGTCGGGGACGCCCGGCCCTTCGTCGCCTTCCTGGGCGCCGCCATCGCCCTCCACCGGGGCGACGTCGAGGAGGCCCGCGCCCACGTCGAGGAGGCGGGCCGCCTGGTCGAGGCCGGAAACCCGCCGCCGCACTTCTCGGCCGCGGTCATCGGACTCGCCGCCCGCGTCGAGGCGTACGGGGGCGGGGGCGCCGCGGCCGTCACCTCCGCCGCGACCGCGCTGCGCGCCGCGCGGGACGCCCACTGCGCGGACCTCATCGCCGCGGCGCTCGGCGAGGGGCTCGCGGTCGCCCTGTCCCGGGCGGACGAACCCGCCTCCGCCGCCACGGTCCTGGCCGCCGTCGACTCCTGGCGCCGCGACCTGCCCCGCTCGGTCCCGGAGCGGCAGGAGGCCGAGGCGGTGACGGCCCGCTCGCTCGCCGCCCTCGGCGCGCCGGGCCTCGCCGCCGCCCGGACGGCGGGCGAGGACCTGGACGTCGACGGGGTCCTGTCCCTCGTGAAGGACTTCTTGCGGGACGCGGCGGAGGACCCCTCGGAGAACCCCTCGCAGGACTCCCCGGGCGGCGTCAGGAGCAGCTGATCCGGGACTCCGCCCAGTTCGCGATCGCGGCCCGCCCCAGCGGGCCCGTCTCCTCGGCCACGAGCCGGATCCGGGAGCGGCCGGTGATGTCGACGTGCACCGGGACCGGAGGGTCGCCCGCCTCGATCACGCCGGACCGCCAGAGCCGCTGCCCGTCCCCGTATACGGAGAAGCGGACGCCGCCCATGCCGAACAGGGCGCTCAGGTCGTCGATCCCGACCACCGCGTCGTACCTCGTGCACTGCCGGTTGAGGTCGATGACCAGCGAGGACGGCGCGTGGACGCTCACCCCGTACGGGTACCGGGTGCCGCCGGTGGAGAGGCCCCTGCGCTGCCACATGAAGCCGCTCTCCGCCATGGAGACCTCGGGCTTGGTGCCGTCACCGAAGATCCCGTAGTCCAGCTCGTCGACCTGGTAGACGGTCGGCGGCGCGGGCGCGGGCTTCTCGGGGCTCGGCGTCGGCTTCGGGGTCGGCCGCGGAGTGGTCGGCTTCGGAGTGGGCTTCGGCGTCTGCTTGGGGCTTGCCGACGGCGAGGACCTCGGCGGCTCCGGGGACGGGGACGCGGGATGCGTCGGCTCCGGCGTCGGAGTCGCCTTCGGCACGGGCTTCGCCGGGGCGGCCGCGGCCACCGGCTCGGGCGCCGGGGACGCGGGCGCGGCGGGCGGAACCGGCGGTACGGGCTTCGCCGCCGGTTCCGGCTCCGCCGGCGGCGCGGGCTCCTGCGGCGCCACCGGGGTGACGACCGGCTGCGAGGGCTTGGGCGCGGCCACGGGCTCCGGGTCCCCGGCCATGGCCCAGGCGAGCCCGGCGGCCGCGGCGATCGCCATGACCGCCGCGATCCCGGCCTTGGCGGGGGCGCCGAGCCCCTCGGCGGCGGCACCGCCCGACGCGGCGCCCCCCGAGGCCCCGGAGGCGGCGGCCGCCGCGCCCGCACCGGCCGCGGCGGCGGTCCCGCCCGCGACGACACCGGCCGCCTTGACCGCGTACCCGGCGGCGAACCAGCCGATGACGGCGACCGGCAGCAGCGCGGGGATCCCGGCGTTCACGTGCGCCAGCTCACCGGCGGCGAGCCGGCACTTGGCGCACTCCTCCAGGTGCTTGCGCAGACCGCGCTCGGCCCGCATCCGCAGTCCGCCGCGCGCGTAGGCGCCGAGCCGGTCCGCGTACCGGGCGCAGTCGCCGCCCGCCGTCAGGGACTGGCTGACGTGGGCCTGGAGGTAGGCCTGCTTGAGCCCCTCGCGGGCCCGGCTGGCGAGCACGGCCGTGGCGTTGGCGGTCAGTCCGAAGAGCGGGGCGACCTCGCTCGGCGACTCCTCCTCGACGGTGGTGTGCCACAGCACGGCCTGCCACCGCTCGGGCAGCGACCGGAAGGCCTGCATGGCGAGCGACTGCTCGGCCTCGTGCATGGCCCGGACGTCCGCGCCGAGGTCCATCGTGTCCTGGTCGGAGACCTCGGAGGAGCGGGCGGCCTCCGCCGCGAACACCGCGAAGTCCTCGACCAGGTGCTCCCGCTTCTGCGTCCTGGACCAGCTCGCCGCGACCCGCCGGACGGTGGTCATGAGGTAGGCGCGGACCGCCTGCTCGGGCCCGGCCCCGCCCCGTACGGCCTGGAGGGTGCGGGCGAACACCTCGGCGGTGAGGTCGTCGGCGGTGTGCGCGTCGCGGCAGCAGGTCTTGGCGTACCGGCGCACGGCCTCGGAGTGGCGGCGGAACAGCTCTTCGTACGCGGAGTCGTCGCCGTCCCGCATGAGCTGGACGAGATCGGCGTCGGAGGGCGGCAGTTCGAGGGGCGGCGGAAGGACCCCACCGGCCTCGTCCTCGGCGTCGGTCTCGCCACCGGCCTCCGCGAAGCCGACCCCGTCGGGCCCGGTTCCGCCAGGCCCGGTTCCGGTGGCCGCCCCCGCGACGGCCCCGGCGGGCTTCCCCTCACGCTGCTGCGGAACGCTCGCGTCGAGCGGATCGACGTACCCGGGAGAACCCGGCGGCCCGGCCGAAGAAGCCCCGGACCCGCCCCCCGCACCGGAGGGACCCACCGGCCCGCCCTGGCTCGGCACCTGCCGGGCGGGCAGACCCCCGGCCTCGGCGGTACCGCTGTTTTTCAGCGGCTCGTCCCGACTCTCACCGCTCATCGCGGAAGCCCCCGTATACATGCTCAGAACCGAACACCGGCCAAGCCTGCCACAGAGCGCGGGCACGCCGAAGCGACCCGTCCACTTACCACTCGTCCGGGGCGACTTCCCGTATCCGGGCGTAACCGCTCACACGTTCGTGTCATGCTCGTCGGTCCGCCCGGACCACGGATCGGACCGGACCGGATCACACCACCGGCGGAAGGCCCCGGCCGCTCACCGGGACCGCAGGCCCTCCAGCAGGATGTCCAGGAGCCGCGACGAGGCCGCCGCCTGCTGCACCGCGTCCGGCAGGGCCGGCGCCGCGGTGGCGATGACGAGGAGGACGTCCGCCACGGTCACGTCCGCCCGCAGCTCGCCCGCCTCCCGCGCCCGGTCGACCAGCCGCCCGACGACCTCCAGGAGCTCCGCGGCCCCCGCGTCGTCCCGCTCCTCGGCCGGCACGCCGCGCGGCGCGAACACCCGCCCGTCCGCCTGCCCGTCGCCGCCCCGCTGGTACGGCACCCGGGCGTCGTCCGCGTCGTCGGCGACGGCCGGCGACACCGCGTCGCCCACGCGCACCCGCAGCACCTGCGGCGGCAGGAGCCGCCCCGCGCCCGAGGCCACCGAGGTCCGCAGGAACCGGGAGAGCGCCGACCACGGCTCCTCCTCCTGACCGAGCGCGGTCCGCGCCTGCTCGGTCAGCCGGGCGGTCTCCTCCTCGGCTATCCGGCGCACCAGCACGTCCTTGCTGGGGAAGCGCCGGTAGACGGTGCCGACCCCCACGCGCGCGCGCCGCGCCACGTCCTCCATCGGAGCCCCGTAGCCGAGCTCGCCGAACACCTCGCGCGCGGCCCGCAGCACGTGCTCCAGATTGCGCTGGGCGTCCACCCGCAGCGGTGCGGCCCTGCCGCCCGCCACCGGCCCGCCGTTGCGCTCGGAGGCGACGGCCCCCGCGGCGCGCGCGTCGTCGACGGCCAGCGCTCCGGCGCCCGGCTGCCAGCGTGCATCCTGCATCTGCATAAGCGTTCCCCCGCTCATGATGTCTCCCCCCGGAGACTCCCCGCCCTGATGCGGGGTTTCCGGCCGACGAGCGCTTCGGTCCACGCGCTTCCATCCGACACCCCGACGAAGTACGAACATAGTTGAGTCGGGGTCAATTCAGAAGGGGGTGTTCCGCACGGTCCGCCCCCCGATCGGAGCAAGGCCCGGATCACGCCCGTTTCCCACCCCCGGCCGCACCCGCCCCGACCACCGTGACCTGGGCCGATCCCACCGCCCTCGCCGCACGCGCCACCCCGCGCCTCCGTACCCCTCCGGTCACACAATTTGTCGAGGCTGTGGACAAACAACGGGCGGGGGTGCGTCATGGGACAGTGACCGAACCTGCGCGCATTCTCGTGGTCGGCGGTGGATACGTCGGCATGTACACCGCGCTGCGCCTCCAGCGGCAGCTCAGGGCGGAACTCCGATCCGGCGCCGCCGAGATCGTCGTGGTCACCCCCGAGCCGTACATGACGTACCAGCCGTTCCTGCCCGAGGCCGCGGCCGGTTCCATCTCCCCGCGCCACGTCGTCGTGCCGCTGCGCCGCGTCCTCGACCGCTGCCGGATCCTCATCGGCGAGGTCGGGTCCGTCGACCACGCCAAGCGGACCGCGACCCTCACCACCCTCGCCACCGAGGAGGAGGGCACCGGCCCCGTCGAGCTCACCTACGACGAACTGGTCATCGCGCCCGGCTCCGTCTCCCGCACCCTCCCGGTCCCCGGCCTCGCCGAGCACGGCATCGGCTTCAAGACCGTCGAGGAGGCCATCGGCCTGCGCAACCACGTCATCGAGCAGATGGACATCGCCTCCTCCACCCGTGACCCCGCGATCCGCGACGCCGCCCTCACCTTCGTCTTCGTCGGCGGCGGCTACGCGGGCGTGGAGGCGCTCGCCGAGCTGGAGGACATGGCCCGCTACACCGCCCGGTACTACCACAACATCAAGCCCGGCGACCTGCGCTGGATCCTCGTCGAGGCCACCGACCGGATCCTCCCGGAGGTCGGCGAGAAGATGGGCCGGTACGCCGTCCGCGAGCTGCGCGCCCGGAACGTCGACGTGCGCCTGCGGACCCGGCTCGACTCCTGCGAGGACCGGGTCGCCGTGCTCAGCGACGGCACCCGGCTGCCCACCCGCACCGTCGTCTGGACCGCCGGCGTCAAACCCGCCCCCCTCCTCGCCGCCACCGACCTCCCGCGGAACGAACGCGGCCGGATCCGCTGCACCGCCCGGCTCTCCGTCGAAGGGGTCGAGCACGCCTGGGCCGCCGGCGACGCCGCAGCCGTCCCCGACGTCACCTCTGGCGAACCCGGCGGGGAGTGCGCGCCCAACGCCCAGCACGCCGTCCGCCAGGCCCGGGTCCTCGCCGAGAACATCACCGCCTCCCTGCGCGGACAGCCGCTCAAGGAGTACGCGCACGCGTACGCGGGATCGGTGGCCTCCCTCGGCCTCCACAAGGGCGTCGCCCACGTCTACGGACGCAAACTCAAGGGATACCCGGCGTGGTTCATGCACCGGGCCTACCATCTGAGCCGGGTCCCCACCTTCAACCGGAAGGCCCGCGTCCTGGCCGAATGGACCTTGTCAGGCCTGTTCAAACGGGAGATCGTCTCCCTCGGCTCGCTGGAACACCCCCGCGCCGAATTCGAACTCGCCGCCTCCCCGCCCCCCGGCGACGACGACAAGCCGTCGTCCTGACATCACTGTCAGTGCACTCGTCCACACTGGACGTGTGACCATAGGTGGGCTCACACCTGCACAGCGTGACTCTGCACGGCACCGACACCACGAGGCATACAGATCCGTGAACTTCACCCGTTGGAGCGCCCGGCTCCCCGGAACGCAGCGCCGCACGGCGCGGGGGACCGAAGGCTCCGTGCCCGCTGCCCGCGGTGAGCACGGGCAGCAGCTGGACCGGCCCGCCGACGTCGCCGAGGACGTCCCCTCCCTGGAGGACTTCTCCGTACGGGAGCTCCTCGGCCGCCTCCCCGGCCTGGTCGCGCTCGTGTACGGCCCGGAGCACCGCATCGCGTACGTCAACGACGCCTACGCCGCCGCCTTCGGCCACCGCACCCCCGGCGCCACCGTCGCCGCCACCTGCCCGGAGGCCGAGGAGCTGGGCCTGCCGCCCCTCATGGACCAGGTCCTGCGCAGCGGCAAGCCCCGTACGGTCAAGTCCCGCCGCACCCGGGACGGCGGCTCGTACACGGTCACCTGCCTGCCCGTCGACAGCCCCCGGCTCGACGGCGGCGCCGTCCTCGTCCACGCCGCGGACGTCACCGACCACGCCGAGGCCGCCGAGCGGCTGCGTGCCAGCGAGCGCAAGCACCGCGAGACCGCCGTCACCCTCCAGCGCTCCCTGCTCCCGCAGGACCTGGAGCAGCCCGACGACCTGCGGATCGCCGCCACCTACCAGCCCGGCGGCACGGACGCGGCCGTCGGCGGCGACTGGTACGACGTGATCACCCTCGGCGCCGGCCGCACCGCGCTCGTCATCGGCGACGTGATGGGCCGGGGCGTCCGCGCCGCCGCCGTCATGGGCCAGCTCCGCACCGCCGTCCGGGCGTACGCGCGCCTGGACCTGCCCCCGCACGAGGTCCTCCAGCTCCTCGACGGCCTCGCCGCCGAGATCGACGCCAGCCAGATCGCCACCTGCGTGTACGCGATCCACGACCCCAACGAGGGCAAGCTGGTGTACGCCTCCGCCGGCCACCTCCCGATCCTCGTACGGGACGAGGACGGCACCGTCCGCCGCGCCGAGGACCCCACGGGCCCGCCGCTCGGCACCGGCGGCTGGCTCCACACCTCGGGCTCCATCGCGCTGCCGCCCGGCTCCACCGCCGTCCTCTACACCGACGGCCTGGTGGAGCGGCGCCGCGAGGACATCGACGAGGGCGTCGCCGCGCTCGCCCGCGCCCTCTCCGGCGCCAGCGGCACCCCGCAGGTGGTCTGCGACCGGCTCCTGCGCTCCCTGGGGGTGACCGCCGAGCACGACGACGACGTCGCCGTCCTGGTCGTCCAGCACCCCTCCCGGGAGGGGACGGACGCGGAGCTCTTCCACAACGCCGCCCTGGAGCTCCTCGGCGGGGTGGAGGCGGCTCCCCGCGCGCGTGCCTTCGCCTCCGGGGTCCTCTCCAGCTGGCGCTTCCCGGTCGAGCTGCGCGACCTGGGGGTCCTGGCCACCAGCGAGCTGGTGGGGAACTCCCTCCAGCACGGCACCCCGCCCATGCGCCTGCGGCTGCGCCGCACCGACCGGCGCCTGATCATCGAGGTCACCGACGGGGACGACCACCTGCCGCGCCGCCGCAGGGCGGAAACGGAGGACGAGGCGGGTCGCGGGATCTCGATCATCGCGACGATCGCCTCGTCCTGGGGGAGCCGCCGCACACCGGGCGGCGGCAAAGCGGTCTGGTGCGAGTTCGCCCTGAGGGACTAGGGCACCGGGGAATCAGGGCGCGCTGACCGGCACGTCCTTCGCGGCCGGCTCGTGCCGGACGACGACCTTCGACGGCCGGAGGGCCAGGGACGGCTGGTTCTGCTCGGGGGTGAGCTGCTTGCCGAGCCGGACGGCCAGGAAGGTGATCCCGAGCGAGAAGAGCACGAAGGTCACGATGTACGGCCCGTGCAGCGCGGCCCCCATGGGCCCGCCCACGGCCGGGCCGACGGCCAGCGCGAGCTGCTTCACCAGGGCGAAGGCCGAGTTGTACTGCCCGACCATCGACTCCGGCGCCAGATCGGCCACCAGCGGCGCCACGGTCGGCGACAGCATCGCCTCGCCGAGCCCGAAGAGCGCGTACGTGGCGACGAAGGCCGCCGTCGCCATGGCCTGGCTGCCGTGCCCGAGGCCCGCGTACCCGGCGATGAGCCACGCCAGGGTCCAGATCAGGCCCACGGCCGCGATCACCCGGGACCGCTTGCGGCGCTCGACGAACTTGAGCACCAGGAACTGGGCCAGCACGATCACCGCCGTGTTGGCGGCGAGCGCGAGCCCCAGCGCGGACGGCTGGATCCCGGCGGCCTCGGTGCCGTACGCGGCGAGGCCCGACTCGAACTGTCCGTAGCAGGCGAAGAAGAGGACGAAGCCGAGGACGCAGAGCTGCACCATCGCCTTGTGCCCGAGCAGCGCGCGGACGCCGCCGCCCTTGCCCGCGTCGGACGGGCGGGCGTCCTGGAGCGCGGGGGAGCCCGGCATCCGGACGGTCCCGACGATCCCGGCGAGCACCAGGAACATCGCGGCCTCGATCGAGAACAGCAGGATGAAGCTGCCCGGCCGGCTGGTGTCGACCAGCTGCCCGCCGATCAGACCGCCGACGCCCAGGCCCAGGTTCTGCAGGAAGAACTGCATGGCGAACGCCCGGGTGCGCCCGACGGGCGTCGAGCACCAGACGATCATCGTGGCGAGGGCCGGCTGGAGGACGGCCGTACCGGCACCCAGCAGTGCCGCCGCCCCCACGGCCGCCGGCACGCTGGAGGCGAAGCCCATCCCCACCGCGCCCACGGCGGCGACGACCGAGGCCACGAGCAGCACGGGCACGGGCCCGCGCCGGTCGATGGCCCGGCCGCTGAAGGGCAGCACCACGAGCGCGGCCATGGCGAAGACGGCGAGCACGATGCCCGCCGTCGCGGCGCCCAGATCCCGCACCTGTGCCACGTACACATAGAGGTACGGCACGGTGAAGCCGAGTCCGAACGCGCTCAGCGCGCTGCCTGCCTGAATCCGGCGCATCGCCGCGCCCCTCGCCTTGGTCACACTCACCCACTTCGGTCGCGGGTTCAGTCCTGTAGCCCTGAACCCTGAAGACTTAAAAGCTAAAGTTAACGTCTCAACTGTACACATCGAAGGACTTCAACGCCAACGGGGCCCGTGGGATACTCGCCGCATGTCCGAAAACCCCGAGCGATCCGGCCCGCAGGCCCTCCAGGAGCCGAGCCTCGACGAGCAGATCGCCGCCTACCAGCGCGAGTTCCGCGACCTCGACCCCCAGGTCGAGAAGGTCGTCTCCGCCCTCGGCCGGCTGAACCGACGGATGAACGTGGCGTACGGACGCCAGCTCGCCGACCTCGGCATCAGCAACGCCGAGTGGGAGGTCCTCAAGACGCTGGTCCTCTCCGGGGAGCCCTACCGGCTCGGCCCCGGCGAGCTGGCCAAGCGCCTGGGCCTCACCCCGGCCGCGATGACCCACCGCATCGACCGCATGGCGGGAGAAGGCCTGGTCACCCGCGATCGCGACGAGAACAACCGGGTCCGCGTGATCGTCGAGCTCACCGACGAGGGCCGCACGAAGTGGCTGGAGGCCATGCGCATGGCCACCGCCTTCGAGGAGGACCTCCTCCAGGACCTCAGCACGGAGGAGAAGGGCGTCCTCGGCGACGTCCTCATCCGCCTCCTCCGCCGCGTGGAGCACACCCAGCCCGACGCCGGCGGCCGGCTGACCGACCTCGATTGAGGCCGTGGCGGGCGGGGTAGAGGGGGAGGTTGACACGCCCCTCCCGGATGCGTAGTGTTCTCCGAGTTGTCACGGAGCCGGAACGGTTCTGCGACAGCCACTCCCGCCGCTCATGCGGCACCTCTTCTCAGCACGATCTCCCTCATCGGGAAGAATTTCGCCATGCCGAAATTCATTTCGAAAGACTCGATTATGAGTCGCCGGGGGAATCCGCTAGAGTTTGAGACGTCGGAACGGCCCAACAGCCGGAAAGACAACTCCCGCTGACCGGGAATCAGACGCCGAAAGGATCTGATAGAGTCGGAACCGCCGGAAGGGCCCGGAGCGAAAGCAAAAGGGACTGGAAAGCACCGAGGAAATCGGATCGGAAAGATCTGATAGAGTCGGAAACGCAAGACCGAAGGGAAAAGCCCGGAGGAAAGCCCGCGAGGGTGAGTACGAAGGAAGCGTCCGTTCCTTGAGAACTCAACAGCGTGCCAAAAATCAACGCCAG
>NZ_JBIVPH010000004.1:0-783061 GCF_044754545.1 Streptomyces sp. NPDC093071 | reverse complement strand
GGAAGCTAAGCCTTTCAGCGCCGATGGTACTGCAGGGGGGACCCTGTGGGAGAGTAGGACACCGCCGAACAATCATTGTGGGAAAGCCCCGCACCCTTGTGGTGCGGGGCTTTTCTGCGTTTACGGGCTTTTTCCCCGCCGCCTTTTCTCAGGCCGGCGCGACGAGTTGGGTGTCGTACGCCAGGATGACCGCCTGGACGCGGTCGCGGGCGCCCGTTTTCGCGAGGATGCGACTCACGTGGGTCTTCACCGTGGATTCCGCGAGGTGGAGGCGGGTGGCGATCTCGGTGTTCGTCCAGCCCTGGCCGACGACCGTGAGGATCTCGCGTTCCCGGTCCGTCAGGGCGGCGAGGCGCGGGTCTTCCGGGCGGGGTTCGTCCGCAGGGGCGGCCTGCGGGAGGTGGTGGATGTAGGCGTCCAGGAGGCGGCGGGTGAGGCTCGGGGCCACGACCGCGTCGCCCGCGGCCACCGCGCGGATGCCCGCGAGGAGCTCCTCCGGCTGGGCGTCCTTCACCAGGAAGCCGCTGGCGCCTGCGCGCAGGCCGTCGTACGCGTACGCGTCCAGGTCGAAGGTGGTGACGATCAGGACGCGGGAGCGGGCGCCCGTGGCGATGATGCGGCGGGTCGCCTCGATGCCGTCCAGGCCCGGCATCCGGATGTCCATCAGGACGACGTCGGGGCGGAGGCCGTCGACCAGGCGGATCGCCTCGGCGCCGTTCGACGCCTCGCCGACGACGGTCATGTCGTCCTGGCTCTCCAGCAGGATGCGGAAGCCGAAGCGCTGCATCGGCTGGTCGTCCGCGATGAGAACGGTCGTCACGAGGGGGAGACCTCCCGGGAGGTTCGGAGGGGGATGCGGAGCCGGACGGACCAGCCGCCGGCCGGCAGCGGGCCGCAGTCGAGTGTGCCGTCGTAGAGGGCCGCGCGCTCGCGCATTCCGGTGAGCCCCTGGCCCTGCCCCCGAGGGCCGCGGGCGGTGCCCGTTCCCGTGTCGGTGATCTCCGCCCGTACCTCCCGGGGGGTGTACGTGAGGAGCACGGTCGCCTTCGCGTCGGGGCCCGCGTGCTTGAGGGTGTTCGTCAGGGCCTCCTGCACCACCCGGTAGACCGTCAGCTGGGCGCCGGGGGAGAGGGGCGGGGCGGGCGGGTCGTCGCCGGCGGCGAGGCGTACCGGCAGGCCCGCCTCGCGCACGCCGGTGAGCAGGGCGTCCAGGTCCGCCAGGGTCGGCTGGGGGTCCCGTACGGCCTCCTCGTCGTCGCGCAGGACGCCCAGGAGGCGGCGGAGGTCGGCGAGGGCCTCGCGGCTCGTCGTGCCGATGGCGTCGAGGGCCTGGGCGGCGCGCTCGGGGTTCTTGGCCGCCGCGTACCGTCCGCCGTCCGCGAGGCCGGTCCCGAGGCGTCGCTGACGAGCGCCGCGCCCGCCATCACGGCCAGGACGGTCGTGGGGTGCTGGCGGCGCCAGTACAGCGGCACGCTCAGGGCCAGGCTGAGGACGGTCACGAGCGGGACCGGCAGGGTCGGGTCCGGGGCGGTGGTCCGCCAGCCGCCCGCCGCGTCCACGAGCGCCGCCACCACCCAGCAGGAGGTCACCGCCGTGTCCCACGGCCAGGGGTGACGGGCGTCGAAGGCCCGTACGCGCGCGAGGAGACGGTGGACGTGGCGGCTGAGGCCGGTGTCCGCGTTCCCGCCCGGGTGGTCTTCCGTCTCCGTCGTCACGTCGTCATCCTCCTCATACGTCCCGGCGCTTGGGCAAGAGGGCGGGGACGGCAGTCCTGTCCCCGGACCGCTTGGTGAGGTTCTCCGCTCGGATCATGTTTTCGACGCTAGGCGGCGGGCGGGGGCCGGGCGTCGGACCGGGGTGGTGTGCGGGGACGGAGGTGTAGTACCGGGGTACGACGGCGGGGCGGGCCCGGGAAATGCCTTGTCAGGGGCGTGCGTTCGTCGTCAGGATCGGCCCCATGGACTATCTGGTACGTGCCGTCCGCGGCGACGAGTGGGAGAAGGCCCGCGAGATCCGTCTCGCCGCCCTCCGGGATCCGGTCGCGCACCTCGCCTTCCTCGACACGTACGGGGCGGCCGTCGAGCGGCCCGACTCCTTCTGGCGGGAGTGGACGGAGGCGTCGTCCGAGAGCGGCGAGGGGAAGGTGCGGCAGTTCGTGGCCGAGGAGCCGGACGGCTCCTGGGCGGGCACGATCACGGTGCGCGTGGAGCGGCCCTCGGACGGGGTGCGGTTCGGGGGGCCGGTGAAGGCGGACCAGACGCACGTCGTGGGGGTGTACGTGCGTCCCCGGGCGCGCGGGACGGGCGTGATCGACGCGCTGTTCCGGGCGGGCGTGGAGTGGTCCTGGTCGCTGGCGGAGCCGGTGGTCGAGCGGGTGCGGCTGTACGTGCACGAGGAGAACGCGCGGGCGGCGGCCTTCTACCGGCGGTTCGGGTTCACGGCGACGGGCGAGCGGGTGGCGGTGCCGGGGGACGGGTCGGCGGAGGAGGTGGAGCACGAGCTGCGGCGGCCGGCTTCCGTGGGTACGGGGGGAGGACCCGGCGCGCGGTGAGGCGAGCCGCCTCCCCCGGGGTGCGGCGAGGTGCCCCCCTAGGCCCGGGGGACCAGGGTGTCGTTCGGCCAGCGGGTTCTGGCCTGTTCGCGGGAGCGCATCAGGGCCAGGGTGGGCAGGCCCCGGAGCGGGCCTTCGGCCAGGAGGGACGGGAGCGCGGGGAGCGGGGCGACGGCGGCGACGTCGTCGAGCACCAGGGTGAGTGGTGGGTCGAGCCGACCGTCGGATGACCGTACGGCCATGCGGCGGCCGCGCTCGACCACGCTTGCGGCGAGCGCCGTCAGGAGCGGCATCGCGCCGGGGTGGGTGCGGGGGTCCTCGATCGATTCACCCACCACGTAGAGGGTGCCCCCTTCGGGGACGAAAGATGCCAGCGCCAGCGAATCCGTTCGATTCGGGGTGCACGCCTCCCGGATGTGGACCGTGGAGAACGCGGAGAACGCACGGGCCGTCAGTTCCTGTGCCAGGCGGCGGCTTTCGGGGTGTGCGGTCAGGGCGGATTCGAGCACGCCCGCCAGGCCGGACACGGCCTTGGGGTGGCTGCGGAGGATCCGTACGGGTTCGGTGGCGTCGGAGCCCTGGGCCCAGCGGTGCACCTGCCGGAAGGGGCGGCCGTCGACGGCCGCCGCGTGCAGCCAGCAGCGCAGGAGCGTTTCCGCGGTGTCGGCGGTCGCCGCGTCGAGCCGGGAGTGCGGGCGGACCGGGGCGAGCAGGGCGGCGGCCCTGGCCTGGGCGGTCTCCGGGTCCTCGCAGCCCTCGGCGGGCGACCAGTGGAGCCGGGCCGGGGTGTCGCAGAGGTGGCCGGGGTCGTAGACGAGGACCGGGCCGAGCTTGCCGCGGGCGTCCTTGGTGTCCGACCAGACGGTGGGGTCGGAGGTGACGACGAGCACCGGGCCCTCGGCGTCCCGTACGGCCTGGACGGCGGCGGGGCGGCGGATTTCGGGCGGGCCGAAGAGGGTGCCGGGCCCTGCGGGGGCCGCGTGGTCGGGCGCGGGGCGGGGCTGCGGGGGGATCTGCGGCTCGGCCGGAGCGAGGGGCGGCCTCGGGGTCTCCCGTACGGGGGCCAGGGGGGTGGGGGCGGGTTCCCGGGTGTGCTCGGGGGGTTCGGTGAACGCCGGGGCCGGTGGAGCGGCTGCCGGGTGCGGGGCCGCGTGGTCCCGTACCGGGGGGCGTGGCGCCCCGTCCCGTACCGGGTGCGGCTCTTCGTCCCGTACGGCCGCCGGGACATCCCGTACGGGATTCCCGTACGCGCCCGTCTTCCGGTGGGCGCGGACCGCGCGCCAGCGGACCACCGTGCCCAGGACGAAGACGGCGAGGACCGCGAGGACCATCGCCTCGCCGATCAGGAGGCCCCAGAAGAGGCCGTACCCCGAGAGCTGGTCCGGCGGGGTGGCCGGCCAGGCGGCCGGGAGGTCCGTCGGGGCCGTCGCCAGGGAGCGCAGGGCCGACGGCGTACCCGTGAAGGCGACGCCGTCCGGCCAGGCGCCACGGGCGAACAGGCCCGCCAGGCCGGTCGCCGTCCACACCAGGACCGTGAGACAGAGGAGGAGGGCGAACAGGCCGAGCAGCAGCCCGTCCGAGACGCCTCCCCCTCCCTTCCGTGCCGTGTCGTCCATCCGTCCCACCCGTCCCACCCGTTCGCCCGTCCTGCCCTCGCCTAGGCCACCGTCGACTGCGAGGAGCCGTTCAGCTGCTGCTCGACGAGGATCGCCCGCTGTTCCGTCTCCCACTCCAGCTCCGGGTCCGTGACCGAGGCCTCGGTCATGGCGCGGTCGGTGTAGACGAGCGGGCGTTCCTTCTCGGTGATGAGGTGTTTGACCACCTGCACGTTGCCGTTGACGTCCCAGACCGCGATGCCGGGGGTGAGGGTCGGGATGATCTCGACCGCCCAGCGGGGCAGGCCGAGGACCCGGCCCGTGTTGCGGGCCTCGTCGGCCTTCTGGGCGTAGATGGTCCGGGTGGAGGCCATCTTGAGGATCGCCGCCGCCTCCTTGGCCGCCGCTCCGTCGACGACGTCGGAGAGGTGGTGGACGACGGCGACGAAGGACAGGCCGAGGCGGCGGCCGAACTTCAGCAGGCGCTGGAAGAGCTGGGCCACGAACGGGCTGTTGATGATGTGCCAGGCCTCCTCGACCAGGAAGATGCGCTTCTTCCGGTCGGGGCGGATCCAGGTGTGCTCCAGCCAGACGCCGACGATGGCCATGAGGATCGGCATGGCGATGGAGTTGCGGTCGATGTGGGAGAGGTCGAAGACGATCAGGGGCGCGTCGAGGTCGATGCCGACGGTCGTCGGGCCGTCGAACATGCCGCGCAGGTCGCCGTCGACCAGGCGGTCCAGGACGAGGGCGACGTCCAGGCCCCAGGCCCGTACGTCCTCTATGGCGACGTTCATCGCCTCGGCGGACTCGGCCTTGGGGTGGCGCAGCTGCTCGACGATGTCGGTGAGGATCGGCTGGCGTTCGGTGACGTGGTTGTTCACGTACGCGTGGGCGACCTTGAGCGCGAAGCCGGAGCGCTCGTCGAGGCCGTGGCCCATCGCCACCTCGATGATGGTGCGGAGCAGCGCGAGCTGGCCCGTGGTGGTGATCGACGGGTCGAGCGGGTTGAGGCGGATCCCGGCGTCGTTGGCGACCATGGGGTCCAGGCGGATGGGGGTTATCCCCAGCTCCTGGGCGATGAGGTTCCACTCGCCGACGCCGTCCTCGCCCTGGGCGTCGAGGACGACGACCTGCCGGTCGCGGAAGCGGAGCTGGCGGAGCACGTACGTCTTCTCCAGGGCCGACTTGCCGTTGCCGGACTCGCCGAGGACCAGCCAGTGGGGGGCGGGGAGCTGCTGCCCGTACAGCTGGAAGGGGTCGTAGATGTAGCCCTTGCCGCTGTAGACCTCGCGGCCGATGATGACGCCGGAGTCGCCGAGGCCGGGGGCGGCGGTCGGCAGGTAGACGGCCTGGGCCTGTCCGGTGGAGGTGCGGACGGGCAGCCGGGTCGTCTCCACCTTCCCGAAGAGGAAGGAGGTGAAGGCCTCGGTGAGGACGGACAGCGGATCTCGCATGGGTCTGTGCCCCTTCGGCCCTAGCGGCGGATGCCGGTCGCGAACGGCAAGGTGTTCACAAAGGCCCGGTGGTGCTCGCGGTCGCACCACTCCAGCTTCAGGTACGACTTGCCGGCCGAGGCCCTGATCGTGCGCTTGTCCCGGGCGAGGGCCTCGGGGGAACGCGACGACACCGTGATGTACCCGACGAGGTTCACTCCGGCAGCGCCGCTGGCGAGATCTTCACCCCGCTGGTCGAGCCGGCCGTGGGCGGCGATGTCGCGCGGGTCGACCGTGCGGTTCATCTTGGCGGCGCGGCTGGCGTCGGCCTCGTCGTTGGTCTTCTCGGTGAGCATCCGCTCGATGGCGACCTCGGTGGGCTCCAGGTCCATGGTGACGGCGACCGTGCGGATGACGTCGGGGGTGTGGACGAGGAGGGGGGCGAGGAAGTTGACGCCGACGGGGGTCATCGGCCACTCCTTGACCCAGGCGGTGGCGTGGCACCAGGGGGCGCGGGTGGAGGACTCGCGGGTCTTGGCCTGGAGGTACGTCGGTTCCATCGCGTCGAGTTCGGCGGGCCAGGCGTTGCGCTTGGTCATGGCCTGGATGTGGTCGATGGGGTGGTCCGGGTCGTACATGGAGTGGACGAGGGAGGCGAGCCGGGACTGGCCGAGGGGCTGGCGGACGCGGATGTCGGCCTCGGCGAGGCGGGCGCAGATGTCGGTGAGCTCGCGGGCCATGACGACGGCGAGGCCGGCGTCGCGGTCGAGGCGGCGGGCGCCGGAGGCGTGCTTGGCGGCGCGGGCCATGGCGTTGGCCTCGGCGGCGAGTTCGCGGGTGTAGTGCATACAGGCGACGAGGTAGGCGCGGTGCTGCTCGCTGGAGGTGGAGACCATGGACTGGAGCTGGTCGTAGGACTCCATGAGCCACGCGGGCGCGTGCGGGTCGCCGCGCTGGCCGACGTCCTTGGCGTGGGCGTCGGGGTCGGCGGGGAGGGTGCGGGCCAGCATCTGGAGGCGGGTGACGAAGCCGTCGCCGTTGGCGACGTGCTTGAGGAGGGTGCCGAAGCGGTCGACGAGGGCCTCCTGGTCCTCGCTGTCGCGCAGGCCGACGCCGGGGCCCTCGATCTCGATGGCGGCGGTGACGGTGCGGCGGTCGGCGTGGAGGAGGACGGCGATCTCGTCGGGGCCGAAGGGGGCGGCGAGCCAGCCGACGCGGCCGATGCCGGGGGGCGGGCCGACCTCGACCTCGCGGCCGTCGAGGCGGGTGCCGGCCTCGACGACGGCGGAGCGGTAGGCGGTGCCGCGCTTGAGCATCCGCTTGTAGCTGCGGTTGATCTCGAACCACTTGTAGAACGTGCGGCCCTTGTACGGGAGGTACACGGCGGCGATGGCGAGCATGGGCAGGCCCGCGAGGAGGGCGATCCGCAGGGGGAGGAGGGGGACGAGGAGTCCGCTCATCATGCCGAGGAAGGCGCCGACGATGATCAGGGCGATCTCGCCGGTCTCGCGGTTCTTGCCGACGATCGCGTTGGGCCGGGCGCGGCCGACGAGATACGTGCGGCGGGGCGCGACCGGCTGGGACTGGGTCGTCAACGCCCTGCACCTCCAGAGTTCTTGCGGTTGCTGTGCGGGGTTCCCGCGGTGGGACTGCTGCTGCGGGGGGCGGGCGGGGGAGTCGCGCCGCCGCCGCTTCCGCCGCGGCCGCTGTGGGCGGCCATGCCGCCGGAGAGCTGGTTGGCGGGGCGGGGGGCCGCGGAGGCCTGAGCGCCGCCGCCGTCGCCGCGGGAGCTGTGGGTCTTGATGCCCTGGGAGACGAGGGAGGCGGGGGAGGAGATGACGGCGGCGGCCGCGTTCTCGCCGGCGCGGTGGAGGCGGTTGTTGCGGGAGGCGGCGATCTCGTCGCCGAAGCCGGGGACGAAGCGGTAGATCATCGCGGAGGCGAAGATGGCGAGCAGGATGATCGCGAGGCCGGAGACGACGGCGGAGAAGGAGTCCGGGCCGGTGCCGGAGGAGAGGGCGCCGGCGAGGCCGAGGACGATGACGATGACCGGCTTGACCATGATGATCGCGATCATGATGCCGGCCCAGCGGCGGACGTGGCCCCACATGTTCTTGTCGACGAGGCCGGAGTAGACGACGACGCCGAGGAGGGCGCCGACGTACAGCATGACGGCGCGGAGGAAGAGCTCCAGGTAGAGGACGCCGGCGGCGATCACGGTCACCAGGGACACGATGATCAGCATGATGGGTCCGCCGCCGATGCTGTCGCCCTTCTGGAGGGCCTCCTTGAAGCTGCCGAAGAAGACGTCGGTCTGCTGTCCGGTGCCGGAGGCGATGACCTCGGTGACGGCGTCGGTGGCGTTGACGACGGTGTAGAGGATCAGGGGGGTGAAGGCGGAGGCGAGGACCGTCAGCCAGAGGAAGCCGATGGCTTCGGAGAGGGCGGTGGTGAGGGGGACGCCGCGGATGGCGCGCTTGGCGACGGCGAGGAGCCAGAGGAGGAGGGTGAGGACGGTGGAGGCGGCGAAGACGACGGCGTAGCGGCCGAGGAACTCCATGTTGGTGAAGTCCACGTCGGCGGTCTCTTTGACGGCCTTGGAGAGGTAGTCGATGGTGGCTACGGCGGCGTCGGCGAAGCCGCGGGAGAGGGAGGACAGGGGGTCCAGGGCCGTGGTGGGGTCGGTGAGCGGGTCCTGACCGCCGCCGCCACCGGTCTGGCCCCTCTCGCAGTGCTCCCTGGCCTGTCCCGTGAGGAGTTCGCAGCCCCTGCTGCTCGGGCTCGCGCTCGGAGAGGGCGTGGCCGTGGGGGTGGACGGCGGTGTGGGGTCCGCGAAGGCCCGGCCCGCGAACAGGACGGCGGCCGTCTGGACCGCGCCGAACGCGGCGGTGATTCCGGCGCTGCGGGCGAGCGGCTTACCGGGCATAAGTGAAGCCTCCGAACTGACCGACGGCGTCCGCCATGTCCTGGGCGCCGGAGGCCCGCTGGTCGCGGGCGACGGGCACGGGTCCGTCCTTCTGGGTGGTCTTGACGACCTTCCAGTCGCCGTCGGCCCACCGCAGTTCGAACGTGTCGGTGTACCAGGCCTCGGAGACGGGGTTCTCGGAGGCCTCGCCCGCGAGGCCGAACAGGGTCGAGTACCAGACCGAGACCGTCGCCCGGTCGGTGCCGTAGCTCTCCACCTTGGAGCCCACGGGGATGACCCGGGAGATGAACGTCATGCCCTGCGGGGCCGTGCCGTCCTCCCGCAGGCCGATGCGGGTCAGGAGGTCCTTGGAGCCGTAGGCCTTGTCGAGGTCGGCCCTGCGGGCGGCCGCGGCGTCGGGGGTGTAGACCGTGGTGACGATCTCGTCGCGTCCGGCGGTGGTGAACATCGCCGCCGACCCCAGCGCCACCGCGTAATTCGTCGCCGCACTCTGCGCCCCCTGCTCGTCGTGCGCGTACCCCGTCGGGATCGGGCCGTTCCTGGTCGTGACCGGGGGGACGCCCGTGGCCGTGGTGGGGGCCGTTTTGCCCGGGGTGCCGGCGCGGGGGGCGGAGGGGTCCGCCGGGTCGCCGCCGCCGCGGTTGGCGAGGGCGATGGCGCCGATGAGGAGGACCACCACGCCGACGACCGTGACGAGGGAGCGGGAGCCGCGGACGGGGCGGCGGCCGGCGCCGTACACGTCGCCGCTGTTGCCCTCGGGCAGGCGGGTCCGGGTCTGGCCCGAGCCGCCCACGCCGCCGAAGCTGTCGTGCTCGTCGCCGGGACTCATGCCGGGTACGCCCCCTCACTCGTTCGCGGGTACGGCCGTGCTTCAACGGGTTCAACAGGACTGGGCATCGGGTTCGGGTGGGCCGTCTCGGAGTGGTCGGGTCCGACGGGGCGTCAGACCGCCATTCCGTAGACGATGGTGAAGAGCGTCCCCAGCGAGCCGATGATGAAGACGCCGGTCAGGCCGGCCACGATCAGCCCCTTGCCCTGTTCCGCGCTGAACGTGTCGCGGAGGGCGGTCGCGCCGATGCGCTGCTTGGCCGCGCCCCAGATGGCGATGCCCAGGCAGAGCAGGATGGCCACGGCCATCACGACCTCGATCATCACCTTGGCCTCGTTGCCCAGGCTCCCGAAGGGTCCCCAGTTCGGGGCGATTCCACCGATAATGGTGGTGATGTCGCCTTTTTCGGCCGCCAGGTACATGTAACTCACCGCCCCTGTATGGGTTGTTGGCCGCCCCTCCCGGACGGCACGGGTCATCGCCCTATCTTCGCTGATGAAACCGCTTGCGTGTGACTGCTTGGCGGCTCTCTTTACCCGATCCCCGCACACTTGACCGGTCTGACCGTCTTGACCTGCGGTGGTGTGGCCGGTTTCCGCGTGAAGAAGCGTATGGTCACTCTGTGTATCACGGAGGGTGACTCCGGGCAATGATCGTCGTTGTTCCACTCTTGGGGCGGCGCACGGACGGCACGTGTGACGAGGTCGTCGCGTGCCGTCCCCAAGGCGGGCTCCGCCGCCTAGACTGGCTTCCCGGACGTACTGCCATGGGCCGAGGGGTGGTTGACGGTGCGTAGGGCGGTCCGCAGGGCGGGCAGGGCGTGGCTGGTGGCCGGCGGGGCCTTCGGGGTCTGTCTCGCCTTCGTGGCCATGCTCGTCGTCGGCACGTACTCCGCCGCCTCGGGTCTCGCCGCCGGCGCGGGCAGCGGCAAGAACGGCACCGTGGCGCTTGCCAAGGGCGCCGTCCCGGCCCTCTACCAGGGGCTCGTGCAGCGGTGGGGGAACCTCTGCCCCGCCATCAACCCGGCCCTGCTCGCCGCGCAGCTCTACCAGGAGAGCGGCTGGAACCCGCGGGCCGTCTCCCCGGCCGACGCCCGGGGCATCGCCCAGTTCATCCCCGGTACCTGGGCCAGTCACGGCATCGACGGGGACGGGGACGGGGACCGGGACATCTGGGACCCGAAGGACGCGATCCCGTCGGCCGCCTCGTACGACTGCGAGCTCGCCAAGTACGTCCGGAACGTGCCGGGGGACCCGGCGAGCAACATGCTGGCCGCGTACAACGCGGGCGCGTACCGGGTGATCCGGCACGGCGGGGTGCCGCCCATCAGCGAGACCCAGAACTACGTCCGCATCATCAAGTCCCTGGAGAAGAGCTTCGCCCGGCCCCTCGGCCGCGTCGACCCGTCCCGGCAGGCCGCGGGCGCGATCCACTACGCGCAGCAGAAGCTCGGCACGCCCTACCTCTGGGGCGGTACGGGCACGGCCGCGCAGAACGGCCGGTTCGACTGCTCCGGGCTCACCCAGGCCGCGTACGACAGCGTCGGCATCCAGCTGCCGCGCGTCGCCAACGACCAGTACAACGCCGGGCCGCACCCCTCGCGCGAGGAGCTGCTCCCCGGGGACCTGGTCTTCTTCTCGGACGACCTGACCAACTCGCGGGCCATCCGGCACGTCGGCGTCTACGTCGGCGGCGGCTACATGATCAACGCGCCGCGGACCGGGGCGGTGATCCGCTTCGACCGGATCGACACCCCGGACTACTTCGGCGCCACCCGGGTCACCCCGGAGGGCGCCGCCGCCCTGCCCACCCACCCGCCGCAGACCTAGGGAGCCGTTCGGGGCGTACGGGACATGGCCGGAACTCTCCGTCATGCACAGGCCCTGAGCTGCGGGGAGCCGTCACTCTTCGATAACGTCGGCATGATCCACCGGAGAGAGCGGAACGTACGCCTCAGGCGGTTCGTTCCCTGATCCGACCGCTCTGACCACGGGGGTTGGAAACCACAGACACGAGAGCAAGGGGCCGCAGCAGATGGCTGTACTCGCATCGGACGGTTCGAACCCCGATGTCAGCCTGCTCTACGACATCAACGGGCTCGCCAGGTCCGCCCCTCCGTGGTTCGACCGCGTCATGGCGTACGTCGGCGAGTACGGGATCCTCCTCGCGATCGTCCTCACCGTGCTCTGGTGCTGGTGGAGCGTCCGCCGCCGCGGCACCCTCGCCGACTCCGTCTCGGCCGTCGCCGGTCTCGTCTGGGCCCCGCTGGCCGCCGGGGCCGCCCTCCTGGTGAACATCCCCATCCGGGGCTTCGTCGAGCGCCCCCGCCCCTTCGTGGACCACGAGGGCCTGGAGGTCCTCGTCGGCGGGAAGACCGACTTCTCCTTCGTCAGCGACCACGCCACCCTGGCGATGGCCCTCGGCGTCGGTCTCTTCGTCGCCCACCGGGGCTTCGGGCTCGCCGCGATCGGCCTCGCCCTCGCCGAGGGCTTCGCGCGGGTCTACATGGGCGTCCACTACCCGACCGACGTCATCGGCGGACTCGCCCTCGGCACGGCGGTGGCGCTGCTCCTCGCCCCGCTCGCGCTCGCCCTGCTGACCCCGGTCGTCTCCGCCGTCGCCCGCTCGGGCCGCGGCGCCCGCCTCGTCCGCTCCCGGCGGACCGGGGGGACGCGGCACCCGGAGACGGTCGAGATCCCCGAGTCCCGCGTCGGCGGACCGTCCGCCGGGACCGGCCGCAAGGACCGCAAGGACCTGGCCGCCTGACGGCGGGTGAGGAGGCCCCTTAGGGGCCCTAGGGGGTTTCCGGGTCCGTCGCCGTACGGGCGTGGTCCGCCGCGTCCGTACGCGCCCGGTCCCTCGATCTGCGGGCCGGTCCCGACCAGCCGCAGCTGCAGCGTGCCAGCGCGAACGAGCCGCGCTCCGTCGTGGTGGTCGTGTGGGAGGAAGCCTGCGCGTGCACGCGTCCACCGTACTGCGCGTGACGGCTCGCCCGGGCCGTCGTTATGCGGAACGGACGTCCCCGGGCCGGGGACGAGGCGGTCCCGGGCGGACAGCGGCGAGGCGTGGGGGGGTTGGCAGGCGATGACGGTGCAGGAGTACGGGCGTCCGCAGGGCCGCGGGAGCGGGACGTTCGCCGTCACCGCCGTCCTGGTCGGCTCCCTCGTCGGGTCCGCCGCCGTCTCCGGGTGCGCCGCGCCCCCGGACCCGAAGCCCGCGGCCGATCCCGCGCTCGCCGTGCGGGGCGCCGCCGACGCGCTGACGCGGGCCGGCACCGCCAAGGCCAGCACCGCCATGGAGATGGCCTCGGGCGGGACCCGGGTCACCATCCGGGGCGAGGGCGGCTACGACTTCCGGCGCCGGACCGGGCACCTCCAGGTGGTGCTGCCCAAGGACCCGGCCGGGGCCGACGGCCACCGGCCGATCACCGAACTCCTCACCCCCGGCGCCCTCTACATGAAGAACCGGGGCGCCGGGGTGCCCGCCGACAAGTGGGTCCGGGTCGACACCACCGCCCTCGACGACGGGAACCTCGTCACGGGCGGCGCCACCGACCCGGCGGCCGCGGCCGAACTGCTGCGGGGCGTCCGGGAGGTCGCGTACCTCGGCGAGATCGACCTCGCGGGGGTGCGGGTCGGGCACTACCGGGGGGTCGCCGACATCGCGCACGCGGCCCGGGCCGCGTCGCCGCAGCTGCGCGGGCCGCTCGCCGCGGCGGCGAAAGGGTTCTCCGACGACGCGGTGCCGTTCGACGCGTACCTGGACGGGGAGGGGCGGCTGCGGAAGGTCCGCCACCGGTTCAGCTTCAGCAACCAGGGCCGCACGGTCGCCGTCGCGTCGACCACGCTGCTCTACGGCTTCGGGGTCCCCGTCCGGGTCGTGCTGCCGGACCGCCGGGACCTCTACGACGGGAAGGTCGCGACCTGACCCGCCCGCGCCCCGCCCCGATCTTCCCCGCCCCGGTATCCCCCACCTCGGACGACGGTGGCGCGGGCCATCGGCAAATGGTCCAGACGTGTCATGCGCGGTGCACGGCTCCGTCCCTACGCTGGGAGACCGCTGGGAGACCGACGCCGGCAGGAAGAGGTGGATGCGCGTGGCCCCGCCCGGTACCGCGACCGTGCCCGCAGAGCAGGAGCGCGTCGCCCTCGCCGAGATAGAGCTGTGCGGCGAGCTCATCATCGCCGCCTCCGCCGCCGACGGGGAGCGGCTCAGCGCCGACCGGATAGACGAGGTGCTGAGGGTGGCGGCGGAGCGGGCCGTACGCGGCCGCTGAGCGTACGGGGGCCCGGGGGGTCCGGGGGACGCGCGCGATCAGGTGCGCATCATGCGGGCGATGGCCTTCGTGGCCTCCTCGACCTTGGCGTCGATGCCGTCGCCGCCCTTGGCCGCCGCGTCCGCGACGCAGTGCCGCAGGTGCTCCTCCAGGAGCTGGAGGGCGAAGGACTGGAGCGCCTTCGTGGAGGCGGAGACCTGGGTGAGTATGTCGATGCAGTAGACGTCCTCGTCGACCATCCGCTGGAGGCCCCTGATCTGGCCCTCGATCCTGCGGAGGCGCTTGAGGTGCTCGTCCTTCTGCTTGTGGTAGCCGTGCACGCCGTGCTCGTGGCCGGCCTCCGCGGCGGTCTCGACGGGCCCGACGGCCTCGACGGGCTCGGGGGTGACCTGGTCCGTCTCGGTGGTCGTCATCGCGTCCTCCCGTTGTCCAGAAAGGGGGTGTATACCCCTCGTGGGTATATGGTACCGATCCCCGCCGAACCGGGCGGGGGCCCGTGCAGATCACTGTGCCTGATGGGCGACACTGAGAGGACGCCGGTTAGCCGTGGCCGGATGATGCGCCTAGCATCAGCCTGACCCAACCCAGCACCCCGAGGACCTCACGTGCGATTTCGTCTGACCCCCAGGGAGACGAGCTTCTACGACATGTTCGCCGCGTCCGCGGACAACATCGTCACGGGCTCGAAGCTCCTGATGGAACTGCTCGGAGCGGAGCCTTCCGCCCGGGCCGAGATCGCGGAGCGGATGCGGGCAGCGGAACACGCCGGTGACGACGCCACCCACGCGATCTTCCACCAGCTGAACTCCTCCTTCATCACGCCGTTCGACCGCGAGGACATCTACTCCCTCGCCTCGTCCCTCGACGACATCATGGACTTCATGGAGGAGGCCGTCGACCTGGTCGTCCTCTACAACATCGAGGAGCTGCCCAAGGGCGTCGAGCAGCAGATCGAGGTCCTGGCGCGGGCGGCGGAGCTGACCGCCGAGGCCATGCCGAACCTGCGGACGATGTCCCACCTCACCGAGTACTGGATCGAGGTCAACCGTCTGGAGAACCAGGCCGACCAGATCCACCGCAAGCTGCTCGCCCAGCTCTTCAACGGCAAGTACGACGCCATCGAGGTGCTGAAGCTCAAGCAGGTCGTGGACGTCCTCGAAGAGGCGGCGGACGCGTTCGAGCACGTGGCCAACACGGTGGAGACCATCGCGGTCAAGGAGTCCTGAGGCTTCGTGGACACCTTCGCCCTGATCGTGACCATCGGTGTCGCGCTCGGCTTCACGTATACGAACGGATTCCACGACTCCGCCAACGCCATCGCCACCTCGGTGTCGACCCGGGCCCTGACGCCCCGGGCGGCCCTGGCGATGGCGGCGGTGATGAACCTCGCGGGCGCCTTCATGGGCCAGGGGGTCGCCAAGACCGTCAGTGAGGGGCTCATCGAGACCCCCACCGGCGACAAGGGGATGGGCATCCTCTTCGCTGCGCTCGTGGGCGCGATCATCTGGAACCTGGTCACCTGGTACTTCGGCCTGCCGTCCTCCTCCTCGCACGCCCTGTTCGGCGGCATGGTGGGCGCGGCGCTGGCCGGCGGCACCGAGGTGATCTGGGGCGGGGTGCTCGACAAGATCGTCATCCCGATGTTCGTCTCGCCGGTGGTCGGCCTCGTGGCCGGTTACCTGGTGATGTGCGCGATCATGTGGATCTTCCGCAAGGCCAACCCGCACAAGGCGAAGCGGGGCTTCCGCATCGCGCAGACGGTATCGGCGGCGGGCATGGCGCTCGGTCACGGCCTCCAGGACGCGCAGAAGACGATGGGCATCGTGGTGATGGCCCTGGTCATCGCGGACGTGCAGGAGGCGGGCGACGACATCCCGGTGTGGGTGAAGATCGCCTGTGCGGTGATGCTGTCGCTCGGTACGTACGCGGGCGGCTGGCGGATCATGCGGACGCTCGGCCGGAAGATCATCGAGCTGGACCCGCCGCAGGGCTTCGCGGCGGAGACCACGGGCGCGTCGATCATGTTCGGCTCGGCGTTCCTGTTCCACGCGCCGATCTCGACCACGCACGTCATCACCTCCGCGATCATGGGCGTGGGCGCGACGAAGCGGGTCAACGCGGTCCGCTGGGGCGTCGCCAAGAACATCATCCTGGGCTGGTTCATCACGATGCCGGCCGCTGCGTTGGTCGCCGCGCTGAGCTTCTATGTCGTGAGGCTCTGCTTCGGCTAAGGGTTTCCCGTATGGAAACGGGCCCGGTTCCCCTTGTGGGGGAGCCGGGCCCTTCGTCGTGCGGTGGCACCGCCATGCAGCACCGCAAGACGCCACGCGGCGGAGCCGCATGGAACTGAGGGGGCTATCCGAAGCGGCCGGAGATGTAGTCCTCGGTCGCCTGGACGCTCGGGTTGGAGAAGATGCGCTCCGTGTCGTCCAGCTCGATCAGCTTGCCGGGCTGGCCGACGGCCGCCAGGTTGAAGAAGGCGGTGCGGTCGGAGACGCGGGCGGCCTGCTGCATGTTGTGCGTCACGATGACGATCGTGAAGCGCTCCTTCAGCTCGCCGATCAGGTCCTCGATGGCGAGGGTGGAGATCGGGTCGAGGGCCGAGCAGGGCTCGTCCATCAGCAGGACGTCGGGCTCGACCGCGATGGCGCGGGCGATGCACAGGCGCTGCTGCTGGCCGCCGGAGAGGCCGGAGCCCGGCTTGTTGAGGCGGTCCTTGACCTCGTTCCAGAGGTTCGCGCCCTTGAGGGACTTCTCGACGATGTCGTTGAGCTGGGACTTCTTGTACTTGCCGTTGAGCCGCAGGCCCGCCGCCACGTTGTCGAAGATCGACATGGTGGGGAAGGGGTTCGGCCGCTGGAAGACCATGCCGACCGTGCGGCGCACGGCGACCGGGTCGACGTTCGTCCCGTACAGGTTCTCGTCGTCCAGCATCACCTTGCCCTCGACGCGGCCGCCGGGGGTGACCTCGTGCATCCGGTTCAGGGTGCGCAGGAAGGTGGACTTGCCGCAGCCGGAGGGGCCGATGAAGGCCGTCACGGAGCGGGGCTCGACGGTCATCGAGATGTCGTCGATCGCCTTGTGGGCGCCGTAGTAGGCGGAGAGGCCGCTGACGTCGATTCGCTTGGCCATATCAGTTCACTTCCAGGATGACCGCGTCAGCGGCCGGTCTTCGGGGCCTTCCAGCGGGCGATGCCGCGGGCCACCAGGTTGAGGATCATGACGAAGGCGATCAGGACGAGCGCGGCGGCCCAGGCGCGGGCCACGGCGGCGTCGGTGCCGACCGCGTACTGCTCGTACACGTAGAGCGGCAGGGAGGACTGGGCGCCTTCGAAGGGGTTCGGGTTGATGAGCTTCGTACCGAACACGAGGAGCAGGACGGGGGCCGTCTCGCCGGTGATGCGGGCGACCGCGAGCATGACGCCCGTGGTGATGCCGCCGATCGCGGTGGGCAGGACCACCTTCAGGATGGTGCGCCACTTGGGGATGCCGAGGGCGAGGGAGGCCTCGCGGAGCTCGTTCGGGACGAGCTTGAGCATCTCCTCGGTGGAGCGGACCACGACCGGCATCATCAGGATGGCGAGGGCCATCGCGCCGGCGAAACCGGAGGGGCCGAAGCCCAGCATCAGGTTCCAGGTGGCGAGGACGAAGAGGCCGGCGACGATCGACGGGATGCCCGTCATGACGTCGACGAAGAAGGTGACGGCCTGGGCGAGCTTCCCGCCGCCGTACTCGACGAGATAGACCGCGGTCAGCAGGCCGATCGGCGCGGCGATCAGGGTCGCGATGCCGACCTGCTCGATGGTGCCGAGCAGCGCGTGGTAGACGCCGCCGCCGGCCTCGGCGTCGAGGACGCCGTTCATCGAGTGGGTCAGGAAGTAGCCGTCGAGGACGGCCATGCCCTTGCTGATCGTGACCCAGGCGAGGGAGAGCAGCGGGACGACGGCGAGGACGAAGCAGACCCAGACGAGGCTGGTGGCGACGCGGTCCTTGGCCTGGCGGCTGCCCTCGACCTTGCTGGTCAGGACGTATGTGACGAGGACGAAGAGCAGGGCGGAGATCAGGCCCCACTGGACCTTGCTGTGCCAGCCGGCGGCGAGGCCGGTGCCGACGCCCGCGAGGACCGAGCCGACGGCGACGGCCGCCGGGGTCCAGCGGGGGAGGCGGGCGTGGGAGAGGGACCCGCGGCGCGGGGCCACCGCGACCGGACGGTCCTGAATGGCGTGGCTCATGCCGCTGCCCCCGAGTACTCCTTGCGGCGGCCGATGATCCAGCGGGCCGCGCCGTTGACGAGCAGGGTGATGGCGAAGAGGACGAGACCGGACGCGATGAGGGCGTCCCGGCCGAACTCGTTGGCCTCGTTGAACTTGGCGGCGATGTTCTGGGCGAAGGTGCCGCCGCCTGGGTCGAGCAGGTGGCCCGAGATGAGGAAGCTGGGGGAGAGGACCACGGCGACGGCCATGGTCTCGCCGAGCGCGCGGCCGAGGCCCAGCATGGAGGCGGAGATGATGCCGGAGCGGCCGAAGGGCAGCACCGACATGCGGATGACCTCCCAGCGCGTGGCGCCGAGGGCGAGGGCGGCCTCCTCGTGCATCTTCGGGACCTGGAGGAAGACCTCGCGGGTCACGTTGGTGATGATCGGGAGGATCATGATCGCCAGGAGGATGCCCACGGTGAAGAGGTTGCGGGCGACGCCGTCCTGGGACTTGTCGAAGATGTAGGTCCAGCCGAGGTACTGGTCGAGCCACTCGTTGAGGCCGGCCAGGTACGGGACGAGGAAGATCGCGCCCCAGAGGCCGTAGATGATGCTGGGCACGGCGGCGAGCAGGTCGACGACGTACGCGAGGGGCTTGGCGAGCCGGCGCGGGGCGTAGTGCGAGATGAAGAGCGCGATGCCGATCGCGACCGGGACGGCGATGACCATCGCGACGACCGACGAGACGACGGTGCCGAAGGCGAGGACGGCGATGCCGAAGACCGGCGGGTCACCGGCCGGGTTCCACTCGAAGGTGGTGAAGAAGTTGGCGCTGTCCTTCGAGATGGCGAGGACGGCGCGGTAGCTGAGGAAGACCGCGATCGCGGCCATGATGACGAGGAGGGTGATGCCGGAGCCTCGGGAGAGTCCGCTGAAGACGCGGTCCCCGGGGCGGGAGGCGCTCTTGGCGCTCCGGCTCCTCTTGAGCTCTGGTGTGGTGGTGGCCATCTGCTTCTCCGGTCTGCGGGGCCCGTACGGGGTGTGCGGGCTCCTGGCGGCGGTGCACCGGATGCCGGGGGCGGCTCCTCCACGGGAGGTGGGGGGCCGCCCCCGGCCGGGGGTCAGGACAGGGTGGGGACGATCGTGCGGACCTTGGCGGCGATCTCGGCCGGGAGCGGGGCGTAGCCGGCGTCGGTGAGGACCTTCTGGCCCTCCTCGCTCACGGTGTAGTTGAGGAAGGCCTTCAGGGTCGGCAGGGTCTCCGCCTTGTTGCCCTTGTCGCAGGCGATCTCGTACGTGACGAGGACGATCGGGTAGGCGCCCTCGGCCTTGGTGGCGTAGTCGAGGGAGAGGGCCAGGTCGCTGCCGGTGCCCTTGACCTTGGCGGCGGCGATGGCCTTGGAGGCGTTCTCCGAGGTGGCGGCGACCGGGGCGGCGGCGCCGGTGTTGATGCTGACCGTGGAGATCTTGTTCGCGGTGGCGTACGAGAGCTCGAAGTAGCCGATGGAGCCCTCGGCGTCCTTGACCGCGGTGGCGACGCCGGAGGAGCCGTTGGCGGCCTGGCCGCCCTGGGCGGGCCACGACTTCGACTTCGGGTCGTGCTTCCAGTCGGCCGCGGCGGCGGTCGAGAGGTACTTGCCCAGGTTCTGGGTGGTGCCCGACTCGTCGGAGCGGTGGAAGGCCTGGATGGTGGAGTCGGGGAGCTTGGCGCCCGGGTTCAGCTTGGCGATCGCCGGGTCGTTCCACTTGGTGATCTTGTTGTCGAAGATCTTGGCGATGGTGGAGGCGTCCAGGACCAGGTTGTCCACGCCCTCCAGCTTGTAGCCGATGGCGATGGGGCCGCCGACCATGGGCAGGTTGACGCCCTTGCCGGTCTTGCAGATCTTCTGGGACTCGGCGACCTCTTCCTCCTTCAGGGCGGAGTCGGAGCCCGCGAAGGCGACCTGGCCCTGGTTGAACTTGGTGATGCCGCCGCCGGAACCGATGGCCTGGTAGTTGATCTCGACGCCGGAGCAGGCGGCCTGGAAGTTCTTGACCCACAGGTCCATCGCGTTCTTCTGCGCGCTGGAGCCGGCCGCGAGGAGCTGGCCCTTGGCGCCCTCACAGGCGATGTTCGAGGCGGCGGCCGAGGTGCTGCCGCCGTCCTTCTTGTCCGGGGTCGCGGTGTTGTTGTCCGAGCCACACGCCGAGAGGACCAGGGCGCCGGAGACGACGAGGGCACCGATCGCGGAGGCGCGAAGCCCGTTCTTGCGCGAAAGCTTCACTTTCGGGTGTTCCTTCCAGGAGCCGCCTTGTCGCGGACCGAGTGTCCTGAACGTTCTACGGCGGCGTGTGTCGGTTTGGCGGGTGCTTCGCTGTGCTCCGAGCACCTCGTAAGGCCGAAATTAGGCAGAACAGGTGAAGCGGTCGACGGGGGAGGGTGAACGGGAAGTGAACCGTGCCGGAAGCCCGGGGGTGGGGCGCGGGCGGGCGACAGAGCCGACGCCGTGCCTTTTCGGTGCCACCGTTCGTTGCCGTACCGACTGCGGTGCAGGGGGACGAGATGCTCGACACACGCGATCCGGAGAGGCCGTCCAAGACGTTCTCCCGCTGTTTCATCGCTCCGGATCTCCGGAAATGGCTCGAAGGGGGCGGGACGGCGGCGGGATGGTTGCGCGGACGCGTGCCCTTGATCTCGTACGCCAGGATCTCGGCGGACAGGTGGGAGGGGGATTCCGTCGGCGTCGCCCGCCAGCACCGGAACAACACCAGAAGCGTGGAGGCTCTGGGGTGTGCCGTGGTCCTGCACTACGAGGACAACAACCTGACGGCGGCGAAGGAGACGGTCCCGCGTCCTGCGTTCCGGCGCATGTGCCAGGACATCGTCCACGGCCACGAGCGGGAGACGGGAATCCCCGTCCGGGGGTGCGTCGGCGTCGAACGCGAGAGGGTCTACCGCCTTCCCCGTGACTTCAACGCGTTCCGCGATGCCCTGACCCTGGCCGATGGCGGGATCTTCGTTGAAGGAGATGTGGTCCTGACCCTCACCGAGGACGACACCCCTCCGACGGATCGGGGCGAAGTGGACAGGACGCGTGAGCGTACGGCGAGGAGCCGTGCCGACCGCGCGGAGGAGGGGCGTGTCTGTGCGGGACCACGTCGGTTCGGCTGGCTGGGGGCTTCCTCGGATCCCCGCAGGACCGGCAACCGGTACCGCGACGAGCAGGAGTGGCCCCACCTGCTTTCCATAATCAAGGCGCGTGCGGCGGGAACGTCATGGCGGGGAATCGCCGCCGATCTGAACCGGCGGGGAATCCGGACGGCGAGGGGAGGCCGCTGGTCCGGGCAGGGAGTCAAGGGCCTGGTCTCCCATCCCGCCTGGTGGGGCGGCCGGATTCTCGACGGTGCCCTGGTGAGGGATTCCACGACCGGTGAACCGGTGATCGGGCGGTGGGAGCACGCCGACGAGACCCGGGCCGGGGTCGGGTACGGGACCTGGAACGGAATCATGGCCGGGGTGCGGGCAGGACGCGCGCGCCGAGGGCTGGGCGGGAGCGGCGAGGCGGCTCCGGTCGCTGCGGCTCCCCGGACGTATCTGTTCTCCGGCGTCCTTCGGTGCGGACGCCTCAACGACCTGGGAGAGGTCTGCCGCTCCAGGCTCCACGGGAACAGGGCGACCGGGAGGAACGCGAAGTACGGCGACTACTACCGGTGCGGAGACCCCAACTGCAGGGGCGTCGGGCGGCGGGTGGTCGCCGTGGACGCGCTCCTGGAAGGGCTCGTTCTGGATCGCCTCGACCCGCACGTCACGGACCGTGCGCCCGAGCCGGCTGCCTGGCGCGGCGAGGGGAAACTGGCCGAACTGCGGAGGTCACGGAACGGGATCGAGACGTCGGTCGTCGCGGGGGAGGCGGCGTGGGACGACGTCCGGGAGCTGCTGGTGAGGCTCGGGCGGAGCATCGAAAGCCTGGAGGAGGAGCGGCGGGAGCACAGGGAGGCGTGGAAGAGGGAGAACCTCCTGCGCGGGTGGAGCCGTGCCGCATGGGAATCCATGACAGTGGGCGAGAAGCGCGAGGTGATCGCAAGGGTGCTCACATCGGTTCTCGTCCTGCCCGTTCCGGACGGGGTCAGCGACAAGGCGTCCTTCGATCCGTCCCTGCTCAGGCCCGAGTGGAGCCGGGAGACGTTCTCCGGGCGCTCAGCTCCCTGAGGAGCATGTCGACCAACTCCTTGTCCCCGGGCTGCGTGAGACGGGCCCGTGCCGCGTCCGGAGCGAGCCACAGCAGACGGGTCACCTCGCTGTTCGCCTCGAACGTGCCGCCGGTGGCCTCGGCGGCCCAGTAGCGGACCTCCTTGGGGCGGCCCCGCACCTCGTAGTGCGCACTGCGCAGTTCGACGCTCGGGAGGCACGTCATGCCGGTCTCCTCCCGGACCTCTCGTATCGCCGCCTCCCGCGCCCCCTCTCCCCGTTTCAGCTTGCCCTTCGGGTGGGACCAGTCGGACCACTTCGGGCGGAAGACCAGCGCGACCTCGATCCCCCGCCCCGAGGGCGCCGGGCGCCACAGGACGCAGCCCGCCGCCAGGATCGGGTCCCGGGAGGCGGTCACGGGACCGGGGCCTTCGTCCTGCGCCAGGCGCGCTGGAAGGCGAAGCGGGCGGCCTCGACCTCGTGGCGCTGGTCGGCGTGGAGGACGCCGAGGGCGTAGGCCGTCGCCGGGGCGATCCGGGGGGTGCGGGCGGCGGTGGCGGCGGCCGACGCGGCCTCGGCGGCGTCGCGGTGCCGGTCCAGGGCGCGGGCCGCCTCGTACAGGACGGGGTCCGGCTCGCCCCCGGCGTACAGGGCCTCGGTGGCGTACCGGTGCAGCCGCAGCAGCAGCCGGGTCTGGTGCCAGGGCGCGTCCTGGGTCTCCCCGGCGGCCAGGGCGAGGGCGTCGGCGTTGTAGGGGTGGGCCGCCCGGGTCAGCGGGAGGGCGGCGACCGCGTCCAGGAGGCGTCTTTCGGCCACCCCGGCGGAGGCGTCCATGACCTCGGCGGCGGGCGCGGCGGAGGCGGGCCCGAGCGGGACCTCGGAGGCGAGGAGGGCGACGGCGTCCGCGACCGCGTGGAAGCGGGCGGAGCCGAGCGCCTGGAGGGCCGCCGAGTGGGCGCGCGTACGGGCCAGGGTGAGCTGGCGTTCCAGGAGGGCGCCGGCCCGGGCCGCGCCGACCGAGAGTCCGGCGGGCTCGCTGCCCCGGGCGGCGGGGACGGGCCCGCCGCCGCTCGACAGGCGGGACAGCGCGTCCACCAGGCGGACCAGGCGCGAGGTGCAGGCCTGCTCCACGGCCAGGGTGCCCGAGAGCCAGGCCAGCTCGGTGCGCAGCTCGTCGGCCCAGGCGGCGTCGAGCAGCGGCCGGAAGGTGTGGAGGGTGGCGCCGATCCGCCGGGCGGCGGCCCGCAGCGTGCGGGCCGCCTCCTCCGCCCCGGCGGTGTCGGAGCCGCTCTCGCCGTGCAGGCGCAGGCCGCGGAGGAAGTCCGCGGCCCGGGCATGGAGGTAGGGGGCCAGGACCTCGCCCGCCGTGACGTCCTGCGACTGGTCAGGATTGTGCACGCCTGCGCCTCCGCGCGTCGATGAGCATCTCCTGGACGTGCCGCAGGGGCCGTCCCTCGGGGTCGGTCGCGTGCCGCGTCCAGTTCCCGTCCGGGCCGAGGTGCCAGGAGGAGGTGGTGTCGGACATCCCGGTCTCCAGGAGCCGGGTGAGGGCCGCCCGGTGCCCCGGGTCGGAGACCCGTACGAGGGCCTCGATCCGGCGGTCCAGGTTGCGGTGCATCATGTCGGCGCTGCCGAACCACACCTCGGGCTCGCCGCCGTTGCAGAAGGCGAAGATCCGGGAGTGCTCCAGGAAGCGGCCGAGGATCGAGCGGACCCGGATGTTCTCGGAGAGCCCGGCGACCCCGGGCCGTACGGCGCAGATGCCGCGGACCCAGATGTCGACGGGGACGCCGGCCCGCGAGGCCTGGTAGCAGGCGTCGATGACGGCCTCGTCGACCATCGAGTTGACCTTGATCCGCACGTACGCGGGCCGGCCGGCGCGGTGGTGGGCGATCTCCTTGGTGATCCGGGAGACCAGGCCGTCCCGCAGCGACTTCGGGGCGGTGAGCAGGCGCCGGTAGGTCTCGCGGCGGGAGTAGCCGGAGAGCCGGTTGAACAGGTCGGAGAGGTCCGCGCCGACCTGCGGGTCGGCGGTGAGCAGGCCGAGGTCCTCGTAGAGCCGGGCGGTCTTGGGGTGGTAGTTGCCGGTGCCGACGTGCGAGTACCGGCGGAGCAGCTCGCCCTCCTGCCGCACGACGAGCGACAGCTTGCAGTGGGTCTTGAGGCCGACGAGGCCGTAGACGACGTGGCAGCCGGCCTCCTCCAGCTTGCGCGCCCACTTGATGTTGGCCTGCTCGTCGAAGCGGGCCTTGATCTCGACCAGGACGAGGACCTGCTTGCCGGACTCGGCGGCGTCGATGAGGGCGTCCACTATCGGGGAGTCGCCGGAGGTCCGGTACAGCGTCTGCTTGATCGCCAGGACGTCCGGGTCGGCCGCCGCCTGCTCCAGGAAGGCCTGGACGGAGGTGGAGAACGAGTCGTACGGGTGGTGCAGGAGCACGTCCCGCTCGCGCAGCGCGGCGAAGACGTCCGGCGCGGACGCGGACTCGACCTCGGCGAGGTCCCGGTGGGTGCCGGCGACGAACGTCGGGTACTTCAGCTCGGGCCGGTCCTGCCCGGCGATCCCGAAGAGGCCGGTGAGGTCGAGCGGGCCGGGCAGCGGGTAGACCTCGGCGTCGGAGACCTTCAGCTCGCGCACGAGCAGGTCGAGGACGTACGGGTCGATGGACTCCTCGACCTCCAGGCGGACCGGCGGGCCGAAGCGGCGCCGCATGAGCTCCTTCTCCAGGGCCTGGAGCAGGTTCTCGGCGTCGTCCTCCTCGACCTCCAGGTCCTCGTTCCTGGTCACCCGGAACATGTGGTGCGCGAGCACCTCCATGCCGGGGAACAGCTCCTCCAGGTGCGCGGCGATGACGTCCTCCAGGGGGACGTACCGCTGCGGGGAGGCCTCCAGGAAGCGGGAGAGCAGCGGGGGCACCTTCACGCGCGCGAAGTGGCGGTGGCCGCTGACCGGATTGCGTACGACCACGGCGAGGTTGAGCGAGAGCCCCGAGATGTACGGGAAGGGGTGGGCCGGGTCGACGGCCAGCGGGGTGAGGACGGGGAAGATCTGCTGGCGGAAGAGGGTGAAGAGCCGCGCCTGCTCCTTCTCCGTGAGCTCGGGCCAGCGGATCAGGTGGATGCCCTCGTCGGCCAGGGCCGGGGCCACGTCCTGCTGGTAGCAGGCGGCGTGCCGGGCCATGAGCTCGCGCGAGCGGGTCCAGATCAGGTCGAGGACCTCGCGGGGCTGGAGGCCGGAGGCGGAGCGGGTGGCGACGCCGGTGGCGATGCGGCGCTTGAGGCCGGCGACCCGGACCATGAAGAACTCGTCCAGGTTCGAGGCGAAGATCGCGAGGAAGTTCGCCCGTTCGAGGAGGGGGGTCGTGGGGTCCTCGGCGAGTTCGAGCACGCGCTCGTTGAACGCGAGCCAGCTGCGCTCCCGGTCCAGGAACCGTCCCTGGGGCAGTTCGGCGCCGAGCGCGCCGTCGCTCTCGTACGTGTCGGGATCGGTGTCCAGGCCGGAGTCGAGGTCGGTGGCCGTCTGCGGACGGTGCGCGGCTATGGAACCGAGGGGGGCGGAGGATGCGGAGGGCGCGGAGGGCTGGACCGGGACCTCGGCGGGCTGCTGGCTCATGACCCCATTCTTCCGCGCGGGGGACTTCTCAGGCGCGTCGGAGCGGGCCGCGGGGGAGGGAAGCCTCCCTTTGGGAAGGCCGGACACGGAGCGCTTCATTGCGTGAGCGTCGCAAGCGCTTCTGAATGGCCGGTAACGACGACATGTCGTACGGGAATCGGGGGCGGGGCCGTGCGCGGGCCCCGCCCGTCACTGTGCGTCTACGGGTGCCGGGCGCGCAGGACGCGGAAGGCGGCGTAGGCCGCGAGGGCGGCGAGGGCGAGGAGGATGCCGGCCTCGATGAGCTGGGTGGGCCAGAAGTGGGACTCGGGGTGGTAGTCGACGTACTGGGCGTTGACGCCGTGCCGGGTGAGGCAGGCCTCGTGCAGCTTCATCCCCCCGTCCTCCATGGCGTCGAGGCCGGGGGCCTCGTTCACCTCGTCCCAGCAGACCGACTCGTCGAAGCGGGCGCCGGAGGCGGTGAGCAGCCCCGTGTCCATCATGAAGCCGTTCTCCGGGGGCCAGAGCGCGGCGTCGCGCGCGCCCGTGACCGTCTTCACGGTCAGGAAGGACCAGCGGAGCGCGCCCAGGACGAGTGCGACCACGCCCATGACGAGGCCCGTGACCGCCATGGCGAGCAGGGTGCGGCGGACCAGTTGCCCGACGAGGGCGCCGACGGCGACCGCGGCGAGGACGTACGCGAGGAGGACGACGCCGCTCGCCTCGTACGGGCCCCGGTCGGACCAGTTGAGGTTCCAGGTGCCCGAGGTCCGGCCCCAGCCGATCCGGAAGACGGCCATGAGAACGAGGGTGGTCGCGAGCGCGGCGGCGGTCGCGGTGAGGAGCTTGGCGCGGAGCCAGGCCGCCGGGCTCACCGACTGGGTGAGGGAGAGTTTGTACGTCCCCGACTCGAACTCGCGGGCGACCAGCGGGCCCGCGACGAAGGCGCCCGCCAAGAGCGGCAGCAGGAGCATACCGACGGACAGCTGTTCCATACCGAAGCGGAGCATGTGGTAGCCGCTGTTGTTGTCGGCCGCGCGCTGGTAGCCGTCCTCCACGTACACGTCCGGGTACTGCAGGTCCCAGATCCGCAGCCCCCCGATCACCGCCAGCGCCGCGAGCACCAGCGCGCCCGCCAGCCACAGCGTCCGCCGGTACTGGCGGGCCGTCACCCAGTAAGGGCCCTTCAGGGTGGGGGTGCTCATGCCGGGGCTCCCTCGGAGGTGCGGAGGTGGGCGAGGAGGAGTTCCTCCAGGGAGGGTTCGGAGGTCTCCCAGGGGCCTTCGACCGGGCCCTCGCGGCGGATCAGGGCGGTGAGCTGGCGGCCCGTGGTGCGGGAGTCGACCACCGTGTGCGGGGCGAGGTCGGCGACCGGGCCGGTGAGCAGGGTGTGGGCGGCGAGGAGGTCCTCGACGGGGCCGTCGAGGCGGATCCGGCCGCCGTGGAGCAGGAGGAGGTGGTCGCAGGAGCCCTCCAGCTCGGTGAGGATGTGGGACGACATGACGACGGTGGTGCCGTGCTCGGCGGCGTCGGCCATGAGCAGGCCCATCAGCTGGTGCCGGGCGAGCGGGTCGAGGTCGGCCATCGGCTCGTCCAGGAGGAGCAGTTCGGGCCGCTTGCCGAGGGCGAGCGCGAGGGCGACGCGGGTGCGCTGGCCGCCGGAGAGGTGGTGCACGAGGGTGTCGGAGGAGAAGCCGCCGCCCTCGACGATCCGCTCGGCGAGGGCGGGGTCCCAGCGTCCGGGGTTGAGCTCGCGGCCCATGCGCAGGGTGTCGGCGACGCTGAGCCGGGGGTGGAGCGGCTTGTCCTGGGCGACGTACGCGAGGCGTTCGCGCCCCGGGCCCGCGAGGGTGCCCTCGGTGGGGCGAAGGAGTCCGGCGGCGAGGGTGAGGAGGGTGGACTTGCCGGCGCCGTTGGGGCCGACGAGGGCGCAGATCCGGCCTTCGGGGAGGGCGAAGTCGCACTCCCGCAGGGCCCAGCCGCCTCTGCGGCCTCCGTACTTCTTGCCCAGGAGGTCCGCCCTCAGGGCGGTGTCCTTGGTCATCGGTCGTCGTCCCCCTCGAAGTGTTCTTTCAGTACGGAGGTGAAGAGCGCGGCCACGTCGTCCCGTTCGAGCCCCGCGGCCCGTGCCCGGCGGGCCCAGTCGGCGAGTTCGCCGCGCAGCGGCGAGTCGGCGGGGCCGGTGCCGAGGGTGGCGCGGACGAAGGTGCCGAGGCCGCGGCGGGCCTCGACGAGGCCTTCGCGTTCGAGCTCGCGGTAGGCCTTGAGCACCGTGTTGGGGTTGATGGCCGTCGCCTCGACGACCTCGCGCGCGGTGGGCAGTCGGTCGCCGGGCTCCAGGAGGCCCATCCGGAGGGCCTGTTTCGTCTGCTGGACGATCTGGAGGTAGGTGGCGACGCCACTGCGCCGGTCGATGCGGTACTCGACCACGATCCCTTCCACCACCCTTTCACTAATCAAGTAGTGAAAGGGTGGTGGAAAGAAGGGGGCGGTGTCAACCGCCCCCTGGGAAGACGTACTTACGGCTCCGTGCGTACGGGGCTACGACTCCGTGCGGTACATCAGGTCCACCTCGTGCGTGGTGAAGCCCAGCCCCTCGTACACCCGCACCGCCGTCGAGTTGTCCCCGTCCACGTACAGCATCGCCGTCGGCAGCCCCTGCGCCGCCAGGTGCCGCAGGCCGATCGCGGTGAGCGCCTTGCCGAGGCCGCCGCCCTGGGCCTCGGGCAGGATGCCGACCACGTACACCTCGCCGAGCTGCTCCTCGGCGTGCGTCTTCGTCCAGTGGAAGCCGACGAGACGTCCGTCCCGCTCCGCGAGGAAGAAGCCCTTCGGGTCGAACCACGGCTCGGCGGCGCGGTCGTCCAGGTCCCGCTGGGTGAGCGAGCCCTGCTCGGGGTGGTGGGCGAAGGCGGCGGCGTTGACGGCGAGCCAGGCCGCGTCGTCCTGCCCGGGGACGAAGGTGCGGACGGTGACGCCCTCGGGCAGCACCGGCTCCGGGAGGTCGAGCGGCACCAGGGACCGCCGCAGCTGGCGCAGTTCGCGGAAGAGGGTCAGGCCGAGGACCTGGGCCAGGTGCCGGGCGGCCGGCTTGCCGCCGTGCGCCCAGACGCGCAGCCGCTTGCCGGAGGCGTCGAGCAGGGCCGTGCCGAGCGCCCGGCCGTGTCCGCGCCCGCGCCGGTCGGGGTGGACGACCAGCTCGGCGGCCGGGGCCTCGATCGGGTCGGTCTCCTCCAGCTGGGCGTAGCCGTAGAGCCGGGGGCCGACGGTCAGCAGGAAGTGCCGCACGCCCTCGCGGCGGCCGTTGCGCAGGTAGAGCCGCCCCTGTTCGGACACGGCGTGCATCCCGTCGGCCCGGTCGGCGGCCTCCAGGAGCTCCCCTACGTCCTGGACCTGCCCGGGGGTGAGCTCGTCGTAGGTGTGGATCTGCCGTCCGGGTTCGAGGGCCGGTGCCGCGTCGGAAGTCATGGCACGAGCCTACGGCGGCCCGCCGCCGCCCGGTGGAAAGCGGGCGGCAACCGTCTTGTAATCCGCACCCCCCTGTTGCGCTACGCGCGTTGACCCTAGGCTGCACCGGCATACGGGAAGTGCGTCCCGTAGAGGCGCAAGGGGAACAGAGGACAGATGGCAGCGACACCGAGGAAGAGCAGGACGGCGCGACGGATCCTCGCCGCGGGGGCCGGACTCGTGACGGTCGGGGCGCTGGTCGCCGCGATGCCGTCGGCCGGCGCGGCCGGTGACCGGTTCGGCGGTGGGCACGGTCACGGGCACGGACACGGCAAGGGGCAGGGCCGTCTGGTCGACGTCCAGTTGCTCTCCTTCAACGACCTGCACGGCAACCTTGAGCCGCCGACCGGCTCGTCGGGCCGGCTCACCCACCTGAACGAGGACGGCACCACCCGGACCATCGAGGGCGTCGGCGGCGTCGAGTACCTCGCCACGCACCTGCGGCAGGCCCGCAAGGGCAACCCGTACTCCGTCACCGCCGCGGCGGGCGACATGATCGGCGCCTCGCCGCTGGTCTCCGGGCTCTTCCACGACGAGCCGACCGTCGAGGCGCTGAACAAGCTGAAGCTCGACGTGACCTCGGTCGGCAACCACGAGTTCGACGAGGGCGCGCGCGAGCTGGCCCGGATGCAGAACGGCGGCTGTCACCCGACCGAGGGCTGTTTCGAGAAGGGCAAGAGGTTCAAGGGCGCCGACTTCCCCTACCTCGCGGCCAACGTGACGAACGAGAAGAGCGGCAAGCCGCTGCTCGACCCGTACTTCGTCTGGGAGCGCAACGGCGTCAGGATCGGCTTCATCGGCGTCACCCTCGAAGGCACGGCGAACATCGTGTCCGCCGAGGGCATCAAGGGCCTGAAGTTCGGCGACGAGGTCGAGACGATCAACAAGTACGCCAAGGTGCTGGAGCGCAAGGGCGTGAAGTCGATCGTCGCCCTGCTCCACGAGGGCGGCCTGCCCGCCTCGGGCGCGTACAACTACGACTGCGACAGCCCGGGTCCCGGCAACGGCATCTCCGGTCCGATCGTCGACATCGCCAAGAACGTCAGCCCGCAGGTCGACGCCCTGGTCACCGGCCACACCCACCAGGCGTACGCGTGCACGATCCCGGACCCGGCGGGCAAGCCGCGCACGGTCACCTCGGCGGCCTCCTTCGGCCGGCTCTACACCGACACGACGCTGACCTACGACCGGCGCACGAACGACATCGTCCGCACGGCCGTCGCCTCCGCGAACCACGTCGTCACCCGTGACGTGAAGCCGGCCGAGGACATGACCAGGCTGATCGACCGGTGGAAGACCCTGGCCGCGCCGATCGCCAACCGTCCCGTCGGCCACGTCGCCGCCGACATCGAGAACCCCCTCGACCCCCAGGTCTACGAGAAGCCGCTGGGCGACCTGATCGCGGACGCGCAGCTGGAGGGCATGGCCCCGGCCGACAAGGGCGGCGCCCAGCTCGCCCTGATGAACCCGGGCGGCATCCGCGCGCCCCTGACCCACAAGGCGTCCGGCGCCGAGGGCGACGGGGTCGTGACCTACGGCGAGGCGTACACCGTCCAGCCGTTCACCAACATGATGACGGCGGTCGACCTGACCGGCGCCCAGCTCGTCACCGCGCTCCAGCAGCAGGTCAGCGGCGCGAACCTGGCGTCCCCGAAGATCCTCCAGGTGTCGAAGGGCTTCACGTACACCCTGGACATGACGAAGGCCGGCGCCGACCGGATCGTGGTCTCCTCGGTGCGGCTGAACGGCGAGCCGATCGACCCGGCGAAGACCTACCGGGTCGCGATGAACGAGTTCCTGTCCGGCGGCGGCGACGGCTTCGCCGTCCTGAAGGACCACAAGAACAAGCTGGTCGGCGCCTCCGACCTGGACATGTTCACCGCCTACCTGACGGCCCACTCCTCGGCCTCCGCACCGCTCCCGGTGCCGGCCGCGAACCGCATCACCGTCATCAAGTAACCCTCCGGGAAGGGGCGGCGGACCGTTTCGGCGGGCCGCCGCCCCTTCGCTTCTCCCCGTGCCGCACCCTGGCGGTGTTTGAAGTGAACCTGTCATAGTGCGGTGCCATGGAGCGACGACGATTCCTCGTGGGGGCCGCGGCCGCCGGTGCCGCCCTGCTCGTCGGGGCGCCCCCCGCCTCGGCCGTGGACGTGCGGGCGTGGATGGCCGGGCACGGGGACGGGACCGCGCTGAACCGGCTCACCATCCCCGGCACGCACGACTCCGGCGCCCGGTTCGGCGGGCCCTGGAGCGAGTGCCAGAACACCACGATCGCCCAGCAGCTGGACAGCGGCATCCGCTTCCTGGACGTGCGGTGCCGGGTGACCGGGGGGTCGTTCGCGATCCACCACGGGGCCTCGTACCAGAACGCGATGTTCGGCGACGTGCTGATCGCCTGCCGGGACTTCCTCGCCGCCCACCCCTCCGAGACCGTCCTCATGCGGGTCAAGCAGGAGTACTCCGAGGAGTCCGACGCCACCTTCCGGGCCGTCTTCGACGACTACCTCGACCACCGGGGCTGGCGCCCCCTCTTCCGGATCGGCGACCGGCTGCCGCTCCTCGGCGAGGCGCGCGGGAAGGTCGTCCTCATCGCCGACAACGGCGGACTGCCCGGCCTGAAGTGGTGGGACGGGTCCCAGATCGCCCTCCAGGACGACTGGAACGCCCTGCCCGACGCCAAGTACCCCAAGATCCAGGCCCACTTCCGGGCCGCCGTCGCCCAGCCGGGGCGGCTCTACGTCAACTTCGTCAGCACCTCCGCGTACCTCCCGCCCCGCTGGAACTCCGACCGGCTCAACCCCCGCGTCCACGGCTTCCTCGACAGTGCCGAGCTGGCCGGCCGGACCGGGCTCGGGATCGTCCCCCTGGACTTCCCGAACACCCGGTCAGGCCTGGTCGAGGCCCTCCTCCGGCACAACTGACGCACCGGAGGCCCCGTCCGGCGGCGGTGTCGGCGCTCCCGGCAGCCGCACCGTCGCCACCGTCCCGCCGCCCTCCGCCGGGGCCAGCGCCACCGTGCCGCCCGCCTGCCGGACCGTACGGTCCACGATCGACAGGCCCAGGCCCGAGCCCGGCAGGCTGCGGGCCGACGGCGAGCGCCAGAAGCGGTCGAAGACATGCGGCAGCTCGTCCGCCGGGATGCCCGGACCGTGGTCCCGGACCGTCAGCTCGCCCCGCATCAGGGTCACCTCGACCGTCCCCCGGGGCGGCGAGAACTTCACCGCGTTGTCCAGGACGTTCACCAGGGCCCGTTCGAGCGCCGCCGCCTCCGCCCGTACGTACCAGGGCGCCAGGTCCGTCACGAAGGTCAGCTCCGGGCCGCGCAGCCGCGCCCGGTCCAGGGCCGTCCGCAGCACCGTGTGCAGCGGCACCACCCCGAGGGGACCCGACCGCCCCGCGTCCGGCCTGGCCAGCTCCTGGAGGTCCCCGATCAGCGACGCCAGCTCCGTCATCTGCGCCTTCACCGAGGCCATCAGGGCCCGCCGGTCCTCCGGCGGGATCGCCCGGCCCGTCTCCTCGCTCCGCGCGAGGAGTTCCACGTTCGTGCGCAGCGAGGTCAGCGGCGTCCGCAGCTCGTGCCCCGCGTCCGCGATCAGCCGCGCCTGGAGGTCCCGGGAGGTCGCGAGCGCCGCCGTCATCGCGTTGAACGAGCGCGACAGACGGGCGATCTCGTCCTCGCCCTCCACCGGGATGCGGACCGTCAGGTCCTCGGTCGCCGCCACGTGCTCCACGGCCCCGGTCAGCCGGTTCACCGGCTCCAGACCGGTCCGCGCCACCCACAGCCCCGCCGCGCCCGCACCGACGACCCCGACCCCGGAGACCAGGAGCAGCACCCAGCGCAGCGTCGACATCGAGTTGTCGATCTCGGCGAGCGGCCGGGCGAGGGAGACCGCGAGGCCGGGCGTCCTCTCCTGCGGATAGGTGTAGACGCGCATCTCGCGGCCGGAGGCGTCCTTCACCGTGTGCAGGACGTCCTCCAGGCGCCCCTGCGCCACCGCGAGGTCGGCGCTCCCGACGGGAATCGCGGCCTCCCCCGAGGTGCACACGCTCCCGTCGGCGAGGATCACCTGCACCGTGTACGAGCCCGCCACCGACGGCGGCGCGGTGCCCTGGCGGCAGAACGACAGGATGTTCTGCGCCCCGCCCGGATCGAGCCGGGTCGAGCGCAGCGCGGAGTCCAGCTCGGACTCCAGCTGCTCCCGCGTCACGAACCAGCAGGCCAGCGACACCCCCGCCACCGCGAGCGCCACCGCGACGGCGGTGAGCAGGGCGAGCCGGGAGCGCAGCGGCCGGGAACGGAACCAGGCCAGGGGGCGGAAGCGGCGGCCGGGCGGGGCGGCGGGCGCGGGCGGGCCCGCCGGTTCGTGCGGGCCGGCGGGCGGGTGCGGAGGAACCGTCGTCACTCCCCGCCCCCTCCGCGCAGCGCGTACCCCACGCCCCGCACCGTGTGGACCAGGCGCGGCTCGCCGCCCGCCTCCGTCTTGCGCCGCAGGTACATCACGTACACGTCGAGCGAGTTCGAGCTCGGCTCGAAGTCGAAGCCCCACACCGCCTTGAGGATCTGCTCGCGGGTCAGCACCTGGCGCGGGTGCGCCAGGAACATCTCCAGGAGGGTGAACTCGGTCCGCGTCAGCTCCACGGGCCGCCCGCCCCGGGTCACCTCGCGGGTGGCGAGGTTCATCCGCAGGTCCTCGAAGGACAGCACGTCCTCCCCGGCCGGGGCGCCGGCCGTCGCCGCCGCGTACGAGCTGCGGCGCAGCAGGGCCCGGATGCGGGCGAACAGCTCGTCCAGCTCGAAGGGCTTCACCAGGTAGTCGTCCGCACCCGCGTCGAGCCCGGTGACCCGGTCGCCGACGGTGTCGCGGGCGGTGAGCATCAGGATCGGCACGGTCGAGCCGGACGCCCGGATGCGGCGGGCCGCCGTCAGGCCGTCCATGCGGGGCATCTGCACGTCGAGGACGACGAGGTCGGGGGCGTACGACTCCATGGCGGCGAGCGCGTCCAGACCGTCGACGGCGTCCCGCGTCCCGTACCCCTCGAAGGCGAGGCTGCGGCGCAGGGCCTCCCGGACGGCGGGCTCGTCGTCGACGATGAGGATGCGTTCGGCTTCGTTCTGCTGTCCCGTCATGGGGGCAGCGTCCCATGCGTTCAGTTGTCGCCGCCCGAGCGGAGTCCGTCCAGGTCGGCCTTGACCGTGTCGATCGGGATCGCGAATCCGAGGCCGACGCTCCCGGCCGCGGAACCGTTCGAAGAACTGGGCGAATACATGGCCGAATTGATTCCGATGATCTCGCCGTTCATATTGATCAGCGCGCCGCCGGAATTCCCCGGATTGAGCGAGGCGTCGGTCTGGAGCGCCTTGTACGTGGTCTTCGACGAGCCCGTGTCGCCGTTGAACTGCTGTCCGCCGAACTCGAACGGCCACCCCTGCCGGGGGTCGTACTGCTGCCGGCCCTGACCCTGGCCCTGGTCCTGTCCCTGGTCCTCGTCCTTGGCGACGGTCACGTCCCGGTCGAGGGCGGAGACGATGCCGCTGGTGACGGTCCCGGTCAGGCCCTCGGGGGAGCCGATCGCCACGACCTCGTCGCCGACCTTCACGTCCTTGGAGTTCCCGAGCGAGGCGGCCTTCAGGCCGGAGGCGCCCTTCAGCTTGATCAGCGCCAGGTCCTTGTCGGGGTCCGTGCCCACGACCTCGGCCGGGTAGGTCTTGCCGTCGTCCAGCCGCACGGTGATCTCCGAGGCGCCGGAGATCACGTGGTTGTTGGTGACGATCTCGCCGTCGGAGGTGATGATCACGCCCGAGCCGGTCGACTTGCCGGAGTTCGACGCGGCGGAGATCTCCACGATCGAGGGGGAGACGGCCTCGGCGACCCCGGCGACCGTGCCCGCGCCGCGCGCCGCCACGTTCGTCCCCGCCACGGGGGCGGAGGCGGAGGTCGTCGCCGGGTCGGCGGCGAGCCGCTGGACCAGCGTCGCCGTGCCGCCGCCGATCGCGGCGGCCGCGATGGCCACGGCCGCCATGAGCCCGACCCCGCGCTTCGCACGGCGGCGGGGGCCCGGGACGGGGCCGGGGAAGGCGGCGGGGGCCGGGTCCGCCGGTGGCGGGACGTGCCCGCTGTTCCCGCTGTTCCCGCTGTGTCCGCCGTGCCCGCTGTTCCCGCCGGACGGCCAGATCGTGGTGCCGTGCTCGGTGGTGAACGGCTCGGCGGCGGAGGGCTGGGCGGCGGAGGGCTGGGCGGTGATCGGCTCCGTGAACGGCCCGTACGGCGGTCGGGCCGGCTCGTACGGCGGCCTCGGCGGGTAGTACGGCTGCTGCGGCTGCTCCTGGTGATCCGTCATGGGAAGACTCTCGGAGCCGTACATGAGAGCCGTCTGAGGACCGGCTGAGAAGCCCGACAGAACCCCGTATGCCCGATGTAAAGAGCGCGGGGGTACGGGGGCTCAGCGCAGGGTCGAGTCCGGCGACAGGTCCGGGCCGCCGCCGTCGCAGCCGCAGGAGCGGCGCACGATCAGGGCCGACGGGAAGAGCCGCACCCGCTCGCGGCGCGAGCCCGCGACCCGCAGCGAGTCGTCGAGGACCAGGTCCACCGCCGCCCGGGCCATCGCCGGGCGGTCCGAGTACACCGTGGTCAGCGGCGGGTCGGTGAGCGCCGCCTCCTTCACGTCGTCGAAGCCCGCGACCGCCAGCTCGGTCGGCACCTCGATCCGCAGCTCGCGCGCCGCCCGCAGCACGCCGAAGGCCTGGTCGTCGGTGGAGCAGAAGATGGCCGGCGGCCTGTCCGGGCCCGCCAGCAGCTTGAGGGCCACCTGATAGGCGTCGTAGCGGTTGTACGGGGCCTCGAAGAGCCGGCCCTCGGTGGAGCGGCCCGCCTCGACCATGGCCCGCCGCCAGCCCTCGACGTGGTCGGCGACCGGGTCGCCCACGGCCGGGGTGTTCGGGACGCCGCCGAGGCACGCCACGTACGGGTGGCCGTGCTCCAGGAGGTGCCGGGTGACGAGCTGGGCGCCGCCGATGTCGTCGGTGACGACGGCCACGTCGTCGATCGCCTCGGGCCGCTCGTGCAGCAGCACCACGCGCGCGTCCCAGGCCTCGATCTCGCTCGCGGCCTGCTCGCTCATGCCCTGGCTGACCAGGATCAGACCGGAGACCCGCATCCCGAGGAAGGCGCGCAGGTAGTGGATCTCGCGCTCGGTCCGGTAGTCGGAGTTCCCGACCAGGACCATCTTGCCGCGCTCGGCGGCGGCCTGCTCGACCGCGTGCGCCATCTCCGCGAAGAACGGCTGGCGCGCGTCCGGGACGATCATGCCTATGAGGTCGGTGCGCCGGGACGCCATCGCCTGGGCCACCCGGTCGGGGCGGTAGCCCAGCTCCTTGATGGCGGCGAGGACACGCTCGCGCGTGGCCGGGGCGACCGGCCTGGGTCCGTTGTTGATGACGTAGCTCACGACCGCGGTCGAAGTACCCGCCAGTCGAGCTACGTCATCCCGCGTCACCTTGGCCACGCGCGGCAGTCTACGCGGGGGGACCTACCTACCGGCAGGCCGCACTGTGGCGTCCGCCACGTTCCTGTCCTCCGAAGGGGTGACGTCCGCCGTGGCGTTCTTGACGCGGGCGGCCTCCTCCTTCGCGCGCGTGCCCTCCTTGGCCCGGGCCTCCTCGGCCGCCCGCTCCACCTTCTCGGGGGTCACGAAGCGGTAGCCGACGTTGCGGACGGTGCCGATGAGGGACTCGTGCTCGGGGCCGAGCTTCGCCCGCAGCCGCCGTACGTGGACGTCGACCGTACGGGTGCCGCCGAAGTAGTCGTACCCCCACACCTCCTGGAGGAGCTGCGCGCGCGTGAAGACCCGGCCCGGGTGCTGGGCGAGGTACTTCAGCAGCTCGAACTCCTTGAAGGTCAGGTCCAGGACCCGGCCCTTGAGCTTCGCGCTGTACGTCGCCTCGTCGACCGACAGGTCGCCGTTGCGGATCTCCATCGGGGAGTCGTCGGAGACGATCTGCTGGCGGCCCATGGCGAGCCGCAGCCGCGCCTCGACCTCGGCCGGCCCGGCCGTGTCGAGGAGGACGTCGTCGATGCCCCAGTCGGCGGTGACGGCCGCGAGGCCGCCCTCGGTGACGACGAGGATCAGCGGACAGCCGGGCCCGGTGGACCGCAGCAGCTGACAGAGCGAGCGGACCTGCGGGAGGTCGCGCCGGCCGTCGACGAGGATCACGTCCGCGCCGGGGGTGTCCACGAGGGCCGGGCCCTCGGCCGGGGCCACCCGGACGTTGTGCAGCAGCAGGCCGAGTGCGGGCAGCACCTCGGTCGACGGCTGGAGGGCGTTGGTCAGGAGGAGCAGTGAACTCATCGCCCACCACCTGCCCCGGTCGTGGTCATGCGATCGTGCTCGGTTCGCTCGCCCATAAGGTCGGTTCCTCCTCGGTCCCTGCGAGGACGTGCACTGCTTCGTACGGATCACTGCCTGCTCTCGCGCCCTGAGAGCTTTTGTTCATCCGTCCGTAACAACGGTCGGAAAACGCAAAAGGACCCGGTGGCTGCGTCGCCCGGATCCTCTGCCCAGCAGAATAGCCCACATGCGTTCCGGGCGAGAGGGCGGATTTCACATCGTGGATGTCTCTTGGCTCACTTCCCGCACCCGGAACGCAATGTTGCGCGCGCGTGAGGCGGCCGTGTCGCGCCGGTTCACGAACCCTCTCCCGTGAGGATCACCGGGACGGCGGTCACCGGTCCGGCCCACGCGCGCATGGCCCATCATGGGAGCGGCGCGCACACGAACGAAGGGAGCGCCGCTATGGCAGCGGGAACCATCCGCTACTGGGCCGCGGCCAAGGCGGCCGCCGGCGTCGCCGAGGAGCCGTACGCCGCCGAGCACCTGGCCGAGGCCCTGGACGCCGTCCGCGCGAAGCACCCGGGCGAGCTCGCCCAGGTCCTCCGGCGGTGCTCGTTCCTGGTCGACGGCGACCCCGTCGGCACCCGGAGCCATGAGACCGTACGGCTTGCCGAGGGCGGCACGGTCGAGGTGCTCCCCCCGTTCGCAGGAGGGTGAACCCCAGAGCAATGAGCAACGACCAGCACTACGGCGGGCAGCCGTACGACCCGTACGCGGGCGGACAGCAGGACCCCGACGTCACGCAGACGTGGGAGGGCCAGACCTGGGACACCCAGTACCAGCCGGCCGTCCAGCCCCGCCCGCAGGCACCCGGCCCGTACGAGCAGCCCTACGGGGGAGGGGGATACGGGGAGCAGCAGCAGTACGCGCCCCAGCAGCCGTACGGGACCGAGGGGTACGCGCCGCAGGCGTACGAGCAGGCGCAGCCCCGGGCGTACGAGCAGCAGGCGCCGCAGCCGCCGCAGTCCTACGAGCAGCCGTACGCGGGCGCGTACCAGGCGCAGCCCCAGCCGGTCGCCGCCCCGGTGCCCGCCCCGGTCGCCGCCGACCCCGCTCCGGTGGCCGACGGCGGCCCCGCCTACTCCTCGCCGACCACCTCGGGGAACACCCGGATCACCGACGCCCAGCGCGCCCGCGCCGAGGGCCGCTCGCCGATCATCGAGCCCGGGATGCAGCCCGCCGCCCTGACGGCGGTCCTCGGGCTGCTGCTCGCCGGCGGCGCCGCCCTCGGCCCGTACGGGCTGCTCGTCCCGCTCGTCCTGCTCCAGGGGCTCACCGCGGCCGGCTGGTTCCGGCTCAACGGCATGTGGCCCGCCCGGCAGGGCATCGCGCTCGCCTTCGCCGGCGGTCTCGTCGCCGACGGCGCCCTGCTCGCCGTCGGCCGGGAGAACGCCGCCCCCGCGATCCTGGGCACGCTCGGCGCCTGGGTGCTGCTCTGCCTCGTCCTCCAGCTGCGCAGCCACGCGGACCCGGACGAGCGGATGTACGGCCTGATGGCCACCGTCGCCTCGGCGGCGCTGACCGTGATCGCCACCGGGCACCTCGGCGCGGCCCCCGACGCGGTGGTCGTCGGCGGGGTCGCGGTCGCCGCCGCCGTCCTCGCCAAGGCGCTGCCGCTGCCGGGCCCGGTCTCCGTCGTCGCCGCGCTGCTCGCGTCGGCGGGCGCCGGGATCGCCGCCGGCGGCCTCACGGACCTGGGCGCGTCCGGGGCGCTGCTCGGCCTCGGCGCCGGGGTCTGCGCCCTGGTCGGGCTGCGGGCGGCGAGCTACGACTACCCGTCGCGGTTCGTCCACATGACCGCGGGCGTCGCGCTGCCGCTGACCGCCGCCGCGCCCGCCGTGTACCTCCTGGGGCGCGCCCTGGCCTGACGGGGCGACCTTCAGGGGTGACCCCCAGGGGTGACCCCGAACCGTCCCGGAGACCGTCCGGGCGCGGGAACCAACCGGACCCCCGGCACGTCGATCTTCGTGTCGGGGGTCGAAAACTTTCACGGGGGGACGCACATTCCATGCGAGCACTGCGGATTCTGCTCATCCTGGCCGTCGTCCTCGGCGGGATCTTCGTCGGGATCGACCGCCTCGCCGTGGCGTACGCGGAGTCGGAGGCGGCGGGCCGGATGAAGCTCTCCGGCGCGCAGAGCGAGGCGATCGAGGTCGACGTCAAGGGCTTCCCCTTCCTCACCCAGGTCGCCGCCAAGCGGCTCGACCGGGTCGACGTGCGGGCGACCGGCATCCAGGCGCGGGCCGGCGACCGGAAGATCCGGGTCGGCGAGCTGGACGTCGTCCTGCGGGACGTGACGGTGACCGGCGACTGGTCGGGCGCGACGGCGGGCTCCGCGAGCGGCACGGCTCTCATCTCGTACGCGGACCTCACCGCCGCGTCCGAGCGCGAGGCCACCGTGGCCTACGGCGGCAACGGCAAGGTGAAGGTCACCGGCAGCGTCGACGTCCTGGGGCGCACCCTGACCCGGACGGTCCTCTCGACGGTGTCCGTCGTGAACGGCGACACGATCCGGTTCCGCGCCGACGAGGTGCCCGGCGAGGGCATCCCGGGCGTGGAGGAGCTGGTCCGCGCCCGCACCGACTTCGAGCGTCCGCTCCACGTGCTCGCCGGGATGAAGGTGGAGAAGGTCGAGCCGCGCCCGGAGGGTCTGGTGGTCACGGTCTCGGGCAAGGACATAGCCCTGGCGGGCTGAGCCGCCCTGGGGAGGACCGCGCGGGGCCGGGGCGTCACGCGCGGCCCGGGGGCGCCGTGCGGGCTCTCCGCCTACCCGCTGGTCACATACTGAGACGGCACCGTCCGATCCGCAGAAACAGAACCGGACGCCCCGGTGCGGAGGCGCCCGGAGCCGTCCCGCGCCGTGATCACGTCTTGCATCTCGGACGATCGCGTCTCAAAATACGACACACCGGTGACACGGCCGCCTGTCCGTCCCTACGATCGTGGCCATGAAGCGACAGGCGGATCTCACGAAGCGGCGGGCAGTAGACCTGTGCCGCGTCGCCGCCATGCTCTGTCGCCCCGTCTGAGCGGGACGTCCGACCCCGCCTTCCTCACGGCCCGCCGACCGACGTCGGGGCCGCATCCCGCGCAGCCGTACGCCGTCGCCGCACGCTTCCGACGCGTACCCGCACCACCCCGCACCACACCGCCGCACACTGCCCCGGAGGAGAACAGCATGGCTCGCAGCGACGTCCTGGTCGACGCGGACTGGGTCGAGGCCAACCTCGACAACCCGCAGGTCGCCCTCGTCGAGGTCGACGAGGACACCTCGGCCTACGAGAAGAACCACATCCGCAACGCCATCCGCATCGACTGGACCCAGGACCTCCAGGACCCGGTCCGCCGCGACTTCATCGACCAGGAGGGCTTCGAGAAGCTCCTCTCGGCCAAGGGCATCGCGAACGACACCACGGTCGTGCTCTACGGCGGCAACAACAACTGGTTCGCCTCCTACGCCTACTGGTACTTCAAGCTCTACGGCCACCAGGACGTGAAGCTCCTCGACGGCGGCCGCAAGAAGTGGGAGCTCGACTCCCGCGACCTGGTCGACGGCTCCGAGGTCCCGAACCGCCCGGCCACCGAGTACAAGGCCAAGGCCCAGGACGCCTCGATCCGCGCCTTCCGCGACGACGTCGTGTCCGCGATCGGCGCCCAGAACCTGGTCGACGTGCGCTCGCCCGACGAGTTCTCCGGCAAGCTCCTCGCCCCGGCGCACCTCCCGCAGGAGCAGTCGCAGCGCCCCGGCCACGTGCCGAGCGCCCGCAACATCCCGTGGTCGAAGAACGCCAACGACGACGGCACCTTCAAGTCGGACGACGAGCTCAAGGCCCTCTACGAGGACGAGCAGGTCGACCTGGCGAAGGACACCATCGCCTACTGCCGCATCGGTGAGCGCTCCGCGCTCACGTGGTTCGTCCTGCACGAGCTGCTCGAGGTCCCGAACGTCAAGAACTACGACGGCTCGTGGACCGAGTACGGCTCCCTCGTCGGCGTGCCGATCGAGCTCGGCGCTGCCAAGTAATCCCTCCGGACCTCCCCTTCTTCCGGAACCCCCGACCGTAAGGACAGAACAGCATGTGTGGAGCGCAGCCCGGCGGCCCCGACGCCTCGACGATCAAGCCCGGTGAGACCACCATCCAGGGCTTCGTGACCAAGGACGGCGAGCCGGTCACCGGTTACGTCCGCCTCCTGGACTCGACCGGCGAGTTCACGGCCGAGGTTCCGACCTCCGCCACCGGACAGTTCCGCTTCTACGCGGCCGAGGGCACCTGGACCGTCCGCGCCCTGGTGCCGGGCGGCACCGCCGACCGCAAGGTCGTGGCGCAGAAGGGCGGTCTCGCGGAGGTCGCCATCGCGGTCTGATCCGCGACGCCTGATCGGCCGAAGGGCCGTGCCTCCTGGGGGGTTGGACGCCATTCCGGGACTTGGGGCACGGCCCTTCGGTCTGCCCGGACGTAGGCTGGAGACGTGTACGCACGCCGTCGCCACGCCTACTTCTGGATGATGGGCGCCTGCCTGGCACTCTTCGTGGGCGCCTGGGCCGTCGTGCGCCTCTTCTCGACGCCGGCGGCCGTCGCCATGTGCGTCGTCGCCATGCTCATCCCCCCGGTCGCCGCGATGACCGCCAACCGCCGGGGCCCGGACGACCGCTGGTGGGACGATCCGTCGGGCGATCCGCAGTCGGACGAGTGGTGGGACGAACTGGACGGCAAGAAGCGCCGGGAGCGCTAGGGGTTCAGTAGACGAGGGCCTGGGTCTCGTCCGCCGTCGCCTCCTGGACGAAGACCTGGGCGCCGGCGATGCGGACGCCGTTCAGGACGTCCTTCTCCGTGATGTCGCGGCGGGCCGCGCACTGCGTGCAGAGCGTCACGCGTCCGCCCGCCAGGATCGAGTCGAGCAGGTCCGGGAGCGGTGCGGCGTGCGGGAGTTCGAACTCGGCGGCCCGGCCCGGCAGGGCGAACCAGGCGGATTCGCCGGTCAGCCAGAGCGACACCTCGACCCCGCTGGCGACGGCCACGGCGGCCACCGTGAAGGCCTGCGAGCAGCGTTCGGGGGAATCCGCCCCCGCGGTCACCTTGATCACGAGCTTCTTCGCCATACACCGAACTGTAATGCGAAGCACCACAACCTCATGCACCCCTCACGTGTCAGGTGGGTGCACGGGTTACGGAATCCGTGCTTCAGGTCTCGTGGGGGGACTCTTGAACGACGAAGAAATCATCCCTGACCAGGGAAAAACGCCACCGGACGCGGCTCCGGAGGCGCCGCCCGCCGTGCCCGCCGCACGGCCCCGCCGCCGGGTCCTCCGTACGGTCGGGCTGATCGCCGTCGCCGCCGTCATCGGCCTCGTCGGCGGCACCGCCGTCGGCTACGGCGTCCAGGCCCAGCGCGAGCCGACCGCCCTTCCGCCGCTGAACCAGCCGGACCTCGCCCACCCGAAGCCCCTCCCGAAGGGGCAGAAGGCGAAGCCGCTCCCCGCCTCGGAGGACCTGCGGGCGAAGGCGCAGGGCGACCTGCGGAAGCTGCTGCTGCCGAAGCCCGCCGGGGCGAAGAAGGCCGAGTACGCCGACGCCGACGGCTGGATGGACGTCTCCCGGTTCGCCTCGGCGTTCGACCGGCCGAGCCGCGCCCTCGACTACCAGCTGGACCTGGGCATCCGGCGCGTCGCGGTCACCGCCTGGGCGACGGGCGAGCACCGGGAGGTCGAGATCCGGCTCGTCCAGTACCGCGCGAGCGACGTCCACGGGGCGGCGGATTTCGTCGAGGACCAGCAGGGCTACATGCCGGACGAGGACTTCGCCGAGAGCGAGGGCCAGGAGCTCAAGGGCTCCTCCAACGGCCGCTCCTACGTCTTCCCCGTGAAGCGGAAGGCCGGCTACCTCGACATGTACGAGGCCAGGGCCTACTTCTACCGCGGTGACATCGCGGTCGAGATCTTCGTCGTGGACACGAAGAAGATCTCCCAGAACGACATCCGTTCGCTGGCCGAGCGACAGCTGGGGCGCCTGTGAGTGAGGACCGGAACGACGTGACCGACCCCGTGAACGACCCCGCCCCCGTGCCCGTGGCCGAAGGGACGGGCGAGCCGCAGCCGCCGGCGGAGACGGAGACGCCGAAGAAGAGGCGCGCCCGCCGCGTCCTGCTCGGCGTCGTCCTGCCCTCCGTGCTCGTCCTCGGCCTGATCGGCGGCGGCGTCACGTACACCGCCCTCACGGTCTCCTCCGCCGACCGCACCGCGCCGACACAGGTGTGGGGCGGGGCGAAGCGGACCGCGCACGACGAGGACCCGGCCGCCGCCCTGATGCGCGGCAAGGCCGGGACGCCGCTGAGCAAGCTCCTCCTGCCGATTCCCGAGGGGTACGAGCCCGGCCCCGACGAGCAGCTGTACGGCAACGACGGCGAACTCGGCGCCGCGGACGCCACCGCGCTGATGAAGCGCGCGGGCGAGGGCCTCTCCGGCAAGAAGCGCCGCGCGTTCGAGAAGGACATCGACAGGCTCGGCATCGAGGGCATCGGCGTCCGCTCCTTCGCCGACCCGTCCGACGACCTCGTCGTCTCCGTCCAGATCGCGCGGATGAAGGACAAGAAGCGGATCAAGGACACCTACCGGCTGCGCAAGGAGGTCATGGACTTCCTCGAGTTCCCGAAGGGGCCCAAGGTGAAGGACCACCGTAACGCCGTCTGCTACACCGCGCCCGAGGACAAGGAGCTGGACAAGGAGGAGCGGGCCGTGGCGCTGGAGCACATGATCTGCCTCGCGTACGACTCCGAGGTCTTCGTCACCCTCACGGCGGCGGGCGCGAAACCGTTCGACGAGGCACGCGTGGCGGGCCTCCTGAAGCAGCAGCTCGACCACATCGAGTCCCCGGGGGAGTACGTATGACCGAGCAGGCCCTGACTCCGGCGCCACCCGCGCCTCCCACGGCCGCACCCGCGCCCGCCGAGGAAACGGCACCCGCACCCGGCACCGAAGCCGAAGCGGCGCCCGCACCCGCACCCGCGACCGCGCCGAAGCCGAAGAAGTCCCGCCGCCCCCTCCTCCTGGGCATCGCCCGCTGGACCGCCGCCGTGCTCGTCTGCGGAGGCGTCGGCGCCGGTACGGCCCTGGGGATCACCGGCATGGAGCGTACCGACGTGCCGGGCCTCGCGACCGAGTCCGACGGCCGCTGGGACTACCCGAAGCTCGCCCTCCCGGCGCTGCCCGAGGACGCCCCGCGCCCGTGGACCGAGGGCAACGCGGGCGAGATCCACCACGCCGACCTGCGGAAGCTCCTGCTGCCCGCCCCGGCGGGCGCCACCGTCGACCCCCGCCTGAGCGGCGGCTGGGCCGGCCTCGACTCGTACCTCGCGCTGCTCCCGCAGAAGGACCGCGGCGAGGTGAAGGAGTACACGGCCGACTCGGCGCTCCGGCACGTCGCCGCCCGCGGCTGGACCACGCCGGACGGCACGACCACCCGGGTGCACCTGCTGCGCTTCGCGTCGGTGGCGTTCGCGGAGGACTTCAAGGACGAGACGATGGAGGCGGTCTCCAAGAGCAGCCGGCTGCCCCTCGGCGTCGAGGAGGCGGCGATCGACACGTCCCTGAAGGACGTCGACGTCCCCTACCTCTCCCTCTACGCCTACGCGGAGACGGCGCCGCACGGCCCCGAGCAGACCCGGTGGGCCTACATCCAGGCCGGGGACACGGTCGGGGTGGTCACCCAGACCCGTAAGGGCGGGACCCTGACCGTGCCGTTCCAGCAGACCGTCGGACTCCAGGCGCAGCTGCTCGGCTGACCGTCCCCGAGACCCACCTCACCGAGTGGGCCGGACCCCGGGCCACTAAGCTGGGGTCCGGCCCGTTCCGCCTTCACACCTCAGTCGAGGAGCATTCCGTGATCATTTTCTTCGAAGCTCTGCTGGTCCTGGTCTGCGTCGGCGTACTCGCCTTCACCGGCCTGGCCGTGAAGAAGCTGTACCAGGGCCAGCGGTAATCCACCTCTAGAGAACGCCAGAGCTGCTCATGATCGAGATTCCGTCCGACCTCAACCCGGACCTCGTCCCCCTCGCGTTCCTGCTCGGCACGTGGGAGGGCGCGGGCGTCTCCGACTTCCCCGGCGCCGAGAAGTGCAACTTCGGCCAGTCCGTGACCTTCAGCCACGACGGCCGGGACTTCCTGGAGTACCGGTCGCACTCCTGGGTCCTGGACGACGAGGGCAACAAGGTCCGCCCGCTGGAGAGCGAGAGCGGTTACTGGCGGATCGACAAGGACCGCAAGGTCGAGGTCGTCATGGTCCGCGACCAGGGCGTCGTCGAGATCTGGTACGGCGAGCTCGCCGACCAGAAGCCGCAGATCGACCTGGTGACGGACGCCGTCGCCCGGACCGCGGCCTCCGGCCCGTACAGCGGCGGCAAGCGTCTGTACGGCTACGTCAAGAGCGACCTGATGTGGGTGGGCGAGAAGGCGACCCCCGAGGTTCCGCTCCGCCCGTACATGTCGGCGCACCTGAAGAAGGTCGTCACGCCGGAGGAGGTCGCGGAGATGGCCCGCAACCTGCCCGACATGCCGGACGACGGCATCGCCTTCTTCCGTTAGACGAGCGTCCGCCGGACGAAGGCCTGGGGTCGTGCGCCGCGCCCTCCTACACTGGGGGGCGTGGTGAGCACCGACTGGAAGAGCGACCTGCGGCAGCGCGGCTACCGGCTGACGCCGCAGCGCCAGCTTGTCCTGGAGGCCGTCGACGCGCTGGAGCACGCGACGCCCGACGACATCCTCTGCGAGGTCCGCAAGACGGCCTCCGGGGTGAACATCTCCACCGTGTACCGGACCCTGGAGCTCCTGGAGGAGCTCGGGCTCGTCAGCCACGCGCACCTGGGGCACGGGGCGCCGACGTACCACCTCGCCGACCGGCACCACCACCTCCACCTGGTCTGCCGGGACTGCTCCGGAGTGATCGAGGCGGACGTCGAGGTGGCCGCCGAGTTCACCGGCAAGCTCCGTGAGACCTTCGGCTTCGAGACGGACATGAAGCACTTCGCGATCTTCGGGCGGTGCGGGGACTGCGCCGCGAGGAAGCGTGCGGAGCTCCCGGACGCGGGGGAGCCCCCGGCGGGCGGGTAGGGCCCCGGGCCGTCCTCCCGTACAACGGGTCGGCTTCCGTACCACCCCCGTACGCCCGACCGGCCCTGGACACGGAGTCGTAGGCTTTCCCCATGCAGCGACATTCAACGACCAGCCCCCTGCTGTCCCTGCCCGGAGCCGTCGCCGCCGAGGGGCGCGACGAGGGCGTCGCCGCGCACTACGGCGACCTGTTCCGCGAGCAGCGCGCCCTCTCCGGGGGCGAGGGCTTCGTCGACCTCTCGCACCGCGGCGTCGTCGCCGTCTCCGGCGACGACCGGCTGAGCTGGCTGCACCTGCTGCTCACCCAGTACATGACCGACCTGCCGCCCGGACGGGCCACCGAGGCGCTGGTCCTCTCCGCGAACGGGCACATCGAGCACGCCCTCTACCTCGTCGACGACGGCGAGACGGTGTGGGCGCACGTCGAGCCGGGCACGCAGGGCGAGCTGATCGCCTATCTGGAGTCGATGAAGTTCTTCTACCGGGTGGAGGTCGCCGACCGCACGGAGGACACCGCCGTCGTCCACCTCCCGGCCGGCTCCATCGCCGAGGTGCCCGAGGGGGCCGTCGTACGGGAGACCGCGCACGGCCGCGACCTGTTCCTGCCCCGTGCGGACCTGGAGTCCTTCGCGGCCTCGCACGGCCCGGCGGCCGGGATCCTCGCGTACGAGGCGCTGCGGGTCGAGGCGTACCGGCCGCGGCTCGGCTTCGAGACCGACCACCGGACCATCCCGCACGAGATCGGCCTCATCGGCAGCGCCGTCCACCTCCAGAAGGGCTGCTACCGGGGGCAGGAGACCGTCGCCCGCGTGCAGAACCTGGGGAAGCCGCCGCGCCGCCTGGTCTTCCTGCACCTGGACGGCAGCGAGGTGCTCCTGCCGGGCCACGGCACCCCGGTGCGGCTCGCGTCCGACGGCGAGGACGGGCGCCAGCTCGGCTTCGTGACCACCGCCGTCCGCCACCACGAGCTGGGCCCGATCGCCCTCGCCCTGGTCAAGCGGAACGTTCCTGTGGACGCGCCCCTGGTCGTCGGGACGACGGCGGCGGCGCAGGAGACCGTCGTCGAGCCCTAGCCTCAGACCTCGATCAGGACCGTGAACGGGCCGTGGTTCGTGAGCGAGACGCGCATGTCCGCTCCGAAGCGGCCCGTCTCCACGTGCGCGCCCAGCTCGCGCAGCCGGTCCACGACCTCGTCCACGAGGGGCTCGGCGACCGGGCCGGGCGCGGCCGCGTTCCAGGTGGGGCGGCGGCCCTTGCGGGCGTCTCCGTAGAGGGTGAACTGGGAGATCACGAGCAGCGGCGCGTTCACGTCGGAGCACGACTTCTCGTCGTCCAGCACCCGGACGGACCAGAGCTTTCTGGCCAATTGGGCGGCCTTCTCCGGGGTGTCGTCATGGGTCACCCCGACCAGGACGCACAGCCCCTCGCCCTCGATCTCACCGACGGTCTCCCCTGCGACGACGACGCGCGCGCCGTCGACCCTCTGCACCACTGCTCGCATGGGCCCCAACCTACCCACCCGAACGCGGGAGGGGCCGAACGGGTGCAGAGCGCCTGCACGCGCACGGGTGGGAGTGGCACCATGCCTGTCAGGCGGTGCGGCTCCGCACCGGTCGAGGGGACGAAACTCATGAGTGCACCTGGCACCGGACCCACGCCGTCCGGTCCCGTACCGCTGGCGCGGGCCGGCGGTTCCTCCGTGACGCGGCCGCCCGCGCAGCGGACCTCCGAGCCCGCCCTGCCGGACCGGGCGCAGCCGGACCTCGGCACGCTGAGGCTGCCCGAGCTGCGCGCGCTGCGCCGGGACGTCCAGAGCGACGAGGCCGACCTGAGCTACGTGCGGCGGATGCTCCAGGGCCGGATCGACATCCTGCGGGCCGAGCTGGCGCGCCGGACCGACCCGGAGGCGCCGGTCCTCGACCGGCTCTCGGAGATCCTCGCCGACGTGCCCTCGCGGCACCGCAGTTCGGCCCGGCACGTGACGCTGTCGACGCCGCGCGGGGAGGAGTACCGGCGGCTCGCGGCCGAGATGCTGTCCGAGGTCGAGCTGTCGGACCTGACGGCCCGTACGGACGACGAACTGCACGCGGGGATGGGGCGGCTCGCGGGGTACGAGCAGCAGGTCTCCCGGCGTCGGCAGCAGCTCCAGCGGACGGCCGACGACTGCGGCGCGGAGATCGCCCGCCGGTACCGGGAGGGCGAGGCGCAGGTCGACGACCTGCTGGCCTGAGGCGCCCCGGACGGCTCCCGGGCCGCTCCCGGGGCAGTCCCGCGGCCGCTCCCCGGGCGGTCGAAAATCCGGTGCGGGTCGGTCGGGGGCCTGCGTAGGGTCGGAGGATGACTGTCGACATACGCGCGGTGACGGAGTCCGAGTTCCCCGACTGGCTGCGGGGCCTGCGCACCGGTTTCCTCCGCCCGCCCGTCGTGCCCGGCGGGGACGTGGCCGACCGGCTGCCGCACACGGACCTGGCGCGGACCCTCGGGGCGTTCGACCGGGACCGGGTCGTCGCCACCTTCCGCTCGTTCCGGCAGGAGGTCAGCACGGTCGGCGGGGGGAGTCTCCCCGCCGACGCGATCACCCAGGTGACGGTCTCGCCGACGCACCGGCGCCAGGGCCTGCTGAGCCGCATGATGGCCGCCGACCTGGCGGTCGCGAAGGAGCGGGGCGACGCGCTCGCGACCCTGATCGCCGCCGAGTACCCGATCTACGGCCGGTTCGGCTTCGGCCCGGCGAGCTGGGTCACCGAGTGGAGCGTGGACCTGCGGCGGACCGGGCTCGACCCGCGCCGCTCGGGCCGCCCCGGGGACGGCGGCCGCGTCGACCTGTCCGACGGCGACGAGATCCGCAAGATCGGTCCCGAGCTGCACCGCCGGTTCGCCGGGGTCCGGGCCGGGGTCACCGACCGGACCGAGCGCACCTGGGCGCAGGGCACCGGCCTCGGCTTCCAGCTCGACCCGTGGACGGAGCCGTACTACGCGGTGTACCGGTCGGAGTCCGGCGAGCCCGAGGGGTTCGTGTCGTACCGCACCGACGACAAGTGGGACGACACCAAGCAGCCGGTGAACACCGCGATCGTGCGGGACCTGGTCGCCGTCACCCCGGCCGCCGAGCGCGCCCTGTGGCTCTACCTCTGCTCGCTCGACTGGGTGACCACCCTGCGCTCCGGCTACCGCGCGCCCGACGACCCGCTGCCGGACCTCCTGCCGGACCCGCGCGCGGCGAGGACGGTGACCCACGCGGACATGCTGTGGGTCCGGGCCCTGGACGTGCCCCGGTTCCTGGAGGGCCGCGCGTATCCGGTGGCGGACGGCCTCGTCCTGGACGTGCGGGACGCGGACGGCCTCGCGGGCGGGCGCTTCCGCCTCGACGCCTCGCCGGAGGGCGCCTCCTGCGTCCGTACGGACGCGTCCGCCGACCTCGTCCTGGACGTCGCGGAGCTGGGGACGCTGGCGTTCGGCGACCGGTCGGCGGTACGGCTCGCCCGGCTCGGGCGCGTCGAGGAGGCGACGGCCGGCGCGGCGGCCCGCGCCGACCTGCTGTTCCGCACGCCGCTGCGGCCGTTCTCGCCCGACATCTTCTGAGCCGTTCCCCGGGGTTCAGCGGGGTCGGAAGCGTAATTCAGCGGGTCCGCAGGCGGAACAGGAAGCCGGAGGCGACGACCGCCAGGGCCAGCAGGGCCGCGCACCAGCCCAGCGCGATCCACGGCGCGTCACCGGCCGGCAGGCCGAGCAGCAGGCCGCGCATCGATTCGATGAGCGGGGTCACCGGCTGGTGCTCGGCGAAGCCGTGCAGCCAGCTCGGCATGGTGTCGATGGGGACGAACGCGCTGCTCGGGTACGGCAGGAACATCATGAAGAAGGTGATGGCCCCGGCCGCCTCCGGTGTCCTCGCGACGAGCCCGAGGGCCGCCGACAGCCAGGAGACGGTGGTGATCCAGGCGAGCAGCAGCCCGATCGCCGCGCACCAGCCGGCGGCGGTCCCGGCCGGGCGGAAGCCGATGGTGAAGGCCACGCCGAGGACGAGACCGGTGGAGAGCGCGTTGCGGACGACGGTGGCGGCGACGTGCCCGGCGAGGAACGGCGTGCCGCCGACGTCGAGCGTGCGGAAGCGGTCGACGACCCCGAGCCGCATGTCCTCGCTGACGCCGACGGCGGTGCTCGCCGCGCCGAATCCGGCGCAGAGGACGAGGACGCCGGGGACGACGTAGGTGACGTACCGGGTGCCGGTCTCGATGGCTCCGCCGAAGAAGTAGACGAAGACCAGCATCAGCATGATCGGCAGCATCATCGAGGTGACGATCGCGTCCGGGTTGCGGCGGCTGATCCGGATGCCGCGGCCGGCGAGGACGCTCGCGGCGGTGAGGGCTTCAGACACGGCTGGGCTCCTTGCCGCCGTTCGTGGCGGAGGTGTCGGTGAGGGCGAGGAAGACGTCGTCGAGCGTGGCGGTGTGGAGGGTGAAGCGGGCGATGTCCCGGCGCTCCGGGTCGAGGACGTCGAGCAGTTCGCGGACGTGGGCGGCGCTGCCGTCGGTGGGGACGCCGAGGGAGAGGGCGGCGGGGGCGGCGGTGGCCGTACGGCCGGGGGCGGCGGCGGTGAGCCGCAGGTAGCCCTCCTGGTCCCGGGCGACGAGGTCGAGCCGGTGTCCGGCGTAGCGCGACTTGAGTGCGGCAGGGGTGCCGGTGGCAAGGGTGCGGCCCTTGCCGAGGACGGTGATCAGGCCGGCGAGCCGGTCGGCCTCCTCCAGGTACTGGGTGGTGAGGAAGACCGTCGTGCCGGCGGCGGAGAGTTCGCGGACCGCGCTCCACAGCTCCTGGCGGCTGCGCGGGTCGAGGCCGGTGGTGGGCTCGTCGAGGAACATCACCCGGGTGGTGCCGGGGTCGCGGACGAGGCCCGCGGCGAGGTCGAGGCGGCGGCGCATCCCGCCCGAGTAGGTCTTGGTGAGGCGGTCACCGGCGTCCGCGAGGCCGAAGCGTTCGAGGAGTTCGGCGGCGCGGCGGGCGGCGGCGGGCCGGGAGAGCCCGGAGAGCCGGGCCACGGTCCGCAGGTTCTCGGCGCCGGTCTGGGTCTCGTCGACGGCGGCGAACTGGCCGGTGAGGCTGATCGCGCGGCGGACCCGGGAGCGTTCGGCGACGATGTCGTGCCCCGCGACGCGCGCGTGGCCGGCGTCGGGCGCGGTGAGGGTGGCGAGGATCCGGACGGTGGTGGTCTTCCCGGCGCCGTTGGGGCCGAGCAGGGCGAAGACGGACCCCTCGGCGACCCGCAGGTCGAGGGCGTCGAGAACGCGGACGGAGCCGTGGCTCTTGGACAGGCCGGTGGCTTCGACGGCCGTGGGCATGGCGTACTCCCTGGGCTCGCTGGAGGGCACGACGGAATGCCGCGCCGGTACTGCGTATGCCTTACGCGTTACTGTGTAAGGGTTACGCATTACTAGGATGTCCGTCAAGCACGGGGCCCTGCGGGCGGGGCCGCGGCGCGTGCGGCGCGGGTGCGGTGCGGCTTGTGTCGTACGAGCGGTGCGGTGCGGTGTGTGCCGTACGGGCGGTGCGGGCTGTGCGCGTCCTGCGGGGCGAGGCGTACGAGGTGCGAAGGCGGAGGGTCATGGCGGACGGCGAGAGCGGCCGGGGAGACGAGCGGGCGGCGCCCGGCGGGACGGACGGCGGGACAGGCGGTCGGCCCGGACCCGGCGCGGGCGCCCGGCCGGGGTCTCGCGCGGGTGGCCCGGCGAGTGACCCGGCGCACGGCCGGGCGGAGGGTCCGGCGGGCGGCGGTGGAAGTGGTCCGGTCGGCGATCAGGCGGGCGGTCGGGCGGGGGGTCCGGCGGGCGGCCGTGGAAGTGGTTCGGCGGGCAGTCCGGCAGGTGATCCGGCGGGCGGTGGTGGGAGTGGTCCGGCAGGCAGTCGGGCGAGCGGCCCCGCGGGCGGTCGCCCGGACGGCCCCACAGGTGGCGGCGTGGGCGCTTCGACCGGCGGCGGGTCCTTCCTGCCGCCCGCGATCGAGGCGGCCTGGGGGGTGCGGGAGCGGCCCGCCAAGGGGCCCCGGCCCAGCCTGACCCTGGACCGGATCGTCGGCGCGGCCGTCTCCCTCGCGACGGCCGAGGGGCTCGACGCCGTCTCCATGGGCCGGGTCGCCAAGGAGCTGGGCGTCTCGACCATGTCGCTCTACCGGTACGTCTCCGCCAAGAGCGAGCTGTACGTCCTCATGCAGGAGGCCGCGACCGGCGTCCCGCCCGAGCTCCCCCCGCCCGGCACCGACTGGCGCGAGGCGCTGGCGGCCTGGGCCTGGGCGATGCGCGAGGTCTACCACCGCAACCTCTGGCTGCTGCGGCTCCCCGTCGCCGGGCCGCCCGCGACCCCGAACATGGTCGCCTGGTGGGAGAGGGCCCTCGTCGCCCTGGAGGGGACGGGCCTGGACGAGGGCGCCGTGCTCTCGGTGACCCTGCTCGTGTCCGGCTACGTGAAGAACGAGGCCGTCCTGACGGCCGACCTCGCCGCCGTGGTCGGCGCGAGCGACGACCCGCCGGAGGAGGTCATGGCCCGGTACGCCCGCACCCTGCGGCGGCTCGCGGACCCGGAGGAGTATCCGGCGGTGACGCGCATCCTGAAATCGGGCGTCCTCGACGTCGCGGACGACCCGGAGGACGAGTTCCGCTTCGGCCTGGAACGGATCCTGGACGGGGTCGCGGTCCTGGTGGCGGGCAGGGGGGCCGCGTCGTGACGGGGGAGCGGCCGGCGCCCGGTCTCCGCGAGCGCAAGAAGGCCCGCACCCGGCAGACCTTGTCGGACACGGCGATCGCGCTCTTCCTGGAGCGCGGGTTCGCCGGGGTCTCCGTCGCGGAGGTGGCCGCCGCCGCCGAGGTCTCGAAGCCGACGCTCTTCCGTTACTTCCCGGCCAAGGAGGACCTGGTCCTCCACCGGTTCGCGGACCACCAGGACGAGCCGGCCCGCACGGTGGAGGCGGGGCGCGCGGCCGGGCGGGCCCCGCTCGACGCCCTGTACGCGCGCCTGCTCGACGGCCTGGAGCGGCGCGATCCGGTCACCGGACTCTGCGACGCGCCCGAGGTCCTGGCGTACCACCGCCTCCTCTACGGCACCCCGGAACTGCTCGCCCGCCTCCACGCGTACCAGGCCGGGACGGAGGCGGCCCTCGCGGGCGCGCTCGGCGGTGATCCCCTGGTGGCGCGGCTCGCCGCCGGGCAGGTCGTGGCCGTGCTCCGGATCCTCGCGGACCGGAACGTCGCCCGGATCGCGGGCGGCGAGACGGCGGACGCGGTGGCGCCGGACGCGGTGGCGGCGGCGGGGAAGGCGTTCGGGACGCTGCGGGAGGGCCTCCCGTACTGAAACCTCCTCCACCCTCCCTTTCCCGAGTAAAAAATGTAACCCAGTAACGTTTTCCGTTAGGCTTGCCGGAATGACGTCACTGGACACCGCCGGACACCCGGAATCCGAGCTCGCCCGCGAGCGCTCCCACCACGACGCCTGCCGCGCGGCCCTGGCCCGCATGACCGAGGACGCGGCCGGACAGGTCGCCACCGGCGAGGACACGGCCGCGTCCGGCGCCGACGCCGAGGCCCTCGGCCGCCATCTGCGCGGCCGCGCCAAGGAGATGGGCGAACAGCCGCCGGGGCCGCTGTTCTTCGGCCGCCTCGACCGCGAGGACGGCCAGACCCACCACATCGGCCGCCGCCGGATCGCGGAGGACCCCGCCGCCCCGCCGCTCGTCGTCGACTGGCGCGCCCCCGTCTCCCGCGCCTACTACCAGGCCGGAGCCCACGACCCGCAGGGCGTCCTGCGCCGCCGCCGCTTCGGCTGGGCCCCGGACGGCCTCGGCGCCTCGGGGGACCTGACGGCCCTGGAGGACGAGTACCTCGCGGACGGCGGGGGAGGGGAGGCCGGAACCCTTCTCGCCCGGGAGATCGAGCGCCCCCGAACCGGCCCCATGCGGGACATCGCCGCCACCATCCGGCCCGAGCAGGACGACCTCGTGCGCTCCGACCCGGCCGCCTCCCTGTGCGTGCAGGGCGCGCCCGGCACCGGCAAGACCGCCGTGGGCCTGCACCGGGCCGCGTACCTGCTCTACACCCATCCGCAGCGGATCCGCCGCTCCGGACTCCTCGTCCTCGGCCCGCACCGGACCTTCCTCTCCTACATCGCGCAGGTGCTGCCCGCGCTCGGCGAGACCGGGATCCGCCAGACCACCCTGGACGAGGAGATCGCCCGCCACCCGGTCCGCGCCGAGGACGGCGGTGCGGCGGCCCGGGTCAAGCACGACGCCCGGATGGCGGAGGTGCTGTGCCGCGCGCTGTACGCCCGCGTCGGCCCGGCCCCGGCGGACGGCCTGACCGTCCCCGACGGCGCCTACCATTGGCGCCTCCCGGCCGGCGAACTCGCGGCGATCGTCACGGCGGTACGGGAGGAGGCGCCGCCCTACGCCACGGGCCGCGAGCGGGTCCGCGCCCGGGTCGTCCGGGCCCTCCGGGACCGCGCCGAACGCCGGTCGGGGCCGAGGGGCACGGCCTGGACGCGCCGGATCGAGCGCTCGCGCCCGGTGACGGCGTTCCTGGACGCGTGCTGGCCGAAGGCGGTCCCGGAGGAGGTCCTCGCGGAGCTGCTCGCCGATCCGGCCGGCGCGACGGAGCTGACCGCCGGCGAGCGGGACGCGATCCGCTGGGAGCGGCCCCCGCGCTCTTACCGCACGGCCCGCTGGACCGCCGCCGACCTCGTCCTCCTCGACGAGCTCGCGGGCCTCGTCGAGCACCCCGGGGGCTACGGCCACGTCGTCGTGGACGAGGCCCAGGACCTCTCGCCCATGCAGTGCAGGGCTGTCGCCCGCCGCACCGCGTTCGGCTCGCTCACCGTCCTCGGGGACCTGGCGCAGGGCACCACGCCCTGGGCCGCCCGCGACTGGCGCGAGCAGCTCGCCCACCTGGGGAAGCCGGAGGCGCGCGTGGTGCCCCTGACGCTCGGCCACCGGGTCCCGGCGGCGATCGTGGACCTCGCCAACCGGCTCCTGCCGCACCTGGACGCGGACGTCCCGGCGGGCCGGTCGGCGCGCGCGGACGGGGAGGTGACCGTCCACCGGGCGGCGGACCTCCTGGCCGGGACCCGCGCGGCCGTGCGGGCCGCGCTCGCGGCGGAGGGCTCGGTGGGGGTGATCGCGGCCGACGGCCTCGCGGGAGCGGTGGCCGCCGAGGTGGCGGGGACGGCGCCGGAGCGGGTGACCGTACTGTCCGCCGGGCTCGCCAAGGGCCTGGAGTTCGACCACGTCGTGGTGGTCGAACCGGCCGCCGTCGCGGCGGCCGGACCGCGCGGCGCGAACCTGCTGTACGTGGCCCTCACCCGGGCCGTGTCGCGGCTGACGCTCGTGCACGCGGAGGACCTTCCGGAGTGCTTGCGGGAGCCGGTCCCCCTCACGGCGCGGTGAGCCGGGCCCGGCGGGGGCGGTGAGTCGGGGTCCGGCGGGGGCGGCGCGGGTCTCCGGCCCTCCCGCCGCCGGGCCGCGCGGCACGGGCGCCGCCACGGCCGGGGCCGCGAGCGGGAGACTGGTGCCGGCGCCGAAGGCCAGGCGGCAGCCGCCGGTCAGGGCCTCGGCGGCGGGCCGCCCGGCCCCGGCCTGCCCCACCCCCTACCCCCGCCCGCCCCCTAGCCGGTTCAGCGTCTCCACCGCGACCCGGGCGCGCGCGTCCGCGTGCGGGGGTGCGGCGAGGGTGACGCCCGCGCCGGTGAGGATGCCGAGGTCCAGCTCCCAGTCGTACCGCGAGCGGTGGTCCCAGACCTCGAAGGCGATCTCCACGTGCTCGCGCGCCCCCGCCTCGCTCATCCCGGTGACCTTCCGCAGGTGGGCGAGGGCCCGGTCCTGGAGGCCGCGCACCTGCGCGAGGCCGAAGTGCGTGACGGTGTGGCAGTCGGTGCACAGGCAGATGAGCCGCTTGAGGGTCTGGACGCGGGCGGCCTCGTCGAAGGTCCAGCGCTCGTGGGCCTCCAGCCACCGCCGGGCCGTACGGTCCTCGCCCGCCCCGCAGGCCTCGCAGCGCTGCCCGGCCCGGCGGGTGATCATCCGGCGCAGCCGCTCCCAGTCGGCCGGGGCGACGCAGGACCGCACGTTGGTGAACCAGCAGGTCCGGGGCACGAGGTCGACGAACAGACCGCTGCCGAGGCTCCGGTCCTCCCCGGGCAGCAGCTCGGGCACGTCGGCGGCTGCGGTCCAGCGGGCGAGCTCCGCCATCCCCGGCCGGGGCGCGTACCACCGCCGGGCCGCCGGGTCCCAGCGGGCGCCGCCGCGCTTCGCCTCGTCCTTCTCGGCGTACGGAACGTCCAGCCACACCCGCTCGACCGCCATGCCCGTCCTCCCCGTCGGCCCCGGCCCATGCTGCCACGGGCCGGGGCCGGCGGACGAGGGTCAACCGGTACGGCGCCGGGCGAAGCGGATCATGTTCCCCGACGGGTCGCGGAAGGCGCAGTCGCGGACGCCGTACGGCTGGTCGAACGGCTCCTGGAGAACCTCGGCGCCGGACTCCCGGATCCGCTCGAAGGTGGTGTCGACGTCGTCGGTGGAGAAGATCACGCCGCGCAGCAGACCCTTGGCGAGCAGCTCCGCGACGGCCTGCCGGTCGGCGGGGGAGGCGCCCGGGTCGGCGAGCGGCGGTTCGAGGACGATCTCCACGCCGGGCTGCGCGGGCGACCCGAGGGTCACCCAGCGCATCCCCTCGAACCCGACGTCGTTGCGGACGTCGAGCCCGAGGGCGTCGCGGTAGAAGGAGAGCGCCTTGTCGTGGTCGTCGACGGCGATGAAGCACTGGGAGAGGGTGATGTCCATGGGATCGACGCTACGGCGGGGACCCGGGACCCCGCTTCTCCGATCCTGACCGTTCGAGGGGACACCGGCCCTTCGGGGGACACCGGCCCTTCGAGAGGACACCGGCCCCTTGATCACTGCTCGGGGGACACCGGCCCCTCACCCCTTCCGGACGGGCCGGGTGAATACCTTGGCGACGCACGCCGGGATCTCCGCGCCCTCCTCGTGGTCGCGGGCTCGGTAGGCGCTCGGCGTCTCCCCGACCAGCTCGGTGAAGCGCGAGCTGAACGACCCGAGCGAGGTGCACCCCACCTCGAAGCAGACCTCGGTCACGCTCAGGTCGCCCCGCCGCAGCAGCGCCTTGGCCCGCTCGACGCGACGGGTCATCAGATAGCTGTACGGGGTCTCCCCGAAGGCGGCGCGGAAGCTCCGCGCGAAGTGCCCGGTCGACATCAGGGCCACCTTCGCCAGCGCCGGGACGTCCAGCGGCGACGCGTAGTCGCGGTCCATGGTGTCGCGTGCGCGCCGCAGCCGTACCAGGTCCTCCAGGTTCACCCTTCCAGGATGGCACGGAGCGGAGACCGGGGGCCCGGCCCTTCCCGTGGCGTACGGTGCGAACGTGACCGCGGAACAACGGAGTCGGCGAGGGAACCCTCCGCCCGTCCCGCTCCTCTTCCTTGACGTCGACGGCCCTCTCATCCCCTTCGGAGGGCCGTCGACGCGCTCCCCGGAGGGCTACCCGACGTACCTCCCGCCCACCGGCCGGCCGGACGAGGGCAGGAACCCGCTCCTCGCGCGGGTGGACCCCGGGCTCGGGCCGCGCCTGGCGGCGACGGGGTGCGAGCTGGTGTGGGCGACGACCTGGATGGACGACGCGAACGCGTACGTCGCGCCCTGGCTCGGCCTGCCGGAGCTGCCGGTGGTGCTCTGGCCGGACGAGACCGACGAGGACGTGGCCGAGCGCGCGCGCACGGGCCTCCACTGGAAGACCCGCCCCCTCGTCGCCCGCGCCGCGGGACGGCCCTTCGTCTGGGTGGACGACGAGATCACCGGCTCCGACCGGGCCTGGGTGGCCGCCCACCACCCCGGCCGGGCCCTCCTCCTGCGCGTCGATCCCCGCGACGGCCTCACGGACGCGGACTTCGACGCCCTGACGGAGTGGCTGGACGGTCCGGCGGAGTAGGCACGGGGGCGTCAGCGCAGGGTGACCCGGGCGAGGACCGGCAGGTGGTCGCTGCCGGTGGCGGGCAGGGTGCGGATGCGGCCGACGGTCGCCGAGCGGGCCATGACCTGGTCGATGCGGGCCACCGGGAAGGCGGCGGGGAAGCTGAGGGCGAGACCGCGCCCGGCCGGCTCCAGCCGCGAGGTCAGCGGGGCGAGGCCGCGGTCCTCGACGGTGCCGTTGAGGTCGCCGAGCAGGATCACCGGCCCCACCTCCTCGGCGGCGAGGGCGGCCCCGAGCCGCCCGGCGCTCTCGTCGCGCCGCGCGGACGCCAGACCGCTCGCCCCGATCCGTACCGAGGGCAGGTGCGCGACGTACACCGCGACGTCGCCGCCCGGCGTCCGGGCCACGGCCCGCAGCCCCCGGTCCCACGGCCCGGTGATCCCCCCGGGCCTGATGTCCACCGGGCGCACCCCCGTGAGCGGATGCTTCGACCAGAGCCCGACCGTCCCCCGGACCGCGCGGTACGGATACGCGGACGCCAGGGCCCTCTCGTAGCCGGCCAGCGCCGGGGGCACCAGCTCCTCCAGGGCGACGAGATCGGGCCCGGCGGCGGCCAGCGCGCGGGCGGTGCCCTCCGGGTCTGGGTTCTCGTCGCTCACGTTGTGCTGGACGACGACCACCCCGTACGCCCCGGCCTCCGGCTCCTTCTCGGGCAGCAGCAGCCCCCCGAACGCGTACGCCCAGGCCCCCGCCGGCAGCACGAGCGCCACCAGCGCGGCCCGGGACCGCCGCAGCAGCGCGACCCCGAGCAGCACCACGACCACGAGCCCGCTCCAGACCAGGAACGACTCCAGCAGGCTCCCCGCGGAACCGGGCACGGCCCGGTGGAACAGCAGCACCCCGGCGGTCACCACGGCGAGCGCGACGACCACCCGCCCGCGCCCCGGCCCCGCCCACCGCCGCGTCCCCATCCCCGCACCCTCCGTCCGACCGCCCGACCGCCCGACCGCCCGGTCTCCCAGGAGCCAGGACGAGCCACCGCCCGGATCGGTTTCCGGGCCCTCCGTACGACGAGGGGCGACTTTTGCAAGCAGTCGCTTGCAATAGTTAGCACGGGCTGGCATGGTCGGAGCATGGCATCGCTCAACGTCGGCAATCTCGGTGACTACCTCCGCGAGCAGCGGAGGAGCGCGCAGCTGTCGCTGCGGCAGCTCGCCGAGGCCGCCGGGGTGTCGAATCCGTACCTGAGCCAGATCGAGCGGGGGCTGCGGAAGCCCAGCGCCGAGGTGCTGCAGCAGGTCGCGAAGGCGCTGCGGATCTCCGCCGAGACGCTCTACGTGCGGGCCGGGATCCTCGACGAGAAGGAGCGGGAGGAGCTGGAGACGCGGGCCGTCATCCTGGCCGATCCCTCGATCAACGAGCGGCAGAAGCAGGTGCTGCTCCAGATCTACGACTCCTTCCGCAAGGAGAACGCCGCCGAGGCCGAGGCCGCGGCCGCCTCCGGGCCCGCGCCCGTGCCCGATGCCGACGAACCGCCTTCGAGCTAGTACGTACGCCACATCCGGGAGGACCACCAGCATGGCCATCATCGACGAACTGCGTACCCCCCTCTACTTCGCCGCCGGCACCGCCGACCTCGCCGTGCGGCAGGCCCGGAAGGTGCCCGGCCTGATCGAGCAGATCGCCGCCGAGGCGCCCGCGCGCATCGAGGCCGTCCGGAAGACCGACCCGAAGGTCGTGCAGGAGAAGGTGACGACCCAGGCCAAGGAAGCCCAGGCCACCGTCCAGACGAAGTTCGCCGAGGTCGTCGGCGGCCTCGACACCGACCTCAAGAAGCTCGGCGAGACCGCCCAGGACCTCGCCCTGCGCGGGGTCGGCGTCGCCGCCGAGTACGCGGTCAAGGCGCGGGAGAAGTACGAGGAGGTCGCCGCCCACGGCGAGGAGACCGTCCGCGCCTGGCGCGGCGAGGCCGCCGAGGAGATCACCGAGATCGCCATCGCCGTCGAGCCCGACCCGGAGCCCAAGGCCGCCGAGGCGCCCGAGACCGTCGGAACGGTCGAGGTCGCCGACGCCCCCGCCGGGAAGCCGTCCGCCAAGAAGACCGCCACCCGCAAGGCGCCCGCCAAGAAGGCCCCGGTCGCCGCCGAGAAGGAGTAGGGGCGGACCCCGTACGGGTACACGGAGCGCCGTACCGGGTACCTTGACCGTTGAGGCGCTCTCCCCCTCCCTCTTAGGCGGTGCTCAGCATGTTGCGCGCGGGATTCGATTCCCTCCTTAACCTGGTGATGTTCCTGGTCTTCACCGGCTTCGCGGTCGCCGCGCTCGTCTTCGCCGCCATGGCGCGCGAGGACGCCTATCGTGCCGCGGACAAGCAGACGAAGAAGTTCTGGCTGATCATCCTGGGCATCAACCTCGTCCTGAACCTGCTCCTGCCGATGCTGTTCCTGCAGATCGCCGGAGTGATCGCCGCCATCGTCTTCATGGTGGACGTGCGTCCCGCGCTCGCGCGGGTCTCAGGCGGCGGCCCCCGGGGCGGCGGTTCCAGCAGCGACGGACCGTACGGCCCCTACAACGGCGGCCGGTAGCGGTACGGGCGCCGCTTGACGGAGCGGGACCGGAAACGAGCGGGCGGCAGGGCCCGGGGTTCATCCCCGGGCCCTGTCCCTGTTCCCGTCCCCGCTCCCGCCCTTGTCCCCGCCCTTGTCCCGCTCCAGGGCCAGGACGGCCACGTCGTCCGTCAGCTCGCCGCCGTTCAGGGACCGGACCTCCGTCACGGCCGCCTCCAGGAGCTCCTCGCCCCGCAGGCCCCCGGCCAGCTGCCGGTTCATCATCGCGACCATCCCCTCCTGGCCGAGGCGCGGCGAACCGGGCCCGGCCGAGCGGCCCTCGATCAGCCCGTCCGTGTACATGAGCAGGCTCCACGACCCGCCCAGCTCCACCTGGCGGCGCGGCCAGCGGGCGCGCGGCAGCAGGCCGAGGGCCGGGCCGCCGTCCTCGTACGGGAGGAGCCGCGCGGCCCGTCCCTGCCGGGCGATCAGGGGCGACGGGTGTCCGGCCAGGCAGAGGCCCGCCCGGCGTCCGTCGGGCGCGATGTCGACCGTGCAGAGGGTCGCGAAGATCTCCTCGCTCTCCCGCTCGTGCTCCAGGACCTGCTGCATCGTCGAGAGCAGCTCGTCCCCGCACAGGCCCGCGAAGGTCAGGGCCCGCCAGGCGATCCGCAGCTCGACCCCGAGCGCCGCCTCGTCCGGGCCGTGCCCGCAGACGTCGCCGATCATGGCGTGGACGGTGCCGTCCGGGGTGCGGACCACATCGTAGAAGTCGCCGCCGAGCAGCGCGCGCGACCGGCCGGGCCGGTAGTGGGCCGCGAACCGCAGGTCGGAGCCCTCCAGGAGCGGCGTCGGGAGGAGGCCGCGCTCCAGGCGGGCGTTCTCCTGGGCCCGCAGCCGGGACTCGGCCAGTTTCACCTGCACGGCGTCGGCCCGCTTGCGCTCCACCGCGTACCGGATGGCCCGGCTGAGCAGCCGCCCGTCGAGCTCCTCGCGGAAGAGGTGGTCCTGGGCCCCGACCCGTACCGCCTCGGCGGCCAGCTCCGCGTCGGCGGAGGCGGCGAGCGCGAGGACGGCGTGGCGCGGGGCGAGGCGCAGGATGTGCCGGAGCGGGGCGAGCGGGTCGTCGCCGGCGGCGGCGCGGGGGCCGGGCAGCGAGAGGTCGACGAGGACGCAGTGGACGTCGTCCGTGAGCAGCCGCTCGGCCTCGGTGAGGTTGCGGGCGGTACGGATGCGGACCCGGGTGCCGGCGGCGTCCGCCGCGTCGAGGAGTTCGGGTACGGCGAGGGCACCCGCCGGGTCGTCCTCGACGACCAGGAGGGTGAGATCGGTGCGGTCGGTGCCTGTGACTGTGCCTGTCATAGCGGTGGCGTCCATGGCGGTGGCGTCCGTATCGGTGGCGTCCGTATCGGTCTCGTCGCCGGGGCCCGCGGCGGCAGAGACGTTTCTCTGACGCGGTACGGATACGGGCATCGGTCGGGCTGTCCTTCCCTCCCCCGAGGGCGCGCGGGACGCCGGGTGGCACCCCGCCCGTCCCGGACCATAGCGGTACGGCGGTCCGCAGCGGAATGGTGATCAGCTGTGAGTGCGCGCGTCGCGGTTGGCATATGCCGCGGAAGGGGAGGTACTTGCCGCCCCACGGCTGGTGGGAGGCCCCCGAGAGCAATGAGAAAGGTCACGCGACGGGTCCCTGGGGGCGGGGGCCGGGGGGTTTCTCCGTCACGTCGGAGGGACGGGTGCCTTCGGGGCTATGAGGGGGCGGTCATGTGGGCCGGGCCCGTCGAGGGCTTGCCGGTCGGGCCGACAGCTTGGACCACCTGGGCCGGACCGGTCGCCTGGGTCGCCTGGTCCGGGTCCGCCGTCTGGACCGCCTGGGTCGGTGGTCGGTCCGGTCACCTGGGCCACTTCGGTCGGGCCGGTCGCCGGGACCGCCTGGGCCGGGCCGACCGCGGGGACTGCTCGCGCTCACCGACGGCCTTGGTCGCCCGGACCGTCCGGTCTCACCGACGACCTCCCGGGTCGCCCGGACTGCCCCGGTCTCACCGGCCGCCCGGCACCCCGGGCCACCCGGGCCGTACCGGTCTCGTCGACCATCCGGCGACCCGGATCGTCCCGGTTTCGCCGGCCGCTCGGGCCGTACGGGCTTTCCGGGTCCCGCCGGTCACCCGGCGACCCCGGCCGTACCCGGCTCAGCGGCCCGCAGGGCTCACCGCTCCGGCCGGGCGGACGACGCCCAGGATTTCCATCGAGCCCGCGCCCGCGAGGGTGATGTTCCGGCCGGGGCGGGGGGCGTGGACCATCATCCCGTTGCCGACGTACATCCCGATGTGGCTCGCGTCCTTGAAGTAGACGATCAGGTCGCCCGGCCGCATGTCCTGGACGTCCACGCGCGGCAGCAGCCGCCACTGCTCCTGCGAGGTGCGCGGGATGCCGAGGCCCGCCGCGCCCCAGGCGCTCTGGGTCAGGCCCGAGCAGTCGAACGAGTCGGGGCCCTCGTCGCCCCAGCCGTACGGCTTGCCGATCTGGGCCGTCGCGAACTCGACCGCCTTCCGGCCCTCCGCGGTCGCCTCCGCCTTCAGGCCCTTGAGCGCACCGGCCCGGAGCCAGGTCTTCTGGGCCTCCTTCTGCGCCAACTCCTCCAGGCGGCGCAGCCGCTCCCGCTCCTCGGCGGCGAGCTCGGACTCCAGCTTCTTGGCCGCGTCGATCTTCTCGTTGATCTCCTTCTTCGCCTTCGCCTGGCGGACGCGATTCGCCTCCAGCTTGGTCCAGTGGTCGCTCGCCTCCTTGGCGTAGACGTCCAGCGAGGCCTGGGTGCGGGTCATCTCGGCGAGCAGGTCCTTGGTGGCCTTCGCGCCGTCCTTGATGCGCCCCGCCGCGTCGAGGAAGAGCTGCGGATCGTTCGTGAGGATGAGCTGCGCGCCTTCCGGAAGCCCGCCGTTGCGGTACTGGGAGCGCGCGGCGACACCGGCCTTGAGCTTGAGGTCCTCGATCTTCTCGCGCCCCTCCGTGAGCATCCGGTTCACCCGGACGATCTCGGCGGACTGCTCCTCGGCCTTCTCCTCGGCCAGGTTGTACGCGTCGGTGGCGACGGCGGCCTGCCGGTACAGACCGTCCATCTCCTTGCGCACCTCCTCCAGGCTCTTCTTCGGCGGCGGAGGCGGCAGCGGCGCGGCGGAGGCCTGGAGGGTCAGCGCGGGGGAGGCCAGCACGGCCAAGGCGCAGATCACGGTGAGCGCGGCGGCACGGCGGCGTCGGTTCACAAGCTCCCCCTACTGGTGACCCACAACTGATTTACCGTCAGTAACCCGGCGTTGACCTTGGCGATAGTGCCACGCGAAACCGGAAAGTAACAAGGGAAAGCGAGGCCTGTCGGACGGGTTCCCCCCATAGGTGACGTGTGGGGCGGGAGAGGCGTTCCCGGGGAGGGGGGAATTCACCGGGAGTTGGGAGAAACGGGGAGGAGAGGGGATCGGCCGCTCGGCCGAGGGGCAGTTATTCGTTCGGCCGTCCGGTCGAGGAGCCGATCGCGTCGACCGCTCCATCCACCCCTCACCCCCGCGGCGCCAACGCCCCCCACCGCACCGTCACTTCCCCCTGCCGCCACCGCCGCGGGCCGTCCGTCAGCGGCCAGTCCGCCGCCAGGTCGCGCACGGAGCGGATCCAGCGCTGGCGCGCGCCGAGCGAGGCGTACGGGGCGGCCGCGGCCCACGCCCGGTCGAAGTCCCGCAGGAAGGCGTGCACCGGCTCGCCCGGCACGTTCCGGTGGATCAGCGCCTTCGGCAGCCGTTCCGCCAGGTCCGACGGCCGGTCGAGCGAGCCCAGCCGGGTGGCGAAGGTCACCGTGCGCGGCCCCTCCGGACCGAGCGCCACCCACACGTGCCGGCGCCCGATCTCGTCGCAGGTGCCCTCCACCAGCAGCCCGTCCGGGGCGAGCCGCCCGCACAGCCGCTTCCAGACGGCCGCGACCTGCTCCTCGTCGTACTGGCGCAGCACGTTCGCCGCCCGGACCAGGGCGACCCGGCCGGGGACCGGCACCTCGAAGCCGCCGTGCAGGAAGGAGAGCCCCTCGTGCTCGTACGGCCGGGCGGCCTCGACCCGGGCGGGCTCGATCTCGACGCCGTACAGCCGGGTGCGGGGGTCGGCGGTGCGCAGCCGGGCGAGCAGCTCGACGGCGGTCCAGGGGGCGGCCCCGTACCCGAGGTCGACGGCGAGAGGCGGTGCGGGCGAGCGGCGCAGGGCGGGCCCGTGGACGGCGGCGATCCAGCGGTCCATGCGGCGCAGCCGGTTGGGGTTGGTGGTCCCGCGGGTCGGGGTGCCGACGGGGCGGGTGGTGCGCGGGGCCATGCCAAGAGCGTAAGGGGTACGGGGGAAGGTCCCGGGGCGGCCCGGACGACCCGGACGGCACGGGCGCGCGGGGAGCACGGACCCCTCCGGCAAGGAGCCGCCGGACCTCTTCCGGTAAGGAGCCGGACCCCTTCCGGTAAGGAGCCGGCCGCCCTCCGGCAATGAATTGGCAAAGCGGCCCCGCCACCGGAAATGAAAGGGCTCATTCCGGTGTTGTCGCCGCTGGAGGCCGTACCGCGCCCTCCAGACCGTCATGCCCGACCCGGCTCGGCCCCGAACCGAAGCCCCACCCAGAGCCTGAACCGAAAGCCGAAGCCACGGACTGCGGTCACGGCCCCGGCCCGAAGGCCCCGAGCGGAAGGACCGCCGACGTGAGCCAGTACGTGTCCCGGTTCGCCGGTACCCGGCACCGGCACCCGGCGCCGGCCCGGCTCCGGCTTCCCGGCCGCCCCCGCACCCCCCGGCGCGTGGCCATGCTCAGCGTCCACACCTCGCCGCTGCACCAGCCGGGCACCGGCGACGCGGGCGGCATGAACGTCTACATCGTCGAGCTGGCCAAGCGGCTCGCCGCCATCGACATCGAGGTGGAGATCTTCACCCGGGCCACCACCGGCGGCCTGCCCCCGGTGGTCGAGCTGACCCCGGGCGTGCTCGTACGGCACGTGGACGCCGGCCCGTACGAGGGTCTGGCCAAGGAGGACCTGCCGGCCCAGCTCTGCGCCTTCACGCACGGCGTGATGCAGGCGTGGGCGGGCCACCGCCCCGGCCACTACGACCTCGTGCACTCCCACTACTGGCTCTCCGGGCACGTCGGCTGGCTCGCCGCCGAACGCTGGGGCGTCCCGCTCGTCCACGCCATGCACACCATGGCGAAGGTCAAGAACGCCTCACTCGCCGAGGGCGACACCCCCGAGCCCGCCGCCCGCGTGATCGGCGAGACCCAGATCGTCTCCGCCGCCGACCGGCTGATCGCCAACACGGCCGAGGAGGCCGACGAGCTCGCCCGCTTCTACGACGCGGACCCCGGCAAGATCGCGGTCGTCCACCCGGGCGTCAACCTCGACCGCTTCCGCCCCGCCGACGGCCGCGCCGCCGCCCGCGCCCGGCTCGGCCTGCCCCAGGACGCCTTCGTCCCGGTCTTCGCCGGCCGGATACAGCCCCTGAAGGCCCCGGACATCCTGCTCCGGGCGGCCGCCCGGCTCCTGGACCGGGACCCGTCCCTGCGCTCCCGCATGATCGTCCCGGTGGTCGGCGGCCCGAGCGGCAGCGGCCTGGCCAAGCCGGAGGGGCTCCAGAAGCTCGCCGCCCGGCTGGGCATCGCGGACCTCGTGCGCTTCCACCCGCCGGTGGGGCAGGACCGGCTCGCGGACTGGTTCCGCGCGGCCAGCGTCCTCGTCATGCCCTCGTACAGCGAGTCCTTCGGCCTGGTCGCCATAGAGGCGCAGGCGGCCGGAACCCCGGTCGTCGCGGCGGCGGTGGGCGGCCTGCCCGTGGCCGTACGGGACGACGTGACCGGCTTCCTCGTGCAGGGCCACGACCCGGCGGACTACGCGCGGGCGCTCGGCCGCTTCGTCGCCGACCCGTCCCTGTCGGCCCGGATGGGCGAGGCGGCGGCGGCCCACGCGAGCTCCTTCGGCTGGGACACGGCGGCCTCGGCCACGGCGGACGTCTACACGGCCGCCGTGCACGACCACCGGCTGCGGGAGAACCGGCGTCGCGTACGCTCCCACCATGGCTGAGGACAGGACCGCCGAGGGCGTCCGGCAGATCATCGAGTCCACCTTCGACGAGGCGGAACTGGAGTGGGAGTCCCCCGAGCCGGGCTCCTACGTCGTCAAGCTCCCGGGCACGCGCAAGCTCTTCACGACCCTCTCCCTCCGCGCGGGCCGCCACTCCCTCTCCCTCAACGCCTTCGTCGTCCGCCACCCGGACGAGAACGAGGCGGGCGTCCACCGCTGGCTCCTCGAACGCAACCTGAAGCTGTACGGGGTGGGGTACGCGGTCGACGGCCTCGGCGACGTCTACCTCACCGGCAAGCTCCCGCTCGCCGCCGTCACGCCCGAGGAACTGGACCGGCTGCTCGGCTCGGTCCTGGAGGCGGCGGACGGCGACTTCAACACGCTCCTGGAGCTGGGCTTCGCGACATCGATCCGGCGCGAGTACGAGTGGCGGGTCTCGCGGGGCGAGTCGACCCGGAACCTGGACGCGTTCAAGAACCTGCTGGGGAAGACGCCCGAGAAGACGCCCGAGAAGGCGCCCGAGAAGACCTCCGAGCAGGAGTCCGGAAAGCCGACGGACTGAGCGCGGGCTCCCGGCCCTCCCGGTACCGCCCCGGCGTGACCCCGAACTCCCGCCGGAACGCGTGCGAGAGCGCGTACGGCGTGCCGTAGCCGACGCGGCGGGCGACGGCGGCCAGCGGATCCGTACCGTTCCGGAGCAGGGCGGCGGCGCGGGTCAGCCGCCACCAGGTGAGGTACGTCATCGGGGCCCGGCCGACGCGGGCGGTGAAGCGGCGGACCAGGGTGGCGCGGGAGACGCCCGCCTCGGCCGCGAGCCGGTCGACGGTCCAGGGCGCGGCCGGGTCGGCGTGCAGGGCGCGCAGCGCGGCGGCGGTCACCGGGTCGCCGAGGGCCGCCGGCCAGACGCTGTCCGTACTCCCGTCCGCACCCCCGTCCGCGCTCCCGTTCGCACTCCCTTCGAGCCAGGACCGGACCATGTAGACGAGCAGCAGGTCGAGCAGGCCGGGCAGCGCTATGCCGGACCCGGGCCGCCCCTCCTCCGGCCCGCCCAGCTCGCCGGCCAGCAGGCCGATGGCGGCGCGGAGTTCGGGGTGGGCGCCGTCGCGGGCCGGCAGGTGGACGAGGGAGGGGAGCTCGGCCAGGAGCGGGTGCGCGTGGCTGCGGTCGAGCCGGTACTTGCCGCAGAGCATCACCACCCCGGGCTCGCCCGGCCGGGGCGCGGGCACGGTCCCGCTCGCCGGTCCCTCGCCGCCCCAGCGGACGAAGGGCTCGGCGCGCGCGACGGTCTCCGCGTCGGCGGGCGCGTCCGCGATCACGTGGCCGGTGCCGTGCGGGAGCAGCACCGCGTCCCCCGGCCCGAGCGCGACCGGGGCGCCGCCGTCGGGCAGCAGCCAGCAGGTGCCTTCGAGGAGGACGTGGAAGCCGGCGCCGTCGTACGGCGCGAGCCGTGCGCACCAGCGCCCGCTCGTCCGCAGCCGGTGGGAGAAGGGCCGCCCGACGCGCACGGCCGAGATCGCGTCGCTCACCACGTCCATGGCGGCACCGTACCGCCGCCGGAGGGTGAGCCGTACGCGTATCGGCGGGAGTCGCGGGAGCATTGAGCGGCTCACCGGCGGCTCCCTAGGGTCGGTGGCATGAGCGATGAGAGCGTGCGGAGCATGGTCCTGGGGGACGTCGAGGTCATCCGGGTCGTGGAGTGGCGGGGCCCGTTCGGGCCCGCCCGCGACCTCGTGCCGGGGGCCGGGGCCGGACTGTGGGAGGACAACCGGGAGTGGCTGGTCCCGGACCACTGGGACCCGGACGACGGCAGCGCGCTGATGGCGCTGCAGAGCTGGGTGCTGCGCAGCGGGGGCCTGACCGTGCTGGTCGACACGGGGGTGGGCGACGGGCGCGAGCGGCCGGACGCGCCGCTCTTCCACCGGCGGCGGGACGACTTCCTCGGCAGCCTGGCGCGGGCGGGCGTACGGCCCGAGGACGTGGACGTCGTCGTGAACACCCATCTGCACGCGGACCACGTCGGCTGGAACACCCGGCCCGGCGACGCGCCCGGCACGTGGGCGCCGGCGTTCCCGAACGCCCGCTACCTCCTCCCGGCCGCCGACGACGCCCACTTCGGCCCGGACAACGCGTACGGCGGCGGGCGGCGGACGCAGGACCGGCTGGTCTACGAGGACAGCGTCGCGCCCGTGCGCCGCGAGGGCCTGGCGGTGCTGTGGGACGGGGAGCACCGCATCGACGGGAACCTGACGCTGGAGTCGGCGCCCGGCCACACCCCCGGTTCGTCGGTGCTGCGCCTGGAGTCCGGGGGAGACCGGGCGGTCTTCGTCGGGGACCTCGTCCACAGCCCCGTACAGCTCCTGGACCCCTCGCACGGCAGCTGCTTCTGCGTGGACCCGGCGGGGGCGGAGGCGAGCCGCCGCCGGATCCTCGGACGGGCGGCGGACCGGCGGGAGCTGGTCGTGCCCGCGCACTTCGGCGGGGCGGGCGCGGCCGAAGTGCGCGAGGAGGGCGGGGGCTTCGCCCTGAAGGGCTGGGCGGAGTGGAGGGCCCGGTGAGACCCGGACGCCGACGGGCCGGGCGTCGACGGACCGGGCGCTGACGGGCCGGGTGCTGACGGTTCGGGCGCCGACGGGTCAGGCGCCGACGGGGGAGCCCTCGGCGTCCTCGGCGTCCTCGGTGTCCCCGCCCTTCACGACGACGGGCGCGGGCGCGGGAGACGGCACGGGGCCGGGCACGGGCACGGGCGCGGCCACGACGTCCTCGTCCTCGGCCAGGGCCTTCCGCAGCCGGGTGGCGTACCCGGCGGCGGCGAGGACGCCGATCGCGGCCGTGGCCGCCCAGAGGACGTCGGGTCCGGGCCCGTCGACGATCGCGCCGGCGAGGATCGGGGCGACGAAACCGGCGACGGCCCAGGACATGCCCATCACGCCCTGGTAGCGGCCGCGGGCGTGCTCGGGTGCGAGGCGGGCGGTGGCGGCGGCGTTCGTCGGGACGTGGATCATCTCGCCGACGGTCCAGACGACCACGGTCGCGGCGAAGGCGACGGAGGACCCGGCGAGGGCGGTGGCGCCGGTGCCGAGGGCGAAGAGGAGGGAGGAGAGGGCGAGGAGGAGGACGGGGGAGCGCTTGTCGGTGAGCTTGTTGACGAGGAGCTGGAAGCCGACGATGACGATCCCGTTGACGGCGATGACGACGCCGTACGAGGAGGCGGGGAGCCCCTGGTCGGCCATGGTGAGCGGGAGCCCGATCCAGGGCGCGGTGAAGACGAGGCAGACGAGCAGGTTGAGCAGGACGAGCGTCCGGAAGGGCGCGTCGCGCAGCACGGTGAGGGTGCTGACCTTCTCCTCGGCGGCGGACTTCTCCCCGGCGGCGGACTTCTCCCCGGCGGTGGACCTCTCCTCCGTCCGGGCCGGCCGCTCGGGCCGGGTCTCGGGGAGCCGGAGGAAGACGATGACGGCGCACAGGACGGTGGCGACGGCGTCGACGACGAAGAGGGTGCGGTAGCCGAGGAAGGCCGCGGCGCCGCCGCCGATGGAGGCGATGGCGAAGCCGAGGTTGAGGGCCCAGTAGTTGAGGGCGTAGGCCCGGCGCACGTCGTGGGCGGGGACCATGTCGGCGATGGTGGCGTTGATGGGGGGCCGGACGGCCTGCATGGCGACGCCCATCAGCAGGACGACGGCGGCGATGCCCCAGGCGCTGGTGACGAGGGCGAGGGCGGCGGCGCAGGCGGCGCCCGCGAGGTGCATGGTGACCATGGTGGGGCGGCGGCCCCAGCGGTCGGTGAGCACGCCGCCGAGCGGGGACCCGGCGACGCCGCCGAGACCGTGGAGGGCGACGACGAGTCCGGCGAACCAGGCGGAGTGCCCGAGTTCCAGGGTCAGGTAGAGGGACAGGAAGGTGAGGACGAAGGCGCCGGTCCGGTTGACGAGGGTGGAGAGCCAGAGCCACCAGAAGCCGGGCGGAAGACCGGAGACCGTCTCGCGGGCCGATCGTCTGAGCGTACTGATGGACATGTGTGGCGCCCCCTGGCGTGCGTAAGCCCCTATGCGGCCGTTCGTAACTTACGCATCTCTCATGCCGGACACCACTCAATTGACGACGCGCGTCAATCGTCCGGGGTCGATTAGGCTCGTACGCATGGCCGACGCACCGTACAAGCTGATCCTCCTCCGTCACGGCGAGAGCGAGTGGAACGAGAAGAATCTGTTCACCGGATGGGTGGACGTGAACCTCACCGCGAAGGGCGAGAAGGAGGCGACGCGCGGCGGCGAGCTGCTCAAGGACGCCGGCCTGCTGCCCGACGTGCTGCACACCTCCCTCCAGAAGCGCGCCATCCGCACGGCGCAGCTCGCGCTCGAGTCGGCGGACCGCCACTGGATCCCGGTGAACCGCTCCTGGCGCCTGAACGAGCGTCACTACGGCGCCCTCCAGGGCAAGGACAAGGCGCAGACGCTCGCCGAGTTCGGCGAGGAGCAGTTCATGCTGTGGCGCCGCTCGTACGACACCCCGCCGCCGCCGCTCTCCGACGACAGCGAGTACTCGCAGGCCCACGACGCCCGCTACCAGACGATCCCGCCGGAGCTGCGCCCCCGCACGGAGTGCCTCAAGGACGTCGTCGAGCGGATGCTCCCGTACTGGTACGACGCCATCGTCCCGGACCTCCTCGCCGGCCGCACGGTCCTGGTCGCCGCCCACGGCAACAGCCTCCGCGCCCTGGTCAAGCACCTGGACGGCATCTCGGACGCCGACATCGCGGGCCTCAACATCCCGACCGGCATCCCCCTCGCCTACGAACTCGACGAGAACTTCAAGCCCCTCAACCCGGGCGGCACCTACCTCGACCCGGAGGCGGCGGCCGCGGCGATCGAGGCCGTGAAGAACCAGGGCAAGAAGAAGTAGCCCTGAAGCACGAAGGGCCCCCTCCCCGCGGTTTCTCCGCCGGGGTAGGGGGCTTCTCCGTGCCTGGGGCCGTCGGGGGGCCGTCTGCGGACCGTCAGGGGGACAGGGCCGTGTGCTCCCCGGCCTCCGGCTCCGGTCGCCGCTCCGCTTCGGCGCCGGCGCTCCGGAGCACCGTGACGGCGAACCGGGCTTCGTAGTGGCCCAGCCCTTCGAGGACGGTGACGGGGGCTTGCCGGGCCAGGTCCCGGCTGTGCCACAAACTCAGTCCGGTCAGCTTGCGCAGCGCCAGGATCACGTCCTTCTCACGCGGCCCGCAGGCGACGAGCACCACTTCGTTGGGCGGGTCGTCGCAGAGCAGCGTGCAGTACTCGGCGGACTCGTCGTCGGTCATCCGGGTCTCCCCTCCTCGGCGACCAGGAGCGTAGGCGCCTTCGAAGACGGCAGCCACGACTTTTCGCGCGCTCCCGGACGCTCGGCACGAGGCGGCCGTAGCCCCCGGAACCGCCCGCCGCGCCCCCGCGTCCGTCCACACGTCGACACGATCATGAAACCCGACGGAGGACGCGCCCATGACGGCGACAGCCGCCCGCTACCTGTACCTCGCGCGGCACGGTGAGGCGCTGCCGGACGAGAGCGCGCTGTCGGAGGGCGGGCGTCGGCAGGCCGTTCTGCTCGGGGAGCGGCTGCGGGGGGCGCCGCTCTCGGCCATCCATCACGGGCCGCTCGCGCGGGCGGAGGAGACGGCGCGGCTGGTGCGGGAGCGGCTCGGCGGCGTTCCCCTGCGGCCTTCCGCGCCGGCCGGGGACTACCTTCCCTATCTGCCGCACCGCGAGGAGCTGCCGCCGGAGTCGGCCGACGCCCTGCTCGACCACCTGGCCCGGTTCCCGGCCGAGGAGCGCGAGCAGGGGCCCGGTCTGGCCCGGGAGGCCCTCGCGCTGTTCACGGGACCCGTCGCCGGGAACGAGCCGCGCCACGAGCTCGTCGTCACCCACAACTTCCTCATCGCCTGGCTCGTCCGCGCCGCCCTCGACGCCCCGGAGTGGCGCTGGATGGGCATCAACCAGGCCAACGCCGCGCTCACCGTCATCCGCTACGCGCCCGGCCGGGCCCCGGCCGTCCTCCTCTTCAACGACACCGGCCACCTCCCCGCCGACCTCCGGTGGACCGGCTTCCCGCCCGAGCTCCACATCTGAGGGCGGTCCGGGAGCGGCGGAGGCGGCGTACGCGCGGATACGTAAGCGGATACGTAAATCGCACGACGGATCCGTACGCCCCCGCTAACGTCCGGATCATGAGCACCGGCACGTCCAGGCCTGCCCTCCGCCTGGAGAAGGTCACCCCCGCCAACGTCGACGCCGCCCTCGGCCTGCGCGTCCGCCCCCACCAGGAGCGGAACGTCGCGCCCGTCGCGCACTCCCTCGCCGAGGCCTACGCCTTCGGGGAGGCCGCCTGGCCCCGGCTGATCCTCGACGAGGACCGGCTCGTCGGCTTCCTCATGGCCTTCATCGACCTCCAGTGGAGCGAGGAGGACCCCGGCGACCGGCGCAGCGGCCTCTGGCGGCTCAACATCTCCGCCGACGCGCAGGGCGAGGGGTACGGGCGCTTCGCCGTCCTCTCCGTCGCCGACGAGCTGCGCCGGCGCGGTGCGCGGCAGCTGTACGCGACCTGGGCGCCCGGCGACGAAGGCCCCGGCGCCTTCTACCGCCGGCTCGGCTTCCGCACCACCGGGGAGACGAGCGGACAGCAGGTCGTCGGCGTGCTCGACCTCCAGTGACCCGGTAGAGGTAAAGGGGGGAGGGGCGCGACGAGCCGCACCCCTCCCCCCGTACGCGTCAGCCCGAGCAGCCCCCGCACTGGCACGGCGCCCCCGACTGGCAGCCGCAGCCGCAGCCCGAGCCGCAGCCGCAGGCGCCGAGGACGGGCAACAGGACCGCCTCGCGCGGCGGCTCCGGCCCGGAGTCGGTCGTCATCGGGGAATCGGCCATGGGGTCCCTCCCTTTCGAGGCGCGGATCGCCTCCCCCCATTCCATGCCCACCCGGACCGGCGCATCAACGGCGCACCGGAGCCCGCACACCCGTGCGCCCCCCGGAGCCGCCCCGGCGAGGGCTACGCCCCCTCGACCGGCGCGTCCGCCGCCTGGAGCTCGTCCGCGTGCTCGCCCGTCACCAGGTACACCACCCGCTTCGCCACCGACACCGCGTGGTCCGCGAACCGCTCGTAGTACCGGCCGAGCAGCGTCACGTCCACCGCCGTCTCTATGCCGTGCTTCCACCGGTCGTCCATCAGGTGCCGGAACAGCGTCCGGTGCAGCAGGTCCATCTCGTCGTCGTCCTGCTCCAGCTGGAGCGCCAGGTCGACGTCCTTCGTGATGATGACCTCCGCCGCCTTCGCCATCAGGCGCTGCGCCAGCTGCCCCATCTCCAGGATGGTCGCGTGCAGGTCCCTCGGCACCGCCGACTCCGGGAACCGCAACCGCGCCAGCTTCGCCACGTGCTGCGCCAGGTCGCCCGAGCGCTCCAGGTCGGCGCTCATCCGCAGCGAGGTCACCACGATCCGCAGGTCCGTCGCCACCGGCTGCTGGCGGGCGAGCAGGGCTATCGCCCGCGCCTCCAGGTCGTGCTGGAGGTCGTCGACCTTCTGGTCCGCCGCGATCACGCTCTCCGCGAGCTTCAGGTCCGCGTCGAGCATCGCCGTCGTGGCGCGCCCGATCGCCGACCCGACGAGCCGGGCCATCTCGACCAGGCTCTCTCCGATCGAGTCCAGTTCCTCGTGGTACGCGTCCCGCATGGATGTCCCTCTCTACGCAAAGCTGCGAAGCTCCGGAGACCCCGGGGGCTCCGGAGGCTCCGGGGTACGGGTGGGGTCCGAACCCCACGTTCCCACGTTCGGCCCCGTACGCGTCCGGTTCCACCCCCTCGTGTGAACCGCCCCCGTCCCCCAGGTGAACTCTGGGCGACGCACGCCACCGCGCCCGCCGGGGCAAGTGAACCGGCCGCATCTCCACGGTGAACTCTGGGCGACGAGTGTTCGAGCAGCCACCCGGACGGCTGGGAGAGGGCCCGCGACCCCGCATAACCTTGAGGCATGGACGTGAACGCGGCGGTCGCCGCATTGGCAGCGATCGCCGGCGTGTGCACCGGCGTGATCGCCATGCTGGCGTTCCGCTGGAGCGAACGCGACCAGACGCGACCCACCCGTACCTCGCTGCACACCGACGCCGTGCTCCCGCCCGGCGTCGACACCGTGCTGTCCGTACTGCGCTCCTCCGCGGTCGTCCTCGACGAGAGCGACTCCGTGGTGAAGGCCAGCTCGGCGGCGTACGCGCTCGGTCTGGTCCGGGGCGGCAAACTGGCCGTCGAGCCCATGCTCAACATGGCCCGCGACACCCGCCGCGACGGGGAGATACGACAGGTCGAACTGGACCTGCCCCGGCGCGGCACCGGACGCGGCGAGGCCCTCGCCGTCTCCGCCCGCGTCGCCCCCCTCGGCTCCCGGCTCGTCCTGCTCCTGGTCGAGGACCTCACCGAGGCCCGGCGCATCGAGGCGGTCCGGCGGGACTTCGTCGCCAACGTCAGCCACGAGCTGAAGACCCCCACGGGCGCGCTCTCCCTGCTCTCCGAGGCGGTCATGGACGCCTCGGACGACCCCGAGGCGGTCACCCGCTTCGCCGGCCGGATGCAGATCGAGGCGACCCGCCTCACCAACCTCGTACAGGAGCTGATCGACCTCTCCCGCGTGCAGAACGACGACCCGCTGGAGGACTCCGAGCCGGTGTCCGTGGACGAGCTGGTCGCCGAGGCGATCGACCGCTCCCGGCACACCGCCACCACCAAGCAGATCACCATGGTCTCCGGCGGCGCGGCCGACCTGAAGGTCTGGGGGAGCCGCGGCCAGCTCGCCGCCGCCCTCGGCAACCTCGTCGAGAACGCCGTCAACTACTCACCGGCCCACACCCGCGTCGGCATCGCGGCCCGCAAGATCGCCGCGCCCGGCGGCGACCTCATCGAGATAGCCGTCACCGACCAGGGCATCGGCATCCCCGACAAGGACAAGGAGCGCGTCTTCGAGCGCTTCTACCGCGTCGACCCCGCCCGCTCCCGTGCCACCGGCGGCACGGGCCTGGGCCTCGCCATCGTGAAGCACGTGGCCGCCTCGCACGGCGGGGAGGTCACCGTCTGGAGCACCGAGGGTCAGGGCTCCACCTTCACCCTGCGGCTGCCCGAGGCGGGCTCCGCACGGGACCGCCGGCCCGCCTCCCCCACCCCCGATCTCATGACCGAACCGCTTCCCGCCCCGGAGGTCCTTCCGTGACCCGAGTGCTCGTCGTCGAGGATGAGGAATCCTTCAGCGACGCCCTGTCGTACATGCTCCGCAAGGAGGGCTTCGAGGTCGCCGTCGCGGCGACCGGGCCCGACGGCCTCGACGAGTTCGAGCGCAACGGAGCCGACCTCGTCCTCCTCGACCTGATGCTTCCGGGCCTTCCCGGTACCGAGGTGTGCCGCCAGCTGCGCGGCCGCTCGAACGTCCCGGTGATCATGGTGACCGCCAAGGACAGCGAGATCGACAAGGTCGTCGGCCTGGAGATAGGGGCCGACGACTACGTGACCAAGCCCTTCTCCTCGCGGGAGCTGGTCGCCCGCATCCGCGCGGTGCTCCGCCGCCGCGGCGAGCCGGAGGAGGTCACCCCGGCGGCCCTGGAGGCCGGCCCGGTCCGCATGGACGTCGACCGGCACGTGGTCACGGTCTCCGGCGGCAAGGTCGACCTCCCCCTCAAGGAGTTCGACCTCCTGGAGATGCTGCTGCGCAACGCGGGCCGCGTCCTGACCCGTATGCAGCTCATCGACCGCGTCTGGGGCGCGGACTACGTCGGCGACACCAAGACCCTCGACGTCCACGTCAAGCGCCTCCGCGCCAAGATCGAACCGGACCCGGGCGCGCCGCGCTACCTGGTGACGGTGCGGGGCCTGGGCTACAAGTTCGAGCCGTAGGACGAGCGGCTCGGCCCGACGGGCCGGACGGAGTCCGGCGCAGCGTCCCGAAGCCTGTGAGGCCCCCCGGGGCCGAGCGGTGCGAGGGGCGCACGCGGGAAGGTGCTCGAACCGGACCCGGGCGCGCCGCGCTACCTGGTGACGGTGCGGGGCCTGGGCTACAAGTTCGAGCCGTAGGAACCACCGCCGTGCGGACACGTGAAAGGGGCGCCCCCATCAGGGGGCGCCCCTTTCACGTGCGTACGTACGACGGTCAGTGACCGGCCTCGGCGTCCTCGCCGTGCTCCGAGCCGTGCTCGCCCTCGCCCGACGGGGTCGCGGAGGCGGTCGGCGTGGCGCCCGGGGGAGCGGGGACGACCTCCGGGCCGAACTCCTCGAAGTAGCTCTTCGCGGGGACGACGAACGCCTCCAGGCCGACCTCGCCGGTCTTGCTCAGCTTGAAGACGAGCTCCTGCGCGTCGCCGAGGCGGGCGGACTCGGTGCCGTTCTCGATCACGGCGGTGGCGTTGCCCGCGCCGCCGATGACGACGGAGCCGCCGGCCGGGACGGTGACCGCGCCGGTGCCGCCGGCCGGCGTCAGCTTCACGGTGGCGCTCGTACCCGGCAGGGTGATCGCGTCGAGGGTCTGCGGCTGGGAGCCGTTGTTGAAGACCGTGGCCGAGACGGCGGCCGGGCCCTTGACGCCGATCTCGGGCTGCGTGATGAGCAGAGCGTTCTGGATCTTGACGTCGTCCACCGTGACGGCGGCGTTGTCGGGCCGGACGCCGAGCGTCTGCGCGTCGTTGCCCGCGCCACAGGCGGACAGCGCGGCGATGGAGAACACGATGGCGGTAGCGGCGAGGGCGCCGCGTCGAAGGCTGCGGCTCACGGCGGCGGCATCTCCTAGGACGTACGGACGGACGTGGATGTCAAAGGCCAACCAAAGGCGTGTCAGCGCGCTTAGGTTACCGAGCCGCACTCTCCGTCCCGCACCCGACCCGCCCCTAACCGCCCGCGCCCGTCCCCGGCCTTCCCGGGACGCGCCCGGGGGTGCGTCCCGGGGCGTGTCCGGGCGCGCACCCGGGGCGGTCCCCGGAGGCCACCCCGTACCGCCGCCCCCGGGAGACCGGCCGTGGTCGCTCCGCGTGGCCGGATCGCGACCCATTGACCTGTTGTTCACATAACCGCCTTGATCAATTCGGGGGTCGCCGCGCATTCCCCGGAGCCGCCCCTCCGGAAAATCCCCGACCGATGTCGGCCGATCTCGGCTGATCAATTTCGGGAATCATCCCGTGATGCATCCGTACGGGTGACCGATCCTCGAACGGAGCACGTGAAGAAGGCCACTCCGAACCAGACAAACCGGTACATCACTCCCTCTCCGCAGAGCCCCGAGTAGGTGTAACGTGCGCGTTTCTCTCCGTCCGCACAGCCGCTCCGACCTGCGAATACCCCCTTCCGGAACCTCTCCGCAGCACGTCCGCGTCGCTGTTGTCAAGCCCCGAGATATGCCCTGACCTGCGAAAACGCCATTCAGAAGAAGCCGTATCCGTGTTACTCTGGATAGCCACGGAAGGGGTACCTGTCACATGACGTTCAAGGTTGGCGACACCGTGGTCTATCCCCATCACGGGGCCGCGCTGATCGAGGCCATCGAAACTCGCCAGATCAAAGGCGTGGACAAGACCTACTTGGTGCTCAAGGTCGCGCAGGGTGACCTGACGGTCCGCGTACCTGCGGACAACGCGGAGTTCGTCGGGGTCCGCGACGTGGTCGGGCAGGACGGGCTGGACCGGGTCTTCGAGGTGCTGCGCGCGCCGTACGCCGAAGAGCCGACGAACTGGTCCCGTCGCTACAAGGCGAACCTGGAGAAGCTCGCCTCCGGCGATGTCATCAAGGTCGCCGAAGTGGTGCGCGACCTGTGGCGACGCGAGCGCGAGCGCGGTCTCTCCGCAGGTGAGAAGCGCATGCTCGCCAAGGCCCGGCAGATCCTGGTCAGCGAGCTGGCCCTCGCGGAGAACACGAACGAGGACAAGGCCGAGGCTCTCCTCGACGAGGTCCTCGCGTCCTGAGCGTGTTCCGGCCACACCGGAGCGCGTTTCTCAAGTGAAGCGATGCCGCGGTGCCCGCTGGCGTGCTGTGATCCACACAGTGCTGTCGCCGGGCGCTGCGGCATGTCCGCGTACGGTGCGCGTGCGCGGGCATCCGCGCACGGAACACCCGATACCCCGAACCCCGATACACAAGACCCCTCGTGCCGGGCGGCAACGCCCCGACCGTCGTCACGGAAAGGGCCCGGTCAAGGCGGTGCGTCCGGCACGGTGAGTGCCATACCCATGTCGGCCGCGGAAACAAACCTGCCGGAGTGCAACCGATGTCAGACGAAGCGCGTCCCCGTCGTACCGCCGTCGTGATCCCGGCGGCCGGACGGGGCGTACGCCTCGGCCCGGGCGCCCCCAAGGCGCTGCGCGCGCTGAACGGCACCCCCATCCTCATCCACGCCGTCCGCGCGATGGCCGCCTCCCGCGCGGTCTCGCTCGTCGTCGTGGTCGCGCCCCCCGAAGGCGCCGCCGAGGTCAAGAACCTCCTCGACGCCCACGCCCTCCCCGAGCGCACCGACTACCTGGTCGTGCCCGGCGGCGACACCCGCCAGGAGTCCGTGCGCCTCGGCCTCGACGCGCTCCCCGAGGGCGTCACCACCGTCCTCGTCCACGACGCGGCCCGCCCGCTCGTCCCCGTCGACACCGTGGACGCCGTCATCGAGGCCGTACGGGACGGGGCCGTCGCCGTCGTCCCCGCGCTGCCCCTGGCCGACACCGTCAAGGAGGTCGAGCCGGCGGAGAAGCCCGGCGACCCCGAGCAGGTCGTCGCCACCCCGGTCCGCGCCCGCCTCCGCGCGGTCCAGACCCCCCAGGGCTTCGACCACGACACCCTCGTGAACGCCCACGCCACCGTCGCCCTCACCGGAGAGGGCGCCACCGACGACGCCGGCATGGTCGAGAAGCTCGGCGCGCCCGTCGTCGTCGTGCCCGGCCACGAAGAGGCCTTCAAGGTGACCCGCCCCCTCGACCTCGTCCTCGCCGAGGCCGTACTCGCCCGCAGGAGGGCCAACGATGGCTTCTGAGCCGATGAACCTTCCCCGTACCGGCATCGGCACCGACGTCCACGCCTTCGAGAAGGGCCGGGAACTCTGGTGCGCGGGCCTCCTCTGGGACGCCTCCGAGAGCGACGGGTACGGCCTCGCCGGGCACTCCGACGGCGACGTCGCCGCCCACGCCGCCTGCGACGCGCTCTTCTCCGCCGCCGGGATCGGCGACCTCGGCGCCCACTTCGGCACCTCGCGCCCCGAGTGGTCCGGCGCCTCCGGCACCACCCTGCTCGCCGAGGCCGCCCGGATCGTCCGCGCCGAGGGGTACGAGATCGGCAACGTCGCCGTGCAGGTCGTCGGCGTCCGCCCCAAGGTCGGCAAGCGGCGCGACGAGGCGCAGAAGGCGCTGAGCGAGGCGGCCGGAGCGCCCGTCTCCGTCTCCGGCACCACCACCGACGGCCTCGGCCTCACCGGCCGCGCCGAGGGCCTCGCCGCCCTCGCGACCGCCTTGGTGTACCCCGTACGGAAGCCCGTACAGGAGTAGGAGGGGCGAAAAACGTGCTCCGTGGCCGGGAATAGGTCGCGGGGCACTACCACACGCCCACTACCCTGGAGGGGTGACTATTCGCCTGTACGACACCAGCGCCCGGCAGATCCGTGACTTCACCCCGCTCACGCCGGGCTGTGTCTCGATCTACCTCTGTGGCGCCACCGTCCAGGCGGCCCCGCACATCGGCCACATCCGGTCGGGCCTCAACTTCGACATCATGCGCCGCTGGTTCGAGTACCGCGGCTACGACGTCACGTTCGTGCGCAACGTCACCGACATCGACGACAAGATCATCGCGAAGGCGGCCGAGCAGGGCCGCCCCTGGTGGTCCATCGGGTACGAGAACGAGCGCGCGTTCAACTCCGGCTACGACGCGCTCGGTTGCCTGCCGCCGACCTACGAGCCGCGCGCCACCGGGCACGTCCCCGAGATGATCGAGATGATGCGCGGGCTCATCGAGCGCGGCCACGCCTACGAGGCGGACGGCAGCGTCTACTTCGACGTGCGCTCCTTCCCCGGCTACCTGGAGCTGTCCAACCAGGACATCGACGACCTGCGCCAGCCCGACGAGGGCGTCTCCGGCAAGCGCGACCCCCGCGACTTCGCCATGTGGAAGGCGACCAAGCCGGGCGAGCCCGACTGGGAGACCCCCTGGGGCCGCGGCCGTCCCGGCTGGCACCTGGAGTGCTCGGCGATGGCCCACAAGTACCTGGGCTCCGCCTTCGACGTCCACGGCGGCGGCCTCGACCTGATCTTCCCGCACCACGAGAACGAGATCGCCCAGGCCAAGGCCTTCGGCGACGCGTTCGCCCAGTACTGGGTGCACAACGCCTGGGTCACCATGAGCGGCGAGAAGATGTCGAAGTCGCTCGGCAACAGCGTGCTCGTCTCCGAGATGGTGAAGAACTGGCGGCCCATCGTCCTCCGCTACTACCTGGGCACCCCGCACTACCGGTCGATGATCGAGTACAGCGAGGAGTCCCTGCGCGAGGCCGAGTCGGCGTTCGCCCGCATCGAGGGTTTCGTCCAGCGCGCCACCGAGAAGGCCGGGGCGCCCGTCGCCCCCGCCGCCGAGGTGCCGCCGGCCTTCGCCGAGGCCATGGACGACGACCTGGGCGTGCCGCACGCGCTCGCGATCATCCACACCACCGTCCGCCAGGGCAACAGCGCCCTCGCCGCGGACGACAAGGACGAGGCCATCGCCCGCCTCGCCGAGGTCCGCGCCATGCTCGGCGTCCTCGGCCTGGACCCCCTCGACCCGCAGTGGGCCGAGGAGTCCGGCGGCGGCGAGGAGCTCCACGGCGTCGTCGACACCCTCGTACGGCTCGTGCTCCAGCAGCGCGAGTCGGCGCGCGAGCGGAAGGACTGGGCGACCGCGGACGCGATCCGCGACCAGCTCAACCAGTCCGGCCTCGCCATCGAGGACAGCCCCGACGGCCCCCGCTGGACGCTGGGCAACCGTTAGAAGACGTGCCGCTCGGACCTCCGGGCGGCACACTTCAGTTACAGACTTCGCACGTCACAGAGGAAACAGGTAGTCATGGCCGGGAACAGCCAGCGCAGGAACCGCCGCACGTCGAACAAGAAGGGTGCGACGGTCGGCAGCGGTGGCCAGCGGCGCAAGGGCCTCGAAGGCAAGGGCCCCACGCCCAAGGCCGAGGACCGCAAGGGCCACAAGGCGTACCGCGTCTCCAACGCGATGGCCCGCCAGGCGGCCAAGCGCAAGCCCGTCGCCCGCCGCGGCGGCAAGGGCCAGTCCGAGATGGTCGTCGGCCGCAACCCGGTCTACGAGGCCCTGCGCGACGGCGTGCCCGCCACGACCCTGTACGTCCAGCAGTTCATCGACAACGACGAGCGCGTGCGCGAGGCCCTGAACCTCGCCACCGGCCGTGGCAACATCCACATCATGGAGGCGCCGCGCCCCGAGCTGGACCGGATGACGAACGGCCTGAACCACCAGGGCCTCGTCCTCCAGGTCCCGCCGTACGAGTACGCGCACCCCGAGGACCTGGTCGCGGCCGCCTTCGACGACCACGACGACCCGCTGATCGTCGCCCTCGACGGCGTCACCGACCCGCGCAACCTCGGCGCCGTCGTCCGCTCCGTCTCCGCCTTCGGCGGCCACGGCGTCGTCGTGCCCGAGCGGCGCGCGGCCGGCATGACCGCCGGCGCCTGGAAGACCTCGGCCGGCACCGCCGCCCGCACCCCGGTCGCCCGCGCCACCAACCTGACCCGCTGTCTGGAGCAGTACCAGAAGGCCGGCGTCACGGTCGTCGGCCTCGCCGCCGACGGCGAGCGCGAGGTCCACGAGCTGGAGGAGCTGGGCGGCCCGGTCGTCATCGTCGTCGGCTCCGAGGGCAAGGGCCTGTCCCGGCTCGTCGGCGAGACCTGCGACTTCCTCGTCCGCATCCCGATGCCGGGCGGCGCCGAGTCGCTCAACGCCGGTGTCGCCGCCGGTGTCGTCCTCTACGAGGCGGCCCGCCGCCGCAGGGGCTGACACCGGCCGTGGCGTGATCTTGACGGGTCTCGGACATTTGCGGCCCGTCAAGGCAGTGTCCTAAACCCAGATCACTCGGTTAGATGAGTGTGGACACCAGAACGCCCCGGCCGGGGTTCGACGATCAGCCCGCGCTGAGCATGGTCAAGGTGGATTCCGATCCCGCCCAGGTGATCGTGAACCACGCCAGCTTCCGTGTGCGGCTCGCGCCGGCCCCGCAGCCGAGGTTCGCCGCCGGCGCCCGTACCGCAGCCCTGTCCGGAGCCGGCGCCCGAGCGGGCGGCGGTCCGCGCCGGCGCCCCGTCGTGTGGACCGGGAAGTCCACGCCGGGCGCGACCGGCCTCCTCCAGGCCGTGCGCGAGTCCTCCGTGGCCACCCTCGACCCCGTCGGCGGCCCGGACGGGGGCGCCACCCAGGCGATCCCGCGCGTCGGCGACACCGTGCCCAACCCGGTGGTGCCCGCCGGGGCCGCGCCGCTGCTGCCGCCGATGCGGCGCGCCGAGGGCGCCTACGACGACCTGTACGAGCCCCGGCCCGAGCCGGAGGACGCGTACGGGGACGAGGAGGCGCGGCCCGGCCGGGCCGAGCGGCGGCACGGACAGGACTCCGTCCGGCACGCCTACTACCCCGGCCGCCGGATGAACCTCGGCGTCGTCCTCCTTCCGCTCCGCGTCTTCCTCGGCCTCATCTCGGTCTACGCGGGCATGGGCAAGCTCTGCGACCCCGTCTACTTCGACGGCGGCGAGCGCGGCTCCATGGTGAAGTGGCTCAACTCCCTGCACCCCTGGGCCCTCGCCGAGCCGCTCCGCGACTTCGCCCTCCAGCACCCCGTCGGCGCCGGACTCACCGTCGCCTTCCTCCAGGTCGTCGTCGGCGTCCTCACGATCCTCGGCCTCTGGCAGCGGGTCGCCGCCGTCGTCGGCGCCCTGCTCTCCGCCGCGCTGCTGCTCACCGTCAGCTGGAAGAGCGTCCCGGTCTACGACTCGGCCGACATCATCTACCTGGCCGCCTGGTCGCCGCTGCTCATCGCGGGCGCCCCCGTCTACTCGGTCGACAGCCGCCTCGCCGGGGAGGCCTGGCGCACCCTCGGCCCCCGCGCCGACCTCCTGGACCTGCGCCGCCGGGTGCTGCGCCGCGGCACCCTCCTCGCCGCCGTCGTCGTCGGTCTCACCCTGCTCATCGGCTCCGTCCTCGGCGGCGCGGTCCGCTCCACCGAGATGGTCACCGTCCCGGGCCCCAACGACGACCCGATCAACCACCTGCCCGGCCGCCCCCTCCAGGAGCCGAGCGGCGACGCCTCCTCCCGGCCGGCGTCCACCCCGCCGAGCCCCGCCGCGACCACCGGGGCGGCGACCGAGGCCCCGGCGAAGAGCGAGCGGACCCGGGAGGCGGCGGAGCGCACGACCGAGCCGACCCGCGAGTCCTCCCGCACGCAGGAGCAGCGCCCGACGGCCACGCAGGGCGCCGGCACCGGGACCGGCGGATCCGGCGACCGCACGCCCACGCGGTCGGACCCGGAGCCCCCGCCGTCCACCAGCGACACCCCGAGCAGCACGGGCGGCACGTCGGGCGGCGGCTCCACGGGCTCGACCGACTCGACCGGCACCCCGTCGGAGAGCGGCTCGACGACGAGCGGCGGCGGGGACGGGGGCGCCCGGAACCCGATCGGCGGCCTGCTGGGCTGAGGCCGCGTCCGTACGGACGGAGAAGGGCGGCACCGCTTCCGCGCGGTGCCGCCCTTTCGCGTACGTATGCGCGTGCGTCCGCGCGTGCGTATGCGCTTACGTATGCGCTTACGTATGCGCGTCAGACCTTCTGGGCGGCGAGCTCCTTGGCGGCCTCGGTGAGGTCCTTGGCGGTGTCGATGGCCCGCCAGTACGCCCCCTGGGGCAGCGGGAAGCCGGCCAGGCGCTGCTCGCGGGCGAGCCGGGGGAAGGTGGTCCGCTCGTGGTCGCCGAGGTCGGGGAGCAGCTCGGTGAAGTCGGCGGAGAAGACGTACACGCCGGCGTTGATGAGGAACGGCGACGGCGGCGCCTCGATGAAGTCGGTGATGTGCCCGAAGGTGTCGGTCTCGACGGCGCCCCACGGGATGCGGGGGCGGGCCAGGGCGAGGGTGGCGAGGGCGTCGCGCTCGGCGTGGAAGGCGGCCATCTCGCGCAGCGAGAAGCGGGTCCAGATGTCGCCGTTGGTGGCGTACCAGGGCTCGTTCGACGCGGGCAGGTGCGCGGCGGCGTACTTGAGGCCGCCGCCCCGCCCCAGGGGCTCGGTCTCGACGACCGTGGTCACCTCGAGGGGCAGGACGGCGGCCTCCAGCCACTCCTGGAGCACTTCGGCGAGGTGGCCGCAGGAGACGACGGCGTGGGTGACACCCTCGGCGGCCAGCCAGGAGAGCTGATGGCCGATGATCGGGGTCCCGGTGCCCGGGATCTCGACCATCGGCTTGGGGCGGTCGTCGGTGTAGGGGCGCAGCCGCGAGCCCTGGCCGCCCGCCAGGATCACGGCCTGCGTCGGAGTGGAGTGCATACGGGGAACGATAGGCGCCCGGCGCTCCTCCACGGCGGTACGGGGCGGGGCCCTTCGGGGGTCAGCCGGCGCGCATGACGCCGGTCGCGTACGAGGTGTCGCAGACCGGGCGGGAGAAGGACTGGGCGCGGGCGGGGCCGTAGCGCTGGACGGCGGCGCGGCCGAGGTCGCGGGCGATCGACACGCAGTGCCGGGCGAGGGAGGGGCGGTTCTCGACCTCGCGCTGGAGGTGCGTGAGGGCGACACCGGGGTCCGTCGCCTGGAGCTCGGCGAGGAGCTGGTCGCGCAGGACGTCCTGCGGGGCGCGGGACTTGGCCGGGACGGAGACGTCCTTGGCGGACGCCGTCAGCTGGGTCGCGGAGTCCTGGCCGGCCCACGGAACGGCGGACACCGCGAGCGTTCCCGAGAGCACCAGGACGACGGGCAGGACGAGGGCGAGGGAGCGGCCGATTCGGCGGGCAGAGTGGGTCACGCAGGCGAGCGTAGCGGGAGGTAGTGATATGGCGACATTTAGTCACTCTCGCGGGGGATGGTTCGAGGCGGCTTTTCGAATCGCGTGTTGACGCGGAGGTGTCGCGGGGCGCGCCGCAGGGCCGTTGTGGGACCGGAATGCCGGGGTTTCCCGCCGTAAACCCCTCTATGGGATCCGGATGGCCGAACGGCCCCGCGTCCGGGGTGGACGCGGGGCCGCCGGGCGGTCCTTCTCGGGTCAGTCGCTGAGGCGGGCGCCCGTGGAGGTGGAGAAGACGTGCAGCTCGCCGGCGCGGGGCACGACGTGGAGGGTGGAGCCCTTGGCGGGGACGTCGCGGCCGCCGACGCGGACGACCAGGTCCTTGTCCTCGCCGCCGACGCGGGTGGAGCCGTAGACGAAGCCGTCGGAGCCGAGCTCCTCGACGACGTTGACGGTGACGGCGAGGCCGTCCTTGCTCGTCGGGCCCGAGACGTCGAAGTGCTCGGGGCGGACGCCGACGGTGACGGTGGTGTCGCCGTTGGCGGAGGCGGCGGCGATGGCGTCGCGGGAGACCGGGACGACGCTGTTGCCGAACTTCACGCCGCCGTCGGTGATCGGGACCTCGACGAGGTTCATGGCGGGGGAGCCGATGAAGCCGGCGACGAAGAGGTTCGCGGGCTTGTCGTACATGTTGCGCGGGGAGTCGACCTGCTGGAGCAGACCGTCCTTGAGGACGGCGACGCGGTCGCCCATGGTGAGGGCCTCGGTCTGGTCGTGGGTGACGTAGACCGTGGTGATGCCCAGGCGGCGCTGGAGGCTCGCGATCTGGGTGCGGGTCGAGACGCGGAGCTTGGCGTCGAGGTTCGACAGCGGCTCGTCCATGAGGAAGACCTGCGGCTCGCGGACGATGGCGCGGCCCATGGCGACGCGCTGGCGCTGACCGCCGGAGAGCGCCTTCGGCTTGCGATCGAGGTACTCGGTGAGGTCGAGCATCTTCGCGGCCTCTTCGACCTTGGCGCGGATCTCGGCCTTGTTGACCCCGGCGATCTTGAGCGCGAAGCCCATGTTGTCGCCGACGGTCATGTGCGGGTAGAGCGCGTAGTTCTGGAACACCATGGCGATGTCCCGGTCCTTGGGCGGCAGGTGCGTGACGTCGCGGTCACCGATGCGGATGGAGCCGGCGTTGACGTCCTCGAGACCCGCGAGCATCCGCAGGGAGGTCGACTTGCCACAGCCGGAGGGCCCGACGAGGACGAGGAACTCGCCGTCGGCGATCTCGATGTCGAGCTGGTCGACGGAGGGCTTGGTGGCACCGGGGTAGATCCGGGTCGCCTTGTCGAACGTGACGGAAGCCATGGTGATGTGTCCCTTCACCGGCAGGAACGTGCCGGACGATCCGAGTAAAGGAGTGATTGAGGTCTAGTCCACCTGGGTGAACCGCAAGTGACGCTACCTGCCACGGGGGGATCTGTCAGCACTCCTCGCCCGGTGAGATTCCCGACCACCGGGGGACGCGCGTTGGATACACTGCACGGGCTGCCTCCTTAGCTCAGCTGGCCAGAGCACCGCTCTTGTAAAGCGGGGGTCGTCGGTTCGAACCCGACAGGGGGCTCTTGGGTGCGGAGGGCCGGTGCGGGGGTGTGATCCTTGAGCCGGTCCTTTCGCGTATGAAGGGGCACCTTGAACGAGGTCCCAGGTGCCTGACCTGGGGCCTCGTCGTTGTCGGGACCTCTCAAGGGCCGCGTGCCGTCCGTGTGCCGTACGGGATCTTCAAGGTGTCGCCTCGTCCTTGAGGCTTCCGGTGCTGAGGGCGCCCCGGAGGACGTGGGCGATCTCCTCGGGCTTGAGGTCGATGCCGTCGAGCCCCTCCGGGGTCAGCGGGATCTCCTCCAGTGCGTACTCGCCCCGGCCCCCGGCGCTGAACTCGGGGCCGGTGCGGTCGTCGAAGGACCAGGTCGTGATGCGGGCGAGGTAGAAGAGCTGGCGCTCGTCGTCGGACTCCATCGTGTGGAGGAGGCGGACGATGTCGGCCTTCCCGGCGATCTCCTCGTGGATCTCGCGGTGGAGGGCGGCCTCCCGGGATGCGTCCTCGGGTTCGACTCCGCCGCCGGGCAGGACCCAGTACTCGGGGATGCCGGGCCTGGTGCGGCGGATGACCAGCATCGTGTTCTCGGGGGTGACGAGGACGGCGCGGACTCGTTCGATCATGTCGGTTCTTCTCCTTGCTTGGTAACGGGCTGTTCGTCGGCGGTCCCAGCAACATCGTCGGCAACGACGTGGTCGAACTTGCCGCGCAGTACATGGCCGAGCACGCCCGGTTCGAATTGTGGATCGGAACCCACGAGCCGCCCCTGGGCTTCCGGCAACAGTTCGAGCGAGGCCGGGCTTCTTCCGAGGCGATGCTCGCGGCCTACGAGACCTGGGTCGAGTTCGAAACCGCCTACCAGGCATCCGGCAGGAAGGTCGGCCGGGTGCGCGACGAGCGGGAGAGGCTGAAGGCGGCCCTACGTAGGGCCACTGATGCCCTCGTGCGGGCCCGAATCGAATAGCGATGAGTGTCCAACTGCGTGACAACGCCGACAGATAGCAGCGGCCGAGCGCGAACGTCTGCGGACCATCAGCGCAGGCGGGAGGCGCAGCAGTCCAAGGAAGCGCCACCGCCCGAGTCGCTTCGGGACGAAGAGGCCCTCGTGCCATATCCGTGCCAGATCGTGCGGGGACTCACAAGGAATGAGGAGCATCTAGAGGGCCTGCGCGGTGAAGTGGCTAGCACCGCAGCCGTGCAGGTCAGGCCGAGGATCACCCTGCCGCTCCTGTAAAGCGGGGACCGTCGGTTCGAACCCGACAGAGGGCTCTGTGGGTGTGAGGGCCGGTGCGGGGGTGTGATCCCCGGCGCCGGCCCTTCGCGTTCCCGTCCCGTTTCGGGAACGGCCCCGGACGCCGCTTCACGTTCTTCGCACACCTCAGCGGGTCCGGCCCGCGTGGTCGAGGTGGTGCTGAAGGCGGCTGGAGTCGTCCATCCCTGAGGGGCGCGGCCCGCACTCCGTCGGGACGGTGTGCCAGTAGGCCGGGATGTGGGCGCCCGTCGCGGCGTCGTCGGTGACCGGGGTGGCCTCGCCGGTGATCTTCCGGCCGCAGTACGAACAGTGTTTCACCGGGCGGGCTCCTCGTGCGTGGGGCGGGTGATCAGGTCGACGGAGACGCACTCGTGGTAGCGGCGGTGCCCGGTCCGGCCGCTGTGCCGCAGGGCCCACAGGTCGGAGGCCGCCCGGTCGGGGCCGACGGGGGACTTCTCGCCGCACTCCTTGCACGCGGTGTGCACGGTCGACGGGTTCCGGTCGGGGTCGGGGCCGATCGTCCACAGGGCGTGGCGCAGGACCGTGCCCGGCTTCACCGCACCACCTTGTCCGGCTCGTCGGTGATCACGTACCACCAGCTCACGTCACGGTCCTTCGCGCACTTCCGGTGGGCGAAGACGTGCTTGGAGCCGACCTCGGGGGCCGTCACCCGCACGCACGCGTCGGCGCCGGGCTCGGGACAGTACGCGCAGTCCCTCCCTTGCATCATCACTCCCTCCATCGGGGGCATTTCCGCAGATTGCCCATGCCCCGTCGTCCTGAGACCGATGATGTGCGGACACCGCACCGCACGGACAGGCCATCGAGTGGCCACGTACGGCCACGTCGCGGCCACGGCCCTCAGGGACCGCGATGACACCTCACACTGGCGGCATGAGCCGCAACGACGCCCTTCGCTCGGCACGACTCCGCGTCGGTTGGCGCTCCGCCGACGCGGCCGCCGCCGGTCTTCAGGCCCACGGTCAGCGGCTCCTCGACGACCCGCACTTCACCGTGTCCCCACGGACCTGGCGCCGGTGGGAAGGGCCTCGCCCTGGGTGGCCGTCGGAGGAGACCGCGCTCGTCCTCCACGACGCCCTCGGCCGCTGGCCCGAGGACCTCGGCTTCACCACGCCGCCGGGCTGGATCCGACCCGAACACCACGAGGAGGCTGATCTGCGGACCGCCCGTCTCCTCGACGTCACCGCCGCCGCGCTCGCCCCCGGACCCCTTGCTCCGCAGCAGGTCGATCCCGCGCTCGTTGACTACTTCCAGGACCAGCTCGAAGGGCACTACCGGGCCGACATGCTCCTCGGCCCCCACGACCTCATCGGCACCCTCGGCCCCCAGTACCAGCTCATCGACAAGCTCACCCGCTCCGCCACCGGTGAGACCCGTCGCGGCCTGCTCCGCGTCGGCGCCGCGTACGCCGCGCTCGTCGGCTGGCTCTACCAGGACGCCGGCGACCTCTCCGCAGCCGCGTTCTGGCGGGGTGTCACCCAGGAGGCGGCGCTTCGCGCCCGCGACCCGCACCTCATCGGCTACGCCCTGGTCAACTCGGCGCAGGTGCGCACCGATCTTGGCGACGGGGCCGGTGTCGTCGACCTGTGCGAGGCCGCTCTCGACGGCCTCGGTGTGGTGCCGAAGATCCGGGTCATGGCCATGCAGCAGCAGGCCCACGGTGCCAGCCTCCTGCGCGACCGGGCGTCCGTCGACCGTCTCATCGACGACGCCGACCGGCTCCTTCCTCAGGTCACCGATGACCTGCCCTGGGGCAACGCCTGCCGCCGGACGCCCGGGTACCTGGAGGTGCAACGGGCCACCTGTTATGGCCGGCTCGGCCTCGGCGCCGAGGCGAGCGCACTGTGGACGCAGGTACTTGACGTCGTCCCCGGCACCGCGCGGCGGGACCGCGGCGTCTACATGGCCCGGCACGCCACCGCCGCGGCGGCCTCGCGGGAGCCGGAGCAGGCGGTGGAGATTGCCCGGGAGGTGGTGACGATCGCGGTGGAGACCGGGTCGGCGCGGATGCGGCGGGAGTTGGTCACTCTGGAGCGGGTCATGCGGCCGTGGCAGGATGCCCCGGTCGGGCGGGCTCTCGCCGAGGCCTTGGCGCCCGTGACGGAGGGGAGCTGACCGTGCCGGACGAGAAGACGCCGCTGAGCGATGCCGAGATCACCGCCGCGCTGGCGGAGGTGCCGGGGTGGCGGCGGGACGGGAACGAGATCACCCGCACGTACGCGATCCGTTACCACGGTGGCGTTGCGCTGATCGTGCACGTCGCGGACGTCGAGCGGCTGATCGGGCACCACGCGGACATCGACCTGCGGTGGGACCGCGTCCGGTTCGGGATCACCACCCACGACGCCGGTCACCGGCTCACGGCCGCCGACTTCGACCTTGCGCGCCGGATCGATGCGGTAGCCGCCGCGCATCTGGCTGAACCGGTCGACGGCTGACGAGTTCCGCCTTGGAGCCGCTGGTGCCTCGAACCGAGTGAGCAGCGAGGGTAGCTCCGTCAGCTGTCCCCTGACCTGATGCACATCCGCATCGCCGCCAGGAGAGCGATCCGAGATCTCCCCCCTTCTTCACCAGGTGCACAACGCCCCCGGAGATGAAGGAGCCTGCCGACCGAGCAGACGGACGGCCCTGAGCTGTTACAAGTTTCTCTACCTCATCAAGCACCCGGCTGCGCTCCGCTCCGCCGGGCGGGCTCCCGGCTCCGCTGGGGCGCCGCTCCTGCCTCCGGCCCGCTCCGCCCCCGCTGCGCCGACGCCCGCCCCTGCAAGTGGGATGGCTCAAGGGCATGAGTCCGAGTCCCCGACGCCCGCGGTTGTCTCACCGTCACAGACATGCCTCCGGCGGGGGCGCAACAAGCACCAGGATGGGCGGGGGCTCCGTGAGCGGGTGCCGGCCGTGGGGTGCTTCGGTGGGGGACTCCCATTCCGTCTGCCATCGACCCAGGACAAGCCGAGCAGACACGGGCCCTGGCGTCCAGGTCGTTCGTACAGTGGCGCGCTCCACCTGGACGCCAGGGCCCGCGCCCGCTCCACATACGTGTGGGTCGACGGCAGACGGGATGGGAGTTGGGGGGCTCAGGTATCGCCTTTTCGCTTGTGCGATGTCAGCCGATGGGGTGACAATCAACTCACCAAGGAGCCCAGTGTCGTGCTCTGATTACGTTCAGTGGCGAAAGATTAGCGACAAATAAGGACGGGGAGACCTGTTGTCAGGTGGCCGCGCACCGGTTAGCAAGATCTCCAACGAGGTGAAGCTCACCCAGTACGGCGAAAAACCGCCGGTTGGGGATGGGTTTCGAGACAAGCTTCGTCCCGAGATCGGCGAAACCGAGATTTCTCTGATCCTTGGAGAGGTCGACTCCGCAGCCGCTTCGATGCTGGTCACGAAGATGTTCCAAGCGGGAGCCGACCGGAGGGTCACCACGGCTGAACAGTTACGCGCTCGTAACTTTCGAGTCGTACATTCACCCACTAGGGGGAATCCTCTCCATGTGAGCGTCTTTCCGCCCGACCAGGCACCCGATGAGCCTGCCGACTGGGACGATGCCATGGCTGACGCGTTCAATGCGTGCTTCACTGAGGACGGCAACCTTGGAGGTGATTGCCTTGAATAAGGCCCTTATGCCCGTATTGGGGAACTTGGCGTGGGTGCCGGATGCCGCCATCGAGCGGGTCGACATCCTGGACCGCTTCAACGGCGTGCCAACGTTGGGCGTACTTGAGCAGCGTAGTGGTGATCACCTCTTCTGGCGCGCTGTGGGGTACGTTCCGGAGCGATTCTCGATCTGGATCTACGCTCCAATCAGCGAGCGGGAAGCCAGCCACCTCCAAGAGTGCGAGCCTACGGACCTTCTCGAAGGGCTGCTGTTCCATGCTGCTGAGCCGAGGTACGTGACTCTTGGCATAGCGGAGGGGAACCGCCTGTTCTTCGAAAGAGAGTGGTGGCTGCCAGCCGGTCACTCTCCCGAAGACATGCGCTCGGATCTTCTGCTCTTCCTGCTCGAAGCACTTACGCTCGCCAAAGCTCAGGGGCTCCCCCCGAGCAGGAGAGACGTCGTTGATCGTGCAACCCGAGCAGTCCAAGAAATGACCTTGACCGCTCACTGAACGTGGGCTGTCCTCAAGAGTGCTATGTGGCAGCGCTGGCGAACTGCAGCGGATCATCAGTGCACGTGAGAGGCGCATCGGCCTTGAATGGCGGCACCACCCGGGTTGTCTCGGGATGGGGAGGCCGCCGTGCCACATTCGTGCCAGATCGTACGGGGACTCACGGGGAATGAGGGGCATCTAGAGGGCCTGCGCGGTGAAGTGGCTAGCACCGCAGCCGTGCAGGCCAGGCCGAGGATCACCCTGCCGCTCCTGTAAAGAGGCTATTCAGTGCGTTCACCGGTTCCAGATCTCCTGGAACTCTCCGGCCGAGATGACCTCCAGCGGATCCTCCTCAGGGTCGATCGCCTGATCCGTCAGGAAGCCGTGCTCGTCCTCCAGGTGCTCCCAGCTGTACCGGTGAAGTCGGCCAGCCGGAGTCAGCTCGGCCTGCTTGATGACGACCAGCTCGTCGCGGTCTGGCACGGCCTCGAAGTGCCATAGGCCGCCCTCCTCGTCGACGTGACGGAAGTACCGCCGCAGGGTTGCCCCCTCGTCAAGGGATCGGAAGTAGACGACGCTCTCCGCCTTGATTCGCTCCAGGTCAACCATGGGATCATCGTGCCAGCGAGCACGTATGGTCGCACCGTTCTGACATCCACAGGTGACATCAACGACCCCGGACGCCAGCACCCCGAGGTGGTCCTACCCCGCTGACGTGGCCGGGTGGATCCCCAGCAGCGCCGAGCACTGGTCGAACTTGTAAAGCGGGGATCGTCGGTTCGAACCCGACAGGGGGCTCGGCGGGTGTGAGGGTCGGCGCGGGAGGCATGATTCCCCGGCGCCGGTCCTTTCGCATGATCACGGCCGTGCCGCCTGCGGGTCGGAAGGCCCTGGAGTACGTCGGCGGCGCGGGCGGCGGATCCGGTCGTCACGGAAGCCGCTCCGGGGCCCCGAAATAGGTGGCCGGCCCAGGCGCCGGAGGCCGTCTTCGTGTCAAAGGAGACGCGCACGTCGCGACCCCGCACGAGGGCCCCTGCAACCTTTCGTGGTGTCACGGGGTCGAACAGGTGCACGGGAAGCGGTTTGGTGCTTCCGTCAGTACCGGGTGCCTCCGCGTCCGGGGCCGAGGAGGGTTTCGTGGCACATACGCGTACGGCAGTGGTGGCAGCGACGTTGGTCGCCGCGCTGGCGCCGGTGGCGCTCGGGGGGTCGGCGGCCTTCGCCGTGTCCGGGACGGCGGCCGCCGGCACGGCGGCGGAGGAGGAGGTCGGGGCGGTCGTTCAGGACGGTGGTCGGCTGACCGTTCCGGCGGGCGAGGAGGGGCCGGTGACGCTGCGGTTCACGGCCGCGCTGCCGGTGGGCGTGAAGGGCCCGGTGACCGCCTCCTTCGAGCTGGACACCTGGCTGACCGAGGGCGAGGCGGGCAGTTCGCCGGTGAGCCGGGACGTGATCCGTTCCGTCTGCGCGGTCAACGGCGTCTCGTACGGGGACTGTGCGTGGCACATGCCCTACCACCCGCCCGTCCTGCACGACCCGCCCACCCGGCCCTCCCTCGACCTTCCCGCGGTGCCGGCCGCCGAGACCCTCGCCTACACCGTGACCCTGGACACCGATCAGACCGCGGCCGTTCTGGGCCGCCTGAACGCCCTGGTCGAGCTGAGGGACAGTACGGGCGCGACCGTGGCCCAGGGCACGCTCGGCCTCGACTTCGTCGCCGGGACGCCCTCCGCGGACCGGCGTGGCACCGTCCACGTGCGGGACAAGGACGGCGTGCTGTGGCGGTACGAGGGCACGGGCGACGTCGCCCGGCCGTTCGGGACGCGCAAGCGGGTCGGTGGCGGCTGGAACGCCTACACCGCCGTCGTCCCGGTCACGACCGCCACGGCGGACGGCCGGGGCGACCTCGTCGCCCGCGACAAGGCGGGTGTCCTCTGGTACTACGCGGGCACCGGCAAGCCCTCCGCGCCCTTCGCCCCTCGCAAGAGGGTCGGCGGCGGCTGGAACGCGTACACCGCCCTCGTCGGCGTCGGTGACGGCGGTCTGGTCGCCCGGGACCGGGACGGCGTGCTGTGGCGCTACAAGGGGGAGTACGGCACGGTGTACGGGCCGCGCCAGCGGGTGGGCGGCGGCTGGAACACGTACACCGCCCTGACCATGTCGGGCGCCGCCCGCGACGGGGCCCTGGGGCATGACGAGGACGGCGTGCTGTGGAAGTACAACCGCTGGGGCCCCTACCCCTCCCCGCCCTTCCAGCAGCGCCAGCGCGTCGGCGGCGGGTGGAACACGTACACGGCGATCGCGGGCACCGCCGAACTCGGACGTGACGACCGCCCCGATCTCGTCGCCCGGGACAGGGACGGCAAACTCTGGCTCTACCAGGGCGCGTACAAGCCCCTGTCCGGCCTCGTCCCCGGCTCCGCCCGCACCCTTGTCGGTGGCGGATGGAACGCCTATGACCTGATCTTCTGAGTCCTCGCTCCTGCGAAGGGGGTCGTCGGACCGAACCCGCAAGGGGTTGGACGGGGGAGCGATCCATCGGGGCCGGCCCTTCCGCGTGATCCGGTCACACGGTCTCCCCTGTCCCGTGATGAACGAGGAGGAAGGGCCCGCGAGGAACGCGACCCGGGTGGCGACGTCCTGGGCGAGGTGGCCGCCTGTTCCAAGGGCTGGAATCGCTGAAGGTCACAGGGAAGATCGATGGGCGCCTCTTCGCGTGGGCCCGGGTGCTCAGGGTGCTGAGTAGCGATCAGGTGGTGTCGCTGGCTCGTAGCTCGGCCTTTCGTCGGCGGGCGTAGCCGTCGAGGTCTTGCTTGATGGCTACGACCTCCTCCACACGGATGTGGATGGGCCCGCAGTACAGGGCATCGCACGAGCGGGGGAAACTGCCGTCGATGAGCGAGATGCCGCTGAGCACCACGCCCGCCACGTCATCGACCGCTGTGCACAGGACCGGGTGGAACGAGCAGTCCTCGTAGATGTCGCCCACCTGGATGCCGTTCGGATTGCCGGGGTGTGGTGTCTCGTTCATGGGGCCAACCTGTCACGAGCGACGGCTTCGGTGCTTCTGTGTTCTGGGGCCGGTCTCTCGGGCTCATCGATCCTTGGGTACGGTGCGCGGCATGTCCAGTGGTCCTCCTGTCTGCCCCGAGTGTGCTCAGCCGATGAAGTCGGGCGGCCTTGTCCTCATGCGGCGGGAGGAGGACGGCAAGCGGACCTGCCGTGCCCTGTGGCGGTGCCCGGACCGGCGGCTCTGGTGGCATTGGGCCGATCAACCGGACGCACCCATGGAGCTGTGTCCGGTCCCGCACCTGTTCGGCACGTGATGGAGTGGTCAGCAGCCGGGCCGCCCATGGGCCGAGGAGGGGCTGACCAACGACTGCCACGCGTGACAACAGGTGACCGTTCGACCGCAGGTCGGAAGCCACCAGTCGGAGAGCGCCCCAGGCTTGATCAAGAACGAGGGCGAGCAGTTGTTGGCGCGGCCTCATCCCCAGTCGCCGAGGCGTCGGCGGGTACCGAAGAAGATGACCGTATGCGCTACTTCAACGGGACCGGTTGGCTCGCCATCTTCACCGGTACCGAGACGATGATCGGACGGACCGTTCACGTAGACGCCTGGGACGAGACGACGGGGGTAGCCCTCGTTGTCGATCCCAAGCGCGGCACCCGGCGAGCGGTCACGGATTATCCGGACTTCTCCCACTTGGAGCAGGCGGATCAGGTGGTGGCCGCTGTGCCAGGAGGAGGGTGGCGGGCTTACTGGAAGGATGAAGGGCCGGGCCATGGACCGCTGACCGAGCAGGTTCTCGCATGGCTGATCACCGCGAAGGGGCGAGCTACGCCGATCACGGTCGATGCTCATGGTCACGTCGACGACGTCGATGGCGCTGATCGGCTCATTCCGCCCGGGGAAGGATGACCACAGCCCGATTCACCGTCTCAGTTGCCGTCTCATTCAGCGCCGTTCGGCCTCATTCAGGCAGGGGCAGAGCTGCTGCAAGAGCAACGGTCATCCGTAGAACGGGGTTATGGCACAGAACTTGAGGAGCGGTCGCGGAGGGTTACCTCGATGTTCGATCGCGAAGGACTGGCTCGTGTGAGACGGCGTAAGCCTTGGTGTCCGGCAGCCGGGAATGACGCTCCCTCAGGTGCACTCCGTTCGCTGTTCTGGGCGGCTGTGGACGGTGATGGTGCTGGTCATGCAGGTCGATGCACCGTTCTGGGACTCACTGGTGTTCGACGGGATCGACGAGGTGGAGGGCGAGGCGGTCACAGCCGTCTTCGGCACGGTCGAGGTCGTGGCGAGAGGCCGCGCAGCCCGGGTTTGAATGTCCGGACTGCGGCAGCTTGTCGGATCGAGTCCACGACCGCTACCAGCGCAGGCTGAAGGACCTTCCGCTCGCGGATCAGGGCTTTGTGATCCGGCTGACGGTCCGGCGCTTCATCTGCGGGTCGGCGGACTGCCCGCGTCGGACGTTCGCCGAGCCGTTCTTCCGACTGGCTGCGCCGTACGCACGGTTCACGACTCGGCTTGGCCGAGCCTTGGAACGAGTGGGGCTCGCGCCGGCAGGGCGGGCCGGTGCCGGGCTGGCGGCCCGGCTGGGCTTCGGAGCCGGCCGGATGAACTTGTCACGGAGGGTCACGGCATTGCCCGATCCGCAGTTCGGTACTCCGCGTGTGCTGGGCGCGGACGACTTCGCGATTCGTCGCGGCCAGACCTGCTCCACGGTCTTGACCAGTGTCGAAGACCATCGCGTGGTCGACATACTCCGGACCCGCGAGGCCGGACCGCTGGCCGCCTGGCTGATCCGCCACCCGGCGTGGAGATCATCTGTCGGGGTCGGGGTCGGGGTCGGGGTCGGGCGGGGCGCCTACGCCGAGGGCGCCCGGCGCGGTGCATCCGACGCCCTGCAGGTCGCCGACCGGTTCCCACCTGTGGCAGGGCCTCCGACGGTGCGGCAGGTGACCGGCTGGCTCACCCGACACCCCGCCGCGCTGAGCGAGGACGACCGCGTCGGCCTGAAGGGTGTCCTGGCCCACTGCCCCGAACCGGACAAGGCCGCCGGACACGTCCGCGATTTCGGCGAGATCCTCACCGGCCGCCTCGGCGTCAGGCTCCCTGCCTGGATCGACGCCGTCGACGCAAGCCGGCTGCCCGGCCTCACCGGCTTCGCACTCCACCCGCGCCGGGACCTTGGCGCCGTGACCGCCGGCCTCACCCTCCACTGGAGTTCCGGCAGCATCGAGGACGCCGTCAACCGCGTCAAGAAGATCAAGAGACAGCTCTACGGTCGCGCCGGTTTTCACCTGCCGCGGAAGACGATCCTGCTGCAGCAGCCCCGCGACACCCTCTTACCGATCTCATCGAGCTTGGTCATCAGTAGCCTCCTGACCTGGTCAGACTATGTTCGTCAAGCACGATCTGTCCTCCTTGAACCACCCTGGTACCGAGCAATCGCCGTGCAAGGATCTCGCCCATGATGACCAAGCCCACTCTGACGGAACGCCGCTCTCCATGGGTCGTGTTCACCTCCCCGGCCGACCCGTGGCTGGCGTCGGAAACGGCCGCGCTCGTGCAGCGAAACGGTCTGGTCCTGCGGCTGAACGGCCGGGAAATGCGGGATCCGGCGTCCGTCTTCCGTACCTTCGCCCGGGAACTGTCGTTCCTCGACTGCTTCGGCCACAACTGGGACGCGCTCGTGGACTGCCTCCACGACTGGCACGGTCCCGGCCACGGCGACCAGGACCTCGCGATCCTGATCGAGCACGCGGACGACCTGCTGAATTCAGACTTCCTCGGGCTGTTCGTATCGGTCCTCGCCCAGGCGGCATGGAACTCCAACCTGCGCCTGGACGGCGATGGCGAGCCCGATGAGTGGCGGCAGCGTATGGCCCAGCACTTCGTCTTCCTCCTGGACCACACGGCACCCGTTGCCTTTATGGAGAAAGCAGCCCGCGGCATGGACGTGGCGATGGCGCTCTCGGAGGGCCGCCTGCTCGTCACCCTGACCGACGTCAACTGGCCTGGTGGGGATTCCGCGTCCGCTCCCTGGACGGCCGGTCCGCTCTCCTTCGCGGACGAGGAGATCCTCAGCGGCAGGAACATCGAGGGCATCAAGGTGTTGCGAGACCACCTCGGCTGCTCGATCCACGAGGCCCTGGACATCCTCCAGTCTCGCTCTGAGCTCCTGCGCCGCGACCATTCAGGCGGCCACATGACGGGCCGTGCCGGCCAAGCGACTGGATTCGCTGAGCAGCCGTCTCGACGCGACCAGACAGCACCCATATCCCGAACACCGAGATGACTTTCCGCGACGGCTCCCCAAGATGCGTGCCAGAACCCCGAAGTCGTGAACATCTGCTGTCCGTTGTCCGTTCTCATGAACGAAGCCAGCGGTGCGAATCCGGCAGAAGTTCATGAGCGGAGCCCCCCGACTGATCATGGGCGGTGGTTTTCGGTGTCCACGGGGGAGGGCAGTGGATGCAGGGCGGCTGGGGACGGGCGCGAGCGTGCGGGACGAAAAGTGGATGCCGGGTGCTGGGTTCGGCAGGCATGATCGCGCCATGTCGACCGATGTCAGCGGAATGATCGAGTGCCGACCGGGGGCCCGACTGTGGGGTCCGGACGACGAGGACACGGTCTGGGAAGCGGGTATCGACCTCTTCCTGCTCAACAGGGGCAACGCCTACGACGGCCTGGCCTGTCTCTTCGGAATCCGCAACACCTTCGGCTTCCGTCCGCTCGCCGAGGGCCGCGGCTTCCCGGACGACGCGTCGGAAGGACTGAGGGAGGAGTTCGCCGGCTTCGGCGGTCCCGACTGCGTATACGGGACGACATGGCTGACCTGGGTCGAGTTGTCGGCGACCGACTGGCAGGAGACGAACGACTCCGGTACGCGGAGCCGTGCGTCGGCCGCGGGGCCCGACACGGACTGGGGCCGGGTCTGGAGGGTCATGGGCGTCCTCGGCGAGGTCCATGGCGCGGAGAACGTACGCCTCGTCGTGTGGTTCCACTGATCCGCCCTCCCGTGCGGAGCGTGCATCCGGCCAGATCCACCGTCACTTCGGCAAGGTGCGTCTGCCGCGCGCTCGACGACTTGGGTCGCGCTCCCGCCTTCTCCCCGCTTCAGCCGGGACGATCGATTCCACGGATTCAGGCAACCGCCGTGAGACGAGACTTGAAGATCATTGTCCCAGTCGTCGTGCCTTACCGGGCAGGCGTACAGGTTGCCCGACGCGCCGGGAGGTTACGGGGGCCGTGGTCACTCGTCCTCAAACAACTCCAACCCCAGTCCGTTCTAGATTTGGCCCGTGAACCACAGCCGTTCCAGCGCCGGAGTGCCCCGCGAGCCCGGCCTGCCGTCCTACCGGGCGGTCCTGGCGGAGACCGATTGGGGTTCGGTCCAGACGGCTTTCGGGAGTGGTGAGGGGCTTCCTCGGCTACTGGAGCGGCTGTTGGTGCCCGATGCCAAGGTTCAGGTGGCCGCTTTGGCGGAGGTGGGTGAGCTGGTCGGGCACCAGAACAGCATTTATGAAGCCACCGCCCCCGTCGTCGTGTACGTCGCCGGCATCCTCGACCACCCGGCCGCCATGTCCCTTCGGGCCTATCGCGACGTCCCCGTCCGTGCGACGCTGCTGAGCTGGCTGTTTTCCACGGTCTACGACGCCTCCGACGAGATCGTCGGGCGCATCGAGCAGTACTCTCCCGGCCTCCTCGCCCGTGACACCACCATGTCGGCCTTCCGGGAGCTGCGTCCGGTGCTTTATCGGGCCGTCGAGCCCTTCCTGGGGGACGACCACGAGGACGTGCGCGAAGCCGCCGTCCTCGCCGCGCTCGTTCTCGCCGAGCATCCCGCGCTCGCCGGGCACCGCGATCGGCTCGCCGTGTACGCGCGCCGGATCCTGGAGACCCTTGGCGACGACGACTCCGACCGGCGGGTCGCCTGGAAGGTCCTCGAAGCGTGGGGACACGACCTCACCGGCGTTGCGCCTCCCCGGGAGGAGACCTGGGACTGGGGTCCGCACAGTGATGGCCGCGGCGATCTCGTACCTCCCTTCTGACCGAGGGCCGAGGGCCGAGGACCGAGCGCCGGTCCCCGTGGAGCGTCCTTGTAGCGTGACCGGGTGGACGAAGAACCCGTACTCATCACGCTCACGCCGGACCAGGCGTTCGTCCTGTCCGATTGGCTGTACGAGGTGATGATGGAGTCCGACAAGCTGGACGCCATCGTGCCGGATCGTGCGGTCTGGTCCGGGATCCACGCGATCTCCGGGACTCTGGAGAAGGAGCTCGCGGGGGTCTTCGCGCCCGACTACGCGGAGCGGCTCGCGGCGGCCCGTGGTCGTCTGATGGAGCTCATGGGTGGTGCGGGGGAGGGGGAGTGAGGGAGCGGCGGAGCACCGGTGTCGTCGTGCTTCCCCGGCTCCGTGCGGCGGGGCGTTGTCGGTGTCCGGTGCTAGCTTCACCGGCATGGCGAACCGTTCATATCTCTACTCCGCCGACTCGATGCCGAGCGAGACGGAGAACCCCCAGCGGATCCGGTGCATATCCGAGCACAACTGGGACATCCCGCTCGCGCACAAGCTCTTGGTGGGGCGCGGAACGACGATCGTTCCGTCCATGATCTGGAACCCTCCGATCGGCATCGCCGGGGAGTACGCCGACGGGGAGGCCCTGCTGCTCGACCTGCTGCGCGTGGTCGGCGAAGGGCTGGAGGGGGACGCCGAGTTCGCGGAGTGCGTCGCCAGGACCACGGCGCACCTCGACAAGCAGCGGGCGAAGTACTTCGTCCTGGAGACCGGGGAGATCGTCTCGATGACGGACGACGATCCGGTGGGGAGCGTGCGGAGTCTGGTGGCCGGGGAGATCCCCCGTGCCGTCGCCAGGGCCGAGGCGGCGATCGCCGGCCGGGACGACGACTGGCTGGCCTCGGTCCGGGCCGACTGGCAGAAGCACTTCGCGTCCTTCTACGCCGACGCGCTCTACTTCTCCTTCCCCGGCTGACGGGACGTGCGGGGAGGCGTCGGCGGTACGATCCGCGGATGTCTTCAGAGGTGTCCGGGGTCGTCTGGTCCTTGCAGGGGTTCAGCAAGGCGGACGAATTCCTGCGTACCGAGTTTCCGATCAGCCGTGAGCAGATCCTTCGGCTTCGGGAAGTGATCGAGCCGGACGCGGACGACCCCTGGATGTTCCTCGGTTACGAGGTGCCTGTCGAGGTGTGGCCGGCGGTGGACGCGATCCTGCGGTGCGGTCCGCCCGATCCCGGACTCGACTACTTCACGGGGTCTTACGCGTCCGAGTGATCGGGGCCGGTGCCGTGGACGGTGGTACGGACGGTCCGCCGTCGCAGCATTCCGTCACGGCGCGTCGGCCAGGTCAGGGCCCGGACCAGGGCGTTGTGCACCACGAAGTACTCCGGGCGCACCCAGCCCTCCTCCTTGGAGTACGGGCCCGGGCCCTCGCCCCAGTACAGGCGGTGCATGAGGCGGTCGTACGCGAAGCCGCCGGCGAGGAGGAGGAGCGGGGCGGTGAGTGCGGCGCCGAGGGTGATGCCGCATTGGAGGGCCAGGTGGGAACGTCCGTCTGTGCGCACGAAACGCAGTATGGGCCCTGGGCGCGCGCGGTGGGCGCGGATCCGGGCGGTCAGCGTTTCTGCCGGTAGACCAGGACGATGCCGATCGTGGCCAGCACCGCGACCAGGACGACGAACCACGGCGGCATCGCGTCGAGTCCCTTGTAGGCGAGGGGAGTCGTCATGGGAGCGGACCTCCTTGGGTGAGAGTCCTCTTCGGCTGCCCGCCCCGGGGAGGGAGATGCGCGTACCGCGAGCTTTTCGGTGGAGCTCCGGTCCCCTGCGGAGGGGCCGGGGAGAAGGAGGGCCGGGATGGACGAGGAACGACGGGTGCGGCTCGGGCGGGTGGTGGAGGCCGCGCGAGGGGTGTGGGAGCGGAACCGGGACGGGAGCGTTCTGCAGGAGTTCCTCAGGGAGCGCGGGTGCGACGGGGTCGATGCCGTCTTCGTGACCATGGGGGTCGTCGGGTGCGAGCTCGGGGAAGCGCGGCGGATCTACTTCGCGGCGCCCTGCCGACGCGACGACCTGGAGTTCCACAACGCCTTCTTCGGGCGGATGGAGCGCCTGGAGGGGGAGGCGGGGGCTTCCGGTCTTCCGGAATGAGTGGGGAGTTTCTGTGTGCAAGCGCTCCGCCGTCCGGGACAATCTGGCGCTACGGGGGTGTTCACGTGGCACGGGGTGTTTTCGGGGAGGGGTGCGCGCATGGGGCGGCGTTCCGGGGGGCTGATCGGGATCTGGGCCGAGCAGCAGAGGGTGGCGCAGCGGCAGCGGGAGGGGCAGCAGCAGGCCGTCCTGCGGCAGCAGCGTGAGGCCGAGCGGCAGCAGCGGGCGTACGAGCGGGACGTGTCCCGGATGCAGCGGGAGCAGCGGGCCGCCTACCGGCGGCACCGGGACGCCGACGCCCTGAGGAAGACCCGGGAGATCGACGAGCGCGTCGCCGCGCTGGAGGGGCTGCTCGCCGCCGGATGCCGGGCGCCCGCCTTCCGGGTGGAGTCGCTGCGGCGGGCCGAGGAGGTCGAGCCGTTCGCGCCCGGCGCCCTCGCGCAGCCCGTACCCATGCCCGACCAGCGGCACTACTCGGGGCGCGACGGGCGGGCGCGGTTCGAGCACGACTGGTACGCCGCGCAGGCCGCCGAGGCGCGGCGCCTGGAGTCGCTCGCCGCGTACCGGAGGGAGTACGACGCCTGGGCCGCCGCCCGGATCACCGAGATCCGCGCGTACAACCGGGGGGTCGCCGGGACCGGCCAGGCCCTGGCCGGCGGTGACGCCGAGACCGTCGTCGACTACTTCTCCGCCGTGCTCTTCTCCTCCACCGCCTGGCCCGACGGGTTCCCGCGCGAGGTCTCCGCCGCCTACGACCGGGGCGGGCGCGGGTTCGTCCTCGACTGGGACCTGCCCGGGTACGAGGTCGTCCCCGAGACCAAGGGCGTCAAGTACCTGCCCAGCACGGACCAGGAGAAGGAGGTCGCGCGGCCCGTCACGCAGCGGCGGGCGCTGTACCGGAGCGTCCTCGCCCAGAGCGTGCTGCTTGCCGTGCGCGAGCTGTTCGCCGCCGACCGGTTCGGGGCCCTGGAGTCCGTCGCCCTCAACGGGTACGTGGGCGGCGTCGACCCGGCCACCGGGCTCGCCTCCCGGGTGTGCGTGGCCTCCGTCGTCGTGGGCCGGCAGGACTTCGACCGGCTCAACCTGGAGCTGGTCGCCGCCGTGGACTGCCTGACCGGTGCGCTCGCCGGGCGGCTCTCCGGGAAGCCGGAGGAGCGGGTCGCCGTCGCGCCCCTGAGGACGCCCGACCAGGTCGGGGGCGACGTCGTCGTGCAGGGGGACGGGGAGGAGCCCGACCTCCTCTCCATGGACCCCGTCGCCTTCGAGGGGCTCGTCGCCGAGCTCTTCCGGGCCCGCGGGCTCCAGGCCGTCACCACCCGCCGCTCCAACGACGGCGGGGTCGACGTCGACGCCCTCGACCCCGATCCCATCAGCGGCGGCTCGATCGTCGTCCAGGTGAAGCGGTACCGGAACACCGTGCCGCCGTCCGCCGTGCGCGACCTCTTCGGGACCGTGCAGGGCGCCGGGGCCAACAAGGGCGTCCTCGTCACCACCTCGAAGTTCGGCCCCGGCTCTTACACCTTCGCCAACGGCAAGCCGCTGACGCTGATCTCCGGGACCGAGCTCGTCGACCTGCTGCGGCAGCACGGGCTGCGGGGGAGGCTGGGCGGCGCTCCCGGGGCGGAGGTCCGGCCCGCTCCGGAGGGACCCGTCCCGGAGGACCCGGCCGCTTCCGCTTCCTCCTCCTCCGACGACTTCAACCTGCTCGGGATGGTGTGGCGCGGCTCCGTCGCCCTCGACGTCTGCGCGCTCGTCTGCGAAGGCGGCCGGGTCCTCGGCGACGAGTGGTTCGTCTTCTACAACAACCCCGCCACGCCGGACGGTTCCGTCGCCATGGTGCCCGCCGCCCCCGGCGACCGCGCCGCCGTGCGCGTCGGGTTCGACGCCCTTCCCGCCCGGGCCGACCGGCTCGTTCTCGTCGCCGCCGTCGACCCCGAGGTCAATCCGGACGCCGACCTCCACGGCTTCACCGAGGCCGGGATACGGCTCCGGGACGGATCCGGCGGTGAACTCGACCGGCTCGACGTGTCCGACGGACGGGCCGGGGAGACCGCCCTCGTCCTCGGGTCGTTCCGGCGGCGGACCGGGGGCGACTGGGACTTCGTGATCGGGGGGAAGGGGTACGCCGGCGGGCTGGAGGAGCTGGTGGGGGACTTCGGCATCGAGGTGCGGTGAGGCCGCGTCTTTCAGGGGCGCGTCCTCGAAGGGCCCGCCCGGCCCCTCCACCCCCCGCCCGGCTCCTCCACCCCCCGTCCGGCCCCTCCACCCCTCCCGCCCGTCTACCTCCCGCTCAACCGGTTCGCCAGCACCGCCACCCGGTCCGTCCGGGCCGACAGGCCCAGGGACTCGCGGCGGTCCGCGCCGCGGAAGGCCGCGTACATGGTCTGGACGCCGAGCCAGCGCAGGGGCTCCGGTTCCCACTTGCGGACCTTGTGGCCGACCCAGGGGAGGGCCGTGAGGTCGGTCGGGCCGGACTGGCCGGAGTCCTGCTGGATCAGGTCGCGCAGGGTGCGGGCGGCGAGGTTCGCGGTGGCGACGCCCGAGCCGACGTAGCCGCCCGCCCAGCCGAGGCCCGTGGAGCGGTCGAGGGTGACCGTCGCGCACCAGTCGCGCGGGACGCCGAGCACGCCGGACCAGGCGTGGTCGATCCGTACGCCCGCGAGCTGCGGGAAGAAGCGGACCAGGATCTCGCGCAGGGCCTCGACCGTCTGCGGCTGGGTGCGGCCGTCGTTGTCGGTCTTCGAGCCGAAGCGGTACGGGACGCCCCGGCCGCCGAGCGCGATCCGGCCGTCGGCGGTCCGCTGGGCGTACATGTACGCGTGCGCCATGTCGCCCAGGGTCTCGCGGCCCTCCCAGCCGATGGACTCCCACTGCGCGTCCGTGAGCGGCTCGGTGGCGATCATCGAGGAGTTCATCGGGAGCCAGGCGCGGCGCTGCCCGGCCAGGGAGGCGGTGAAGCCCTCGGTGCAGCGCAGCACGTACGGGGCGCGGACCGTGCCGTACGGGGTCACCGCGTGCTTCGGCTCGATCTTCGTCACCGGCGTCGACTCGTGGATCGTGACCCCCAGCGCCTCGACCGCCGCCGCGAGCCCCTTCACCAGCTTCACCGGGTGGAGGCGGGCGCCGTGCGGCGTCCAGGAGGAGCCGACGGCGCCGGTCACGCGGACGCGCTCGGCGGTCTCGCGCGCCCCGTACAGCACCCGGTCCGTCTCCCCGAAGGCGATCTCGACCGTGTGGAAGTCCTTCAGGCGGGCCAACTGAGCCGGGGAAAGCGCGACTTCGAGAACTCCGCCGTGATGCACGTCGGCGTCGATCTTCTCCCGCTCGCAGACGTCGACGACCTCGGCGACGGTGGTGTTCATGGCCTGCTGGAGGCGGACGGCCGCCTCGTGGCCGTGCAGCCGGGCGTAGCGGTCGCGGCCGGCGATGCCGTTGTAGAGCCAGCCGCCGTTGCGCCCGGAGGCGCCGTACCCGCAGAACTTCGCCTCCAGGACCGTGATGTTGAGGAAGGGCACGGCCTTCTTCAGGTAGTAGGCGGTCCACAGGCCGGTGTAGCCGCCGCCCACGATGCAGACGTCGGCGGCGGTGTCGCCGGGGAGCGGCTCGCGGGGGGCGGAGGCGCCCTCCTGCGCGTACCAGAACGAGATGCCGCCGTTGACCGTGCTCATGTGTACCCCTGCACTGTGTGTCCCCTGGACCGTGTGTCCCCGGACGCGGAACGTGTGGGCGGGACGTTACCCGGGCCCCGCGACCCGTGGATACGGATGCGGTGGTGGGGGTTTCCGCGCCGGACCCGACACCGTGTACGTCGTCTAAGCTCGTCCGTGTGATCCACGTACCGGAGGAACTCGCGCGGTCGCAGGCGAAGTACAACGGCGGGGCGGGGCGGGCGTTCGTCGCCGGACTGCCCCGCATGGCCGGGGAGTTCCTCGACCGGTGGGGGCTGCGGGTCACCGGACCCTCGATGTACGGGATGGCCTCGCTGGTCCTCCCGGTGGAGCGGCGCGCGGACGGCGTGCCCGCCGCCCTCAAGATGCAGCTCCTCGACGAGGAGACCGAGGGCGAGCCGGTCGGCCTTCGCGCCTGGGACGGGGCGGGGGCCGTACGGCTCCTCGACCACGACCCGGCGACCGGCACCATGCTCCTGGAGCGCCTCGACGAGGCCCGGCCGCTGTCCTCCCTCGCGGACGCCCGGGAGGCGCTGCGGATCGTCGCGGGCCTGCTCGCCCGGCTCACGGCCGTCCCCGCGCCGCCCGGCCTGCGGACGCTCGGCGGCATCGCGGCCGGGATGCTCGCGGAGGTGCCCGGGGCCGCCGCCCGGCTCGGCCCGGAGGACGCGGCGCTCCTGCGGGACTGCGCGGCGGCGGTACGGGAGGTGGCGGGCGAACCGGGCGACCGGCTGCTCCACTGGGACCTGCACCTCGGGAACGTCCTGGCCGCCGGGCGCGAGCCCTGGCTGTCGATCGACCCCAAGCCGCTCGCGGGCGACCCCGGCTTCGACCTCCTCCCGGCGCTCGTGGACCGCTTCGACCCGGACCCGGACGAGGTCCTCTGGCGGTTCGACCTGCTCGCCGAGGTCGTCGGGGACCGGCGGCGCGCGGTGGCGTGGACGCTGGGCCGGGTCCTCCAGAACGGGCTGTGGGACGTCGAGGACGGGGAGCCGTCCCTGGACGCCGAGCAGGTCGCGGTCGCGCGGATCCTGCGGGAGAGGCGGGGGTGAGGCCGGGCCGAGGCCCAAGGGCCCGAGGTCCAAGGGCCCGGCACCAGAGGGTCCGGCACCCGGCGGGTCCGGGCCGGTGGCCCCGACACCGACAGGCTTGGCACCCGAGGGCCCGACATCCGGCGGCCCCGGCACCACCAGCAGGTCCAGGACCTGGAATCCACTGGCCCGGAAGCTCCGGAGCGAGGCACCCTGGCCCCATGATCCGTACCGTCATCCCCGCCGACGTCCCCGTCGTCCACGCCCTGATCCGCGACCTCGCGGAGTACGAGAAGGCCCTCGACGAGGTCCGTACGACCCCCGAACAGCTTCACGAGGCCCTCTTCGGCGAGCGGCCCGCCGCCTTCGCGCTCCTCGCGGAGGACGCGTCCGGCGAGCCGGTCGGCTTCGCGCTCTGGTTCCTCAACTTCTCGACCTGGCGCGGCGTCCACGGCATCTACCTGGAGGACCTGTACGTCCGCCCGGAGGCGCGCGGCGGCGGCCACGGCAAGGCGCTGCTGCGCGAGCTGGCCCGGATCTGCGTCGAGCGCGGCTACGAGCGCCTGGAGTGGTCCGTCCTGAACTGGAACAAGCCCTCGATCGACTTCTACGAGTCCCTGGGCGCCCGTCCGCAGGACGAGTGGACGGTCTACCGGCTGACGGACGGGGCCCTGGCGGAACTCGGCGGTGCGGCGGGAGTGTAGGAAAGGGGCATGAACAACGACGACAACGACATCGAGCGGCGCTTCCGGCGGATCACCGACTTCATCGAGGCCCGCCTGACGCCGCTCTTCGACCCCGCGAACGGCAGCGACCACGGCTTCGGCATGGACGACACCTCCCGCGCGCTGCGGGCCGCCCGCTACACCGTGCAGGCCGCGTCGGCCGTCTCCGGCCTCGTGGAGAAGCGGGCGACGGCCCCGGAGCTGCGGCAGGTCGTGGACCAGGCCCTCGAACACAACTGGGACGTGCTGCGGTCCGTCGCCCGGATGTGGGAGGACCACCCGGACTTCGCGAAGGAGTTCAAGGCGCACTCCTGGGACGTCGTCGGGGCCGTCTGACATCCGCTGAGGAGGGTCTCTACGGGATCAGGACCACCTTGCCCGTCGTGCCCCGGTTCTCCAGGGCGCGGTGGGCCTCCGCCGCCTCCGCGAGCGGGAAGCGGTGGACCGCCGGGCGGAGGGTGCCGTCGGCCGCGGCGGCGAGGGCGGCGAGTTCGAGGTTCCGGACGTCGCCGCCCGCCTTCCGGATCATCACCGGACCGAGGACGGACTCCGAGGTGATGCCCCGCTCCGCCAGCTCCTCCGGCGTGAACGCGAGCGGTTCGCCGTCGTGGAGCCCGGCCCCCGACCAGCCGAAGACGACGTGCTGCCCGCCCTTGCCGAGGAGGTCCACGGCGGCGCGGCCGGTGTCGCCGCCGACCGAGTCGAAGACGACCGTGGCCGCACGTCCGCCGAGGGGGCCTTCCACATACGCGCGGACCTTCTCCGGCCAGTCGGGCTCCAGGTAGTCGACGGCCAGGTCGGCCCCGTTCTCCCGGACCAGGGCGGTCTTCGCGGGCCCGCCCGCGAGGCCGACGACGGTGGCGCCGGCGTTCTTGGCGTACTGGACGAGCAGGGTGCCGATGCCGCCCGCGGCCGCCGGGACGATCGCGACCGATTCGGGCCCCAGCTCCGTGAACTGGAGGATGCCCAGGGTCGTGCGGCCGGTGCCGATCATGGCGACGGCCTCCGCCTCGCCGAGGTGGGCGGGCAGGGCGTGCAGCCGGGCGGCGTCGGTGACGGCGAGTTCCGCGTAGCCCCCGGGGGCCATGCCGAGGTGGGCGACGACCCGCTCGCCGAGCCAGGACGGGTCGGTGCCCTCCCCGAGCGCGTCGACCGTGCCGGCGACCTCGCGGCCGGGGACCGTGGGCAGCTCGGCGGGGGCCGGGAAGGGGCCCGTCCCGCCCTCCCGGAGCGCCGTGTCGAGGAGGTGCACCCCGGCGGCCGCGACCCGGACGCGGACCTGTCCGGGGCCCGGGACGGGGTCGGGGACCTCCTCGTACGTGAGGTTCTCGGCGGGGCCGAAGGCGTGGAGGCGGACGGCGTGCATGACGGTTCCCCTGTCGTCGTGCGACGGATCGCGGTGGTCGTGACGGGAGAAGCCTCCGACCTCAAGCACGCTTGAGGTCAAGGCGTGCCGTGAACTCCCCGGATCAGCGCGTCCCGTACGCGAGCCGGTCCGCGCGCAGCGCCAGCGACACCGCCTCGACCGCGCTCGTGAACGACACCTCCGAGAGCACGCCCGGCGCCGCGACCTGGTCGCCCACCAGGTACACCCCGTCGCCCCGGTCGACGGCCGGCCGGTCGCGCCAGGTGGTCCCGGGGCGGTCCACCGCTCCCGTACGCCCCTGGGACAGCGACGCGCGCCGCCACACCGTCCGTTCGCGCCAGCCGGGGAAGCCGAGGTCGAGGAGGCGTTCCGCGTGGGCGACCCCGTCCGCCTTGGACGCGTCGGGGCCGACGGGCAGCTGGGCCTGGAGGAGCTGCTGCCCGGCGGGGGCGAGCGAGGGGTCCTGCGCGGTGAACCGCTCGATCCAGCCGGGCGCGTCCAGGTCGGAGACGACGAACGGGTCTCCCTTCCGGGTCCGCAGCGCCAGGTCGACCAGGACCGTGCGGCCGCTCTCCCAGGTCAGCGACGGGTCGCCGAGGAGCCGGGCGGCGGCGGGCAGGGCGGTGGCGACGATCACCGGGCCCCCGCCGGCCGGCAGCGTGTCGACCCGGGACGAGGTCTCGATCCGGACGTCGAGCTCCCGGGCCCGGTCCGCCATCCGCCCGATCAGGGCGCCCCAGCCGCCCCGGACGTAGTGCGCCTCGGGCGGCAGGGCGGTGGCCCGGCGCAGCCGTTCCTGCACGAAGCGGGCGGAGAGCGCGCCGGGGTCGTGGTGGAAGAGCGCGACCCCGCTGTACGCGGCGGCTGCGCGGGCGGCCCGCGCGCCCGAGAGCCCGGTGGCCCAGGTCCGGAAGTCGGTGCCGACGGGGGCCTTCCGGGCGGTACGGAGGGACTGGCGGAGCAGGCCGGGCGGCGGGACGCGGCGGAGGGCGCCGTCGCGGTGGAAGCGGAACCGGAGCCCTTCGGCGGGCGGCAGCGGGGCGAGCGGCCCGAGGAGCCCGCGCTGCTTCAGCCAGGTCCAGTGCGGTCCGCCGCTGTAGAGGGCGTGCGGGCCGTCGTTGGTGCGGTACGGGCCGTCGGCGGTGCGCGCCCGGCCGCCGAGGTCCCGGTGGGCCTCGTACAGGGTCACGGCGGTGCCGGCCTCGGCGGCGGTGACGGCCGCGGTGAGTCCGGCGAAGCCGCCGCCGACGATCGTGAGCTTCCGCATGGCGCTCTCCCTCGTTCTCGGGTCCGTTCTCGGGTTCCGTACGGGGACGGGGCGCGGGCCCGCGTTCGTGACACGGGGGGCGTTGTCAGTGTCGTACATCACCATGGGGGAATGGCGAACCACGGTGCGAGGGCGACGGGGCGGAAGAGGAAGGTGCCGGGCGCGCGGCGGCCGGAGCTGCGGCTGCCGCCCCTGGAGCCGTACGGGGGCGGTCTGGAGGCGGACGGGGACTACGACGGCCTGGAGCTGTCCGGGCTCGACCTGGCCGGGCAGTCGGGGGAGGGCGCCCGGTTCCTGGACTGCGCGCTGCGGGAGTGCGGCCTCGGCGGGGCGCGGCTGACGAACGCGCGGTTCCTGGACTCGGTCCTGAGCGGGGTGCGGGGCGTGGGGACGGACCTGGCGGGAGCGCAGCTGCGGGACGTGGAGGTCGTGGAGGCGAGGCTCGGCGGGACGCAGCTGCACGGGGCCGTCCTGGAGCGGGTGGTGGTCCGGGGCGGCAAGATCGACTATCTGAACCTGCGGTCCGCGAAGCTGAAGGACGTCGTCTTCGAGGGCTGCGTGCTCAGCGAGCCGGACTTCGGGGGCGCGGTCCTGGAACGGGTCGAGTTCACGGACTGCGCCCTGACCGGCGCCGACTTCTCGGGCGCCCGGCTGAAGGACGTGGACCTGAGGGGCGCCCAGCGCCTGGACATCGCGCGCGGGGTCGAGTCCCTGGCGGGCGCCGTGATCTCGACGCCCCAGCTCTTCGACCTGGCCCCGGTGCTCGCGGCGCAGCTGGGGGTGCGGGTGGAGGACTAGGGCCTGTCCGGCGAATCATGGCCGGGGCCGCGGCGTCTGGCACGGCACCTCGCCGCGTTGCCGGAACGCCCCGACAGCTCCGCTATCGAGCCGCTCCGGCGCCTTGCGATGCTTCCCCTGGGCCCTGCGGGCCCGGGGAGGCCCCATGCACCAGACGCCGCGGCCTACCCGACCCTGACCCGCCGGACAGGCCCTAGCCGGAGGTCACGGCAGCCGGGGGAAGCGGGCCTGGAGGGACCAGACGGCCGGGTTGTCGGCGAGGCCCTCGTGCATGTCGGTGAGGTCCGCGATCAGGTCGTGCAGGAAGTCGCGGGCCTCGCGGCGCAGTTCGGCGTGGTTGAAGGTCACCGGCGGCTCGTCGCCCGGCATCCAGTCGGCCTCGACGTCCACCCAGCCGAAGCGGCGCTCGAACAGCATCCGGTCCGTGGACTCGGTGAAGTCCAGCTCCGCGTACTGCGGCTGCGCGGCCCGGCTCCCGCGCGGGTCCCGGTCGAGCTGCTCCACGATGTCGCAGAGCGCCCACGCGAAGTCCAGCACCGGCACCCACCCCCAGGCCGTGGACACCTCCCGGTCCGCCTCGGTGTCCGCGAGGTACACGTCCCCGCAGAACAGGTCGTGCCGCAGCGCGTGGACGTCCGCGCGGCGGTAGTCGGTCTGCGGGGGGTCGGGGAAGCGACGCGAGAGGGAGTAGCCGATGTCGAGCACGGGGTCGATGGTGTCACGGTCCCGGGGCCGGTCCGTACGGCCCCGGGGCCGGTCCGTACGCGCCCCGGCTCACCCGCTCCGCCCGTGCACCGCCCTCGCCACCCGGGGGCCCAGCCAGCGCTTGAGGCGGCGGAGGGGTTCCAGGCTGCCGGCGGCGCGGTCGAGGCGGTAGTAGAGCTGGGGCGGGACGTGCGGGAGGAGGGGGGAGTGGCGCTGGCCGAGGAGGGCGAACATGCGGGCCGGCTCCAGGGCCATGTAGCGGGGCAGGTTCTCGTACCAGCGGGCGCTGTAGCGGGCGGCGCTCTGGGCCGAGACGAGTTCGGCGCGGCGCCGCTTCCCGTACAGGGTCAGGGCCGTGTCCAGGTCCCGGCCGCCGTCGCCCAGGGCGTCCGCGAGGGCCAGCGCGTCCTCCAGGGCCAGGGTGGTGCCCGCGCCGATCGAGTAGTGCGTGGTGTGGGCGGCGTCCCCGAGCAGGACCAGGTTGCCCCGGTGCCAGACGCGGTTGGTGAGGGTGCGGAAGGTGAGCCACCGGGCCGGCTCCTCGGCCCGGGCCCGGCCGATCAGCTCGTGCCCGTCGAGCAGGTCGTGGAAGAGCTTCTCCAGGAGGCGCAGGCTGTCGGCCTCGCCCAGCGCGTCCAGGCCCAGGCCGGTCCAGGTCTCCGGCGAGCACTCGACGACGCAGGTGGAGCGCTCGCCGCTGAAGCCGTAGGCGTAGCACCAGATCCAGCCGTGCTCCGTCTCCTTGAAGGCGAAGCTGAACGAGTCGAAGACCTTGGTCGTGCCGAGCCAGACGTACCGGTTGCGGCCGCTCGCCACCTCGCTGCCGAAGTGGTCCGCGTACGCCTCGCGCAGCGCGCTGTGCACCCCGTCGGCGGCGACGACCAGGTCCGCGTCCGCCAGCTCGGGCGCGTCCGGGCCGCTCACGTCGTGCTCGTACGCGATCCGCACGCCCAGCGCGCGGGCGCGGTCCGCGAGCAGCGCCAGCATCCGCCGGCGCCCGATGCCGAAGCCCGCGTCGCCCCGGTGGACGGTCCGCTCGTCGCGGACGATCGCGACCCCGTCGGTCCAGGTCACGGAGGTGTCCGCGACGGCCCGCGCCGACTCCGGGTCGCCCGCGCGCAGCTTGTCGAGGAGCCCGGCCCAGTACGTGACGCCCCAGCCGTACGTGGAGCCCTCCGGGTTCCGCTCGTACACCGTGATCTCGTGCGACGGGTCCCGCCGCTTCAGCAGGACCGAGAGGTAGAGGCCGGCGGGACCGCCGCCGACGATCGCGAGCTTCACGTGCGCTCCACTGGGACTGGTTCGTGACACCGTGCGGTGGGAGAGTAACGCACGGTAGCAGTGGAGGAGAGGGGTGGGGGCAAAGACCGTACAAAGGCGTACGGAAGGGGAGTTCCTACGGCAGCAGACGCCGCTCCTTCGCCACCGCCACCGCGCCCGCCCGCGTGTCCACGCCGAGCTTGGCGTAGATCCGGCCCAGGTGGGTCTTCACCGTCGCCTCGCTGATGAACAGGGCTCGTGCGATCTCCCGGTTGCCGAGGCCGCGCCCCAGCTGCCCGAGGATGTCCCGCTCCCGGTCGGTGAGGCTCGGGCCCGCCGCGCCCCGCATCCGGTCCATGACCCGGCTGGCGACCGGCGGCGAGAGGGCCGTCCGGCCCTGCGCGGCCGCGTGGATCGCCGCGAACAGCTCCTCCGGCCGCTCGGCCTTCAGGAGGTAGCCGGTGGCGCCCGCCTCGATCGCCCGGGTGATGTCGGCGTCCGTGTCGTACGTGGTGAGGACGAGGACGTGGACGCCGGTCGGCGCGATCCGGCGGGTCGCCTCCACGCCGTCGATCCCGGTCCCCAGCTGGAGGTCCATGAGGACGACGTCCGGCTTCAGCTTCGCCGCCAGGGCGACCGCCTCCTCGCCGCTGCCCGCCTCGCCCACGACGTCGATGTCGGGGGTGCTGCCGAGGAGGGCGAGCAGCCCGGCGCGCACCACCACGTGGTCGTCGCAGAGCAGGATCCGTACGGAGGACATCACGACTCCAGGGAGAGCGGGACGGGCGGGATCGGGCAGGGGCGTCACGCATCGGGCGAGAGCGGGATCGCGGCCGAGAGCACCGTGCCCTCGCCCGGGGCGGACTCGACGGTCAGGGTGCCACCGAGCTGCTCGGCCCGCACCCGCATCGCGGGCAGCCCGTGGCCGCGCACCCCGCCCGGCCGCTCCGCCGGGTCGAAGCCGCGCCCGTCGTCGGCCACGTCCAGGACCACCTGGTCGTCGAGGTACGTCAGGGTCACGGCGGCCGAGTCCGCGCCCGCGTGCTCCCGGATGTTCGCCAGGGCGCCCTGCGCGATCCGCAGCAGCGCCGACTGGGCCCGGTCGGGCAGCGGCACCGGCGTCCCGTCCACCCGGAACGCCGCCGACTCGCGGGCGGCCACGCCCCGCAGCGCCTCCTCCAGGCCGCCGCCCCCGGCCAGGTCGGCCGGCGCGAGGTCGTGGACGAAGCGGCGGGCCTCCGCGAGGTTGCGCTCGGCGATGGACTCGGCGGTACGGACGTGCCGGCGGGCGGTCTCCGGGTCGCCGTCCCAGGTGCGGTCCGCCGCCTGGAGCAGCATCTGCTGGCTGGACAGGCCCTGCGCCAGGGTGTCGTGGATCTCCATCGAGAGCCGCTGCCGCTCGGCCAGGGTCCCCTCGCGGCGCTCGGTCGCGGCGAGCTCCCGCCGGGTGCGGATCAGGTCGTCGATCAGCGCCCGCTGGCGCGCCGCCTGCCGGTCCGAGTAGACGAACACCCCGGTGGCCAGGGCGGCGACGGCCGGCGGGGCGACGATCAGGTTCGGGTCCCAGCCGCCGTGCGCGAGCCGGACCTGCGCGAAGACCACGAAGGCGGTGAGCAGGGCGACCAGGCCGAGCGCGGCGCGCGGCGGGAGGGTGCGCAGGCCCGTGTAGAAGAGCGGCACCGCACACCAGGCGAAGCTGGGCGCGAGGACGACGAGGAGGACCCAGACGGCGACGACCGTGCCCAGCCAGGCGATCCGGCGCGGGGTGGCGCGGGTCCCGAGGACGGGCCCGAGGAGGTAGAGGGAGGCGAGCGCGCCGGTGAGGGCGACGATCCAGGGGCTGCGGGCCTCCCAGTCGTGCCGGAGCAGGAAGCGGGCGAGCGAGGCGCCGAGCAGGAGGAAGAACGCGGTGTGCATGATCCGCGCCAGCCGGCGGGCGTCCGGGTCCGGGTCCTGCTCCATGTCCGCGTCCTTCTCGTCGCCTTCTCTTCGCCTTCTCGCCCGCCGTCCCCGTCCGGCGGTCCGACCTGCGCATACCCCTTCATCCTGGCCCGACTGGACCGGTCCGGCATCAGCCGATCGGCTGACCCGGCCGTCCACCGGTGCGCTCCCGGAGGGCAGCCGGACCGTGGACCGGGAGGCCCCGGGAGCGGCCACAGGATGGATGACAGAGCGAGACGGACGAACGGATCGCTCGGCCCACGGCCCCGCGCCCTCCCTCCCACCCCACGGAGTTCCCCATGAAGAAGAAGATCCTCCTCGGTGCCACCGCGGCCGCCGTCGTCGCCGCCGGCACCTTCGGCGTCGTCTCCGCGAACGCCTCCGCCCCGGCCGCCGCCGCTCCCGCCGCCGTCCGCGCCGACGCCTCGAACGGCAACCTCCAGCAGTCGACGCACCTGACGATCGCGGCGGCGACGAAGGCCGCGCAGGCGACCCTGAAGGCCGCCGAGAAGGAGAACCAGCGCGTCTCGGTCGCGGTCGTCGACCGCAACGGCAACACGATCGTCACCCTGCGCGGCGACGGCGCCGGCCCGCAGTCCTACGAGTCGGCCGTGAAGAAGGCGTACACCGCCGTCTCCTGGAACGCCCCGACCTCCGAGCTGGCCAAGCGCCTCACCAACGCCCCCACCCTCAAGGACATCCCGAACACCCTCTTCCTGGCCGGCGGCGCCCCCGTCACCGCCAAGGGCGCGCCCGTCGCCGGCATCGGCGTCGCCGGCGCCCCCTCCGGCGACCTCGACGAGAAGTTCGCCCAGGCCGGCGTCGCCTCCCTCGGCCGATAAGCCGACAAGAGCAGCCCCCCGAACGGCGCTGGCGCCCGGACCCCCCGCCGGGCGCCACCGCCCTCCCTCCCCCGCCCCCGCTGCATACGATCGATCCGTGAACCACCGTCACCGTCACCGGACCCGCACCGGAGCCGTCGCCGCCCTCACCGTCCTCGCGGTGCTCGTGGGCGGCTGCACCGGCGCCACCGGCGGGGTCCGGGGCACCCCCGGCGCCGCCGGGCTCCGCGACCCGTACTTCCCGAAGCTCGGGAACGGCGGCTACGACGTGCTGCACTACGCCCTCTCCCTCACCTACGACCCGGCCACCGGGCGGCTCGACGGCACCGCCGAGATCACCGCCCGCGCCACCCAGGACCTCAGCGCCTTCAACCTCGACCTGTCCGGGCTCACGGTCGGCGCCGCGCGCGTGGACGGCGCCCCCGCCGCCCATAACCGGGCCGGGAACGAGCTGACGCTCCGCCCGCGCGAGGAGATCCGGAAGGGCGCCGAGTTCCGCGCCACCGTCACGTACGCGGGCGTGCCCGAGCCGCTCACGGACGCGGACGGCTCCGAGGAGGGCTGGCTGCGCGACGAGGACGGCGGGGTCGTCGCGGTCGGCGAACCGGCCGGCTCGGCCACCTGGTTCCCCGGCAACCACCACCCCTCCGACAAGGCCGCGTACGACATCGCCCTCACCGTCCCCGCCGGGACCGACGCCTTCTCCAACGGCGTCAGGACCGAGCGCCGCACGGAGGCGGACGGGCGCGTCACCACCGTCTGGCACACGCCCGAGCCGATGGCGAGCTACCTCGCGACGATCATGATCGGGCGGTACGAGACGGGGACGGCGACCGCCCTCGGGACCGTGCCCGTGCTGACCGCCGCCGAGCCGGAGGTCGCGGCGGAGAGCGCCGCGCTGCGGGCCGAGATCCCGACGCTCCTCGCCCGGCAGGTGCGGCGCTTCGGCCCGTACCCCTTCTCGGCCGCCGGAGCGGTCGTCACGGAGGAGGGGACCCTCGGCTACGCCCTGGAGACCCAGACCCGGCCCGTCTTCCCGGCCTCCTCCTTCGACCGGACGACCCTCGTCCACGAGCTGGCCCACCAGTGGTTCGGCAACTCGGTGTCCCCCGCCACCTGGCGGGACCTGTGGCTGAACGAGGGCTTCGCGACGTACGCGGAGTGGCTGTACGCGGAGGAGTACGAGGGCGTCCCCGCCCGCACCGCCTTCGAGCGGGCCTTCGCGCAGCGGGCCAACTGGGCCTTCCCGCCGGCCGCCCCGCCCACCGCCCGGAACCTCTTCGACCCGCCCGTCTACCAGCGGGGCGCGATGGTCCTCCACAAGCTGCGCGAGACGGTCGGGGACGAGGTCTTCGACGGGATCCTGCGCGGCTGGCCCGAGGAGCACCGCCACGCCAACGCCTCCACCGCCGACTTCACCGCCTACGCGGAGGAGGCGGCGGGGAAGGACCTCGACGGGCTGTGGGACGTCTGGCTGTACGGGGCCGGGAGGCCGGACACGCCCTGAGCCCCGGCGGAGGGGTCCCGCCGGGGCTCAGGGTCGGAGATCCGCCGCGTCCGCCGGACGTCTCAGAGGCCGACGCCTCAGAGGTTGACGTCTCAGAGGTTGACGTCTCAGAGGTTGACGCCGAAGTCGCGGGCGATGCCCTCCAGGCCGGAGGCGTAGCCCTGGCCGACGGCGCGGAACTTCCACTCGGCGCCGTTGCGGTAGAGCTCGCCGAAGACCATGGCCGTCTCGGTGGCCGCGTCCTCGGAGAGGTCGTAGCGGGCGAGCTCGGCGCCGCCGGCCTGGTTCACGATGCGGATGTACGCGTTGCGGACCTGGCCGAAGTTCTGCGAGCGGGCGACCGCGTCGTAGATGGAGACGGGGAAGACGATCTTGTCGACGTTCGGCGGGAGGGCCGCGAGGTTGACGTTGATCTGCTCGTCGTCGCCGCCGCCCTCGCCGGTGCGGTTGTCACCGGTGTGCACGATGGTCTGGTCCGGCGTCGACTTGTTGTTGAAGAAGACGAAGTGGGCGTCGGAGGCGACCTTCCCGGCGGCGTCCACGCCGATCGCGGAGGCGTCGAGGTCGAAGTCGGTGCCGGTGGTGGTGCGGACGTCCCAGCCGAGGCCCACGGTGACGGCGGCGAGGCCGGGGGCCTCCTTGGTCAGGGAGACGTTGCCGCCCTTGGACAGGCTCACAGCCATGGAAAGTCCCTTTCATCGGGGTGTCGTCGCCTGGAGAAACGCGCACGGCCCCCCGACGGTTCCCGTTCCGTCCCGGACGGAAATCAGGATGACTCCGACGGCCCAGTGCGGGGAACATGGAGGGCATGTCCGGTCCCTATCCGATCCGCGGCTCCGTCTCGCTCCCCGAGGCCGAGCTCCAGTGGCGTTTCTCGCGTTCGTCGGGCCCGGGCGGACAGCACGTCAACACCAGCGACTCGCGGGTGGAGCTCCGCTTCGACCTCGCGGCCACCGACGCGCTCCCCGAGGTGTGGAAGGCCCGCGCCCTGGAGCGCCTCGCCTCCCGCCTGGTCGACGGCGTCGTGACCGTACGGGCCTCGGAGCACCGCTCGCAGTGGCGCAACCGCGAGACGGCGGCGGTCCGCCTGGCCGCCCTCCTCGCCGAGGCGACGGCCCCGCCGCCGAAGCCCCGCCGGCCGACGAAGATCCCGCGCGGCATCAACGAGCGGCGGCTGCGGGAGAAGAAGCAGCGCTCGGAGACCAAGCGCACCCGGCAGGCCCGCGACTGGGGCTGAGCCGCGTCCGGGCCGCGTCCGGCCGTCAGCCCAGGTGCCGGTACTTCCCCTGGAAGTACGTCAGGGGCCCGCTGCCGTCCGCCGGGGACAGGCCCACCGTCAGGACCCGGCCCACCACCAGCGTGTGGTCGCCGGCCACGACGCGGTTCTCGGTGCGGCACTCCAGGACCGAGAGCGCGCCGCCCATGAGCGGGGCGCCGCTCGCCTCGCCCCGGGTGTACGGCACGTCGGCGAAGAGCAGCCGGTCGCTGACGCGGTTCTTCATCGAGAAGCGCCCGGCGAGGTGCCGCTGGTTCTCGGAGAGGACCGAGACCGCCCAGACGGGGACCTCGGCCAGCAGGTCGTCCATGCGGGAGCCGTTGCGGAGGCTGATCAGGACCAGGGGCGGGTCGAGAGAGACCGACGTGAAGGCGGTGGCCGTCATGCCGACGTCCTCGCCGCGCGGGCCGTCGTCGGGGTCGTGCGCGGTCACCAGGACCACGCCCGACGCGAGGCGGGACATCGCCGCCCGGAACTCTTCGTTGCTCACCCCCTCAGCATGGGGGATCGCCAGATCGGTCACGGGGGGCGGGGAGAGGGTCTTCTGCGGCACGCTCCCGACGCTAGGACGGCTCCCCGGGGACCGCATCGGGCGGGAGGACCAGGACCCCACCCCCCGCCGGTCCTAGGACCCCCGGGCGGAACCCCGGCGGACACGCCCGCGACCCCCCATGACCTGCTGTGACTTGAGTCACAGCGGCCAGTATTTGTTGACCCTGTGTACCGGCTGCGCAGCTCACTGTGATTCAGTGGCAATCGCAGTACACAGCGAAATGCCACCGTGCAACAGGAAGCCGATCAGAACCCTGGAGTTGCTGTCGAGGTCTCGGGGAGGGCGAGCGATGGAGACCGAGTCGGAGCCGTACGTCCGTCTCTCGACCCTGCGGCAGCTGCATCAGGTCGTGACGGACCTCAACACCGCCCGCAGCCTGGCGGACACCCTGCAGACCGTCGCGGACGGCGTGGTCGCCGGCCTCAACTACGAGCTGGCCTGTGTCAACCTCGTGCGCCCCGACGGTGACCTCGTCGTCGCCGCCTTCGCCGGAAGCTCCGCCGCCGAGGCCCTGATCACCGGCCGGGTCGGCTCCCGCGCCTCCTGGGAGCGCCGCCTCTCCATGGGGAGGGCCTGGGGCGACCTGCGGTTCATACCGCACACCGAGGGCTGGGTGCTCATGGAGGACGACGTCCCCCAGTGGCACACCGACGGCCCGGCGCCCCGCTTCGAGGACGAGTGGCACCCCCACGACCGGCTCTACGCCCCGATGTACGCCTCCGGGTCCGGCCGCGAGCTCCTCGGCGTCATATCCGTCGACCGCCCGCGCAACGGCCGGCACCCCGGCCCCTGGGGCCAGGAGGCGCTCCAGATGTACGCCTCGCAGTCGGCCATCGCCATCAGCAACGCCCGCCTCCGCTCCAACATGCAGCGGGCCCTGGTCCGGCTCGAACGGGAGCAGCAGGCCCTGCGCGCCAGCGAGGAATCCTTCCGCCAGGCCTTCGAGTACGCCCCCTCCGGCATGGCCATCGCCGAGATGGGCGGCGACCAGCACGGCCGGCTCCTGCGCACCAACGACGCCCTGTGCCGGCTCCTCGGGCGGCCCGCCTCCGTCATGCGCCGCTACTCCTTCGCCGACCTCGTCCACCCCGAGGACATCGGCACCCTGCTGCGGACCTCCGCCGAGGGCGGCCGGGCCGAGCTGCGGCTCGCCCGCCGTGACGGCACCTACGTGTGGGTCTCCCTGCGGAACTCCGTGGTCGCCGACACCGCCGACGGCCCCCGTTTCCTGCTCACCCACGTCGAGGACATCGAGGAGCGCAAGCGCCACGAGCTCCAGCTCGCCCACCGCGCCTCGCACGACGCCCTCACCGGACTGCCCAACAGCGCCGAGCTGCGCTCCCGGCTCTCCGCCCGGCTCTGCGAGCGCCCGGCGGACGCCCCGGACGCGTACGGCGGCGGCTACGGCCCGGGGCCCGGCTCCGGCTACGAGCCGTACGAGCACGAACACGAGCACGGCTTCGGCTTCGAGCCGGCGGGCGGCGCGGGGCCGTACGACCACCACGTCCACATGGTGGCCCCCTCGGGCGGCGAGGTCGACGACGGGACCAAGGGGCTCGCGGTCCTCTTCTGCGACCTCGACGGCTTCAAGTCGATCAACGACCGCTTCGGGCACCACACCGGCGACGCCGTCCTCATCGAGGTGGCCCGGCGGCTCACCACCGGCGTCCGGGACGGGGACACCGTCGCCCGGCTCGGCGGCGACGAGTTCGTCGTCCTCGCCGACGGCCTCGGCGCGGCCGACGCCGCCGACCTGGCCGTACGCCTGCGCAACGCGATCATCCCGCCGATCCGGGTGGACGGGCGGGCGGTCCGCGTGGGGGCCAGTTTCGGCATCGGCTGGGCCGAGTGCGGGATGACCGTGGAAGAGGTCCTGAACTCCGCCGACCAGCGCATGTACGTGGAGAAGCGCTCCCGGGCGAAGGTCCAGCGCCGGGCCGGCTGACGTGCGCGCGGACCCCTACCAGGTCAAGGGTCCGAGTCGGGGAATGGTCCGTTCGGGGTAGGCTCGCCGGGTCGGCGACGGCTGGCGAGCATGGAGAGGATGACCCGGATGGCTGCCGGTAACGACGGCTCGAACAAGCCCGAGGACGACGATCCGTTCGGCTACCTGTACGAGGACGGACGGGCGGCGGGCGCGCAGCCCCCGCAGGGCGGCGGCTACGGCTACCCCGGCCCCGGACCCGCTCAGCCGGGCGTGCCCCGGACCTCGTACAACCAGGTCAGGACGGTCGGCGACCGCCGCCAGTACGGCGGCGGCCAGCAGCACGCGCAGCCGTACGTGCCGCCGCAGCAGCAGGCGCCGTACGGGCAGCCGCACGCGCAGTACGCCGCGCCCGAGACCTACGGCGGCCAGCAGCCGCCCCGCCAGACCCCGCCGCCCCCGCAGCGCGGCGGCTCCGGCCGGGGCCCCAACACCCGGGGCCTGCTGATCGGCGCGGTCGCGGTCGTCGCGGTCGTGGTGCTCGGCATCGCGGCGGCGGTGATCACGAACAAGGACAAGGGCACCGAGGACGACAAGGCCGGCGGCACCGCCCCCACCCCGACGGCCTCCTCCCAGCCGTCGGAGACGCCGAGCGGCGAGCCGAGCTCGGCCTCGCCGACCCCCACCGAGCTGCCGAAGCAGGACGCCGCCACGCTCCAGCTGGGCGGCCCGGCGAAGCTCGACACGGCCGTGAAGGGCGCGAAGGGCCCGGGCGGCGCCTACGTGTCCTTCAACGGCCAGGGCGGTTCCGCGAGCTGGTCCGTGAACGTGCCGAACACCGGGGACTACACCCTCCGGATCGTGTACAGCGTGCCCGGCAAGGACGCGAAGACCTCCCTGACGGTCAACGGCGAGAAGCCGCGCGGGATCAACATGAAGAACTACGCGAAGGCTCCCGAGGGCGACTGGGAGAAGGGGTGGACCTACACCTACTCCTACGTGACGCTCAACCAGGGGGCGAACTCGCTCAAGATCTCCTGCGAGGCGGGCGACTCCTGCGACGCGGCCCTGGACCAGGTCTACCTGGAGGCCGGCCACACCGGCCGGTGACCTTCCCTCAAGGGGTCTCCTCCCCTAAGGGGTCTCCTCCGTCACCTTCACCCGCGTCAGCAGCTCCTCGTACGCCGCGCGGTCGAATTCCCCGGCCACCGGGGAGAGGACCGTGGCCGCCGAGAGGGCGACCGCGCGGGTGAGGCGGTCCGGCCAGGGGGTGCGGTCGACCAGGCCCGCGAGCAGGCCGGCGACGGCGGAGTCGCCCGCGCCCGTCGGGTTGCCCCGGACGGGGGCCGGCGGGGCCGCGCGCCAGAGGCCCTCCGGGGTGGCGGCGAGCAGGCCCTCGGGGCCGAGCGAGGAGATCACCGCGTGGGCGCCCCGGCGGCGTGCGTCGAGGGTGGCCCTGCGGGGCTCACGGGCGCCGGTGAGCTGGGCGAGTTCGTCCGCGTTGGGCTTGACCAGGTCGGGGCGGGCGGCGATGCCCCGCCGCAGGGGCTCGCCGCTGGTGTCGAGGAGGACGGGCACGGCGGCCGCGCGGGCCAGCCGGACGAGTTCCGCGTACGCGCCGACGTGGATGCCCGGCGGGAGGCTGCCGCAGAGGGCGACGGCGGCGGCGCCGTCGAGGAGCGCGGCGAAGCGGTCGCGGAAGGCGTCCCACTCGGCGGCCGTGACGTTCGGTCCCGGCTCGTTGAGCTGGGTGGTGTCCCCGTCGGCGGCGTCGACGACCGCGACGGTGCGGCGGGTGGGCCCCGCCGTCTCGACCAGCTCGTCCCGGACCGGGGTCGCCGCGAGCCGCTCCCGCAGGACGGCCCCGGTGGCGCCGCCCGCGAAGCCGGTGGCGACGGTCTCGTACCCGAGGGCGGCGAGGACCCGGGCCACGTTCAGCCCCTTGCCGCCGGGGCGCTCGATCACCTGGGTGACCCGGTGGGAGGCGCGCGGGGTGAGGGCCGGGACCCGGTAGGTCAGGTCCAGCGCCGTGTTGAGGGTGACCGTCACGATCACCTGCCCACCCCCGTACTTCCTGTGAAGACCTCTGGAACGTACGTTCCGACGGCCCCTGATCATGCCAAAGGAAAGGCGGCAGGCCCAGACCCCGGCCCGCCGCCCTTCCGCATGACTCCTGATCAGGCGGCCGCGGCGATCGCCGGTTCCACGATCCAGGCGCCCTTGCGCATGACGCCCCGGAGGTTGAACTCGGCGTCGAGGACGACGATGTCGGCGTCCTTGCCGGGCTCCAGGGAGCCGACGCGGTCGTACGCGCCGAGGAGGCGGGCCGGGTTGGCGGAGATGGCCCGGACGACCGACTCGACGGGCAGGCCGTCGACGGTGACGGAGCGCTTGAAGGCGCGGTCCAGGGTGAGGGTGGAGCCGGCGATGGAGCCGCCCTCGACGAGCCGGGCGACGCTGTCCTTCACCTCGACCTCCAGCGGGCCGAGCATGTAGCGGCCGTCGCCGAAGCCCGCGGCGTCCATGGCGTCGGTGATGAGCGCGACGCGTCCGGCGCCCGCGTGGTGGAAGGCCAGCTCCAGGGCGGCGGGGTGCAGATGGGTGCCGTCGTTGATGAGCTCGACGGTGATCCGCTCGTCCTCCAGGAGGGCGGCGATCGGGCCGGGCGCGCGGTGGCCGAGGGCGGGCATCGCGTTGTAGAGGTGGGTGGCGACGGTGGCGCCCGCGTCGATGGCGGCGACGGTCTGCTCGTACGTGGCGTCCGTGTGGCCGATGGCGGCGATCACGCCGTGCTCGGCGAGGAGGCGTACGGAGTCGAGGCCGCCGGGCAGCTCGGTCGCGAGGGTGACCATCTTGGCCCGGCCGCGCGCGGCGTCGACCAGCTTGCGGACCTCGGCCGGGTCCGGGTAGCGCAGCAGCGTCTCGTCGTGGGCGCCCTTGCGGCAGGGGGAGATGAACGGGCCCTCGAAGTGGATGCCGGCGATCTCGCCCTGCTCGGCCAGCTCGGAGAGGAGCCCGGCCCGCTCGGTGAGGAAGTCCATCTCGCCGGTGACGAGGGAGGCCACGGTGGTGGTGGTGCCGTGCAGGCGGTGGGTGCGGACGCCCTTGAGGACCTCCTCGGCGGTGCCGGAGGTGAAGGACGCGCCGCCGCCGCCGTGGTTGTGTGTGTCCACGAAGCCGGGGACGAGCCAGTGGCCTGCCAGATCGATGGTCTCGGCGTCCTCGGGGGCGCTGCCGACGATGCGGCCGCCGTCGACGATCACGCGTCCGTTCTCGACGATCCCGGTGGGCAGCACGACGTGTGCGCCGGCGAGAACCTTGTGATCGGCCATCAGGCGGAAACCTCCGAGTCGGTGGGGCGCTGGGCGGCGAGCAGGTCCCAGGCGAGGAGGCCCGCGCCCAGGCAACCGGCGGTGTCCCCGAGGGCCGCCGGGACGATGGCGGGCAGCTTCTGGAACGTGACTCGCTCCTCCACCGCGGCCCGAAGTGGTGTGAACAAGGTTTCCCCGGCTTCGGCCAGACCGCCACCGATGATGAGCGTGCGGGGGTCGAGGAGGGTGAGCGCGGTGACCAGACCGTCCGCGAGCGCGTCGACGGCGTCCTGCCAGATCCGTACGGCCGTGGGGTCGCCGGACTCGACGGCCTTCGCGCAGTCGGCGGCGTCGGCCTCGGGGTCGTCGCCGGCCTCGGCCCAGGCGAGGGAGACGGCGGAGGCGGAGGCGTACCGCTCCAGACAGCCGCGCTGGCCGCAGCCGCAGGCGGTGCCGCCGGGGCGGACGACGATGTGGCCGATCTCGCCCGCGTAGCCGTGGGCGCCGGCCTCGATGCGGTCGCCGATGCCGATGGCCCCGGCGATGCCGGTGCCGAGGGGCACGAAGAGGAAGCGGTCGGCGCCGTTGCCCGCGCCGATGCGGCCCTCGGCGAGGCCGCCGGTGCGCACGTCGTGGCCGAGGGCGACGGGGATTCCGTCGAGGCGGCGGCTGAGGAGTTCGCGCATGGGAACGTCGCGCCAGCCGAGATTGGCGGCGTAGACGGCGATGCCGTTCTCCGCGTCGACGATTCCGGGGACGGCGACTCCGGCGGCCGCGGCGGGCTCCCCGTACCGCTCCTGGCCGAGGGTGCGGAGGTCCTCCGCGAAGCCGAGGATCGTCTCGACCACGGCCTCGGGGCCCCGATCGCGCCCGGTGGCGCGGCGGGCCTCGTGGAGCAGGGTGCCGTCCGCCCCGACGAGGGCGGCCTTCATGCCGGTGCCGCCCACATCCAGGGCGATGACGTGTTTCACGTGGAACAGTCTGGCGCGCGGAGGCCCTAAAGGTCTAGTCCACTGCCGAGGATTGTTGCGAACGGATACAAATTCGATTCCCGCCCCGGTCCCTCCCGTGCGGCGTGCGCCCCGGACGCGCCCCCCGTTCACCCCGCGCCCGCCCCCTCGGCCGCTCCCGCGTCCGTTCCGCGGCTTTTCGGAAGGGTGTTGCGGAAGTGATATCCGAGTGGTGTAGACCTCACGTACGCGCGCGAGGCAGACTTGCGGCCCTGACAAGAGCAAACGTGCAGCTCAGCGCAGCTCAACGACGAGCAAAAGGTGGATGAAGCCCGTGCAGCGGCGACGATTTCTTGGACTGACCGCGGCCGCCGCGGCCCTCGGCCTGACCGCCACGGTCTCCGGCTGCGGCTCCCTGGGTGGCGACTCCGGCGACGTGACCCTGAAGCTGGTCGCCGCCGAGTACGACCTGACCGGCGGTGACTCCACCAAGAAGTACTGGACCGACCTCGCCTCCGCCTTCGAGGCGCAGCACCCCGGGATCAAGGTCCAGGTCCAGGTCGAGTCCTGGGACGACGTCGACCGCAAGGTCGCCGAGATGGTCAAGGCCGGCGAGGCCCCCGACATCGCGCAGATCGGCGCCTACGCCGACTACGCGGCCGCCGACCAGCTCTACGCCGCCGACGAGCTGCTCTCCATACCCGTCCAGGCCAACTTCCTCGCGCCGCTCGCCGCCGCCGGCGAGCACAAGCAGGTCCAGTACGGCCTGCCCTTCGTGGCCTCCACGCGCCCCCTCTTCTACAACAAGGCCCTCTTCGAGAAGGCCGGCGCCGAGCCGCCCACCACCTGGGACGAGCTGGTCGCGGCCGCCGGGAAGCTCAAGAAGGACGGCGTCCGCACCCCCTTCGCGCTGCCCCTCGGCCCCGAGGAGGCCCAGGCCGAGGCCATGATGTGGCTGCTCGCGGGCGAGGGCGGCTGGACCGACGCCACCGACCACTACGCGGTCGACTCCGAGGCCAACATCCGCACCTTCGACTGGCTCCGGACGAACCTCGTCGGCAAGGACCTCACCGGCCCCGTCGCCCCCGGCAAGCTCAACCGCAAGGCCGCCTTCGCCGCCTTCGCGAACGGCGAGGTCGGGATGCTCAACGGCCACCCCTCGCTCCTCAAGGAGGCCGCGAAGAAGGGCGTCGAGGTCGGGCAGGTCCCCCTCCCCGGCGTCGACGGGCCGTCCAGGACCTCCATGGGCGTCGCCGACTGGATCATGGGCTTCAGGCAGAACGGCCACCGCAAGGAGATCGGCGACTTCCTCAACTTCGCCTTCAACGACGACAACGTCCTGAAGTTCGCCGGGGACAACGACCTGCTGCCGGTCACCGTCAGCGCCTCCACCCGCATGGAGACCGACCCCGAACACGCCAACCTGCGCGTCTTCCTCAAGGTCCTCCCCGACGCGCAGCTCCCGCCGGTCGGCAAGACCTCGTGGGCCAAGGTCAGCGAGAACGTCAAGCAGAACATCGGCAAGGCCGTCACCCCGAACGGCCGCCCCTCCGAGGTCCTGGCCTCGATCGGCCGAGTGGCGACGGCGGCGGAGGCCGACGAGTAATAGGTTGGTCGTATGACCGAGGACCGGGAGACGACGCGCGAGGGGAGCGGTGGGGGCCCCGCCGCCCTCACCGAGCAGGAGCAGGCCCTCCTCGCCGTCGAGCGTCGCTCCTGGCCGGGGCCCGGGGCCAAGGAGCGGGCCGTGCGGGAGGGCCTCGGGCTCTCCCCGACCCGCTACTACCAGCTCCTCAACGCCCTCCTCGACGACCCGCGCGCCCTCGCGCACGACCCGGTGACCGTCAACCGGCTGCGCCGGATCCGCGAGGAGCGGCAGCGCAGGAGGTAGGGAACGCCCCGCGTGGGTAGGGTCGAAACCATGGCCACCAGCCTTCCGCACCCGACCACGCCCGCCGGCCGCGACGGCCTGGCCGCGATCCTCGCGCGGCCGGAGGAGACCGTCGTCGCCCTCGACTTCGACGGCACCCTCGCCGACATCGTGCCCGACCCCGAAGCGGCCCGCGCCCACGCCGGGGCCGTGCCAGCCCTCGCCGCCCTCGCGCCCCGGGTCGCCTCCGTCGTGGTCGTGACCGGCCGCCCCGCCGGGGTCGCCGTCCGCAACGGCGGCTTCGCCGGCGCCGCCGGCCTGGAGGGCCTCGTCGTCCTCGGCCACTACGGCGCCGAACGCTGGGACGCCGCCACGGGAACCGTACGGGCCGCCCCCGTGCACCCGGGCGTGGCCGCCGTCCGCGCCGAGCTGCCGGGCTTCCTCGACCGGGCCGGGGCCTGGCCGGGCGTCTGGATCGAGGAGAAGGGCCGCGCGGTCGCGGTCCACACCCGCAGGGCCACCGACCCGGAAGGCGCCTTCGAAGCGCTCAAGGGCCCCCTCGCCGACCTGGCCGCCGACCACGGCCTCGTCCTGGAGCCGGGCCGGATGGTCCTGGAGCTGCGGCCGCCGGGCGTGGACAAGGGCGTGGCACTCGCCTCGTACGTACGGGAGACCGGCGCCGGTGCCGTCCTCTACGCGGGCGACGACCTGGGCGACCTGCCCGCCTTCGCCGCCGTGGAGAAGCTCCGCTCCGACGGCACCCCCGGCCTCCTGCTCTGCAGCGACTCCGGCGAGGTCCCGGAACTCTCCGACCGCGCCGACCTCTCGGTCCCGGGCCCGGCGGGCGTGGTGGACTTCCTGACGGCTTTGGGGGAGGCGGTGCGGGGGGACTGAGGGCGGGCGGGGCCGGTGGGGCGGGTGTGACGTTTTCGCGCCGTCCGGCGCTGTTGTTGACGAGGGCCTTTTCCGCCTGTGAGGTGGACCACTCAACGGATTTGCTGTGCGCGGGAAGCTTTGCCGGGCAAAGTCCGGCCCTTCGGTATATTCCTCAGATAGCGGACGAGAATTTCCCAATCGGATATCTGGGTCTTATCTCGGAAGCTTCCTCCTGCCCGTCGGGCGGTGTTGCAACTTCACTCGTGCGCAAGGCGGTTGAAGGTGATTGACCGGCCCATGTGGAGTGGATCTTGAGCCTTTTCGCTGGTCATAGCCTTGGGTGCGCTGTCGGCGCGTGGTACTTCACCCGTTTCAGAATGAACTACTCCGCTTTCGCGTAAGGGAATCCCCCGCCCCTGTCGAGGTGTCAGGGAGTGTCTTTCGGCCATGACAAGATCTCGTCTCGCCGCAGTCAGCGGCAGTTTCCGAAACGAGGAGAAATCATGCGTCGAGGACGCGTTCTCGCGGCGGTCGCCACCGCCGCCGCCACCGCTGTTCTGATGGCCACCCCGGCTTCCGCCGCCTACGCCACGTGGAGCGGCGAGGTCGACAGCGGCGGCAAGATGAAGTACTTCAGCACCCAGCGCACCACCAGCGGCGACGTCTCCGTCTACGTCGGCAACGGTCCGGCCGGCGGCGTCGGCGTCACGCTGATCAACTGCCACGACCTGGGCACCGCCGGTGGCGAGAAGACCATCCACGAGAAGAAGAGCGGCGCCTGGTCGAGCCTGGGCCGCAAGTGCTTCCGTCTGGCCATGAAGCGCAACTGGTCGGCCGACACCAACGGCATCCTGCCGGGCAACGGTGTCACCGACGTCTCCGGCAGCATCACTTACTGAAGCTGCTGAACCCGCTGAATTCGCTGATCCTTCCGCGCCGCGACCGCCGGAAAGGGCGAGGTGCTCGGACAACGCCAATTTGTCCGAGCACCCCGCCCCCAGTGTGCCAGCTCCCCGCCCCACGGGGCAGGGAGCGTCGCGGATGCGGGGGCATCGACGGAGCGGGCCGGCTCCCGTGGAGCGGGCCTGCTCAGCGGAACAGGTCGGCGACGATGTAGACGGCCACCAGGGCCAGTACGGCCACCGCCCCACGGGTGGCCACGCGCAGCCGTCCCCGCCAGGCCGGGTTCCGCTCCAGGAGCAGACCGGTCGCCAGCTGGCCCGCGACCCAGGACAGGGGCAGCAGGACCAGGGCGCCGAGGCGCTCGGACCCGGATATCTGCGGGACCCGCATGACCTCCCCCACGCCGTGGTCCAGGGCCGGGAGCAGCGGGCCGCCCGCGGCGATCACGTCCGACCCGATGCCGAGGGTCACCGACCACAGGATCGCCAGCAGGTAGAGCGCGGCCACCCCGCGCAGGCCGGAGGCCACCCACTCGCCGGGAGTGGGCCAGGACCGTGAGGTCAGGCCCATGAAGGTGAGGGGCCGGTTGTGCGCCCCCGCCTCCTCGGCGAGCTGCCGCGCGTACGCGGCGGGGCTCTCCAGGTCCTCCACGGACGCGCCCTCGCGCAGATGGGCGGTCAGATCGGCGACGGTCTCGGCCCGTTCGCGGTGCGGAAGGGCCAACAGGTGGTCGGCGACCTCCGCCACGTACTCGTCCATCCGGTCCCGCTCGGCCACCGGCCCGCTGACGGCGTTCATTCAGGATTCCCTTCCGTTCTGTCGGCCAGGCGCTCGATCGCTCCCGCGAGCCGCGCCCATTCCCCGTTCGCCTCCGCCAGGGCCTCTCGCCCGGACCCGCTCAGCTCGTAGTACTTACGGGCGGGGCCGGCCGTGGAGGGGACCAGGGAGGCGGTCAACATGCCGTCCTTCTCCAGGCGGCGCAGCACTCCGTAGACGGACGGGTCGGCGACGTCCCGCAGCCCCGCGTCGCGCAGCCGCTCCACCAACTCCAGGCCGTACGACTTGCGTCGGTCCAGCGCCAGGAGAACCGCCAGCTCAAGGGCTCCCTTGAGTAGTTGACTGGATCGCATGGTTCTATGGATAGCATAGAACCATGTCGGAAAGGAAACATCTCGTGTCCATGCGAAGCACCACGGCCCGTCGCGGATTCGGCGCCCTCGGGGCGGCCCTCGCCCTCTCCCTCGCGCTCACGGCCTGCGGGAGCGGCTCCGACGCGGCCGACGCCGTCGCCGCGTACGACCCCGCGGAGGTCGAGATGCTACGGAAGCAGGGCGAGCGGAGCGGCTTCGAGGTGACCGACGAACTGCTCCTGGAGACCCTCAGGACCCGGGACGACTGCCGCACGATCAAGGCGGTCGTGGACGCCGTGGCCAAGGGCGAGAAGAGCGGCCCGGCCTTCGAGAAGTTCGCCGCGCTGCCCAAGACGAACGAGGACCGCGGCCAGGCGGAGCAGGCCGACTACTTCCGGACGCTGGCCGACAAGGTCGAGCTCGGCGATGTCCAGGAGGCGCGCGACTACCACGTCGCCAACTGCGCGGGCGTGAAGTGAGCAAGCGCCGAGCCGGGCGCGCGAAGGCGCGATCCGCGCGGGGAATCGCCATCGGTGCCGCGGTCGTCGTGGTCGCCGCCGCCGCGGTTGCCGCTGCTCTGGCCGTGGACTCCGAGGAGCCGGGGGAGCGTTCCTCCGGGGGGCCCGCGCCCGTAGAACACCTCGTGCAGGAACGCCCCTTCCGGTCCGTGGTCACCCTGGACGCCCAGATCCGGGCGCGGCAGCCGCACCCGGTGGGGCCGTCCGACGCGCGCGAGGCCGAATGGTCCGTGGCCGACGGGACGCGCGTCGCCAAGGGCACGGTGCTCGGCCGCCACGTCCCCGCGACCGGGGAGAAGAGCCTGGCCGACATGGAGACCGAGCTGGCCGACGCCCGGCGGGAGCGGGCCGACCGGGCCAGGCTGCTGGACGTCGACGTGGACCAGGCGGAGGAGAACCACCGCAAGGCCACCGGCGAGGAGAAGGCCACCGCCGGGAGCGAACTGGTCAGGACCCGACTGGTCGCCGGGCAGGAGCTGGAGAAGCTGGACGTGCAGATCTCCCGGCTGGAGGCGAAGGTCTCCGCCGCGAGGGGGCGGACCCGGACCATCACCGCCCCGGCGGCCGGCCGCTTCGTCCTCGGGACGGGGGGCGGTGCCGAGGTACGGCCCGAGGGGTTCGAGACGTCCGCCGCGGTGCCGCCGGTCCTGATGTACCGGCTCGACACCCCGCAGGCCGCGCGGGCTGCCGCCGTCATCAAGATCACCGGAGGCCCGGCCGAGTTCTCCTGCACGCCCGTCACGTACCGCGGCGCGGAGCCGGGGGAAGGGGCTGGGGCGGCACCTGATGGGGGAGTCGGCGGGTCGAGTACGGCGGAGGGCGCGGGTGCGACCGGCGGTGCCGGTGCGACCGGGGGCACTGGTACGACCGCCGGTGCTGGTACGACCGCCGGAGCGGGCGGTGCGGAGGACGCGTCCGGGATCTCCGCGTCCTGCGCGGTCCCGAGTTCCGTACGCGTCTACGCCGGGCTCGTCGGCACCATGGCCATCACCGTCGTCGACCTGCCCAGGGCCACCGTCCTGGACGCCTCGGCCATCCGGCTGGCCGCCGGGGAGAAGGGTCTGGTCACCGTACGGACCGCGGACGGCGGCACCGAGGACCGGACCGTCGTGCTGGGCCCCACCGACGGACTCGCGTACGTGATCACCGAAGGGCTCCGGCCCGGTGAGACGGTCCTCGCCCGCTCGGAGGAGCAGCGGTGACCCTCAGCCTGACCGACTGCCACGCCTCCTTCGACCAGCCGGACGGCACCACCCTGGACGTGCTCCGCGGCGTGTCCATGGAAGTACGCGCGGGCGAGTCCGTCGCCATCCTCGGCCGGTCGGGGTCGGGGAAGTCGACCCTGCTCAACGTCCTGGGAGCGCTGACGCCGCCGCAGCGGGGCAGCCTTCGCGTGGACGGCGGGGACGTGTGGGCGAGGAAGTCGGCCCAGGTGGCCAGGTTCCGCGGTGCCACCTTCGGCTTCGTCTTCCAGGACTATCTCCTGATGCCTCGTCACAATGCCCTTGACAACGTGGCGTTGCCCCAGTTGTGCGGCAGCGTCGCCGAGTGGCGCGGTCGGCGCCGCCGGGCCCGCAGGCTGCTGGCGGACGTGGGTCTGGCGGGCAAGGAGCACGCCCGCCCGGCGGAACTGTCGGGCGGGCAGCAGCAGCGGGTGGCCATCGCCCGCGCGCTGATGCGCGCACCGCGCGTGGTACTGGCGGACGAGCCGACCGGGGCGCTGGATCCGGACACGGGCAACGAGATCGTGGACCTGCTGCTCTCGGTCGTCGCCGACCAGGGCCGGTCGCTGGTCCTGGTGACGCACGACCTGGAGATCGCGGACCGCTGCGACCGGCGGATCCATCTGGTGCGCGGCGAGATCGCCGACGAGGCGAACGGGCGGACGGAGGCGGGGAGTCGATGATGTGGAGGCGGATCCTCACCGGCAGCCTGGAGGAGATCAGGGTCAACCGGCTGCGGTCGCTGGTGACCGGGCTGTGCATCTGCGTGGCGGTGACGGCGTTCTCGCTGGTGATGCAGTTGGGCCAGGGCGCACGGCAGTCGATGACCGAGACGGTGGAGCTGACCCAGGGGCGGGCCGGGACCTGGCGGGTGACGGCCCAGGGCGCCCCTTCGGAGGTGCTGCTGGCCGGTTCGGCCTCGGCGGCCGGGGCGCCCGGCGCCGGGGTCCGGGCGTGGGGGCGGGCCGTACGGGTGGGCGAGGTGAAGGCCCGGGTGCGGGATTCCACCTCCGGACCGGCGCCCTCCGCGGTCCTCGGGCTGCTCGCCGTCGACCCCTCGATCGCCGACGTGGCACCCGTGCCGCTCAGCGGCGGCCGGTGGCTGACCGAGGACGACGCGCGGGACGGCGCCCTGCCCGTGGTGCTCTCGCCCGGCGCGCTCAGGAGCCTGACGGCCACCGGGGGAGGGGTGGCGGACGCCTCGTCGCTGATCGGCGGGGAGTTGCTGGTGGGGCGGCCCACCGACCTGCGGCTGCGGATCGTGGGGGTCGCGGCGGACGGTCCGCTGATGCGGTTCCAGTCGGAGGGCGACCTCGGTTTCGTACCGCTCCACTCCGCGCGCGCCGACGGCGTGCATCCCGCTCTTGCGGGGCTCTCCGGCCCGGCCGGCTCCGTACAGACGTATCTGCTCTCCGGCGACGGGGCTTCGGGCGCGGGCAAGGACACGGTGCCGGCGACGCTGAAGCGGGTCCTGGCCTCCGCCGGGCACCCGGCGGCGCAGGCCACGGCCGAACGCGTCGACCGCGCGGACGACTTCGCCGCCGCGACCCGCTCGCTAAGCACCGTCCTCGGCGTGATCGGAGCGGTCGCCCTCGGGGTGGGCGTCCTCGGGGTCGCCAACGTCAGCTTGATGAGCGTGCGCGAGCGGACCCAGGAGTTCGGCCTGCGCAGCGCCCTCGGGGCCTCCCCAGGCGTCATCGCCTGGCTGGTACTCACGGAGACGGCCCTGGTGATCCTCGCCGGAGGTGCCTCCGGAGTACTGCTCGCGGCGATCCTCTCCCGTGCCGCGGGCGCGGCCCTGGGCAGCACGCTCGGAGGGTTCCCCCTCACCCCCTTGTCCCTGTCCACGGCCACGGTCGGCCTGGCCGTCAGCGCGGCCTCGGGCCTCCTGGCCGGCCTCCTCCCCGCCCTACGGGCCCGCCGCCTGAGCGTGGTGGAAGCCATCCGACGCTGAGCCCCGCCCCGCCGTGACCCCGGCCCACGAAAGCCCGCCCAGACGGCGGGCGAGCCGAAGGAGCACCCGCCACGTGTGCACGGCAACCACCCACCGGCCCCGGCCGCGCTTCCTATGGCCATCCCGGCCTCGACCCGCGACGGCCCGCACGCTCCCGTACGGCGGGTGCCCCTTGTGTACTCAAGACGGAACGACCGGGCCGGGCCGCTGACCTGCGAGATCGCTCCCACTGGATTCCAGTACTGGATGACATCATCCAGTACTGGAATTTTCCGCTAGAGTATCCAGAGCTGGATGAAAACCGGTCGGGGCTGCATCATCTCATGCAGTTCTGCCTGCCTTCTATTCACCCGTGGGGGTACTCTGTGCGTGCAGGCCGAAGGGTTACTCGGATTGAAACCGTGAACAGGACCACCGGTGAGATCGCCGACCTGACTGTTCACTCCTCGGTCTCCGTCACGGGAAGTCTCTGGTTCCGGGGAGGAGGGTTCACCACAATGGGATACGCGGCTCACATGGCGCTTGCGGACGCCGACCTGAGTGTCAGCGCGTACAAGCTGTTCCACCGGATGTGTGCGCTTCAGAACCGCAAGGACCACGGCCTGGTGATCGTCGAGAGCCAGGTGAAGTTCGCCGAGCAGGTCGGCATGGCCCAGTCCTCGGTCTCGCGCAGCCTCAAGCAGCTCTCCGAGGCCGGGTTCATCTACCCCGACGGCCGCAACTGGCGCATCCGGCCCGACTTCGCGTTCAACGGCAACGGAGCTGCCCAGGGCCGTGCCGTCCAGGGCATCCCGGCCGACGCCCCCGACCCGTACACGCGGAGGGGCGCCGGGCTGACCGTCATCGACGGCGGGGATGACGACGGCGACGAGTGAGTCCCGTCCCCGTCAGGCACCGACCCCCGTCGGCCGGATCATCGCGGTGAGCACGGGGGACTCCGGGGACGGGCGGCTCGTGCCGATCGCCTCGTAGCCCCAGGATTCGTAGACCCGCCGGACCTTTCCGTCGCCGGCCGACGCGTTGACCATCAGGGACACGTACGCCTCGTCGCGACCGGCCAGGAGTTCGTCGTGGATGCGGCGCGCCGATCTCCTTCAGGACCAGGACCAGGACCAGGATCAGGGTCAGGGTCGGGGAGCGGGTGAGGGCGGGGGTGGGGTCCACGCCGCTCATCCTCTTCCACCACCGGTCCCCGCTCTCGACCGTGTTGCCGTACGCGTAGCCCACCGGCCGCCCCTCGGCGTCGAACGCCGGCATTGCGTAGTTCGGCAGGTGCAGCGGCGGAGCCGGACCGCCCCGCGTCAGGCCCTACGACGTCCTCCCGAGCGCCTCCAACTGGTTAAGGAACCACCGCTGGGGCGGCAGGGCCGTCGACGCCGTTGCCAGGCGTTTGGTGCGGTCGGCGCGTTCGGAGGGGGGCATCGTCAGGGCGGTGTGGAGGGCCTCGGCGGTCTCCGAGACGTCGAAGGGGTTCACCGTGAGGGCGTCCTCGCGCAGTTCCTCGTACGCGCCCGCCTCGCGGGAGAGGACCAGGGCGCAGCCCTGCTCCGAGACCACCGGTATCTCCTTGGCCACCAGGTTCATGCCGTCGCGGACCGGGTTCACCAGGGCCACGTCCGCGAGGCGGTAGGCCGCGAGGGAGCGGGTGAAGTCGTCCTTCACCGAGACCAGGACCGGCGTCCAGTCCTCCGTGCCGAACTCCGCGTTGATCTCCTCCGCGAGGGCCGCCACCGAGGTCGTGTACGAGCGGTACACCTCCAGGTCCTGCCGCGAGGGGTACGCCGACGCCAGGTGGACCACGCGGCCGCGCCACTCGGGGCGGGTGGTCAGGAGCTCGCGGTAGGCCAGCAGGCCGCGCAGGATGTTCTTCGACAGCTCGGTGCGGTCCACGCGGACGATGGTCTTCCGGTCGCCGACCTCGGCCCGTAGCTCCGCCAGCCGCTCATCCACCGCCGGCCGGTACGCGAGCGCCCGCAGCTCCTCCGCGTCGACGCCCAGCGGATGCACCGCGACCCGCGTCCCGGTGCCCTCCACCCGCGCGCCCGCCGCGAAGGCCTCCGCCCAGGCCGAGGTGTGGAAGCCCAGCTCGTCCGCGCCGAGCATCCCCCACAGCAGCTCCTCGCGGACGTCGTCCGGCAGCATCCGCAGGTACTCCGGGGACGCCCACGGCGTGTGGGTGAAGTGCGCGATCCGCAGGTCCGGGCGGAGCTCCCGGAGCTGCCCGGGGACCAGCGCCAGGTGGTAGTCCTGCACCAGGACCGCCGCCCCCTCGTCCGCCGCCCCGGCCAGCGCCTCCGCGAAGGCGCGGTTGTAGGCGCGGTACGACTCCCACCGGCGCCGGAACTCCGCGTCGTACACCGGCTCGCGCGGGACGTCGTACAGGTGGTGGTGGAGGAACCACAGCACCGAGTTCGCGATGCCGTTGTACGCGTCCGCGTACACGTCCGGATCGATGTCCAGCATCCGCACGCCGGGCTCGCCGACCCCGCGCCGGACCGCCTCCCGGTCGCCCTCGCCGAGGGCCGCGCACACCCACACGCTGTCCTGCGAGGAGACGGCGCTCAGGCCGGAGACCAGGCCGCCGCCGCCCCTGCGGGTGTCGAGCGAGCCGTCCTCGCCGAGCACGTACGAGACGGGACCCCGGTTGGATGCCACGAGCACAGTAGCCATGTGGCGAACCTAGCCCGTCCCGGAAACGCTCAAACGTACGTATACAAGACGAGGGTGATCCGGCCACGGAGGGTCAGCGGGAACCCCCGGGGGTTCAGGGGGCGGGGTGGTCGCGCAGGGCCGCCCTCGCCACCAGGCCCGCCGCCGCGAGCGCCGTCACCAGGCCGCCGAGCAGCCAGAGGCGTTCCCCGTTCCCCCGGGGGTGGGGTGGAGTGACCGCCTTTCCCGGTGCGCCCGGCGCCGGGGACGCGTGGGCCGGGGACGCGTGGGCCGGGACCGGCGGCGCCGGGGCCGCGTCCGCCGCCGCGGGCGCCCACGCCACCACCGTCAGGCCCGCCACCGCCAGCGCCCTGCCCGTACGTCGTCCGAAGCCCATGGAATCCATGGACAGTGAATGTATGTAAAACGGGTCATAAGGTCGCGTTACGCCACGCGTCGCCGCGCGTACTCCGCGATCTCCGCCATCGGCGGCCGCTCCTCCGTGTCCACCGCGTACGTCCGCGGCTCGAAGCCCCGCTCGCCCCGCTCGAACTGCGTCAGCAGCGGCCGCACCATGTGCCCCCGCGACAGCCTCAGCTGCGCCGTCCGGTAGATCGTCGCCGCCATCCGGCCGAGCGCCCGCCCGTCCTGGTGCCGGTGCTTGCGGACCCCCACGTCCACCTGCGCGAGCCCGTCCAGGCCCACCGTGTGCAGCGCGTCCACGAGGAGGCCCAGCTCCACTCCGTAACCGACCGGGAAGGGCAGCCGCTCCAGGAGCGAGCGGCGGGCCGCGTACTCGCCGCCGAGCGGCTGCACGAAGCCGGCCAGCAGCGGCCAGTGCAGATTGAGCAGCGGGCGCGCCACCAGCTCCGTCACCCGGCCGCCCTGACCAGGGGATCCGTCCAGCGGGCGGTCGTACATCGCCTTGACGAGGTCCACGTCCGGGTCGGTCAGGAGCGGGCCCACGATCCCCGTCACGAAGTCCGCGGAGAAGTCCCGCAGGTCCGCGTCGACGAAGCACACCACGTCCCCGCTCGTCACCATCAGTGACCGCCACAGGACCTCGCCCTTGCCGGGCACGGCCGGTATCCGGGGGAGTATGTCGTCCCGCGCGACCACCCGCGCCCCGGCCGCCGCCGCGACCTCCGCCGTCCGGTCCGTGGAACCCGAGTCGAGCACCACCAGCTCGTCGACGAGCGGCACCGCCTCCGACATCAGCTCGCGGCGGATCACGGCCACGATGTCCCCGACGGTCGCCTCCTCGTTCAGCGCGGGCAGCACCACGCTGACCGTCGTCGCACGCTTGGCGGCGAGGATCCGCTCCAGCGGCCGGTCCGCCACGGACCAGGACCGCCGGGACAGCCAGCGCTCCACCTCTTCCAGCACGTGATCTCCATCTCGCGGTTCGGACGGGCCGTCCAAGCACCCGGGCCTTCGGTTACAGTCTTGAACAACGCAGCGACCCCGTGCACGTCGGGGTGGCGTACGCGTCGGAGCGCAGGAACGAAAGTCCCGGCCCTCCCCACAATCGAATACCGCTCATCCAGAGGGGCAGAGGGAAACGGCCCGTTGAAGCCCCGGCAACCCTCCAGTCGGTTCGTCTCGTGATCCATCGGGGCCCCCGGCTAGGGAAGGTGCCAAATCCGTCTCATGGCGAAAAATTCGCCATTGAGAAAGATGAGGAGAAAGGGCCTCCCCTCCATGGCTGTTCAGACCGTCGCACCCGCCACCACCGTCGACCTCGGTCCCGCGTCCGGGCTCTCCTGTCGCGAATGCGGTGAAGTCTTCGCCCTCGGCCCGATCTTCGCCTGCGAGCTCTGTTTCGGCCCGCTCGAAGTCGCGTACGACCTCCCCGCCGGCGACCCCGAGGAACTGCGGAAGCGCATCGAGGCCGGCCCCGCCAGCATCTGGCGCTACGCCCCCCTCCTGCCCGTCCCGGCCGACGTCGCCGAGAAGCCGAACCTGAACCCCGGCTGGACCCCGCTCGTCAAGGCCGACAACCTCGCCCGCGAGCTCGGCGTCGCCCCCGGCAAGCTCTTCGTCAAGGACGACTCCGGGAACCCGACCCACTCCTTCAAGGACCGGGTCGTCGCCCAGGCCATCGAGGCCGCCCGCGCCTTCGGCTTCACCACCCTCTCCTGCTCCTCCACCGGCAACCTGGCCGGCGCCGTCGGCGCCGCCGCCGCCCGCGCCGGCTTCCGCTCCTGCGTGTTCATCCCGCACGACCTGGAAGAGGGCAAGGTCGTCATGGCCGGCGTCTACGGCGGCGACCTCGTCGCCATCGAGGGCAACTACGACGACGTCAACCGCTTCTGCTCGGAGCTCATCGGCGACCCGATCGGCGAGGGCTGGGGCTTCGTGAACGTCAACCTCCGCCCGTACTACGGCGAGGGCTCCAAGACGCTCGCGTACGAGATCTGCGAGCAGCTCGGCTGGGTCGTCCCCGACCAGATCGTCATCCCGATCGCCTCCGGCTCCCAGCTCACCAAGATCGACAAGGGCATCCAGGAGCTCATCAAGCTGGGCCTCGTCGAGGACAAGCCGTACAAGATCTTCGGCGCCCAGGCCGAGGGCTGCTCCCCGGTGTCGGTCGCCTTCAAGGAGGGCCACGAGGTCGTACGGCCCCAGAAGCCGAACACGATCGCCAAGTCGCTCGCCATCGGCAACCCGGCCGACGGCCCGTACGTCCTCGACATCGCCCGCCGCACCGGCGGCGCGGTGGAGGACGTGAACGACGAGCAGGTCGTCGACGCGATCAAGCTGCTCGCCCGGACCGAGGGCATCTTCGCCGAGACCGCGGGCGGCGTGACCGTCGGCGTCGCGCGCAAGCTCGTGGAGAACGGCCTCATCGACCCGGAGCTCACCACCGTCGTCATCAACACCGGCGACGGGCTCAAGACCCTGGACGCGGTGGCCGACACCTCTCGGGAGACCGTCACCATCCGCCCGAGCCTGGACGCCTTCCGCGACGCCGGCCTGGCGCACTGAAGCATCCCCCGGCACCCCGGCTCTCCGGCACCCGGTACCCCGGCCCTCCGGCCCTCCGAAAGGTCACGCACGTCATGGCAGTGAACGTCCGCATCCCCACCATCCTCCGCACCTACACCGGCGGCCGGTCCGAGGTCCAGGCCGAGGGCGCGACCCTCGCCGAGGTCATCGCCGACCTGGAGAAGAACCACACGGGCATCGCCGCCCGCGTCCTGGACGACCAGGGCAAGCTGCGCCGCTTCGTGAACGTCTACGTGAACGACGACGACGTGCGCTTCGAGCAGGGCCTGGAGACGGCCACCCCGGCCGGCTCCGGCGTCTCGATCATCCCGGCGGTCGCCGGCGGCTGCTGAGCCGTATCCGCCGAGCGGTATCCGACGGGCGGTTCCCGTTGTCCCGACTTTCTTGAATTGCCCCTTCCGCGTCCATAAGCGGAAGGGGCAATTCTGCATGGTTGAGCGCGGTAGAGTTGGGGAAGTCCCCTCCGCTGCTCATGCCGGGCGCATATGAAAACGCGCCTCGACCTGACAAGAAGCAGTCAAACTGTGTGCGCGTTGTGCACCTTCTGCGCGCTTTGCCGGGCCCGACTTGCCCCGCGATTCAGGGGAATCTCCCCAATCCTCCTTTCCGCGCTGCCCAGAATTCTCGCCCGAATGGCCTGTTGCAGAGGGCAGTTGGACAGATACATTCAGCGGCGGTCGACGCGTTCCGGCGCAGGGTCTGACCCGGGGTTCGTGAAGTGCGGCCCCGCGCAAGGGCCAGTAACAGGGGAGTTAGGCATGGCTCAGGGCACCGTCAAGTGGTTCAACGCGGAGAAGGGCTACGGCTTCATCGCGGTCGACGGTGGTGCGGATGTTTTCGTCCACTACAGCGCGATCCAGATGGATGGCTACCGCAGCCTCGAAGAGGGACAGCGAGTCGAGTTCGAGATCTCGCAGGGCCAGAAGGGTCCGCAGGCGGACATGGTCAAGCTCGCCGTCTGAGCGAGGCGCGATCGGCCACCGACGCAACGCCGTCGAGGGGCCCGCATCCCCCAGGGGACGCGGGCCCCTCGCGCGTTCCCGGACCCCTCTGACCCCAGCCGCCCCTTCCCGAAACCCGAGAGTCGCTTGCACTCTCCTAGGGCGAGTGCTAATCATTGGCGTTAGCACTCGGAAGGTGAGAGTGCTACGAGGATCGGGCAGACGAGGCCGCCGGCCGGGTGGGGCAAGGAACCACGCGGAGATGCGGAGGCCGTCCGTCGCGGGCGTCGGCGCGGTCCTGGAGCGTTATCCACCCCATGTCCGGGAGGACCACTTCACATGGCCAAGATCATCGCGTTCGACGAGGAGGCCCGGCGCGGTCTCGAGCGCGGCATGAACCAGCTCGCTGACGCCGTCAAGGTCACCCTCGGCCCCAAGGGCCGCAACGTCGTCCTCGAGAAGAAGTGGGGCGCCCCCACGATCACCAACGATGGTGTCTCCATCGCCAAGGAGATCGAGCTCGAGGACCCGTACGAGAAGATCGGCGCCGAGCTGGTCAAGGAAGTCGCCAAGAAGACGGACGACGTCGCCGGCGACGGTACGACCACCGCCACCGTCCTCGCCCAGGCGCTCGTCCGCGAGGGCCTCCGCAACGTCGCCGCCGGTGCCAACCCCATGGCCCTCAAGCGCGGCATCGAGAAGGCCGTCGAGGCCGTCTCCGGCGCCCTCCTCGAGCAGGCGAAGGATGTCGAGACCAAGGAGCAGATCGCTTCCACGGCCTCCATCTCCGCCGCCGACACCCAGATCGGCGAGCTCATCGCCGAGGCGATGGACAAGGTCGGCAAGGAAGGCGTCATCACCGTCGAGGAGTCCCAGACCTTCGGTCTGGAGCTGGAGCTCACCGAGGGCATGCGCTTCGACAAGGGCTACATCTCGGCGTACTTCGCCACCGACATGGAGCGCATGGAGGCGTCGCTCGACGACCCCTACCTCCTGATCGTCAACTCCAAGATCTCCTCCGTGAAGGACCTGCTCCCGCTCCTGGAGAAGGTCATGCAGTCGGGCAAGCCCCTGCTGATCATCGCCGAGGACGTCGAGGGCGAGGCCCTGTCGACCCTGGTCGTCAACAAGATCCGCGGCACCTTCAAGTCCGTCGCGGTCAAGGCCCCGGGCTTCGGCGACCGTCGCAAGGCCATGCTGAACGACATCGCCATCCTCACCGGCGGCACGGTCATCTCCGAGGAGGTCGGCCTCAAGCTGGAGAACGCGGGCCTCGACCTGCTGGGCCGCGCCCGCAAGGTCGTCATCACCAAGGACGAGACCACCATCGTCGACGGTGCCGGTGACAGCGAGCAGGTCGCCGGTCGCGTGAACCAGATCCGCGCCGAGATCGAGAACAGCGACTCGGACTACGACCGCGAGAAGCTCCAGGAGCGCCTCGCGAAGCTGGCCGGCGGCGTGGCCGTCATCAAGGCCGGTGCCGCGACCGAGGTCGAGCTCAAGGAGCGCAAGCACCGCATCGAGGACGCCGTGCGCAACGCGAAGGCGGCCGTCGAGGAGGGCATCGTCGCCGGCGGTGGCGTGGCCCTGCTCCAGGCGTCGACCGTCTTCGAGAAGCTCGAGGCCGACCTCTCCGGCGACGAGGCCACCGGTGCCGCGATCGTGAAGCTGGCCCTGGAGGCCCCGCTGAAGCAGATCGCCGTCAACGCCGGCCTCGAGGGCGGCGTCGTGGCGGAGAAGGTCCGCAACCTGCCCGTCGGCCACGGCCTGAACGCCGCGACCAACGAGTACGTCGACCTCATCGCCGAGGGCATCATCGACCCGGCGAAGGTGACGCGCTCCGCGCTGCAGAACGCCGCGTCGATCGCCGCGCTGTTCCTCACCACCGAGGCCGTCATCGCCGACAAGCCGGAGAAGGCCGCCGCGCCGGCCGGCGGCGGCATGCCGGGCGGTGACATGGACTTCTGATCCTCGGGGATCTCCTGATCCCGGGATCGGCGGTTCATCGCTGAACGCGAACGAGGGCGGCACCCCCTGGTGGGGGTGCCGCCCTCGGGCGTCGTACGGGCGGCACGGGGCCGCTTCCGTCAGGCCGGCGGGGCCAGCAGGCCCGTGTCCTGGCCGGAGCGGCGCAGCGCGTCCGTGACGAAGCCGTTCGTCTTCAGTTCCTCGATCGTGGCGCGGAGGAAGGCGAGGGTTTCCGGGGTGCGGGAGAGGCTGGTGCCGACCGCCTGGCGGATCTCCATGAAACGGCCCTCGATCAGCCGGAGGTCGGGGTTCTCCCGTACGTACGCGGTCAGGGGCTGCCGGATGCCCGCGCCCGCCTCCAGGGACTCGGCCCGGAAGACGTCGACGCCCTCCTCGCCGCGCACGACGGTCGCGTGGGCGAGGGTCCGGGTGAGGAACAGGTCGTAGGCGGAGCCCTTCTTGACCCCGATCCGGACGCCGGGGGCGTCGACCTCCTCGGCCGTGGTGAGCGCGGAGTCGCGCGGTACGGCGTACACCCCCTCGATGACGACGTACGGGGCGGTGAAGGCGACCTCCGCCTCGCGCGCCGGGTCCACGGCGAGGAAGCAGAGGTCGGCCCGTCCGTCCGCCATCGCCTCGAAGGACTTCCGCGCCGCGTCGAAGCAGAGCAGCTCGACCCCGACCCCGAGCCGGGCCCCGATCTCCCGAGCCAGGTCGACGGTGATCCCGGAGGGGTTCTCGGGGGTGCCCTGGGCGAGCACCGGGTTCCCGAGGTTGACGGAGGCGCGGAGGACTCCGGTGGGGGCGAGGTCGGCGGCGATGCGCTGCGTGGTCGTCATGGGCGGGAAGTCTAGGGAGCGTCCGGGGGCTTCCGTACGGGGGTGACGGAGGTGCGGGGGGCGTCCCCGTACGGGGGTGGCGGACGTGCGGAGGGCGTCCCCGGGGGCATTCCCGTACAGGGGCGTTTCCGTACAGGGGCGTTCCCGTGCGGGCGTCAGACCTTGGCCGGTTCCTGTTCGGGGTTCGGCTCGGGGTTCTGTCCGGGGTTCTCTCCGCCGTCCCGTCCGGGGCCCGGCGGGGTCGGCGAGGCGGCCACCAGCGTCTCCGGGGCCGCGTCCGTGTCCACGTTGAACTCCTCCAGGAGCCGGGCGCCGAAGCCCCAGAAGTACGTGGCCACGAAGCCGGCCAGGTAGCCGGTGAGCAGGCCGCCCGCGTAGATCGCGATCGTCTCGCCCAGGCCCTTGTTCCCGTCGAGGAGCGGGAAGAGCGCCCAGCCCGACGGGCCGATCGCGGTCGAGCCGACCTTGGCGCCCCACATGCTGAAGAGGCCGACGAAGCCGCCGCCGAAGGCGCCGCCCACGCAGGCGGTGACGAAGGGGCGACCCAGCGGGAGCGAGACGCCGTAGATCAGGGGCTCGCCGACGCCCAGGAAACCGGCCGGCAGGGCGGACTTGATGGTGCGGCGGATGGAGCCGTTGCGGGGGAGCCGCAGGTAGACGGCCATGGCCGCGCCGACCTGGCCCGCGCCCGCCATCGCCAGGATGGGCAGCAGAACGGTGTAGCCCTGCTGTTCGATGAGCGTGGTGTGGATCGGGATGAGCGCCTGGTGCAGGCCCAGCATCACCAGCGGCAGGAACAGACCGCCCAGGAGGAGGCCCGCGCCCGCGCCGGCGTGCGCGAGGAGCCAGTCGGCGAACGTGCCGATCGCGGTCGAGACCTCGCCCGCGACGAACATCAGGCCGAAGATCGTGACCAGGCCGGAGACCAGGACCGTGAGCGTCGGGGTGACCAGGACGTCCAGGGACTCCGGCACCCACCGGCGGCACCACTTCTCCACGTACACCGCGAGGACCGCCGCGCCCAGCGCGCCGAGCACACCGCCCTGGCCGGGGGAGAGGGGCTGGCCGAAGGCGTCGACCTTGGCGACGCCCGGGAAGACGATGATCGCGGCGACCGCGCCGCCCAGGATCGGCGTGCCGCCGAACTCCTTCGCCGTGTTGAAGCCGACGAAGACCGCGATGAGGGCCATGAAGCCGCTCGCGATCGCGGCGAGGGCGGGGGTGACGCCCGGGAGCCAACCGAGGTTGATCAGGAGGCCGTTGAGGCCGGCGATGATGCCGCAGCCGATGAGGGCGGGGATCAGCGGGACGAAGATGTTCGCGATCCGGCGGAGGAACAGCTTGAACGGGGTCTGGTTCTTCGCCTTGCGGGCCGCCCTGATCGCCGCGCCCTGCGCCGCGAGGTCGTCGGCGGAGGGCACCGGGGCACCGTCCGCCAGGGTCTCGGTCGTCGGCGCCTCGGCCACCAGGGCCTCGAACTCCGGGGTCACGCGGGCGACCGTGCCCGGCCCGAGGACGATCTGGTACGTGTCGTCCTCGACGACGCCCATCACGGCCGGCAGGGCCTTGAGTTCCTCGTCCCGGACGAGCGAACGGTCCCGCAGGCCGAGGCGGAGGCGGGTCATGCAGTGGGCGACGGAGGTGATGTTCCCGGCGCCGCCGACGAGGGGGAGGATCGCGGCGGCGACGGCGCGGTTCTTGTCGTCTGTGCTCATGGTGCGGTGGTGCCTTGCTGTGCGTGGGGGAGGGGGGAGGGCTCAGGCGGTCTTCGCGTGCAGCGCGGCGCGCAGGTGGCCCCGGGAGTCGGCGAGGAGCTTGCCGGCGGTGGGGGCGTCGACGTCCGCGAGGATCATGAGGATCGCGTTCTTCACCTCGCCGTCGGCGGCGGCGAGGGCGGCCTCGATCTGCTCGTCGGGCGCGCCGGTGGCCAGTGCGACGATCCGCCGCGAGCGGGCCTGGAGCTTCTCGTTGGAGGCGCGGACGTCGACCATCAGGTTCCCGTAGGTCTTGCCGAGCCGGATCATCGTGATCGTCGAGATCATGTTGAGGACGAGCTTCTGGGCGGTGCCGGCCTTGAGCCGGGTGGAGCCGGTGAGCAGCTCGGGGCCGGGGACGACCTCGATGCCGTGCTCGGCGGCGGCGGCGAGCGCGCTGTCGGCGTTGCAGGACAGGCCGACGGTGAGCGCGCCGAGGGCGCGGGCGTGCTCGACGGCGCCGATCGCGTACGGGGTGCGGCCGGAGGCGGAGATGCCGACGACGGTGTCGTCGGGGGTGAGCCCGAGCGCGGTGAGGTCCTCGACGGCGAGCTCCTTGGAGTCCTCGGCGCCCTCGACGGCCTTGACCATGGCGGAGGGGCCGCCGGCGATGAGCCCGACGACCTCGGCGGGGTCGGTGTTGAAGGTGGGCGGGCACTCGCTGGCGTCGAGGACGCCGAGGCGGCCGGCGGTGCCCGCGCCCAGGTAGATCAGACGGCCGCCGCGGGCCATCCGCTCGGCGGTGGCGTCGATGGCGGCGGCGATGGCGGGCAGCTGCCGGGCGACGGCGGCGGGGACGGTCTGGTCCTCGCCGTTCATGGTGCGGGCGATCTCCAGGGTCGGGAGCTGGTCGATCTCCGCGAGCTCGGGACGGAAGGCCTCGGTGGTGAGGGTGGCGAGCTGGGCGCGGAGTTCGGAGTACGTGGAAGCGGAGGCGGAAGCGGACACGTGCGGCTCTTTCGGTACGGCGGCGTCGTCGGCGCCGGGGCTTTACGGGTGCGGGTGCGGGTGCTTCGGCGGGTGCGGGTCCTTCGGCGGGTGCGGGTCCTTCGGTGGGTACGGAGGTTTCGTCGGGTACGGAGGTTTCGTCGGGTACGGGTGCTTCAGCGGGTGCGGGGCGCGTGCCGGTGGGCGAGGGCCTCGTACGAGGCGGCGAGGGCCGGGGCGGCCGTCTCGTACGTCCGCTGGGTGACGCAGGTGAACAGACAGTCCACGACCAGGAGTTGGCTGGTGCGGGACGACATGGCCGCCGGGCGGAGTTCGCTCTCGCGGGCGGTGGAGGTGGTGAGGACGTGGTCGGCGTACTGGGTGACGGGTCCGTCCGGGCGGCCGGTGATCGCGACGGTCGTCGCGCCGTGGTCGAAGGCCACCCGGAGCGGTTCTATGACGTCGCCGGTCGAGCCGGAGTGGGTGATGGCGATGGCGACGTCGCCGGAGCGGAGCTGTACGGCGTTGGTGACGGCGAGGTGCGGGTCGCTGTGGGCGTGCGCGACCAGGCCGATGCGGAGCAGCTTCTGGCCGAGGTCCTGGGCGACGAGCCCGGAGGCGCCGACGCCGTAGATGTCGACGCGGCGGGCGGTGGCGAGGGCGGCGACGGCGGCGCCGAGCTGGACGGTGTCGAGTCCGGCGGCGGTGTCGGCGAGGGTCTGCTGCTCGTCGTAGGCCAGCTTGGCGACGACGTCGGCGATGGGGTCGTCGACGGCGATGTCGGCGGTGACGGCGGGCGCGCGGCCGGACTGCTGCTGGGCGGCGAGCCCGGCGAGGGCGAGGCGCAGGTCGCGGTAGCCGGGGTAGCCGAGGAGGCGGGCGGTGCGGACGACGGTCGCCTCGCTGGTGCCGGTGAGCTCGGCGAGGCCGGTGACCGTGAGGGCGGCGCAGCCGGCCGGGTCTCCGGCGACGGCCTCGGCGACCCGCTGCATGGAGCGGGTCATGGAGGGCGCGAGGGTCCGCACCTTGGCGGCGAGGGCGGCGGGGGCCGGGGGCGCGTCGCTGCTGAAACTTTCCTTCACGTCATTGGTCACGCCTGAAAGATACTTTCGGAAGGGTGGGGCGACAAGCCCCTTCCGGTGTCCGGATCCGGAAGGGACCTTCGCCCTTCCCGCCTCCTCCCGGGCCGGGTGACAATGAGGGAATGGACGACATCGACGCGGTGGAACAGGCGCTGCACACCGCCCGCGCGCTGGTACTGGCCGATCTGGCGGCCCGGAAGGTCGCCGCGGCGGAGGTCGTGTCGATGGTGGAGGAGTCGGTGACCCACCGGCGCTGGTGGGTCGAGCAGTGGCCGGAGGGCGTGTCGTACGTCGCGGGGCTCGTCGCCCAGGACGTGCAGGACTCCCTGCTCGAACGGTACGGACGCTGGCCGATCTGCCCCGTCTGCGCCTCGGGCGACCCGCACGCCCTCGACGTGGAGCCGGAGCTGGGCCCGGACCCGCACTGGGTCTGCGGCAAGCAGGGCGTGGTGGTGGCGCCGGTGGGCGGGCTGACGTGACGCTTTACATCGACCCGCCGACCTGGCCGGGGCACGGCCGCATGTGGTCGCACCTGGTCAGCGACGTCTCCTTCGAGGAGCTGCACGCCTTCGCGGCCGCGATCGGCGCCCCGCGCCGCGCCTTCGAGCGCGACCACTACGACATCCCGGCCGACCACTACGCGGCCGCGGTGACCGGCGGCGCGGTCGAGGTCGGCTCGAAGGAACTCCTCCACCGCCTCACGGCGGCGGGCCTGCGGAGGCCGAAGGGGCGGCCGGCGGGGTGAGGGGGCGGCGGGAGCGGGGCCGTACGAGATAGAGGTCCCGGCCCCGACCGGACGGGCCTGCTCCGACCCGGCCTCTTGTCTTACGGACCCGGCCCGGCTCTTACGGACCCGCCTCGGCCAAGCCCCGGTCTCTACGGACCCGCCTCGGCCAGGCCCCGGCCTCGTGGGCCCGGCTCCCGCCCCCGGCCTCGCGGGTCCGGCTCCCGCCCCCGTCTCAGCCCCGCAGAGCGCGCTCCCGGTCGTCCCGCTCGGGGGCGGTGGCCGGGCTCCCGGCCACGACGTGGCCGTCGCCCGGTGTCCGGCGGGACAGCTTCAGTGCCACCGCCGCCACCCCGAGCCCCACCGCCGTCATAGCGGCGCCCGCCCACGCCGTGGAGGCGAAGCCGAGGCCCGCGTCGATGACGGTGCCGCCGAGCCAGGGGCCGCCGGTGTTGCCGAGGTTGAAGGCGGCGGTGGTGGTGGCGGCCGCGAGGGTGGGGGCGGCGCCGGCCACGTTGAACATGCGGGCGTTGAGGGCCGGGGCGGTGTAGAAGGCGGAGACGCCGAGGAGGAAGGCCAGCAGGACCGTGGCGACCGGGCTGGAGGCGAAGAGCGCCAGGGCGATCAGGAAGACGGTCGAGGCGGCGATGCCGCTGAGCATCACCCCGAAGAGGTGCGCGTCCGCGACCCGGCCGCCGATCGTCGTGCCGACCAGGGCTCCGATGCCGAAGAGCCCGAGGACGATCGAGACCCAGTTCTCGCCGAGGCCGGAGACGTCGGTGAGGAGCGGGGCGAGGTACGAGAAGGCGCAGAAGACGCCGCCCGCCGCGAGCGCGGTGACGGCGACCGAGAGCAGGACCTGCCGGTCGCGGTAGATCGTCAGCTCCCGCTTGAGCCGGGGCCGGGTCTCGGGGAGCGGGATGTGCGGGATGCGGGTGAGGACGCCGACGAGGGCGATCGCGGAGGCGAGGCCGACGGCCCAGAAGGCGGCGCGCCAGCCGAGGCGCTCGCCGAGGAAGGCGCCGGCGGGGACGCCGAGGACGTTGGCTATGGAGAGCCCGCCGATCATGACGGCCATGGCCCGGGCCCGCGCCCCCACCGGCACCATCGCGATGGCGACGGCCGCGCCGACCGCCCAGAACCCGGCGCAGGCGAGCGCGCTCACGACCCGGGAGGCGAAGAGCACCGCGTAGTTCGGCGCGAGGGCGCCCGCGACCTGCCCCAGTCCGAAGACGGTGATCAGGGCGACCAGGGTCGTCTTGCGGGGCAGCCGGAGCGTCGCCACGGCGAGGAGCGGGGCGCCCACCACCATGCCGATGGCGAAGGCCGAGATGAGCAGCCCGGCGCTCGGGATGGAGACGTTCATGTCCTCCGCGACGAGTTCGAGCAGCCCGGAGAGCATGAATTCGCTCGTCCCGAGCGCGAAGACGGAGAGGCCGAGGATGTAGACGGCGGTCGGCATGCGGGTGGGTGCGGGGGCGGGGGCCGCCGGCCCGTCGGAGGAGGAGGGCATGACATGGGTCAACCCGTGATTGATTGCTGTCATTCCTCGGCGCCGGGTCGTCTTGTCATACGAGACGGTCACGTGCGCGCCGGGTGGGCGTGGGGGCAGCGGAGACGGCCCCTCCCGGCCGGGGGCGCCGGGCTCACCCCGTACCCGGCACGCCCCTCAGCTCCTTCAGCTCCCGCTCCACGTTCTCCCGCGCCTTCTCCTCCCACACCGCCGCCCCGTATGGAGTGCGGAAGAGGCGGGGGAGGTCGAGGAGGTGGCGGAGGACGGCGGCGCGGCCCTCGCGGAAGGTGTCCTCGGGGACGAAGGCGTACTCCTCGCGGACCGCCGCCGCGTACCGCACGTACGTGTCGGGGGCGCTCGCCAGGATCGCGAGGTCCGCGTCGCAGAGGGTCTCGCCGTTGAGGTCGCCGTCGGCCGGGTCGTGGGTGACGGTCAGGCGGACCAGGCGGGCGACCTCGGCCACCTCGTGCGGGGTCAGGCCCGCCTCGGTGAGGGCCTTCTCGGCCAGGAGCGCCGAGCGCTCCTCGTTCTCGGAGCGGTCGGGGCGGTAGACGGCGTCGTGGAACCAGGCGGCGAGCCGTACGAGCTCCAGCTCACCGCCCTCGCCGCCCTGGTCGGTCAGCTCGTCGACGCGGTCGAGGACCGCCCGCAGGTGCGCGACCGTGTGGTACCGGCGCTGCGGCTCGGCCCAGCGGGCGAGCAGGTTCCGCCCGTACGGGGCGGGGTCGGGGCCCTCGCGGCCGGCGCGGGCGGCGAGCAGGGTGGCGTTCCAGCGCTGGAGCAGCGCGTGCTCTTCCTCGGCGGTCATGGGGGCATTGTGCCCGCCGGGCGCGGGCGGTGCGTGTTTCAGAACATGCGGCGCAGCAGCCGGTCGCGGTCGACGCACTGGTGCTTGAGGACCAGCCCGACGTGGCAGGCGAGCGCGGCGAGGAAGCACACCTGCGCGGTCACGTGGACCCACAGCAGACCGTCGTCGCCCGAGGCGAGGAGCAGTACTCCGGTGACGGGGACGACGAAGGTCAGCGCGTAGAGCGCGACCTCCGTGCGGTGGGCGAGGCGGCGCTCGAACGCCGTGAGCGTCGGCGCCCAGGGCGGCAGCTCCGTGTGCCGCCGCCACAGCAGCCGCGCCACCCCCAGGACCACGATGAGGGCCCCGACGAGCACGTGGGCGGTCAGCAGCGCGTCCTCGCCGAAGGACTCGTAGCCGCCTCCGCGTCCGCGCCCCCGTCCGGACTCGCCGCCCCGCCCCCGGCCCCGGCCGCGCCCGGACTCCGAGGCGTCCAGCGCGTACCCGACGGCGAACTGGACGGCGAACGCGACCACGACGCCCCAGTGGAGGACCTTCGTGAGGGGCCGGTAGCCGGGGCTGTTGTTCATCACCCCATCACAGCCCGTCCCGGCACCTCTCGCACCGTGGACGGGGGTGCGCACCCCCGCCGTGTCCCGGACCCGCCCCCGGCCGCGCACTCCCGGCAGTACGCCTCGTCCGCGACGGGCCGGAACAGCATCGGCTGCACGTGCTCCCCGGCGCACTCCCGCGCCCCGGCCAGCCGTGCGGACAGCCGGGGTCCCTCGGACACCGGGAGCGGTACTTCGCGGGGCGGCACCTCCCGCAGCAGGTACCGGACCAGCCCGCCGGGCCGGTGCACGGGCGTCCCGGCACCGGGGAGGCCGCGCAGGACGTGTTCGTGGACGTCGGCGGAGGTGTGCCCGGCCTCCAGCCAGCGGGCGGCGAGGCGGGCGAGTTCGTCGCGCATGGCGGGCGGGATGTGCCGGAGGGCGGGGGAGAGGAGCGGCAAGGCGCCGATGAGGGCGCGGGCGTCTTCGAGGAACCGGGAGGCCTCGGGCGCGGGCTCCCCGCCCCCGCTCCCGCCCGCGTCCGGAAGGTGGGAGGTCTTCTCCTGGAGGTCTTCTTCTGGATGACCGCCGGTGGGCGGGTGCGCCGGAGCACCGGTGGCCGGGTTCCCGTCACCCGGTACGACCTGCGGGGACGCGGGGGCTCGGTGGAGGAGGCGCGGGTCCCGGGCGAAGATCTTGACGGCCTGCTCGCGGCTCAACGGGACGTTGGAGAGGAGCTGTTGCGTCACCCACCTCCCGCCGGCCACCTGCACCCGGCGCTCGTGCACGAACCCCTCCGCGATGAGCTGCCGCTTGGCCTTGGTGAACGCGTCTGCTCCGATCCCGGCCCGTTCGGCGGTACGGGACAGGGTCTCGCGGGCGTTGTCGGGGAGGGAGAGCTGCCAGGTCAACAGCCTTACGGAGTGGGAGCTGAGCCGGGGATGCCGGATGAGCTCGTGCGAGAACGGGGTGAAGCCGCGCGAGGGCGCGTTAAAGTGCCGGTAGATCACGGTGGGGCCTTCCACTGGGATTCAGGCCCTCGCTGATGGCTGCGAAACATCGGCGGGGGCCGTTTTGCGTGAACGTATCGCAGCGGCATATGCCCGGACAGACACGCAGAGTGAAGACCGCCCGTTCGAGTGACGGGCAGTCACATCATCATTCGGGTAGCGGGGACGGCTCCCGGGACGAGGTGCTGATGACCCGTACGGCTCCGCGCGGCGTCAGGCTCGCGCGCTCCTCCGGGCTCGCCGTCCAGCACTGGTCGGCCGCCGCCTCCCACAGGTAGCCGCTGGGGCGGGCCAGGACCAGCATGTTCCCGTGTGCGGAACGGACTTGCCCGGTGAGCGCCCGTTGCGCGTCGGTCACGACGTCGCCGATCCGGTACCTCACTTCTCGGCCGCCCGCGCGGTGCGCAGGAGCACGGTCAGCCGCTTGGCCCCGCCGACGCCGACGGTTCCGAGCCCGTACCGGTGCGTGTCCCCGCCGGGGCCGTGCGTGACGTCCCGGTAGAGCCCGTTCGTGGGGAGGCCGGCGGTGTCCATGGCGTCCTTGAGCTCCCGGTAGACGCGGGCGGCTTCGGCTTCGGTGACGGGGCGGACGGGGGGTGGGGGCGGGAGTGTACCCATGGAGGGCCCTCTTTCTGGTGGATCTTCTCCGGACACCTTCACGATGACGTGTGCCGTCCTACGCTCACCAGGAGTTGGGTTTCCGGAGGGGAACGGGGAACGTGGCATATGCCCGCGGAGAACGAGATCGACCCGAGCGAGAGCCTGGAGAGCTTCATCGCCGACTTGGTCCGAGACGCACGCAAGCAGCTCGGGTGGCGGCAGCAGGACCTCGCGGCGAAGGTGTTCAGCAGTACGACACGTATCTCCGAGATCGAGAACGGTGATCCGCCGGACCTGAAGCTCGGGCGTCAGATCGACCAGGTGCTGGAGCTGGGCGGGAAGCTGGCGAACCTGCTGACGATCCGGGACCGGGTCGCTTTCCGCGACTACGCGCAGGGGTTTCTGCGGGATCAGGCGCGGGCGCGTGCCATCTACGAGTTCTCCCTGGTGATACCCGGCCTGTTGCAGACCCCGGAGTACGCGCGGGCGATCATGAAGCTGGAGGATCCCGACGAAGTCACCGACATCGAGAGCTCCGTCCAGCGGCGAAGCGAACGCCAGGCGGTGTTCGACGGGCCGCAACCGCCCTGGTTGTGGATCGTTCTCGACGAGTCGGCCCTCACGAAGGTGATGGGGTCGAAGCGGATCATGCGCGAACAGATCGAGTGGCTGCTCGAAGCCACTAAGAGGCCGTTCATCAACGTGCAGGTCTTGCGCACCGACCGTGCGGTCATCCGTGGATCGGTGAGTCTGCTGACCCTGCCTTCGGGTGACCGAACCGCCTACACCGAGGGATTCGGCACCGGTCGCTACGTGGTCGAAGCGTCAGAGGTCACTCTCTTCCAGAAGATCTATGATCGGCTTCACGCCGACGCCCTCGGGGTCGATGAATCACGAAAGTTCATGCGTGACGCACTGGGGATGCACGATGACTGAGCCCATATGGCACAAGAGCACGTACAGCGGCAACAACGACAACTGCGTCGAGGTCGCCGACAATCTCCCCCTCGTCCACGTCCGGGACACCAAGGACCACGCCGCAGGCGAGCTGACGGCCTCCCCGGCCGCCTGGTCCGCGTTCACCGCGTTCGCGCGGGCGTACGCGGTCTGACCCTCGCCGGCACTGCGGGGCCCTTCGCACGGATGGCGAGTCCGTTTCGCTTGTCCCACTCGTTTGACACGCTGGACGCATGTCCGAGACGACGTACGACATCGGTGAAGGCCCGGCGACGCGCGTCAGCCTTTCCCTGCCGGAAGGGACAGCAGAGGCGATCCGGGCCCGAGCCGGCAAGCGCGGGTTCTCCGCGTTCGTCACGGCGGCTGTCGAGCGGGAGCTGCGGGGGCAGGTGCTGGACGAGTACCTGGCGGACTACGCGAGCCGCAAAGGGCCGGTCTCCGATCAGGCGAGGCACGGGGCGCGCCAGGTCTTCGACGACGTGTTGGCGGACGAGGACCAGTGGCCCGCCGCAAGCCGGCGCCCGAAACGCTCGTCCTCGACGACATGAGCAGGCTGTGCGGCCCCCGGGTCCGGCTCGTCGCGGTGTGACCCGTAGCGCCTCCGGGGGACGACCAGTGACCGCGCGAGTGGCGCGCCCGGGCTACTCCCGGCTCGTGTAGTGGCGTCTCGCCCACAGGGGCAGTGCGAACCACAGGGTGAACAGCCAGACGCCGACCGCACCCGCCAGCCACGCGGCGAGCGCGTCGTCCAGGGCCACCCGTAGCAGCATGAGCAGGGTCAGGACGGTGGTCACCGCGAGCAGCAGCAGCCCGGTCCTGGCCATCCGGGCGGCGAGCACCACCGTCTGCGGCTTGATGCGGCGGCCCGCGACCATCCGGTGCAGGGCCACCGGGCCGATGAGGGACCCCGCGCTGGCCGCGCCCAGTACGACCGCGGTGACGTAGAGGGCGCGGTCGGTGTCGCCGAGGTCGGCGAAGGCGGGCTGGAAGACGGCGATGAACAGGACGCCGAAGAGGATCTGCACCCCGGTCTGGGCCACCCGCAGCTCCTGCAGCAGGTCGGCCCACATCCGGTCCGCGCGCTCCTCGGCCGACTCGTCGCGTCCCCGGCGCCGGGCGGAGGGGCCGGGTGCGGCGTCCCCGTGGCCTTCCGGTTCCGGTGCCATACGCGCTCCTCGCCGAGGTCTCCCCACGGCCCCTACGGAAAGTCTCCCACCGCCCCGGGCGGGGAGCGAGGCCTGCCCCTTCGTCCGTTCGGCCCCGCCCCCGCGCGGGTCCCGGGGGCGGCTGCTGTGCTGGACGGGACACCCCCGCGCGTACAGGAGCGACACCATGGCCGTCATCGTCACCGTCGAGATCCCCGGTGGGACCGAGGAGCAGTACGAGGAGATCATGCGTCTGTTCGGGGACGTCGACTGGTTCCCGGCGGACGGGCTCATCGCGCACGCGGCCGGACCCGACGGGGAAGGGGGCTGGAAGGTCGTCGACTTCTGGGACTCCGAGGACCGGTTCCTCGCCTTCGTGGAGCGGGCACGGCCGATCATGGAGCGGGCCGGCATCTCGTCGATGCTGCCGACGGTGCAGCAGGCGGTGAACGTCATCGTGCGCTGACGGCGCGCGGGGCGGTCGAAACACCTTCCGTACCTCTTCCGTGCTCTCCCGTGCCGACGGCGCGGGCCGTCGAAAACCCTTTGCGGCGGGCATGGCCCGGGGGCCAGGCTCCTCGTCCATGACCAGTCATCCTCCGCACCCGCCCGTCGCGTCCGTCGCGGACCTGTTCGCCGCCGACGGACGCCTCAAGGCGGTCCCGCGCCGGGCCGCCCGTCGCGAGGCGCTGCTCGCGCACCTCGCCGCGACCCTCTTCGAGACCGGCCGGACCTACCGGGAGTCCGAGGTCAACGAGGCGCTGAAGGGCGTGCACGAGGACTTCCCGGCCCTGCGCCGGTACCTCGTGACCGGCGGCTTCCTCTCCCGTACGAAGGACGGCGCCGCCTACCGCCGACAGCAGCGGACCGGCACTCCCGGAGGCGCGATCCCCGCCGTCGCGTGACGGCGGGCCCGGTGGTGGCCGGCCTCCTGGCCGGCTACGGCATCGCGATCCCGGTCGGCGCCGTCGGCGCCCACCTGGTGGCGGTCGCGGCCCGCTCCCCGTGGCGTACGGGAGCGGGCGCGGCGCTCGGCATCGCCACCGCGGACGGGCTGTACGCCCTGCTCGCCGTCCTCGGCGGCGCGGCCCTCGTCCCCCTCCTCGCCCCGGTGGCGGCCCCGCTGCGCCTGGGCTCGGCCCTGGTCCTCGTCGCGCTCGCGGCGCACTCCGCGCGGCGGGCCGTACGGGCGTACCGCGCCGGTGCGGCCCCGGGGCGGGAGCTCCCGCCCCCCGCTCCCCGGCGCGCGTTCCTCGCCTTCCTGGGGATCACCGCCCTCAACCCCCTGACCGTGCTGTACTTCACCGCCCTCGTCCTCGGCGGCCGTCCGGCGACGGGCCCGGCCGGGGCGACCGCCTTCGTACTCGCGGCCTTCACCGCCTCCGCGAGCTGGCAGCTCCTCCTGGCCGGCACGGGCACCCTCCTGGGCCGTACCGTCACGGGACCCCGGGGCCGCCTGACGACGGCCCTCGCGTCGAGCGCGCTGATCGTGGCGCTGGCGGTGGGAGTGGTGGTCTGAGCGGGGGCCGGAGGCCGGGGGCCGGGGGCCGGGGGCGGTCGGGAGGTCGGGCCGGTCAGCGGCCCCGCCGCGCCCCCGCCGCCAGGGCCGCCGCTCCCACCAGCCCCACGAGCGCCCCCGCCGCCAGCACCCCGCCGTGCGAGCGCCAGGAGAGGACCGCCCCGTTCGACCGGGCGGAGAAGACCGAGCCGACCGACAGGGCCGAGCCGACGGAGCCGACGCTCGCCCAGGAGCCGATCGAGCCGACCGAGTGGGCGGAGCCGACCGAGCCGATGGAGAGGAACGAGCCCACCGAGCCGATGGACAGCATCGAGCCCACCGAGCCGATCGAGAGGAACGAGTCCCTGGACCAGAGGGAGAGGGACGAGGCTTCCGGGCGGACGTTCGGGCGAGAGGTCATGTCCCGATCCTAGGGACGCGGGGCGTTCCCGGCAGGGTGCGCGGCCGGGCTTCTTCCGGCCACCCCGGTCAGAACAATGGCCGAAATATCGACTGCCCGTACGGCCCGGCCGGCCCTACGGTCGGTCCGCTGCGGCCGGACGGCCGCCGTGCGCCCCGTACGTGGCACTCAGTACCTCTCGTTCAGTACGTGGCACCGCGCACCGCCCAGGAATCCGTCTCGCTTCGTCACTCCGGAGGAGAACCATGTCCGCACTGCGCAAGTCCCTGGCCGTCCTCGCATTGGGCGCCCTCTTCTCCCTCGGCCTCGGGGGGACGAGCCACGCCACCAACCAGTGCGAGTGGTGGTTCGACGGAGCCCCCGTCTTCTACTGCCAGCCGGCCTAGCAACGAGCCGTCAGCCCGTCAGCCCGTCAGCCCGTCCGTGCGTTCCGGAACGTCCGCCGGTACGTGTCCGGCGGCACTCCGAGCGCGTTGTGGAAGTGGCGTCGGAGGGTCGTCGCCGTGCCCATGCCCGTGCGGGCGGCGATGAGTTCGACGCTGTCGTCCGTGGTCTCCAGGAGCTCCTGGGCCCGGTGGATGCGCTGGGTGTGCAGCCAGCGCAGCGGGGTGGTGCCGGTGGTGGTGGCGAAGCGGCGGGTCAGGTTCCGGGTGCTCATGTTCGCCCGGCGGGCCAGGTCGGGGACCGTCAGCGGCTCGTCGAGCCGGGCGCCCGCCCAGGCCAGGAGGTCCGCGAAGGCGTCGGCCGCGTCGGCGGACGTCGGCCCGGCGACGTACTGGGCCTGGCCGCCCGCGCGGCGGGCCGGGACCAGGAGCCGCCGGGCCAGTTCGGCGGCGACGGCGGCCCCGTGGTCGGCGCTGACCAGGTGCAGGCACAGGTCCATCCCGGCGGCCTTGCCCGCCGAGGTCAGGACATTGCCGTCCTCGACGTAGAGGATGTCCGGGTCGACCTCGACCCGGGGGTGACGAGCCGCCAGGTCCCCGGTGTGCGCCCAGTGCGTGGTGGCGCGGCGGCCGTCCAGTACGCCCGCCGCCGCCAGGACGAACGCCCCCGTGCACAGCGACACGATCCGCGCGCCCCGCGCGTGCGCCGTGCGCACGGCCTCCAGGAGGTCGGCGGGCGGGGCGGCGTCCACGTCGGTGCAGGACGGGACGATGACGGTGTCCGCCCCGGCGAGCGCGTCGAGGCCGTGCGGGGCGTCGATCCGGAGCCAGCCGCCGACCCGGGCGGCGGCGGTGTCCCGCGCGGCGCAGACCTGGAAGTCGTACCAGCCGTCGGTGATCCCGCGGTCGACGCCGAACACCTCGCAGGCCGCCGCGGTCTCGAACAGCATCGTCCCGTCGTGGACCGCCAGCGCCACAGAAGTCATGCCGGGGAGTGTACGGAGGCGGGGTCTTCCCCCCGGCCCCGGCCGTCCTCTCCCCGTCCCCGGCCCCGGTCGTCCGTCGCCCTGAAGCCCCGCAGCCGCAGGCTGTTGCCGACCACGAAGACCGAGGAGAAGGCCATCGCCGCGCCCGCGATCATCGGGTTGAGCAGTCCGGCCGCGGCGAGCGGCAGCGCCGCCACGTTGTAGGCGAAGGCCCAGAAGAGGTTCGAGCGGATCGTGCCGAGGGTCCGGCGGGAGAGCCGGATCGCGTCGGCCGCCGCCCGCAGGTCCCCCCGTACGAGGGTCAGGTCGCCGGCCTCGATGGCGGCGTCCGTGCCCGTGCCCATGGCCAGGCCCAGGTCGGCCTGGGCGAGCGCGGCGGCGTCGTTCACGCCGTCGCCGACCATCGCGACCGAACGGCCCTCGCCCTGGAGGCGCTTGACGACGTCGACCTTGTCCTGCGGCATGACCTCCGCGATCACCTCGTCGATGCCGACCTCGGCGGCGACTGCCTCCGCGACCGCCCGGTTGTCGCCGGTGAGCAGGATCGGGACGAGGCCGAGCCCGCGCAGCCGCCGGACCGCCTCGGCGCTGGTGTCCTTGACGGCGTCCGCGACCTCCAGGACCGCGCGCGCCTCCCCGTCCCAGGCGACCGCGACGGCGGTCCGCCCCGCCTTCTCCGCCGCGTCCTTCGCGGCCGCGAGCTCCGGCGGGAGGGGCATCGCCCACTCCTCCAGGAGCTTCTCGCGGCCGACGAGGACCGCGCGGCCCTCGACCACGCCCTGCACGCCGAGGCCGGGGACGTTCGCGAAGTCCTCGGGAACGGGCAGGGTGCCGACCCGGTCGGCCGCGCCGGTGGCGACGGCCCGGGCGATCGGGTGCTCGGAGGAGTGCTCCAGGGCGCCCGCGAGCCGCAGCACGTCCTTCTCGTCCGTCCCCCCGGCGGTGTGGACGGCGAGGAGGGTCATCCGGCCGGTGGTGACGGTGCCGGTCTTGTCCAGGACGATCGTGTCGACCCGGCGGGTGGTCTCCAGGACCTCGGGGCCCTTGATGAGGATGCCGAGCTGCGCGCCGCGCCCGGTGCCGACCATGAGGGCGGTCGGGGTGGCCAGGCCGAGGGCGCACGGGCAGGCGATGATCAGGACGGCGACGGCGGCGGTGAACGCGGCGGTGAGGCCCTGCCCGGTGCCGAGCCAGAAGCCGAGGGTGCCGAGGGCGAGCGCGATGACGACCGGCACGAAGACGGCCGAGATCCGGTCCGCGAGGCGCTGGGCGGCGGCCTTGCCGTTCTGCGCGTCCTCGACCAGCTTCGCCATCCGGGCGAGCTGGGTGTCGGAGCCGACGCGGGTGGCCTCGACGACGAGCCGGCCGCCCGCGTTCAGGGTGGCGCCGGTGACGGCGTCCCCGACGCCGACCTCGACCGGGACGGACTCGCCGGTGAGCATGGAGGCGTCCACGGCGGACGAGCCCTCGACCACGGTGCCGTCGGTGGCGATCTTCTCGCCGGGCCGGACCAGGAAGCGGTCCCCGGCGCGGAGTTCGCCGGTCGGTACGGTGACCTCCCGGCCGTCCTTCAGGACGGTGACCTCCTTGGCGCCCAGCTCCATCAGGGCCCTGAGCGCCGCGCCCGCCTTCCGCTTGGAGCGGGCCTCGAAGTACCGCCCGGCCAGGATGAAGGCGGTGACGCCCGCGGCGGCCTCCAGGTAGATGTTCCCGGCGCCGTCGGTGCGGGCGATCGTGAACGCGAAGGGGTGGGTCATGCCGGGCGTCCCGGCCGTACCGAAGAACAGCGCCCACAGCGACCACAGGAACGCGGCGCCCGTACCGACCGAGATCAGGGTGTCCATGGTGGCCGCGCCGTGCTTCGCGTTGGTCCAGGCGGCCTTGTGGAAGGGCCATGCGGCGTAGACGACGACCGGCGCGGCGAGCGTGAGGCTCAGCCACTGCCAGTACTCGAACTGGAGGGCCGGGACCATCGCCATGGCGATGACGGGGACGGCGAGGACGACGGCGGTGACCAGGCGCTGCCGGAGGGGCCGCAGCTCCTCGTCGGCCCGCTCCTCGTCGGAGGGGCCCGCGTCGGCGCCCTTGGACCTGGGCGGTTCGGGCTCGGCGGCGGTGTAGCCGGTGGCCTCGACGGTGGCGATGAGGTCGGCGACGCCGACGCCCGCGCCCGCGTCGAAGGTGACCTTCGCCTTCTCGGTGGCGTAGTTGACGGTGGCCTCGACCCCGTCCATGCGGTTGAGCTTCTTCTCGACGCGGGCCGCGCACGAGGCGCAGGTCATGCCGCCGATGGCGAGCTCGACCTGAGCCGTGCCGGATGTCGTCGTAGCCATGGACTCTGCTCCTCGTGGGGTACGGGACGGGGGTACGGGTACGGGGGCCGGTGCGGGTGCGGGTGCGGGTGCGGTCAGGCGCGGCCGGCCGGCTCGCGGCCCGCCCCGTCGTCGGCGGTGGCGGCGGTGGTGGCGGCGGTGGCGGCAGCGGTGATCGCGGTGCCGTCGGGCTCGGCGCCGGTGGTCGCGCCGTCCGCGCCAGTCGAGCAGCCGTGGTCGGGGGTGCAGCAGGAGCCCATGGCTTCCTCCTCGGTCGGTTCCATCCTCTCGATACCCTAGGGGGGTATCGCTTCGCGGTTCCATGTATACCCCCCTGCCGTATTCATGGCAAGCGGCTCCCCCGCTTGACTTGATACCCCCTAGGGGTATGGTGAGGTGTGTCGAACGGTTCAGGGCGCGGTCGCCCGCACCGCCCGCGCCGCCCACGTACGAGCTACGGGAGAGCAGCCATGAACACCGGTGCGAAGATCACCGCCTTCGCCGCCGCGCTCGCCGCGACCTTCGGGACGGCGTACGGGGTCGGCACGGCCGTCGGCCCCGCCGCCCCGGCGAAGACCCCCGCGGAGGCCCCCGCAGAGGTCCCGGCGGCCGACGGGCACCCCGACCACGGGGAGGAAGAGGTCCCCGCCGCGAGCGCCCCCGGCGGTCTCCAGGTCTCCGAGGGCGGCTACACCCTCGCCCTGGAGGACCCGACCCCCGCGCCCGGTCCCGGCCGGACCGTCCTGAGGTTCTCGATCGAGGACGCGGCCGGGAGGAAGGTCACCGCCTTCACCCCCGAGCACGGCGAGGAACTGCACCTCGTCGTCGCCTCGCGCGACCTCACCGTCTTCCGCCACCTGCACCCCGCGAAGGCCGCCGACGGCACCTGGACGGCCGAGACCGACCTGCCGGCCGCCGGGCCCTACAAGGCCTTCGCGGACTTCAGGCCCGCCGCTCCCGGGGCCCGGTCCCTCACGCTCGGCGCCGACGTCTCCGTACCGGGGGAGTACGCGCCGAAGCCGGTGCCCGCCGCGCCGGCCGCGACCGTGGACGGCTATCAGGTCCGCCTCGGCGGCACCCTCGACCCCGGGAAGCCCGGTGAGCTGCGGTTCACCGTCTCCAGGGGCGGGAAGCCGGTCACCGACCTGGAGCCGTACCTCGGGGCGTACGGGCACCTCGTCGCCCTGCGCGAGGGTGACCTTGCCTACCTCCACGTCCACCCGAACGAGGGCGGTCCCGGCCCGGACGTCTCCTTCACGGCGACGGCGCCCAGCGCGGGCACGTACCGTCTGTTCCTGGACTTCCGGCACGGGGACGAGGTGCGGACGGCGGCCTTCACGGTACGGGTGGGCGTTTCCGGGGCACCCGTTTCCGCAGAGGGTGAGGCCGAGCACGGTGCGGGCGGCCACGAGCACGGCTAGGCTGGTCATTGGACTAGACCTATAGCCGTCATTCATGGAGGAATGGGCTTCGATGAGCAACCGTGCAGTCCTTGAGGTGATCGCCCTCGACGAGCAGGACGCGGTCGCCGCCCAGACCGGCGGCGCCGACCGGCTCGAACTCGTCACCGACATGGCGGCGGACGGGCTCACCCCGTCCGGGGCCGGCTTCGCCGCGATCCGCGCCGCCGTCGACATCCCGCTGCGCGTGATGCTCCGGCTCACCGACGGTTTCTCGGCCGGCGGCCCCGAGGGGACCGACGCCCTCGTGGCGCGCGCCGCCGACCTCCGGGAGGCCGGCGCGGACGAGTTCGTCCTCGGCTTCCTCACCCCCGACGGCGAGCCGGACCTGGTCGCCGTCGAGCGCCTGATCGCCGTCCTCGACGGCTGCCGCTGGACCTTCCACCGGGCGATCGACCGGGCCGCCGACCGCGACGGGCTGCGCAAGGCCCTCGCCGACCTGCCGGGCCTGGACACCTACCTCACGGCCGGTGCCGCCACCGGGGTCGACGACGGCCTCGCCACCCTCAAGGCCGAGGCCGCCCGCGCGGGCGAGCCCGGCTACGAGGCCCGCGTCCTCGTCGGCGGCGGCCTCCGCCTCGACCACCTCCCCGAGCTGCGCGCGGCCGGCCTCGACGCCTTCCACATCGGCGGCGCGGCCCGCCCCGAGGGCTGGGCGGCCCCGGTCTCGGCGGACGCGGTCCGCACGTGGCGGGAAGCGGTGGACGCGCCGCTCTCCTGAGCACCGGCTGTTCGCCGGCGCACGGGAAAAGACGTGGTCCCCTCCGTGCGCCGGCCACTACCCTCGCCCGCATGTCGCCCTCCCCCGTACCGGACACCGCCCTCGTCGAACGCCTGGTCGCGGCGCAGTTCCCCCGGTGGGCGCACCTGCCCGTACGGGCCGTGGACTCGGCGGGGACGGACAACGCCGTGTTCCGGCTCGGGGACGACCTCGCCGTGCGCCTGCCGAAGGCCGGGTGGGCCGGGGGACAGGCCGAGAAGGAGCGGTACTGGCTGCCGCGCCTCGCCCCGCACCTGACGCTGCCCGTCCCCGTGCCGGTCGGGCACGGCGAGCCGGGGGAGGGCTTCGCCGGGCCCTGGTCGGTGTGCCGGTGGCTCGACGGGGACGACGCCCACCGCGCCCCGATCACCGATCTCGCCCACGCCGCCGTCGAGTTGGGCCGCTTCGGCGTCTCCCTGCGCGGGGTGGACGCGACCGGCGGCCCGCCGTCCTTCCGGGGCGGCCCGGTCACCGACTGGGAGCGGGGCGCCATGGCACCGGCGATCGAGGCCCTCGGCGCGGACGGCACGCTCGACGCCGCCGCCGTCACGGAGGCCTGGGAGGCGGTGCTCCGCCTCCCGCCGTGGCGGGGCGACCCGGTCTGGGTCCACGCCGACCTCCTCCCCGGCAACCTCCTCACCCGAGACGGCCGCCTGTCCGCCGTCATCGACTTCGGCGGCCTCGGCACGGGCGACCCGGCCTGCGACACGATGGCCGCCTGGACCCTCCTCACCCCCGCCACCCGCCCCCTCTTCCGCGAGGCCTCCCGCGTCGACGACGCCACCTGGGCCCGCGGCCGGGGCTGGGCCCTCTGCTGGGGCGTCGTCACCGAGGCGTACTACCGGGAGAAGAACCCGGTCCTGGCGTCGGTCGCCCGCCGCACCCGCACCGAGGCCCTGGCGGACTTCCCCTAGGGGACGATCACACCGCCCCCAACTGCTCCGGCACGGGCGCGGAGTGAACGACCGTCAGGCCCGACACCGCCCGCGTCAGCGCCACGTACAGACGCCGCAGGCCCGTCCGCTCGTCGGGTTCGCCGTCGACGACCGCCGCCGGCTCGTCCAGGACCACGTAGTCGTACTCCAGGCCCTTCGCGAGCGACGCCGGGACCAGGGTCAGGCGGGACTCGGCCGTCGTCTCCTCGCCGGGGGAGAGGTGCGGCAGGCCCGCCGCCGCCAGCGCCTCCGCGAGCGGCGCGATCCGCGCGTCGGCGGCGATCAGGCCGATCGAGCCCTCGTGGTCCAGCGCCTCCACACAAGCCGCGACGACGGCCGCGTCCAGGTCCTCCGCACGGCTGTGCCGGACCTCCAGCGACCCGGGGTTCTCCCGGACCGACTCCACCGGCGCGAGCCCCGGCGACATGTGCGGAAGCAGCCGCGAGGCGTACGCGATGACCTCGCGCGGCACGCGGAAGCCGGCCGTCAGCTCCTCGACCACCGCCTCCGGCTTCCCCAGGTGCCCGAGCGCCTGCGCCCAGCTCTCCGTCGCCCACGGCGTCGTCCCCTGCGCCAGATCGCCCAGGACGGTCGCCGAACCGGTCGTGCAGCGCCGGCCCACCGCCCGGTACTGCATGGGGGACAGGTCCTGCGCCTCGTCGAGGACCACGTGCCCGAGCGAGTGCGTCCGCTCCACCAGGTCCATCGCCTCGTCCACGAGCACCGCGTCCGCCGCCGACCACCTCGCCGTCTTCACGCTCCGGCCCGGCTTCTCCCAGAGCAGCAGCTTCCGCTCGTCCTCCGTGAGCACCCCCTCGGCGTGCTCCGCCAGGAACTCCGCGTCGCTCAGCAGCCGCAGCACCAGCTTCGCCGGGTCCACCGGCGGCCAGCACTCCTTCACGACCGCCTTCACCGCCGCGTTCCGCGCCACCGCGTTCTGCACCCGGTCGTCCGGCGCCTCGCCCGCCTGCTCCATCCGTACGAGCACGGCGTGCGCGATCCGCTGCGGAAGCGCCTCGCGGGCCGCCCCGTACCGGATGTCCCGGTCGAGCAGCTCCCGCACCATCTCCTCGATCTCGTACGCCGGGACCCGCCAGCGGCGCGAGCCGCGCACCACCATCAGCGACTCCTGCGGCAGCTTCACGTGGGAGCGGACCGCCCGCCGCAGCACCTCTGCCATCCGGGCGTCGCCCTTCACGACCGCCGTCGCCGCCGCGTCCGTCCCCCGCACCTCGACGTGCGCCACCAGGTCGTCCACCGTCGCCTGCTTCACCTCCAGCTCGCCGAGCGCGGGCAGCACCTGCTCGATGTAGTGGAGGAAGGACCGGTTCGGCCCGATGACCAGCGTCCCGGTGCGGGCCAGCCGCTCCCGGTGCGCGTAGAGCAGGTACGCGACACGGTGCAGGCCCACGGCCGTCTTGCCGGTCCCGGGCCCTCCCTGCACGCACACCGACCCCGACAGGTCGGACCGGACGATCTCGTCCTGCTCGGGCTGGATCGTCGCCACGATGTCCCGCATGGGACCCACGCGCGGCCGCTCGATCTCCGCCTGGAGCAGCCGGCTGGTGCGCTCCAGCTCCTCCGGGTCGGACAGGTGCTCGTCCTCGTACGCGGTGAGCTCGCCGCCCGTGTACCCGAAGCGGCGCCGCAGCCCCACGTCCTGCGGGTCCTTGCGCGACGCCCGGTAGAACGGCTGCGACACCGGGGCGCGCCAGTCGATCACCATCGGATCGCCGCCGGCGTCGTGCACGTGCCGCCGCCCGATGTAGAACCGCTGCCCCTCCTGCGTGGTGTGCAGGTAGTCGAGCCGTCCGAAGAACAGCGGCGTCCCGGCCAGGTCGGCCAGCGCCTTGATCCGGTCCTCGATCTGCCGCTCCAGGACGACCGCGTTCACCCAGTTCGCGGTGACGTCCTTGATGTCGAGCGCCTGCACGTCCTCGCGCATCGCGCGCAGGGCGGCGCGGGAGTCGGCCAGGTGGGCGCGTTCGCGCGCGAGCGGATCGTCGTCGGACAGCGGCTGATCGGGCACGGACACGGGCACGGACACGGCGGAGCCTCCGGGGCGGATGCGCGGATACGCGGACACGTCGAGGTGGCCGCCGGTTTCCGACCGGACGGCGGCTCTCCACGGGGGAGGCGGGGAAGCTGGCGAGTGTAGACCCTGGGCGGGGCGCGGTGCGAATGGATTGCGCCCGTCTCCACCCCGTGCCGCGCCCGTGTCCACCCCGTAGGGGACGGGGTCCGACGTGAGACCGACCCCGGGTCCGCCCCGGATCGACCCTCAGACCGATGTGTTCGTAATGTCCGGATTCCATGATGGAAGCATGTCCGCGACGACCTTCACCCTCGTGACCACCGCCCCCCGCCTCCACCGCGTGGGCCTCGCCCTCCGCGCGATACGCGCCTTCGGCGGCGCCGCGGCCGGGGTCGTCCTCCTCGGCGACTACGGCCCGCCGGAGGCGGGGGTGAGAGACCCCCGCCCGAGGTACGCCCCGGAGCGCGGCCCCGTTTCCGGGTGAGGGCCCGTCTCCGGGTACGGCCCCGGCCCCGCCCTGAGTACGCGCCCCGCCCGGCTGAGTACCCCGACGCCTGCCGCCGGCCCCGTACCTCCTGATGTGATCGGGCCATGACGACGCAGACCGACGCCACGGCCCCCGCCGACACCACCGATCCCACGGCCCCCGCCGCCTCCACCGACCCCACCGCCCCGAGCCCCCGCGCCCTCCGCGTCCTCGCGCTCTGCGGTTTCCCGCTCCTCGCGGCGTGCCTGGTGGTCACCGCCGTCCTCGGGCTCACCGACGCCGTCGAGGGCGACGGAGTGGGCGGCGGCTTCCTCACGGCCGGCTTCTGGTCCCTGGTCCTCGGCGCCGTCGCGGGCGCGGCGGCCCTCGCCGTGCCCCGCCGCGCGCTCGTCGCCGCCCAGTACGTCCTGGCGTTCGCGGGCCCGGTCCTCGCCGCCCTGGACTGAGCGGTGCGCTACGGCGCCAGCAGCTCGTCCGCGTCCACGATCCGGTACGCGTACCCCTGCTCCGCCAGGAACCGCTGCCGGTGCGCCGCGAAGTCCTGGTCGATGGTGTCCCGGGCGACGACCGAGTAGAAGTGCGCCTGGTGCCCGTCGGCCTTCGGCCGCAGCACCCGGCCGAGGCGCTGGGCCTCCTCCTGCCGGGAGCCGAAGGTGCCGGAGACCTGGATGGCGACCGTCGCCTCGGGCAGGTCGATCGAGAAGTTCGCGACCTTGGAGACGACGAGCACGCCGATCTCCCCGGTGCGGAACGCGTCGAAGAGCCGCTCCCGCTCCTTGTTCGGCGTCTCGCCCTTGATGACCGGCGCGTCGAGGTGCTCGCCCAGCTCGTCCAGCTGGTCGATGTACTGCCCGATGACGAGGGTCTGCTGCCCGGCGAACTTCTTCACCAGCGCCTCCGTCACCTTCCGCTTCGTCGCCGTCGTCGCGCAGAAGCGGTACTTCTCCTCCGGCTCGGCCGTCGCGTACGCGAGCCGCTCCGAGTCGGTCAGGTTCACCCGGACCTCGACGCAGTCGGCGGGCGCGATGTACCCCTGCGCCTCGATCTCCTTCCACGGCGCGTCGAACCGCTTGGGCCCGATCAGCGAGAACACGTCCGACTCGCGCCCGTCCTCGCGCACCAGGGTCGCGGTGAGGCCGAGGCGACGGCGGGCCTGGAGGTCGGCGGTGAACTTGAAGACGGGCGCGGGCAGCAGGTGCACCTCGTCGTAGACGATGAGGCCCCAGTCGCGGGAGTCGAACAGCTCCAGGTGCGGGTAGACGCCCTTCCGGCGGGTGGTGAGCACCTGGTAGGTGGCGATGGTGACGGGCCGGATCTCCTTCTTCGTCCCCGAGTACTCGCCGATCTCGTCCTCGGTCAGCGAGGTCCGCTTCACCAGCTCGTGCTTCCACTGCCGGGCGGAGACGGTATTGGTCACCAGGATCAGGGTGGTGGCCTTGGCCTCGGCCATCGCCCCGGCGCCGACGAGCGTCTTGCCCGCGCCGCAGGGCAGCACGACGACGCCGGAGCCGCCGTGCCAGAAGCCCTCCACGGCCTGCTTCTGGTACGGCCGCAGGCTCCAGCCGTCCTCGGCGAGGTCGATCCGGTGCGCCTCCCCGTCCACGTACCCGGCGAGGTCCTCGGCCGGCCAGCCCAGCTTCAGCAGGGTCTGCTTGATCTGCCCGCGCTCGGAGGGGTGCACGGCCACGGTGTCCGGGTCGATCCGCTCCCCGACCAGCGGCTGCACCTTCTTCGACCGGAGGATCTCCTCCAGGACGGGCCGGTCGGTGGTGGTGAGCACGAGCCCGTGCACGGGGTGCTTGGAGAGCGTGAGGCGCCCGTACCGGTCCATCGTCTCGGCGACGTCCACGAGCAGCGCGTGCGGCACGGGGTAGCGCGAGTACTCGACGAGCGCGTCCACGACCTGCTCGGCGTCGTGCCCGGCGGCCCGCGCGTTCCACAGCCCGAGCGGCGTCACCCGGTAGGTGTGGATGTGCTCCGGCGCCCGCTCCAGCTCCGCGAAGGGCGCGATGGCCCGCCGACAGGCCTCGGCCAGCTCGTGGTCGACCTCCAGGAGCAGCGTCTTGTCGCTCTGGACGATCAGTGGTCCGTTCACGCGCGATCAGGTCCTTCCCGGGCCGCTCCGGCGACGGCCAATCCTCCAGTGTGCCGCATGGCCACGGGTACGGGCAGGACCCGGGACGCCGTCACACCTGGTCGTCCGCCAGCTCCGCCACCCCCGTGATCCGGTGCAGCGGATACGTGCGCATCTCGTCGGCCGTGTGGTCGTAGCCCGTCACGAAGCCGCCCTCCACGCGGACCGGGGCGATGACGCGCTGGCTCGCCGCGCCGTCCGCGTTCACGTAGCCGATCCAGACGGCCGAGCCGGTCATCGCGGCCGCCTGGACGGTCGCCAGGGTCTCGGCGGACGAGGTGCGGGGGAGGGAGCCGGCGGGGGCCGGGGCGGAGGGTTCCCTGCGGACCGCCGTCGCCGCCCGGTCGCCGGCCCGGATCGCCTTCACCGCCGCGCCCAGGAGGGTCGCGTCGGGGGCGGGCGGGCCGTCCGGGACGGGCACGGGGGCCGTCCGCGCGGGCGTGCGGTACGCGTCGGCGCGCGTGACCAGGACGTCCCCCTCCGCCGACTCGGCGGCCGGCGCGTACCCCATCGCCCGCAGCCCGTCGAGCAGCGACGCCGGGTCCGTCTGCGCGGCGAGGACGGTCGGCGCCAGGCGCCGCAGGCCGAGCGCGGCGGAGCGCCGGTCGGCCAGGATCTCGCCGAGGACGGTGTCGTCGTCGCAGCGCACGTACGCCGACGCCGCCCCCACCCGCAGGTGCCCGTGGCGCCGGGCCACGTCGTCCACGAGGTACGCGAGCGGCTGCGGCACCGGCGTGCGGGAGTGCGCGGCGAGGAACGCGTGCACGTCGGACGCGGCGAGACCGGAGTCGAGCGCCCGCCGTACGGACCCGGGCGTGAACCGGTAGACCGTCGCCCCGCCCTTCGACTCCACGTCCGCGAGCACGGCGAGCGCGTCCGCGAGGGGCCGCCGCAGCGGGCCGGGCGCGACCGCCGTCAGGTCGGCCTGGAGCAGCACGTGGTCGACGGCCTCGGGCAGCAGCGGCGCCAGCAGCGTCGCCGCCCGCTCGGCCGCCACCGACTCCTCGACCCCGCCGCCCTCGTCGGCGGGCGACGCGGCCTCGGCGAGCGGCAGGTTGAGCAGCGCCCGCGCCGGGGCCGACAGGGCGCCCCGGCCGGTGAGCCCGAGGAGTTCGGCCTCCGCGAGGGACCAGCGCGCGAGCCGGGACCGCAGGTCGTCGGGGAGGGAGGGGCCCGCACCCTCGTCGCCGGAGCCCCCGGCACCGGAGCCCCCGGCACCCGACGCACCCGCCGCCCCCCGCAGCGGCCGCTCCCACCGCAGCCGCGCGAACAGCGTCTCCGGGTCGGCCGCCGCGCCCGGCGGCAGCGTCGCCAGGAGGCCGAGGACCCGGTGCCGCACCTCGGGCGCGGCCGCCCGGTCCAGGTCCGGGCCGAGCACGGACAGCGCGCGGCCCTTCGCGTCCTGGCCGCCGGCCAGGCCCGGCGTGCGGGTCGAGGCGAGCCAGGGCGCGACGAGCCGGGCCCAGCGCTCGGCGGGCGGCAGGTCCAGCCAGTCGTCGTAGGCGGGCGTCGGCGCGTACCGCTCGTCCGCCTCCCCGTCCGAGGCGAGCAGCCCCGCCCCGTGGCAGAGCTCCAGCCAGAAGGCGGCGACCTGCTCCGTCACGTCCAGGGCGGCGGCGGTCCGCCGCAGGTCCCGCACAGAGAGGCCGCCCGCCCGCAGCACCTGCGGGCCCCCCTTGTCCCAGGACTTCAGCAGCTCCTCGACGGTCGCCAGCGCCGTGTACGCCTGCCCGGCCGCCGCACTGTCCACCACCTGGGGACGGTGCTCGCGCAGGACGGCCAGCTCCGGCGCCACCGGCTCCGGCGCCCGGTGCGCCCGCCCGCCCCGCAGGTGCAGCGCCACCTCGCGCGGCAGGACCATCGTCCGCGCCGACACCGGGAGCAGCAGGCCCCGGTCGCGCAGCCAGCGCACGGGCGGCGCCGGGTTCGCCGTCACCTCGCCGTACGGCGGCCCCCACACGAGCCGGTCCAGGACGGCCAGCGCCTCCGGCGGCGCCTCGTCGAGGAGCGCGCCCATCCGGGCCCGGTCGGTGAAGAGCCCGGTCAGGGCCGCCACCGCCGACACCGGGTCGTGCGTCGCGGCGAGCCCGGCCGCCCCGATGATCTCCTGCACCCGGCCCGGCGACATCCCGGACGTCGCCTCGGCGACCGTCGGCCCGAGCCCGGTCGGCGAGGGGTGCTGCGGCGACGGCGAGAGCAGTTCGCGCGCGGTCCGCACGAGCCGCAGCCGGTCGTCCTCGCCCCACACGAGCGCCTGTTCGCGCAGCAGCGCCACCGCGCCCGGCAGCGCCGCCTCGATGGTCGCGTCGCCCTCGTCGCCGGTGAGCAGACCGAGGAGCACGGGGTACGGGGCGGGGTCCGGGGCGACGGCGAGCGCCTCGGCCGTCTGGAGCGTGAACCGGTCGAGCCGTTCCAGGGCCCGCACCACCGACCCCCGCGTCCCGGCGCGGGTCGCCAGCTGCGTCAGGTCGTTCGGTACGGGGTTCAGCAGGTCGGGGCGGGCGCGCAGCAGCGCGGCGAGCCCCTCGTCGCCGCGCGCGCGGAGCGCCTCCGCGAGCGTGCGGGGCGCCGCGGCGGCGCCAGTTCCCTCGGCCACGTGCGCCTCCCGGTCGAGCCCACCGATCCCACCGATCCCCATCCGGACCACGTTAACCGCTGCGCAGGCGCTAACGTCGGGCCGTACCGGGCGAACCGGCCGTGGAGGGGCACCGTGGACATCGAGAGCGACCAGTTGGTCTACGACTACCTGAGCCGGGTCGGCGATCTGGCCCAGCAGCGCCATCTGCCGGCGGGCGACCGCATGAGGCTCGTGTCGACCCTCCGGAACGAGATCGACCGCCGGCGCGCCACCGGGGGCGAGCAGACCCCCGCGGCGGTACGGGGCATCCTCGGCGCCCTGGGCACCCCGGACGAGGTCGTGGACCGGGCGGGCGCGGGGGCGGGGGCGCCGGGAGGCGCCGACGGCCCGGTGCCGCGGCCGCGCGGGGGCGCCCCGGAGCCGGGTGCCTCCTCCCGTACGCGGAAGAAGAGCCGTACGGAAGGCACCTCCCGTACGGGGACGGGGACGGGCAGGGGGACGGGTGCGGCTACGGGCACGGGTGTGGGCACGGGTGCGGCGGGCTCCGCCCCCGCCCCCCGGTCGCCCCGTGACGGCGCGGCCCCCGGCGGGCCCGGAATCCCGGCGCCGCGTCCCGGCGTGTCGGCCCCGGACCGGCCGCTGTCGTCCGGCGGGGCGGAGGAGCCCGACTGGTGGCGGACGGAGGACGCCGCCGACGGCTTCCCCGGCTTCGTCGGCGGGATCGAGCGCCCGGACCTCTTCAGGCCGCCCGCCCCCGAGGAGGACGAGGAGGAGGCCGAGGCCCCCGCGCCCGGGAGGCGCGAGCGGCTCGTCCGGCTCCTGCGCCCGCGCAAGGCCGCTCCCGCGCCGGCCCCCGAGACGGTGGCGGAGGCGCCGCCCCGGCCCCGTCTCGCCAACCCCTTCGTACTGCTCGCCGCGCTGCTCCTGCTCGGCGGCGCGGTCTTCGGCTCGCTCCTCGCCCTCGCCGCGGGCTGGCTCCTCGCGTACGCCTCCCGCCGGCTGACCCCCGGCGAGGTCAAGGCCGCGGTCATGGTCATCCCGGGACTCGCCGCCGGCTCCGGGGCGCTCTGGCTCTGGGGCCGCGTCGAGGGCCGCTGGGGCGACCCGGTGGCCCGGGGCGGCGAGGCGATGGGCGCGGCGGTCGCCGAGACCTGGCCGTGGGTCCTGCGGGGGGCGGCGGTCGCGTCGGCCCTGTTCCTGCTGTGGAGGTCCCGCAGGCACTGAGCCGCCGGAACCCCGGACCGGCCCTCGAACGCCTGGCCCAGAATGGACCCCATGACCTCTCCGAGCGCGCCCCTCACCGTCGGCTTCGACCTCGATCTGACCCTCCTCGACACCCGGCCCGGCATCAAGGCCACGTGGGAGGCGTTCGCCGCCGAGACCGGGGCCGCGATCGACGCCGACCTCGTCGTGACCCGCCTCGGGCCGCCGCTCGAACACGAGATGGCGTACTGGTTCCCGCAGGAGCGGGTCCCGGAGATGGTGTCCCGCTACCGCGCGCTCTACCCGGAGTACGCGATCGGGCCCACCGTCCCGATGCCGGGCGCCGAGGACGCGCTGCGGGCCGTCCGCGAGGCGGGCGGCCGGACGCTCGTCGTCACCGCCAAGAACGGCCCGCACGCCGAACTGCACTTCGAGCGCCTCGGCATCGAGCCCGACGCGGTCGTCGGCGGCCTGTGGGCCGAGGGCAAGGCGGAGGCCCTGCGCGCCCACGGCGCCCGCGTGTACGTGGGGGACCACACCGGCGACGTCCGGGGCGCCGCCGCGGCGAACGCCCTCTCGGTGGCCGTGGCCACCGGCCCCTGCCCCGCCGAGGAGCTGCGGGAGGCCGGCGCGGACGTGGTCCTGACGGACCTGACGGACTTCCGTGCCTGGTGGGAGGGCTACCTGGCCTGAGGGGACGCGCCCGCGCCGCCCCTGGCCTGGCGGCGCTGGGCCGCGATCGAGCGCATCACACCGGCGGCGGCGACGAGGAATCCGACCCCCATCAGCATGGAGACGGTGTACGCGACCGTGGGGAACGGGTCCGTCCCGAGGAACAGCGGAGCCACGGTGACCAGCGTCGCGACCGCGCCGATCACGAAGAGGATGCCGCCGGCCTTGACGAGGCCGTCACCCGGGGCACTGTCGTCCACCGGCGCGGCAGGGGTTTCACTGTGCATCCGGCCAGGGTAGTTCCCAGGCCGTAGGAACACATCGGCGACGTCTTGTCACCGGCCTCCGGACCATTAGCCTTGGTGCCGGCGGGTCGGTCGACCCGCCGTTTGCCATCCCCATCGACGAGGACGAGGACGGACGTGCCTACCGGCAAGGTGAAATGGTTCAACAGCGAGAAGGGCTTCGGCTTCCTCTCCCGTGACGACGGCGGCGACGTCTTCGTCCACTCGTCGGTGCTCCCCGCCGGAGTCGAGGCACTGAAGCCGGGCCAGCGGGTGGAGTTCGGAGTCGTCGCCGGCCAGCGCGGCGACCAGGCGCTGTCCGTCACGATCCTCGACCCCACCCCGTCCGTCGCCGCGGCCCAGCGCCGCAAGCCCGACGAACTCGCCTCCATCGTCCAGGACCTGACGACGCTCCTGGAGAACATCACGCCGATGCTGGAGCGCGGCCGCTACCCGGAGAAGGCCGCGGGCAAGAAGATCGCCGGTCTGCTGCGGGCGGTCGCCGACCAGCTCGACGTCTGATCCGTCCTACGGGAACGACAGCGCGTCCGGGCCGAGGGGCGGTACGAGTCCCTCGGCCGCGGCGCGGGTGAGCAGCCCGCGCACCGCCGCGTAGCCGTGCTCGCCGAGGTCGGCCGTGAACTCGTTCACGTAAAGCCCGATGTGCTGGTCCGCCACCTTCGGGTCCATCTCCTGCGCGTGTTCCATGACGTACGGCCGGGAGGCCGCCGGGTCGTCCCAGGCCATCCGCACGGACGCGCGGGCCGCGTCCGCGAGCCGCCGGAGGGTCTCCGCGCCGAGCGAGCGGCGGGCGACGATCGCGCCGAGCGGGATCGGCAGGCCCGTCGTGGACTCCCAGTGCTCGCCCATGTCGGCGAGCCGGTGCAGCCCGTACTCCTGGTACGTGAAGCGCGCCTCGTGGATGACGAGCCCCGCGTCGACCTTGCCGTCGCGGACGGCGGGCATGATCTCGTGGAACGGCATCACGACCACCTCCCCGACCCCGCCGGGCACGGCCTCGGCCGCCCACAGCCGGAACAGCAGGTAGGCGGTGGAGCGCTCGCTCGGCACGGCGACGGTCTTCCCGGACAGGCCGGCGCCCGTCCCGGCCTCCCGGGTCAGGACGAGCGGCCCGCAGCCCCGGCCCAGGGCGCCTCCGCAGGGCAGCAGGGCGTACTCGTCGAGGATCCAGGGCAGCACGGCGTACGACACCTTGAGGACGTCGTGCGCGTCGGTGCCGCTCTCGGCCCAGCCGTTGGTGACGTCGATGTCCGCGAAGGTCACGTCGAGCCGGGGGGCGTCCGGGACGCGCCCGTGGGCCCAGGCGTCGAAGACGAAGGTGTCGTTGGGGCAGGGCGAATAGGCGATCTTCAGGTGCACGGCGCCTCCACGAAGACGGTTCGGCCGAGGAGCGGGACGCCGCGCCGGAGCGCGTCCAGGGCGTCCCCGATGCGCCAGGCGGCGCGGTCGCGGGGGCCGACGGCGTTCGACACGGCCCGGAGTTCGACGACGGGCACCCCGTACGCGGCGGCGGCCTCGGCGACGCCGAAGCCCTCCATCGCCTCGGCGGCGGCCCCGGGATGCCGCTCCGCCAGCTCGGCGGCGCGCCGGGCGCTGCCGGTGACGGTGGAGACGGTGAGGACGGGCGCGACGGCGCACGGCACGCCCCCGGCGGTCAGGGCGGCGGCGATCCGGCCGGTCAGCGCCCCGGACACGGGGTGGATGGACCGCCCGAAGCCGAGCTCCTCGACGGCGAGGTACCCGTCGGGGGTCTCCGCCCCGAGGTCGGCGGCGACGATCGCGGACGAGACGACGAGGGACCCGAGCGGGGCGGCCGGCTGGAACCCGCCGGCGATCCCGGCGGAGACGACCAGGTCGTAGGGCGGATCGTGGGGACGCTCCCCACGGTCGGCGCCGTGCTCGGCGTCGTGCTCCCCGCTGGTCAGCGACGCGTACGCCAGGGCCGTGCCCGTCGCGGCGGCGACCGACGCGGGGCCGACCCCGCCGACGAGGACGTCGACGCGCGTGCGGTCCCCGTCCGCGTGGCGGCGCAGGGCGAGCCCCCCGGGCAGCGGGACGTGCTCCGGGGCGGGGGTCGCGACGGCGGCGAGGCCGGCGGAGACGGAGTCCGCCTCCGCCGCCACGGCCGTCACGATCAGGATCCGGTGGACCACCGGCGGATCAGGATTCCTTCTTCAGCTGGAAGTGCCAGATGCCGGTCAGCTTCTTGCCGGTGTTCTCGACGATGGTCACCTGGGTCTTGTCCAGGGTCTCGCCGGTCTGGCTCTGGCTGGCGAAGAAGGCGCTGGCCGGAATGGTCCGGTAGGTCTTCTTGTACGGCTCGGCCTCGGCCTGCTGGCCGCCGAGGAAGATCGTCCAGCCGTTGTCGGCGATCTCGGGGTCGACGCCGAAGCGGATCTTGTCGTCCGGTGCGACGGTGAGGGTCTTCTCGGCCTTCTTGTTGAGGCACTCCTGGACCTGCGACTCCTTGATGGCGTCGCCGCCGTTGTAGCAGGCGGCCTCGGAGTGGACCGATTCGGTCCCGACCGTCAGGGTCGCGAGCGGAGTCGGCTTGTCGCAGGCGGAGAGGACGAGGAGCCCGGCGGAGACGGCCCCGAGGGCGACGGCGGTCCGGCGGCGCGAGCCGGAGAAGAACGCAACGGTCATGAGCCGAAGGCTATCGGGCCGCCGCTTCCGCGCCACGCGGGGGTACGGCGTGCCGCCTCCGCGTACCGGAAGGGCTGGGCCATCCGTACCGCCGGGGGGCCGCCGGGGACCGCCGGGGGACCGTCCGGGGACCGCCGGGGGACCGTCCGGGGACCGCCGGGGGACCGTCCGGGGACCGCCGGGGGGCGCCTTCCGCACCGGCCGTCACGCCACCCGCGTCTTCGAACGGTTCTTCGGGCCCGGGCGGCGGCGGGCGGCCGAGAGGAGGCCGCGGACGGCCAGGAGGGCGCCCAGGGCGAGGATCGCGGCGGCGACGGACATGCCGAGGGTGCCGTTCAGGGGGAGCGCGATGCCGATCGCGCCGCCCACCACCCACGCCATCTGGAGGGCGGTCTCGGAGCGGGCGAACGCCGAGGTGCGCACCACCTCCGGCACGTCCCGCTGGATCAGCGCGTCCAGGGACAGCTTCGACAGGGCCTGGGTGAGGCCCGCGACGGCGCCGAGGACGGCGACCATGACGCCGCCGAAGAAGACCGCCGTGCAGATCGCCGTCCCGAGGACCACGCTGATCATCGTGGCGATGATCACCTCGGGCCCGTGGCCCCGGTCCCGGAGCAGCGAGCCGACCGCCGTCCCGCACGCGTTGCCGACGCCCGCCGCCACGCCCACGATGCCGAGGGAGACGGCGGCGCTCTGCCCCGACAGGGGGTGCTCGCGCAGCAGGAACGCCAGGAAGAAGATCAGGAAGCCGGACAGCATCCGCTGGGCCGCGTTGGCCGCCAGGCCGTGCAGGACGGCCGGGCCGACCGTCCGCAGGCTCGGCTTCTTCTCGCCGTGGGTCAGCAGGTGCGCCCGCCGCTCGCCCTTCGCGGAGTCCACCTTGGGCGGCATCCGCAGCGCCCAGAACACGCCGAGCAGGAACAGCGCGCACGCGCCGTACAGCGGCCAGCCCGGCCCGATCATCTGGAGGCCCGCGCCGACGGGCGCGGCGATCCCGGTGGCGAGCAGCCCGGCCAGGGTGACCCTGGAATTCGCCTTCACCAGCGAGAAGTCCGGTGGGAGCAGCCGGGGCACGACCGCGCTGCGGACCACCCCGTACGCCTTCGAGGCCACGAGCACGCCGAGTGCGGCCGGGTAGAGCTCGATGCCGCCGGTGGCGACGGCCCCGGACATCATGATCGCCAGGACCGCGCGGGTCCCCATCGCGCCCGCCATCGCCGCGCGCCGGCCGTGCGGGATGCGGTCCAGGAGCGGGCCGATCACGGGGGCGAGGAGGGTGAACGGGGCCATGGTGATGGCGAGGTAGAGGGCGACGCGGCCGCGGGCCTCGTCGGTCGGCACGGAGAAGAAGACGGTCGAGGCGAGGGCGACGGTGATCATGACGTCCCCGGCGCCGTTCACGGCGTGCAGCTCGATCAGCTTGCCGAGCCCCGACTCGCCCGCGCCGTGCGCGTGGGTGGCCTTCCGGATGCCCTTCGCCGTGCCGGTGAACGGCAGGTGCAGGGCACGGCCGACCGACCGGCCCGCTCTCCGGAGCGGCCCGGCGTGATCCTCGGATCGTACGGGGGACCGTGCGGCTGCCACCCCGTCATAGTGCCCCAAGCGCGCGGTGTGAATCGTGACGTGACGCGGCGGACATCCGACCCGCCCGGAACGCCCGCGCCCCGGGGGAGCACCCGCGCCCCTCTCCGCCGGACCCCCCGGACCCCTCCACGCTCCGGGCGTGTCGCCCGGGCCCGGCCCGACCGCCGAACGGGGCCGGGCGGGGGCGGTGGTTCGTACGGCCGGGGCCGGGGGAATCGGGCTTCCCCGGAAACACCGGGCGCGCGGCCGACCCCGGGTGTCGGGGCTTTCCCGGTCGGGGCGGGCCCCGTGTTTCCGGGGTTCCCGGGGCTTCGCGGGCGGTCGTCCCGACCGCGATGCGGCCCTCTTGGGGCGGGCAGGTGGGCGGCGGCCCGCGAACGGGGTAGCGTGCGTAGCGCGTCACCGGCGGAAGCTCTCGGCCGCGCGCCTCTTCGGCATCCCGCAGAATGGATGGCGTTAGGTGTGCCCGAGACGCGCGAGACACGTCGGGCGCGGACGTCGATGCGGCCCTCCGGTCCGCTCCGCCCGCCGCCCGTTGCTTCGCTCCCGCCTCCCGGCCGGCGCACCTGTGAGACGGCGTAGGAGAGAAGCGATACCTGTGAGTGCTGCGACGACGCGAAGCGGTACCCCGCGTGCCCCGCGAGCCACGCGTACCCCCGACCGCCTGTGCGCCGAGGCGGTGGAACTCGCCCGGGAGGCCGCCGAGGAGGCGGCCGCGCCCGGGATCGTCGGCGCCCACGTGGAGGTCGTCGCGGAGGGCGACCGCGTCGTCACCCACTTCTTCGAGTGCAAGGAGCCCGGCTACCGGGGCTGGCGCTGGGCCGTGACCGTCGCGCGCGCCTCCCGCGCCAAGAACGTCACGCTTGACGAAACCGTCCTGCTGCCCGGCTCCGACGCCCTCCTCGCCCCCGAGTGGGTGCCGTGGAGCGAGCGGCTGCGCCCCGGCGACATGGGTCCGGGCGACCTGCTGCCGACCGAGCAGGACGACCCGCGCCTGGAGCCCGGCTACACCGGCGAGGACGCGCCGCCGCCGAACTCCCCGGTCTCGGAGGAGCTGGCGGACCACCTCGACGCCGAGGACGCCGAGATCGTGACCCGCACCCCCTCGCGGGGCACGATCGCGTCGGTCGCCGACGAGCTCGGGATGCGCCGGGCCCGGGTCCTGTCCCGCTACGGCCTGCACGTGGCCGCCGACCGCTGGGACGAGGCCTTCGGCGCCAGGACCGCGATGGCGCAGGCGGCCCCCGCCACCTGTGAGTCCTGCGCCTTCCTGGTGCCGCTCGCCGGCTCCCTGAAGCAGTCCTTCGGCCTCTGCGCCAACGAGTTCTCCCCGGCGGACGGCCGGGTCGTCTCCCTGTCGTACGGCTGCGGGGGCCACTCGGAGGCCGCCGTCATGCCGAAGCCGCCGCGCCCCGCGCTCCCGGTCTTCGACTCGACGGCCGTCGACGCCTTCCCGCTCCGCCCCTCCAAGGACTCCGGCTCCACCACGGAACCGGACGAGGTCCTGGAGGACCTGGGCCACTCGTAGGGGACGGGGCCCGGCCGCGGCCCTCCCTGCCCTGCCCGTACGGAGGGACCCCTCCACGCCCCGGCGCGAGCGCGCGGGCGCGGCCCGCGACGTGCGGGGCCGAGGCCTGCGGCGGAACGAGCCCCGCCCCGGCGGAACGAACACCCGCCCCGGGCGGAACACCCGTCCCCGGCGGAACCAACACCCGCCCCCGGCGGAACACCCGCCCGCGACGGAGGCGGCACCGCGCGGCGCGGTACCTTCGGGCCCCTGGCGCGGTGCCGTACCGGCCCCGCCCGAATCACCGCCCCGCAGAGTGGAGTCAGACGTGAGCGTCAGCGTCCGGACGACGACCGACGGAACCGACCCCTTCGGCACCGCACGGCTGCGCCGCGGCGTCCTCGATGCCTGGGGGGCCTCGCCCGCCCGGTTCCGGGAGGACGCGAACGCCGAGGAGGACCTCGCGCTCGGCGGCTACCGCGACCGGCTGGTCGTGGAGCTGGCCCAGAACGCCGCCGACGCCGCCCACCGCGCCGGCGTCACCGGCCGCCTCCGCCTCACCCTCCACCCGGCGGACTCCGAGGGCCCCGCCGTCCTCGCCGCCGCCAACACCGGCGCCCCGCTGGACGCCACCGGCGCCGAGTCGCTGTCCACCCTCCGCGCCTCCGCCAAGCGCGAGCAGGGCGGGGAAGGGGGCGCGGGGGCCGTGGGCCGCTTCGGCGTCGGCTTCGCCGCCGTCCTCGCCGTCACCGACGAGCCCGCCGTCCTCGGCCGCCACGGCGGCGTCCGCTGGTCCCTCGCTGAGGCCCGCGAGATGGCCGCCGAGACCGCCCGCTACAGCCCGGGCCTCGGCGACGAACTGCGCCGCCGCGACGGCCACGTGCCCCTGCTGCGCCTCCCGCTGCCCGCCGAGGGCACCGCGCCCGAGGGATACGACACCGTCGTGGTCCTGCCGCTGCGCGACGCGGCCGCCCTGGACCTCACCGAGCGGCTCCTCTCGTCGGTCGACGACGCCCTGCTGCTCACTCTTCCGGGTCTGTCCGAGGTCGTCGTGGAGACACCCGAAGGTGTACGAACGCTCCGCCGCTCCGAGGCCGACGGCTACGTCCGTATCGAGGACTCGGCGAGCGGCCCGGCGGGCGGTTCCGCGCGCGGCTCCGGACGCGGCTCCGCGCGCGACTCCGCCACCGGGGCGCACCGCTGGCGGACCGTCACCCACGGCGGCCCGCTCGACCCCGAACTCCTCAGGGACCGCCCGGTCGAGGAGCGGCTGCGCCCCTACTGGTCGATCACCTGGGCCGTGCCCGTGGACGACGAGGGCGCCCCGCGCTACCCGCAGACCACGCCCGTCGTGCACGCCCCCACCCCTACGGACGAACCCCTGGGCATCCCCGCCCTCCTCATCGCGTCCCTGCCGCTCGACACCGCCCGTCGCCACCCCGCGCCCGGCCCGCTCACCGACTTCCTGGTGCAGAGGGCGGCCGACGCGTACGCCGAACTCCTCGCGGACTGGCGGCCGGTGACGACCGCCGCGCTCGACCTCGTGCCCGGCCCGTTCGGCAAGGGCCCGCTCGACGGGGCGCTGCGCGAGGCGATCCTCGACCGGCTGCCGCGCGTCGGGTTCCTGGCGCCCGCCGCCCCGACCGAGGAGCTGCCCGCGCTCCGCCCGATCGAGGCGGAGGTCGTGGAGGGCGCGGGCGCGGACACCGTGAACGTGCTCGCGGAGGTCTTCCCGACCCTCCTCCCGGCCGGTCTGGAGCGCCGCCCCGAGCTGCGCACGCTCGGCGTCGGCCGGGTCCCGCTGACCGAGGCGATCGACCGCCTCGCCGGGGTCGACCGGCCCGCCGCCTGGTGGTGGCGGCTCTACGACTCCCTGGCCGGCGTCGACCCGGACCGGCTCACCGGCCTGCCGGTGCCGCTGGCCGAGGAGGAGGGCGGCACCCGGTCCCGTACGGCGATCGGCCCCCGCCAGGTCCTCCTGCCGCAGACGGGCACCCCGCCCGAGCTGGCCCGGCTCGGCCTGAAGGTGGCCCACCCGGACGCGGCCCACCCGCTCCTGGAGAAGCTCGGCGCCCTGCCCGCCACCCCCCGCGCGATCCTGACGACCCACCAGGTCCGGCTCGCGGTCGCCGCCTCCCTCGACGTGGGCGAGATCTGGGACGAGGACGTCGACGCCCTGGACGCGGAGGAGCTGGCCGAGACCGTCCTCACCCTGGTCAGGGACGCGGAGCTCGCCCCCGGCGAGGAGCCGTGGCTGGGCGCGCTCGCGCTCCCCGACGAGGACGGCGAACTCGCCCCGGCGAGCGAACTCGTCCTGCCCGGCTCGCCCTTCGCCGCCGTCGTCCGCGAGGACGAGATCGCCTTCGTGGACGCGGGCCTGGCCGCCCGCTGGGGCGAGCAGCCCCTCACCGCGTGCGGGGTGCTCGCCACCTTCGCCCTCGTCCGTACGAGTGATCTCGTCCTCGACCCCGACGAGGTCGAGCCCCGCGAGGGCGACTACCCGGAGCCGGACGACGCCGGGCTCCTCGACGCGGTCGACGTGTGGTGCGAGGACGTCCTCGACCGGCTCCCGGAGTCGCCGGTGCCGCCGGTGGCGACGGAGATCGTCGCCGTACGGGACCTGGACCTGGTCGACGACGACGCCTGGCCGCAGGCGCTCGCCCTGCTCGCCGCACCGCCCCTGAGGGACGCCCTGATCCAGCCCGTACGGGTCCTCCTGCCGGACGGCACGACGGAGACCGTCCGCCCGTACACGGCCTGGTGGCTCCGGGACCACCCCGTCCTGGACGGCCGCCGCCCGGCCGGACTGCGCGCCGCCGGCACCGACCCCCTCCTGATGGGCCTGTACGACTCCGCCGACGCGACCGGCTTCGAGGACGAGCAGGTCCTGCGGGCCCTCGGCGTCCGCACCTCGGTCCCGGCGCTCCTGGACGAGCCGGGCGGCGCGGCCGAGCTCCTGGCCCGCCTGGCGGACCCGGACCGCACGGTGACGGCCCCCCAGCTGCACGCCCTCTACACGGCCCTGGCGGACCTGGACCCGGAGCAGGTGACCCTCCCGGACGAGCTGCGGGCGGTCGTCGACGGGGTCGTGACCGTGGTCGACGCGGCGGACGCGGTGGTCGCGGACGCCCCCGACCTCCTGCCCCTGACGGCCGGGCTCCCCCTCCTCCCGGTCTCCCCGTCCCGGGCGGTGGACCTGGCCGAGCTGTTCCAGGTGCGGCGCCTGAGCGAGACGGTCGAGGCGGAGGTCACGACGACCGGCGAGGAGCACGGCGTCCCGGACTCCGTCACCGCCCTCCTCGGCCCCGCGACCCCCGGCTTCTACGTCGAGCACGAGGAACTCCGCGCGGGCGGCACCGAACTCGACTGGCGCCGCACCCCCGACGGCACCGTCCACGCCGCCACCCTCGAAGGCGTCGCCGCCGGCCTCGCCTGGGCCGCCGGCCAGTGGCCCCGCCGCTTCGAGGTCGCCGCCCTCCTGGAGGACCCGACCCGCACGGAGGAACTGTCGCGGGACCGCTGGTTCGACTGATCCGCCGGACAGGCCCTAGGCCACCCAGACCCCGCTGTGCCGGTGCCGGGCGGGCGGTATGTCGACGGCGTCGGCGGCGTCCGGGTCGAGCACCCCGCCGGGGGTGTTCACCAGCCCCAGGACCGTACCGATCCGCTTCCGCAGCAGCTGCCGGGCCCGGCGCTCCTGCTCGGCGGCCCAGTGCGCGACGGTCTTGTCCCACCGGTGCCGGGGCAGCGAGTAGACCGCGACCGTCCGCCGGACCGGACGCGGCCGGGCCCGCCGGCCCTCCCGGACGGCTGCGGCGAGCTCCCCGGCGCCGTACCTCAGGTCGTGGAGCACGACGGCGTGGAGCGGCTCCCCCGGCAGCCAGTCGGAGGAGCCCCTCCGGCGGGCGAGGGAAGGGTGATGAGCGGTACGGGCCACGGAAACTCCCACGGGCAGCCACCGCCAGGCATCTCCTGACGGGCTACCTGAAGCCCCGGGGGCCGGTCGCACGCGCGTTCCTCATGGGGACACGGTATGCGGGTGCGCGCGCCCGCCGCAGCCGAATTCGGCACCGCCGAGTCCTCTGTCCGGCCACGTGCGCAGAGGGCCCAGGACGCGGGGAACCCGTCGCGCGGCCGGTGCCCGGTTCACTTCGGGGGCGGTGGGTTCGGGTCGGTCGACGCGCGGCGGTAGCGGTCGTTGAGGCGCTGGGCCTCTTCGAGTTGGTCTTCGAGGACGACGATGCGGCAGGCGGCTTCGACGGGGGTGCCCTGGTCGACGAGTTCGCGGGCGCGGGCGGCGATGCGCAGTTGGTAGCGGGAGTAGCGGCGATGGCCGCCGCCGGAGCGCAGCGGGGTGATCAGGCGGTGTTCGCCCAGGGCGCGCAGGAAGGCGGGGGTGGTGCCGAGCATCTCGGCGGCCCGGCCCATGGTGTAGGCGGGGTAGTCCTCGTCGTCGAACTTGTCGGCGGGGCGGGTGCTGCGAGGGGGCATAGACCTCTTCTTCCGGGGACGCGTCGAGGGGCCCGGACGCCGTAGCGGCGTCCGGGCCCCGAGCTTTCAACACCATCTACCGGCCGACTGCGCCGGGTTTCTCGTTCCGCGGGTGCCGCCTCGTGGGCGGGGCCGCGGGGATCGCGGTTGCGTGACCGGGGACCACCTTCCAATCCGGGGCCTGCGGTACCCGGGCTGCCGTGCTCGCCCGGGCGATCCTGATGGCGTCCTGCTCCTTCTCTCTTCCGTGCACTTCACTTCGGTACCGCTCACGGCCCCTGGGGCCGCCCGGCCCGGCGGCCAGTGGAGGAACCCGTCACTTCCGGCTCCGCCGCTCCGCCGCCGTTCCGCACCTTCTCGACCTGCGTACGCGGCAGTGCGTCCCTGCCGCGTCCTTCGACTTCTGGGTTACGAGGAAAACGTTAGACCCGTCGGGAGAAGAAATCTACTCCCGCCGCGATAGATTTACTCTTTCGGGGGACAGTGACATTCTGTCCTGGCCGGAGTATGGGGGACGGCGGCGCCGCCGCCTCGCGGGCCCTGTCGGCGGTCGCCGGTAGCCTCTCGCCGTGCAGACGAACCTGATGATCTACGACGGCCCCGCGCCGGCCGATTCCGACGCCCCGCGCACCGGGGGCGTGCCGCTGGCTCCCACCGGGTTCGTCTGGCCGGTGTGCGGCTGCGGGGGGCCGCTGCAGTTCTTCGCGCACCTTCCCGTGGAGGACGACGTCCTGTCGGTGTTCCTGTGCCAGAACGATCCCGGCGCGTGCGAGTTCTGGGACGCGCGGTCCAGCGCGAACAGGGTCCACCTGTTTCCCCGGGAGGGCCTGCGGCCCGTGGCCGTACCCGAGTCCGGGCTCGCCCTGCTGCCCGTCGTCTCGGCCATCCGCGTCCACGGGGTGGCGTTCGATCCCGAGGAGGCCGACGAGGAGGACGGCGAGGAGGAGTACGAGCCCGACGCCTACGACGTCGCCCGCCAGGGGTGGGGGCGCGAGCCCGGCGAACGGTTCGGGAAGCAGCGCGAAGTGCTCGGGTCGCTCGGAGGCAGTCCCTCCTACCTGGAGGACGACCGCCTGCCCGCGTGTCCCTCCTGCGCCGGCACCATGGAGTTCGCGGCGCACCTGGAGGAGGGGATGTCCCGGGAGACCGCCATGAACCTCGGCGGGCAGCTGGGCTACGTCTTCGTCTGCCGCGCCTGCCGCGAGGGCGCCTTCCTGACGGACTGAGACCGGCCGGTCGCGTCCGCCTCGCGTTCGCCTCGCGTCCGCCTCAGAGCGGCCCGCCGCCCAGGCTGATCTCGTTGCCGTCCGCGTCCCGGTAGGTCACCTTGGTCACGGTGTCGTAGGTCTCGCGCCGTACGGGTTCGAGGCCTTGGTCGGCGAGTGCGGCGACCCGGGCGTCCAGGTCGTCGACGAAGGTCGTCAGGAGGGCGTTCCCCGCGCGCTCGCGGTCCTCGACGACGTAGGCGTAGCGGCCCTCGGCGAGCTGCCACACCGCCTCCGTGTCGTGCGGCAGGAACGACGGGCGGGCGCCGAAGAGGCGTTCGTACCAGGGGAGGGCCGCGGTGTAGTCGGTCACGGGGATGCCCGCGAAGAGTTCCGTGGTCATGTCGTCCTCCAGACGATCCGTGCGGCTACGCCGGGAACCTCCGGTCCACCCAGCGCCAGGCGACCTCCAGGAGCGCCGCGCCCGTCGCCGCGATCGCGACCGCCGCCCAGGGCATCGTCGTGCCGACCAGCTTCAGGGCGAAGAAGTCCTGGAGCCAGGGGACGACGAGGACGAGGAGGAAGGCGCCGGCCATGGTGGCGACCAGGGCGAGGCGCCACCAGGTGTAGGGGCGGGCGATGATCGCGAGGACCCAGAGGGAGACCAGGAAGAGGGTCAGGGTCGCCGCGCTGGTCTCCGCCTCCAGGGCGCCCTCGCCGCTGTAGTGGTGGCGGGCCAGGAGGTACGTGGTGAAGGTGGCCGCCCCCGCGATGATCCCGCCGGGGATCGCGTACCGCATCACCCGGCGCACGAAGTGCGGCTTCGCCCGCTCCTTGTTCGGGGCCAGGGCCAGGAAGAAGGCCGGGACGCCGATCGTCAGGGTGGACAGCAGGGTCAGGTGGCGGGGCAGGAAGGGGTACTCGACCTGGGAGCAGACCACCAGGACCGCGAGCAGCACCGAGTAGACCGTCTTCGTCAGGAACAGGGTCGCCACGCGCGTGATGTTGCCGATGACCCGGCGGCCCTCCGCCACCACCGACGGCAGCGTCGCGAACGAGTTGTTCAGGAGGACGATCTGCGCGACCGCCCGGGTCGCCTCCGAGCCCGAGCCCATCGAGACGCCGATGTCCGCGTCCTTCAGGGCCAGGACGTCGTTCACGCCGTCCCCGGTCATCGCGACCGTGTGGCCCTTCGACTGGAGCGCCGCCACCATGTCCCGCTTCTGCTGCGGGGTGACCCGGCCGAAGACCGCGTTCTCCTCCAGCACCTCCGCCATCTTCTCCCGGTCCTCCGGGAGCGTGCGGGCGTCCACCGTGTGCTCCGCCCCCGGCAGGTCCAGCTTCCCGGCCACCGCGCCGACCGAGACCGCGTTGTCGCCGGAGATGACCTTGGTGGCGACGTTCTGGTCGGCGAAGTACGCGAGGGTGTCGGACGCGTCCGGGCGCAGCCGCTGCTCCAGGACCACCAGCGCGGTCGGGCGGGCCGCCTCCGCCGCCCCGGGGGCGCCGGGCTCGCGGTCCGTACGGGCCAGGAGGAGGACCCGCAGGCCCTGCTCGTTCAGGTGGTCGGTCTCGGCGAGCGCCGGGTCCCCCTCCGCCAGGAGCACGTCCGGCGCGCCGAGCAGCCACGACGACTCCTCGCCGCCGCCCTCGTCGAACGTCGCGCCGCTGTACTTGCGGGCCGAGGAGAACGGCAGCGCCTCCGTGCAGCGCCACCCGTCCGCGTCCGGGTAGGCCTCGATGATCGCCTGGAGGGAGGCGTTCGGATGCGGGTCGGACGCGCCGAGCGCGCCGAGGACCTTGCGTACGTACGGCTCGTCGGAGCCGTTCAGCGGGCGCAGGGACGTCACGTCCATGCCGCCCTCGGTCAGCGTGCCCGTCTTGTCCAGGCAGACGACGTCCACCCGGGCCAGGCCCTCGATCGCCGGCAGCTCCTGGACGAGGCACTGCTTGCGGCCGAGGCGGACCACGCCGATCGCGAAGGCCACCGAGGTGAGGAGGACGAGGCCCTCCGGGATCATCGGGACGATGCCGCCGACGGTCCGGGCGATCGAGTCCTTGAGGTTGGTGTCCTTGACGATCAGCTGGCTGATGATCAGACCGGTCGCGGTCGGGATCATCATCCACGTCACGTACTTCAGGATCGTGGAGATGCCGCTGCGCAGCTCGGAGTGGACGAGCGTGAAGCGGGACGCCTCCTCCGCGAGCTGCGCCGCGTACGCCTCGCGGCCGACCTTCGTGGCCGTGAACGCGCCGCCGCCCGCCACCACGAACGAGCCCGACATCATCGGGTCGCCCGGCTTCTTCACCACCGGGTCCGCCTCGCCGGTGAGCAGCGACTCGTCGACCTCCAGGCTGTCGGCCTCCGCCACCACCCCGTCCACGACCACCTTGTCGCCGGGGCCCAGCTCGATCAGGTCCCCGAGGACGATCTCCGAGGTGGACAGCTCGGCGGCGGTCCCGTCGCGCCGGACCGTCGGCTTGGCCTCGCCGATGACGGCGAGCCCGTCAAGGGTCTTCTTGGCGCGCAGCTCCTGGATGATGCCGATGCCGGTGTTCGCGACGATCACGAAGCCGAAGAGGCTGTCCTGGATCGGCGCGACGAAGAGCATGATCACCCACAGGACGCCGATGATCGCGTTGAAGCGGGTGAAGACGTTCGCCCGGACGATGTCGACGGCCGAGCGGGAGCTCCGTACGGGGACGTCGTTGACCTCCCCGCGCGCGACCCGCTCCGCGACCTCGGCGGACGTGAGCCCGGCCGGGCGGTGCTCGACGGGCGGTCCGCCCCCGTCCGTTCCCCTGCTGTCGGTGTCGATCTTCGCCCGCTGCGTCATGCTCTCGACGGTACGGCCGGAATCGGGCGTTCACCTGCCGGAGAGGGGGATATGGGGGTGAGGATCGGACCCTGGGGGGACGGGGGTGGTCCCCTGGTACTACTCCGAGGGCCGTTGCCGGGGTCGTCCCCGGTGCCGGGTGGTGTGTCGGATGGTGCCGGTGGTGTGTCGGGTGGCGTTACGGAGCCGGGTGTTCCGGGGCTTCCCCCGGTGCCGCCGTCGCCGCCGCGTGTCGCTTGAGCGCCGCGTCCCGCTTCCGGACGTACCAGATGCCGATGAGGCCGAGCCCCGCTCCGGCCAGGCAGGTCCACACCCACCAGGTCAGGTCCCGGTCGTCGAACCAGCCGTAGAAGGGGACCTGCACGAGGAAGAGGACGAACCAGAGGATCGTTCCGCCGGTGATGGTGGCGACGACGGGCCCTTCCAGGGGCTCGGGTGCCTCGTGCTTCGGTGTCCACTTCGCCATGGGGGCCAGTCTAGGTGGCGCGAATTCTTGTCTACGCGCGGAGATGGACGCTCGCTCGTTCATGTGTTCATACTGAAACGGTTTGCCTGTGGCGGGTTTCCTTCGTATGAACCGCCAAAACGGACACTCTTCTACGAGGATTCCCATGAGCACCACGGCCACCGCCAAGGCCCCTTCCCCCGAGCCGTCCGGTTCCCCCGAACCGACCTCCGGACTCGACCGCTTCTTCAAGATCTCCGAGCGCGGTTCGACCGTCGCCCGCGAGGTCCGGGGCGGCTTCGCCACCTTCTTCGCGATGGCCTACATCATCGTGCTGAACCCGATCATCCTCGGCAGCGCCAAGGACATGTACGGGCACCAGCTCGACGGCGGCCAGCTCGTCACCGCCACCGTCCTCACGGCGGCGTTCACCACCCTGCTCATGGGCGTCATCGGCAACGTCCCGATCGCGCTCGCCGCCGGCCTCGGCGTCAACACGGTCGTCGCGCTCCAGCTCGCGCCCCGCATGTCCTGGCCCGACGCCATGGGCATGGTCGTCCTCGCCGGCCTCGTCGTGATGCTGCTCGTCGCGACCGGCCTGCGCGAGCGCGTCATGAGCGCCGTCCCGGCCGGGCTCCGCAAGGGCATCGCGATCGGCATCGGCCTCTTCATCATGCTGATCGGCCTCGTCGACTCGGGCTTCGTCTCCCGCATCCCCGACGCCGCGCACACCACCGTCCCGCTCCAGCTCGGCGGCGACGGGCACCTCACCGGCTGGCCGGTCCTCGTCTTCGTCCTGGGCGCGCTGCTCACCCTCGCGCTGATCGTTCGCAAGGTCCCCGGCGCCATCCTCATCTCGATCGTCGTCATGACGATCGTCGCCATGGTGATCAACGCGGTCGCCGACGTCCCGTCCTGGGGCCTGACCACCCCGGAGTGGCCCGGCAACCCGGTCGCCTCGCCCGACTTCGGCCTCTTCTGGCAGTTCAGCCTCTTCGGCGGCTTCCACAAGGTCGGCGTCCTGACCGGCGTCCTCTTCGTCTTCACCGTGCTGCTGTCCTGCTTCTTCGACGCCATGGGCACGATCCTCGGCGTCGGCGACGAGGCCAAGCTGACCGACAAGGACGGCAACTTCCCCGGCATCAACAAGGTCCTCCTCGTCGACGGCCTGGCCGTCGCCTCCGGCGGCGCGACCTCCTCCTCCGCCACCACCTGCTTCGTGGAGTCCACGGCGGGCGTCGGCGAAGGGGCCAGGACCGGCCTCGCCTCCGTGGTCACCGGCGGTCTCTTCTCCGTGGCGCTGTTCCTCACGCCGCTGGCCACCATGGTCCCGTCCCAGGCGGCCACCCCCGCGCTGCTCGCGGTCGGCTTCCTGATCATGGCCGGTTCGGTCAGGGACATCGACTGGAGCGACTTCACCATCGCGGTGCCGGCGTTCCTGGCCATGGTGATGATGCCGTTCACGTACTCGATCACGAACGGCATCGGCATCGGCTTCATCGCCTTCAGCGTGCTGCGTCTCGCGGCCGGCCGGGGCCGTGAGGTCCCGGTGGCCATGTACGTCGTGTCGGCGGTCTTCGTCTTCTACTACGCGATGCCGGCGCTCGGCCTCACATGATCCCGGGGCGGGGCGGGGGCCTGCGGCGGCTCCCCCTCCGTCCCCTCCGCACCGTAGAACTTCTCCGTCTCGTCGACGGCGGTCTTGAACCGCTCGTCGAAATCCTCGCGAATGAGCGTCCGGGCCACGTAGTCCTGGACGCTCATTCCTCTTTTCGCGGCGTGACTCCTGAGCCGGTCGAGCAGCTCACCGTCGATGCGCAGGCTGAGCACTGTCGATCCCATGCCGTCAGGGTCGGGGCAGCCGGGGCTTCTTTGCGTCACTTTCTGGATCCGACTCACTCATTTGGGTGATACATGGATGCGGAAGCGTGATCTGGGTCGGGATGTGTTGTCGCGGGTGTGTGGGGGCGGGTGGGGGCGGCGTGTGATTCGTGCGACGTCGGTGGGCTCCGGTGGTCTTTAGAGAGGGTAATGAGTTAGGCTAAAGAACATGCCTGACCTGTCCCACGGCACCGCCGACGACGTCGCGGCCGTGAACGCGCTCCGCTCCTCCGTCATGCGGCTGGGCCGACGCCTCAAGCACCAGCGCGTCGACGAATCGCTGAGCCCCACCGAGATGTCGGTGCTCGGCACCCTGGCGCTCTGCGGCTCCGCGACCCCCGGCGAGCTGGCCCGCAAGGAGCACGTCCAGCCACCCTCGATGACCCGCATCGTCGCGCTGCTCGAAGCCAAGGGACTGGTCCGGCTGGAGCCGCACCCCGACGACCGCCGGCAGAAGGTGGTCAGCCAGACCGAGCAGGCCGAGGCCATGCTCGAAGAGTCCCGCCGCAAGCGGAACGCCTGGCTGGCCGCGCTCGCCGAGGGTCTGGACGAGGACGAATGGGCCAAGCTGCGCGCGGCCGCCCCCGTCCTGGAGAAGCTCGCACACCTGTAGACCCCGAGCCGAGGAGGCGACGCACTTTGAGTACGGGACCCGGAGCAGACTCCGCACCCGTCCACAAAACCGATACCTGCACCCGTCGGGGCGGGGGGACCTTCTCCTCGCTCAAGATCCGGAACTACCGGCTGTTCTTCACCGGAGCGATCGTCTCCAACACCGGTACGTGGATGGCCCGGATCACCCAGGACTGGCTCGTCCTGAGCCTCACCGGCTCGGCCGCCGCCGTCGGCATCACGACGGCCCTCCAGTTCCTGCCGATGCTGCTCTTCGGCCTGTACGGCGGTGTCATCGCCGACCGGTACCCGAAGCGGCAGCTGCTTCTCGCCAGCCAGGCCGCGCTCGGGTTGTGTGGGGTCGCGCTTGCCGTTCTCACTCTGTCCGGGCACGTTCAGGTGTGGCATGTGTACCTGATCGCTTTTCTGTTGGGCATGGTCACCGTCGTCGACAATCCGGCGCGGCAGTCGTTCGTGTCCGAGATGGTGGGGCCTGGGCAGCTTCGTAATGCTGTTTCGCTGAACTCGGCCAACTTTCAGTCCGCTCGGCTCGTCGGGCCCGCTGTCGCCGGTGTTCTCATCGCCGGGGTCGGGAGCGGGTGGGCCTTTCTGTTGAACGGGTTGTCCTTCGTCGCGCCCGTGGTCAGCCTGTTGCTCATGCGTACCGGTGAGCTTCACAAGGTGGAGCGGGTTCCGCGGGGGAAGGGGCAGCTCCGGGAAGGGCTGCGGTATGTGGCCGGACGGCCCGATCTGGTGTGGCCGATCGTGCTGGTGGGGTTCGTCGGGACCTTCGGGTTCAACTTTCCGATCTGGCTCACCGCGTTCTCCGGTGAGGTGTTCCATGTCGGGGCCGGTACGTACGGGTTCCTCAATACGTTGATGGCCGCCGGGTCGCTCGTGGGCGCCCTCGCTGCGGCCCGGCGGGGCTCGACCCGGCTGCGGATGCTCGTGATCGCGGCGGGTGTCTTCGGTGTGCTGGAGGTCGTCGCGGCGCTGTCGCCGACGTTCTGGATGTTCGCGCTGCTGCTCGTGCCGATCGGCATGATCGGGCTCACGGTCAACGTCACCGCCAACTCCGCCGTGCAGATGGCCGCGGATCCCGCGATGCGGGGGCGGGTCATGAGCCTCTACATGATGGTATTCGCCGGGGGGACGCCGATCGGCGCTCCGCTGCTCGGGTGGGTCACCGATGCGTACGGCGCTCGGGTCGGCTTCGCTGCGGGCGGGTTGATCTCGCTCGCGGCGGCCGTTGTCGTGGGGCTCGTGCTCGCTCGGGTCGGGGGGCTCAAGGTCGCCGTGGGGTGGCGGCGGGGGCATCCGCAGGTCCGGTTCGTGGCGCGGGAGCGTTTGACGACTGCGGCGTAGTCCTCGGGGCGTGGGTGACGGGGGCGGGGCCTCCGCTGGGGAGGTGGTGTCCGGGCTGCGTCTCACCACGCTTCGCGGGTTCAAGACGCTTTTACGCCCGGACACCACCTCCCCCGCTCCGGCCCCGTCCCCTTCCGTACGTCGTCGTCAGACGCGCCGTTCCAGGATCTGGCCCTGCCAGTCGCCCACCGCGAACGTGTCCGTCCGGGTGAAGCCCTGCTTCTCGTAGTACGCGACCAGGCGGCCCTCGCTGCCCGCGAAGCAGTCCACCCGGAGGAGGGAGATCTTCTGGCGGCGGGTTTCTGTCGTCGCGTGGGCCAGGAGGGCCGCGCCTACGCGGTGGTGGTGGAAGCGGGCCTCTGTCGCCAGGAGGCGTACGTACACCTCCGGTTCGGGCGCGGGGGGTACGTGCTTGCCGGGGCGGGGGGTCAGGGTCATCGTGCCCGCCGGTACGCCGTTCGCCTCGGCTATCCACAGGTCGCCCTCGGCCATGGTCCGCTGGACCTGTTCCACCGCTGCGGGCCGTGCGGAGAACGGCTCGGTGCCCCACTGGGCGGTGATGCCCTTGCCGTTCAGCCACGCCACGGCGCTGTCGAGGATGCCGAGCACCACAGGGAGGTCCTCTGTCGTGCCTTTCCTGATGTTGATCTCCATCCGGGTGAGGTTAGTCGTATGACCTTTTGGGTGGGGGTGGGTGATCGGGGAAGCGCTTTGTTCCACCGCCGCGGGTCGTTGTCCTGCCAGACTCCTCCCATGAGGCTCTTCGCCGCCGTCCTGCCGCCCCCGGAGCGGCTGAACGAGCTCGGGCAGGTCGTGGACCGGCTGCACCGGCTCCCGGGGGCCGGCGGGGTGCGCTGGACCGCGCGGGCCGGATGGCACCTCACGCTCGCCTTCATGGGGGAGGTGGAGGACGCGGCGCTGCCCGAGCTGCGGGCGCGGCTGGAGCGGGCCGCGTCCCGCACCCCGCCGTTCTCGCTGCGGCTCCACGGGGGCGGGCACTTCGGGCGGCGGGCGCTGTGGGCCGGGGTCGCCGGGGACCTGGACGCGCTGCGGCTCCTCGCCGAGCGGTCCGACGCGGCCGCGCGGCGGGCCGGGATCGCGATGGAGGAGCACCGCCGGTACCGGGCGCACCTGACCGTCGCCCGGGGGCGGGACGACGGGATGGACCCGGGGCCGTTCCTGGAGGTGCTCGACGGGTTCGAGGGCGGTCGGTGGGAGGCGGGGGAGCTGACCCTGGTGCGGTCCCGCCTGCCGGTGGGCGGGGTGCGGGGGGAGCGGCCCCGGTACGAGCGGGTCGGGGGCTGGCCCCTGGGCGGGGGCGCGGACGGGGCGGGTTAACCTCGGAGGGTGGACCCGAAGACTCGTAACCGGATCATGGCCGGTGTGCTCGTACTGATGTTCGTGATCATCGCGGTGGCGGCGGTGGCCGGCCAGTAGGCGGGCCGCCCTTGCTTCGAGCGCACTCCAGGCAGTTGGCTGGTGTCCCATGGAGTACACGCAGCTCGGACGCACCGGACTCAAGGTCAGCCGACTCGTCCTCGGCACGATGAACTTCGGGCCTCAGACGGACGAAGCCACCAGCCACGCCATCATGGACACGGCGCTGGACGCGGGGCTCAACTTCTTCGACACCGCCAATGTGTACGGGTGGGGTGAGAACAAGGGGCGGACCGAGGAGATCGTCGGCTCCTGGTTCGCCAAGGGCGACGGCCGCCGCGACCGCACCGTCATCGCCACCAAGGTGTACGGGAACATGGGGGCCGACGGCGAGGCCTGGCCCAACCACGACAAGCTCTCCGCCCTCAACATCCGGCGGGCCGTCGAGGGCAGCCTCAAGCGGCTCGGTACCGACTACATCGACCTCTACCAGTTCCACCACGTCGACCGCGCCACTCCCTTCGAGGAGATCTGGCAGGCCGTCGACGTCCTCATTCAGCAGGGGAAGATCCTTTACGCGGGGTCGTCCAACTTCCCCGGGTACAAGATCGCCCAGGCCAACGAGATCGCCGCGCGCAGGGGCGCGGTCGGGCTCGTCAGCGAGCAGTGCCTCTACAACCTCTTCGAGCGGCGCGCCGAGATGGAGGTGATCCCGGCCGCGCAGGAGTACGGGCTCGGGGTCATCCCCTGGTCGCCGCTGCACGGCGGTCTGCTCGGCGGGGTCCTGAAGAAGGAGGCCGAGGGCAAGCGGCGCACGGAGGGGCGCGCGGCGGCCACGCTCGCCGACCCGGCGTCCCGGGCGCGGCTCCAGGCCTACGAGGACCTGCTCGACAAGCACGGCCTGGAGCCGGGCGAGGTCGGCCTCGCCTGGCTGCTCACCCGGCCCGGCGTGACGGGGCCGATCGTCGGCCCCCGCACCCCGGAGCAGCTGGCCGGCGCCCTGCGGGCCCTGGAGGTCGAGCTGGGAGAGGAGCTCCTCGCCGGGCTCGACGAGATCTTCCCCGGCCCGGGTCCCTCTCCGGAGGCCTTCGCCTGGTGACGCTCCCGGCGTCCGTCAGGGCCGGGCGGCGTACCGGCCGCCCAGGTCCCACGCCTGGTGCATCGCGTCGGCGAAGGCCGCGGCCAGTTTGTGTTCGCCGGTGGGGCCCGGGTGGGTGCCGTCGTAGGTGTCGGAGGGGAGGGCGTACGACTCCGGGACCGTCGCCAGGAGCAGCGGCGAGGCCGGGGTGTCCAGGTCGGCGACGGCCTTCGCGAGGAGCTCGTTGAAGCGGGCGCACTCGGCGGCGAAGGGGGCGTCGTACGTGGCGCGGACGTTCGGGATGACCGGCAGGAGGACCGCCCGGACGCGCGGGTTCGCGGCGCGGGCGGCTCCGACGAAGGCCCGGACGTTCTCGTCGGTCTGGTCGCTGTTGGTGTAGAAGCCCAGGTCGATCAGGCCGAGGGAGACGAGGAGCACGTCCGCCCCGGCCGCCGCGACGGTCTCCCCGATGACGGGCGCCATGTGCAGCCAGCCCTCGCCCCAGCCCGCCAGGTGACGGCGGGCGGGGGCGGGGAAGTCCGGCGCCGCGTACGCCTCGCCGTCGTGCGGCCCGTCCGGGGCCTCCGGGTCGTACAGGCCCGTGCGCGGGCCGACGATCTCGTACCCGCCCGGGAGGGTGGCCTCCAGGTGCTGCCACATCCGGTAGCGCCAGGTCCAGTCGCCGGCGCGTCCGATGGTCATGCTGTCGCCGACGAACAGAAAACGCATGGTCATATCATCGCGGACCGTTTCCCCGGGCTTGCTGTGATCCGGAGCACCTTCGGCGGCGCCGGTGCGCGCGTCAGCGCAGGCGGCGGGCCCGCAGGACGACGTCGTGGGTGTGGTGGGCGCCCGCGCCGCCCTCGGGCACCACGCGGGGCCGCTCCTCGTCCACCTCGATCCGCCAGTCGTCGCCGAGGAGCGCGGCGACCATCGACGGCCAGACGTAGTCGGCGGGGTCGAAGGCGTCGTCCTGCCGCTCGGCGTGGTGCTCGTCCATGCCCGCGTGGTGGACGAGCAGGAGGATGCCGCCGGGCGCGACGGCGTCGAGCAGGGCGCGCTCGGCCGCCGAGTCCGGCGTGCGGAGCAGCGCCGGGTACTGCGCGGAGACCAGGTCGAAGGACCCGGGCGGGAGCGCCGCCTCGGCCAGTCCGGCGTGCACCCAGCGGACGTCGGCGCCGGCGTCCCGCGCGTGGGCGGCGGCCCGGGCGAGGGCTACCCCGGAGACCTCCAGGGCGGTGACGTCCCAGCCGGAGCGGGCGAGCCAGATGGCGTCCGCGCCCTCGCCGCAGCCGACGTCGAGCGCGCGTCCGGGGGAGAGGTCGGCGACCTCGGCGACGAGCGCCCCGTTGGGCTGCCCGCTCCAGAGCTGGTGGCGCTCGGAGTAGCGGTTGTCCCACTCGTCGCGCACGGCGGGGTCGCCGACGTAGCCGTCGACGGAGGAGGTGGGGGCTTCTGCTGCGGTGTCGTCTGCCATGGCCCCACCGTCGTGCAGCGCCTGCGCGGCGGGCCAGTTCTGTTGCGGAAACGGCAAAGGTGCGGAGGCGGAGCCCGTACGGTCCCGAGGCGGGGCCCGGGGGCTCTCGGGTGGTGAGGCAGCGGGGCTCTCGGGTGGTGAGGCAGCGGGGCCCTCAGGCGGTGAGGAAGGTGTTCACCGTCGTGGCGAAGTCCTCCGGGGCGTCGTGCCACGGGAAGTGGCCCGCGCCGGGGAAGAGGACCGATTCCGCCTTCGGGAACAGGGCCGCGTACGCGGCGGCCGTCGGCGGCGGGGTGTTCACGTCCCCCTCGCCGGCCACGACCAGGACGGGGCGGTCGAACGCCGCGAGCGCCGCGCGCGTGGCGGGCGGGTCGTAGGCGCCCTCGTTCGTGAGGGCCCCTGCCTCGTCGTTCCGCCGCCGCCGGTTCTCGGCGTGCCGCTCCCGCGAGGCCCCGTCCCAGGTGCCGTGGAGGAACGGCGAGACCGCCTCGAACGACTCCGCCGTGCCCCGCCCCGCCGTGACCTCCTCCAGGGCCGCGTACGCCGGGCCGAACCACGGCTCCCCGCTCCGCAGCCGCACCGCCGCGAGCCGCTCCTCCGGGGGCGTGTCGATGCCCACCGCGCCCGTGCCGGGGGTGACGAGCACCAGACGGTTCACGCGCCCGGGGTGCCGGGAGACGTAGAGCGCGGCCAGGTTCGCGCCCGCCGAGTGCCCGAGCACGTCGACGGCGTCGAGGCCGAGGTGCGCCCGCAGCGCCTCCACGTCCGCCACCTGCCGGTCGCAGCGGTACGAGGCCGGGTCATCCGGCGTCGCGGACGCGCCCGTGCCCCGGGGGTCGAGCAGGATCAGGCGGCGGTGGGCCGCGAGACCGCCGAGGTCGCCCAGGTAGGCGGAGTCCAGCATCGGGCCGCCGGGGAGGCAGAGCAGCGGGGTCCCGGAACCGGACGCGTGGTAGGCGAGTTCCGTGCCGTCGGGAGCGAGGAAGGTAGGCATGGACGCGACCCTGACAGCGGCCCCGATCATGGTCAACCGGGTTCCCGCCGCCCGTGGCAGGCTTGGGGACATGCGATCTGCTCTGTGCGCCCTCGGCGCGGCGGCGGCCCTGGTGCTGCTCCCGGCCGCTCACGCCCGTGCCGAAGGGCAGGAGCCCGACCGGGACTTCGCGCTCCGGGACGCCCGGATCACCGAGTCCAGCGGCCTCGCCGCCAGCCGCGCCCACCCGGGGATCTACTGGACGCACAACGACCAGGACGCGCCCCTGATCTACGGCGTCGACTCCCGTACGGGGGAGACGGTCGCGACCCTGACCATGAAGGGGGTCGGCACCCCCCGGGACATGGAGGCGATCTCCGTCGGCCCCGACGGGGACATCTACGTCGGCGACATCGGCGACAACCTCGACGGCTCCTGGGACCACGTCTGGATCTACCGCTTCCCCGAGCCGAAGGTCCTGAAGGACCAGCAGGTGGCGGCGGAGCAGTACGTCGTGAAGTACGCCGACGGGCCGCGCGACGCCGAGGCCCTGATGGTCCATCCGAAGACCGGCCGGGTGTACATCGCGAGCAAGAAGCAGGACGGCGGCGGTCTGTACGCCGGGCCCGAGCGGCTCTCGTCGTCGGGGACGAACGTCTTCCGGCGCGTGGGCGAGGTGCCGTGGGTGACCGACGGCGCGTTCTCGCCGGACGGCGGCCGGCTCGTCCTGCGGGGCTACTTCACCGCTCAGGAGTACGTCTGGAAGGACGGGCGGATCGAGGGGGAGGGGACGGCCGTGGGGGCTCCCTTCCAGGGGCAGGCGGAGTCGGTGACGTACACGGCGGACGGGTCGGCCCTCATGTTCGGCTCGGAGGGCAAGAACAGCCGCGTCCTGCGGGTGGAGCCGCCGTCGGGCGGCGGCGGCCGGGAGACGGAGACCCCGGGCGCCCCGGCCTCCCCCGGTGCCTCCGCGTCGCCGTCCGCGTCCGCCGCCCCGGGCCCCGGCGAGCAGGGGAACGTGACCGTCGGCTTCCTCGTCCTCGCCGGTGCCACGCTCCTCGTGGTGGCGGGGAAGCGGCTGGTCAGGCGCCGCTGACGCCCTTCTTCCCGCCGGCCCCCTTCTCCCCGCCGGCCCTCTTCTCCCCGCCGGCCCTCATCTCCTCGCCGATCCCCTTCTGCTTCCCGCTGTCCACCAGGGCCTCGAAGCCGTCCAGGAGCCGTTCGAGGCCGAAGGCGAAGTGGTCGGTCTCGCGGGAGAAGGTGTCGTCCGCGAGCGCCGCCATCAGCGGGTAGTCGCCCGAGAGCATCGCCCGCTCCAGATAGGGCCGCTGCGCGTCCCAGAACGCGTCGTCGCTGATCCCGGTCTCCCGCGCGGCCTCGGAGGCCTGGAGCTCCATGCGGGCGGTGCCCGCCGCGTACCCCTGCACGGTGATGATCACCGAGATGGTCTCGGGGTCGCTCAGACCCATGCCGTGCGGCCCCTTGAGCCCTGCGAGGCACAGCTCCAGACCGCGCAGGGCGCTCGGGCCGAGGACGGAGCGGGCCTGGTTGACCCGGAGCAGCCAGGGGTGGGCCCGGTAGAGGCCGAGGGTGGTGCGGGCGAGGGCCGTGACGGTGTCCCGCCAGTGGGTGGGGGGCGGGGGGTCGGCGGGCAGGGCCTCGCCCTGGACCCGGTCGAGCATCAGATCGAGCAGCTCGGCCTTGCCGGGGACGTACCGGTAGAGCGACATCGTGCCCACGCCCAGCTCGCCCGCCACCCGTCGCATCGAGACGGCGTCGAGCCCCTCCGCGTCGGCGAGGGCGACCGCCGCCGTGACGATCCGGTCGACGGTGAGGCCGGGTTTGGGGCCGCGGCTGGGGCGGTCGCCCGTGCCCCAGAGGAGGTCGAGGCTGCTCTTGGTCATGCGGCCACTTTAAAACGTTGGTGATTTGAAACTGGGTACGGTGTACTCGCAATGGAGTACGGTGTACTCGGTTGCGGGTCCCGCAGCCGTTCCCCTGCGTTCCGCACGTGCTTCGTACGTGCCCCGCACCTGTCCCGTACGTGTTCCGAGAGACCGCGCCGACCCGGAGGTTTCCGTGCCCCAGCACGCCGTCGTGCCCGAACGCGCCGATACGACCGCCCGCACCCCCGAACACGCCGTCCTCACCGAGGGCCTGCGCAAGGAGTACCGGAGCAAGGACGGCACCACCCACGCCCTCGACGGCTTCGACCTCGCCGTCCGGCCCGGCACCGTCCACGGGCTCCTCGGCCCCAACGGCGCCGGCAAGACCACCGCCGTCCGCATCCTCGCCACCCTCCTGCGGGCCGACGGCGGGCGCGCCGAGGTCGCCGGGATCGACGTCACCCGCGACCCGCGCGCCGTCCGCACCCGCATCGGGCTCGTCGGCCAGTACGCCGCCGTCGACGAGGGCCTTACCGGCCGCCAGAACCTGGAGGTCTTCGGCCGGCTCTTCCACCTCGGCGCCCGCCGCGCCCGCGACCGCGCCGCCGAACTCCTCGACCGCTTCTCCCTCACCGAGGCCGCCGACAAGGGCGCCGGCCAGTACAGCGGGGGGATGCGCCGCCGGCTCGACCTCGCCGCCTCGATGATCCTCGCCCCCGCCGTCCTCTTCCTGGACGAGCCGACCACCGGGCTCGACCCGCGCGCCCGCGGCGAGGTCTGGGAGGCCGTCCGCACCCTCGTCGCGGGCGGCACGACCGTGCTGCTCACCACCCAGTACCTGGACGAGGCCGACCGGCTCGCCTCCCGGATCACCGTCGTGGACCGGGGCCGGGCCATCGCCGACGACAGCCCCGACGGCCTCAAGAACCTCGTCGGCGGCGACCGCGTCGAGGTCGTCGTCGCCGAGGCCGCCGACCTGCCCGCCGTCCGCGCGGTCCTCGCCCGGGTCGCGGACGCCGAACCCCGCACCGACGAGGCCGAACGGCGCGTCCACGTCCCCGTCACCGACCGGGTCGCCGCCCTGACCGAGGTCGCGCGCACCCTCCAGGAGGAGCGGATCGCCGTCGAGGACCTGGCCCTGCGCCGGCCCGCGCTCGACGACGTGTTCCTCCACCTGACCGGCCAGGAGACCGACCACCAGGAGACCGACCACCAGGAGACCGACCACCAGGAGACCGACCACCGGGAGACCGGCCGTCAGGAGACAGGCCGTCAGGAGACCGCTCTTCAGGAGGCCACCGCATGAGCACCGCCCTCACGTCCACGACCGGCGGCCGCGCCTACTGGGCCGTCGCCGACTGCCTCACCCTCGTCCGCCGCACCCTGCTCAACTACCGCCGCAACCCCACCGCCATCCTCTGGCAGCTCGGCTTCCCCATCGTCTCCGTGCTGCTCTACGGATTCGTCTTCGGCAGCGCGATGCGCGTGCCCGGCGACGGCGACTACCGCGAGTTCCTGATGCCCGGCATGTTCACCATGACCATGGCCTTCGGGCTCATGGGCACGGCCTCGGCCGTCGCCTCCGACAGCGGCAAGGGGGTCGTGGACCGCTTCCGGTCCATGCCGATGGCCCCCTCGGCCGTCGCCACCGGCCGCGCCCTGTCCGACCTCCTGATCGCCACCGCCGAACTCGCCCTCCTCGCCCTCACCGCCCTCGCCATCGGCTGGACCTCGGACGGCGGGCCCGGCGCCACGCTCCTCGGCTTCGCGCTGCTCCTGCTGCTGCGCTTCAGCCTCATCTGGGTGGGCGTGTGGTGCGGCCTCGTGGTCCCGAACACGGAGGCGGCCGGCGCCCTCTACGTCGTCCTGTTCCCGCTCACGATGCTCTCCAGCGTGTACGTGGCGCCGTCCCTGATGCCGTCCTGGCTCGCGCCCGTCGCCGCCTGGAACCCGATCTCGTCCACGGTGTCGGCCACCCGCGAGCTCTTCGGCAACCCGGGCGCGGGCGGCGGCTCCTGGGTCGAGCAGCACGCCGTCCCGATGGCGGTCGTCTGGCCGCTCGCCCTCATGGCGCTCTTCCTGCCCCTGGCGGTCCGCCGCTACCGGTCGCTGAGCCGGTGACGTCCGTCCGCACGCGGGAGGGCCCGGTACCGCGCGTGCGGTGCCGGGCCCTCCGTACGGAAAGGGGTGGTTACAGCTTCTCGATCACGTAGTCCACGCAGGCCGTCAGGGCCCGCACGTCCGCCGGGTCGATCGCCGGGAACATCGCGATCCGCAGCTGGTTGCGGCCCAGCTTGCGGTACGGCTCGGTGTCCACGATCCCGTTGGCGCGCAGCACCTTCGCGACCGCCGCCGCGTCGATCTCGTCCGCGAAGTCGATGGTGCCGATGACCTGCGAGCGCTTCGCCGCGTCCGTCACGAACGGCGAGGCGTACTTGGACTCCTCGGCCCACGTGTACAGCGCGTCCGACGACTCCTTGGTCCGGGCCACGGCCCAGTCCAGACCGCCCTGGCCGTTGATCCACTTGAGCTGCTCGTTGAGCAGGAAGAGGGTCGCGAGCGCCGGGGTGTTGTACGTCTGGTTCTTCAGCGAGTTGTCGATCGCGGTCGGCAGCGAGAAGAACTCGGGGACGTGCCGGCCGGAGGCGTGGATCCGCTGCGCGCGCTCCAGGGCGGCGGGCGAGAACGCCGCCAGCCACAGGCCGCCGTCGGCCGCGAAGGACTTCTGCGGGGCGAAGTAGTAGACGTCCGACTCGGTGATGTCGACGGGCAGGCCGCCCGCGCCGGAGGTCGCGTCGACCAGCACGAGCGCGCCCTCGTCGGCGCCCGCGACCCGCTTGATCGGGGCCGCGACACCGGTGGAGGTCTCGTTGTGGGTGTACGCGTAGACGTCGACGCCCGCCTCGGCCACCGGCTCCGGGTGGGTGCCCGGGTCGGAGGAGATCACGGTCGGCTCGGCCAGCCAGGGAGCCAGCTTGGCGGCCTTCGCGAACTTGGAGGAGAACTCGCCGAAGGCGAGGTGCTGGGACTTGTTCTCGATGAGTCCGTGGGTCGCGACGTCCCAGAAGGCGGTGGAGCCGCCGTTGCCCAGGATCACCTCGTAGCCCTCGGGCAGCGAGAAGAGGTCACGGATGCCGGCACGCACCTCGCCGACCAGGTTCTTGACCGGAGCCTGGCGGTGGGACGTGCCGAGGAGGGAGGTGCCGGTGGCGGCCAGGGCGTCCAGCGCCTCCGTACGCACCTTGGAGGGGCCCGCGCCGAAACGGCCGTCGGCGGGCTTGATGTCAGCGGGAATCTGGATATCAGCCACGAGGCGGAGAGTATCGGGTCGGGAAGGGGCCGGTCGCCGGATGTCCGCCCGATGAGACGAGGGGCGCGAGATCCTGGACTTGTGGGAACACACCAGGAACACGCGTCCGAGCTTGCCGCCGCCCTGCGTTCGGCCGTCGCCGGAGAGGTCGACTTCTCCGTCACGGCCAGGGCCCTGACCACCATGGACGCCTCCAACTACCGCCGCGTTCCGGCCGGTACGGTCGCCCCGCGCGACGCCGCCGACGTCGCGGCGGTCCTGGAGGTCTGCCGCGCGCACGGCACGCCGGTGGTCGCCCGGGGCGGCGGCACGTCCATCGGCGGGCAGGCCACGGGCACCGGCGTCGTGCTCGACTTCACACGGCACATGGGCGGGATCGTCTCCCTGGACCCGGAGGCGCGGACGGCGGTGGTCCGGCCGGGGCTCGTCCTCGACCGGCTGCGGGCGGCGGCCCGCCCGTACGGGCTGACCTTCGGGCCCGATCCGTCGACCCACAGCCGCTGCACGCTCGGCGGGATGATCGGCAACAACGCGTGCGGGGCGCACTCGGTCGCGTGGGGCACCACGGCGGACAACGTGCGCTCCCTCGATGTGGTGACCTACCGGGGCGCGGAGTTGACTCTCGGGCGGGAGGGGCGGGGCGCGCCGCCCGGACTGCGGGAGCTGGTGGGGAGGAACCTCGCCCTGCTGCGGACCGGCTACCCGGAGGGGCTCCCGCGCCGGATCTCGGGGTACGCCCTCGACGCGCTGCTCCCGGAGCGGGGCGTGGACGTGGTCCGCTCCTTCTGCGGCAGCGAGGGCACGCTCGGGGTGATCACGGAGGCGACGGTACGGCTCGTTCCGTTGCCCGCCGAGCCCGTCCTGGTGGTGCTCGGGTACCCGGACGAGGGCGCGGCGGCGGACGCGGCGCCGGGGCTCCTGGAGCACGCGCCGCTGACGGTGGAGGGGATGGCCCTCGACCTCGTGCCGGACGCCGTCGGGCTGCCCCGGGGCGGAGCGTGGCTGTTCGTCGAGGTGGGCGGGCCGGACGCGGCCCGGCGGCTGGTCCGCGCGGCGGACGCGCTCGACGCGGACGTCGTACGGGACCCGGCCGGGCAGCGGGCGCTCTGGCGGATCCGGGAGGACGCGGCGGGGACGGCGACCCGGGCGCTCGGCGGGGGCGAGGCGTGGCCGGGCTGGGAGGACTGCGCGGTGCCGCCGGCGCGCCTCGGCGCGTACCTCCGCGAATTCCGCGCCCTGCTGGCCGGCTTCGGCCTCCGGGGCATCCCGTACGGGCACTTCGGGGACGGCTGCGTCCACGTCCGGATCGACTTCGACCTGTGGACGGAGCAGGGGGTACGGGACTTCCGCCGCTTCTCGGAGGCGGTGGCCGACCTGGTGGTCGCCCACGGCGGCTCCCTCTCCGGCGAGCACGGCGACGGACGGGCGCGGGCGGAGCTGCTGCCGAGGATGTACGGGGAGGAGCTGGTCGGGCTCTTCGGCGAGGTCAAGGACGTGTGGGACCCGGACGGGGGCCTGAACCCGGGGATGCTGGTCAGGCCGGGGCGGCTGGACGAGGGGTTGCGGTTCGAGGGGTTGAGGTCTGAGGGGGCGCGGTCCGGTGCGCGTCCGGCGGTGGGGCTTCCGGCGGTGGGGCTTCCGATGGTGGAGCTGGGGCGGGCGGCGGCCCGGTGCGTGGGGGTGGCCAAGTGCCGGGTGGAGGGCCCGAGTTCGGGTCCCGGCGTGATGTGCCCCTCCTACCGGGCGACGGGCGAGGAGCGGCACTCGACGCGGGGGCGGGCGCGGCTGCTGCACGAGATGGCGATCGGCGAGGTGATCACCGACGGCTGGCGCTCGGAGGAGGTCCGCGAGGCCCTGGACCTGTGCCTGTCCTGCAAGGGCTGCCGCAGCGACTGCCCGGTGGGCGTCGACATGGCCGCGTACAAGGCGGAGTTCCTGGACCGGCATTACGCGGGCCCGCTCGGTCTCCTGCGCCGACCGCGCTCGCACTGGACGATGGGGTGGCTGCCGCACTGGCTGGACGTGTTCGGGCGGGGGCTGAACGCGGCGATGCGGCTGCCGTTCGCGGCGCGGCTGGCGGGGGTGACGCCGGAGCGGACGATGCCGAGGGTGGCGGCTTCCTCGTTCACGTCCTGGTTCGCGGAGCGCGCCTCGGACCGGCCGCCGGCCCTGATCCTCTGGCCCGACACCTTCACCGACCACCTCTCCCCGGAGGTCGGGCGGGCGGCGGTCCGGGTCCTGGAGGACGCGGGGCTGGGCGTCCGGCTGCCGGAGGGCCGGGTGTGCTGCGGGCTCACGTACGTGTCGACGGGGCAGTCGGGGGCGGCGCGGCGGGTGATGCGGAGGGCGCTGGACGTGCTGGACCCACCCGGCGACGGCCTCCCCGTCGTGGTCCTCGAACCCTCCTGCGCGGCGGCCCTCCGCACCGACCTGCCCGAGCTGCTGCCGGACGACCCCCGGGCCGCCCGGCTCGCCGCCTCCGTCCGCACCTTCGCGGAGGCGCTGGAGGAGCTGGCTCCCGGTTGGGCCCCGCCCCGCCTCGACCGCCCGGTCACCGGCCAGACCCACTGCCACCAGCACGCCGTCCTGGGCGACGCGGCCGACCGGCGGCTGCGCGCCCGCGCGGGCCTCACCGGCGACCTGGCGGGCGGCTGCTGCGGCCTCGCGGGCAACTTCGGCTTCGAACCGGGCCACTACGAGGTCTCGGTCGCCTGTGCCGAGGACCAACTCCTCCCGGCCCTGCGGGACGCACCCCCGGAGGCCGCCGTCCTGGCCGACGGCTTCTCCTGCCGCACGCAGATCGGGGACCTGACGGACGGGCGGGGACGGCACTTGGCGGAGCTGCTGGCGGAGGGACTGGAGGAGGGCTTGGCGGAGGGGGTGGAGGGGGGTCGGGAGGAGGCGGGGTGAGCGGGGCCCGAGCGGGTTGCGGGGCGGGGCCTGGGTGGGTTGCAGGGCGGGACCCGAGCGGGTTGCGAGGCGGGTTGCGAGAACCGGGGCCGGGTGGGTTGCGAGAACCGGGGCCCGGGCGGGTCCGGATGAGTTCCGCGCGAGGGGGAGGCGGTCGCCGGATCGGCTCCGGTCCGGCTTAGGGTGCGGGGATGAGCACCTCCGCCCCCCTCTCCACCTGTTCCTGCTGCGGCGAACAGCTCGCCGACGAGCGCCGGATCGACATCCGGTTCGGGCTGCCGGACGCCGTCCTGGAGACCCCCGAGGAGGACCGGCGGACGCCGGGGCCGAACGCGCTGCTCTCCGTCGAGGGGGTCGGGCACTTCGTGCGGTGCCTGCTGCCGCTGCGGCTCGGCGGGGACACCGAACTCGTCCTCGGGACCTGGCTGGAGGTGGACGAGGAGACCCTCCGGCACGCGGCGGCCGTCTGGTACGACGAGGCCGCCTACCCGGGGCTGGTGGTGCGCGGGCGGCTCGCCAACGCGGTCAGGCCGTGGGGCGAGGAGGTGCTCGGCGCCGGGATGACGGGGCGGATCGCGGACCCCGGGGAGCTGCCGTACCTCGTGGAGGGACACGACCCGGTGGCCGTCGGGCTGCTCGGGCGGGTCTGGGACCGGGACCACGTGCTCGCGCGCTTCCCGTCCCCGCTGCCCGTCGCGGTCCGGACCGACCTCGGCGACGGGTGGTCGGTCGAGCGTAGCGCGGGGCTCTCGGCGCGGTTCGCGGACGGGATCGACCACTTCACGGGGCGGGACCGCGGCGTGGCGGCGACGCTCTTCCGGGACGACCGGCCGGAGCGCCCCGCCGAGGACTTCCTCGCCGTCCTCCTCGACGGCGCCCCGGAGCCGCCGGCCGGTCGGCGGCACACGGAACGGCGGCCGGACGGGGGCGTACGGCACTCCTCCTGGGTCACGCCGGAGGACACCGGCCGGGGGCGGTACGAGTTCTCCGCTTACGCGGTGGAGCCGGACGGTTCCGCCGCCGGCCTCTTCTGCTCGCACGAGACGGCGGAGGCGCACGCCTGGGCGGTGCACGTGTGGCGCTCGCTGCGGCGCGGGGACGCGGAGGCGGAGTCGCCCGTCTCCTGACGGGGCGGGGCCGGTCTCACCCCCTTCCCTCCGAGACGATCTCGCGGGCCAGCGCCGCCAGCGCCCCCGTCGCCGGGTGCGGAAAGGCGTCGCGCCAGGCCAGGACGACCGGGAGCGGGGGCGCGTCCGGCAGGGGGCGGTAGACGACGCCGGGGTACGGGTGGAGGGCGGCCGTGGAGGCGGAGGAGACGCCGACGCCCCGGCCGGCGGCGATCGCGGTGAGCCAGTCGTCGGTGTTGGCGACGGTCAGCGTGGCCGCCGGGCGGGCGGCGGCGGGCCACAGGGTCAGGGTGGTGGTGCCGGAGACGGTGTTGAGGACGACCGTCTCGCCCGCCAGGTCGCCGAGCGCGAGCCGGGGGCGGCCGGCGAGCGGGTGGTCGGCGGGCAGCGCGGCCACCCGGGGCTCGGTGGCGAGCTCCTCGGTGACGAGGCCGGGCGCGTCCACGGGCCCCCGGAGCAGCGCGGCGTCGACCTCGCCGCGGGCGAGCCCGGCGGTGCGGTCGTCGACGCGGAGGAGTTCGAGCGGGGTGCCGGGGTGCTCCCGCTGCCAGCGCCGGAGCAGGGGAGTGGTGTACGGGCCGAACGCCGACCAGGCGTGCCCGAGGCGCAGGGGGCGGCGGCGGAGCCCGGCCGGGTCGACGGCGGCGTCGAAGGCGGCGAGGGCGGTGGCGGCCCGGTCCCGGAAGGCGAGGCCCTCGGCGGTGAGGGCGAGGTGGTGGGTGGAGCGGTCGGCGAGCCGGATGCCGAGGTGCCGTTCCAGGGCGGCGAGCGTGCGGGAGACGGCGGGCTGGGTGAGGTGGAGCCGGGCGGCCGCCCCGGTCAGGCTGGACTCCTCGGCGATGGCGAGGAAGCAGCGGAGGTGGCGTAGCTCGATGCTCATGCGTCGGGAGCATAAACGCAGCGCAATCGGCATTTCCGCTGCCGCGCGGGGGCCCGTACGGTGAGGTGGTGCCGGACCGGTCCGGGTCCGGCGGACCTTCGTCGTACGTGTCGTGTGGAGGAGCAGCCGGTGGACAGTCCGGTCAAGGACGTGGCCCCGGTCGCGGCCGCCGCGGACCCTCGGGGGGTTCCCGTACGGGACGGGGGGACGGGCCGTCGGCTCGGCCCGGTCGCGCTGGTCGTCACGAGCGGGCTCTCCGTGCAGTTCGGGGCGGCCGTCGCGGTCCTCCTCATGCCGCGCGCCGGGGCCCTCGGGGTGGTCACCCTGCGGCTGGTGCTCGCGGCGGCCGTGCTGCTCGTGGTGTGCCGGCCCCGGGTCCGGGGCTACGGCCGCGCCGACTGGGGCACGATCGTCGCCTTCGGCACGGCCATGGCGGGGATGAACGTCCTCATCTACCAGTCGTCGAGCCGGATCCCGCTGGGCGCCGCCGTGACCCTGGAGGTCCTCGGGCCGCTGATCCTCTCCGTGGTCGCCTCGCGCCGCTGGACGAACCTGCTGTGGGCCGGGCTCGCGCTCGTCGGCGTGCTCCTGCTCGGCGGGGGCGGCTTCGACCGCCTGGACCCGCTGGGGGCGGCCTTCGCGCTCGGGGCGGGCGGCATGTGGGCGGCGTACATCGTCTTCGGCGCCCGCACCGGCCGCCGCTTCCCGCAGGCCGACGGGCTCGCGCTCGCGATGGCCTTCGGCGCCCTCCTCAGCCTGCCGCTCGGCCTCGCGGAGGCGGGCGACCGGCTCCTCGTACCGTCGACGCTCGCGCTGGGCCTCGCGGTCGCGCTGATGTCGTCGGTCCTGCCGTACACCCTGGAACTCCTCGCCCTGCGCCGGATGCCCGCGCCCACCTTCGCGATCCTGATGAGCCTGGAACCGGCCATCGCGGCCCTGGCCGGCTTCCTCGTCCTCAGCCAGGCCCTGTCCGCCGCCGACGCCCTGGCCATCGCGCTGGTGATCGGGGCGAGCATCGGGGCGGTACGGACGACCCGCCCGAAACCGTAGGCTCCCGGCGGGGAGGCGGACATGGGCGATGACGACGAGGAGGGCCGCGAGGTCCTCCGCCGCGCCGACCGGGCGACCCGCCTGGGCTGGACGGCCATCGCGGGCGTGACGAGCCTGCTCGGCTGCGCCCTGGTGACCCTCCTGGGGGCCGGGCTGCTGGTGGTGGTCGGGGCGGTGTACGTCGTGATGGCGTCGGACACCCCTTAGGGGGTGCCGGGTGCCGCCGGGCGGACGGGGGCCTTCCGGCCAACTGTGGCCGATAGCCGCTCTCCTGAGTAGAGGCGCGGCGGCCCTCTTGAGTACCGGTACTCACGCTCCGGCGATCTCCGGGAACGAGAGTGGGGACAGACCTCACGACCGACAGGAGACTCCCGTGACCACCCCCCTGACCGACAAGGCCCCTTCCCTCCGCCGCCGGATCCGCGCCTCCGCGGCCGCCGCGCTCACGGGAGCGGCCGCGGTCCTGGCCCTGACCGGCTGCTCCGGCCTCTCCTTCCAGGACGACATCTGCGCCGGGGGCGAGTACCCCGTCATGACGGTCGGCGCGACCGGCTCCGCCTGCGTCAAGGACGGCGAGAAGGTCCCGGAGGGCTACACGCGCTACCCCGAGGGCAAGGTGCCGCAGAAGGTCGACGACGAGTGGGACGTGTACTGGCGCACCCACACCGTCGACAAGGACGGCAAGATCGTCGACGCCCCCGAGGCGGGCTGACCGGACCCGGGGGCGGGGTCTGTGCGGACCTGGGCCGGGGCCTGTGCAGACCCGGGGCCGGGGTCTGTGCGGACCCCCTAGACTCCCCGCGTGATCGCCGACCTCCAATGCCTCGTCCTCGACTGTCCCGAACCCCGCGCGCTCGCGGAGTTCTACCGGGCACTGCTCGGCGGGGAGGTCGACCGGCCGGACCGGCGCTGGTCCCTGGACGAGGACTGGTCCACCCTGCACACCCCCGGCGGGCTCGTCCTCTGCTTCCAGCGCGTCCCCGGGCACCGCCCGCCGACGTGGCCGGACCCCGAGCTGCCCCAGCAGTCCCACCTGGACTTCGGCGTCCCCGACCTCGACGCGGCCCAGGACCAGCTCCTCGCGCGGGGCGCGACCCTCCTGGACGCGGGGGAGGGCACGAGGAGCTGGCGCGTGTACGCGGACCCCGCCGGGCACCCGTTCTGCCTGGTCCGGCACTGAGCCCGGCGCTCAACAGCTCCGGGGGGACTTAGACTCCGGCGATGATCGACATTCTCGACGACCTCGACGTACTGCTCCGGCCGTACATCGACCTCACGACCGTCGGGATGGGCGGCATCGTCCTGGGGTCCCCGGCCGCCGGCGTCCCGCGCCGGAGCATCGTCCAGGCCCCGTCCTCCCTGGTCGCCCGGTACCGCGGGGGGACCGCCGTCGAGAGCGAGTACTTCGACGCCGAAGGGCGGCGGCTGACCCTCGACGAGGTCGTCGACCACACCGTCCGCTCGGACGGATTCCTGTACTGCGCCGACAAGCTGACCTACAAGGTGCGCGGCGGAACGGTCGTGGGCTTCGCCCTCCACGGCCCGCACCTGTCCCACTTCGCCCACCTGACCTCGTACGAGGAACTCCTGGCCGCGTTCGGCCGCCCCGACCGGGTGCGGGAGAACGAGACGTACGGCGAGCTGATGAACTGCGGCCTTTACTACTGGGGCTCGCGGAAGCAGGTGCAGTGGGACGCCTGGGACCACCAGGTGAGCCTGATCAACATGGGCGAGTTCGAGGGGAACACGGGCCCGTGACCGCCCGCGCCCGACCCGGCCGTACGGGACCGTGCGGGTCCGCGTGCCGTGCGCTTCCGGCGCTCAGTCGAAGAGGTCCAGCAGGTCCGGCCACGACCCGTTGTCGGACGAGCGGGCCCGCATCGGGCGCGGTTCCGGGTAGGCGGCCGTCGCGGCCCTCGCGCGGACGGCTTCCGGGCCGCCGCACGCCGTGACGGCGAAGTCGCCGAAGGCCTTGGCGAACGCGGCCGGGTCGCGGAACTCCACGCCGTGGGCCCGGCCGTCGTGCAGCGGCACCCACACCACCCGGTCGGCCCGCGCCCACTCCGCCACCGGCCGCTCGTCCGCCGTCGACCGGCCCTCCAGCCACAGCCGCGCCACGTGCAGCAGGTTCACCCGGTCCATCGGCAGCCGCCTGCGCCGTACGCGCAGCTCGTGCGTCGTCAGGGTGACCAGGTGGTCCTTCTTCGCGTACCAGACGACACCGATCCCGAACGGCACCCACAGCAGGATCCCGATCACCACCCAGACCAGGGCGTCGCCCCACGACCGGATCAGCCCGCCGTCCAGCAGGTACAGGGCGCCGAAGACCACGATCCACTTCGCCGTCATCCGCCAGAACCCGGTGCCCTGCCGGTACAGGACGCGCTGCTTCCCCGTCGTCGTCATGCCCGCACGCTATCCGCCGCCCGGGCGGACGGGAACGGGCGGCCCGATTCCGTCGAACCCTGGCCGTCGGGCTGTTGAACCGGCCAGAACGGGTGAGGAGCATGGGTGGTCACAGCCGTACGAGGGAGGGGAGCCGATCATGGCCCTGGAGATGCGCGACCGGTGCGAGCGCTGCGAGACCGTGGTCCTGGCGGCCGACGGGCCCGCGCGGATCTGTTCGTACGAGTGCAGTTTCTGCGTGGGGTGCGCCGACGCCCTGGGGAGCATCTGTCCCAACTGTGGCGGCGAGCTCGTCCCGCGGCCGCGCCGTTTCGCCGCCGTGAGCGGGTGAGGCCGGACCCCGAGGCGGGCCCCGGGGAAACTTTCCGGGAAACCCCGGGGAGGGGCGCGCATGTCCCGGGACTTCCCGGGCACACGGAGGGAGAGCGCGTGGGACCGCTCAAGGACGCCGGGCCCGTGGTTCCCCCCGTACCGCGGGCCCGGTGAAGCAGGACGCGCGGCTCGCACACCAGGCGGAGGTGCGGGCCGCGCGCCGCTCGTACGAACGGGTTCCGCGAGGGACGTTACGGGCTTTTTCCGGCGCTCCCGGCGCACCGCGTGCGTGGCACCCGTTTCCGGACCCCGGCCGGCCCATGAACGCGAACGCCCGCGACGCCGCGGACGAAGCCGTCATCCGGGTCGATGGCGGGCTCCGTGGCCGACCTCTTTGCCGACCACCCCGGCATCGCGGAGCCGCTGAGCCGGCTGGAACGCGTCGGGCTCGGCTACGCGGCCGTCGGGCAGCCCCTCGACACCCTCTCCGGCGGCGAGAAACAGCGCCTGCTGCTCGCCCGACACCTCAGCGCCGCCGCGTCCTCCGCCTCCGGCTTCGCGGAGGAACGGATCGTCCTCGACGAACCGACTACCGGCCTGCACCCCAACGACGTGGAACGCCTCGACACCCTCTTCGCCGACCTCGTGGACGCGGGCGCGACCCTCGTCGTGGTCGAGCACAACCTCCGCGTCGTCGCCCAGGCCGATCACGTGATCGACATCGAACCCGGCGCGGGCACGGACGGCGGCCGCCTGCTCTTCACCGGGCCGCCGACCGAACTGGCGGGGAGGGGAGACTCGTTGACGGGGAGGGCGTTCCGCACCTGGTCCACTGAGCCCCGCCACCTACTTGATCAGTGGGTGGTTCTCACCGGACAGCTCTAGCGCACGACGGGGCCTCCCCCCGTCCGCCAGTCATCGATGCGCTTGCGGATGCTGGGGACCATCGGGAGGCCGTCCACCTCATCCGGGGTGAACCACGCGACCTCGAATGACTCATCCGACGTCCGAAGCGTGCCGCTGGTCGGGCGGGCGAGCAGGCAGACGGAGAATTCCTGGCGCACCTCTCCGTCGTCATAAGCGAACACGTGGCCGGGGTTGGTGTACGTCCCGACGATGCCGGTGATCTCCACGGTGATCCCGGTCTCCTCCAGCGTCTCGCGCGCCGCGCACTCGCCGATGGACTCGCCCAGCTCCATCTTTCCGCCGGGCAGGGCCCACATGCCGTTGTCCGTGCGGCGTTGCAAGAGGATCCGGCCCTCGTCGTCAACGACGACCGCTGACGCGGCCGGCACCAGGCTGTTCGCCTTCGGGGCGTTCGGGTCGTCTTCGTAGTCACGCCTGGGCATTGTGTTCGGCCTCCCGGATGTCGCGCCCGCGGCTCCACAGCTCCTCGACGTGAGCGGCAAAGCGGTCGAACATCCCGTCGGCCTGGCAGCGTCGGAGATGCATCGTCGGTGAGTCATGACCGACCCTGCGGGCGAGGATTGGCGTAATGATCATCTCGTCATCGAAGCGGAAGACCGACAGGTTCACGTGGCCTGACTCGAAACACCCCTCGATCCCGGGCACGTCACGGAGCTTTTCCAGCTCCGCCAGGGTGACGGCGGTGCGCGTGGAGAGCGTGAGGGGCACCCCCTCCTCTTCCTCGCGGGCAGCCGTGACCGGGCTGTCCGGATCCCCGATCAGGAATCGGACCCTGCATCCGGCCTGGGCCTTACGTTGCGGTGCGCCGCCGAGGTTGGCCTGCTCCAGCCACAGGAAGTAGTTGGTGTAACCCGCAAAAACCAGGTCATGTTGAGCCTTGGCCACCAGCGAGCACCACAGACTCGCAGGCGCCGCCGACCGAGAAGAATGAGTCGGACCGGGTCGAGTGGATCCCCCTGGCCGCCGTGCGGGGCATGATCGACCGGCGCGAGATCGTCAGCAGCGGCTCCCTCGTCGGGCTGCTCTACGTGCTCATGGACGAGGCGATCCGCTGACCTGGCGGGGGCCGCCGAGGGCTTCGGCGGCGAGATCACGGTCCGCGTCACCTCCGCCACGGGCACTTGGTGCATCGAGGGGCTGCGTACCGACTCACCCCCGCGCCTGGACCCAGCACCGGGAGGTCGCCGTCGTGCCCTTCCTCACCGACCTGGGCGACCCGCGGAGCGGCCTGGCTCGACGCCGGCCACTGGGTCATCTGGCTCGGCGCCGCCGGTCACGCCTCCGCGTCCGCCGAGCGCTGGGCCGCCGGGATCCCCTCCCGGCGCACCGCCCCCGCCGAGGGCGTCACCGCCTTCGCCGCCGCCAGCGCCAACGTCTGGTCCGAGATCGGCAACGCCGACCCCGACCCGTGGACCGTGCGCCTCGCGACTGCCGCCACCGCCTGGCACGCCCACCGCAGGACTGGCTGAACCGGACTTCCCGCTCGGGTGGGCCGAGGCCTGCGCTCGGGGGTGCTATGCACTCGATGTATACATGATGCGTATAGTCGGGCCTCATGGCATCACCCACACCCACCCTCCCCCGCCTCCTCAAAGCGCTGATCGTCTCGTCGGTCGCCGTCGCGGCGTCCCATCTGGTCCTGTCCGACACCCTCTACCTGTCGTTCAGCGCCCAGGCCTCCGCCGCGCTCGGGGCCGGGGGCGGATACTCCTCCGACCAGGCGTTCACCTCGGCGCTCATCAACACGTTCCTGCTCATGCCCCTGGTCCTCTGGATCGGCATGAGGATCACGGGGGAGCGGAAGGTCGGGGCGATGGTGCTGGCGGGGACCGTCGGGTGGGTCGTCGCCGTCGGGAACGGCATGGGCGTGCTCGACGAGCGGCCCGGTGCCGTCCTCCCGTGGGACTCCCTCGCCCTCGTCGTCGGTGTCACCGCGCTCGCCTCGCTGGTGCGGCGGACCCGGACGTAGGGGCGCCCCGCTTCCTCAAGTCCTCTCCAAGGCTAAAGCAAGCACGCTTGATTGTTTCTGCTCCCGCTGCCATGCTCCTCCGCGAAGGCCCGTGACCGGGACCGCCCGTCCCCGAGGGGAGCGCACCGTGTCCGACCCCGTCGTCGTCCTCGACGACCTGCGCGACGAGAGCGAAGAACTCGACCGTCTCGTGGGGGAGTTGAGCGAGGGGCAGTGGAGGGCGCCGACCCCCGCCCCCGGCTGGACGATCGCCCACCAGATCGCCCACCTCGCCTGGACCGACCGGGCCACCCTCCTCGCCGCCACCGACGCCGAGGCCTTCGCCGCCGAGACGGAGAAGGCCCTCGTCGCCCCCGACCGCTTCGTCGACGAGGGCGCCGAGGAGGGGGCGGCGCTGCCGCCCGCCGAGCTGCTCGCCCGCTGGCGCGCGGGCCGCGCACGGCTCCAGGAGGTCCTGCGCGCCGCCCCGCCCGGCGCCCGCTTCCCCTGGTACGGGCCGCCGATGAGCGCCGCCGCCCTGGCCACCGCCCGGCTGATGGAGACCTGGGCGCACGGCCAGGACGTCGCCGACGCCCTCGGGATCCTCCGCGCTCCGACCGTCCGCCTCCGGCACGTCGCCTGGATCGGCCACCGCGCCCGCGACTACGCCTACCTCGTCCGGGGCGAGCAGCCCCCCGCCGAGCCCTTCCGCGTGGAACTCGTATCGCCCGGAGGGGAGTTGTGGGCGTACGGGCCCGAGGGCGCCGCCCAGAAGGTCACCGGGCCCGCCCTCGACTTCTGCCTCCTCGTCACCCAGCGCGTCCACCGCGACGACACCGCCCTCGTCGCCCACGGCCCCGACGCCGCGCACTGGCTCACCCTCGCCCAGGCCTTCGCCGGTCCGGCCGGAGCGGGACGTCCGGCCGGAGCGGGGCGCCCGGCCCGCACCACGTCCGGGGAGGCCTGATGGTCCTCCGCATCGGCAACGCCTCCGGCTTCTACGGCGACCGCTTCGACGCCGTCCGCGAGATGCTCACCGGCGGCGGCCCCGGTGGCGAGCTGCACGTCCTCACCGGCGACTACCTCGCCGAGCTGACCATGCTCATCCTCGGCCGCGACCAGCTCAAGGACCCGGCCGCCGGATACGCCAAGACCTTCCTGCGCCAGATGGAGGAGGGCCTCGGCCTCGCCCACGAGCGCGGGATCCGGATCGTCACCAACGCGGGCGGCCTCAACCCCGCCGGACTCGCCGACGCCCTGCGGGCCCTCGCCGCGAAGCTCGGCCTGCCCGTAAGGGTCGCGCACGTCGAGGGCGACCGGCTGCCCGCCCGGGACGGCGCCCTCGCCGCCAACGCCTACCTCGGCGGCGCCGGCATCGCCGCCTGCCTCGCCGCCGGAGCCGACGTCGTCGTCACCGGCCGCGTCACCGACGCCGCCCTCGTCACCGGGCCCGCGCAGTGGCACTTCGGCTGGGGCCCGGAGGAGTACGACCGGCTCGCGGGCGCGGTCGTCGCCGGGCACGTCCTGGAGTGCGGCACCCAGGCCACCGGCGGCAACTACGCCTTCTTCCGCGACCACGACCCGGCCCTCCTGCGCCGCCCCGGCTTCCCCGTCGCCGAACTCCACGACGACGGCTCCTGCGTCATCACCAAGCACCCCGGCACCGGCGGCCTCGTCGACGTCGGCACGGTCACGGCCCAGCTGCTCTACGAGACGGCGGGCGCCCGGTACGCGGGACCCGACGCGACCGCCCGGCTCGACACCGTACTGCTCACGCAGGAGGGCCCCGACCGGGTCAGGGTCGAGGGCGTACGGGGCGAGGCCCCGCCCCCCACCCTCAAGGCCGGGCTCAGCCGCCTCGGCGGCTTCCGCAACGAGGTCGTCTTCGTCCTCACAGGGCTCGACGTCGAGGCCAAGGCCGCGCTCGTACGGGACCAGATCGAGGACGCCTTCGTACGGGGCGGGTCCCGGCCCGCCGAGGTGCGGTGGGACCTCGTCCGCACCGACCGGGCCGACGCCGGGACCGAGGAGACCGCGAGCGCCCTGCTGCGGCTCGTCGTCCGCGACCCCGGCCCCGAGGCCGTCGGCCGCACCCTGACGGGGGCCGCCATCGAACTGGCCCTCGCCAGCTACCCCGGCTTCCACGTCACCGCCCCGCCCGCCAAGGGTTCCCCCTACGGGGTCTTCGAGACGGTGTACGTGGACGCCGCCGAGGTCCCGCACACGGCCGTCCTCCCCGACGGGACCCGTCAGGGGATTCCCGTACCGGTACGGACCCGCGCCCTGGAACCCGTACCCGAGCCGGAGCTTCCGGAGCCGCCGGCCGACGGGCCCGTCCGCCGCGTCCCCCTCGGCCGGGTCGCCGGGGCCCGCAGCGGCGACAAGGGCGGCGACGCCAACGTGGGCGTGTGGGTCCGCACCGAGGAGGAGTGGCGCTGGCTGGTCCACGCCCTCACCGTCGAGCGGTTCCGCGCGCTGCTGCCCGAGACGGCGGACCTGCCCGTCGTCCGGCACGTCCTGCCGAACCTGCGGGCGCTCAACTTCACCGTCGCCGGGATCCTCGGCGAGGGCGTCGCCTCCCAGGCCCGCTTCGACCCCCAGGCCAAGGCCCTCGGCGAGTGGCTGCGCTCGCGCGAACTCGACGTGCCGGAGGGGCTGCTGTGACCGCCGTGTCGAAGGCCCCCCGAGGGGCCGTCACCGCCCGACGCTCCCGACAGGCTCCCCGAGAGGAATCCCCGTGACCGTCCTCGCCTCCGCCCTCGACACCGGCGGAACCGACTACGCCGACGCCCGCGCCGCCATGCTCGACAAGCTCGCCGCCCTCGACGCCGAGCACGCCAAGGCCCTCGCGGGCGGCGGCGAGAAGTACACGGCCCGGCACCGGGGGCGCGGCAAGATGCTCGCCCGGGAGCGGATCGAGCTGCTGATCGACCCCGACAGCCCGTTCCTGGAGCTGTCGCCGCTCGCCGCCTGGGGCAGCGACTACACCGTAGGGGCCTCCCTGATCACCGGCATCGGGGTCGTCGAGGGCGTCGAGTGCCTGATCACCGCCAACGACCCGACCGTGCGCGGCGGCGCCTCCAACCCCTGGACCCTGAAGAAGGCCCTGCGTGCCAACGAGATCGCGTACGCCAACCGGCTCCCCGTCGTCTCGCTCGTGGAGTCAGGCGGCGCCGACCTGCCCTCCCAGAAGGAGATCTTCATCCCGGGCGGGGCGCTCTTCCGCGACCTCACCCGGCTCTCCGCCGCCGGGATCCCCACGATCGCGGTCGTCTTCGGCAACTCGACGGCCGGCGGCGCGTACGTCCCCGGCATGTCCGACCACGCCGTGATGATCAAGGAGCGGTCGAAGGTGTTCCTCGGCGGGCCGCCGCTGGTGAAGATGGCGACGGGGGAGGAGAGCGACGACGAGTCGCTCGGCGGCGCCGAGATGCACGCCCGGACCTCCGGCCTCGCCGACCACTACGCCGTGGACGAGGCCGACGCGCTCCGCCAGGCCCGCCGGATCGTCGCCCGCCTCAACCACCGCAAGGCGCACCCCGATCCGGCGTTCGCGGAGCCGCCGAAGTACGACGGGGACGAGCTGCTCGGGATCGTCCCCGGCGACCTCAAGACCCCGTTCGACCCGCGCGAGGTGATCGCCCGGATCGTGGACGGCTCGGACTTCGACGAGTTCAAGCCGCTGTACGGGCCGAGCCTGGTCACCGGCTGGGCGTCGCTGCACGGCTACCCGGTCGGCATCCTGGCCAACGCGCAGGGCGTCCTCTTCGGCCCCGAGTCGCAGAAGGCCGCGCAGTTCATCCAGCTCGCCAACCAGCGGGACGTCCCGCTGGTCTTCCTGCACAACACCACCGGCTACATGGTCGGCAAGGAGTACGAGCAGAGCGGCATCATCAAGCACGGCGCGATGATGATCAACGCCGTCTCGAACTCGAAGGTCCCGCACCTGTCGGTGCTCATGGGCGCGAGCTACGGCGCCGGGCACTACGGCATGTGCGGCCGGGCCTACGACCCCCGCTTCCTCTTCGCCTGGCCCAGCGCCAAGTCCGCCGTCATGGGCCCGCAGCAGCTCGCGGGCGTCCTGTCGATCGTGGCCAGGGCCTCGGCCGCCGCGAAGGGGCAGCCCTACGACGACGAGGCCGACGCCGGTCTGCGGGCGCTCGTCGAGGCGCAGATCGAGTCCGAGTCGCTGCCGATGTTCCTCTCCGGACGGCTCTACGACGACGGGGTCATCGACCCCCGCGACACCCGCACGGTCCTCGGGCTGTGCCTCTCCGCGATCCACACGGCACCGGTCGAGGGCGCGCGCGGCGGCTTCGGCGTCTTCCGAATGTGAGGCGAGTCATGATCTCCAGGCTGTTGGTCGCGAACCGGGGCGAGATCGCCTGTCGCGTCTTCCGCACCTGCCGCGACCTGGGCGTCTCCACCGTCGCCGTGTACTCCGACGCGGACGCCGGAGCGCTGCACGTACGGGAGGCCGACGCGGCGGTACGGCTGCCGGGGGCCGCGCCCCCGGAGACGTACCTGCGCGGCGACCTGATCGTGAAGGCGGCCCTCGCGGCGGGCGCGGACGCCGTCCACCCCGGCTACGGCTTCCTCTCCGAGAACGCCGGCTTCGCCCGTGCGGTGATCGACGCCGGGCTCGTCTGGATCGGTCCGCCCCCGGCCGCGATCGAGGCCATGGCCTCGAAGACCCGCGCCAAGGAACTCCTCGGCATCGCGCCCCTGGACCCGGCCGGGGTCACGGAGGCCGACCTGCCGGTCCTGGTGAAGGCGGCGGCGGGCGGCGGCGGCCGGGGCATGAGGGTCGTACGCGAACTATCCTCCCTGGAAGAGGAGTTGGAGTCGGCGTCGGCGGAGGCGGCGAGCGCCTTCGGGGACGGCGAGGTCTTCGTCGAGCCGTACGTGGAGGACGGGCGCCACGTCGAGGTGCAGCTCCTCTGCGACGCGCACGGCACGGTCTGGGCGCTCGGCACCCGCGACTGCTCCCTCCAGCGCCGCCACCAGAAGGTGATCGAGGAGGCTCCGGCCCCCGGCCTGCCCGCCGCCCTGGAGGCCTCCCTCCTGGACACGGCCGTCCGCGCCGCCAAGGCCGTCGGCTACGTCGGCGCGGGCACGGTCGAGTTCCTCGTCGCGGACGGCCGCGCGCACTTCCTGGAGATGAACACCCGCCTCCAGGTCGAGCACCCCGTCACGGAGGAGGTGTACGGGGTCGACCTCGTCGCCCTCCAGCTCTCCGTCGCCGAGGGCGGGAAGCTGCCGCCGGAGACCCCGGCCCCGCGCGGCCACGCGATCGAGGCCCGGCTCTACGCGGAGGACCCGGCCCGGGGCTGGGCCCCCCAGACGGGCGCCCTGCGCCTCTTCGACGTACCGGAAGGGGTGCGGCTCGACACGGGGTACGCCTCCGGGGACGCGATCGGCGTCCACTACGACCCGATGATCGCCAAGCTGACCGTCCACGCCGCCACCCGCGCAGAGGCCGTCCGCAAGCTCGCCCGCGCCCTGGAACGGGCCCGGATCCACGGCCCGGTCACCAACCGGGGCCTGCTGGTCGCGTCCCTGCGCCACCCCGAGTACACGGCCGTGGAGGCCCTCGACACCGGCTTCTACGACCGGAACCTGCCCGCCCTCACCATCGCCCCCGGCGGCGGGGACCTCGCGGCCGTCGCCGCCGCCCTCGCCGCCGCCTCCGCCCGCCGGGGCCGCTTCGGCGGCGGCTGGCGGAACCTGCGCTCGCAGGACGAGACGCGGACGTACGGGGACCCCTACGGGAACCACCAGGAGGACCACGAGGTCCGCTACCGGCCGACGCGGGACGGCGGTTACGAGGTCACCGCGCCGGAAGGGGTACGGGTCGTGGCGGCGGCCCCGGACCGGGTGAGCCTCGAAACGGCCGGGGTCGTACGCCATTTCGACGTGACGGCCTACGAGGACGGCACGGTCCACGTGGGAGGCCACCGCCTCGCCGCCCGCCCCCGCTTCACCGACCCCCGCGAGCAGACCGCGCCCGGCTCCCTGCTCGCCCCCATGCCCGGCACCGTCGTCCGGGTCGCGGACGGCCTCGCCGTCGGCGACCGGGTCGCCGCCGGGCAGCCGCTCCTCTGGCTGGAGGCCATGAAGATGGAGCACCGCGTCACCGCTCCGGCCTCCGGCACGCTCACCGCGCTCCACGCCGCCCCCGGCCGCCAGGTCGAGGTCGGCGCCCTGCTCGCCGTCGTACACGCACAGGCATCCGTACCGACCGATGCACAGGAGGACCCGTCCGCATGAGCACCATGATCGAGACCGAAGAACTCACCGCGCTCCGCGCCGCCGTCTCCGCGCTCGGCCATCGCCACGGCCCCGGCTTCGACCGGGCCGAGCTGTGGGCCGAGGCCGGGAAGCTCGGCTACCTGGGCGTGAACCTGCCCGAGGAGTACGGCGGCGGGGGCGGCGGCATGGCCGAGCTGTCGATCGTCCTGGAGGAGGCGGGCGCGGCCGGCGCGCCGCTCCTGATGATGGTGGTGTCGCCCGCGATCTGCGGCACGGTCATCGCCCGCTTCGGCACGGAGGAGCAGAAGCGGGCGTGGCTGCCGGGGCTCGCGGACGGGACGAGGACGATGGCGTTCGGGATCACCGAGCCCGACGCCGGGTCGAACTCGCACCGCATCACGACCACGGCGACCCGCACGGAGGACGGCTGGGTCCTCAACGGCCGGAAGGTCTTCGTCTCGGGCGTGGACATCGCGGACGCGACCCTGATCGTGGGCCGCACGTCGGACGCCCGCACGGGCAGCCTGAAGCCCTGTCTCTTCATCGTGCCGCGCGACGCGCCGGGCTTCGGGCGCCGGCACATCGAGATGGAACTCGACGCGGACGAGAAGCAGTTCGAGCTGACGCTCGACGACGTGCGGCTGCCCGAGGACGCGCTCGTGGGCGACGAGGACGCGGGCCTGCTCCAGCTCTTCGCGGGGCTCAACCCGGAGCGGATCATGACGGCGGCGTTCGCGATCGGCATGGGCCGGTACGCGCTCGCGCAGGCGGTGACGTACGCGAAGGAGCGCCAGGTCTGGAAGGCCCCGATCGGCGCCCACCAGGCCGTCGCGCACCCCCTGGCCCAGGCGCACATCGAACTGGAGCTGGCCCGCCTGATGATGGCGAAGGCGGCGCGGCTCTACGACGCGGGCGACGACCTCGGCGCGGGCGAGGCCGCGAACATGGCCAAGTACGCGGCGGCCGAGGCCTGCGTGAAGGCCGTCGACCAGGCCGTCCACACCCTCGGCGGCAACGGCCTCACCAAGGAGTTCGGCCTCGCCCGCCTGATCACGGCGGCCCGGGTGGCCCGGATCGCCCCCGTCAGCCGCGAGATGATCCTCAATTACGTGTCCCACCAGACGCTGGGGCTGCCGAAGTCGTACTGACGGCCCCGCCGTCCGCCCGCCGGACCTCCCCGGCGACGAGGACGAACAGGGCCACAGCGGCGAGCGCCGTACCCGGGATCGCCGTCATGCCGCGCTGATCGTCCTCCCGCACCGCCTCGTACTCCCGCCGGTCGACCTCCACGGTGCCGCGCCGGCCGTACGCCGTCTCGAAGACGACGTACCGGCCGTCGCGGACCTCGGCGTTCTGCCGGTCCCCCGAGGCGGCGGCGTCCACCGCGCACAGCACGACGCCGGCCCCGATCAGGGCGACGAGCGCGAGCCGCACCCGGCCGGGCAGGCAGCGGAAGGCGGCCCACTGGAGGTCGCGGTCGAAACCGCCGAAGAAGAGGCCCCGGAAGAGGGCCCAGCCCAGGAGCGGGAAGAGGGTGACACCGGCGAGGACCGCCAGGAACCTCGGGGAAGGCAGCGGAAGGACTCCCGGCACCAGGGTCAGCCCGGCCACCAGGAGCATCAGCGCGCTCGTCCCACTCGCGAGGACGGCGTGCACCTTGAAGCTCGTTCGCATGTCCCCACCCTCCCGTCCCGGCCGGTCCGCGCGCACTGCCCGCTCCCGGCAGTCTCGGCGGCCCTTCCCGTCCGGGACGGGACCGGGACGGAGCCCGAGCCCACGCAGGAAGCCGTCGAAGAGGACGTCTACTACCGCAACTGCACGGCCGTCCGCGCGGCCGGAGCCGCACCCGTCCACCGGGGCGAACCCGGCTACGCCCGCCACCTGGACCGCGACGGCGACGGCGTGGGCTGCGAGAACTGACGCCGGACACCCCCTGGACGAGGCGTCGCCGGGAGAACGTGGCCGCCTCCCCGCCACCCGCGGTCAAGCGTGGACGTGAAGCCCGAAACCCGTACGGCCCGCGGTTTCCCTTCCCTCCTTCAGGCGCAGGGAAGGGATCTCGTAGTCGCCGAAGTTCTGCCGCCGGAACGGAATCGGTTCGGTCGACTCCAGGGTGAGCAGGCGCTGCTTCCAGGCCTCGGCGACGGCCGGGTACTCCTCGGCGGTCAGCCGGTCGGCGCCGTACAGCACGAACGGCGGCAGCACGTCGAGGCCCGGGTAGTAGAGGACGCCGTGCTGGATCGGGAACAGCAGGTCGTCGATGGGGCCGTTGATCCCGCGGGCGGCGTAGTGCGACCGGGGGCCGCCCACGGTCACCGACAGCAGGGCCCGTTTGCCCGCGAGGGTGCCTTCGCCGAAGCGCTCGCCGTACTTGGTGTCGCTGTGCTCGCCGACGCCGTACGCGAAGTGGTAGGTGAAGACCCGGTCCACCCAGCCCTTGAGGATCGCGGGCATCGTGTACCACCACAGCGGGAACTGGAAGACGACCGTGTCGGCCCACAGCAGCTTCTCCTGCTCGGCGCGGACGTCCTCGGTGAGCGTCCCGGCGTCGAAGGCCCGGCCCGAGTCCGCGGCGACCTTCAGCGGACTCGACGCCTGGGAACCGTAGTCCGCGCCGTCCACGACGGCCTTCCAGCCCATCGCGTACAGATCACTCACCCGCACCTCGTGTCCGGCCTCCTCCAGGGTGGACACCGCGAGGTCCTTCAGCGAGCCGTTGAGCGACTTCGGCTCCGGGTGGGCGTGGACGATCAGCGTCTTCATCGGCGTTCTCCTTCGGATCGGATGCCTTCGATCCTGGACGCCGGGGCGTCCGGTGTTCAGGGGCGCCCCGACCACCGGACCGGTCTTCCTGGTACTGGCGGGACCCCCCTCGCCGCCGGGCGCCGCGCCCATACTGAGGGGCATGGACGATCTCGCAGGTTTCCTGAAGACCAGGCGCTCCCGGGTCGACCCGGCGGCCGTCGGCATCCCCGTCGACAACCGCCGCAGGGTCGAAGGACTGCGTCGCGAAGAGGTCGCGCACCTGTCCGGCGTCAGCGTCGACTACTACGTACGTCTGGAGCAGGGCCGCGCCACCCAGCCCTCCGAGCAGGTCCTCGACGCCCTCGCCCGGGTCCTCGGCCTCGACGAGGTCGAGCGCGGACACCTCCACCGGCTCACACGGCAGCCCCGCCCCCGGGCGAAGGCACCCGGTGGGCGCGTGCGGCCGGAGCTGTTGCGCGTCCTGGACCTGGTCCCCCACGCAGCCGCGCTGATCGTGAACCACCGGCTGGACGTGCTCGCCGCGAACCGCCTCGCCGGACTCCTCTACGGCCGGCCGATACCGGGCCTGAACACCGCTCGGCACATCTTCCTCGAAGAAGCCGAACGCGGCCTGTACGCGGACTGGGAGACGTGCACCCTCGACGTGGTCGGGCACCTGCGCCTGGCCGCGGGCAAACACCCCGAGGACCCCGGCCTGGCCTCGCTCATCGGCGAGCTGGCCATGGGCAGCGAACGCTTTCGCCGGCTGTGGGCCCGCGCGGACGTCCGCGCCCGCACCCACGGACGCAAGGCGTACCGGCACCCGCTGGTCGGACCGATCGAACTGCACCAGGAGAACTTCGCGCTGCCCGACGAATCCGGCATGGAACTCCTCGTGCTGTCCGCGCCCGCCGACAGCCCCGCCGAGGACGGCCTGCGTCTCCTCGCGAGCCTGGGCGCGGACGGCGGCGCCGAGCGTCCGACCATGAACGCCCGGCTCCCCGAGTGACCCACCACGACCGCACGGACCCGCGGGAGCCCACCGTCCCGAGGGGGTTCACCTGAGGCCGGACCGGCGGAGAGGGGGCACGGGCCGGAGCGCATCCGGGCGGCGTGTCCTCCGGCGGGGTGCGGGTCAGTGCGGAATCGCCCGGATGATCTCCAGGGCTCCGTCCCTGATCAGGGTGGCGGCCACGGAGGTGCCCAAGGCCTGGGGGTGACGACCCCATGCGTGGGCGTCCACGACGTCCTTGCCGTCCGGCGAGAAGACCCGTGCCCGCAGGCCGATCCGGCCGTCCGGCTCGGTCCGGGCGAACGCGGCGACGGGGGAGTTGCAGTGCCCCTGGAGGCGGTGCGGTCCGCCGCCCCGATGCGCTCCAGACCGCACACGGCGAGGAGGGACGCGTCGTACTCGCCCGAATCCGGCTTGGCGAGACGGGTGTTGGTGTTCCCCCGGGTCGGCCTGGTCGCCAGACGGGGGTGCGTACGGGCGAGCTGGGCGATCCGCCGCACCGACGACGTGCCGACGACGTGCCGACGACGGAGCCCGGGGGAAGCCGGTCGAGCGTGCGCCCGCCCGGCTCCACCAGGGCGTCGTGGAGGCTGTCGCGCCGCAGGTGCGCCGCGAACACCGTCCCCCGGGCGACGGGCGCGTCCTTCACGCAATGCACCGCCAGGCCGACGGCCCCGCCCACGGGTGAACGCCCCCTTGCCGCCGAGCTGCGACAGGGCGCCGGACCACCGGTCGCCGGACGGGGTGAAGCCGACGACCTTGGTCCGCATGTCTGGACAGAGGGAAGCCAACTCGGCTCCAAATAGGGCTACTTGGGCCAGTGCATCGGTGAGGAACGGCTGCCGACGCGAAGGGCTTCCAGCGGCATGGGGGAACCGTGGCGTCACGCGAGGTAGGGAGGATCACCGAGACGCGCCGCGACGACGAGCCCGGAGGCCCAGTCCATCAGGGTCCAGCGCATCCGGTCGTGCCGGTGCAGCTCGCGGACGAACCGGTCGACGCGGCTCTGATGGTCGTCGGGCCAGGTCGGCTGCGGCTTGAGGTCGTCCCCGTGCTCCGGTGCGGGGCCGTACCCGTTTCCCCGCGGACCCCGCACAGGCACCCCACCAAAATCATGCAGGCGTGCTTGATTGTTCTACGGGGTACTGACAAGGTCTCCCCAAGTCGCCGCCCCACCCGCGATCCTGGCGCTCACCTTCCACCTCTCCAGGGGGTCATCCATGGTGTTCCACAGCGCGTACGAGGACGTCCCGGCCGTTTCCCTCCCCATCCACGACGCGGTCCTCGGCCGCGCCGCCGAGTACGGCGACACCCCGGCCCTCGTCGACGGCTCCGGCGCGGAGGGTGCGCTCACCCTCACGTACGCCCAGGTCGACGCCTTCCACCGGCTCGTCGCCGCCGGGCTCGCCGAAGCCGGGGTCCGCAAGGGGGACGTGCTCGCCCTGCACAGCCCCAACACCGTGCTCTTCCCCGTGGCCTTCTACGCCGCCACCCGCGCCGGCGCCGCCGTCACCACCGTCCATCCGCTCGCCACCCCCGAGGAGTTCGCCAAGCAGCTCCGCGACTCCTCCGCCCGCTGGATCGTCACCGTCTCGCCCCTGCTCCCCGCCGCCCGCGCCGCCGCCGAACTCGCGGGCGGGATCGAGGAGATCTTCCTCTGCGACCAGCCCCCGGCGGGAGAGACCGTCCGCTCGCTCCAGGCCTTCCTCGGCTCCACCGGACCCGTCCCCGAGATCGCGGTCGACCCCGACGAGGACGTCGCCGCCCTCCCGTATTCGTCCGGCACGACCGGGGTACCCAAGGGGGTGATGCTCACGCACACCTCGATCGCGACCAACCTCGCCCAGCTGGAGCCGTTCATCCCGATGGGACCGGGCGACCGGATCCTCGCCGTCCTGCCCTTCTTCCACATCTACGGCCTCACCGCCCTCATGAACGCCCCCCTCCGCCAGGGCGCCACCGTCGTCGTCCAGCCCCGCTTCGAGCTCGACGCCTTCCTGCGCGCCGTCCAGGAGCACCGCATCAACGGCCTGTACGTGGCCCCGCCGATCGTCCTCGCCCTCGCCAAGCACCCGGCCGTCGCCGACTACGACCTGTCCTCCCTGGAGTACATCGTCAGCGCCGCCGCCCCGCTCGACGCCGCCCTCGCCGAGGCCTGCTCGAAGCGGCTCGGGCTCCCGCCGGTCCGGCAGGCGTACGGCATGACCGAACTGTCCCCCGGCACCCACGTCGTCCCGCTCGACGCCGAGACGCCCCCGCCCGGCACCGTCGGCCGGCTCCTGCCCTCCACCGAGATGCGGATCCTCTCCCTCGACGACCCCGCGAAGGACGCCGCGCCCGGCGAGGAGGGCGAGATCGCCATCCGGGGACCCCAGGTCATGAAGGGCTACCTCGGCCGCCCCGACGCCACCGCCGCCATGATCGACGCCGAAGGATGGGTCCACACCGGGGACGTCGGGCGCGTCGACGAGGACGGCTGGCTCTTCGTCGTCGACCGCGTCAAGGAACTCATCAAGTACAAGGGCTTCCAGGTCGCCCCCGCCGAACTGGAGGCGCTGCTCCTCACCCACGAGGGCATCGCCGACGCCGCCGTCATCGGCGTCACCGACGCCGAGGGCACCGAGATCCCCAAGGCCTTCGTCGTCCGCCAGCCCTCCGCGCCCGGCCTCACCGCCGAGGAGGTCGTCGCGCACGTCGCCGCGCGCGTCTCCCCGTACAAGAAGGTCCGCGACGTGGAGTTCGTCGAGACCGTCCCCCGGGCCGCATCCGGGAAGATCCTCCGAAGGGAACTGAGGGAACGCGCATGACCACACTCGTCACCACGTCCGAGGAACGGGGCGTCACCACCCTCACGCTGAACTCCCCCGCCACCCGCAACGCCCTCTCCGCCGCCCTCGTCACCGAGCTCGCCGACGCGCTCGCCGCGTGCGGCAAGGACCCGGGCGTACGGGCCGTGGTCCTCGACCACGCCGGCACCACCTTCAGCGCGGGCGCCGACCTGAAGGCGCCCCCGAGCCCGTACGACTTCGTGGCCCTGCTCCGGCAGATCGTCGAGCTGCCGAAGCCCGTCGTCGCCCGGGTCACCGGGCACGCGCGCGCGGGCGGCCTCGGCCTGCTCGGCGCGTGCGACCTCGTGGTGGCGGGGGAGGGGGCGGACTTCGCCCTCACGGAGGTACGGATCGGGGTCGCGCCCGCGGTCATCTCGCTGACCCTCCTCCCGAGGCTGGAACCGCGCGCGGCGACCCGCTACTACCTGACGGGCGAGCGCTTCGGGGTCCCGGAGGCCCTCGCCATGGGCCTGGTCACGGCCGGGGACGACGCGCTTCCCGGCATCCTCGACGCCCTGCGCGCCGCCTCGCCGCAGGGCCTGCGGGAATCGAAACGGCTGGTCACCGCTAAAGTCCTGGAGACCTTCGAACGCGACGCGGAGGACCTGGTGCAGAGGTCGGCCACGCTCTTCGCCTCCGCCGAGGCGCGCGAAGGGATGACGGCCTTCCTCGAACGACGGGACCCCGCATGGCGGCTGTGACCGCACCCAAGCAGGACCGGAGCCGCGCCACCCGGCAGCGGCTCCTGGAGGCCGCCGTGTCCTGCCTGGCCGAACACGGCTGGGCGGGCTCGACGGTCTCCGCGGTGGCGGAACGGGCCGGCGTCTCCCGGGGCGCCGCCCAGCACCACTTCCCCACCCGCGAGGACCTCTTCACGGCCGCCGTCGAGTACGTCGCGGAGGAGCGCTCCCAGGCGCTGCGGGCGCTGCCCTCCGACGACCGGGAGGCGGCCGTCGCGGCCCTCGTCGACCTCTACACCGGCCCCCTCTTCCGGGCCGCCCTCCACCTCTGGGTCGCCGCCACCGGCGAGGACCAGCTCCGCGCCCGCGTCACCGAACTGGAGGCCCGCGTCGGCCGCGAGTCCCACCGCATCGCCGTCGAGGTCCTCGGCGCCGACGAGACCCGCCCCGGCGTCCGCGAAACCGTCCAGGGCCTCCTCGACATGGCCCGAGGCCTCGGCCTCGCCACCCTCCTCACCGACGACCGCACCCGCCGCGAACGGGTGGTGTCCCAGTGGGCACGGCTGGTGAACGAGGCGCTGAAGTGACGACGGCCCCGAACCACGACCGCCGGAGCGGCCGGACCCGGCCGGGAGCCCGCAGCGGCGGTAGCGGTACGGCCGGGATCCCCGAGCCCGCGAACAGCGGTACGGCCCGGAGTACCGGAGCAGCAGTACGCCCCTGAGTGCCGCGCCCGAAGCACCGGCACGCCCACCGCAGCCCGCACACCCCCACCCCGCCCGCGCAGCGCCACGCCCCCGATCAGGAACGACGTCCCGTTCCGTGACCCGCGCCACACCCCTCCCGGGCGCCCCGCAGTACTCTGTTCCCATGCCTCCGCTCGTACGCCGTCGCCACGTGGACTTCGTCCGCGTCACGAGCATGAGCTGTCGACGCTCCGTCTGACCCTCGCGGCCTTCCGGGCCACCGGCCTCCCGCGCCGCAGGGCTCCCCGAGCCCCCGGCGCCCCAGGCCACCAGGCCCTTCCGGCCACCCGGCCCCGGGTCCTCCGGACCCGCACGGCCTTTCCGACCTTCCGGGGTACCACTCCACCCACCCCTCCTGGTCCCGTCACAGAGCCCCAGCAGACCGGCACCCGCGGCGCCCGCCCCACCCCCGGCGGCCGTCCCGGGCACCCGTAGACCCCGCGGACACCTCATGACCAGCAGCTCGTACTCCTCGCAGCTCCCCATCGTGGACCTCTCGGCCGCCGACCGCGGCCCGCAGGCCCGGAGGCTGCTCCACGCCCAGCTCCACTCGGCCGCCCACGACGTGGGGTTCTTCCAGCTCGTCGGGCACGGGGTGACCGAGGCCGAGACCGAGGCCCTCACCTCCGCCATGCGCGCCTTCTTCGCGCTGCCCGAGGCCGACCGGCTCGCCCTCGACAACGTGAACTCGCCGCACTTCCGCGGCTACACCCGCATCGGCGACGAACGGACGCAGGGCGCTCGCGACTGGCGCGACCAGCTGGACATCGGCGCCGAGCGCCCCGCGCACGCCCCCGCGCCCTGGGAAGCCCCGTACTGGTGGCTCGAAGGCCCCAACCAGTGGCCCGAGGCCCTGCCCGAGCTGCGCACCGCCGCCCTGCACTGGATCGACCGGCTCAGCGGCGTCGCCGAGCGCCTGCTGCACGAGCTGCTCGCCTCCATCGGCGCGCCCGAGGACTTCTACGACGACATCTTCGGCCCGCACGCCCACCCGCAGCTCAAGCTGGTGCGCTACCCGGGCAGCAGCGGCGAGGGCGACGACCAGGGCGTGGGCGCCCACAAGGACTACGGGCTCCTCACCCTGCTGCTCCAGGACCAGGTCGGCGGGCTCCAGGTCCAGCGCGAGGACGGGAACTTCCACGACGTGCCGCCGCTGCCCGGCGCGTTCGTCGTCAACCTGGGCGAGCTGCTCGAAGTGGCGACCAACGGCTACCTGATCGCCACCAACCACCGGGTGGTCTCCCCGCCCGGCGCGACGGAACGTTTCTCCGTCCCGTTCTTCTACAACCCGCGACTCGACGCCCGGATCGCCCCGCTGGACTTCCCGCACGCCTCCGCGGCCCCCGGCATCACCACCGACCCGTCGAACCCGCTGTTCGCCGAGTACGGCCGCAACGCCCTGAAGGGGAAGCTCCGCGCCCACCCGTCGGTGGCGGCCCGCCACCACGCGGAGCTCCTGCTGCACCCGGAGGGTCAGCCGGCGATGTCGGCGTAACCCTCGATGTCGCGCGGGTCCCGCCGGCCGGGGCCCGTGTAGCGGGCCGAGGGGCGGACCAGGCGGCCGGTGCGCTTCTGCTCCAGGATGTGCGCCGACCAGCCGGCCGTGCGCGCACAGGAGAACATCGAGGTGAACATGTGCGCCGGGACCTCGGCGAAGTCCAGGACGATGGCCGCCCAGAACTCCACGTTCGTCGCCAGGACGCGGTCGGGGCGCCGGTTGTGCAGCTCCTCCAGGGCGGCCTTCTCCAGGGCCTCCGCGACCTCGAAGCGCGGCGCGGCCAGCTCCTTCGCGGTGCGGCGGAGCACGCGCGCGCGGGGGTCCTCGGCGCGGTAGACGCGGTGGCCGAAGCCCATCAGCCGCTCGCCCTTGTCGAGGGCCTGCTTCACGTACGCGGTGGCGTCGCCGGTCCGCTCGATCTCCTCGATCATGCCGAGGACGCGGGAGGGCGCGCCGCCGTGCAGCGGGCCGGACATGGCGCCGACGGCGCCGGAGAGCGCGGCGGCCACGTCGGCGCCGGTGGAGGCGATGACGCGGGCGGTGAACGTGGAGGCGTTCATGCCGTGCTCGGCGGCCGAGGTCCAGTACGCGTCGACGGCCTTCACGTGCTTCGGGTCGGGCTCGCCGCGCCAGCGGATCATGAACCGCTCGACGATGGACTGCGCCTTGTCGATCTCGCTCTGCGGGACCATCGGCAGGCCCTGGCCGCGCGCGGACTGCGCGACGTACGAGAGGGCCATGACGGCGGCGCGGGCGAGGTCGTCGCGGGCCTGCTCGGGCGAGATGTCCAGGAGCGGTTTGAGGCCCCAGACGGGCGCGAGCATCGCGAGCGCGGACTGCACGTCGACCCGGATGTCACCGGAGTGGACCGGGATCGGGAACGGCTCGGCGGCGGGCAGGCCGGGGTTGAAGGCGCCGTCGACGAGGAGGCCCCAGACGTTGCCGAACGAGACGTGGCCGACGAGGTCCTCGATGTCGACGCCGCGGTAGCGGAGGGCGCCGCCCTCCTTGTCGGGTTCGGCGATCTCGGTCTCGAACGCGACGACTCCCTCAAGTCCGGGTACGAAGTCGGACATCAGGCGGCTCCTCTATCGATGATCGATCAACGGGGTTGGTCGATGGCGGGAATCAACAGTCATCCAGCCGAAGAGTCTGTACGGTTCCGATGATGCGGGGAAGCGTGACATCCGGCACACTCCGCCGATCCGGCGGGAGAGGGTTAACCGCCTCCGGTGCCGGGCAGACTGGCCCGCTGCCGCAGAATGGCCCCGTGACCGATTCCGTGAACGATTCAGCGAGCGACGATCCCACGCGCTGTCCGGCGGCCCGCCCGGAGGCCTTTCCGGCGGCCCTTCCGGCGGCCGGCGGGGTCCCGGACCCCGCCGACATGCGCGAGCAGTACCGCACCACGGAGCTGTCCCCGGCCGACCTCGCGCCCGAGCCGGTCGCGCAGTTCACCCGCTGGTTCAAGGAGGCCGCCGCGGACCCGGCGATCCACGAGCCGAACGCGATGGTGGTCTCCACCGCGACCCCCGACGGCCGCCCGTCCTCCCGGACGGTCCTGCTCAAGCACTACGACGGGGCCGGATTCGTCTTCTTCACCAACTACGACTCCCGCAAGGGCCGGGAGCTGGCGGACAATCCGTACGCCTCGCTGCTCTTCCCCTGGCACCCGGCGGCCCGCCAGGTCGTCGTCACGGGCCGCGCCGAGCGCGTCGGGCGCGACGAGACGGTCGCGTACTTCCGCACCCGCCCCCACGGCTCCCGGCTCGGCGCCTGGGCGAGCCCCCAGTCCTCGGTGATCGGCTCCCGCGCGGAACTCCTCGCCCGCTACGACGAACTGGCCGCCCGCTACCCCGAGGACGCCCAGGTCCCGGTCCCCCCGCACTGGGGCGGCATCCGCGTCGTCCCGGACACGGTCGAGTTCTGGCAGGGCCACGAGAACCGCCTCCACGACCGCCTGCGCTACGTCCGCGAGGACGACGGCGACACGTGGCGGGTGGAACGCCTGGCCCCCTGACCGGGAGCGGAAACGCAGACGACCCGTGAGCCTTGGTCCCGCCCGCCCAGGCGCCTGGGTCGAACGGGAGCCGGCCGGACTTACCGGCGGCTCACGGGTCGGGTGACTGCGTTGGTCTTCGGCAGACTGGCCTGCCGAGGTGCACAGAGTGCGACGGCAGGCCTCAGCCCGCAGTCACCTCGCTGGTCCGGTAAGAAATCACTTCCGGATCACCTCCTTTCATGCGTGACTCCTACGGTACGAACTCCGCCCGGGACGCTCAACCGATTTATCCGGCGACTTCCCGGGACCCTCCGGGCGGCCGCCGCTCAGGCGTCCCGGCGGCGCATCGCCCACCACCCCGCGAGGAGCGCCGCCGCCGTCCACAGCGCCGCGATCCCGAGGCCTTCCCAGGGGCCGACCTGCCCGACCGGGTCCTGGTAGAGGATCTGCCGCCCGGCGCGGTCCGGCAGGTACTCGGCGGCGCCCGCCGCCACGTCCCCGAGCACGAACGGCAGCATCAGCAGCGCCGGGGTCAGGATGCTCAGCGTCGCGACCGCGCTGCGCAGCAGGAACGTCAGCCCGAAGGCGAGCAGGGCCATCAGGGCGAGGTAGATCCCGGCGCCGAAGCAGCCCCGCAGCGCCCCCGGCTCCCCGATGCCGATGGCGTACTCGCCCGCGAACGCCTGCCCCGCGAAGAAGGTGGTGAACGAGGTCACCAGGCCCACGACGAGGGCCGCGCCCCCGGTGACCGCCGCCTTGGCCGCGTAGAGCAGCCCCCGGCGCGGCACGGCGGCCAGCGAGTTGCGCAGCGCGCCGTTCAGGTACTCGGACGACACGGCGGTCGCGCCGAAGGAGACCGCGGCGAGCTGCGCGAAGTTGGTCTGGAAGAGGGCGCGGAAGACGGGGTCCCCGGCACCGTCCGGCTCCGGGCCGCCCACGCTGACGTACAGGGCCAGGTTGAGGGCGAGGGCGACGACGAAGACCGCGAGGAGCGATCCCGAACTGGCCCGGACGGAACTGATCTTGATCCACTCGGAGCGGACGACTGCGGTGAACGGCACGGTCAGGCCTCCAGGGACGAGGAGCGGGGACGGGGAGCGGCGGCGGAGTGCTCCGCCTCCTCCGAGGTGAGCGCGAGGTAGGCCTGCTCCAGGGAGGCGCGCTCGTCGGCCAGCTCGAAGACGGGGATGCCCTCGCGGGCCGTGACCGCCCCGATCTCCTCGGCCGAGGCGCCCTCGACCACCCACCGGCCGGTCTCGTCGACGGCCTCCCCGACCGCCCACCCCTTGGCCAGGAGCGTGGCCCGCAGACGTACGGGATCGCCGGTGCGCACCCGTACGCGCGCGTGGCTGTGGGCGTCGATGAACTCCCGCATCGGCACGTCCGCGAGGAGCCGGCCCCGGCCGAGGACGACGAGGTGGTCGGCGAAGAGGGCCGTCTCGTTCATCAGGTGGCTGGAGACGAGGACCGTACGGCCCTCGGCGGCGAGCCCGCGCAGCAGTTCGCGGATCCACACGATGCCTTCGGGGTCGAGCCCGTTCGCCGGCTCGTCGAGCAGGAGCACGGCCGGATCGCCGAGCAGCGCGGCGGCGATGCCGAGCCGCTGGCGCATACCGAGCGAGAAGGTGCGGACCCGGCGGCGGGCGGCGCCCGCGAGACCGGTCTCGGCCAGGACCTCGTCCACGCGCCGGTCCGGGATGCGGTGGGACGCGGCGAGGGCCCGCAGGTGGTTCCGGGCGGTCCGGGAGCCGTGGGCCGCCTGCGCGTCCAGGAGGGCGCCGACGGTGCGGAGCGGTTCGTCCAGCGCCGTGTACGGGCGGCCGCCGACAGTGGCGGTGCCCGAGGTCGGCCGGTCGAGGCCGAGGACGAGCCGCATGGTGGTGGACTTCCCGGCCCCGTTCGGGCCGAGGAAGCCGGTCACGCGGCCCGGTTCGACGGAGAAGGTCAGCCCGTCGACGGCCCGCTTCGGCGGCCTGCCGGCGTACTCCTTCGTGAGGTTCCTGACGTCGATGCTGGTCATGCCCCGATCCTCGGCGCCCGCCGCCCCCGGGCCATCCCCCGCCCGGGGAGGCCGTCTCCCCCGCACGGGGGAGCCGCGGGCGGCGGCCGTCCTGCCAGGATGACGGGATGCCCGGACCCTTCCGCCGGCCGACGCGCACCACTCCGCGCGCCCCTCGCCGCCGCCCGCTCACGAGTGCGGTCACGCACGGCGCCCGCCGGTTCCGGCTGCTCGCGAGCGCGACCACCCACCGCGCCCGCCGCCTCCGCCCACTCGCGAGCGCCGCCGCGCACCGCGCCCGCCGCCTCCGGCCGCTCGCGAGCGCCGCCGCCCGCCGCCTTCGTCCGCTCGCCCGTGCCGTCACGTACACCCGCTGGCTCCACCTCCTCGTGGGTGCGATCGTGCCGCTCGCCGGCGGCCTGATCCACCCCGGCCTCTCGCACCCGTACCCGTCGGACTGGCTGGTGGTGGCGGTGCTCCCGGTGCCGCTGGTCGCGGCCGTCGCCCTCGTGCCGGCGGCCCGCCGCGCCGAGGGCCTCCAGGCGCGCCTGATGCTCTTCCCGGGCAAGCACGCGCGCGCGTGGAGGACGCCGGAGGGCGCGGACGTCTCCGCGTCCCCGTCGGCCTCGTGGACGGACCGGGGCAGGACGGCCCTGTGGCTGGTGTTCCGGATGGAGGCGGGGCTCGCCGTCTGGCTGCTGTCGGTCGGACTGGCCCAGTGCGCGCTGACGCTGGCCGGGGTGCACGTCGAGGAGCCGGTCGTGGCCGGCCTCGCCCTCCCCTTCGGCGACGGCCGGTGGTCGGCGTTCCTTGCCCCGCTCCCGGTGCTCGTGCTCCTGGCGCTGGTCGTCGCGGGCGGCGCACTGTCCGCGCGGGTGGCCCGTACCCTCCTCGGCCCCTCGGTGAAGGAGCGCATGGCCGCCCTGGAGGGCCGCACCGAGCGGCTCCTCGAACGCAACCGGATCGCGCGGGAGCTGCACGACTCGCTCGGCCACGCGCTGACCCTGGCCGTGGTGCAGGCCGGGGCCGCGCGCGCCGCCGCCGACCCGGAGTTCACCGACCGGGCCCTGGAGGCGATCGAGGAGACGGGGCGGGCCGCCCTGGAGGACCTGGAGCGCGTCCTGCTCCTGCTGCGCGAGACGGGCCGCCCGGCGGCCGCGAGCCCCGGCCTCGACGAGGCGGCCCGGCTGCTCGACTCGGCGCGCTCCTCGGGCGCGCGGGTCGAGGCCGAGGTCACCGGGCCGCTGGAGGAGGTGCCGGGCCCGGTCTCCCGCGAGGCGTACCGGATGCTCCAGGAGTGCCTCACCAACGTGCTGCGGCACGCGGGCCCGGTCCCGGTCGCCGCCCGGGTGGCGGTGGAGGGCGCCGTGCTCCGCCTGGAGGTCCGCAACCCGCTGGCCCCGGGGCGGGAGGAGCGCACCGGCTCGGGCAGCGGTCTGCGCGGGATACGCGAGCGGGCCGCGCTCCTGGGCGGTTCGGCCCGGACGGGCCGGGACGGCGACGCGTGGCTGGTCCGCGTGGACCTGCCGCTGCGCTGAACGGCACCGCCCGCGAGTCGCGGGGACCGTCGCCGTCGAGGACCGGGCCGCCCGCACGCCGTCGTACGCGAGTCGCGGGGACCGCCACCGCCGGGAACCGGGCCGCCCGTACGCGCCCGTCCGGCTGATCTACCCTGGCCGAATGCCGATCACCGTCCTCCTCGTCGACGACGAACCGCTGGTCCGGGCCGGTCTGCGCGCCGTCCTCGAAGCGCAGCCCGACATCGAGGTGGTGGGCGAGGCGGCCGACGGGGCCGCCGTCATCCCCCTCGTGCGCCAACGGCGCCCCGACGTCGTCGCGATGGACGTCCGGATGCCGCTGATGGACGGCATCGAGGCGACCCGCGCGGTCTTGCGCACGGTGCGGGAGCCGCCGAAGATCCTGGTCGTCACCACCTTCGAGAACGACGAGTACGTGTACGGGGCGCTGCGCGCGGGCGCCGACGGCTTCCTGCTCAAGCGGGCCCGCCCGGCGGAGATCGTGCACGCGGTGCGCCTCGTGGCGGAGGGCGACTCGCTCCTCTTCCCGGCGGCGGTACGGCAGTTGGCCGCCTCGTACGGGCGGGAGCGGGACGGGTCGGAGGCCCGGGAGGCGCTGGAACGGGCCGGTCTCACCGAGCGCGAGGCGGACGTGCTGCGGCTCGTGGCGCGCGGCCTGTCGAACGCGGAGATCGCCGCGCGCCTGGTGGTGGGCACGGAGACGGTGAAGTCCCACGTCAGCTCCGTACTGGCGAAGCTCGGCGCCCGCGACCGCACCCAGGCGGTCATCGCCGCCTACGAGTCGGGCTTCGTCTCGCCGGGCTGAACCGGGCCCGGAACCGTCCCGGTGGGGCGTGTCCGCCCATCGTTTTCGGCGAAGGTGATGTGCTCTGCGTCACGTTCCAGTTGAATGGTCCACAGCATGGGGGGTGTCGGGTGAGTGCTTTCGCGGAGTCCACGAGTGAGACCGCCGTTCCCGGGGCGGGGGCCGATCTGCTGGCCGCGCTGCTCGACGGGATGGACGCGGCGCTCTGTGCCTTCGACGCCGACGGGACGGTCACGCACTGGAACCGGGAGGCCGAGCGGATCCTCGGCTGGACCGCCGGGGAGGCCGTCGGGCGGCGCGGGTTCGAGGGGTGGGCGGCGCGGAGCGCGGACGCCGAGGAGACCCTGGGGCGCCTGATGGGGGCCATGAAGGGGCCCGGCCGACAGGTCCACGAGTTCGTGCTGCTCCGCAAGGACGGCGGGCGGGTGCTCGTGCGCAGCCAGGCGGCCGGGGTGCGCGGCGCGGACGGCGCGCCCGCCGGGGTGTACTGCGCGTTCAGCGAGGTCCACGTCCAGCTCGACCTGGAGCGGTCGGTCGCCCTCAGCGAGGCCCTGTTCGACGACGCCTCCTGGGGCGTCGTCCTGGTCGACGCCGACCTGCGCCCCGCCATGGTCAACGCCCACGCGGCCCGCGCCTTCGGAGCCGGTCGTACGACCCTGCTCGGGCGCCCGCTCGGCGACGTCGTCGTGCACGGCGTCGAGGAGCTGGAGGCCGCCTTCCAGCACGTCCTGGCGGAGGGCACCCCGCCCGCCCCCGCCGAGGTGTGGGTGACGCTGCGGACGGCCTCGGGGGAGCGGCGCCGGTGCTGGCGCAGCGGCTTCCTGCGCCTGGGGTCCCCGATGACGGAGGCGGCGGTGCCGCTGGGCGTCGCCTGGCTGTTCCAGGACGTGACCGAGGAGCGGCTCGCGCTGCGGGAGGCGGACCGGCTGCGGTTCCGGTGGAGCCAGCTGCACCGGGCGGGCGCGGCGGCGGCCGAGTGCGAGGACCCGGCGGAGGCGGCGGCGGTCCTCCTGGAGTTCGCCCTGGCCGGGTTCGCGGACCACGCCCTGGTGGACCGGGTGGCGGGCGACCGGCGCCTGACGCGGGCCCTGGCCGTCCCGGCCGCCGTCCCCGGCCCGTCCTCCCCGCCCGTGGGCGGAGGCATCCCGCTGCGGTACGGGCCGAGGCATCCGGCGCTCCAGGCCTGGGACCGGGTCGGCGCGGTCCGGGCGAGCGCGGGCCGTACCGCCGAGGTGTGGGCGGAGGCCCACCAGTGGCCCGGTGACGCGGCGCACTCCCTGTGCGCGGTGCTGCGCTCCCGGGGCCGGACGCTGGGCGTCCTCACCTTCCTGCGGGCCGCCTGCCGCCCGGCCTTCGAGCGCGAGGACGTGGTCTTCGCGGAGTCGGTGGCGACGGGGGTGGCGTCGTTCCTGGCGTTGGGGGACGGGCACGGGGACGGGCCCCCGGCGTACTGACCGGGGGCCCGTGTGCGCGGTCTCCGCGCCCGTCACTCCGGGTCGCGCCGGAAGGCGGCCGTCGACCAGCGGTAGCCGAGCGCGGTGAGGGCCAGGGACCAGGCGACGGCGAGCCAGCCGTTGTGGCCGATCTCGGTGCCGAGCAGCAGGCCGCGCAGGGTCTCGATGGCCGGGGTGAAGGGCTGGTACTCCGCGATGGGCCGGAACCAGCCGGGCATCGAGTCCAGCGGCACGAAGGCGCTGGAGATCAGGGGCAGCAGAATCAGGGGCGTGGCGCTGTTGCTGGCGCCCTCGGCGTTGGGGCTGGCCATGCCCATGCCGACCGCGATCCAGGTGAGCGCGAGGGCGAAGAGCGCGATCAGGCCGAGGGCGGCCAGCCATTCCAGGACGGTGGCGTCGGTGGAGCGGAAGCCGATGGCGAGGCCGACGGCGCCGACGAGGAGGACGCTGGCGAGCGACTGCATCACGCTGCCGACCACGTGCCCGACGAGGACGGAGCCGCGGTGGATGGCCATGGTGCGGAAGCGGGCGATGATCCCCTCGTTCTTGTCCATGGCCACGGACACGGCGGCGCCGACGACGGTGGAGCCGATGGTCATGAGCAGGATGCCCGGGACGACGTAGGCGATGTAGGCGTCGCGGCCTCCGCCGCCGGCCAGGCCCGCGCTCATCGCGTCGCCGAAGACGTAGACGAACAGCAGCAGGAGCATCACCGGGGTGAGCAGCAGGTTCAGGGTGAGGGAGGGGTAGCGGCGGACGTGCAGGAGGTTGCGGCGCAGCATCGTGGACGAGTCGCGCACGGCGAGGGCGAAGGTGCTCATCGGACGGTCTCCTCGGTGGGGGAGGGCTGGGCGGGGACTCCGGCGGTGCCGGTGAGGGCGAAGAAGACGTCGTCGAGGTCCGGGGTGTGCACGGTCAGTTCGTCGGCCTCGACGCCGGCCGTGTCCAGTCGGTCCAGGACGGCGCGCAGGGCGCGCTGGCTCCCGTCGCCGGGGACCTGGAGCGTGAGCGCCTCGTCGTCCGGGGCGGCTCCGGGCAGGTGGGCGGCGGCGGAGCGGTAGGCGGCGGGGTCGGAGAAGCGCAGCAGCACGTGGCCTCCGGGTACCAGCCGCTTGAGCTCCTCGGCGGTGCCCTCGGCGGCGATCCTTCCGTCGTGGAGGACGGCGATGCGGTCGGCGAGCTGGTCGGCCTCCTCCAGGTACTGGGTGGTGAGGAAGACGGTGGTGCCGCCGGCGACCAGTTCGCGGACGATCCGCCACATGGTGTGCCGCGAGCGGGGGTCCAGGCCGGTGGTGGGCTCGTCGAGGAAGATGATCCGGGGGTCGCCGACCAGGGTCATGGCGATGTCCAGGCGGCGCTTCATGCCGCCGGAGTAGCCGGCGGCGGGCTTCTTCGCCGCCTCGACCAGGTCGAAGCGCTCCAGGAGTTCGGCGGTCACCCGGCGGCCCTCCCGCTTGGACAGGTGGTGCAGGTCGGCCATCAGGAGCATGTTCTCCTCGCCGGTGATCAGGCCGTCGACGGCGGAGAACTGCCCGGTGACGCCGATCGCGGCCCGTACCGCCTGCGGGGCGGTGGCCAGGTCGTGGCCGCCGACCCGCAGGTCACCGGCGTCGGCGGTGACGAGCGTGGAGAGGATCTTGACGGCGGTGGTCTTGCCGGCGCCGTTCGGGCCGAGCAGGGAGAAGACCGTTCCTTCGGGGACGGCGAGGTCGACGCCGTCGAGCACGACCTTGTCCCCGTAGGACTTGCGCAGCCCGGTCGCCGCGATGGCCAGGTCGGTCATGGTGATGCTCCTTCGGGAGTGGCGCGGGGTGGGGTTCGGAGGTGGCGCGGGGTGGGGACGGGGCCGGGGCAGAGGCGGGGCTCAGAGGCTGCGGGCGGTGATGTCGCCCCGGGTGGTGGTCGCGTGGACGGCGAGCACGGCGGTGCCGTCGTTCTTCAGGTCGTTGACGACGCGGCCGAGGGTGGTGCCGGCGTCCAGGGAGGCGGAGACCCCGGCGGCGGCGCCGACCGAGATGTCGCCGTCCTGGGTGCGGAGGACGACCTCGCCGCGCACGGCCTCGGTGATCCGGACGGCGCCCCGCTGGGTGCTGATCTCGGCGGGGCCGTTCAGCCGGCCGACCTCGACGTCGCCGTCGGTCGCGGTGAGGCGCACGCTCGCGGCCTCGTCGATCTTGATCCGCCGGTACGCGCCGTCGAAGACGACGTCGCCGAGCCGGCCCACGGCCCGGAACTCGGTGGCGGCCGCCGTCGCCTCGACGCGGGAGCCGACGGGCACCCGGACCGTCACCTCGACGGACCCGGAGGGGCCGAAGTTCCCCTTCTTGGCGGGGACTTCGATCCTCAGGACGCCGTCGGCGTACGCGACGCCGGTCTGCTCGGCGGCCTTCACGTCGCGGCCCTTCGAGGCGTTCGCGGGGAGGACCTCGACCACGGTGTCGGCGCGGTCGGCGGCGATGATCTGGACCCGCCCGGCGGGGATGTCGAGGACGGCGGAGATCGGGGCGGGGGTGGCGAAGGTCTGCATGGTGTTCTCCTCGTTTCGCGTTGTTTCCGATGTTGGAAAAGCTACGTTGCGTTCGAGGAGTTGGCAACGAGGAAGTTGCACCGAAAATGTATTCATGCAGCTCAAGTGCATAAAATCGTTGCACTGGAAGTGAATTTAACGCAACGTCAGGCGCTCATTGCGTTGCAATGGATTGAAGGTGAACGCTATGCTGGCATCCCAGGGGTCAGGGATTCATGGACAACGGAGGAGGCCGCGATGCCCGGAGGCAGGCTCACGCAGCAGGACCGTCAGCAGATCGCGCTGGGGCTGGCCGAAGGCCTCGCCTACGCGGAGATCGCCAGGGGCCTGGACCGTCCGACCTCGACGGTCACGCGCGAGGTGATGCGCAACGGCGGCCCCGCCGGATACCGCGCGGACCTCGCGCACCGCGCCACGGAGCAGCGCGCCCACCGGCGCAAGCCCGCCGCCCCGCCCCGGGGCGCCGCCGAGCCGGCCCCCCAGCCGCACGGACGCGACCCCGAGGCCGTGCGCGCGTACGAGGAGCTGTTCACCACCGTCATGATGCGGTCGGGCCTGTCCAAGATGATGGCCCGGGTGATGGTCGCCCTCCTCCTGACCGACACCGGCAGCCTGACGGCGTCCGAGCTCGCCCAGAGCCTCCAGGTCAGCCCGGCGACCGTCTCCAAGTCGATCGCGTTCCTGGAGAGCCAGACCCTCGTCCGCAGGGAGCGCGACGAGCGCCGCCGCGAGCGGTACGTCATCGACGCCGACGTCTGGTACCAGTCGATGGTCGCCAGCACCCGGGCCCTCACCGAGCAGGTCGACATCGCCCGGCAGGGCGTCGGCGTCCTCGGCCCCGGCACTCCGGCCGGCGCCCGCCTGGAGAACGTCGCCCGCTTCCTCGACTTCGTCGCCGAGAGCCTCGCCCGCGCCGCCGAACAGGCCCGCGAGGTCCTGTACACGAAGCCGGATACGACGCCGGACGGCGGCGCCTGAGAAGGAGGTTCGGGGGCCACACCCACTTTTTTGTGGGTACTTGTCGCCGTCCGGCGCCCGGGAGAACCTGGTGGCGGGCCCGGACGGAGAGGGGAGCGACAGGGCCTCAGGAAGCGGTCCGCGCTTCCACGAGCCGGTCGAGACGCCGGTGGCCCCAGTCCGACAAGGGGCCGAGCAGCTCGGACAGTTCGCGTCCGGGCTCCGTCAGCGAGTAGACGGTCTTCGGCGGCAGGACGTCGTGCGCCTCGCGGTGGACGAGGCCGTCCTCCGTCATCTCCCGCAGCGCCTGTGTCAGCACCTTCTCGCTGATCCCGGGGAGTCTGCGGCGCAGTTCGCCGGGCCGGTGCGGGCCGGACTCCAGCAGCCACAGCACCGACGTCTTCCACTTGCCGTCGATCACGGAGATCGCGGCCGTGACCCCGCAGACGTTCGTGTCCTGGGTCCGGCGGCGTGTCATGCGTGCCCCTCTCCTCGCGCGGTCGTCCACGTGTTCACCTCGGTAGTACGTAAGGAAGTACACCCATGCCTTCTTCCCCCGCACAGCACCCCGCCCAGAACCCCGACCCCGCCCCCGCCTCCGCCCCCGCCCGGCCCTCCGTCACGGTCCTCGGGCTCGGGCCGATGGGCCGGGCGCTGGCCGGCGCGTTCCTGGACGCCGGCGTACGGACCACCGTGTGGAACAGGACCCCGGGCCGGGAGGGGGACCTGGCCGAGCGGGGCGCGGTGCTCGCGGCGAGCGCCGGGGAGGCGGTCGCCGCGAGCGGGCTCACGGTGGTCTGCCTGGTCAACTACGACGCCACCGACGCCGTACTGCGGCGGCCGGAGGTCACGGACGCGCTCAAGGGGCGGACGGTGGCGAACCTGAGCGCCGACGTCCCGGAGCGGGCGCGCGACACCGCCCGCTGGGCGGCGGAGCACGGCGTCGCGTACCTCGACGGCGCTGTCATGACCACGACCCCGACCATCGGGACGCCCGAGGGGGTGTTCCTGTACAGCGGCCCCGAGGCGCTCTACCGCGAGCACCGGCCGGTGCTCGACGCGCTGGACGGCGTCCACACGCACCTGGGCGAGGACATCGGCCGGGCGGCCGCGTACGACGTCGCGCTGCTCGACATCTTCTGGACGTCGATGACGGGTTACGTGCACGCCCTCGCGCTCGCCCGCGCGGAGGGGGTCACGGCCCGGGAGCTGGCGCCGTTCGCGCAGGGCATCGGGGCGATCCTGCCGCCGCTGTTCCAGGAGTGGGCCGAGGACGTGGACGCCCGTACGTACTCGGGCGAGGGCAATCCGCTGACCTCGGGCCTGTCGACCATGGAGCACGTGGTGCACGCCGCCGAGGGCCACGGGCTCGACGCGAGCGTCATGCGCGCGGCGGCGGCCCTGACCCGCCGTGCCGTGGACGGGGGTCACGGCACGGACGGCTTCACCCGGGTGACGGAGCTGCTGGACCTGCGCTGACGGGGTCCGGCCCGATGTGCGGAGGCGCCGAACGGCCGAGCCCCTGATGCCGTCCGGCGGCTCCTCGATCAGGCTGGGCGGCAGGGGGCCGCCTCCGGGAGCACCGTCAGGGCTCCCGTCTGATCAGGGAGACCGTGCCATGGCCATGCTCGACAAGGCCTACATCGAGAACCACATGTCGACCGTGCACAACTACCAGTCCTTCGGGCGGAACGTGGTCGAAAGCGGCCTCCGTGAGGCGCTCACGCGGGTCGAAGGGACGCCCAAGGGCAAGGTGGAGCTCGACGCGAAGGTGATTGTCACGCCCGTTGAGATCGACGAGGGCGGTCCCGAGCCGCGCATGTGCATCCGCGTACGGATGATCGTCGGCGGCGTCGAGGTGTGGGTCCACATCTACACGGGCGAGCAGTAGCCCCATCTCCCCGGTCCCCGGCCCCCGACGAACAAGGAGCAGTGCGATGGTCATGCTGGACAAGACGTACATCGAGAGCCACATGGCGGATGTGCAGAACTACGAGTCCTTCGGTCGCAACCTGGCCGAGGCGATCCTTCTGGAGGCGCTGAAGCGGGTTGAGCACTCGCCGCAGGAGGAGGTCGAGTTCATGACGAAGATCAAGATCGAGCCGGCCGAGATCGAAGGCCCCATGCCGAGGCTGTGCATCTGGTTCACCGTGCACCTCGGAGCGGTCCCGGTGTGGGTGCACGTCAGCGCGGAGGCCTAGGGGGCGTCCGGCGGCTCCTGCCGCGCCTCCGTGCCGGTGGAAGCCCCCCCTGCGGAAGCCCTCCCGTCAGCGCCGGTAGAAGATCCGGTCGCCGTACTCCGTCATCACGCGCCCGTTCCACTCGTGCCCGCCGTCCACGTTCCCCGAGCGCAGCAGCGGCGGCTCGATGCCGCGCCGGACGAGTTCCTCGGCGGCGGCGGCCAGGGTGGCCTGCATGAGGGCGCTGGTGACGACGGTGGAGGCGGGCGCGAAGGGGGCCTCGATGCCCTCGTGCGTCAGCTCCGCGTCCCCGACGGCGATCCGGGAGTCGAGGACGACGTCGCAGTGGTCCTTGAGGTACGTCCCCGAGACGTGCCGGGACTTCGTCTCCGTCGCGTACGCCACCGAGGTGACGCCGATGACGGTGAGGCCCAGCGCGCGGGCGTTCATGGCCATCTCGACGGGCAGGGCGTTGCGCCCGGAGAGGGAGATGATGATCAGGACGTCCCCGGCCTTGACGGGCGAGGAGTCGAGGACCGCGCCCGCGAGGCCGTCGACCCGCTCCAGGGCGGAGCCGAGCGTGGCGGGCATGACGTCGACGCCGACGACGCCGGGGACGGCGAGCAGGTTCATGAGGGCCAGGCCGCCGGCCCGGTAGACGACGTCCTGCGCGGCGAGGGAGGAGTGGCCCGCGCCGAACGCGAAGAGCCGGTTGCCGTTCGCGACGGCCTCGGCGATGGCCTCTCCGGCGGCGGCGATCTCGGCGGAGTCCCCGTCGCGCACCTCCTGGAGCAGGCCGATCGCGGCGTCGAAGAACTGTCCGGCCAGCTTGCTCTCGCCCATCGCGGCGGCTCCTTCTCGTCGTGGTCGCCGATCACGGTGCGGTCTGGACCATTGCTCTGTCAATACCGCCTCGGGTACCGCGTCACCCCGGCGAGGTCCGGTTGTCCGTCCGATGCGTCAGAATTGGTGCAGGGCCAGCGCACGACTCATCGAGGGGCACGTATGTCCGGACTGATCGACACAACGGAGATGTATCTCCGCACCATCCTCGAGCTCGAAGAGGAAGGTGTGGTCCCCATGCGTGCCCGAATCGCCGAGCGGCTCGACCAGAGCGGCCCCACGGTGAGCCAGACGGTGGCCCGGATGGAGCGCGACGGCCTGGTGGCCGTGGCGAGCGACCGCCACCTGGAGCTGACCGACGAGGGCCGCCGCCTCGCCACCCGCGTGATGCGCAAGCACCGTCTCGCGGAGTGTCTGCTCGTCGACGTGATCGGCCTGGAGTGGGAGCAGGTGCACGCCGAGGCCTGCCGCTGGGAGCACGTCATGAGCGAGGCCGTGGAGCGGCGGGTCCTGGAGCTGCTGCGGCACCCGACGGAGTCGCCGTACGGGAACCCGATCCCGGGTCTGGAGGAGCTGGGCGAGAAGGCGGAGGCCGAGGCCTTCCTGGACGACTCGATGGTCTCCCTCGCGGACCTGGACGCGAGCGGCGGCAAGACGGTGGTCGTGCGCCGGATCGGCGAGCCGATCCAGACGGACGCCCAGCTGATGTACACCCTGCGGCGCGCGGGCGTGCAGCCCGGCTCCGTGGTCTCCGTCTCGGAGTCCGCGGGCGGCGTCCTGGTGGGCAGCAGCGGCGAGGCCGCCGAGCTGGACGCGGAGGTCGCGGCGCACGTCTTCGTCGCGAAGCGCTGACGCCACACCGCCGACCGGGGCCGCCCCGCCTTTGAAGGCCCGGGGCGGCTCTTTCGCGTACGCGCCCGGGTCCCGCCCCCGGACGGTCCTTCCCGGGGGAGTACGACTCCGAGGGTGACCCTTTCGCGCCCGCGCGGGCGCCACGGCTCAAGGCCCGACCCACCCACGTGCGCGGAGACCGCACGACTCCGGGACGGCCCGTCCCCGCGCGTACGCGGCTCCGGGGGCCGTCCCCGCGTACGGACGCCGCCCTTCCCGGGTACGGGGCGTACGGGCGTACGGAAAGGCCCGGGCGTGCGACTCGCGTCGGCGCCCCGGTTTACGGCGGAATGGCCACGCCCGCCCCTTCGGCGTGCCACGCTGGTGGGAGTGGGGCGCGGAGGGGGTGGGGCCATGAGGGCGGCGGACGACGTCACCGGAAACAGAGGACCCCGGCGCCCTGGGGCGCCGGGGCCTGTCCTCCCCGGTTCTGACCTGGAGCCCCGAGCTCTCAAGGTCATTCCCTTCGGACCGTTTTTCCCCGAGCGGTCCGCCTCCCGCTCAAGATCTCCCCTCGGCCGCGGGCGTCAATCCTTGAGGGCTGTCACTCGAACGAGGGGTGTTGAGTGGCAGGAGAGCATTTTCGAATGCGAGTTCGATACTCTGGCGAGGTTCGACGGAAAAGAGGGGGTGCCGGAGACATGGCGCGACGACTCGACGTCACCGGGGCCGACGGCGTCCGGCTGACGGCCTGGGACTACACGCCCGGGCCCACGGGCGACGGCACCACGGGCCGGGACGCCCCCGGCCGGAGCGTCACCGCTCAAGCGCCCGGAGGCGGCGGCACCACCGCCCTCCCCGGCATCGTCCCGCAGCCCGGCCCCGCCCAGGGCGCCGTCCCGCGCCCGGCCGGCCGCCCCGCGCCGGAGGCCCGCCGGGCCCCCGCCCCCGGCGTGTTACTCCTCCACGGACTGATGGGCCACGCCGGTCACTGGGCCCGCGCCGCGAGCCGGCTCACCGGCGGGCACAGGCTCGTCGCCCTCGACCAGCGGGGCCACGGCGGCAGCGAGAAACCCGCCGCCGGACCGTTCACGCGCGAGGCGTACGTCGCGGACGCGGCCGCCGTCGTCGAGCAGCTCGGCCTCGGCCCCGTCACCCTCGTCGGCCACTCCATGGGCGCCCTGACGGCCTGGCAGCTCGCCGCCGAGCGCCCGGACCTCGTCCGCGCCCTCGTCATCTGCGACATGCGCGCCTCCGCCCTCGGCGCGGCCTCGCAGCGGGCCTGGCAGGACTGGTTCCGGGGCTGGCCGGCGCCGTTCCCGTCCCTGGAGGCCGTCCACCGCTGGTTCGGCGACGAGGACCCCTGGGTGGAGACCCCGAATCCGGCCAGGGGCGCCTTCTTCGCCGAGGTGATGGCCGAGCACGCGGACGGCTGGCGCCCGGTGTTCGACCCGGAGCAGATGCTGACCTCCCGCGAGACCTGGGTCCACGACGCCCACTGGGACTCGCTCGCCCAGGTCCGCTGCCCGACCCTCGTCGTCCGGGGCCTGGACGGCGAACTGGGCCGCGCGGAGGCCCAGGAGATGGTCCGGGTCCTCCCCCACGGGGAGTACGCGGAGATCCCCGACGCCGGGCACCTCCTCCACTACGAGCACCCGGACGCCTGGCGCGAGGCCGTGGAGCCCTTCCTGAACGGCGTCCTCACCCCGTAGACCCGGCTCCGGCCGGAGGAAGGGCTCAGTACGCGCGGGCCAGTCGCTCCCGCGCCTTCGCCACCGCGTCCCCGAACCACGCGTCCTCCTCGTCGGCCGCCAGCCGGGCGACCGACTCGGGGGAGAGGTCGCGCCCGAAGGCGTAGGGGAACAGGCAGTCCTCGAAGCAGGAGTTCACCAGCGGGTCGTAGCCCTCCTCCTCGCAGTGGTCGAGGAAGCCCTCCGAGATCCACCAGGTCTCCCCGTCGCACCAGAAGACGCTGCTGGCCAGGTGGAGGGTCGCGCCGCTCTCCTCGTCGACGACGGTCGAGCGCGCCTCGCCGTCGTCGCGCACGAGGGCGACGAGGTCCTCGGGCACGTCCCGGTAGAACGCCTCCATGGTGGCGTAGTCGTTCCAGGCGGGGGTGGTGTCCGCGATCCCCTCGTAGGTGAGCAGCAGGGCCCGCCGGTCGGGGGTGAAGTACCAGACCGCCCACTGGCCGATGCCCTGGTCGAACGCGTAGCGCCGCGCCCCGCGCACCTCCCGGACGCAGCCGGGCCCGAGCGTCTCGCTGACGGCCGCCACGCGCCGCCGCACCTCACCGATCGGAGTGCCGCGCAGGGCCTCCCAGATGTCGTCCGCCACGGCGCAAGCCTACGAGGGCCGGTCCGTCCGGCTCACCAGGTGGGGCGGACCGGTCCCGGCGGGGTGAACCGGGCTAGGTCGGCGACGAGTTCACCGAAGCGCTCCTCGCCGAGGGCCTCCCGCCAGGGTGCGACGGCCTCCCGGGCCGCCCGGTCGGCGGCCCGCGTGGCGGCGAGCCCGGTCCCGGTCAGCGCCAGGAGCCTGGCGCGGGCGTCGCGGGGGTGCGGGCGCCGCTCCACGTACCCCTTGCGGACCAGCTCCTCGACGAGCTGGGCGGCGGCCTGCTTGGTCACCCCCAGGTGCACGGCCAGGTCGGCCGTGGTGGCGTCCCCCCGCGAGATCCGGGCGAAGGCGAAGCCGTGCGCGGGCCGCAGGTCCTCGAACCCCTCCCGGGCCACGCGGGTGTGGATCTCCTGCACCAGGTGGCCGGAGAGGGCCAGCACGAGCGAGGAGAAGGCCAGGGCGTCGTCCATGCCCTTGACTATAACTCGACAAGTTGCTTGTCTTAATAGGCAAGTAACTTGTCTACTGGAGTCCGCCATGCCCTTCATCCCCGCCGAAGACGCCGTCACCCACGAGATCCACGGCGTCCGCTTCGTCTCCTACGTCCGTACGGACACGGGCGCCCGCGACCTGGCCGCCTGGCGCGGCGAGGTCCCCGCCGGAACGACCGGCCCGGCCCATGTGATCAGCCACGAGGAGGCGTTCTACGTCCTGTCCGGCCGCCTGCGCCTCACCATCGACGGCGAAACCGCCGAACTCACCGCCGGCGACGCGGCCCTGGCCCCACCCGGCTCCGAACTGTCCGTCACCAACCCGACCGACCGCCCCGCCCACATGTGGGTCACCACCCGCCTGGGTCTCACCGCCGAACTCCCCGACGGCACGACCTTGACCCCGCCCTGGGCCCACTAGGGCGCGCCCCGTCGCCGACGCCGTCGTCACCCTCTCCGACGGCCTGGCCCTGGACCCGGCGCCCCGCGCTTGACCTCAAGTTTGGTCGAGCTTCTACGTTCACGGTCATCGGCAACCACTGACGCGAGGAGGTGGCCCCATGGCCACGCCCACCATCCCCGAGAACTACCGCACCGCCGTCGTCGCCCACATCATGCTCGACGCCGCCGCCGACGCGATCGACTTCTATAAGCGGGCGTTCGGCGCGGAGGAGCTGTTCCGCATCGACGGCGAGGACGGCGGCGTCCTGCACGCCGAGATCTCCGTCCAGGGCTCCACGCTCATGCTGGGCGACGCCGACGGCGGGCTCTTCGGCGCGCCGAAGGCCCTCGGCGGCACCACGGTGGCCCTGCACGTCTTCGTCCACGACGTGGACGCGCTCACCCGGCGGGCCGTCGAGGCCGGCGCGGAACTCGTCCGGCCCCCGGCCGACCAGTTCCACGGCGACCGCACGTCGATCGTGAAGGACCCCTTCGGCCACGTGTGGGTCCTCCTCACCCACCTGGAGGACCTGTCCCTGGACGAGCTCACCCGCCGGGTTCGGGAGCACGGCGCCGAGCGGTGAACCGCCCGGCATGACGGAGGGCCCCGCCCCGGAAGGAGCGGGGCCTTCCGTGCGCCGTCACACGCCCGAGACGAACGCGGTCCAGGCGGCCGGGGAGACCGTGAAGGAGGGGATGCCGGTGTCCTTGGAGTCGCGCACGTGCACGGTGTGCACGCAGGTGGCGACCTCGACGCAGTCGCCGCCTTGGCCGCTGCTGTAGGAGGACTTGACCTAGGTAGCGGCGACCTCGACGCAGTTGCCGCCCTGCTCGCTGCTGTAGGAGGACTTGATCCAGTGGAGGTCGGTGCTCATAGCTCTCGTGCCACCTGTTCGATGAGTTTGTAGGACTCTCCCGGGCTCAGGGCCTGCGCGCGCAGGGTTCCGAATCGCGCGAACGCATCGCCCAGCTCGGGCTGTTCAGTCAGAAAGTACCGGCCGCTCAGCCCTTCCACGTAGACCAGCTGACTTTTTCGCTCGGCCGTCTCCAGCAGGATGAACGGGCCGCTGAGCCTGGCGTGGGTCTCGCAGTCCTCCGGCATGACCTGGATTTCGACGTTGCGCAGTTGGCTGACCTCCAGGATGTGCAGGAGGTTCCTCTTGAGACACGGGCGTCCCCCGATGGGGCGTTTGAGCGCGCTCTTCTCCAGGACGAACCTGATCAGAGGGAGCGGCCTGCGGTGGAACACCTCGTGTCTGTTCATCCGTGCCGCGACCATGGCGTCCACCTCCTCGTCCTCCCAGGGAGGACTGGCGCACCCGAAGACCGCTCGCGCGTACTCCGGGGTCTGCAGCAGCCCGGGAACGAGCTGGTTCTCGTACGCCTGGATGCTGGCGGCCTTCGCCTCCTCCGCCAGGTAGTCCTCGAACCATGCGGCCATCGCACTGATCGTCACCTCCTCCGCGACGGCCAGGAGTGCACCCTGTGCACCCAGTAACCCGTCCGCGATCTCGACGAAGTCCCCTCTCGCCCGCCGCTCTCCGCGCTCGATCATGGCCACCTGGGACTTGGAGTAACCGGTCTTCAGCCCCAACGCCTCCTGCGGGATGGCCGCCCGCTCGCGGTAGAAGCGCAGGAGCGTGCCGAAGGCCTTCGCGGCCCCTGCGGTCTTCTTCTTCTCTTTGTTCACACCGGACCTCCCGAGTGCACAGTCCTGCACAACCCGACTGTGTCGCTGGTCACAGGAGACCACGGCCGGGAAGCTGGCCGCATGAATCTGCGCAAGCCGCTTGACAGCGCGCCCACTTGGGTCCCCGCGACCGGACACGCCCTCCGCCACGCGGGCGTGCACTTCGACGCCGTACGGATCGGCGGGTTCCTCGGGGAGGACGTGGCGTACCGCCTCATGGCGTTCACGGACTTCCAGGCGGGCCCGATCGTCCGGGAGGCGACGGGGGAGCGGAACCTGTACTTCCTGCTGCCGCCCCGCGCCGCCGCCGCGTACGCGTGGCCGGCGCCGACGCGGGCGCTGAGCGGCAACGGCAGGAGCGAGGCGTACGTGGGGGTCCCGGCGCTGCGCGGGACGACGTGGCCGCTGGATTGGAGGTCACGTCCGACGATCGAAGATCCGTTCGTGGAGCCGGAGTTGTTGCATCAGTTCGTTAAATCTGCTGTACGGTAAGCACATCGTCACGCTCTGTGAAAAGAGCGGCCCCCGAGGGTGCGCCAACACTCCCCGGGGGCCTTCACCTCTGGCCTCTTGAAGGAAACCACCAGAAATGTTTCGTCATGTTATCGCTCCTGTCCGTTCCTACACCAAGGCTGCGAACGAAGTCGTACGCCATCGGGGTCTGAACAGCGACGCCAAGCTCCTCCTCCTCTACGTGCAGGGCCTCCCCGAGTCCGAGGCCGACAAGCCGCTCGGGGAGCACGCGGACGAACTGGGCCTGCGGCCCCGGGAGTACCAGCGGGCGAAGAAGGCGCTGACGGCGGGCGGATTCCTGTACGAGTGGAAGGTGCAGAGGCGGGACGGTCGTTGGAGCACCCACCAGGTCCTCTCCAACGTCACCCTCACGCGTGAGGAGGCGTCGGCGGTCCGGAACGGCGCGCCGGTGCGGAAGGCGAAGGACGCGGAGGAGCCGGGTGGTGCGAAGCCGACGGCCGGTTCCGCGAGGCCCCGGGCAGTCGGTTCTCACCTTCCGGTAGAAGAAGACTGTGGGAAGACCTCTTCCCACCCACCCACCGAAGAGCCCGCCGCCGAAGAGCCCGCCGTCGAAGAGCCCGTCGCCGAAGGGACCGTCGCCGCTCCCGAAGTGGAGACGGCCGAGCGCCTGCTGCTCTCCCTCCGGCACCAGAGCCGGGACCTGCTGCTCGGCGTCCGGGAGGCCCGGGGCCTCGCCGAGATGGCGGCGGAGTGGCTGCGGCGCGGGGTGTCGGTCGGGGAGCTGCGGCACGCCCTGACGTCCCATCTGCCCGGTGACGGCGTCCGTTCGGCGGTCGGGTTCCTCCGGCACCGCCTGACGGAGAAACTCCCGCAGCGGCCGCCGGAGGCCGGGGACTCCCCGGTCGCGGGCGGGATCGTGATCTGCGAGGGGCCGGGCCGGGAGCACACCTTCCGGCAGGTGGGCGACGAGACCCGCTGCGGCTCCTGCCGCCGGGAACGGGCCCGTACGCGGACCCAACCGGTCGGCGGGCCCGTGTCCTGGCGGGACCACTTCGACAAGGTCGCCCAGGGGCTCATCGCCTGAGCCGTACCGGCGGTGCGGAAAAATTTCGAAGAAAGTCGTCGCCGGATGTAGAAGGCTCGTGTCCGGCTCCGACTGAGGGGTGACAGCGCGCCGACGGGGCGCGCGGGACCGAGGGGACACCCGGGATGAAGTACGTCGCGATGATCTACGGCAACCAGGCCAAGTGGGACTCCTTCCCGGCCGAGGCGTGGCCGGAGGCGATCGCCAGGCAGGAGGCGTTCAACAGGAAGTACCGCGAGAGCGGTGAACTCCTCGGCGCCTACGGCCTGGCCGACGCGGCCAACGCCCAGCTCGTGCGCCGCGAGGACGGCGTTCCGGCGGTCACCGACGGGCCGTACCTGGAGGCCAAGGAGTACATCGCCAGCTTCTACATGCTCGACTGCGACAGCCTGGAGCGTGCGCAGGCGATCGCCGCGGACATGCCGTTCGCGGACGTGGAGCCGGTGGAGCTGTGGCCCGTGCTGCACGAGTCCGCGGCGGACGCGTGACCTCCGTGCGCCACGCCGCCGAGGACCTGCTGCGCGAGCTGGCGCCGCAGGTCCTCGGCGCGCTCGTGCGCCGCTACGGCGTCTTCGACACGTGCGAGGACGCGGTGCAGGAGGCCCTGCTGGCCGCCGCCCTGCAGTGGCCGGAGAACGGTGTCCCGGACAATCCCCGGAGCTGGCTGGTCACCGTCGCCTCCCGCAAGTTGGTCGACCAGGTCCGCGCCGACAGCGCCCGGCGCCGACGCGAGGACGCCCTCGCGTCGGCCACTCCGCAGGCCGCGCTGCTCGGGCACGCGGCCGACGCCGTGCCCGACGCGGACCGGGACGACTCGCTGGCCCTGCTCTTCCTGTGCTGCCACCCCGCGCTGTCCCCGGCCGGCCGGATCGCGCTGACCCTGCGCGCGGTCGGCGGCCTGACCACCGCGCAGATCGCCGCGGCCTTCCTGGTGCCCGAGGCGACCATGGCCCAGCGCGTCAGCCGCGCCAAGCAGACGGTCAAGGCGTCCGGGACCTCCCTGGCCGTGCCGGAGGGGGCCGACCTCGCGGAACGGTCGGCCGAGGTGCGGCACGTGCTCTACCTGGTCTTCAACGAGGGGTACACCTCCACGGGAGGCGCCGACCTGACCGCGCCGGAGCTGTCCACCGAGGCGGTCCGGCTCACCCGGATGCTGCACCGTCTGACGCCCGACGACACCGAGACCGCCGGCCTCCTCGCGCTGATGCTGCTGACCGAGGCGCGCCGCCCCGCCCGCACCACCCCGACCGGGGAGCCGGTGCCACTGGCCGAACAGGACCGCGGCCGCTGGGACCGGCGACTCGTCGCCGAAGGGGTCGACCTGATCAGCCGGACGCTGCCGCGCGGCCGGGTCGGCCCGTACCAGCTGCAGGCCGCCGTCGCGGCCGTGCACGACGAGGCCGGGGACGCCGGCGCCACCGACTGGCCCCAGATCCTCGCCCTGTACGACCTCCTGGAGCGGTTCGGGCCGAACCCGGTGGTCACCCTCAACCGCGCGGTCGCCGTCGCCATGGTCCACGGCCCGGCGGCCGGACTCGACCTGCTCGCCGCGCTGGAGGGCGACAAGCGCATGGCCCGCCACCACCGCCTGCACGCCACCCGCGCCCACCTCCTGGAACTCCTCGGCGAACACGGGGCCGCGGCGGCCTCCTACCGCGAGGCCGCCCGCCGCACCACCAGCGCCCCCGAGCGCCGCCACCTCACCGCCCGCGCCCACCGCCTGGAGGCCCCGGCATGACGGAAGACCACCGCGAACCGGCCCTGACCGTGGGGGCCGAGGACGCCGAGCTCGGCACGTACCTGGGCGAGCGGCTCGACGCGTACAACCTCGAAGCCACCGGCACCACCCCCGACGACCTGGGCGAACTGTCCGTGAAGGTGGTGGACGCGGAAGGCGCGCTCGTGGGCGGGCTCACGGCCTCGACCTGGGGCGGGCTGCTCTCCGTGGACATGCTGTGGGTACGGGAGGACAGCCGCCACGACGGCTGGGGCAGCAGGCTCCTGCGCGCCGCCGAGACCGAGGCCCGCAGGCGCGGCTGCGACCGCGCCTGCGTCTCCTCGTACACCTTCCAGGCCCCGGCCTTCTACGAGCGGCACGGCTACGTGGAGAAGGGCCGCGTGCCCGGGGTCCCGGGCGGCGCGGAGGACGTGTACCTGTACAAGACGCTGTGACGGACCGGAGGCCGCCGGACCCCCTCCGGATTCCCGTACAACCATTCGGCCTTTCGCGAGTCTCCTCCGGGGAAAGGGGAACACATGCGCAAGACGATGAAGCGAGGACTGGCCTCCCTGCTGGGCCTCGCGACCCTGGGCGCCGTCGCCGTCACCACGGCCGCACCCGCCCAGGCCGCCGTGGGCGACTGTCCCAAGGGCTACTTCTGTGCCTGGACGCAGGAGGACGCCAGGGGCACGATGTTCAAGACGAAGACGAACATGCCCGCGCCGGGTCCGGCGGGCAGCAAGTTCCTCTCGCACATCAACCGCACGTCCCTGTACGCCTGCCTCTACGGGTCCCGGGACTACAAGGCGTACGACGGCTACTCGATCGAATCCCCCTCGAGCAACGGCTCCTGGACCACGTGGTCGCCCACCACCATCGCGTCGATCAAGTTCAGCCGGACCGAGCGGGAGTGCTCCCAGCCCTCCTACCCCTCGTGGTACGCGCAGACGGCCCCCAGGGCGGCCGGCTTCGGCGACCTGAACGGCGACCGCAGGGCCGACGTCCTCTCGCGGGACCTGGTAGGGCGGCTCTGGTTCCTGCCCGGCGACGGCTCGGGCCGGATGGTGGGTTCCGGCGGCTGGAACGCCATGGACGCCTTCGTGCGCCACGGGGACTTCAGCCGCGACGGCAGGGAGGACCTCGTCGTCCGCGAGCGCTCGACCGGCAGGCTGTGGCTGTACCCCGGCACGGGGACGGGCGCGCTCGGTGCGCGCAAACTGATCGGTTCCGGGGGCTGGAACGCGATGAACTCCCTCGTCGGAGTCGGCGACCTCACCCGCGACGGCCGTGCCGACCTGCTGGCCGTCGAGAAGTCCACCGGCAAGCTCTGGCTCTACCCCGGTACCGCCTCCGGCGGCCTCGGTGCGCGCAAGCTGATCGGCTCCGGTGGCTGGAACGCGATGAACGCCCTCGTCGGTCCCGGCGACACGAACGGCGACGGCCGCGTCGACCTGATCGCCCGGGAGAAGTCCACGGGCAGGCTCTGGTCCTACCCGGGCGCCGCCTCCGGCGGCCTCGGCGCGCGCAAGCTGATCGGCTCCGGCGGCTGGAACGCCATGGACACCTTCCTCGCGGTCGGTGACACCACCGGCGACGGCCGTCCCGACCTCTCGACCGTCACCAACGAGCGGTACGCCATCGACGGTTACCAGGGGCACCTGGGCTGGCTCGTCCGCTACCGGGGGCTCGGCACCGGCGCCTTCGCGGCCGGCGAGCGGACCGACGGCGAGTGGTGGGGCCTCAACGGCGCCTTCTGAGCCGCGGACCGAGAACGGGCCGCCCGGTGCGTACGGACGCACCGGGCGGCCCGCCCGTTCCACGGGGACCCGTCACCCCTTGCTGACCGCCGCCAGGATCTCCGGCAGCCGGTCCGCCGTGCGCGGGGCCGCCACCCTGAGGCCCGCCCACACGAGGAGCGCGCCGTAGAGGGCGCCCGCGGGGAGGAGGAGCCAGAGGAGGGAGTGGTGGTCGGTGACGTGGAGGTAGACCGCCGCGCCGATCAGCGGGGCGCACAGGACCGCCGCCGCCACCATGCCGCCGAAGATCGAGATCCAGGCCAGGCCCGCCTGCCCCGGGACCACGTTCTTGTAGCCGCTGTCCTGCGGGATCGAGTACGGGTAGGCGGCCGAGGCCACCGCGCCCGTCGCCAGCATCGCGCCGAGCAGGCCGAACGCCAGGCCGAGCCCCTCCGCGAGGCGCCCCCAGTCGCCCAGGACGGCGGCCGTCAGGACCGTCACCAGGACCGTGAACGGCAGGGTCACGGCGAGCAGCGCGAGCATCCGCGCCCGGAGCTCCGCGTACGCGTCGGCCGGCGTCGAGATGGTCTGCGCGACCATCCAGAACGCCGAGGTGTCCTGCCCGAACTGGTTGTACATCAGCATCCCGAGCATCCCCGAGGCGAAGCACGCCCAGTAGATCGAGCCCGCGCCCTGGAGCGCGTTGAACACCGGCACGATCAGGCCGAGGGCCAGCGAGGTCACCCACGCCGCCTTCGTCTTCGGGTCCCGCCACACGTACCGCAGGCTGCGCTCCATGACCGCGCCCGTCCGGCCGCCCGGCAGCACCCGGCCGAGGAGGCCCGTGCCGCCGTCCCTCCCCCGGGCGCCCGCCTCCGGGGACGCGCCGATCGTGGAGCCGTCCGGCTCGACCATCAGCCGCACCAGGCTCCGCCGCCACCAGTACAGGAGCCCGGCGAGCCCCGCCGCCGTGATCAGCAGCCGTACCGCCGCCACCGCGTGGTCGCCACCGCTCGCCGCGTCCACCGCGGCGATCGCGGCGGCGGGCGGCAGCCAGCCGAGGACGGACGCCGCCGGCTCGATCGCGCCCAGCCCGCCGGGCTCGCTGAGCCGTTGCGCCGCGAAGTTCACGACCTGGATGCCGACCGCGATGACCAGACCGCTCAGGAGCGCCAGGTCCCGTCCCTTGCGGGAGGTGAGGAGACGGATGTTGGCCGCGGCCACGGCCCGCGACAGCGCCACGCACGTGACCGTCGTCAGCGGTACGGCGAGCACGGCGACGACCGTCCCGGCGGCGCCGTGCGCCACGGACAGCGCCGCGCCGAACGCCAGGAACAGCGTCAGTACGGGGCCGATGCCCACGAGCGAGGCCACCAGCAGCGCCCGGACCAGCGGGCGGGGGAGCAGCGGCAGCATCACCAGCCGCGACGGGTCGAGGGTCTCGTCGCCGCCCGGCATGAACAGCGGCATCACCGCCCACGACAGCGCGACCATCCCGGTGAGGAGGACCGCGACCGTACCGGCGTCGGCATTGCCCCGCAGGAGGACGAAGGACAGCACCGTCCCGGCCGCGAAGAGGGCGCCGAAGACGGCGGAGACGACGTACGCGGCGGTCCGCCCGCCCGACTGCCGCAGGCCGTTGCGCAGCAGCGACAGCTTGAGCCGTACGAACACGGAGGTGAGGGAGGGGGCGTCGGTGGTGGCGGTGCTCATCACTGCGCCTCGCCCGTGGAGCCCGTACCCGCGCCCGTGCCCGCGTTCGTACCCGTACCCGTACCGCCCAGCCAGTCCAGCGAGTGCCCCGCCGCCCCGCCCTCGTTCGCGCCCACCAGTTCCAGGAACGCCGCCTGGAGCGAGGGCGCGTCGCCGCGGACCTCGGCCAGCGGGCCCTGGGCCCGGATCCGGCCCGCCGCCATGACGGCGACCCAGTCGCAGAGCGACTCGACCAGCTCCATGACGTGGCTGGAGAAGACGACGGTCGCGCCGGACGCGGTGTACCGCTCCAGGACGCCCCGGATGGTCTGCGCGGAGACCGGGTCGACGCCCTCGAACGGCTCGTCGAGGAAGAGGACCTCGGGGTTGTGCAGCAGCGCCGCCGCCAGACCGATCTTCTTCCGCATCCCGGTCGAGTAGTCCACGACCAGCTTGTGCTGCGCGCCCGTCAGGCCGAGGACGTCGAGGAGCTGCGCGGCGCGCTTGTCGACCTCGGCGCCCGACAGGCCCCGCAGCCGGCCGGTGTACGCGAGGAGTTCGCGGCCCGAGAGGCGCTCGAAGAGCCGCAGGCCCTCGGGCAGGACGCCGATCCGGGCCTTGACCCGGGCGACCGACTCGGGGTCGGCCCACACGTCGTTCCCGGCGACCAGGATCCGCCCCTGGTCCGGCCGCAGCAGCCCGGTGATCATGGAGAGCGTGGTGGTCTTGCCCGCTCCGTTCGGCCCCACGAGCCCGATGAACCTGCCCGCGGGGAGGACCAGGTCGATCCCGTGCACCGCGATCTGCTGCCCGAAGCGCTTCCACAGCCCCTCGACCCGCACGGCGGGCACGGCCCCGCCCTCCGGCACGCCCTCCGCCTTCTCGAACGCTCCCCCGAATGCCTGGTCGGGCATGATCCGTCAACCCCTAGGTCGTCCCCGTGATTACCCTCATCACCCTAAGCGCCTGTTCCGAGGGGGGACATGACCGTACGCCGGACGGCCCGCCGCCCGGGGGATCCACGGGGCGAGCGGGCCGTCAGGCGGGCGAAGGTCAGGAGGCGCAGAGGTCAGGAGGCCCGGATGTCAGGGGGCCCGGGTGTCAGGGAACCCTGAGGGTCAGGAGGCCCTGGACGTGCGCGCGTCCGCCGCCTCCCGCCCGCACGCGTACGCGAGGGCGCTGATCAGTTCCTCCGCGTCGGGGAGCCAGCGGTTCGCCGGGGTGGGGCGGCGGGCCCACTGCACGGCGCCCCGGCCGCCGATCCGGGTCGGCGGGGCCGCCACGTAGTACCCCTCGCCGCGCGTGACGAGGTCGAGGGAGGACGGGATCCAGCCCAGCTTGCGGACCAGGTCCGTGACCTTGGCGGCGGCGCCCGGCAGGACGAAGAAGTACATCCGGCGGTCCGGGGAGCAGGTCACCGGGCCGAGCGTCAGCTCCATCCGCTCCATGCGGGCGAGCGCGAGGAAGCCGGCCGACTCGGAGACCTCGATCGCGTCGAAGGTGCGGCCGGTCGGCAGCAGGATCGAGGACCTCGGCTGCTTCGACCACATCCGGCGGGCGCCGACCCCGCTGCCGGTCGCCTGCGTCGACCAGTCGGGCCGGGACGCGTGGGCGCCCGGCAGCGCGCAGTCGTCCGCGCCGCAGGAGCAGCGCTCCCGGCCCTCGGCGGCTTCCAGCCAGGTCCCGGGAAACACGTCCCAGTGCCGCTCTTCCGCGTACCGCACGGCGCTGTCCAGCAGCTGCTCGTTCCGCTGCTCGGGGACCCGCGCGGCCTCCGTGACTCCGATGGTCTCTTCCACGGTGAGCACAACTCCCGGCGTCACCCGGGGTTACGGGCGGGGCGGAGAAGGGGGGTGACGCAACGATTCCGCACGCGGGGCGCACCGGTGCACGGGCGGGGGCGCGCGGAGGGCCGGGGCGCGGGGGCGGGTACGCACAGGTGGGGGCGCCGGCGGGGCTCGCGGCCGACGTGTCCGGTTTCGCGTGTTCGCATCGGCATTGACCGGATATTCGCCGGGCAGTGATCCCTTCCCAGTGATCACCCGCACGGCTTCAGGGGGTACTTCATGGCAGCCAGGCCACTCGTTCCGCGTCAGGTCAACGAACGGCTCCAGGCGCTCATCCAGGAGGCGGCCTGTTCCAACGCCGGCCTCGCCCGCAGGGTCAACACGGTCGGCGCGGAGCGCGGCCTCGACCTGCGCTACGACAAGACGTCCGTGGCGCGCTGGCTGCGCGGGCAGCAGCCGCGCGGCCGGGCGCCCGGGATCATCGCGGAGGCGCTGAGCCGCAAGCTGGGCCGCACGGTCACGATCGACGAGGTCGGCATGGCCAACGGCCGGAACCTCGCGGCCGGGGTCGGCCTCCAGTTCGCGCCGACCGTCCCCGGGGCGATCGAGCAGGTCTGCGAGCTGTGGCGCAGCGACGTGGGCCGCCGGGAGTTCCTGTCGGGCTCCACGGTGGCGGCCTCCGCCCTCGTCGAGCCCAGCCGGGACTGGCTGATCACGGTGCCGGACGCGCACGTGGCCCGGATGGCGGGGGCCCGCGTCGGGGTCGCGGACGTGGCGGCCGTACGGGAGATGACGGCCGCGCTCGTCGACCTCGACCGGCGGTTCGGCAGCGGGCACGTGCGCCCGGTGGTGGTGCACTACCTGGACAGCGTGGTGGCGGGGATGCTGTCCGGGTCGTACCGGGAGGCGGTCGGCAGACAGCTCTTCGCGGCGGCCGCCCGGCTGACCGAGCTCGCCGGGTACATGGCGGTGGACACCGGCGAACCGGGCCTGGCCCAGCGGTACTACATCCAGGCGCTGCGGCTCGCGCAGGCGGCCGGGGACCGGGGCTACGGCGGCTACGTCCTCGCCGCCTCGATGAGCCACCTGGCCGCGCAGCTCGGAAACCCCCGGGAGATCGCCCAGTTGGCGCGGGCGGCGCAGGAGGGCACGCGCGGGAAGGTGCCGCCGAGGGCGGAGTCGATGTTCCTCGCGGCCGAGGCGCGCGGGCACGCCCTGATGGGCGACGTCCGCGCCTTCGAGGAGGCGGCGGGCGGCGCCGTGCGGGCCCTGGAGGGGGCGGACCCGGAGGCGGGCGACGAGCCCGTGTGGATCACCCACTTCGACCACGCGTACCTCGCGGACGAACTGGCCCACTGCTACCGGGACCTGGGCCGCGCGGAGGCGGCGGCGCGGGCGGCGGAGGAGTCGCTCACCGGACACCCGGAGACGCGCGCGCGGCGCCGGGCGATCGGCCTGGCCCTGCTCGCGGCGGCCCGGATCCAGCAGCGGGAGGTCGAGCAGGCCTGCCGCACGGGGACGGAGGCGCTCGAACTCCTGGGCACCCTGCGGTCGTCGCGCGGCATGGAGTACCTGGAGGACCTGAGGGACCGCCTGGAGCCGTTCTCGGGGGAGCCCGCGGTACGGGAGTTCGCGGTGCGGATGGAGTTGTACGCGGCCTGAAGCGGCCGGTGGGAGACCGGTGGGGACCGGTGGCGGTCCGGGTTCCGTGAACCAGTTCTGTAACCGGCCTCACACGTGTGTGCGGAGCCCCGGGCCCACCCGGTAGCGTGAACCGACGATTCCGTAGGTCCATCAGTAGGAGTCCCGGTGACGCAGAACGGACAGGGTCCGGAGCCGCAGTACCCGGCGGTGCCCCCCGCGCACGACGGTGCCCACGGGGGAGCGCGGTCGTGGGACGGCGGCTGGGCCCCCGCCGGCGGTCAGCCGGGCGGACAGCCGCTGCCGCCCGCGCAGCCGCTGCCCCCGGAGGCGGCACCGGGCGCCGCCGACATGCAGTCCACGCAGTACCTGGCGCCGATACCCCCGCAGCCCGGGTACGGCTACCCGGGCCCGGGGCCCGCCGCCGACATGCAGGCCACGCAGCACATCGCCCCGGTGCCGGGCGCGATGCCGCCCGTCCAGGCGCAGCGGCCGGGCTACGGATACCCGCCGCCGGCCCAGGCCCAGCAGCCGGGCTACGGCTACCCGCCGCCCCAGGCGCAGTCCCCGCAGCCGGGGTACGGCTACCCGCACCCGGCCGCCCCCGCCTCCGACCTGCAGGCCACGCAGCACATCGCGCCGGTGCCGCCGCAGCAGGGCGGCGGGGACTCGACCCAGTTCCTGGGCACGGGACCGCTGCCGCACCAGGGCCAGGGACAGGGCCGGGGGCAGGCCGGGGCCTCCGACGCCACCCAGTACATCGCCCCCGTGCCCCCGGCCGCGCCCGGCGAGCGCCAGCCGCCCGCCGAGTTCGACAGCCTCTTCCGTACGGAGGCTCCCCGCGCGCCCCAGCAGCCGCAGCAGCCTCAGGGCTACCGGCCGCCGCCCCCGGCCCCCGCCCCGTACCAGCAGCACCAGCAGCACCAGCCGCCGCAGCCTCCCCAGGGGTACGGCCACCAGGACGCCTACTACGACGACGACGAGCCCGCACCGCGCCGCAAGTCGCCGGTCGCCCTGATCGCCGCCGTCGTCGTCGGCTGCGCGGTCGTCGGCCTCGGCGCCGGAGCCCTGCTCAGCGGTGGCGACGACGAGAAGGAGCCGGAGAAGAGCGGCTCGACCGTGGCGGCGACCTCCTCCGCGCCCCCCGCCGAGCAGCCGGCGGAGAAGCCCGCCGACCCGGCGGAGCCGCAGGCGCAGGAGCTGAGCAAGCTCCTCGCGACCAGCAGCGACAGCCGGGACACCGTGATCAGCTCGGTCGAGTCCATCAAGCAGTGCAAGAACCTGGACAAGGCGGCCTCCGACCTGCGGGGCGCCGCCGAGCAGCGCCGGGGCCTGATCACCAGGCTCCAGTCGCTGTCGGTCGACAAGGTCCCGAACGACGACCGGCTGACCGCCGCGCTCACCGAGGCCTGGAAGGCCTCCGCGTCCGCCGACGACCACTACGCCGCCTGGGCCGACCAGGTGAAGGCGAAGAACGGCTGCAAGGACGGCAAGGCCCGCTCGACGAACCACCTGGCCGCGGCCAACAAGGAGAGCGGAACCGCCACCAAGGCCAAGAAGAGGGCGGCCGGGCTGTGGAACCCGACCGCCGAGAAGTACGGACTGGAGAAGCGCGCCTACACCCAGCTCTGAGCCTTCCACCCGGCTCCGAGGCCTCCACCCGGCCCGAGGCCTCCACCCGGCTCCGAGCCCTCCTCCACCCGGCTCCGAGGCCTCCACCCCGGCCCCGAGCCCTCAGGAGACGCTCAGGAGCGTCTTGCCGACGTCGACGAAGCCCGGCTTCTGCGCCACGAGGCGGCCCTGCCGGACCACCTGGAACGTCACTTGGTGGTTGACGATCCGGGGGAAGCCGGAGGCGCCGAGCAGGTCGGTGTACTTCCAGCGCAGGCCGGGGGTGAGGCCCCCGGTGTCGATCCGCTCGCCCCGGTCGAGGGCGTGGGCGATCTGCGTGGCCGTGATCCGGTCCCGGTCCAGGGCCTCCACGACCTCCTTGAGGACCGTGTAGGCGATCCAGGTGGTCTGGACGCCCGTGTCGGCCGGGTCGACCCGGTTGTCGGCGAACGCGTACTCCTGGATGACCTCGCGCATCGGCGCCCAGCTCTTGTCGCCCGCCTCCGGGTACCAGCCGGTGACGAACGCCCCCTCGAAGGGGCTGCGGGCGCCGCCGGTGCGGTCGATCACCGGCTGGTCGACGCTGCCGAGGACCGAGGAGATGCGGACGCCGCCGCCCTCGCCGTCCCCGCTCCGGCCGTTCCGCCCCCGCTCCTCCGGCAGGCGCCGGAAGGAGTCGAAGAAGGTCTGGGTGCGCTCGCCGAGCACGGCGGTCACGCAGCCCTCCCCGCCCTTCGCCCCGGACCGGGCCCGGTCGGCCTGCCGGGTGTACTCGGCGGCGTCCTCGGCGGCCGGGATGTCGACGGCGCCGCCGTGCTCCGCCCCGCGCAGGCCGGAGTCGAGGAGGGCGGGCAGCCGGTCCCCGCCGACGGTGTCGGGCCGGACGAGCGCGACCTTCTCGCAGACGCCGGCGAGCTGCATCCCGTGCCCGGCGACGAGCGAGGCCTGTCCGCCGTTGACGGGGTACGAGAGCGGGCTGGTGAACTCGTCCTCCGTGACGCCGTAGCCGCCGATGTACGGGATGCCGGCCGCTTCGAGGGAGTTCATGAAGACGCGCCCGTGCTGGCTGTACGAGCCGACGACGGCGACCGCCTTCTCGTCGATCGCCCGGCGGGCGCAGTCGGCGGCGCCCTCGGAGGTGTTGCGCTCGTTGCAGGTGAGGACGCGCAGTTCGTGCCCGTCGATGCCGCCCCGGGAGTTGACCCAGCGGGCGAAGGCCTGCGCCATGGCGGGCATCCCGGGCATGTTGGTCGCCCTGGTCCGGTCGGGTGCCCAGGTCATCACGGTGAGGGGTTCCCTGGAGCCCCCCGTGGCCCCGGGGATCGCACCGCATCCGGTGAGCAGCGACGCCCCGGCCGCCGTGGCCGTGACGTACGCGAGGAGTGAGGTCAGTCGCCTGCCGGTCATGGACACGCACATTTCCTCCCCGGGGGTAACGCGGGAGTGAGCGCGGGTCGACGGTGGGTGACGGGAGGGTGAATTGCGGGGGCCGGCCGGGGGCGGGTCCGCCCGCCCGCGAGGGGAACGTACGATCGAAACGTGTCCAGTCCCGCCATCGACCCCGCCACCGGCCCCGGCCCGGCCCCCGCCCCCGGTTCGCCCGCCGGCCGGACCCCCGGCCCGGCCGCCGATCCGTTCACCGGTCCGGTCTCCGCTTCCGGGAACCCTTCCCGTCGCGGCCGTCGCTCCTCCACCATGGGCGACATGCCGCTCAACGACATGCCGTGGTGGCGCTGGCGCAGCAACGTGCGCTCGGCGCTGCACATGCTCTCCGACCCCGCGTTCCACGAGACGACCTGGCTGGCCGGCCGGGAGGGGTACGGCGACGTCACCGACGCCGTCTACCGCCTGGTCGAGGACACCTGGCTCGACAGCTGGTCCGCCGAGAAGTACGTCGGCGCGATCTTCCGGGACTCCGGCGAGGCCGCCCTCGTCGACGTCGCCGTCCTGCGGGTGCTGCGCATCCTGCACCAGGTCGGACCCGACGCGCCCGTCTCCGCCTACCTGGAGCACCAGGGCTGGCCGGAGGCCGTACGGGCCGCCCGCGAGGCCCACGTGCGGCTCGCGCTCGCCGACGGCGAGGACCCCGACGCGCCCCCGCGCTCCCTCGACCTGCTCCGTATCATGACGCGGTCCTGAACCGGTCCGCCTGACGGACGGTGCGTCTCGCCCCCGGCCGGGTGTGGCAGGCTGACGGGATGACCGACCAGTACGTCCTCACCCTTTCGTGCCCCGACAAGCAGGGCATCGTGCACGCCGTGTCGAGCTACCTCTTCATCACGGGATGCAACATCGAGGACAGCCAGCAGTTCGGGGACCGGGACACCGGGCTCTTCTTCATGCGGGTCCACTTCTCGGCCGAGGCGCCCGTGCACGTGGAGAAGCTGCGGGCGAGCTTCGCGGCGGTCGGCGACGCCTTCGGCATGGAGTGGCGGATCGACCGGGCCGACCAGCGGATGCGGGTCGTGCTCATGGTCTCGAAGTTCGGTCACTGCCTGAACGACCTGCTGTTCCGCTCCAGCATCGGGGCGCTCCCGGTGGAGATCGTGGCCGTGGTCTCCAACCACACGGACTTCCAGGAGCTCGTCGGCTCGTACGGGCTGCCGTTCCGGCACATCCCCGTCACCAAGGACACCAAGGCCGAGGCCGAGGGCAAGCTGCTCGACCTCGTCCGCGAGGAGGACGTCGAGCTGGTCGTCCTCGCCCGCTACATGCAGGTCCTCTCCGACGACCTCTGCAAGCAGCTCTCCGGCCGGATCATCAACATCCACCACTCCTTCCTCCCGAGCTTCAAGGGCGCCAAGCCCTACCACCAGGCGCACGCCCGGGGCGTGAAGCTGATCGGCGCGACCGCCCACTACGTGACGGCGGACCTCGACGAGGGCCCGATCATCGAGCAGGAGGTCGAGCGCGTCGGCCACGAGGTGACCCCGGACCAGCTCGTCGCGATCGGCCGCGACGTCGAGTGCCAGGCCCTCGCCCGCGCGGTCAAGTGGCACGCCGAGCACCGCATCCTGCTCAACGGCAGCCGTACGGTCGTCTTCGCGTAACCGCCCTACAGGCGGCTGAGCGACGCCGCCGCGGCCAGGACGTCCCGGATCGCCTCGCGGTCCCCGTCCTGGCCCGCCGCCGCTTCCTCCGGCGAGACGCGGCCCGCCACCAGCTGGCAGAACTCGACGCCCTCCATCGCGACCTGCGCCACCGCCCGGTCCGGGTCCCCGACCGCGGCCGGGGAGTCCAGGGCGATGTACCAGTGGCCGCCGCCCGCGCCCTCGACCTCCAGGTGCAGCGAGCGGCCCGGCGCGCCCGCCGCGACGAGCTCCCGGGCGGGCGAGGCGAGACCGGTGCGGCGCCGGCCGGCCAGGGCCGCCGGGAGCAGCCGCGTCGCCAGGTCGATCATCTCGTGCAGATGCGCCCCGCAGGGCGGTTCGTACGGGTACGCCACCGCGTGCGCGATGTCGTCCGCGTGCAGCCAGCACTCGAAGGCCCGCTCCAGGAGCGAGTCCCGCAGCGGCAGCGCGAAGTCCTTGTAGGTGACGGTGAGGTCGGCCACCCCGCGCCCGGCGAAGGAGACCGTGCGGATCAGGGTGTGGCTCTGGTCCCGCCAGGGCTCCCGCAGCGCCCGGCCCGGCGGCCGCTCCAGGGCCGACCAGAACGCCTCGGTCCGCTCGGACGGCGACAGCTCGGGCGTCCCGGCGCCCAGCGGGTCGTCGAGCCCGAGGGCGCCCGCCACCAGGCCGTCCACGGCGAAGAGATGGCCGATGACCCCGGCGACGGTGGCCTTGCGGCGGACCGGCCGGTCCTTCTCGTACCACTTGAGCCGCACCGGCGCGTGCCACTCGGACTCGCCGATGTCCCGGAGCAGCGCGTCGAGCCGGGCGGTCTCCGCGTCGTACGGCGTGACCCAGTCGGGGACCGGGATGCGGGCGGGGCGGCGGCCCAGACAGTTCTCCAGGACCCGCGAGCGCAGCAGCGGATCGAGGTCCAGGTCGCGGTCCCGGTGGAGCAGGGCGACGGCGTCGCGCAGCCGCAGCGCCTCGTCGGCGCACGGGCCGCACTCGGTGAGGTGCGCCTCGACGGCCGCGGTCTCCCCGGCCGAACACGCGGAGAGCGCCCAGGCCCCGAGCAGGGACTTGAGCACTCCGTGGGTGAGGACGGGCACGTCCGGCTCCGCCACCGGTTCCGCCTCCTCCCCGTCCGGTTCCGGCCTTTCCGTCAGATCCGCGTGGTCGTCCGCCGACCGGCGGGGCCCGGGTATCCGGGGGGCGCGCGCGACGCCGTCCGCGCCGTCCTCCGCCGGGGTCACAGGGCCCGTCCGTAGCCGGGCGGCGAGGTCCCTCCGAGCGGGCGGGTGTGCGCCGTGGAGAGCAGCTGGAGGCCGAGCCGGAGGCGCCGGCGCGCCTCGTCCTCGGTGACCCCGAGGTCGGCGGCGGTCTGCCGGTAGTCCCGCCGCTGGAAGTAGGCGAGTTCGAGCGCGGCCCGCAGCGGCGCGGGCATCGACGTCACGATGTAGTCGGCGCGGGCCGCGATCGAGGCCCGGCGGACCTTCTGCTCCAGCTCCTCGGCGGAGCCGACGCCCGTCTCCGCGTACGCCGTGACCTCGGCCTGCCGCAGCCGGTGCACGGCCTGCCGCTGGGTGAGCCGGGCCACCCACGCGCGCATGTTCCCCTGCCGGGGGTCGTACGCGTCGGGGTTCTCCCAGATGTAGCCGAAGACCTCGCGGGTGATCTGGTCGGCCGCCGCGTCGTCGTCGAGGACCCGGTGGGCCAGGCTGTGCACCAGCGAGGCGAACCGGTCGTAGAGCTCCCCGAGCGCGGCGGCCTCGCCGCGCGCCAGCCGCTGCTGCATCCTGCGGTCCCAGCGCGGTGGTGTGTCCTTCGCCATCCGACCCTCCCCGCGTGCCGACCCTCCGCTTGCCCTCCAACGTAGTGCGCCGTGCCGAGAGCGCACCCCCGTTTGCCGCAAGTGCGCCCTTGACGCGCCTCCGGATGGTAAGGAAAGCGTCATCCCCGTCTCCGGTGGTTTCACCGGCCGGCGGTGGGGAATGCGGCGTTCCGTGGCGACGATCGAGGTCGACGAGGACGAGCACGGCCCCTGGACGGTGTTCCGCGTCCAGGGGGAACTGGACCTGGTCACCTCCCCCCGGATACGCCGCCGCGTCCACGCGGCGGTCGCGGGCGGCCGCCACGACCTGGTGATGGACCTGTCCGGCGTGCGGTTCTGCGACTCCAGCGGCGTCGGCGTCCTCGTCGCGTCCCGCCGGCTGCTCCGCTCCTGCGGCGGCCGGCTCCGCCTGATCCTCCCGGACGCCGGGGACGGCCACGTGGCCAAGGTGCTCGCCGCGCTCGGCGTCCGGCGCCTCTTCGAGGTGTACGAGGACGTGGACGGCGCGCTCGCCGGCCCCGCGCGCTGAGCCCGTCGCGCGTCACGGAACGTCGAGACCGGGTCGTGTCCTTCCGAGGGGCCGTCACGGCCCGGAGTCGGCCTCCGGCTCCGGTACGCTCCGTGGGATGCGAGTGCACGTTGACCCGGATCGTCCCGGTGTCGCCCCTGCGGTGACTCCGTGCCCCGGAATGCGCCCCGCTCGCGCCCCCGCAGGGCGCCCCGCGCGCTCCTGTTCGACTCCCCGCGGCGCGCGTCGCACAGTATGGACCACGCGTACTCCTTCGCGCTGGAATATGCCCGAAGCGCTTGTTGCGGTGACTGTACGTCAACCATGCTGTCTCGCAAGGGAATCACGTTCCGTAAGGGCGTCGATGGCTGTGAGGCGCGAGGCGATGTGTCCGCCGGTTCGGATGGTGTGAACGGTGCAGGTGCTTCAGGTTCAGTTGGAGGTCGGGCCGGACCCGGCGGAGGTGGGGCGGGCCCGGAGGTGGGCGCGGTCGCGGCTCGCCGGTTCGGGCATAGGGGCGGACGAGCCGCTGGCGGAGACGCTGGTGCTGATCATCTCCGAGCTCGTGACCAACGCCGTGGTGCACACGGGCTGCCCGGCCGTGCTGCGGATGCTGTTCGCGGCGGAGGGCGGGGTGCGGGTCGAGGTGGCCGACATCAGCGACTGCCCGCCGAGGCCCCGGCGCGCGGAGGGCGACGACACCAACGGGCGCGGCCTGGAGCTGGTGGACGGCCTCGCGGACCGGTGGGGCTGGCAGCCCGAGGGCGTCGGCAAGAGCATCTGGTGCGAGGTGGACCGGGCCCCGGTCGTGCCCGCGCCGGTGGTGGCGCCGGGGACCCCGGTGTCGCCCGGCCGGGTGCCCTGTTGACGGTTCGTGCCGTTTTGCCCACCCTGGGGTGAGCGATTCGCGGCGAGGGGAGCCGAGGGCCGCGCGCCCGGGACCCGTGGGTCCCGGGGTGCCGCGGGGCCCTCGGCATGTGCGGGTCGCGGCCGGGTGGCGGCGGGTCCGTGCCGTGCTCGGGGCGCGCGCGAGCGCGCCGCCGCCCGGACGTCGGGCCCTGCGGAGGCCGGGCGTTCAGCCCCGTGCCGTGAGCCGCGCGGCTTGCGCGACCTCTGTTTCCTGCGTGCCTCGCGCGTCCTGCGCGCCCGTGACGCGGAACGTGCGCCGGTACGAGGTGGGGGTCACCCCGATCGCGCTCATCAGGTGCGTCCGCATCGACTGGGCCGTGCCGAAGCCGGCGTCCCGCGCGACCCGGTCGACGGGGAGGTCGGTGGACTCCAGGAGGTGCCGGGCGCGTTCGACGCGCTGCCGGACGAGCCACTGACCGGGGCTGACGCCGACCTCGTCGCGGAACCGGCGGGTGAACGTCCGCACGCTCATCGCCTCCTTCTCCGCCAGGTCCCGCAGCTGGAGCGGCTCGTGGAGGTGGGCGAGCGCCCAGGCGCGGGCCGCGGTCGTAGTGTGCGTCCCGTCCTGCGGCAGCGGCCGCGCGACGTACTGGGCCTGGCCGCCGTCCCGGTGCGGCGGCACGACCGTCCTGCGGGCCACCTCGTTGGCGACGGCCGTCCCGTGGTCGCGGCGCACCAGGTGCAGGCACAGGTCGATCCCGGCGGCCACGCCCGCCGAGGTCAGGACGTCGCCGTCGTCGACGAAGAGGACGTCCGCGTCGACCCGCACCTTCGGGAAGAGCCGCTGGAAGTGCTCGGCGGAGGACCAGTGGGTGGTGGCCGGGCGCCCGTCGAGGAAGCCCGCGGCGGCGAGCACGTACCCGCCGGTGCAGATGGAGACCATCCGGGTGCCGGGCCGGATGTGCGCCAGGGCGGCGGCGAGGTCGGCGGGCAGCCTGCCCTCCTCGTAGACCGGGCCGAGCTCGTACGAGGCGGGGACCACGACCGTGTCGGCGGTGGCGAGGGCCTCCGGGCCGTGCTCGACCTGGACGGCGAAGTCGGCGTCGGTGCGGACCGGGCCCGCGGCCGTCGCGCAGGTGACGAGCTCGTACAGGCGCCGCCCCGCGGAGTCCCGGGCGAGGCCGAAGATGCGGTGCGGGATGCCCAGTTCGAAGGGGAGGAGACCGGGCAGGGCGAGGACGGCGACGCGGTGCGGCGACGACACGGGTGGTGCTCCCTCCGAAGCGGCGGTGAAAATCGGTGGTGGTCCAGACCAGTTTCCGGTAGCTGTTCTGGACCGTGACGGACAACGCGTACAAGACCCAAGCCCTCGAACGGATTCCCGTCCCGGACCGGCCGCCCGCCCTCTGGAACCGTAACTTCCGGCTCTTCTTCGTCGCCCGGGGGGCCGCCGTCTTCGGCGAGGGCATGGTCCCCGTCGCCTACGCCGCCGGGCTCCTCGGCGCGGGCCACCCCGGCTCGGCCGTCGGCTACGCGCTCGGGAGCTGGACCGCCGCCTTCGCGCTCTTCGTGCTCTTCGGCGGCGTCCTGGCCGACCGGTTCACCGCCCGGCGCATGATGATCCTCGCGGACCTGCTGCGGCTGCCCGGCGCCGCCGTCCTCGCCGTCACCTTCGCGCTCGGCAGTCCACCCCTGTGGGTGGTGTACGTCCTCTCCGTCACCGGCGGCGTCGGCGCCGCCCTCTTCCAGCCGGGCGTCGCCTCCACGATCCCGCGCATCGCCCCCGACGTGCAGCGCGCCAACGCCGTCCTGCGGGTCGTCGAGGCCCTGACGACCATGGCGGGACCGGCCGCCGCCGGTCTCCTCGTCGCCGTCTGGAACGCGGGCGCGGCCTTCGCCGTCAACGGCGCCACCTTCGCGGTCAGCGCCCTCTGCCTCGCCCTGATGCGGCTCGCCCCGCTGCCCTCCGACACGATGGAGCGCGACTCCCTGCGCGCCGAACTGGTCGGCGGCTGGCGCGAGTTCCGCTCCCGCAGCTGGCTCTGGGGGGTCATCTCCATCTGGACGGTGTACGGCCTGACGGTCGCCGGGCCCATGGTGCCGCTCACCGCGAGCCTGGTCACCGGGGACCACGGACCGGCCGCGTACGGCGTGCTCATGGCCGTCAACGGGGCGGGGAGCGCGGCCGGCGGGCTGCTCGCCCTCCGGCTGCGCCCCGGCCGCCCCCTCGCGTGGGGCGCGGTCGCCCTGCTCGGCCTTCCCGTGAACCTTGCGCTCCTCGGCCTGGGCGCGCCCGTGGAGCTGCTCGGCGCGGGCCAGTTCATCGGCGGGGCGGCCTTCGCGTACTGGCTGGTGATGTGGTCCACCGCCGTCCAGACGCACGTGCCGCAGGAGGCGCTGAACCGGATGCACGCGTACGACGTGGCCGGATCGCTCCTCATGATGGGCGTCGGCCGCACCCTGTCGGGCCCGGTCGCGGCGGCGGTCGGCACCGAACACGTCCTGCTCGCGGGCGCGGGCATCGCCGTCCTCGTGGTGGCCGCGCTCCTCGCCGTGCGCCCGATCAGGACGCTGCCGAGGGCGTGAGGCGGGCGGGGGCGGCGGCCGCGAGGAGCGCGGCGAACAGGAGGGACGCGACCGCCTGGTAGCCGGTCCAGAGCTCGCCCCCGGCGGTGCCGCCCCGCGCCGCCACCAGGACGCCGACGAGGGTCGCGAGCGCCCAGCCGGCGTCGTAACCGACCATCAGGCGGACGTAGGCGCGGGCCGGGCGCACGCGCGCGTAGGCGAGTTCGGCCCCGCCGCAGGCGAGGACCGCCGCGCCGGAGACGACGAGCAGCCAGAGCGGTGCGCCGAGCGAGCGGGAGAGCGGGGCGGCCCCGAGGGCGAGGGCGGCGCCGAGCAGCACCTTGAAGCCGCCGTCGGCGACGATGCCGACGGCGGTGGCTCCGGTGGCCGGGGCGTGGCGGTCCATGGGGTTCCTCCTCGTGCGGACATCCTCTTTCGCGTAACTCGATTACTGTAATAATGAAGTTATGCGAATGACGAGGGCCGAGACGAAGGAACGCAACCGGCGGGCCCTGCTGGACGCGGCCTTCCACGTGGTCTCCCGGGACGGGCACCGGGCCGCGCTGGCCGAGATCACCGAGCGGGCCGGGCTGACCACCGGCGCCGTCTACTCGCTCTTCGGCAGCAAGAACGGCCTGGTCGTCGCGGTGCTGACCGACCGTCTGGAGCCGCACTACGAGGAGATCGCACAGGCGGTGCCCGCCGGAGCGGACCTGCTCGGAGCGGTCGACGCGCTCGCCCGCCACCAGCGGCGCGACTGCGACGGCCCCGGCGCCCGCGCCGCCGTCGCGCTCCAGATCACCCTCCTCGACATGGCCCTGCGCGACCCGGAGCTGGGCGAGCGGTTCGCCGCGTCCGTCCGGGCGGGGGAGGAGCGCCTGGTCGCGCTGCTCGCCGGGCGGTCCCACCGGGGCGGCACGGTCGGACCGGAGCGGGCCCGGCGCCTCGCCGTCGCGCTCCGGGCCCTGTTCGTCGGCCTCGGCCAGGGCGTCGCCCTCGGCCTCGCGGCGGACGCGGACGAGGAGCACTGGGCGGAGGCGGCGCGGGCGCTGGCGGACGGCACGCACGACTGAGCCCCCCTTTCGGCCGGGGGTGGCCCGATCCGTTGGAAAGCTGTCATCCGGGCCAATGGCAGGGGGACGGGGGCGACCGGGATGCTCGGTGGCATGGCTCAGACAACCGAGACCCCCGCCCGTACGCCCGGGAACGGACCGGTCCGCACGCCCCGCGTCCACCGCGCCTGGTTCGTCGCGGCGGTCACCTTCGTCACGATCATCGGGTCGGCGGCCTTCGCCTCCCTGCCCGGCCTCCTGATCGAGCCGCTCCACGCCGAACTGCACTGGTCGCGCGGCACGATCGGCTTCGCGGTCTCGGTGAACCTCGCGCTCTACGGCCTGACCGCCCCCTTCGCCGCCGCGCTCATGGACCGCTTCGGCATCCGCCGGGTCGTCGCCGTCGCCCTCTCCGTCATCGCGCTCGGCTCGCTCCTCACCGTGTGGATGACCGCCGCCTGGCAGCTCGTCCTCTACTGGGGGATCCTCGTCGGCCTCGGCAGCGGCTCGATGGCCCTCGCCTTCGCCGCGACCGTCACCAACCGCTGGTTCGTCGCCCGCCGGGGCCTGGTGACCGGCCTCCTCACCGCCGCCGGGGCCTCGGGCCAGCTCGTCTTCCTGCCGCTGCTGTCCTGGCTGGTCGAGCGGCACGGCTGGCGGCCCGCCTCCGTGACCGTGGCCCTCGCCGCGCTCGCCGTCGTCCCGTTCGTCTGGCTGCTGCTCCGCGACCACCCGGCGGACGTCCGGCTCGCCCCGTACGGCGGGGAGTACGTGGAGAAGCCCGCCCCGGTCACGGGCGCCGCCCGCCGGGCCGTCACCGTCCTGCTCAAGGCGGCCCGCACCGGCCCCTTCTGGCTGCTCGCCGGCTCCTTCGCGATCTGCGGCGCCTCCACCAACGGCCTGATCCGCACCCACTTCGTGCCCGCCGCCCACGACCACGGGATGCCGATCACGGCGGCGGCCGGACTCCTCGCCGTCATCGGCGTCTTCGACGTCGTCGGGACGGTCGCCTCCGGCTGGTTCACCGACCGCTTCTCCGCCCGCCGCCTCCTCGCGGTCTACTACGCGCTGCGCGGGATCTCGCTCTGCTTCCTGCCGATCCTGCTCGCGCCGTCCGTGCACCCGCCGATGCTGTTCTTCATCGTCTTCTACGGCCTGGACTGGGTGGCCACCGTCCCGCCCACGATGGCCCTGTGCCGCGAGCACTTCGGCGCGGACTCCGCGATCGTCTTCGGCTGGGTCCTCGCCTCCCACCAGGTCGGCGCGGCCGTCGTCGCCTTCGCGGGCGGCCTGGCCCGCGACCTCTTCGGCACCTACGACGTCGTCTGGTACGCCTCGGGCGCGCTGTGCGCGGCGGCGGCCCTGATGGCCCTGGTCATCCGCGGGCCCCGGCCGGAGGCGGTGCTTCCGGCGGGAGCATGATGTCCCCGGGGCCTACGTGCCCGACGTCGTACGAGCTCCCGCCCCCGCCCGAGCCCTCTTCGCCTTCGCCTTCTCCGCCTCCGTCCGCGCGGCCCGGCGCGCGATCGCCCGCGCGATCTTCTCCGCGTCGAGGGCCAGCTCCCGGAACATGCCGCTGATCGGGTTCGTGAAGCCCGTGAAGTACAGGCCCGGAGCCTCGCGGGGGCAGCGGGCCCCGTGGACCACCGGGCGGCCCCGCTCGTCGAGGACGCCCAGGTCGCCCACGAGGGGCTCCAGGGCACGGCGGTAGCCGGTCGCGGCGATGACCGCGTCCGGGGTGATCCGGGTGCCGTCCGCGAGGAGCACCTCGCCGCCCGCGAAGCCCTCGACGGCCGCGACGACCTCGACCTTCCCGGCCCGCACGGCCGCGACCAGGCCCACGTCCTGCACCGGGATCGCGCCCTGCCGCTGGCGGGTGGCGAGACCGGTGTCCGGCCGGGGCAGCCCGTGCGCCGTGAGGTCGGGCGCGGCGAGGCGGGCCATGACCGCGCCCAGCCGGTCGACCACGGGCACCGGCAGCCGCCGCACCAGGATGCCGGTGCGCTGGGCCGGCCATCCGGCCGTCGTGCGCCGCACGATGTGCGGGACCGTCCGCACCGCGAGCCGCACCCGCTTCGCGCCGCCGTCGGCGAGGTCGGCCGCGATCTCGGCGCCGGTGTTCCCGGCGCCGACGACCAGGACGTCCTTCCCGGCGTACGGCTCCGGGTTGCGGTACGCGCGCGCGTGGCTCAGCTCGCCCTCGTACGCGTCCAGGCCCGGCCAGTCGGGCAGGCTCGGGGTGTGGTTGAAGCCGGTGGCCACGACGACCGCGCTGCCGACGAGCCGCCGCCCGCCGGTCGCGTGCAGGACCCACTCCTCGCCGGAGCGCTCGACGCCGAAGACCTCGACGCCCGTGACGACCTCCAGCTCGTGCTTCTCCGCGTACTTCTCCAGGTAGCGGACCACGTCGGCGCGGGCGACCCAGCGGCCGAACGAGCGGGGCATCTTCAGGCCCGGGAGCGCGGAGAGCCGCCGGGTGGTGTGCAGCCGCAGCCGGTCGTAGTGGGCGCGCCAGGAGGCGCCGACGGCGTCGGACTTCTCCAGGACGACCGCCCGGACGCCCCGCCCGCGCAGGGCGGCGGCGACCGCGAGCCCGCCGGGGCCGCCGCCTATGACGTAGACGGGGTGGGCGGGGTGAACGGGCGGTTCATGGGGGGTGGTGACCATGAATGCTGAGCGTAATGACGTGTACACGTAGTGGGTCTCGACCGGGCGGGGTTTCGGTTGCGAATCGGTATACACGGGTGCCCTGCGGGGCTCACAGGGCCCCGATGTTCCGCCAGACCTGGCCGCTCTGGTTCGCCCCGCAGCCGTAGGTCATCGCGAACGCCCCCGTCGTCAGGCACTTCCCGTCGCTCATGTTCTTGAGGAGCCGCCCGGAGGAGGTCGAGGAGAAGACCTTCCAGGACTGGGCGGAGGAGCCGTTGCAGGCGGCGGTGGTGACGCTGGTGTTGCCCGCCGGCTGGAGGCAGCGGTTGCTCGTCCGGTTGACCAGCTGGAAGGTGCCGTTCGCCCCGGCTCGGTAGGTCCAGGAGTACCAGTAGGGGGTGCCGTTGGGGTTCTTGGAGCCGCAGGCGACGGACGTGACGAGGTTGCCGAAGCCCGGATTGTGCTCCGCCAGGCAGTTGCCGCTCGTCCCGTTCTCCAGGGAGTACGTCCCCGAGGGCGCCGAACCGCCGGTCGACGGGGGAGGGGCGGGCTTCTGGGTCGTCGGCCGGGGGGCCGGGCGGGTCGTCTTCGTGCCGCCGGAGCCGGAGCCGGAGCCGGACCCGGAGGGAGAGGTGGGATCCGCCCCGCCACCACCGGAGCCGGACCCACCGGACCCGGACCCACCCGGCAGCGCACCCCCACCCCCGCCCCCACTCCCGCCCCCGCCCCCGCCGGCCGGCGGAACGGCGGACCCCGGCGGCGGTGGCTGCTGCGGGGAGGACGGCGCCCCGGCCGGGGGCGCGGACGCGGACTTCGAGGACGAGGGCCCGGGAGACGCAGACCCCGAGGCCGACGGGGACGCGGACGACGGCCCGCCCGCCGAGGGCACGGCCGCCGGCTGCGAGGCCACGGCGGTCGGGGAGGCGGAGTCCTGCGGGGCCGCGCCGAGGCGCCCGACCTCGTACGGCCCGAGGGCGACGGTCAGGGTGGTGCCGGTGGCCACGACGACGGGCACGGCGAGCATGACGAACCGGTTCCGCCGCCGCTGCGGCTTCCCGGCCCCCTCGGCGGCGGTCACGGCGAGCACGTCCGGCGAGGCCGTCGCGGGCTCCTTCCCGGCCTGCGGGGTGAGGGAGGCCGTCGGCACGTCCCGGGCGGGCTCGGCCGCCTCCAGCTCCGCGAGCTGCCCGGCCGTGGGCGCCCCGGCCGCGAAGGCCGCCCGCTCCCCGATCCGCGCGGCGACGGCCTCCGGCCAGACGGCCCCCGCCGCCCGCTCCTCGGTGAGTTCCACCAGCTCGGCGGCGGTCGGCCGGTCCGCCGGATCCTTGGAGAGACACTTCTTTACGAGCTCCGCGAGCGAGGGATCGGCCTCGGCGAGGCCCCCGAAGCCGGGCTCGCCGTGCACGACCCGGTACAGCAGGTCGGGGCCGGAACCGTCACCGAACGGCGGCCGCCCGTTCGCCGCGTACAGCAGGAGGCTGCCGAGCGCGAAGACGTCGGCGGCGCCGGTCAGGACCTTCTCCGCGACGGCCTGTTCGGGGGCCATGTAGGCGGGGGTGCCGATGACCATGCCGGTCCGGGTCAGCCGGCTCTGGTCGGCGGCGCGGGCGACGCCGAAGTCGATGAGGGAGAGCCCGTCCCCGGTCAGCATCACGTTGGACGGCTTGAGGTCCCGGTGCACCATGTCGGCGCCGTGCACGACCCGGAGCCCGGCCGCCGCGTCCCGCAGGAGCCGCCAGAGGGCCCCGCCGGACAGCGGGCCGCCGTTGAGCCGGATCGCCTCGTTGAGGGTGATGCCGGGGATGAACTCGGTCGCGAACCACGGCGGCTTCGCCGTGCGGTCGCTCGCGAGCAGCTTGGTGTTGGCGCCGCCGGGCAGCCGGGCCAGGTTGTCCAGCTCGTGCCCGAAGTGGCTCAGGAAGTCGGCGTCCTCCGCGAGGATCGGCAGCACGCGCTTCACGGCGGCGAACTTCCCCGGCACGGCCCCGAGATAGACCCGCCCCATGCCGCCGGACCCGAGCACCCCGAGCAGCCTGAACGCCCCGATGCTCCGGGGATCCTCCGCGTCCAGCGGCATGGCCCCGCTGCCGGTCAGACTGTCCGCACTGGAATTGTTGTTCGGTTCCCCCTGCATGGGCGACACCCTAGCCGAGCGCCCCGCCACCCGGCCTTCCACCAACTGCTCGCCTCTGAAAGGCCGTTGAAGAAACGATGCAAGACCGGTGAAGACCCTGGTGGGAGCCGTGCGGAACCGGCGCGCGTGCGCCCGGCCGGTGCGGGAAAAGGTGTCGGCGACCGCCCGTCATGAGACGGACCCCGCTCCGAGCGCCGCCAGGATGTGCGGGGCCGCCTCCGCCAGGGTCGGGAAGTGGCGGTGGGCGTCCGGGTGCGGGGCCGGGACGTTGACCGTCCAGACCGTCATCCCGGCGTCGAGCCCCGCCCGCACCCCCGAGGGCGCGTCCTCGATCACCAGGCAGTCCGCCGGGTCCGCGCCCAGCTTCTCGGCGGCGGTGAGGTACGGCACGGGCGACGGCTTCCCCTCCGCCACCGAGGCCGCGTCGACGATCAGCCCCGGCAGCGGGAGCCCGGTCCGCCCGAACCGGCCCCGCACCCGGTGCTCGTAGTTCGACGTCACCAGCGCCCACCGGTCCGCCGGAAGCGCGGTCAGCAGCCCGGCGGCGCCGTCGAAGGCCGTGTACGTGCCCGTATGGACGTCCTCGTCCTCCAGCGCGTGCAGGAGGGCGAGGCACGCGTCCGGGTCCTCGGCCGGTACGACCGCCGCGAACGTCTCCACGGGCCGCGTCCGCAGCGCGACGGCGTACACCTCGTCCCCGTCCAGCCCGTACCGCCCGGCCCACTCGTGCCAGACGCGGCGCTGGTTGGCGACGGCGTCCATGAGGGTGCCGTCGACGTCGAAGAGGACGACCTTCTTCCCGGTCATACGGCCGACGCGAAGGCCGCCCAGGCGGCGGGGGCCACGGCGAGCTGGGGGCCGTGCGGGACCTTGGAGTCGCGGACGTGGACGGTGGTGGGGTGAGCGGCCACCTCGACGCACTCGCCGCCTTCACCACTGCTGTAGCTGGACTTGCGCCAGTCGTACGCGAGCTCGACGCAGTTGCCGCCCTCGCCGCTGCTGTAGCTGCTCTTGAACCAGGCCAGATGTGCGGTGCTCATAGCTCTCCCAGCAATTTTTCGATGAACTCCAGGGACTCCCGGGGGGTGAGCGCCTGTGCGCGCATGATCCCATACCGCTCGGTGTACATCCGGACCTCTTCGGGGTCGGTGATGATGCGGGCGTGCTGGTAGCTCTCGATGTACGCCACCTCCCGCCGCCCCTTCAGCGTCAGCAGGGTGAACTCACCTCCCAGGGCCGGGTGTTCCTCGCGGTCGGTCGGCATGATCTGAAGGTGCACGTTCCGGAATTTGAAGACCTCGATGAGGTGCTTGAGCTGCTCCCGGAAGGCGTCCCGGCCTCCCAGGGGGCGGCGGAGCACGTCCTCCTCGATGACGAAGCTCATCGTCGGAGCGGGCTGCTTCTCGAAGATGACCTGGCGGGCGAGCCGGTCGGCCAGCCGCTTCTCGATGGTCGCCTCGTCGTAGAGCGGGCGGCGGTGCCGGAAGACCGCGTCCGCGTATCCGGGCACCTGGAGGATGCCCGGCATGACCTGGGGCGCGTAATAGTGCAACGCGACCGCCCTCGCCTCCTCGTGCGCGAAGTCCCGGAACCAGTCCGGGTGTCGTACCCGCGCCCGCGCCAGCGCCTCCCGTACGTCGTCCGCCGCCGCCGCGAGCACCCCGCCCGCGTTGACCAGCGGATCCACCCGTACCAGGAAGTCCGGCTGCGGAGTCCGTACGCCCCGTTCCATCGAGGAGATCAGGTCCTCGCTGCAATGGGCCAGGCCGGACAGCTCCGCCTGGCTCAGCCCGGCGTTGTGGCGCAGGACTTTCAGGATCTTCCCCAGCGCTAGGAAAAGGTGCGCCGTACCGTCCACTTCGGAGGGCCGTTCCGGCCGCTCCTCCTCGTTCCCCGACATCCGTACCGCCTTCTTGGCGTGCCCGTACCGTTACGCAGCGTCGTCGCGTCGCTGCTGGTCAGCGTAGGGGCGACGGACCACGCTCGGGGCATGAAGTCAGAAACCACCACCCCCACCGGTGAGTTCGTGCTCCGTCTCTCCGCCACGCGCCGGGGCGCGCGCCTGGCGCGTCTGCTGGGCGCGCAGCAGCTCCGGGAATGGGAGGTCACCGGGGCCGGGGCCGAGGCCGCCGAGCTGGTCCTCGCCGAGCTGGCCAGCAACGCGGCCCTGCACGGGCGCGTGTCCGGGAGGGATTTCGAGGTGCGGATGGAGCGGGGGGACGGCCACGTGCGGATCGAGCTGTCCGACGCGCGCGGCGAGCGGCGGCCGTTACCGTCCGCGACGCCCGACGAGGGCGGCTACGGGCTGGTGCTCGTCGCCGCCCTCGCCACGGCGTGGGGCGTGAAGGAGCGGGAGGTCGGCAAGACGGTCTGGGCGACCGTCCCGCTGACTCCCCGCTGACCCTCTCCCGAGGTTTCGTCAGAAGAGGTGGGGACCCCCGGTCATCAGGGCGGCGTTGGCGATCGTGGCGCGCCCCTCGAACGGGGCGCGCCAGTCGCCGGTTCCCTTGTAGAGGTAGGCCTGGCCCTGGGCGTCGTACGCCACCGCGTCGGCGCGGCCGTCCGCGTCGGCGTCGCCGAGGCCGACGACGGCCGTGTACGCGTTCCAGCCGCCGCCGATCTTCGTGCGGGCGGCGAAGGTGCCGTCGCCCTTGCCGAGGTAGAGCCAGAGGACGCCGTCCTTGTCGCGGGCGACGAGGTCTCCGGCGGCCGCTCCCGCGATGTTGCCGACGGCCGTGATCTGGTTGTAGATCCCCCAGCCGAAGCCGATCTTCGTACGGGCCGCGAACGGCGCCGAGGTGTTGCCCGTGCCCTTGTACAGCCACAGGTCACCGGCCTTGTCGGTGGCGACGAGGTCTGGGCGGCCGTCGCCGTTCAGGTCGCTGCCGCCCGCGAGCCGGTCGTAGACCTGCCAGCCGCCGCCGACCCTGACGCGGGGCGCGAGGGCGCGGCCGGCGCCCTGGTGCAGCCAGAGCACGCCGCTCCGGTCGCGGGCGACGAGGTCGGCGTGCGGGGAGCCGCCGAGGTTCCCGGGCGCCAGGACCCGGTCGTAGTCGCTCCCGTCGTAGGAGAGGCGGGTCGTGTCCAGGGTGACCGGCGCCCTGCCCCGCAGGACCTGGTTGCCGTCGTAGACGCGTACGCCCTCGTCGTCCCCGACGAGCAGGTCGGGGGTGCCGTTGTCGTTGAAGTCGTGCGCGGTGGGCGTGCGGGCGACCTCGAAGGTGCCGGACCGGGTCACGGCGGGGCCGATGCCGTTGAGCGGGCGGGCGGTGAACTCCCAGGCGTACCGGCCGTTGTAGGCGGTGACGTCGTTGGGGAAGATCCCGTTCCAGTCCAGTCCGTGGCCGTTGCCCGCGAGGGACGACAGGCTGGGCCGCAGCACCTTCCCGGAGGCGGTGTGGGTCAGCTTGAGGGACGCGTCCGCCCGGCGGCTGAGGGTCCAGCTCATCCGGAACGGTCCCGTGGCGGGGTCGAAGACGGCCTTCTCGGGGACGTCCTGGGCCACGAGCGTCAGCGCGGTCGGCTCGCCGGTGGAGGCGACGAGCGCGGCGGCCGGGGTGCCGTCGGGGCCGGGGGCGATCCGGTAGAGGCCCTCGCCCCCGTCGAGGGTGCCGCCGCGCAGCACCGGGGCGCCGCCGGGCCCGGTGACCCCTTCGGCCACGTGGTCCAGGAGCTTCACCGTCCCGCCGGTCGTCAGCGAGCGGGCGGTCAGCGGGTGGAGGGCGTGCGGGACGGTGGTCCCGGCGCCGCCCGGGAGCGCGTACGTCACCCAGTCGCCGACGAGGCCGATCAGGAGGCGGTCCGCGTGGGGGAGCGGGAAGCGCTCGGTCGCGCCGGTGTCCCGGCGGGTGACGGCCAGGACCGTCGTGCCGGCGGTGGGGTGCTCGACCACGGCGAGGTGCGCCGGCGACAGGGCGGTGTCGGAGAGCGGCCCGGTCCCGGAGGCCCCGTACCGCTCGACGACCACGCCGGAGGCGACGTCCACGACGGCCGCGCGCTCCTGCCGGGCGCCGCCCTCGGCGCTCCCGTACAGGACGACGAAGGCCGTGGGGGAGTCCACGTCCACGCGCGTGACGTCGGCGTCCTCGGGCAGACCGGTGACCTCGCGCTCGACGGGGCCGTCCGGCCCCGCCCCGACGAGCCGGACCCCGGTGCCGCCGGCCGCGTTCGCCGCCGTCATGACGAGGGTGGTCCCGGCGATCCCCCGGAGGGAACGGCCGGGCAGGGCGGCGGTGTCGAACCGCAGGGGAGCGGCGCCGGTGGCCAGGTCGTACAGCTCGACGACATCCCCCTCGCGCTTCGCGACGAGGTCCGTCCCCATGACGCCCGCGTACGGCTTCCCGGCCAGCTCGGTCGTCACGCCGTCCGCGTACCGCGTCCAGCGGTAGGGCCCCCTCTCCGCGCCCGTGTTCCCGGCGCTGAGGAATCCGGTGGGGCCGCTTCCCATGACGATCGAGTCCCGGGGGAACGGGACGGTGGTCTGTGACTGCGTCTGCGCCTGCGTCTGTGCCGTCGGGGGAGCGGGTGTGGGGGCGGCCGACGCGGCCGGGGCCGTCAGGGCGCCGCCGGTGACGGCGAGGACGGCGACGACGGCCGCGGTGAGGCGGCGCCGGGACGCACGGGTGGGGAACAAGGTGGTCGTGCCTTCCTGAGGGGAGAGAAAGGGTGAGGAGACGGATCCGTCAGAACAGCTGGGTGTACCACCCGGAGACGGGCAGCAGCATGGAGGCCCGGGCGCGCGGGGCGAAGGGGGCCCTCCAGCCGCCGGTGCCCCGGTAGAGGGCGAGGCGGCTGTCGACGTGGCCCGTGCGTCCGTTGGCGATGAGGTCGGGGCGGCCGTCCCGGTCGGTGTCGCCGATGGCGACGATCTCGTTGTAGGCGTTCCAGCCGGCGCCGATCCTCGCGCGGGGCGCGAAGGTGCCGTCGCCCTTGCCGAGGTAGAGCCAGAGGACGCCGTTCCTGTCGCGGGCGACGAGGTCACCGGCGGCGGCACCGCCGAGGTTCCCGGTGGCGACGAGCTTGTCGTAGATGCCCCAGCCGTAACCGGTCTTCCTGCGGGGCGCGAAGGGCGCGGCGACGTTCCCCGTGCCCTTGTAGAACCAGAGGCCGCCGGCCTTGTCCGCGGCGACCAGGTCGGGACGGCCGTCGCCGTCGAGGTCGCTGCCGCCGGTGACCTCGGCGTAGACCTGCCAGCCGCCGCCGACCCTGACGCGCTGCGCGAAGGGGGAGGCGGCGGTGCCCGTGCCCGGGTAGACCCAGAGCGTGCCGGTCTTGTCCCGGGCGACCAGGTCGGAGAACCGCTCGCCGCCGACGTCGCCGGGGGCGACGATCCGGTCGTAGGCGTCCCAGCCGGGCCCGGCGTTCGTTCCGACCGGCGCGCCCGTGTGGCCGAACTCGAGCGCCTTGCGGCCGTCGAACACGTACAGGAAGCCCTCCGCCCGGACCAGGAAGTCGGGGGAGCCGCTGTCCGAGAAGCCGTGCGGCGCCCGCCCGCTGTCGACCTCGAACGTGCCCGTCCGCTCTGTCGACGGGCCGGTGGTGCCGCGGGGCGCCGCGGTCAGCCGCCAGGTGTACCCGCCGTTGTACGCGGCCGTGAAATCGTCGAAGACACCGATCCACCGCATGACGGCACGCCCGTCGTCCGGGGTGTGGACGGTGTCCGTCTTCCGCTTCCCGGAGGCGGTGTGGGTCAGCTCGATCTCCACCGACGCGGGGGCGTCGAAGCGCCACACCAGTTCCACGGCGGCGTCCTTCCCCCCGAAGCCCACGGTGCCGGGGATCGACTGCTCCACGAGCCGGGGCCCGGCGGGGTCGGCGCTCACGACGGCCGGGGCGGGGCCGGAGGGGGCGGCCGACGCGGCCGGGGCCGCCGGACCGCCGCCGGTGACGGCGAGGAGGGCGACGACGACAGCGGCGAGACGGCGCCGGGGCGTACGAACGTGGCTCAAAGGGTTCCCTTCTCGGGGAGCTCCGGGAACTCCGGAAGCTTCGGTGCGGCGGTGCCGCGCCGTCGTGGGTGAGACCCGTGGGAAGTGCGCATGGTTGTACGGGTGTTGCCCGCCCCGCCACCTGTCCCTCCTCCCCGCCCCGCCCCCGTCCCTCCGCCCTCCCGGCGGGCGGGACGGCATCATCCCTTCTCAGGACACGTGGGTGACGTCCGCCCCCGTGGTGCCGGTGACCAGGACGTCGGTGGGGACGCGCGTCTGGAAGGGGGTCTTCCAACTGCCGGTGCCCCGGTAGACGTACGAGGTGTTGTCCGGACCGAAGGCGTACAGGTCGGCGCGGCCGTCCATGGTGGCGTCACCGATTCCGACGAGGTGGGTGTACTGGTTCCAGCCGGCGCCGATCCTGGTGCGGGCGGCGTAGGTGCCGTCGCCCTTGCCGAGGTAGAGCCAGAGGACGCCGTCCTTGTCGCGGGCGACGAGGTCTCCGGCGGCGGCGCCCGCGATGTTCCCGACGGCGGTGAGCTGGTTGTAGATCCCCCAGCCGAAGCCGATCTTCTTGCGGGGCGCGAAGGGAGCGGCGGTGCTTCCCGTGCCCTTGTAGAGGTACAGGTCGCCCGCCTTGTCGACGGCGACCAGGTCGGCGCGGCCGTCGCCGGTCAGGTCGCTGCCGCCCGCGAGCCGGTCGTAGACCTGCCAGCCGCCGCCGATCCTCACCCGGGCGCCGAGCGTGTTCCGCTCCTCTCCCGTGCCGGGGTGCAGCCACAGCACGCCGCCGGAGTCGACGCCGATCACGTCGGGCGCGGTCGTCCCGGCGACGTCACCGACGGACTCGATCTGCCGGTACCCCTGCCAGCCGGCGCCGACGTACTCGGGGCTGTCCGGCGGCACGACCCTGCTCTTCCACGCGTCGTAGACGGTGTCGACGCGGCGCAGGTTCCCCGACCTGTCGCGGAAGAGGAGGTCGGGCGAGCCGTTGTCGTTGAAGTCGTGGAGCTTGGGCGTGCGGACGGCCTCGAAGTCCCCGGTGACGCGCAGATCCGGCCCGATGCCGTTGTGCGGCTTCGCGGTCAGCTCCCAGGTGTAGTCGCCGTTGTACGCGGCCCTGCCCGGCTCGCCCTCCGCGTACGCGAAGTTCCCGCGCCAGAGGAAGTCGAAGCGGCTGGAGCCCTGGTCCTCGAACGTGTAGCGGTACCGCTGCCGGCTCTGCTTGTGGATCAGCTCCACGGTGTACGCGAAGTGGCCGTGCGACAGCTCCCAGCCCAGGCGGGCCCGGTTGTTCATGAGGTCGAGGTCGACGACGGACCCGACGCCCGTCCCCGTGAACGTCAGCGCGGTCGACTCGCCGGTGGAGGCGACGAGCTCGGCGGCCGGGACGCCGTCCGGGCCGGGGGCCACCCGGTAGACGCCCTCGCCCTTCCCGACCGTCCCGCCCCGGACCAGGAGGGTGCCGTCCGGACCGTTCACCACGCTCGACGCGCGGTCGAGCAGCGTGACCGTACGCCCGTCGGCGAGCGAGCGGACGGTGAGCGGCAGCAGCGCGTCGCCGGCCGTGCCCCCGCCGGTGGCGGTGGCCCTGCCGTAGGCCACCCAGTCCCCGAACAGGCCGAGCAGCCTGCCGTGTCCGCCCACGGAGGTCGTGACGTCCCTGCCGGTGGCCCGGTCGGTCACGACGAGGTCCGGGCCCTGCCAGCGGACGAGCCGCTCGGCGGAGGCGGCGACGGGCTGGTCGCCGGTCAGGGGCGCGTCGGCGCGGGTCACCGCGCCCGACGCCAGGTCGATCACGACCAGGGCGGTCCTGTCCCAGGAGGATCCGACCGGGTTGTGGGTGACGAGGGCGGTGCCGGGCGTGCCCTTCGCCTCGACCACCCTGCCGAGGTCGGCGGGAACGCCGGTGACCTTCACGTCGGAGAGCCCGGCGCCGTTCTTCGAGACCAGGTGGAGTTCCTTCGGGCCGTTCACGGGCCCCGCCTCGACGAGGAGCGTGGAGCCGTACGCGCCCACGAACCTGTGGCCGGGTCCCAGCGTGCGCAGGTCGATGACGACCGGGGCCGTACCGGCGGGCGCGGACATGTCGTGCAGCCGGATCACCTGGTAGTCGTACGTGTCGGCCGTGGGCACGATGTCGGAGACGAGGGCGTTGGGCAGCGCGGGCCCCGCCGCGTACGCCTCGGAGAGCAGGGTCGAGGTGCCGTCCGGCCGGTACCAGCGGTACTCGTAGCCGTACATGCCCTCGGAGTCGTAGTGCTCGGTCGAGCCGAGGAAACCGCTCGGGCCCGAACCGATGACCTCGGTCTTCACGGGCACACGGGAGGCGGCCGGGGCCCGGGACCCCTCCGGTCCCCGTGCAGGGGCCGCCGCCGGTGCCGCCGTGGCGGTGGCGGTGAGGGCGACGGCGAGGGCCGTGGTGATCGCGGCGACGAGCGCGCGCCGGACAGGGGCAGCGGACATGTTCTTCCCTCCGGAAGACGGAGCGGCACGCGTGCGCGTGCGTGCCGCCCTCTCAGACGTCCGAACCCGGGAAGGGGTTGTACGCGCGGGGCCGCCGCCCCTCACCGCCCCCGTTCCACCACCCCCCGCACGTACGCCGCCTGTCCCGCGTGCTGGAGGTCGTCCGCGATCACCGAGACCAGGCGGACGCCGAGGGTGACCGGGGGGTCCCAGGCGGTGTCGACGACCCGGTCCAGGTCCGCGTCCGTCACCGCCCCGACCAGCTCCGCCGTCCGGTCGTGCACGGCGTCGTGGTAGCCGAGGAGGAGGTCCGCCGGGGCCCGGACCCGGCCCGACCGGGCGCTGGTCTGGCCGTACCCGGTCGCCTCCTCCGGGAAGGGGAGGCCGAAGCGGTCCGCCCAGCCCCCGGCGGTCCACAGCTGCTCCGTGCCGAAGGCGTCCGCCAGGTGGTCGTCCTGGATGCGGGTGAGGTGCCAGACGAGCCAGGCGATCGAGTTCGCCTCCGGATCGATCCGGGCGGCCAGCTCGTCCTCCGAGAGGCCCTCCACGGCCCCGTGGACGGCCTCGCGCACCCGGCCGAACGAGTCGACCAGCAGACCGGCGCCGTTCATGCGGAATCCTTCCCACGAGGGGCCGGGATCAGGAACGCCCCGCCCGCCACCGCTCCACCATCGCCTCCACGTCGAACGGCCGCAGGTTCAGCGGCGGCCCGGCCGGCGGCCGCAGCAGGGCCTCGGCGATCTTCGTGTTGACCTCGCCGAGGGTCCGCCGCACCCGGCTCTCCGAGACGGCCTCCGCCACCGCCGCCTCCGCGTCCTCGGCCTCCTTGCGCAGGGCCAGCGAGGGCGGCAGCACGGACGCGCCCTCGCGGTGCATCTTGCCCTTGATCCACCACAGCTCGTCGTACGGCGCCGAGTCGTCGGGGAGCGGCTTCCCGAAGCCCGGCAGGCTCCGGAACTCACCCCGCTCCGCGGCCTCGCGGATCTGCTTGTCCACGAACGACTCGAAACTCACACCGGGAGGCTTGCGTTCGGTCATGTGTCCAGACTACGTAACCGGCCCGCTCCGGGTGTGGTGTTCGCGGTCTACTGCGTCGCGCGGTCTTCCGGCACGCTGTGGTCCGTTCAACGCGCGTCGACCCCTGTCCCACCGATCCCCACCCCCCGTACCGGAGGACACATGCGTGCACGGATCACCCCCCTCGGCACCCTCCTCGCGCTCGTCGCGGGCCTGCTCACCGCGCTCGTCACCACGACCCCCGCCCAGGCCGCGCCGCTCTTCAAGGCCCCCTTCGCCTGCGGCCAGAAGTGGACCTACAGCCACCACTCGGCCGAGGTCCGCCAGGCCCTCGACTTCGTCCGCTCCGACGGCGGCGGCACCGCCGGGGCCCCGGTCCTCGCCTCGGCGTCCGGCACCGCCTACCGCTACTCCCAGCCGTCCGGCGCCGGGAACTACGTCGTGATCGAGCACGGCGGCGGCTGGAAGACGTACTACTTCCACCTCAACGCCTACTCGGTCGCCCACGGCGCCGCCGTCTCCCAGGGCCAGCAGATCGGCACCACCGGCTCCACCGGCAACAGCTCCGGCGCCCACATCCACTACGAGCAGCTCTACAACGGCGTCGGCCAGCCCATCACGATCAACGGCGCCTCTCTCGCGCCCTACCCCGGCTCCTACGGCTCCAGGCACCTGACCAGCGACAACGGCTGCTCCGGCGGGGGCGGCAAGTACTGGGTCGACACCTTCGCCCACGCCACCGGCTACGCCCAGGCCAACACGGGCGACGCCCAGGGCGTGCTGAACGCCGGCACGAACTACGTCTACTGCAAGGTCTGGGGCCAGGAGATCCGCGACGCCTCCGGCAACTACAACCACTGGTGGCTGCGGACCGACCTCGACACCGTGTACGCGGGGAAGAGCGGGCGGAACGCCCATGTCTCCGCCTACTACCTGTCCCGCTGGGGCAACGACGAGGCCCGTGACAACAACGGGACCGTGATCCCCACCTGCTGAAAGGCAGGAGCCCCGCTCGTGCCGCGAGGCACGGAGCGGGGCTCCTTGGGTACTGCTCTAGTGGTAGGCGATCGCCGACCCGGGCACCTTAGGCCGGGGAGACGTTCTCCGCCTGCGGGCCCTTCGGGCCCTGCGTGACGTCGAAGGTCACGACCTGGTTCTCCTCGAGCGAACGGAAGCCGTTCGCGTTGATCGCGGAGTAGTGGACGAAGACATCCGGGCCGCCGCCGTCCTGGGCGATGAAGCCGAAGCCCTTTTCAGCGTTGAACCACTTGACGGTTCCGGTAGCCATAAGCCCTCCTTGGGCCAAAGGGTTGCCCTGCTCCAGAACCTGCAAACAAGTCTGAAAACTACAAAAGCCTGCGGGTCACATGCTCCGCAGGCTCTGTACTGCAAGGGAAACCAAACTGCAACTTGCGTTGAGCGTAGCACGCAGAACGCTCGTGAGGGTAGAGGGAAAGATCACGTCACCCGAGTGTTTGAACGTCCCTCCCGCGCTGACGCGCGTGCCCCGGCGATGCCCGCTCCGTGAGACGGGTCTAGCCTCACGATGTGGACAAAGCAACCGACGAGCACCGCAGCCGGCCCCGCGTCGGACACATCCAGTTCCTGAACTGCCTCCCCCTCTACTGGGGCCTGGCGCGCACCGGGACGCTCCTGGACCTGGAGCTCACCAAGGACACCCCGGAGAAGCTCAGCGAGCGGCTCGTCCGGGGCGACCTGGACATCGGCCCCGTCACCCTCGTCGAGTACCTCCGCAACGCGGACGACCTGGTCGCCCTCCCGGACATCGCCGTCGGCTGCGACGGACCCGTGATGTCCTGCGTGATCGTGTCCCAGCGGCCCCTGGAGGAGCTCGACGGCGCCCGCGTGGCGCTCGGCTCCACCTCCCGCACCTCCGTCCGCCTCGCCCAGCTGCTCCTGGCCGAGCGGTACGGCGTGTCGCCCGACTACTACACCTGCCCGCCGGACCTCGGCCTGATGATGCAGGAGGCCGAGGCGGCCGTCCTCATCGGCGACGCCGCGCTCCGGGCCTCGCTGCACGACGCGCCCCGGCTCGGCCTCCAGGTCCACGACCTGGGGCTGATGTGGAAGGAGTGGACGGGCCTCCCGTTCGTCTTCGCCGTGTGGGCGGCCCGCAAGGACTACCTGGCGCGCGAGCCGGAGACCGTCCACGAGGTCCACCAGGCCTTCCTCGCCTCCCGCGACCTCTCCCTGGAAGAGGTCACCAAGGTCGCCGAGCAGGCGGCCCGCTGGGAGGCCTTCGACGCCGAACTCCTGGAGCGGTACTTCCGCACCCTCGACTTCCGCTTCGGACCCGAACAGCTCGCGGGCGCCCGCGAGTTCGCCCGCCGCACCGGCCCCACGACCGGTTTTCCCGCGGACGTCGCGGTCGAACTCCTGGCACCCCCGCGCGGCTGACCGCACGGTCCCGGAACGGGCGCCCGGAAATTCACACGAACGTAATTCCGGGGCGTCCCCGGGCCCATTCCGGAGACGCCCGCGAACGGCCGGACGGAATGTGGACGCCCGAAAGGGGAGGACGGTTTCCCGCGCGTTCACCGACCGGGACGCCGGAGAACCGCGCCGGGATCCCCGATGCCGGAAATTCACCGGAATAGGGCGGCGACCGCGCGGCCGCTCCCCGACGGAGGCGGCCGGGGCCCCTGGCGTACGCTGGTTCGGTCTGTCAGTACCCCTCCGAAAGGGACGAACCCGGTGACCGAGAAGGCCGAACTGCAGTCCGTTCTGGACCGCGCCGCCGCGGGCGGCCGGATCACCCCCGAGGAGGCGCTCGACCTCTACCGCTCGGCGCCCCTGCACGCGCTGGGCGCCGCCGCCGACGCCGTGCGCCGCCGCCGGTACGCGGGGACCGAGCACATCGCGACGTACATCATCGAGCGGAACATCAACTACACGAACGTCTGCGTGACGGCGTGCCGGTTCTGCGCCTTCTACGCCGCCCCGAAGGACACCAAGAAGGGCTGGACCCGGGACCTCGACGACATCCTGCGCCGCTGCGCGGAGACCGTGGAGCTCGGCGGCACCCAGATCATGTTCCAGGGCGGCCACCACCCGGACTACGGCGTCGAGTACTACGAGAAGCACTTCGCCGCGATCAAGGCCGCGTTCCCGCAGCTGGTCATCCACTCCCTGGGCGCCTCCGAGATCGAGCACATGGCCCGCATCTCCGGCGTCTCCGTCGAGGAGGCCATCGGCCGCATCCACGCCGCCGGCCTCGACTCCTTCGCCGGCGCGGGCGCCGAGCTGCTGCCCGAGCGCCCCCGCAAGGCCATCGCGCCCCTGAAGGAGTCCGGCGAGCGCTGGCTGGAGATCATGGAGATCGCCCACGGCCTCGGCGTGGAGTCCACCTCCACCATGCTCATGGGCACCGGCGAGACCAACGCCGAGCGCATCGAGCACCTGCGCATGATCCGCGACACGCAGGACCGGTCGGGCGGCTTCCGGGCCTTCATCCCGTACACGTACCAGCCCGAGAACAACCACCTCAAGGGCCGCACGCAGGCCACGCTCTTCGAGTACCTGCGCATGATCGCCATCGCCCGGCTGTTCCTCGACAACGTCGCGCACATCCAGGGCTCCTGGCTGACCACCGGCAAGGAGGTCGGCCAGCTCTCCCTGCACTACGGCGCCGACGACCTCGGCTCGATCATGCTGGAGGAGAACGTCGTCTCCTCCGCCGGTGCCAAGCACCGCTCCAACCGCCTGGAGATCATCGACCTGATCCGCAAGGCGGGCCGGGTCCCGGCGCAGCGCGCCACCACGTACGAGCACCTGGTCGTCCACGACGACCCGGCGAACGACCCCGTCGACGAGCGCGTCGCCTCGCACATCTCGTCCGTCGCGATCGAGGGCGGCACGGCCCACCCGGAGCTGAAGCTCCTCGACGCGAACTGAGGGGGACGGTGCTGACGATCCACGTCGCCGAGGCGACGCCCGAGAGCGCCGTCCTGGTCGACGGAGCCCTCGTCGCCGCGGTCGGGCCGTACGAGGACCTGGTCGCCGTCCGCCCCGGGGCGCGGGTGCGGCGCTGGCCCGGCATCCTCACCCCGGGCCTGCTCAACCCGTACGGGCCCGAGCTGCTCGAAGGCATGTACCACCCGGACCCCCGGGAGGCCGAGGGGTTCGGCACCGAGCCGATCACCGGGGAGCGGGCGCAGCGGATCTTCCGGGCCGACCCCGCGCGGCGCGGCGCCTCCGCGCGCCGGGGCGTGCAGCGGCTCCTGGCCCACGGGACGGTCGCGGTCGCGGGCGAGCTGCGCGGCCGGGCGGCCGCGGACGCCGTGCGCCGGGCCGGGCTCGCCGTCGGCCGCCGCCCGGAGCGGCTCCCCGGGCCCCCGTCGTTCTCGCCGGTCCCGCTGGTGCTGCTGCCCGCGCCGGTCCCGGGCGGCCCGGCCCGCTTCGCCGTCTTCGACGTCCCCGACCGGGCGGCCCTGGTCCGCCTCGGCGCGTCGACCTGCGTCGCCACCGTGCTCGGCGGGCGGCTGGTCCACCGGGCCCGCTGAGCGCCCGGCGCGCCCGGCGCCGTCGAGCGCGCCCTGCCGACCGGGGCGGGAGGGGCCCTGAGACAATGGGACCGCCCGCCCGTCGCCGATTCTGCGAGGCCGAACGCCCGTGACCCGCGCCACCCTGGACAAGCAGCCGCACGAAGTCGCGTCGATGTTCGACGACGTGGCGGCCAACTACGACCTCACCAACGACGTGCTCTCGCTGGGCCAGGACCGCCGCTGGCGCAAGGAGGTCGCGAAGGCGGTCGACGCCCGCCCGGCGCAGAAGATCCTCGACCTGGCCGCCGGCACGGCCACCTCCTCGCAGCCCTTCGCGCGGGCGGGCGCGTACGTCGTCCCGTGCGACTTCTCCCTCGGGATGCTGCGGGTCGGCAAGAAGAACCACCCGTGGATGCCGTTCACGGCGGGCGACGGGACGGCACTTCCCTTCCGCGACGACGTGTTCGACGCCGTCACGATCTCCTTCGGGCTGCGGAACATCCAGGACACCGAGCAGGCGCTGCGCGAGCTGTACCGGGTGACGAAGCCCGGCGGCCGGGTCGTCATCTGCGAGTTCTCGCACCCGACCTGGAAGCCGTTCCGCACGGTGTACGAGGAGTACCTGATGCGCGCGCTGCCGCCGGTGGCCCGCGCGGTCTCCTCCAACCCCGACGCGTACGTGTACCTGGCCGAGTCCATCCAGTCCTGGCCGGACCAGCCGACCCTGGCGGGCCTGCTCCGGAAGGCCGGCTGGTCGAAGGTCGCCTGGCGGAACCTGTCGGGCGGCATCGTGGCCCTGCACCGGGGCTTCAAGCCGTAACCCCCGCCGCCCTTCCACCCCGCGCCTAGACTTCCCCCCATCCTTCCCTCGACCCCTTAGGGAGACCCGCCGTGACCGAGCAGCCCCTCTCCGAGCACAGCGCAGATGTGATCGTCGTCGGAGCGGGCCCGGCCGGCTCGACCACCGCCTACTACCTGGCGAAGGCGGGCCTGGACGTCCTCCTCCTGGAGAAGACCGCGTTCCCGCGCGAGAAGGTCTGCGGCGACGGCCTCACCCCCCGCGCCACCAAGCAGCTCGTCGCCATGGGCATCGACATCTCCGAAGAGGCCGGCTGGCTGCGGAACAAGGGCCTGCGGATCATCGGCGGCGGCGTCCGCCTGGAGCTGGACTGGCCGGAGCTGGCCTCGTACCCGGACTACGGACTCGTCCGCAAGCGCGACGACTTCGACGAGCAGCTGGCCCGGCAGGCGCAGAAGGCCGGCGCCCGCCTGTACGAGCGCTGCAACGTGGGCGCCCCGATCCTCGACGACCGCACGGGCCGGATCACCGGCGTCCACGCCAAGCTGGGGGAGGAGAAGCGCGAGGTCACCTTCCACGCCCCGCTGGTCGTCGCCGCCGACGGCAACTCCAGCCGGATCTCCCTCGCGATGGGCCTGCACCGGCGCGACGACCGGCCGATGGGCGTCGCGGTCCGCACGTACTTCACCACCCCCCGGCACGAGGACGACTACCTGGAGTCCTGGCTGGAGCTGTGGGACCGGCGCGGCCCGCAGGACCGGCTGCTGCCGGGCTACGGCTGGATCTTCGGCATGGGCGACGGCACCTCGAACGTCGGCCTCGGCATCCTCGACTCCTCCTCCGCGTTCAAGGAGCTGGACTGGCGCGAGGTGCTCAAGGCCTGGTGCGCCTCGATGCCGGAGGACTGGGGCTTCGTCCCGGAGAACATGACGACCACCATCCGGGGTGCCGCCCTGCCGATGGCCTTCAACCGCCAGCCGCACTACACCAAGGGCCTGCTGCTGGTCGGCGACGCGGGCGGCCTGGTCAACCCGTTCAACGGCGAGGGCATCGCGTACGCCATGGAGTCCGGCCAGATCGCGGCCGACGTCATCGTCCAGGCGCACGCCCGCGCGACCCCGGCCCAGCGCGAACTGGCCCTGCGGAACTACCCGCAGGTCCTCAAGGACACCTACGGCGGCTACTACACGCTCGGCCGCGCCTTCGTGAAGCTCATCGGCAACCCGAAGGTCATGAAGATCGCGACCCAGCGCGGTCTGACCCACCCGCTCCTGATGAAGTTCACCCTGAAGATGCTGGCGAACCTCACCGACCCGACGGGCGGCGACGCGATGGACCGCATCATCAACGGCCTGTCGAAGGTGGCCCCGAAGGCCTGACCGGCGACCGGCACCCGCGCACGGCGAAGGGCCGTCACTCCCCCGAGGAGTGACGGCCCTTCGCGCGTGTGAGCGTCCGCGCGGGAGTGCTCAGAGGATGCGCACGGCGCCCGACGGCGGGTCCCAGTCCAGGGAGCGCTCGACGACGCCGGTGGAGGAGTTCTGCGCGCCGACGTACTTGCCGCCGCCGACATAGATGGCGACGTGGTACGAGCCGCTGCGGCTGCCCCAGTACAGGATGTCGCCCGGCTGGAGGTCGCCCAGGGAGACGGAGCTGCCCATGCTCGACTGCTGGTACGAGATGCGGGGCAGGTCGATGCCGGCCGCGCGGTAGGCGGCCTGGACGAGGCCGGAGCAGTCCCACGAGTTGGGGCCGGTGCCGCCGCTGACGTAGGCGTCGCCGACCTGGGCGCGGGCGAAGGCCACGATCGAGGCGGCGGAGCCGGTGGGGGCCTGCGTCCGGCTGCCGCTGTCCGAGGCGGAGGAGCCGCTGTCGGAGGACGACGAGGAAGAGGACGAGGACGAGCCGCCGTCGTTCGACGAGGAGTTCGTGGCGAGCTGGGTGCGCGTGCTGGTGCGGGAGGCGCGCTCGGCGGCCTCCTCGGCCTCCTCGCGCTCCTTCTCGGCCTTCAGGCGGGCCTTCTCGGCGCGCTCGGCCGCAGCCTTGCGGTCTGCCTCGGCCTTGGCCTTCTTGGCGTCCTGGGAGGCCTTCTTGAGGGCGGCCTGCTCCAGGGTCTGGAGGCTCTGGTCGAGGGCCTCCTGCTGGGACGCCTCGGCGGAGGCGGCGACCGCGCTCGCGAGGTTCGACCCGGCGGCGAGCGAGCCCAGGGTGGGCATTTCGATGGTCTCGGTCACCGGCTCGGCATTCGCCGGCCCGGCAGCACCGGCCACCGCGATGGTGCCGAGGACGCCACCGGCAACTCCGGCCCGGAGCGCGAGCTTCGAAGCGCTGCGGCGGGGCTTCCGGTGGCTGGGTATGTGAGCGGTGTGGGACATGGGAACAACCGCTATCAGGGCTTGACGGTTCCGTTCAAGAAACGTGGGTTGCGCCACAGTTACGTTCGGAACCTGTGAATCCGCTTCCATGGCACCTTTATTGACGCCGTAACGGGCAAATCGGGCATGGGTCATCCGGGCCTTGATCACTGGTTTTCATTGAAACGCCCGAATTGCCCGACGCTTACCACCTCTTGACACCCTTGGCCAAGCCCTCTTCTTTCCGCCCCTTCGCCATGTGACGCAGCTCACAGGGGAGTTCGTGAAAACGCGCACGTGTCCACCTCCGTACGCGCGACCCCCCGACCGGGCGACGGGCGGGTCCTTTATCACCCTCCTCGCATCCACCGCCAATTTGCCTGTAGGTGCCAACACTTGATAGTGCGACACCCCCTCCGAGCAGCGATTTCCGGTACGGATGTCACATCTGGTGATCACCTGGGCGCTTCGCGCAACAAGATCACCGCTCATCCGACTTCATGATCCTTCGTCAGGTGGTGGAGATCACAAACTACGTGCTGCACCCCGTGTCGCAGATCACAGAGGGGCAGGCATAAGATGCGGGGCAGCCGGGCTTGTGAACTGCCTCACATGGGGGCGATCTTTCACGGCGCGGCGGTGCGGTCCAACGGTCAAGGACGACTGGAAGGAGCGAGGAGCGTGAATGCGTACGCGCCCGTCCTCGTGCTCGGTGCCCTGGGTGCGGGGTTTGCGATCTTCTCCGTGGTCATGGCCACGCTCATCGGGCCAAAGCGGTACAACAGGGCGAAACTCGAGGCGTACGAGTGCGGCATCGAGCCGACACCCACGCCCGCCGGAGGCGGCCGCTTCCCGATCAAGTACTACCTGACGGCGATGCTCTTCATCGTCTTCGACATCGAGATCGTCTTCCTCTACCCCTGGGCCGTCACCTTCGACGCCCTGGGGCTTTTCGGGCTCGTGGAGATGCTGCTCTTCGTGCTCACCGTCTTCGTCGCCTACGCCTACGTGTGGCGGCGCGGCGGCCTGGAATGGGACTGAGGGGCTGAGAGGCACACTCATGGGACTCGAAGAGAAACTCCCGAGCGGCTTTCTGCTGACGACGGTCGAACAGGCCGCGGGCTGGGTGCGCAAGGCGTCCGTCTTCCCCGCGACCTTCGGCCTCGCCTGCTGCGCCATCGAGATGATGACCACCGGAGCCGGCCGGTACGACCTGGCCCGCTTCGGCATGGAGGTCTTCCGCGGCTCGCCGCGCCAGGCCGACCTGATGATCGTGGCCGGCCGGGTCAGCCAGAAGATGGCGCCCGTCCTGCGGCAGGTCTACGACCAGATGCCCAACCCCAAGTGGGTCATCTCCATGGGCGTCTGCGCCTCCTCGGGCGGCATGTTCAACAACTACGCGATCGTCCAGGGCGTCGACCACATCGTCCCGGTCGACATCTACCTGCCCGGCTGCCCGCCGCGCCCGGAGATGCTGATCGACGCGATCCTCAAGCTCCACCAGAAGATCCAGACCTCCAAGCTCGGCGTGAACGCCGAGGAGGCGGCGCGCGAGGCGGAGGAGGCGGCGCTCAAGGCACTGCCGACCATCGAATTGAAGGGCCTGCTCCGGTGAGTGACGAGACACCCAACCCCGAGAAGGAGCTGAGCGCGCAGAACCTGCCGGGCCAGCGCGGGGACCACGGGGAGGAGGTCCGCGTCCAGCGCGGCATGTTCGGCGCCCAGAGCGGCGCCGACACCTCCGGCTACGGCGGCCTCGTCCGCTCGGTCCGGCTCCCCGGCCCGGCCGCCCGCCCCTACGGCGGCTGGTTCGACGAGGTCGCCGACGAACTGGAGGGCGCCCTGGAGGAGCAGGGCCTCCTCCCCTCGAACGCCATCGAGAAGACGGTCGTCGACCGCGACGAGCTCACCTTCCACATCGAGCGCGAGCACCTCGTCCGCGTGGCCCGCACCCTGCGCGACGACCCGGCGCTCCGCTTCGAGCTCTGTACCGGCGTCTCCGGCGTCCACTACCCGCACGACAAGGGTCGCGAGCTGCACGCCGTCTACCACCTGCGCTCGCTGACCCACGGCCGGATGATCCGCCTGGAGGTCTCGGCCCCGGACACCGACCGCAGGATCCCCTCCCTCGTCGCCGTCTACCCGACGAACGACTGGCACGAGCGCGAGACGTACGACTTCTTCGGCATCGTCTTCGACGGCCACCCCGCCCTCACCCGGATCATGATGCCGGACGACTGGCAGGGCCACCCGCAGCGCAAGGACTACCCCCTCGGCGGCATCGCCGTCGAGTACAAGGGCGCCCAGATCCCGGCTCCGGACCAGCGGAGGTCGTACTCGTGACCACTCCCCACGCGTCTCCCCGCGAGACGACCGAAGGCTCCGTCTACACGGTGACCGGCGGCGACTGGGACGAGGTCGTCCGGTCCGCCGCCAAGGCCGACGACGAGCGGATCGTCGTCAACATGGGCCCCCAGCACCCGTCCACCCACGGAGTGCTCCGCCTCATCCTGGAGATCGACGGCGAGACCGTCACCGAGGCCCGCTGCGGCATCGGCTACCTCCACACCGGCATCGAGAAGAACCTCGAATACCGGACCTGGACGCAGGGCACCACCTTCGTCACGCGCATGGACTACCTCACCTCGTTCTACAACGAGACGGCGTACTGCCTCGGCGTGGAGAAGCTCCTCGGCATCACCGACCAGATCCCGGACCGCGCCAGCGTCGTCCGCGTCCTGCTCATGGAGCTCAACCGGCTCTCCTCGCACCTGGTCTGCATCGCCACCGGCGGCATGGAGCTCGGCGCCACCACGATCATGATCTACGGCTTCCGGGACCGCGAGATGATCCTGGACCTGTACGAGCTGATCACCGGCCTGCGCATGAACCACGCGTACATCCGCCCCGGCGGCCTCGCCCAGGACCTCCCGCCCGGCGCCGTCGACGCCGTCCGCGAGTTCGTGAAGACCATGAAGAAGAACCTGCCGGAGTACGACAAGCTCGCCACCGGCAACCCCATCTTCAAGGCCCGGATGCAGGACGTCGGCTACCTCGACCTCACCGGCTGCATGGCGCTCGGCGCCACCGGACCGATCCTGCGCTCGGCGGGCCTCCCGCACGACCTGCGCAAGACCGACCCGTACTGCGGCTACGAGAACTACGACTTCGAGGTCCCCACCGCCGACACCTGCGACTCCTACGGGCGGTTCCTGATCCGCCTGGAGGAGATGCGCCAGTCCCTGCGGATCGTCGAGCAGTGCCTCGACCGCCTGGAGCCCGGCGAGGTGATGGTCGCCGACAAGAAGATCGCCTGGCCCGCGCAGCTCGCCCTCGGCACCGACGGCCTCGGCAACTCCCTCGAACACATCAAGAAGATCATGGGCACCTCCATGGAGGCCCTGATCCACCACTTCAAGCTGGTCACCGAGGGCTTCCGGGTCCCGCCCGGCCAGGCCTACGCGGCCGTCGAGTCCCCCAAGGGCGAGCTCGGCGCGCACGTCGTCTCCGACGGCGGCACCCGCCCCTACCGGGTCCACTTCCGCGACCCGTCCTTCACCAATCTCCAGGCCATGGCGGCGATGTGCGAGGGCGGCCAGGTCGCCGACGTCATCGTCGCCGTCGCCTCCATCGACCCCGTGATGGGAGGCGTCGACCGATGACCGAGCAGATCAGCCTGGGTATGCCCCAGCTCCCCGCCCCCGGCTACCCGGCGGACGTCCGCGCCCGCCTGGAGGAGGACGCGCGGGCCATCGTCGCCCGCTACCCGGACTCCCGCTCCGCGCTCCTGCCGATGCTGCACCTCGTGCAGTCGGAGGAGGGCCACGTCACCCGCACCGGCATGGCGTTCTGCGCCGACGTCCTCGGGCTCACCACCGCCGAGGTCACCGCCGTCGCCACCTTCTACACCATGTACCGGCGCAAGCCCTCCGGCGACTACCAGGTCGGCGTCTGCACCAACACCCTCTGCGCGGTCATGGGCGGCGACGCCATCTTCGACGAGCTCAAGGAACACCTCGGCGTCGGGAACAACGAGACCACCGAGGACGGCAAGGTCACCCTCGAACACATCGAGTGCAACGCGGCCTGCGACTTCGCCCCCGTCGTGATGGTCAACTGGGAGTTCTTCGACAACCAGACCCCCGAGTCCGCCAAGAAGATGGTGGACGACCTGCGGGCCGGCCGGACCGTCGAACCCACCCGCGGCGCCCCGCTCTGCACCTTCAAGGAGACCGCCCGCATCCTCGCCGGCTTCCCCGACGAGCGCCCCGGCGCCGTCGAGGCCACCGGCGGCGCGGGCCCCGCCTCCCTCGTCGGCCTGCGCCTGGCCAAGGGCGAGCAGCCGCACCACCGCATCGTCCACCCGCGCGGCGAGTCCCCCGGCCAGAACCCCCCGGGCCGGAGCTCCTCCGGGCAGGTCGAGGACGCCGGACGGGACGAGACCTCCGGACAGGAGGGGAAGTGATGACCTTGGCAGCCGAGATCAACAACAGCAGCCCCGAGAAGCTCCTCGCCCCCGTCCTCTCGGCCTTCTGGGACCAGCCCGACTCCTGGACCCTGGAGACCTACGAGCGCCACGAGGGCTACCGGGGCCTCCGCAAGGCCCTCGCGATGAGCCCCGACGACCTCATCGCGTACGTCAAGGAGTCCGGCCTCCGCGGCCGCGGCGGCGCCGGCTTCCCCACCGGCATGAAGTGGCAGTTCATCCCGCAGGGCGACGGCAAGCCGCACTACCTCGTCGTCAACGCCGACGAGTCCGAGCCCGGCACCTGCAAGGACATCCCGCTCCTCTTCGCCAACCCGCACTCGCTCATCGAGGGCATCGTGATCGCCTGTTACGCGATCCGCTCCAGCCACGCCTTCATCTACCTGCGCGGCGAGGTCGTCCCCGTCCTGCGCCGCCTCCACGAGGCCGTCCGCGAGGCCTACGCCGCCGGCTACCTCGGCCGGAACGTCCTCGGCAGCGGACTGGACCTCGAACTCACCGTGCACGCCGGTGCCGGCGCGTACATCTGCGGCGAGGAGACCGCGCTCCTCGACTCGCTCGAAGGCCGCCGCGGCCAGCCCCGGCTGCGGCCCCCCTTCCCCGCCGTCGCCGGTCTGTACGCCTGCCCCACCGTGGTGAACAACGTCGAGTCCATCGCGTCCGTTCCCGCGATCCTCAACAAGGGCAAGGACTGGTTCACCTCCATGGGCAGCGAGAAGTCCCCGGGCTTCACGCTGTACTCGCTCTCCGGGCACGTCGCCACGCCCGGCCAGTACGAGGCCCCGCTCGGCATCACCCTGCGCCAGCTCCTCGACATGAGCGGCGGGATGCGCCCCGGCCACCGCCTCAAGTTCTGGACCCCCGGCGGCTCCTCCACCCCGATGTTCACCGACGAGCACCTCGACGTGCCCCTCGACTACGAGGGCGTCGGCGCCGCCGGCTCCATGCTCGGCACCAAGGCGCTCCAGTGCTTCGACGAGACCACCTGCGTGGTCCGGGCCGTCACCCGCTGGACCGAGTTCTACGCCCACGAGTCCTGCGGCAAGTGCACCCCCTGCCGCGAGGGCACGTACTGGCTCGTCCAGCTCCTGCGCGACATCGAGGCCGGCAAGGGGCAGCCGTCCGACCTCGACAAGCTCAACGACATCGCCGACAACATCAACGGCAAGTCGTTCTGCGCCCTCGGCGACGGCGCCGCCTCGCCGATCTTCTCCTCCCTGAAGTACTTCCGCGAGGAGTACGAGCAGCACATCACGGGCAAGGGCTGCCCCTTCGACCCGGCCAAGTCGACCGCCTGGGCGGACAACCACAAGGAGGTGACCGCATGACCGTCACCGAGTCGGGTCCGGCGGGCGGCGGCGGCCCGGCCGTGCCGCCGGAGGACCTCGTCACGCTGACCATCGACGGCATCGAGGTCTCCGTCCCCAAGGGGACCCTGGTCATCCGCGCCGCCGAACAGCTCGGCATCGAGATCCCGCGCTTCTGCGACCACCCGCTCCTCGACCCCGCCGGCGCCTGCCGCCAGTGCATCGTCGAGGTCGAGGGCCAGCGCAAGCCCATGGCCTCCTGCACCATCACGTGCACCGACGGCATGGTGGTGAAGTCGCAGCTCACCAGCCCCGTCGCCGAGAAGGCCCAGCACGGCGTGATGGAGCTGCTGCTCGTCAACCACCCGCTGGACTGCCCCGTCTGCGACAAGGGCGGCGAGTGCCCCCTGCAGAACCAGGCCATGTCCCACGGACAGGCCGAGTCCCGCTTCGAAGGCGTCAAGCGCACCTACGAGAAGCCGATCCCGATCTCCACGCAGGTCCTCCTCGACCGCGAGCGCTGCGTGCTCTGCGCCCGCTGCACCCGCTTCTCCAACCAGGTCGCGGGCGACCCGATGATCGAGCTGATCGAGCGCGGCGCGCTCCAGCAGGTCGGCACCGGCGAGGGCGACCCCTTCGAGTCGTACTTCTCCGGCAACACCATCCAGATCTGCCCGGTCGGCGCCCTCACCTCCGCCGCCTACCGCTTCCGCTCCCGCCCCTTCGACCTGGTCTCCTCGCCGTCGGTGTGCGAGCAGTGCTCCGGCGGCTGCGCCACCCGCACCGACCACCGGCGCGGCAAGGTCATGCGGCGGCTCGCCGCCGAGGACCCGGAGGTCAACGAGGAGTGGATCTGCGACAAGGGCCGCTTCGGCTTCCGGTACGCGCAAGCGCGCGACCGGCTCACCACCCCGCTGGTGCGGAACGCCGCGACCGGTGAGCTGGAGCCCGCCTCCTGGCCCGAGGCCCTGGAGGCCGCCGCCCGCGGCCTCGTCCGCGGCCGCACCGGCGTCCTGGCCGGAGGCAGGCTGACCGTCGAGGACTCCTACGCGTACGCCAAGTTCGCCCGGGTCGCCCTCGACACCAACGACGTCGACTTCCGGGCCCGGGTCCACTCCGGCGAGGAGGCCGACTTCCTGGCCTCCGCCGTCGCCGGACGCGGCCGCGACCTGGACGGGTCGGGCGTCACGTACACCTCGCTCGAAGCCGCCCCGGCCGTGCTCCTCGTCGGCCTGGAGTCCGAGGAGGAGGCCCCCGGCGTCTTCCTGCGGCTGCGCAAGGCCTGGCGCAAGCACGGCCAGCGGACCTACGCCGTCGCCGCGTTCGCCACCCGGGGCCTGGAGAAGGCCGGCGGCACCCTGCTGCCCGCCGCCCCCGGCACCGAGACCGAGTGGCTCGACGCCCTCACCTCCCGGGTCGGCCTCACCGGCGACGGGCTCGCCGCCGCCGAGGCCCTCCGCCAGGAGGGCGCCGTCCTCGCCGTCGGCGAGCGCCTCGCGGGCGTGCCCGGCGCGCTCACCGCCGCCCTGCGCGCCGCCACCGCCACCGGCGCCCGGCTCGTCTGGATCCCGCGCCGCTCCGGCGAACGCGGCGCCGTCGAGGCGGGCGCCCTCCCGGGGCTCCTGCCCGGCGGCCGGCCCGCGACCCACCCCCGCGCGCGTGAGGAGGTCGCCGCCGCCTGGGGCGTCCGCGAACTCCCCGCCCGCTACGGCCGCGACACCGGCCAGATCGTCGAGGCCGCCGCCACCGGCGAACTCGCCGCCCTGCTCGTCGGCGGCGTCGAGGTCGCCGACCTGCCGGACCCGGCACGCGCGCGCGAGGCGCTCGACGCGGCCTTCGTGGTCTCCCTGGAGCTGCGGCCCGGCGAGGTCACCGACCGCGCCGACGTCGTCCTGCCGGTCGCGGCCGTCGCCGAGAAGTCCGGCACCTTCCTCAACTGGGAGGGCAGGGCCCGGATGTTCGAGGCCGCGCTCAAGCCGGAGCAGATGACCCGGCCGCTCGCCCCGACCGACACCCGCGTCCTGCACATGCTGGCCGACGCCCTCGACGTCCACCTGGCCCTGCCCGACCTCGTGTCCGTACGGCGGGAGCTGGACCGGCTCGGCGGCTGGACCCACGAGCGGGCCACCGAGCCCACCGAGCCCGGCCGGCCCGCCCCCCGCACCGGCGACGGCGAGGCCGTCCTCGCCGGGCACCGGCTGCTGCTCGACCTCGGACGCCTCCAGGAGGGCGACACGGCCCTCGCCGGCACCCGGCACGCGGCCGTCGCCCGGCTCTCCGCCGCCACCGCCGCCGACACCGGCGTCAAGGACGGCGACGTCCTGGAGGTCACCGGGCCGGCCGGCTCTGTCGCCCTCCCGCTCCTGGTCACCGAGATGCCCGACCGCGTCGTCTGGCTCCCGCTGAACTCGACCGGGCGCGGCGTCCTCTCCGACACCGGCGCCCGCCCGGGCGACCTGGTCCGCATCGGCCCGGTGGCCCCGCGCCCCGCCGACGTCACGGAGGTGCAGGCATGAGCGTGCCGCTCGCCGCTGAAGACCTGTCCATGTTCGGCACGGACCCCTGGTGGCTCGTCGCGGTCAAGGCCGTCTTCTGCTTCGCCTTCCTGATGGTGACGGTGCTCTTCTCCATCGTGTGGGAGCGCAAGGTCGTCGCCTGGATGCAGCTGCGCGTCGGCCCCAACCGGCACGGCCCCTGGGGCCTCCTCCAGTCCCTCGCGGACGGCGTCAAGCTGATGCTCAAGGAGGACGTGATCGTCAAGAAGGCCGACAAGGTCGTCTACGTCCTCGCCCCGATCGTCGCCGCGATCCCCGCCTTCATGGCGATCGCCGTGATCCCCTTCGGCCCGGCGGGCAACGAGGTCTCGATCTTCGGCCACCGCACCACGATGCAGCTCACCGACCTGCCGATCGCGATGCTGTACGTCCTCGCGGTCGCCTCCGTCGGCATCTACGGCATCGTCCTCGCCGGCTGGTCCTCCGGCTCCACGTACCCGCTCCTGGGCGGCCTGCGCTCCTGCGCGCAGATGATCTCCTACGAGATCGCCATGGGCGCGGCCTTCGCCTCCGTCTTCCTCTACTCCGGGTCGATGTCGACGTCGGCGATCGTCGAGGCGCAGGCGGACCGCTGGTTCGTGATCCTGCTGCCGGTCTCGTTCATCATCTACGTGATCACGATGGTCGGCGAGACCAACCGGGCCCCCTTCGACATGCCGGAGTCCGAGGGCGACCTCGTCGGCGGCTTCAACACCGAGTACTCGTCCATCAAGTTCGCGCTGTTCATGCTCGCCGAGTACGTGAACATGGTGACGGTCTCGGCCGTGACGGTGACCCTCTTCCTGGGCGGCTGGCGGGCCCCGTACCCGGTCTCCACCTTCTGGGAGGGCGCGAACCACGGCTGGTGGCCGATGCTCTGGTTCGTGATCAAGGTGCAGCTGCTGCTGTTCTTCTTCATCTGGCTGCGCGGCACCCTGCCCCGCGTCCGCTACGACCAGCTGATGAAGCTCGGCTGGAAGGTCCTCATCCCGGTCTCCGTGGTCTGGCTGATGCTGGTCGCCACCGTCCGGGCGCTGCGCAACGAGAACATCGCGTTCACCAACATCGTCCTGTACGTGGCCGGGGCCGTGCTCGCCCTGCTCCTGCTCTCCTTCGTGGTCGACCTCTTCCGCGACCGGAGGGCGAAGGCGGCGGCGCCCGCGCCCGAGGAGGACCGGGACTTCGACCCGATGGCCGGAGGCTTCCCCGTACCGCCCAAGCCCGGACAGTCCCTGCCGCCCGTGCCCCGGCGCAGGTCCCGGCACGACCGGGACCTCGTTGTCAGTGGCGCCCCCGATACTGCTACTGCGAGTGATGGAAAGGAGACGGACGGTGTCTGACTTCCAGAATCCGGTGGCCGGCTTCGGCGTGACCTTCAAGGCCATGTTCAAGAAGCGGCTGACCGAGCAGTACCCGGAGCAGCAGAAGACGACGGCGCCCCGCTTCCACGGCCGGCACCAGCTCAACCGTCACCCCGACGGCCTGGAGAAGTGCGTCGGCTGCGAGCTGTGCGCCTGGGCCTGTCCGGCCGACGCCATCTACGTGGAGGGCGCGGACAACACGGACGAGGAGCGCTACTCGCCCGGCGAGCGCTACGGCCGCGTCTACCAGATCAACTACGCCCGCTGCATCCTGTGCGGGCTGTGCATCGAGGCCTGCCCCACGCGCGCGCTGACGATGACCAACGAGTTCGAGCTGGCCGACTCCTCCCGCGCGAACCTGATCTACACCAAGGAGCAGCTCCTCGCGGGCCTGGAGGAGGAGATGGTCGACACCCCGCACGCGATCTTCCCGGGCATGACCGAGCAGGACTACTACCGGGGCCTCGTCACCGCGGCGGCCCCCGGCACGGTCCGTCAGGCAGCCGTGTCCAAGGGGGAGAAGGACGACGCCGAGGACGGCGCCGACGAGGAGGTGGACGCGTGAGCGCGCACCTCGCGGCGTACGCGACCTCCACCGGCGAGGCCGTCCAGTTCTGGGTGCTCGGCACCGTCGCCGTCGTCGGCGCGCTGTGCACGATCCTGATGCGCAGGGCCGTCCACTCGGCGCTCTGCCTCGCCGGAACCATGATCGTCCTGGCGGTCTTCTACCTGGCCAACGGCGCGTACTTCCTCGGCGTCGTCCAGATCGTCGTCTACACCGGCGCGATCATGATGCTCTTCCTCTTCGTGGTCATGCTGGTCGGCGTCACGGCCGCGGACTCCCTGAAGGAGACCCTCAAGGGCCAGCGCTGGTGGGCCGCCGCCTGCGGCCTCGGCTTCGGCGTCCTGCTCTGCGCCGGCATCGGGAACGCCTCGATCACCGAGTTCGCCGGCCTCGGCGCCGCCAACGCCGCGCGCGGCGGAAACGTCGAGGGCCTCGCCGCCCTCATCTTCACCAAGTACGTCTTCGCCTTCGAGATCACCGGCGCGCTCCTCATCACCGCCTCCGTCGGCGCGATGGTCCTCACCCACCGCGAGCGCACCGAACGCGCCCGCACCCAGCGCGAGCTCGCCGAGCAGCGCGTCCGGGAGGGGAAGCACGTGCCGCCGCTGCCCGCGCCCGGCGTCTACGCCCGGCACAACGCCGTGGACGTCGCGGGCCTGCTGCCCGACGGCACCCCGGCGGAGCTCACCGTCATGGGGACCCTGCGCAAGCGGGGCCAGATCCGGGACGTGTCCACCGAGGCCATGGCCGACCTCAAGGCCCTGGAGCAGCGCTCTGAGGAGAGGCTCGGCCGGGACCGGGACGCGCGCGACCGCGCCGCGTTCGGCCGGGGCCGGGACGAAGAGGAGGCCAACCGGTGAATCCCGTCAACTACCTGTACCTGTCCGCCCTGCTGTTCACCATCGGCGCGGCCGGGGTGCTGATCCGGCGCAACGCGATCGTGGTCTTCATGTGCGTGGAGCTGATGCTCAACGCCTGCAACCTCGCGTTCGTCACCTTCTCCCGGATGCACGGCAACCTCGACGGGCAGATCGTCGCCTTCTTCACGATGGTCGTCGCCGCCGCGGAGGTCGTCGTCGGGCTCGCGATCATCGTGTCCGTCTTCCGTGCCCGCCACTCGGCCTCGGTCGACGACGCAAGCCTGATGAAGCTGTGAGGGGCTGACCGTGGAAAATCTCATCGCTCTGCTCGTCGGGGCGCCCCTGCTCGGCGCGACCGTGCTGCTCTGCGGCGGCCGCCGGCTCGACCGGGTCGGCCACTGGATCGGCACGCTCCTCGCGGCCGTCTCCTTCGCGATCGGCCTGGCGCTCTTCGCCGACATGCTCGGCAAGGGGGCCGAGGAGCGGGCCCTGCACCAGCGGCTCTTCACCTGGATCCCCGTCGAGGGCTTCCAGGCGGACATCGCCTTCCAGCTCGACCAGCTCTCCATGACGTTCGTCCTGCTGATCAGCGGGGTCGGCACCCTCATCCACGTGTACTCCATCGGATACATGGAGCACGACGAGCGGCGCCGCCGGTTCTTCGGCTATCTGAACCTGTTCGTCGCGGCGATGCTGCTGCTGGTCCTCGCCGACAACTACCTGCTCCTGTACTTCGGCTGGGAGGGCGTCGGCCTCGCCTCGTACCTCCTCATCGGGTTCTGGCAGCACAAGCCCAGCGCGGCCACCGCCGCGAAGAAGGCGTTCCTGGTCAACCGGGTCGGTGACATCGGCCTCTCGATCGCCATCATGATCATGTTCACCACCTTCGGGACCTTCGCCTTCGGGCCGGTCCTGGAGGCGACCGGGCAGACCTCGCAGGGGACGCTGACCGCGATCGGCCTGATGCTGCTCCTCGCGGCCTGCGGCAAGTCGGCCCAGGTGCCGCTGCAGTCCTGGCTCGGGGACGCGATGGAGGGCCCGACCCCGGTCTCGGCCCTCATCCACGCGGCCACGATGGTGACCGCCGGTGTCTATCTGATCGTCCGCTCCGCCGACATCTTCAACGCGGCCCCGGACGCGCAGCTCGTCGTCACGATCGTCGGCGCGGTCACGCTCCTCTTCGGTGCGATCGTCGGTTGCGCCAAGGACGACATCAAGAAGGCGCTGGCCGGTTCGACGATGTCGCAGATCGGCTACATGATCCTGGCGGCGGGCCTCGGCCCGATCGGCTACGTCTTCGCGATCATGCACCTGGTGACGCACGGCTTCTTCAAGGCCGGGCTCTTCCTCGGCGCCGGTTCGGTCATGCACGGCATGAACGACGAGGTCGACATGAGGAAGTACGGCGGCCTGCGGAAGTACATGCCGGTCACCTTCGTCACCTTCGGCCTCGGCTACCTGGCGATCATCGGCTTCCCCGGTCTGTCCGGCTTCTTCTCCAAGGACAAGATCATCGAGGCGGCCTTCGCGAAGGGCGGCGCGGAGGGCTGGATCCTCGGCGCGGTCACCCTGCTCGGCGCGGCCATCACCGCGTACTACATGACCCGCGTGATGCTGATGACCTTCTTCGGCGAGAAGCGCTGGCAGCCCGACGAGAACGGCAACCCGCCGCACCCGCACGAGTCGCCGAAGTCCATGGTGATCCCGATGGTGCTGCTGGCCGTCGGATCGGTCGCCGGGGGCGCGGTCTTCGAGTTCGCCGGGTTCGTCGAGTGGCTGGAGCCGGTCACCGGCTACGAGCACGGCCACCCGCCGATCGGCGCCGCGGCCGTCACCGCCTGCACCGTCGCCGTCATGGTGATCGGCGTCGGCCTGGCCTACCTCCAGTACGGGCGCCGGCCCGTCCCGGTGGTCGCCCCGCGCGGCTCGCTGCTCACCCGGGCGGCCCGCCGCGACCTGCTCCAGGACGACTTCAACCACGCCGTCTTCGTCACGGGCGGCACGCACCTCACCCGCTCGCTCGTCTACGTCGACCACTCCCTGGTGGACGGCGTGGTCAACGGCACCGCGGCGAGCGTCGGCGGGCTCTCCGGCCGGCTGCGCAAGCTCCAGAACGGCTACGCCCGCTCGTACGCGGTCTCCATGTTCGGAGGTACGGCGGTGCTGATCGCCGCGACCCTGCTGATGAGGGCGGTGTAACTCCCATGTCTTTCCCGCTCCTTACGGTGACGGCAGCGGTGCCGGCGGTCGGTGCGATCCTGACCGCCGCCGTGCCCGCCGCCCGCCGCACCGCCGCCAAGTGGCTGGCGCTGCTCGTCTCGCTCGCCACGCTCGTCCTCGCCGGGATCGTCTTCGTACGCTTCGAGCCCGGCGGCGAGCGGTACCAGCTAACCGAGTCGTACGCCTGGATCAAGGACTTCGGGGTCCGGTACGAGCTGGGCGTGGACGGCATCGGGGTGGCGCTGATCGCGCTCACCGCGCTGCTGATCCCGTTCGTCATCCTGGCCGGCTGGCACGACGCCGACCCGCTGGAGACCTCGTCGAAGCGGTGGCGGCCGACGCAGGGCTTCTTCGCCCTGATCCTCATGGTCGAGGCGATGGTGATCCTCTCCTTCGAGGCCACCGACGTCTTCCTCTTCTACATCCTCTTCGAAGCCATGCTCATCCCGATGTACTTCCTCATCGGCGGCTTCGGCGACCGGGCCCACGCGGGCTCCGACGAGAACGCGGCGGCCCAGCGCTCCTACGCGGCCGTCAAGTTCCTCCTCTACAACCTGGTCGGCGGCCTCATCATGCTGGCCGCCGTCATCGGCCTGTACGTGGTCGCGGGGAACTTCTCGCTCACCGAGATCGCCGGGGCCCGGGCCAACGGCTCCCTGGAGATCGCGACCAGCACCGAGCGCTGGCTGTTCCTCGGCTTCTTCTTCGCCTTCGCGGTGAAGGCACCGCTGTGGCCGCTGCACACCTGGCTGCCGAACGCGATGGGGGAGGCGACCGCCCCGGTCGCCGTCCTCATCACCGCCGTCGTCGACAAGGTCGGCACCTTCGCGATGCTCCGCTTCTGCCTCGGGCTCTTCCCCGAGGCCTCGAAGTGGGCCACGCCCGCGATCGTCGTCCTCGCCCTGATCAGCATCGTCTACGGGGCGCTCGTCGCCGTCGGCCAGCGGGACATCAAGCGGCTGGTCGCCTACGCGTCCATCTCGCACTTCGGCTTCATCATCCTGGGCATCTTCGCGATGACCAGCCAGGGCCAGTCCGGCGCCACGCTCTACATGGTGAACCACGGCATCTCGACGGCCGCCCTGATGCTGGTCGCCGGGTTCCTGATCTCCCGGCGCGGCTCGCGGCTCATCGCCGACTACGGCGGTGTGCAGAAGGTCGCCCCGGTGCTCGCCGGCACCTTCCTGATCGGCGGCCTCGCGACCCTGTCGCTGCCCGGACTCGCGCCGTTCGTCAGCGAGTTCCTGGTCCTGGTCGGCACCTACGCCCGCTACCCGGTGGCCGGCGTCATCGCCACCACCGGCATCGTCCTCGCCGCGCTCTACACCCTCGTCCTCTACCAGCGGACGATGACCGGGCCGGTGAAGGAGGAGGTCCGGAAGCTGCCGGACCTGCGGCCGCGCGAGCTGGCCGTGGTCGTCCCGCTGATCGCCGTCCTGATCTTCCTCGGGGTCTTCCCGAAGCCGCTGACGGACGTCGTCAACCCGGCGGTGCGGCACACCATGTCCGACGTCCAGCAGAAGGACCCCCAGCCAGAAGTGGAGGCGGCCAAGTGAGTGCTCCCGCTGTCGCATCCTCCGTCCACAGCCTGTGGGCGACCGCCGCCGTCGAGCCGCTGGAGAAGATCCCGGCGCCCCACATCGAGTACACGCAGCTCGCGCCCGTGCTCATCGTGGTCGGCGCCGCCGTCCTCAGCGTCCTCGTCGAGGCCTTCGTGCCCCGCAAGGGCCGCTACACCGCCCAGGTCTTCCTGAGCGTCCTCGCGCTCGCCGCCTCCTTCGCCGCCGTCGTCGGCCTGGCGGCCGGCGGCTACGGCTCCACCAAGGCCCACATCGCGGCCATGGGCGCCATCGCGGTCGACGGACCCGCCCTCTTCCTCCAGGGCACGATCCTGCTCGCCTCGATCGTGGCGGTCTTCACCTTCGCCGAGCGCAGGCTCGACCCGGCCGACCACGGCCACCGGGTCGACTCCTTCGCCGCCGAGGCCGCCGCCGTGCCCGGCAGCGACCACGAGAAGGCGGCGGTCAAGGCCGGGTTCACCACCACCGAGGTGTTCCCCTTCGCCCTCTTCGCCGTCGCGGGCATGTTGGTCTTCCCCGCGGCCAACGACCTCCTGACGCTCTTCATCGCCCTGGAGGTCTTCTCCCTTCCGCTGTACCTGCTGTGCGCCGTCGCCCGCCGCAAGCGGCTGATGTCGCAGGAGGCGGCCGTCAAGTACTTCCTGCTCGGCGCCTTCTCCTCGGCCTTCCTGCTCTTCGGGATCGCCCTGCTCTACGGCTACTCGGGCTCCGTCTCGTACGCCACGATCGCCGACGTCGTCGACGGGACGGTCACCTCGGTGAACCCGGCGCTCGCCGACACCATGGGGAACGACGCGCTGCTCCTCATCGGCTTCGCCATGGTCCTCATGGGGCTCCTCTTCAAGGTCGGCGCCGTGCCGTTCCACATGTGGACCCCGGACGTCTACCAGGGCGCCCCGACCCCGGTCACCGGCTTCATGGCCGCCGCGACCAAGGTCGCCGCCTTCGGCGCGCTGCTCCGCCTGCTCTACGTGGTGCTCCCGGGCCTCACCTGGGACTGGCGGCCGGTCATGTGGGGCGTCGCGATCCTCACCATGCTGGGCGGCGCGATCGTCGCCATCACCCAGACCGACATCAAGCGGCTCCTGGCGTACTCGTCCATCGCGCACGCCGGCTTCCTGCTCGCGGGCGTCATCGCCGCCACCCCCGACGGCATCTCCTCCGTCCTCTTCTACCTGGGCGCCTACTCCTTCGTGACGATCGGCGCCTTCGCCGTCGTCACCCTGGTCCGCGACGCGGGCGGCGAGGCCACCCACCTCTCCAAGTGGGCCGGTCTGGGCCGCCGTTCGCCGCTGGTCGCGGCGGTCTTCGCGGTCTTCCTGCTCGCCTTCGCCGGCATCCCGCTGACCTCCGGCTTCTCCGGGAAGTTCGCGGTCTTCAAGGCGGCGGCCGAGGGCGGCGCGGGCGCCCTGGTGGTGGTCGGCGTGCTCTCCTCGGCGATCGCGGCCTTCTTCTACATCCGGGTCATCGTGCTCATGTTCTTCAGCGAGCCCCGGGCGGACGGCCCCACGGTCGCCGTCCCCTCGGCCTTCACCACGATCGCCATCACGGCGGGCGTGGCGGTCACCCTGGTCCTCGGCCTCGCGCCGCAGTACTTCCTGGACCTGGCGAACCAGGCGAGCGTGTTCGTGCGGTAGCCCCGTACGGACGCGCGCGAAGGGCCCGGCTCCCCAGGAGCCGGGCCCTTCGGCGCACTTCACCCCCGCCGGACGCCGTGTCATCGTGGAAGCCGCACCCAATGGTCTGTACCAGTCCTGGAGGGATGGTCCCATGCGCGGCACCACGGTCTTACCCGGAGCGCCCTGCGCCGCCCCGAGGGACGGCGACCCGCCCGTGCACCGGCTCGAACTGCGCCTGCCCGACCAGGTGCCCTTCGCCGCCGGGGGGTTCGACGCGATGGGGCCGATGTCGCGGGCCGCGTACCCGCACCGGCACACCTTCTACGAGATCGTGCACGTCACGGAGGGCAGCGGCGTCCACGTGCTCGACCTGGAGCGGTACGAGGTGCGGCCGCCGCAGCTCGGGGTGATCCTGCCCGGCCAGGTGCACCACTGGGAGGGCGTGCGCGGGCTCGAGGGGTCGCTCGTCCTCTTCACGCCCGAGTTCCTGGTCGGCGGTCCCGACGACGAGGAGCTGCTGCGGCGGCTCGGGGAGCGGCCCTGGGTCGACCTCGACGCCGCCGCCCACGAGCGCACGAGCCGGCTCCTCGGCGACCTGGCCGAGGAGTACCGGCACGGGGCCGACGGATTCGCCGGGGTGCTGCGGTCCCTGCTGCACGTCCTCCTCGTGCGGGCCGCCCGGCTGCCCGGCGGGGGAGGGGGCGCACCGCCGCCGCCCGGCCTGGCCGACGACTTCCTGCGGCTCGCCCGCACCGCCGGGACCGCCGGGCTCTCCGTGCGGGAGTGCGCCGAGCGGATCGGGGTGACCCCCGGGCACCTCACCGAGGTCGTGCGGGCGGCCACCGGCCGCACCCCCGCCGCGCTGCTCCGCCAGGAGCGGGTGCGGGAGGCGCAGCGGCTGCTCGTCGCCACCGGACTGCCCGTGCGGCAGGTGGCCGCCCGGGTCGGGTTCGAGGACGCCGCCTACTTCTGCCGGTTCTTCCGCAGGGAGGTCGGCCGCAGCCCGGGGCGCTTCCGAAAAGACCACGACCGCCGCGTTCCGTCCATCGAACCCGGTGCCGCCGGCCCCTAGGTTCGTGCCGATCCCAGCCCCCCACCCGAGGAGCCAGGCACATGGACCACGAGACCAGCACCGGGCACGTCAGCCGCAAGACCGTCCTGCGGGCCGCGCTCGCGGCCGGCATGGCGGCGCCCGCCGTGCTCATGGGCGTCCCCGCGCTCGCCCGGACCCTGACGGAGAGCGGGCAGGCACCCGCGCTCACCCCCACGTGCGACGACGGCGACGACCCCACCCCGGCGCAGATGGAGGGGCCGTACTTCAAGCCCAACTCCCCGCTGCGCAGCAGCCTGCTGGAGGGGAACACCCCCGGCGTCCGGCTCACCGTCAGCGGCTACGTCTTCGGGCTCGCCTGCCGGCCGATATCCGGGGTCCTGCTCGACTTCTGGCAGGCCGACACCAACGGCGCCTACGACAACACCGGATTCCGCTTCCGCGGCCACCAGTTCACCGGCGCCGACGGCTCCTTCAAGCTCACCACGATCGTGCCCGGCCTCTACCCGGGCCGCACCCGCCACATCCACGTCAAGGCGCAGGCCCCCGGCCGCCCGGTCCTCACCACGCAGCTGTACTTCCCGAACGAGCCCCGCAACAACACCGACAGCCTCTTCGACCCCCGGCTGCTGATGACCGTGCGGGACGCGGGCGGGGCGCGCGAGGCCGCCTTCGACTTCGTCCTCAACGTGCCCCAGAACCCCGGCCCGACGCCGACGCCCACCCCGACCACCCAGCCGCCGGGGGGCAGCTGGGCGGTCGGCACCGCCTACAAGGCGGGCGACGTCGTCACCTACGGCGGGACGGGGTACGCGTGCCTCCAGGCGCACACCGCCCAGCCGGGCTGGCAGCCGCCGAACGTCCCCGCCCTCTGGCGGGCCGTCTGACGGGCCGTCCGGCGGGCTGTCCGGCGGTCAGGCGGCGGGCACGATCCGGCCCCGGACCTCGCCCAGGCCGACCCGGGTGCCGTCCGGGCCCGGCGCCCACGCGGTGAGGACGACCTCATCGCCGTCCTCCAGGAACGTCCGCTTGCCGCCGGACAGTTCGAGCGCGTCCCGCCCGTTCCAGGTCAGCTCCAGGAGCGAACCGCGCTGGTTCACCTCCGGCCCGGAGACCGTCCCGGAGCCGTACAGGTCGCCCGTGCGCAGGGACGCGCCGTTCACCGTCATGTGGGCGAGCTGCTGGGCCGCCGTCCAGTACATCGAGGAGAACGGCGGCTCGGCCACCACCTCGCCGTTGATCTCGACGGTGATCCGCACGTCGAAGCCGCCCGGCTCCTCCTCGTCCGCGTCGTCCAGGTACGGCAGGAGAGGGAAGTCCCGCGCGGGCGGGGCGGTGCGGGCCGCGTCCAGGGCCTCCAGGGGCGTCACCCACGCCGACACCGACGTCTGGAACGACTTGCCGAGGAACGGGCCGAGCGGCACGTACTCCCAGGCCTGCACGTCCCGCGCCGACCAGTCGTTGAGCAGCGTCAGACCGAAGACGTGCTCGCGGAAGCCGGAGAGCGGGACCGGCCGGCCCAGCTCCGAGGGGGTGCCGACCAGGAAGCCGACCTCCGCCTCGATGTCCAGCTTCACCGACGGCCCGAAGACCGGGGCCGGGTCGGCGGGCGCCTTGCGCTGCCCGGAGGGGCGCACGACGTCGGTGCCGGAGACCACGACCGTGCCCGCGCGCCCGTGGTAACCGATCGGCAGGTGCTTCCAGTTGGGGGTCAGCGCGTCGCCGTCGGGGCGGAAGATCCGGCCCACGTTGGTCGCGTGGTGCTCGCTCGCGTAGAAGTCGACGTAGTCCGCGACCTCGTACGGCAGGTGCAGCGTCACCGCGTCCAGCGGGTGCAGGAGCGGCTCGACGTCCGCCCGGTGCGCCGGGACCGTCACCCAGGCGGTGAGCGCCCGGCGGACGTCGCGCCAGGCGGTCCGCCCGGCCGCGAGCAGCGGGTTCAGGCTCGGCTGCGCGAGGAGCGACGCGTAGGGGGAGCCGAGCGCGTGCGCCGCGGCCCCCGCGTCCAGCACGTACCCGCCGATCCGGACGCCGAGCCGGCGCCGGTCGGGCTCCTCGGCGGTGGAGAAGACGCCGTACGGGAGGTTGTGCGGGCCGAAGGGGTCGCCCTCGGCCAGGTCGAGCGGGCTGTGCTCGGACATCGGTACCTGCCTCGCTTTCCACGGGTGTGGGGGACACGTTACGGGTCGGGCCGCCGGGCGCTGATGACATGGATCACACGGAAAGTGCGGCCTCCGTGGGCAACTGTCCGCGTTCGTTCCCTTTGGGTGCCCGCGGCTCTCCCCCACCGGATCCGAGCTGCGGGAACGGGCCTCCCGCCGGGGCTTTCCCGGCCCTACGATCACGGTGGTATCGCGCCGCGTGAAGCAGCCCGCAGGTGCGCGCCCGCCTTTCCTTCATCTTTCCCTGACCAGGAAAAAGGTCCCGCACTGTGAAGATCCGTCGCATTCTCGCGACCGCCGTGGCCGCCGCCGTGACCACCCCGGTCGTCCTCCTCTCCGCCGCGCCGGCGTTCGCCGACACCAAGCCGTCGCCCTCGGCGACGCAGAAGCCCGCCCAGAACGAGGACGACGAGCCGCCGACGCTCGACGAGCTCAAGGCCGCGGTCGCGCTGGCGCAGAAGGAGTACGACGACGCCGTCGTCGCCCTCGCCGGGGCCAAGGCCGCCGTCGACGCCCTGGAGAAGGCCGACCACCTCCTCAGGGCCGCCGTCACCGCGGCCCAGAAGAAGGCCGAGGAGGCCGCCGCCGCCAAGACCGCCGCCGACACGGCGCTCACCGAGGCGGAGCAGACGCAGAAGGACCTTCCCGTCGACGCCACCCCCGAGCAGAAGCAGGCCGCCGCCGACGCCGTCGAGGCCGCGAAGGGGAAGGCCGAGGAGGCCGCCGCCGCCAAGACCACCGCCGACACGGCGCTGAGCGCGGCCTCGAAGGACCTGGCCGACGCCTCGGTCGCCGCCTCGCAGGCCCTCCACCGCGCCGAGGTGGCGAAGGAGGAGGCCTCCCAGAACCTCGACGACGCCAAGGAGGACCTGGCGTCCTACGAGGACATGGAGGGGGCCTGCGAGTCGGACGACGCCGTACGGATCGACCTGAGCGGCCCGGAGACCATCACCGCCGGCCAGCCCGCCGTCTTCTCGATGCGCGTCACCAACACCTCGGACCGGGCCCTGGACCTCGTCGACGTCTACGCCAACGCCTCGCGGATCATCCTCCCCGGCGAGGACATCGACGAGGACACGGACTTCACGAAGTGGTCCATCCCCGTCGAGTGGTCCTCGGCCGACGTCCTCGAATGGACCCCGGTCTCCGACGAGTTCGAGTCCATCGAGGTCGGCAGGCTCGCCAAGGGCGCCCACTACGACGTGAAGCTGCGCCTCACGGCCGCCGCCGACTCCCCGGCCGGCCGGGGCATGGCCTTCGCCTACGCCGAGTACGAGAACAACGACGGCACCTGCGGCATGGCCCTGGACGGCGCGCACGCCGGCTTCGACATCCTCGCCAAGGGCGACAAGCCGAAGCCGACCCCGACCCCGTCGCCGTCGACCTCGACGCCCGCCCCGGCGCCCTCCACCGGGAACACCAACACCACCCAGCAGGGCGGCTCGTCCTCCACCCCGGTGAACAACGGCACCCTCGCCGCCACCGGCGCCAACGACGTCCTGCCGCAGCTCGGCCTGGCCGCCGCCGGGGCCGTCGCCCTCGGCGCCGGCGCGGTGTTCGTCGCCCGCCGCCGCAAGGCCGGCACGCAGGCGTAACGAAGCCGGACCGGATCCCCCGTACGCGCGCTCAGCCCGCCGTGCGGGGGATCCGCTTCTCCCAGGTGCGCCGGAAGACGACCTCGTCCCCCTCCCTGCACACCACCTCGTTCCAGGTGTGGAAGGCCTCCGCGTCGCAGGTGATCTCCGAGCGGGTGTCCACGCCGACGTCCCAGCCCCGGTCGGGCCGCCGCAGCCGGATCGTCCAGTCCGAGCGGGTGCGGGCGGTCAGCGGGCCGCTCTCCTCGATCGTGTAGGTCTCCAGGGCGTCCTCGGTGAACTCCAGACCGTCCGGGTACACGCGCGTGCCGCCGTACTTCGGATCGACCTCCAGGCGCCACTCGCCCTTGGCCACGTCCCGGACCACCACCCGCTCCGGGCGCCGCTCCTCCTGGGCCTCCGGATAGACCACGCCCAGCGGCTCGGCCTGCTCCGGCTCCCCCCACACGACCGTGTCCTCGGTGCGGCGGCGGACCGGCAGGGTGAGGGAGGAGCCCGCCGGGTCGAGGGTGAAGCCCGCCGCGTCGGGCTGGGGCCAGATCCACGGCCAGTACGTGGAGGAGACCGCGAGCCGCACCCGGTGGCCGGGCGCGAAGGCGTGGCCGATGCCGTTCAGTTCGAAGGTGAAGGCCTCCGTCTCCCCGATCAGGGCCGGTTCGGCCCGGTCGCGGCCGTGGCGGGCGGAGAAGTTCAGGGCGCCCCGGGTGACGAGGGTGGAGGAGCCGTCCGGGGCGATGTCGCAGAGCCGGGCGATCACCTGCCCGGTGGGGGCGGCCGCGCGCAGCGACAGGCTCACGGACGGGCGGCCCAGGATCTCGACGGGGCCGCCGTCCTCGGGCACGGGGAAGTCGAAGCAGGCCGAGTGGGCGTCCTCCTCGCGCTGGTCGGGCGGCAGGTCCGCGTCGTTGCCGAAGGGGAAGAAGCGGCCCGCGTCGATCCCGGTCTGCTGGGGCGAGTCGACGACCACCGGGGAGCCCTGGAAGCCGTACGTGACGGGGGTGACGTTCGGGGACGGCCAGGCGGGTTCGGTGACCCAGCGGCCGGGCAGCTCCTCGTAGACGGTGGCCGGCGGGTGCGAGTCGCTGATCCAGGACCGCAGCAGCGGCTCGTCCATGACGCCGTTCGCGGCCCCCTTGAGGTGGTGGTCCCACCAGCGCAGGGTCTCCTGGAGGAAGCCGATCGCGGGCCCGGGCGGCAGCCCCCGGTCCGGGTACTGGTGCGACCAGGGCCCGACGATCCCGCGCACCCGGTCCGCCGGAAGGTGCCGGACGAGCCGCAGGACGGTGTCGCGGTACGGGTCGTGCCAGCCGCCCACGGCGAGGACGGCGGCCCCGATCGCGCCGTAGTCCTCGCAGACGCTGCCGTGCTTCCAGTACGCGTCCCTCGTCTGGTGGGAGAGCCAGGTGTCGACGAGGGGCTCCACGGCCTCCAGGCGGCGCAGCCACATCGACCGCCACTCCTCGCCCGCGTACTCCGGGTCCGGCGGCCGGGAGGCGAAGGCGAGCATGGTCGCGGCCCAGGCGTGCATGTCGACGCCGAGGACCGAGCCGCCCATGTAGTGCACGTCGTTGTCGTAGCGGTCGTCGGTGGAGCAGACGGTGACGACCGCCTTCAGGGGCTCGGGCGCGAGGGCGGCGATCTGGAGCGAGTTGAAGCCGCCCCAGGAGATCCCGAACATGCCGACCTTGCCGGTGCACCAGGGCTGTTCGGCGAGCCAGTTCACCACGGCCACGCCGTCGGCCAGCTCGGTCGCGTCGTACTCGTCGCCCGGCAGCCCCCCGCTGTTGCCGTGGCCGCGCACGTCCACCCGTACGGAGGCGTAGCCGTGGCCCGCGTACCAGGGGTGGCGCTGGTGGTCGCGGGGCGCGGTCCAGTCGCTCAGGCGGTACGGCAGGTACTCCAGGAGCGCCGGCACGGGCTCCTCGGTGACCGGCCGCCACACGCGCGCGTAGAGCAGGGTGCCGTCCGCCATCGGGACGCGGACGTCCTCGCGGCGGGTCTCGTACGGGAAGTCGGTGCGGATCTTCGGCATCGGGTCACCTCAGTGGACGGGGTGCATGGTGCGGCGCAGCCAGGGCGCCAGGGCGATCACGACGAGGCCGGCGGCGACGGCCACCGCGCCGTTCACGCCGAAGTACACGGGCTTGGAGACGTCGTCGTAGAGCTTCACGGTCTGGGCTTGGATGCCGTTGGCGAGCGCCAGGGAGAGGAACCAGAGCGACATCGTCTGGCTGGAGAAGGCCTTCGGGGCGAGCTTGCTGGTGGCGGACATCCCGGAGGTCTCCAGGAGCACGTCGCCGAGGCCGAGCAGCAGGTACGAGCCGACGATCCACCACGCGGCCATCCGGTAGGAGTCGTCGGCGTGCCCGGAGGTCGGCAGGACCATCAGGAGGAAGGACAGGCCGCCGAGGACCACCCCGAACGCGATCTTGTTGGAGGCGTGCGGCTGGCGGTGGCCCATCCGGGACCAGACGGCGGCGACCACGGGCGCCAGGGCCACCTCGAAGGCGCCGAGGGCGGAGGCGTACCAGCTCGCCGGGAAGTCGAAGCCGAGGATCGTGGTGCGGGCGTTGGTGGAGGCGAGCAGCATCATCGTCGAGTACGCCTGGAAGAGGATGAAGTTGAACACCACCGACGCCAGGAACAGCACGACGTACGGCCTGAGGCGGCCGCGCTCCTCGGGCGTGACCCGGGAGCTGGTGAACATCACCCAGAAGTAGACGACCGGCGCGACCACCGAGACCAGGGTCAGCACGTCCACGAACCGGCCCATGGTCAGCCATCCGGCCAGGGCCAGGACCGTGGCGGCGGCCGCCGTGAGGACCGCGCCCGCGACCATGAGCCGGACCGCCCGGCGCAGGGCGTCCGGGGCGAGCGCGAACTCGGCGGCGTGCTTGCGCCCGGCCAGGTGACGGCGGCCCGCCACGTACTGGACCAGGCCGAAGGTCATGCCGATCGCGGCGGCCGAGAAGCCCCAGTGGTAGCCCTGGTGGTCGGCGAGCCAGCCGGTGATCAGCGGGCCGGCGAAGGCGCCGATGTTGATCGCCATGTAGTAGAGCGCGAAGCCGGCGTCGCGGCGGTCGTCGTCCGTGCGGTAGAGCTTGCCGACCATGGTCGCCACGTTCGGCTTGAGCAGGCCGGTCCCGGCGCTGATCAGGCCGAGCCCCACCCAGGTCATGGCGGCCGTGGGGACCGCCATGGCGTAGTGCCCGCAGGCGATCAGGATCCCGCCCCAGAGGACCGCGCGGTACGAGCCGAGGACGCGGTCCGCGAGCCAGCCGCCGGCCACCGAGACCAGGTAGACCAGGGTGCCGTAGGCGGCGGAGACCGAGGCGGCGGTGCCGGGGGACATGCCGAGTCCGCCGTCGGAGACGGCCGCGGCGAAGTAGAGGACGAGGATCGCCTGCATCCCGAGGAACGAGAACCGCTCCCAGACCTCCAGGCCCGAGAGGGTCAGCAGGCCCTTCGGATGCCCGAGGAAGGCGCGGTCGTCCTCGGGCGGGGGCCGCCCGTCGCCCGGATCGGTGTCGATGTTCGTTCGGGACAAAACGCCTACTCCTGTGGGTATCGGCTGATCCCGAACATACCGGGGGTGACGGGAAGGCGCCCACGGTGATCGAAAGGTGACCGGATACGCTGGCTTGAGTGAATCCAGCGACACATCGACAATCCGTGTGACCGTCCCGTGTGATCGCTGCCGACCGTGTAGCGACAGCAGGCGTCAGCAGACAGGAGACCCCCTCGTGACCGTCGTCGGGCCGTTCGGCCTCAGCGTGCGGGACCAGGCTCTTGAGGCCGATGTCCAGACCGGTCTGGCGGCCGTGGAGGCGGGCCTCCTGGACGCCACCAAGAGCGACGTCCCCTTCATCACGGAGGCCGCGCAGCACCTCGTCCTGGCCGGCGGGAAGCGCTTCCGCCCGCTGCTCGTGATGCTCGCCGCCCGGTTCGGCGACCCCTACGCGCCCGGCATCGTGCCCGCCGCCGTGGTCGTCGAGCTGACCCACCTGGCCACGCTCTACCACGACGACGTCATGGACGAGGCCGACGTCCGGCGCGGCGTCCCCAGCGCCAACACCCGCTGGGGCAACTCGATCGCCGTCCTCACCGGCGACTTCCTCTTCGCCCGCGCCTCCCACACGCTCGCGGACCTCGGCCCGGAGGCCGTCCGCATCCAGTCCGAGGCGTTCGAGCGGCTGGTGACCGGCCAGATCCTGGAGACCGCGGGGCCCACCGACGGCCGCGACCCCGTCGACCACTACCTCGACGTCCTCGGCGGCAAGACCGGCTCCCTCGTCGCCGTCGCCTGCCGCTTCGGCGCGATGATGTCCGGCGCGGACGAGGACGTCGTCGGCACCCTCACCCAGTACGGCGAGCGGCTCGGCGTCGCCTTCCAGCTCGCCGACGACGTCCTCGACATCGCCTCCGACTCCCACGAGTCCGGCAAGACCCCCGGCACCGACCTGCGCGAGGGCATCCCGACCCTGCCCGTCCTGCACCTGCGGGCCGCGGCCGCCGCGCACGGGCGCCCCGAGGACGTCGAGCTCGTCGCCCTCGTCGACGGCGACCTCACCGACGACGCCCGGCACGCCGAGGTCCTGCACCGGCTGCGCGCCCACCCGGCCCTGGAGCAGGCCCGCCGGGACACCGTCCGCTACGCGGAGGAGGCCCGCGCGATGCTGGCCCCGCTCCCCGACGGCTACGCCAAGTCGGCCCTCGCGGAGCTGTGCGACGCGGTGGTGCACCGGGCGGGCTAGGTTCCTCCCGGCGGATCAGGACCTCCGGGGCCCGCGTTATGGTCGTGTCGATCATGTGCATGACCGGGAGGGGAAACGATGAGGGCGAAGTACTGGATCGTCGCGGCGACAGCGGCTCTGGCGGTGGGCGGCGTGGTCTCGACCGGTGACGGCGGCCCGGAGACGGTCGAGGGCACGGGCGCCACGCCCTCCGCGACGGTTTCGGGCGCCCCGTCCGCGCCGCACGCCGAGCCCGCTCCGACCGCCCCCGTCGCCACGCGCAGCCTGCACAGCTCGTAGCCGTGCAGCCGCGTCGCCGGCCCGCCCCCTGGGGCGCCCCTGTCAGGACCCGCCCTCCGGCCGCGCGCCCGAGCCCGCCTCCAGGTCGTGGGCGAGGGCGTGGAGCCAGACCTCCACGTCCGTGAGCGGGGCCAGCAGGGGGACGGGGACCCGGGCCGCCACCTCCGGCGGCAGGGGCGCGGGGCGGGCCCGTACGCCGTCCGGGGGGAACCCCGCCGCCCGTATGGTCGCCGTCGCCACCTCCTCGGCCGCCTCCCGCGCCCAGCGCCGGGCGCCCGGCGGAAGCCCCGGCATCCCGTCCGTACGGGGCAGCCAGTAGGCGCCGACCAGCGTGCGCGACCCGTGGTCGAGCACCGCGAGCCAGTCGTGGGCGGCCCCGGAGGCGTCCGCGGCGGGCTCCGTCCGGTACTGCGCGTAGGCCGCCTCGGCGATCCGGAGCCGGTGCAGGGCGAGCCGTACGCCGAGGGAGGGGCCGTCCGGGGGCGCGCCGCCCCCGTCCGTCACCGCCGCCGACGCGGCCCGCACCAGCGGCGCGGCGGCCCGCAGCAGGCCGGACATGGCGTACCGGATCTCGGCGCGGGCCCCCGCCGGCCAGGCGAGCAGGCCGCACAGCAGACCGATCGCGCTGCCCGTGAGCACGTCGACCAGCCGGGCCTCCGCGAGCCGCCAGGTCACCGGCGCGATCTGGGCGAAGGCCGTGGCCACGACCAGCGTGAAGAGCCCCTGGCCCCGGGCGGGCCCGCCGAGCGGGCCCAGCGTGAAGGCCACCAGCATCATCGGCACGAGCAGCGCCGCGTACACCCCGGACGCGCCCCCGGCCCCCACGATCAGCAGCCCGGCCGCGCACGCCCCCGCCAGCGTCCCGGCGGCCGCCGCCCGCACGGCGGACCAGGTGGCGCCCGCCGTGGTGCGCCCCAGGGTCAGGACGGCGAGCAGCACCCAGAAGCCGTGCGTCAGGTCGAGCGAACCGGCCACCAGCCGGGCGAGCGCCAGACCGAGCGCGGTGCGCAGGGCGTTCTGGAAGACGACGGAACGCCGGGTCAGATTGCCCCGGATCCGGACGGCCACCAGCCGGGCCGTCCCCTCCGCCGCGTACCAGAACTGCTCGCGGGGCAGCCCGTGGAGCCGCTCCCGGCCGCCGAGCGCGAGGGAGGCGGCCGTGCGGACGGTCACCGCCGACACCGCCGCCGTCAGGACCGTCGACCGCCGGACCAGGACGGCGCGCGGGACCGGCTCCCGCCCGTCGGAGGCCCCGCCGCGCGCCTTCAGGAAGTCCGCGACCATCTCTTCGAGGAGCTGCGGCCCGGCGAGGACCCGGCCCCTGCCCCGGCCCCGTTCCCGGCGCCCCCGCCGCAGCGCCGCCGCCGTCTCCGTACAGCTCGCCGCGATCCCCCGCAGCAGATCCGCCGAGACCGTGTCCCCGGGCGCCGGGACGTGCGCGGTCAGCAGGGCCAGCTGGTCGAGGAGGCGGCGGGTCGCGGCCCCCGCCTGGGCCAGGGCCCGGTCGGTCCGGCCCGCGCCCGTCGGCCGGGCCCCGGCGGGCAGCCGCGACAGGCGCAGCTCCCGCCCGGCCGCCCCGAGCCGCCCCGCCTCCTCCGGGTCCGGCCCCTCCCCGCGTACGACCCCGGAGGCGGCCCGGGCCGCCGCGTCCAGTGCGTCCGCGATCCGCTCGCGGTACGAGGGCTCCGGCGCGTCCGGGAAGAGGAACGCCTCGGCCAGGGCGAGGAGCGCCCCGCCGACGGCGAGCCCGGCCAACCGCTGCGGCAGCGTCCCCGGTTCGTACGGCGGGAAGCAGGCCAGGATGTAGAAGAGCTGGAGCCCGGGGGCGGCGCCCGCGATCCGGGGCCCGCAGACCGCCCCGAAGGCGAGGGCGAACCCGACCGTCAGCATCCCCGCGACGGCCGGCCAGGTCCCCACCGCGAGGACGGTCCCGAGGACGACGAGCACGGCAGCGGCCGGCACCGCCCGCAGCACGGTCGCGGCGCGCTCCCGGCCCGCTCCGGGCAGGGGGGAGAGGATGCCGAACGCGATGGGGGTGAACAGGGCGTAGACCCCGGCCACCGGCCGGTCCAGGAGGTACAGCGCCGGATAGAACCCGGCGGCCGTCGCGGCCGTGACGTGCGCGGCGTGGCGCCCGGTGCGCGCCACCGCGGAGAGCCCCTCGGCCATGACGGCTCCTCTCGACCCGCCTCCCTCCAGTCTCGCCCGGGACCGCGCGTCCCGCCTTCGCGGAACCGGGCGTTCCCCCCGTACGGATCCGGGCGTTCCCGTCCTGCGGATCCGGGCGCTTCCCCCGTACGGATCCGTACGGGTCTCGGGGTCGGGTCATCCCGGAGGGGTACGCGAGGTTGATCCCGGGGGCTGACGCATCTCGCCCCGGGGTTTGGTCAGATGGAGTACATCGACCACGTGAGGCCGTTCCGGGCCTCTCCAGGGCGCACGGAGGTAGCGGAGACCATGGCAGCGAACGAAGTCCCCAGCGAGACCCCCAGCGAGGTCCGCGGCGAGGCTCGTGGCGAGACCCGTCGCAGGGCGAGCCGGTACGTCGTCCCCGTCGCGGTGGCCGGCGTGGCCGCGGCGACCATCGGTCTGGTCCCGGCGCTCGCGGCGGCCGGCGACCCTGACCTGCCGGAGATCACGGCCCAGCAGCTCATCGAGAAGATCGCGGGCTCGGAGACCCAGACCCTCTCCGGCACCTTCAAGGTCTCCACCGACCTGGGCCTGCCGGCCCTCGGCGGCCTGGCGTCCGGCCTCGGGGGCCTGGGCGGCGACGGCGCCTCCTCCACGGCGGACCCCGCGCAGAAGCTCACCGAACTCGCCTCGGGCACCCACACGCTGCGCCTGGCGGCGGACGGCCCCGAGCGCCAGAAGCTCACCCTGCTGGACGGCTCCGACGAGTACAGCCTGATCCACAACGGCGACGACGTCTGGGCCTACGACAGCAAGTCGAACGAGGTCTTCCACGAGAAGGGCGCGTCCGAAGGCCCGGAGGCCGAGCGGAAGGAGCTGCCCGCGACGCCCAAGGAGCTCGCGGACGAGGTCCTGAAGGCGGCGGGCGACACCACGTCGATCACGGTCGACGGCACGGCGAAGGTGGCGGGCCGGGACGCGTACCAGCTGGTGATCAAGCCGAAGCAGGCCGGTTCGACGGTCGCGTCGGTGAAGATCGCGGTGGACGCGGCGAACGGCACCCCGCTGAAGTTCACCCTCTCCTCGGTCGAGGGCGGCAAGCCGGTCGTGGACGCGGGCTTCACGAAGGTGGACTTCGCCCGTCCGGACGCGTCGGTCTTCGCCTTCGAGGCGCCGAAGGGCGCGAAGGTGACGGAGGGCGCGAAGGGTGCGGAGGGGGCGGCGAAGCCGGAGAAGCTCCCCGAGAACTTCGAGAAGGAGTTCGGAAAGGACTTCGAGAAGGGCTTCGGGAAGGGCTTCGAGGACTTCGGCAAGGGCCTGAACGTCATCGGCGAGGGCTGGACGACCATCGCCAGGCTCGACACCGGCGCCCCGGCGCCCAAGACGGAGGAGGCGCCGAAGGAGTTCCAGGGCCTCCTGGACTCCTTCGGCGACGAGGTCACCGGGAAGTTCGGCTCGGGCACCCTCTTCAAGACGAAGCTGGTGAACGCGCTCCTCACCGACGACGGCAAGGTCTACGTCGGCGCGGTGACGAAGGACGCGCTGGTGGACGCGGCGAACGCCGACAAGTAGCAAAGGCCGAACGGGTTGGGACCCCGGGCGGGTCGGGGGCGATGGTCACCGACCCGCCCGGGCGTTTCACGGGTGCGCCGGCCTTACGGGAAGGTCAGCTTGAAGGCGTTGATGTAGCCGACGTCGGCGGGGCCCTTGTCCTGGACGCGGAGCTTCCAGGCGCCGTTGGCGACCTCGGAGGAGGCGTTGACGGTGTAGGTCTGGACGATGTTGTCGGCGCTGCCGCCGGTGCGGTTGTGGAGGTTGTAGACCGAGCCGTCGGGGGCGACGAGGTCGACGATCAGGTCGCCCTTGTAGGTGTGGACGATGTCCACGCCGACGGAGAGGTTGCTGGGGGCGTTGCCGGTGACGCCGGTGACGTTGACCGTCGAGGTGACCGCGGCGCCGTTGTCCGGGATCGACACGTCGGCGGTGTTCTCGAAGACCTTGCCGGTCGGCGGGTTGGTGGAACCGGCGGAGAGCGTCCAGATCGCGTGCGCGACGGCGTCGCTGTTGCGGTCCAGGGCGGTGTCGTTGATGTTCGACGTGGTGTCGCAGGAGGAGTGGTAGCAGCGGTCGAACGCCGTCGCCGTACCGCCCCACTTGGTGACCTGCGCGCTGGTCTTCACGCGGCTCGCGCCGGTGAAGAGACCGCCGACCGGGACGCCCGCGCTCTTGAACGGGGCGTGGTCGGAGCGGCCGTCGCCCTCGGTCTCGATCTCGGTCGGGACGCCGAGGCCGGCGAAGTAGCTCTTGAAGGTCTGCTCGATCGTCGGGTCGTCGTCGTAGACGAAGTAGCCCGGGTTCGGCGAGCCGATCATGTCGAAGTTCAGGTAGCCCTTGATCTTCGAACGCTCGGTCGTCGGAAGGTTGTTGACGTAGTACTTCGAGCCGACGAGACCCAGCTCCTCGGCGCCCCACCAGGCGAACCGCAGGTGCTTGGAGGGCTGGTAGCCCGCGCGGGAGACGGCGAGGGCGGTCTCCAGGATCGCGGCGGACCCGGAGCCGTTGTCGTTGATGCCGGGGCCCGAGGACACCGAGTCGAGGTGCGAGCCGGCCATCAGGACCTGGTTGGGGTCACCGCCCGGCCAGTCGGCTATCAGGTTGTAGCCGGTGGCGCCGCTGGAGGTGAACGTCTGGAGGCTGGTGGTGTATCCGGCGGCGTCCAGCTTCGCCTTCACGAAGTCGATGGACGCCTTGTAGCCGGTACGGCCGTGGGCCCGGTTGCCGCCGTTGGCGGTGGCGATGGACTGGAGGTCCGTCAAGTGCTGCTTGACGGCGGTGAGCGAGATGTCGGGCGCGGCGGCGACACCGGCGGCCTCGGCGGGCCGGGCGGTGGCGCTGGTCCCGGTGAGGCCACCGAGCGCGAGCGCCGCGAGGGCGGCGACCGCGGTGACGCGTCTGGGCACGGAGATGTTCATGTGGGGGCTCCGGATTCCGAACGGGGATGGGACGGAACGTGCGAGACGCCTCGGGCTCGGGGGGCCGCGAGGCGTTGGAGCTGTACGGGTGCGCGTGCGGTGTTCAGTTGTCCGCCGCACGCGCGTTCTGGTGCACGTGCGTTCTGTTGTGCGTGCTGAATGTTCAGTGACGGGATGTGTTCACGTCAAGAGCGGAAACCGGTCAGGGGTGTTCGCTCAGCGGACGAGGGGTGACGGCGGCCCGTGACCCCGACTCCCTTGCGGGTAGGGCCACTTCGGTCGAAGGTGGCGTCCGAATCCCGCCAGCGGCGGGGACGCCTACGGCGCGACGCTGGAGCCATGCGCACTGCTGAGACTTCTCCCGCACCCGGGGCTTCCCCTGCCCCTGAAGCCGCCGGGGCCACCCCGGCCACCGGCACCCCCCGTGCCCCCTACGTCCCCCTGCCCATCCCGCCCGACACGCTGGCCCGGCTGCGGGTCGTCGACGATGCCGGGCGGTCCTGTGTGCCGTATGCGGCGACCGAGGGCGGGGAGCCGCTTCGTTGTTGTCTGCGTTCCGCCGCCCCCGGGGAGCGGATCGCGCTCGTCTCGTACGCGCCGCTGCGGCGCTGGGCGGCGGAGACGGGGGCGGAGCCGGGTGCGTACGACGAGCAGGGGCCCGTCTTCGTGCACGCCGGGGAGTGCGGCGGGCCCGCGCGTTCGGAGGAGTACCCCTTCGCGCGGCCCGGGGCGCTGCGGGCCCTCCGCCGGTACGACGCGGAGGGCCGGATCGCCGGCGGCCGGCTCCTGGAGCTTCCGGAGGATCCGGCGGAGGGCTTCGAAAGGGCCCTGGCGGAGGCCTTCGAGGACCCCGCCGTGGCCCTGGTGCACGTCCGGGCCGTCGAGTACGGCTGCTTCCACTTCGAGGTCCGCCGCCCCTGAACCCGGCCGCGCTACTGCACGCAGAACTCGTTCTGTTCGGGGTCCGCCATGACCACCCACGACCCCGACGGCTCGTCCACCTCGCGCAGGACCGTCGCGCCGAGGTCGGTCAGCCGGGCGACCTCCTTGTCCCGGGCGCCCTCCTCGGCGTGGACGTCGAGGTGGATGCGGTTCTTGACGGTCTTCGCCTCCGGGACGCGCTGGAAGAGGATCCGGTGGCCCAGGCCCGCGTCGGTGTCCTCGTCGTACGGCTCGTCCGGGTGCCGCACGGCGGCGAGGTCGTGCCAGCCGAGCCGCTCGTCCTCCGTGCCCTCGTGCACGGTGGCCGTCGCCGCGTCGGGCACGGCCCCCATCCCGAGGAGCCGCCGCACGAGCGCGCTGTGGTCCTCCTCCCGGTAGTGCAGGGCGGCGGCCCAGAAGGCGGCCTGCGCGTGGGGGTCGGCGGCGTCGACGACGAGCTTCCAGTGAAGGGGTTTCATGGAACCGGTTGTAACCGCTCCGTCGCTCCGCATGCCACCGGAACGACCCTTCTGCACTAGATCGGGCGGTTCTCAGCCGACCCTTACGCGGTCCAGGAGCCCCTCCTGCTCCGGATACGGCTCCTCCCGGGGGAGCAGCGCCCGGGCACCGTCCACGTCGCCGGACCGGACCAGGGCGTGGACGCGGTGGGCGAGCGGGGTCACGTCGGTGATCGACACCGTCCACTCGTCGGCGTACCGGCGGGACGCCTCGCCCGCCAGGCCGAGCTGGAGCGAGCGGTACGGGAGGGGGTCGAGGCGCGGGTCGCGCTCCGGGTCCCACTGGACCCGGGCCGGGGACCGCGTCAGCTCGCGCTTCCACGCGTCCCGGTCGGGGTGGAACCCGGACACGTAGTGGGAGAGGCAGGCGTTCCGCAGGGCCCATTCGAAGCCCTCGCGGGTGATCTCCACGGCGAGGACGGTCTCCTGGCCCTCCTTGGTGCCCCAGCCCGAGCGGTACATCATCCACAGGAACGACGGCTTGATCCACGTCATCCGCTCCCGCTTCCAGACGGCCGGAAACCGGCCCTCCCGGGCCGCCGGCAGCCCGATCCCGGGCCGGTACGCCTGGTAGACGGTGACCGTGCGGTCCGTGTGGAGCGCGCGGATGCGGTACTTCGGTTCTTCCATGGGCTCCAGGGTGGGGGAAGTCCCGCCGCGCCACTACCGGTTATCTCCGGGCGCCCCGGCGGCCGGAAGCGCCCGCAGGCGCCCCACACGCATCGGCGGCCCGGCGCCCCGCGCCCCTCAGCGGCCCGGCACCCCCGCACCCCTCAGCGGCCCAGCGCCCCGCACACCTCGGCGGTCAGCGCGTCCGCCGCGTCCAGGGCCGTCGCCAGCGCGGCCGGATCCGTGCCGAGGGCGGCGAGGAGGGCCTGCGCGCGGGCGGCGAAGTCCGGCGGGGCGGAGGGCAGTTCGCCCGCCTCCCGCACCGCGCCCTTCTCGTTCAGGACCCAGCCGCCCTCCCGCGCGTGCAGGGCCTGCGCGAGGAGGCCGACCGCGCGGAAGAGGCAGCCCGCCACGTAGAAGGCGTCCCCGCGGACCGCCCCCTTCCGGGCGCAGGCCAGGATGAACGGCGCCTCCCAGCGCGCGTTCTCGACGAGCGCCTTCCGCAGCGCGTCCGGGTAGACCCGGGCCTCCTCCTGGACCTCCCGGAGCTCGCCGGTCGGGTCGGCCAGGACGCGGCCGAGCGCCAACTCGCCGACGTAGGAGGGGGAGTAGACGCCCAGGGGGTGGCCGGGCTGGGTGCCGATCTCGAAGCGGCCCTCCGCGCACTCCTCCCTGACGCGGCGCACCCGGTCCAGATCGCGGTAGATCCAGTCCATCCGGTGCCCGTCGACGCCCAGCCAGGCGCCGCCGTCCACCCACGGTCCCTGGGGCCTGTCCGGTGGATCATGGCCGGGGCCGCGGCGTCTGGCACGGCACCTCGCCGCGTTGCCGAAACGCCCCGATAGCTCCGCTATCGAGCCGCTCCGGCGCCTTGCGATGCACCGCACCAGACGCCGCGTCCTACCCGACCCTGATCCACCGGACAGGCCCAGCCGCCCGGCTCGGTCACCTCCACCGGGCCGCCGGTCAACTCGGCCGCCAGCAGGCGCAGGGCGGCGGTGTCCAGCGACGGCCGGTAGTAGAGGCCGAGGTCGTAGTCGGAGTCCGGGGAGTGCGTCCCCCGGGCCCGGCTGCCGCCCAGGCACACGCCGACGACCCCCTCGACCTCGGACAGGCGGTGCGCGATCTCCAGCAGTCGTTCCATCCGGCCCAGTCTGCGGAAGCCGACCACCGTCCGCCATCCGATTACCGGGGCGCCCCCGCCGTCGCGGCGCCCTCCGGCAGGGCCTCCTTCGCGTCGTACTCCTGCCGCGCCGCCGCGATCTCGTTCTGGTGCTGCTCGGTCCAGGTCACCAGGGAGCGGATCGTGGTGTGCAACGTGCCGCCCAGGGGCGTCAGTTCGTACTCGACGCGGGGCGGGACCACCGGGTGGACCGTGCGCTTCACCAGGCCGTCGCGCTCCAGCTGGCGCAGGGTGACGGTCAACATGCGCTGGCTGACGCCGTCGATCTCGCGCTTCAGCTCCGTGAAGCGCAGCACGCGGCGGTCGAGGAGGGCGATGACGAGCAGGGACCACTTGTCCGCGACCCGGTCGAGGATCTGCCGGACCTCGCAGTCCTCGCGGGTGTCCCACTGGAAGGGGTCGGTGTCCCCCTCGGGCCCGTAGGTTCCCTCGCAGTGACTCGGTGACTTCGAAGTGCCTTCTTCCATGGCACCCGATGCTCCCGCAGGATGCAGGTGGTTACAAGAGGGAACCGGCCCTCCCGAACGTAACCGGTCACCCCAACCCACCCCGCCCTGGAGACAGTTGTGTCCTTCCGCGCCTGGAGCCTGCTCCTCGTCCTCTGCGGGACGATCTTCCTCGAAGGCATCGACGTCGCCATGCTCGCCGTCGCCGTGCCCACCATCCGCGCCGACCTCGGCCTCACCACCGGCACCGCCGCCTGGGTGATGTCCGCCTACGTCCTCGGCTACGCCGGCTTCACCCTCCTCGGCGGCAGAGCCGCCGACCTGCTCGGGCGGCGCCGGATGTTCCTGGGCTGGCTCACCGTCTTCCTGCTCTTCTCCGGCCTCGGCGGCCTCGCCGACCAGGGCTGGACACTGATCCTGGCCCGCTTCGTGACCGGCGTCGCCGCCGCCTTCATGACCCCGGCCGCCCTGTCCATCATCACCACCTCGTACGAGGAGGGGCCGCGGCGCAACCAGGCCCTGCTCGTCTTCGCGGGCACCGCCGCCGGCGGCTTCTCGCTCGGCCTGGTCATCGGCGGGCTGCTCACCCAGCTCGGCTGGCGGTGGGTCTTCTTCGCCCCCGTCCTGCTGGCCGCCGCGGTCCTCGCCGCCGCCTTCCGGCTGATCCCGAAGGAGCCGCGCCCGGCCCGCGCGCAGGGCGGCTTCGACCTCGCCGGGGCGCTCGCCGCCGCCGGTGCGATGCTCCTCCTCGCGTACGGCGTCGTCGGCCTGGAGCACGGCCTCGACGGCTGGACGCTCACGGCCGCCGCGCTCGCCGCCGGACTCGTCCTCGCCGGGGTCTTCGTCACCGTCGAACGCCGGGCCGCCGTGCCCCTCGTCCGCCTCGGCATCCTCCGCGAGGCCTCGGTCCTCCGCGCCGACCTGGGCGCCCTGCTCTTCGTCGGCTCCTTCTTCGGCTTCCAGTTCGTCGCCACCCTCTACCTCCAGGAGCTGCGCGGCTGGTCGTCCCTGGAGACCGCGCTCGCCCTGGTCGTCATGGGCTGCGACGCGATCCTCGCCCCGACCCTCACCCCGCGCCTGGTGGCCCGCTTCGGCAACGCCCGGGTGATCCTCGGCGGCTTCGTCCTCGCCGTCGTCTCGTACGCGCTGTTCCTGCCGGTCGGCCCGGACCGGTCGTACGCCGCGATGTTCCCGACCCTGCTGCTCACCGGCCTCGCCTTCGCCCTCGCCTACGGGCCGCTCACCATCGCGGGCACGGAGGGGATCGCGGAGGAGGAGCAGGGGCTCGCGAGCGGGCTGCTCACGACCGCCACCCAGTTCGGCTCGGCCGTCGGCATCTCGGCGGTGACGGCGGTGTACGGGCTCTCCGGCGGCGGCCTCGACGGCTTCCGGGCGGCGCTCCTCGTCCCGCTGGTGATGGTCGGCGTCGGGACGGTGATCACCGCCACGGGGGTGCGGCGATCCCGTACCCCCGGGGCCGCCCCGGCACCGAAGGCCCCGGCCGACGCCGCGGTCTGAACGGCCCGGAACGCGCCCCGGCCCCCGGAGGAGGACTCCGGGGGCCGGGGCGTGCGGCCGTCGTCGGCGGCCGGTGTCCGTCGGCGGCCGACGTCCGTCAGTGTCCGGTGTCCGTCAGCGGCCGGTCGTGGGTGCGGCCTCGACCGGTCCGGCGTCCCCGGCCGGGCCCGTGGTCCCGGCCGTGGGCGCCGCCTCGGCCGCTCCCGCCGCCGTCGCCGCCGCGATCGCCGCCCGGCTGCGCCGGTTCGTGCGCAGCGCGTCCCAGGTGAGGATCGTCAGGGCCAGCCAGACGAGGGAGAAGCCGGCCCACCGCTCCGGCGGCATCGCCTCGTGGAAGTAGAGGACGCCGAGGAGGAACTGGAAGGTCGGCGCGAGGTACTGGAGGAGGCCGAGCGTCGACAGCGGGACGCGGATCGCCGCCGCGCCGAAGCAGACCAGCGGGACCGCCGTGACCAGGCCGGTGGCGGCGAGCAGCGCGGTGTGGCCGGCGCCGTGCGCGCCGAACGCCAGGGTCCCCTGCCCGCCGAGCCAGACCAGGTACGCGAGGGCGGGCAGGAACTGGACGGCGGTCTCGGCGGCCAGCGACTCCAGGCCCCCGATGTTGACCTTCTTCTTCACCAGGCCGTAGAGCGCGAAGGAGAAGGCGAGGACGAGCGAGATCCACGGCGGCTGCCCGTACCCGATCGCGAGGACGAGCACGGCCGCGAAGCCGATGCCGACCGCCGCCCACTGCGCCGGACGCAGCCGCTCCTGGAGGACGAGGACGCCGAGGGCGATGGTGACGAGCGGGTTGATGAAGTAGCCGAGGGAGGCCTCGACGACGTGGCCCGTGTTCACGGACCAGATGTAGAGGCCCCAGTTCACGGTGATGACGGTGGCGGCGAGGGTGATCAGGCCGAGCTTGCGCGGGCTGCGCGCCAGCTCCCGGATCCAGCCCCAGCGGCGCAGGACGAGCAGGGCGAGCCCCACGAAGGCCAGGGACCACACCATCCGGTGGGCGAGGATCTCGATCGCCCCTGCGGGCTTGAGGAGCGGCCAGAAGAGGGGGACCAGGCCCCACATGCCGTAGGCGCCGATCCCGTAGAGCAGGCCTGCTCGTCCCTCGTTCTCCGTCTTCACCGGACCTCCCGCCCTGTGCCGCGCCGTCCTGTCGGCCGCTCGGACGACGGTAGCGCCGCACGGGGCGGGTTGTCATGCCCGTACCGCTATACGGTCATGACGGCCGGGTGGTCACCGGGAGGCGTCCAGGGCCTCCTGGATCGAGACGCCGACCGGGGTGGTCGGGCGGCCGATCAGCCGGGTCAGGTCGCCGGTCCGCAGGGCGAGCGCGCCGTGCTCGGCGGCCCGGTCGACGTCGACCAGGATCTCGGCGAAGGGGCGGGGGAGCCCGGCGCCGGTGAGGATCTCCAGGTGGGCCTCGGCGGAGACGGGGGTGTACGTCACCTCGCGGCCGGACCGGGCGGCGACCTCGGCCGCGTACTCGGCGAAGGACCAGGCGGTGTCGCCGCTCAGCTCGTAGACCTCGTTCAGGTGCTCCCCGGCCGGGCCGGTCAGGACGGCGGCCGCGGCGGCGGCGTAGTCGGCGCGGGAGGCGGAGGCGATCCGGCCCTCGCCCGCGTTGGAGACGACGGCGCCGTGGGCGAGGACGGGGGCGAGATTGGCGGTGTAGTTCTCGCTGTACCAGCCGTTGCGGAGGAAGGTGTACGGCAGGCCGGAGGCGAGGATCAGGCGCTCGGTCTCCTTGTGCTCGGCGGCCAGCTCGAAGTCGGCGTCCTCGCCGCCGAGGACACCGGTGTACGCGAGCCGGGCCACGCCCGCCGCCTTCGCCGCGTCGATCACGGCGGCGTGCTGGGCGACGCGGCGCCCGACCTCGCTGCCGGAGATCAGGAGCACCCGGTCGCCGGCCTCGAAGGCGTCCGCGAGGGTCTCGGGGCGGTCGTAGTCGGCGATCCGCAGCTCGACGCCGCGCTCGGCCAGGTCCGCCGCCTTCTCCTTGTCCCGGACGACGGCCACGACCCGCTCGGTCGTGGCCCGCTCGCCGAGGAGGGCGTCGACGACGAGGCGGCCGAGCTGTCCGGTGGCTCCGGTGACGACGATGCTCATGGGGGTTCCTTCTGCGTGGGGTGCGGTGAACGGTGTACTCACCGTAGGACCGGCACTAACTTTTCGGAAGTGCCAACTTTGAAGTAAGGTACTGGCATGGAGGTAAGTGAAGAGGTGAACGCGATGGCCCCGCTGCCCGACGTGTTCGAGCCGATGTGCCCCTCGCGGGCGGTCCTGGAGCACGTCACCAGCCGCTGGGGCGTGCTCGTCCTCGCGTCGCTCCTGGAGCGGCCCTACCGCTTCAGCGAGCTGCGCCGCCGCATCGGGAACGTCAGCGAGAAGATGCTCGCCCAGACCCTGCGGACCCTGGAGCGCGACGGCTTCGTCCACCGCGACGCCAAGCCCGTCATCCCGCCCCGCGTCGACTACGCCCTCACCCCGCTCGGCACCGAGGCCGCCCGCCAGGTCTGGGAGCTCGCCCACTGGAGCGAGCGGCAGGTGACCGCCGTCCAGGAGGCCCGCGAGCGGTACGACGAGGCGCGTCGCGAGAGTGCCACCGCTTTGTCCCAATGAGGCTTCAGCCACGGTGTGTCGCCCCGTCAGGTCGTACGATCTGATCGCCGTTCGGGCAATCCGTGTAGGGACCGTGGGGGAACTGTGGCGTACGGAGACCGAAGACTGCTGCGCGCCTGCTGCGCCGTGCTGGTGGGCGGGCTGATCGCGACCGGGTGCGCCGACGGCGACGACGCGAAACCCGCGGGCGAGGCGCGTACGAGCGGGGCGTCGGCCCCCGGCGGTACGGCCCCGGCCCCCACGCCCACCCCCACCCCGACCGCGCTCGACTTCACCCCCGACCCGAAGCGGGCGCCGAAGAACGCCGCCGACGCCAGGCGGCTCGCGCTCGCCGTCGTCGCGGGGCCCGACGCCTGGGGCCCGGAGTACGTGAAGCGCGCCCCGCACCTCAGCGACCCCGACTACTGGCCCGTGCTCGGGGACGGCTGCTCCTGGGAGACCGGCACCCGGCCCGCCACCGTCCTGCACAGCGTCACCGCCTACAGCGAGGTCCCCGCCACCGACGGCCGGGGGACCCTCCGGGTCGCCGCCACCGTCACCGTCCACCGCACCGAGGACGACGCCGACTGGGAGATGGCCGGGACCCTGGAGGAGGCCCTCCGCTGCCCGGACCAGCGCCTGCGCGACGGCGAACGCATCGAGGGGCTCATCTCCCTCGGCAACCCCTTCGGCCTCGGCGGCAACTACACCGCCGCGGACTCGCTCGGCGAGCGCGGCGCCTACTTCAACGACGCGTTCCCCGGGAAGCAGTTCTACGGCTGGTACCAGTCGAGGATCGGCCAGGTCACCGTCGCCACCGTCGTCAAGGGCGCCCCCGGCTACAGCGAACAGACGACCCCCACCACGGTCGGCACCGTCACCGCCCAGGTCCAGGCCCTCGTCACCATGCTCGAACGCGTCAAGGACGAGCTGGAGGTCCGGTCATGAGCCCTTCGAACGGACGGGGTGGTTGGGGGCCGGGGGACGGCCGTGGTCCGGAGGACGGCCGGGAGCCGAGGAGCGGTGGAGTGCCGGGGGACGGCCGGGGGCCGGAGCCGGGCCGGGAGACGCGGGACGGTCGGGCGCCGGAGAGCGGTCGTGGTCCGGAGGACGCTCGGGGGCCTGGGGATGACCAGCGGCCGGGGAACGGCCGGGGGCCGGAGGACGGCCAGGTGCCGGAGCCGGGCCGGGAGACGCGGGACGGTCGGGTGTCGGAGAGTGGTCGTGGTCCGGAGGATGGGAGCGCCAGGGTGTCGGAGGCCGGTCGGGAGCCCGAGAGCGGTCGTGGTCCGGAGGACGCTCAGGGGACTGGGGGCGGCCGTGGCCCGGAAGACGCTCGGGGGTCTGAGGATGCCCAACGGCCGAGGAACGGCCGGGGGCCGGAGGACGGCCGGGCGGCGGAGTCGGGCCGGGAGTCGCGGGACGGCTCCGGGACCGAGGCCGGTCACGAGCCGGAGGCCGGGGCCCGGCCTCCGCGCGACCCCCGGGTCGGCCCCCTGCCGAGCCCCCCTGCCGGCGCTGGACGCCGACCCCGGGGAGGGGCGCGGCCCGACACGGGCCCTCGGGCCCAGGACGGGAGCCGGCCCGACGCCGGTGACCAGGCCCGGGGTGGGTCCCGGCCCGACGCCGGGCAGCCGAACCCGCCCGGCGCCGAGCACCCGGGGAACCAGCCCCCGCAACCGGAGCAGCCCCCGGCCGGGGCCCCGCGCCCGCCCCAACACCCCTTGTCCGCGCCCTCGTTCCCGCTTCAGCCCCCGGCAGGGAACCCCGCAGGGAACCAGTCCGCGCCCCAGCAGCCCCCGGCAGGGAACCCGCCCCCGTTCCCGCCTCAACCCCCGGCAGGGAACCCCGCAGCGAACCCGGCCGGGAACCCCGCAGGGAACCCATCCCACCCCCACCCCGGTGACCCGCAACCCCTCCTCCCCTCCGACCCCTCCTCCCTCGCCGGCTACCGGCTGCTCGGGCGGCTCGGGGCCGGGGGGATGGGGGTCGTCTATCTGGGGCGTACCGCCAGCGGTGAGCTCGCCGCCGTGAAGGTCACCCATGCCGACCAGGCGGACCAGCCCGACTTCCGGGCCCGGTTCAGGCGGGAGGTCGAGGCCGCGCGCCGGGTCTCCAGCCCCTGGGCCGTCCCGGTCACCGGCGCCGACCCGGACGCCCCCGAACCCTGGATGGCCACCGCCTTCGTCGCCGGGCCCTCCCTCGGCGAGGCCGTCGCCGCGCACGGCGCGCTGCCCGAGCGGAGCGTCCGGCTCCTCGGCTGGGCCGTCGCCCGCGCGCTCGCCGCCGTGCACGCGGCCGGGCTCGTCCACCGGGACGTCAAACCGGGCAACGTCCTCCTCGCCGTCGACGGCCCCCGGCTCATCGACTTCGGCATCGCCCGCGCCACCGGCGAGACCGCCCTCACCGCCACCGACATGGTCGTCGGCACCCCCGGCTTCCTCGCCCCCGAGCAGGCCGAGGCCCGCGCCGACGCCATCGGCCCCGCCACCGACGTCTTCGCCCTCGGCTGCCTCCTCGCGTACGCGGCGACCGGCCGCCCGCCCTTCGGCACCGGCGCCCCGGACGCCCTCCTCTACCGGACCGTCCACGACGAACCCGACCTCACCGGCGTGCCCGGAGGACTGCTCGACCTCGTCCGGGCCTGCCTCGCCAAGGACCCCGCCGCCCGCCCGTCCGCCGCGGAGATCGGCGTACGGCTCGTCGAGGACGACCCCGGCGACACCGCCGCATGGCTACCCGCCCCCGTCGTCCGGACCATCGCCGAACGCTCCGCCCGGATGCTCGCCCTGCCCGAGATCGACGCGACCACGGCCGGCACCGGCCCGGCGGAGCCGCCGAAGCCCAGCAGACGCGGCTTCCTGCTCCTCGCCTCCGGCGCCGCCGCCCTCGCCGTCGGCGGCGGCTCCGTCGCCGCCTGGTCGGCCCTCAGGAACGACGACGGGAGGGGCGACGGCAAGAACCCCCCGCCCCGCACCTCCTGGAAGATCGGCGTCCTCGCCGACCTCTCCGGCCCCGCCGAGGAGATCGGACGCGCCCAGGAACGCGGCGCCCGCCTCGCCGTCGAGCAGTTCAACGCCCGCCGGGACAAGCCGTTCACCCTCGAACTCGCGGTCTCCGACGACCGGGGCGACCGCACAGCCGCCCTGGAGGCCGCCCGCAGGCTCACCACCGACCCCGGCGTCCTCGCCGTCCTCGGACCCACCTCCGACGACACCGGACAGGCCGCGCTCCCCGCCTTCGAGGAGGCCGGCCTCCCCCTGCTCACCACCTCCGCCGGATTCAACCTCTTCACCCTGCGGGACGCGCAGAGCCCGCCCAACGTCACGGTCCTGCGGGCCATCCCCAACCACCCCATGGGCGGCGCGCACCTCGCCTTCGCCGTCACCCTCCTGCCCACCATCAAGAAGCCCGGCGTCCTCCAGGAGCGCACGGACGACCAGTACAGCTGGCTCCTCGTGCGCGGCGTCCAGTTCGGCTTCGGACAGGCCAAGATCACCCCGCACTACCGGGTCGTCCCCGCCCGCGCGCGGGACTACCGCCGGATCCTCGGCGAGATGATCGACGCCGGCATGGACGCCTACGTCCACTGCGGGGTCCGCGCGACCGCCGTCCTCGCCGCCCGCGCCCTCGCCGACCTCGGCTTCACCGGCCCCCGCTTCGGCGGCCAGCACGCCTTCGGCCCGGCCTTCCTCAAGGAGGCCGGGACCGCCTCCGAGAACTGGTTCTTCGGCGCCCCCGTCCTCGACCCCGCCACCCGCAAGGAGGCCGCCGGGTTCACCGCCGCGCACCGCAAGCGCTACGGCGCCCCGCCCGCGTACTACACGGGCGAGTCGTACGACGTCGTGAACATGGTCCTGGAGCAGCTGACCAAGAACGCGAAGGCCGGCGGGGCCCCGGCCCGCAAGGGCCTCTGGGCGCAGCTCCGGGCGAAGAAGTACACCGGCGTCATGGGCGGTTACTCCTTCGACCAGTACGGCGACCTCACCGGCGTCGGCACGTTCGTGTACGGCGTGCAGGACGGCGCGTACAAGGCGATCGGCACCGCGCCCGCCGTCCCCGCCAACAAGCCGAAGGCCTGACCGCCCGTGCAGCCGCTCCGCAGGGCCGACCCCTCCTCGATCGCCGGCCACCGGCTCCTCGGCCGCCTCGGCGCCGGCGGCATGGGCGTGGTCTACCTCGCCCGCACCCCCGGCGGGACGCTCGCCGCGCTCAAACTCATCCGCGCCGAGCACGCCGCCGACCCCGGCTTCCGGGAGCGGTTCCGCCGCGAGACCCGGATCGCCGGACGGATCACCGGCCGCTGGGTCGTCCGCGTCCTCGGCGCCGACCCGGAGGCCCGGGAACCCTGGCTGGCCACCGAGTTCGTCCCCGGACCCTCGCTCGCCGAGGCCGTCGGACTGCACGGCGCCCTGCCCGAGCCGACCGTACGGGCCCTGGGTGCCCGGCTCGCCGCCGCCCTCGCCGACGTGCACGCGGCCGGGCTCGTCCACCGGGACGTCAAACCGGGCAACGTCCTCCTCGCCCTCGACGGCCCCCGCCTCATCGACTTCGGCATCGCCCGCTCCGCCGGGGCCACCGCCCTGACCGCCACGGACGCGATGATCGGCACCCCCGGCTTCCTCGCCCCCGAACAGGCCCGCGTCGGCGCCGCGGACGAGGTCGGCCCGGCCGCCGACGTCTTCTCGCTCGGCTGCGTCCTCGCGTACGCCCTGACCGGCGAACGCCCCTTCGGCACGGGCGCGGTGGCCGCCGTCGTCTACCGCACCGTCTACGAGGAACCGGACCTCCGCGAGGTCCCGGACGCGATCCTGCCCCTGGTCGCGGCCTGCCTGGCCAAGGACCCGGCGGCCCGCCCCACGGCCGCGCGGGTGCGGGCCGCCCTCGGGGAGGCCGAGGGTCCGGCGGGGGACTGGCTGCCGCCCGGCCTGCCCGCGCTCATCGCCCGGCGTTCCTCACGCGTCCTCGACCTGCCGGTCCCCGAACCGACCCTGCTCGCGTCCCCCGAAGCCCTCGAGGGGGTCTCGCGCCGCCGCGTCCTGATCGCCGGATCGGCGGCGGCCGTCGTCGGAGCGGGCGGCCTGACCGCGTGGCTCCTCGGCCGGGGCCCCGCCGGGAAGGGCACGGGCGAGGGCGCCGCCCTCCCCGCGTACACGCTCGGCGTCCTCACCGACCTGAGCGGCCCCACCAAGGCGGCCGGGCGGGCGCAGGAACGCGGCGCCCGGCTGGCCGTGGAGACCTTCAACGCCCGCCGGGACCGGCCCTTCGACGTGACCCTGCGGGTCGTGGACGACGGCGGACGGGGGCCGCGCGCCACGACCGCGGCCCGCACCCTGCTCCAGGACGAGAAGCTCGTCGGCGTCGTCGGCCCGACGACCGTCGCGAGCGTCCTCGCCGCCGCCGCCGAACTCGTCGACCGCTCCGTCCCCCTGGTGAGCGTCCTCGCCGCCGTCCCGACCGGGAACACGGTGGAGGGCCAGACCACCAAGCGCACCTACTTCGAGCCCCGGCCCTCCCCGGACTCGATGATCGTGCCGTTCGCCCGCTACCTCTCCGAGCGGGAGGTCGTCCGGACCGCCCTCGTGGAGGACCGCGACGGCGGCCGGTCCACCTGGTTCGCGGTCAAGAGCGTGAAGGCCACCCCGCCCTCGCAGGCCCGGGGCGGAGTGGCGACCTCCCACCCCGTCGAGGCGGACAGCGAGGACTTCGCCTCCGCCGTCCGGGCCGCCCTCGCGACGGACCCGCAGGCCGTGATGTACGTGGGGACCTCGCCGCGCCGGGCCGCCCTCTGCGCCCGGGCCCTCCGCGACCAGGGGTTCCAGGGGCCCCGGGGCAGCGTCGAGGAGCCCTTCCGGCAGGAGTTCCTCGACCTCGCGGGCCCGGCGGCCGAGGGCTGGTACTTCGGCACGAGCCACGTCGACCCGGACGGCCTCCCGGGCGCGAAGGACTTCACCGCCGCGTACCGGAAGCGCTGGGGAGTGCCCGCCGCCACCCCCGTCGAGCCGTACGCCACGGAGGCGTACGACGCCGTCAACTGGACGCTCCAGGCGCTGGGCACGACGGTCGGGAACCACTCCGAGTCGGTGGCGTCCGGGGTGTCGAACAGCCTGCGGCAGACCCCGTACCGGGGCCTCGCCAAGACGTACTCGTCGGCGGGCCGGGAGAGCAGCGTCGCCAGCCTCGTCGGGCTCTTCCTCTGGCAGGTGCGGGACGGGAAGCCGCACTTCCTGGGGGAGTTCGCGGACGCGGCGGTGAAGGAGGCGAAGCGGACGAAGGAGTCGTGACGGCGGGGGCGGGTCCCTTCGGATCCGCCCCCGCCGTCACGTCGTCGTCCGTCAGCCGGCGACGGTCCAGGTGTCGTTGCCGGTGAGGAGCTGGGCGAGGTCGCCCTTGCCGTGCTGTTCGACGGCGGTGTCGAGCTGTTCGGCCATGAGGGTGTCGTAGACGGGCCGGTCGACGGAGCGGAAGACGCCGATGGGGGTGCGGTGGAGGGTGTCGGAGTCGGCGAGGCGGGAGAGGGCGAAGGCGGTGGTGGGGGTGGTGGCGCGGGCGTCGTGGATGAGGATGTCGCCCTCGTTTTCGGGGGTGACCTCGACGACGTCGAGGTCACCGGTGGCCGGGTTGCGCACGACGCCCTTGGCGAGGTCGGTGCCGAAGCGGATCGGCTGCCCGTGTTCGAGGCGGATGACGGCTTCCTGGGCCTGGTCCTTGTCCTTGAGGGCTTCGAAGGCACCGTCGTTGAAGATGTTGCAGTTCTGGTAGATCTCGACCAGGGCGGTGCCGTTGTGGTCGGCGGCCTGGCGCAGGACCTCGGTGAGGTGTTTGCGGTCGGAGTCGACGGTGCGGGCCACGAAGGAGGCCTCGGCGCCCAGCGCGAGGGAGACCGGGTTGAACGGGGCGTCCAGGGAGCCCATCGGGGTGGACTTGGTGATCTTGCCGGTCTCGCTGGTGGGGGAGTACTGGCCCTTGGTGAGGCCGTAGATGCGGTTGTTGAAGAGCAGGATGGTCAGGTTGACGTTGCGGCGCAGGGCGTGGATGAGGTGGTTGCCGCCGATGGACAGGGCGTCGCCGTCGCCGGTGACGACCCAGACCGACAGGTCGCGGCGCGAGGTGGCCAGGCCGGTGGCGATGGCGGGGGCGCGGCCGTGGATGGAGTGCATCCCGTAGGTGTTCATGTAGTACGGGAAGCGGGAGGAGCAGCCGATGCCGGAGACGAAGACGATGTTCTCCTTGGCCAGGCCGAGTTCGGGCATGAAGCCCTGGACGGCGGCCAGGACGGCGTAGTCGCCGCAGCCGGGGCACCAGCGCACTTCCTGGTCGGACTTGAAGTCCTTCATGCTCTGGGCGGCCTCGGCCCTGGGCACCAGGCTCAGCAGTGGCTCAGGCATCGATGGCCTCCTTGAGGACGGCGGCGAGCTGTTCGGCCTTGAACGGCATCCCGTTGACCTGGGTGTGACTGCGCGCGTCCACCAGGTACTTCGCCCGCAGCAGGGTGGCGAGCTGCCCGAGGTTCATCTCCGGCACCACGACCGTCTCGTAGCTCTTCAGGACGTCGCCGAGGTTCTTCGGGAAGGGGTTGAGGTGGCGCAGATGGGCCTGGGCGATGTGGCCGCCCTCGCGGCGGATGCGGCGCACGGCGGCGGTGACGGGCCCGTAGGTGGAACCCCAGCCGAGGACCAGGGTGCGGGCGCCGTCCGGATCATCGACGTCCAGGTCGGGGACCTGGATGCCGTCGATCTTGGCCTGGCGGACGCGGACCATGAAGTCGTGGTTGGCCGGGTCGTAGGAGATGTTCCCGGTGCCGTCCTGCTTCTCGATCCCGCCGATCCGGTGCTCCAGCCCCGCCGTCCCCGGCACCGCCCACGGCCGGGCCAGGGTCTCGGGATCACGCTTGTAGGGCCAGAACGCCTGCGTGCCGTCGGCCAGTTCATGGTTCGGGCCGGTGGCGAACGCGGTCCGCAGATCCGGCAGCTCACCGATGTCCGGCACCCGCCACGGCTCGGATCCGTTCGCCAGATAGCCGTCGGAGAGCAGGAAGACCGGGGTGCGGTAGACCAGCGCGATCCGGGCGGCTTCCAGGGCCGCGTCGAAGCAGTCGCCCGGGGTCCGGGGCGCGATCACCGGCACCGGCGCCTCGCCGTTGCGCCCGTACATCGCCTGCAGCAGGTCGGCCTGCTCGGTCTTGGTCGGCAGCCCGGTCGAGGGACCACCGCGCTGGATGTCCACGATCAGCAGCGGCAGCTCCAGCGAGACCGCCAGACCGATCGTCTCGCTCTTGAGCGCCACCCCCGGCCCGGACGTGGTGGTGACCGCCAGCGAGCCGCCGAACGCGGCGCCGAGCGCGGCGCCGATCCCGGCGATCTCGTCCTCCGCCTGGAAGGTCCGCACGCCGAAGTTCTTGTGCTTCGACAGCTCGTGCAGGATGTCCGAGGCCGGCGTGATCGGATACGAGCCCAGATACAGCGGCAGGTCGGCCTGCCGGGACGCCGCGATCAGCCCGTAGGACAGCGCCAGGTTCCCCGAGATGTTGCGGTACGTGCCGGTGGGGAAGGCGGTGGTGGCGGGGGCGACCTCGTAGGAGACCGCGAAGTCCTCGGTGGTCTCGCCGAAGTTCCAGCCGGCCCGGAACGCGGCCACGTTCGCCTCCGCGATCTGCGGCTTCTTCGCGAACTTCGCCCGCAGGAACGCTTCCGTGCCCTCGGTCGGCCGGTGGTACATCCAGGACAGCAGGCCCAGCGCGAACATGTTCTTCGACCGCTCCGCCTCCTTGCGGGACAGCCCGAAGTCCTTCAGCGCCTCGATCGTCAGCGTCGTCAGCGGCACCGGATGTACCCGGTAGCCCTCCAGCGAACCGTCCTCCAGCGGCGAGACCGCGTAGCCGACCTTCGCCATCGCCCGCTTCGCGAACTCGTCGGTGTTGACGATGATCTCCCCGCCGGGCGGCACGTCCCCCAGATTGGCCTTCAGCGCGGCCGGGTTCATCGCCACCAGCACGTTCGGCGCGTCCCCCGGGGTGAGGATGTCGTGGTCCGCGAAGTGCAGCTGGAACGAGGAGACACCGGGCAGGGTCCCGGCGGGAGCGCGGATCTCGGCCGGGAAGTTCGGCAGCGTGGAGAGGTCGTTCCCGAACGACGCCGTCTCCGAGGTGAACCGGTCACCCGTCAACTGCATCCCGTCACCGGAGTCACCCGCGAAACGGATGATCACCCGATCGAGCCGGCGCACTTCCTTCACGGTGCCGTCCTGGGGCGTGGCCGGGGCGCCTCTCTGCTCCCCTAGCAGGGCCTCGCCGGCCTCGCTGCTGACCTGGCTGGTCACTGAACTGGACCTCCCTCGTGGCAAGGGGACTCTCCGCCGGAGGCGGGGAGGAGCTCGGGGCGCGGTCGGCCGATCACCGTCCGTCCCGTGGCCCACCCTACGACGGCGGGGTCGAGTCTCCCTGGACTTCTTGCATCATGGACCGCTTTTTGAGATCCGTTCTGTCAGGGTTCGTCCTGCCGTGTCGCCGCCCGAAGTGTTCCGGAAGGTCTGGTTCCGGTCATTCTGTGGTCGTGGGCCTCTCAGGGCCCCCGCCCGAGGGCCTCACGACCTCAGGTAGGTCAGCACGGCGAGTACCCGCCGGTGGTCGCCGTCACTCGGCGAGAGCCCCAGCTTCAGGAAGATGTTGCTGATGTGCTTCTCCACCGCGCCGTCGCTCACGACCAGCGCCTTCGCGATCGCCGAGTTCGTCCGCCCCTCCGCCATCAGGCCCAGGACCTCCCGCTCGCGCGGGGTCAGGTTCGCCAGGACGTCCTGCTGACGGCTCCGGCCGAGCAGCTGCTGCACGACCTCCGGGTCCAGTGCCGTGCCGCCCCCGGCGACCCGGACGACCGCGTCCACGAACTCGCGGACCTCCGCGACCCGGTCCTTCAGGAGGTAGCCGACGCCCCGGCTGGAGCCGGCCAGGAGCTCGGTGGCGTACTGCTCCTCCACGTACTGCGAGAGGACGAGGACCCCGAGCCCCGGATGGTCCTTGCGCAGCCGCACCGCCGCCCGCACCCCCTCGTCGGTGTGCGTCGGCGGCATCCGCACGTCCGCCACCACCACGTCCGGCAGCGCCCCCCCGGCCGCCAGCTTCCCCACCGTCTCCACCAGCGCCTCGCCGTCACCGACCCCGGCGACGACCTCGTGCCCCAGGTCGGTCAGGAGCCGGGTCAGCCCTTCCCTGAGCAGTACCGAATCCTCGGCGATGACCACCCGCACCCGTCCCGCCACGTCCCGCTCTCCCACGCCCCACAGCCCCCATGATCCGGTCGTCCGGTCTTCCGTCGAGGCCCAGCATCGCACCCGGAGGACCTCGGAAGACCCCTGAGGAAGCCGGAAGGCCTAGGGGGTGTCTTGTCGATCATGCCGGGCTCGCGACGCCCGGCACCGCACCTCGCCGCGTTGCCGAAACACCCTCATAGCTCCGCTATGAGCGCGCTCCGGCGCCTTGCGAGGCACGGCACCGGACGCCGCTCCCTGATCCGGCCTGATCGACAAGACACCCCCTAGGCTCGCCAGGGCAGTTCGACCGTCACCGTCGTCGGGCCGCCCGCCGGGGAGTCCACGGCCAGGACCCCGTCCACCGCCCCGACCCGGTCGGAGAGCGCCGCCAGGCTCCGCCCGGCCGCCGCCTCCGCGCCGCCGACGCCGTCGTCCCCGACCTGGAGCATCAGCCGGTCGCCCGCGCGCCACACGTCCACCCGGGCGCGCCGCGCCCGCGCGTGCTCGGTGACGTTCCGCAGCAGCTCCGACACCGTGAAGTACGCGATGCCCTCGATCGCCGCGACCGGCCGCGCCGGCAGGTCCACGTCCACCGACACCGGGACCGCGCAGCGCGAGGCCACCGCCGACAGGGCCGCGTCCAGGCCCCGGTCGGTGAGGACGGCCGGGTGGATGCCCCGGGCCAGGTCCCGCAGCTCCTGGAGCGCGAGCTTCACCTCGCCGTGCGCCTCCTCCACCAGGACCGCCGCCGCCTTCGGGTCCTCCGCCAGCCTCTCCTTCGCCAGGCCCAGGTCCATGGCGAGCGCCGAGAGCCGGGCCTGCGCGCCGTCGTGCAGCGCCCGCTCGATGCGCCGCAGGTCGGCGGCGGCGGTGTCCACGAGCACGCCCCGGTCCGACTCCAGCTCCGTCACCCGCGAGGCCGGCCGGGACGGGCCGAGCAGCCCGGCCACCAGGAACCGGTCGACGGCGACGAACCCGCGCAGCAGCCACGGCCCGACCAGCACGAACAGCAGGCCGACCGCGCAGGTCACCGCGATCTCGAAGGGCGAGTCCAGATAGAGGCCGTGCGTCCCGTCGCCGTACAGCTGGATCCCGTCCTGCCCGACGTACGCGGGGAACGTCCACTGCCACAGCGGATACGTGAAGAGGCTCCAGCCCCACGCCCAGAACGCCACCGTCACCGAGAAGGAGAACACCGCCCACGGCATGTGCACGAACGCGTACAGCAGGTGCCGCCAGGACGCCCCGCTCCTCAGCACGGCCCCCATCCACGAGAACGGCCCGCCGGTCCGGCCGCGCACCGGCTCCGGCGCCGCCACGTCGAGGCCGAGCAGCGCCCGGGCCCGGGCCCGCTCCACCGCCCCGAAGCCCCGGCACAGGGCGAGCGCCCCGGCCAGGACCGGCACCCCGAGGAAGGTGATGAGCAGCCCGGCGCCGGTCGAGACGAGGGAGACGGAGAGCGCGAACCAGCAGATGCTCAGGGGGAGCCCGATCAGCACGTACCCGAGGGCGCGCCAGGTGCGGCCCTCGAACGGCGCGCGGATCGCGGCGGGGAGTCGGTCGGAGGGCATGGCGGACGTCCTTCTCTGCTGGGGGAGCCGGGGGGTGCGTGTTCCAGGATTCCGTTCCGGCGGACGCCGGACCATGAGGGAGGTCGGCGTCTGCGGGCGGGGGTTTTCCCCACCCCAAGGGCCCCTTCGGAAGGACCGGGTGGTGTCCGGGCGGTGACCCGGGGGCTGCCGGGTTCCCGCGGAGTGGGCGCCTGGTGGCCGTGGGGTGGTCGTTCCGTGACTGCGGGGCGGTGAGCGGGCGATGGCCGGGATCCGGCGGGTGGCGGCTGGACGCGCGATGGACGTGCGGTGGGCGACGGCCTCACGACAGCCGCGCCTTGGGACCGCTGGACGCTTTACGACCGCCGACCGCCGACCGCCGACCGCCGACCGCCGACCGTCGACCGTCGACCGTCGACCACCTCGCGACCGCCGGACGCCTCGCGGTTGCCGCCCGCCTCACGCCCGCGGTGCGACCGCCGCCCGCCTCACGACCGCCACCCGCCTCGCGACTACCGCCCGCCGCGCGTTCACCGCCCCGCCGGCCGGTCCCGCCACGGCAGTTCCGCCGTCACCGTCGTCGGGCCGCCCGCAGGGGAGTCCAGGACGAGGACGCCGTCGACCGCGCCGAGGCGTTCCGCGAGCCCGGCGAGCCCCGTACCGCCGTCGAGGCGCGCCCCGCCGGTGCCGTCGTCGCGGACCTGGAGCATCAGCCGGTCGGCCGCCCGCCACACCTCCACGGAGGCGGACCGGGCGCGGGAGTGCTTGGAGACGTTCTGGAGCAGCTCCGACACCGTGAAGTACGCGATGCCCTCGATCGCCTCCGCCGGCCGCCCGGCCAGGTCGACGTCGACCCGCACCGGCACCGTGCAGCGCGCGGAGACGGAGGACAGGGCGGCGCCGAGCCCCCGGTCGGTGAGGACGGCCGGGTGGATGCCCCGGGCCAGGTCCCGCAGCTCCTGGAGCGCGAGCTTCACCTCGCCGTGCGCCTCGTCGACCATCGCGGCGGCGGCCTCCGGGTCGTCCAAGAGCTTCTCCTTCGCCAGGCCGAGCCCCATCGCGAGGGCGACGAGCCGGGCCTGCGCGCCGTCGTGCAGGTCGCGCTCGATGCGCCGCAGGTCGGCGGCGGCGGTGTCCACGACCACGCCCCGGTCCGTCTCCAGCTCGGCGATCCGCCGCTCCAGCTCGTCGGAGGGCGAGAGCAGCCCCCGGACCATGCCCCGGTCGGCACCGGCGAGGAGCCGCGCCAGGAAGGGCAGCACGGGCCAGAGGACGAGGAGCGAGACCAGGGAGACCGTGAACGTCAGGATTCCCCAGGGCAGCCGGATCAGCCCGTACAGCTGGGTCCGCCAGGCCACCGGGTCCTTCAGCGCCGACCACAGCCAGCCGAAGAAGCCCCCGCGCCGGGGCAGCGGGGACGGCTCGCCGACCTCGACGCCGAGCAGGCCCCGGGCCCTCGCCCGCTCCGACCGGCCGATCAGCCGGGCGCCGCCGAGGCCGAGGGCGAGCAGCGGAAGGCCGATCACGGTGACCGAGAGCCCCACGCCGAGCACGACGCTCACCACCGCGTAGACGAAACCGGCCAGCGCCGTGAACAGGTTGGAGAGGAGGAAGGCGAGCTCCTTCCAGGTCTCCTTGCCGTAGGCGGTACGGGGACGCGCCGGGGCACCGGAGGGGGCGGCGGCGGAGTCGTGATCGGCACTCATGGGCCCCAGGGTGCCCGGCGCGGATCGCGCGCCGCCATGGGGGAGGTGGGTGAACGGGAGGGGGGTTAACCCCACCGGAACCGGCCACCGCGACTGCTTACGGTCTCTTTAACAGGGCCTAGACTCGCGTGCGTACAGAACAGAAGTGACCCATGGGGCACCTGGACCGAGGGGCGGACGTGCGGGAACCGACCGTTGTCGCGGCCGACGCGGCGGACTACTTCCAGACGTACTCCGTCGTCGGCCTGCTCGCCGTCGTCGGCGTGCTCTTCGTCGCCGTGGCGTTCGGCGCCGGCCGGCTGCTCCGGCCCGTCGTGCCGACGCCCGAGAAGCTCCTCACGTACGAGTGCGGCGTCGACCCCGTGGGGGAGGGCTGGGCGCACACCCAGGTCCGCTACTACGTGTACGCCTTCCTCTACGTGATCTTCGCCGTCGACTCGATCTTCCTCTTCCCCTGGGCGACGGTCTTCGCCGCGCCCGGCTACGGCGCCACGACCCTGGTCGAGATGTTCGTCTTCCTCGGCTTCCTGGCCGTGGGGCTGCTCTACGCGTACAAGAAGGGCGTCCTGACGTGGACGTAACACCCGGAGTCCCCGGAACCGCCGCCGAGCCCGTGGCCCTGCCCGCGCCGAAGCTGGGGACGCTCGCCCGCCTGGCCCCGGAGCCGATGAAGGTGGTCCTGAACTGGGGCCGCCGCTACAGCCTGTGGGTCTTCAACTTCGGCCTCGCCTGCTGCGCGATCGAGTTCATCGCCGCGTCGATGGCCCGGCACGACTTCATCCGCCTCGGCGTGATCCCCTTCGCGCCCGGCCCGCGCCAGGCCGATCTGATGATCGTCTCGGGCACGGTGACGGACAAGATGGCGCCGGCCGTGAAGCGCCTGTACGAGCAGATGCCCGAACCGAAGTACGTCATCTCCTTCGGCGCCTGCTCCAACTGCGGCGGCCCGTACTGGGACTCGTACTCCGTGACGAAGGGCGTCGACCAGATCATCCCGGTCGACGTGTACGTGCCGGGGTGCCCGCCCCGGCCCGAGGCGCTGCTCCAGGGCATCCTCAAGCTCCAGGAGAAGATCGCGCGGGAGAGCCTGGCCGAGCGCTACGGACGGTCGGCCTCGGTGTCCGAACTGACGAGCCCGCTGACGCCCCCGCCGGGAGGCACGGCATGAGCGCGTACGACGGCCTTCCCGACGCGGTGACGGAGGTCTTCGGCGAGGAGGCGACGGCGGAGCGGGCGTACGACCTGCTGACGGTCGACGTCCCGCCGTCCTCCTGGATCGCGGCCCTGACCACGGCCCGCGACGAGCTGGGCTGCACCTACTTCGACTGGCTGAGCGCGGTCGACGAGCCGGGCACCGGCTTCCGGGTCTGCGCGCACGTGGTGTCCCTCGCGGAGGGCGGCCCGCGCCGCCTCCTCGTCCGTACGACGGTCCCGCACGCGGCCCCCGTCCTCCCCACGGCGGTGGGCGTGTACGCGGGCGCGGGCTGGCACGAGCGCGAGACCCACGAGATGTTCGGCGTGGACTTCACCGGCCACCCGCACCTGGTCCCGCTCCTCCTCCCCGAGAACTTCGAGGGCCACCCGCTGCGCAAGGACTTCGTCCTCGCGGCCCGGGTCGCCAAGGCGTGGCCGGGCGCGAAGGAACCGGGCGAGTCCCACGACGGCGGCCCCAAGCGCCGCCAGATGCTCCCCCCGGGCGTCCCGGACCCCAATGAATGGGGCCCCCTCAAGGGCCAACTCCCCCCGGCCCCCACCCGAGCCGAACGCCCACCCCGCCGCCCCCGCCCGACACCGGACACCCCGACATCCCAGGACACGCCCCCTCGCCGTACCCGCTCGGCGTCGGAGGGCTCGACGAGCCAGGACGCGCCGGCGGCGCCTCGCCGTACGCGCTCGGCGTCGGAGGGCTCGGCGAGCCAGGACGCGCCGGCGGCGCCTCGCCGTACGCGCTCGGCTTCGGACGGCTCGGCCAGCCAGGACGTACCGGCGTCGCCCCGCCGTTCCCGCTCGGCTGCGGACGGCTCCGCGAGCCAGGCGGCGGGGGAGCCGGGCGCTCCGGTACGCCGTACGCGCTCCGCGTCGGACGGCTCCGCGAGCCAGGCGCCCCCGGAGGCGGGCGACACGACGGCGGGCACCCCGCCCGAGACGGCCCGCCCGCCGCGCCGCTCCCGCTCCGCGTCGGACGGCTCGGTGAGCCAGTCGACGGCACCGGGCACGGAGACGCCGGACGCGACGACACCGGACACGTCGGCACCCGGTGCGGAGGCGCCGGGCACGTCGGGGCGCCCGCCACGCCGTTCCCGCTCGGCCGCCGACGGTTCGGCGAGCCAGGCGGCGGGGGAGCCGGGCGCCCCGGTACGCCGTACGCGCTCCGCGTCGGACGGCTCCGCGAGCCAGACGCCCCCGGAGCCGACGGCCCCCCGGCGCACCCGCAGCTCGGACGCCCCCTGGCACCACGCCCGCCCGGCCTTCGACGAGGAACCGACGGCTCCGGCGAAGCCGGACACCGGGACGCCCCCGGCCGAGCCCGTCACCCCGGCGAAGCCGGACACCGCCGCCGAGCCGTCCGCTCCGGCCGAGCCCGGCACGGATGCCGAGTCCAACGGGCCGGCCGACGTACAAGGTTCCGCCCCGCGCCCCGCGCACCCCGCCACCGAGCCGGGGACCGGGGCCGAAGGTCCCGAGAAGAACCCCGACGCCGACGGACCCGGCAAGGCCCGGCCCACGGACACGGACACAGGCACAGGCACGGACACCGACCCAGGCCCCACCACCACCCACCCCGCCGGAGGCGATCCCGCGTGAACGACGTACTCGACGTCGCCCTCCGGCTCCTCGTCGTCTTCGCCGTCTTCCTCGTGCTGCCCCTCGTCGTCGGCCAGACCGAGCACAAGGTCATGGCCCACATGCAGGGCCGCCTCGGCCCCATGTACGCCGGCGGCTTCCACGGCTGGGCCCAGCTCGTCGCCGACGGCGTGAAGTTCGCGCAGAAGGAGGACGTGGTCCCGAAGGACGCCGACCGGCGGGTCTTCCAGCTCGCGCCGGCCGTCGCCCTCCTCCCGTACCTCCTCGTCCTCGTCGCGATCCCGGTCGGCCCGGGCGAGGGGGCCGTCGGCCAGGTCGTCGACGCGGGGATCTTCTTCGTGCTCGCCGTCATGGGCGTCGGCGTCCTCGGCAGCCTCATGGCCGGCTGGGCCTCCGCGAACAAGTTCTCGCTGCTCGGCGGCCTGCGGACGGCCGCCCAGCTCCTCGCGTACGAGCTCCCGATGCTCCTCGCCGCCGCCTCCGTCGCGATGGCCGCCGGCACCGTCTCCCTCCCCGGCATCCTGGACGCCTTCGAGTGGTGGTGGGTGCCCTGGCAGATCGTCGGCGCGCTCGTCTTCTTCGTGGCCGGCCTCGCCGAGCTCCAGCGGCCGCCGTTCGACATGCCGGTCGCCGACTCGGAGATCATCTTCGGCGCGTACACCGAGTACACCGGCCTCCGCTTCGCGCTCTTCCTGCTCGCCGAGTACGCGGGCATCGTCGTCCTCTGCGGCCTCACCACCGTCCTCTTCCTCGGCGGCTGGCACGGCCCCCTCGGCGCCGACGGCCTCGGCTGGGTCTGGACCCTCCTGAAGACCGCCGTCCTCGCCTTCGTCGTCATCTGGCTGCGGGTCAGCTACCCGCGCCTGCGCGAGGACCAGCTCCAGCGCCTCGCCTGGACGACCCTCGTCCCGCTCGCCCTCGCGCAGATCGCGCTCACCGGCATCGTGAAGGTGGCGATCCAGTAATGGCACCGATTCCGGGTTCCGGCCTCGCCAAGGGCCTCGCCGTCACCCTCCGCACCATGACGAAGCGCTCGCACACCGCGCAGTACCCCGACGTCCAGCCCGAACTCCCGCCCCGCACCCGCGGGGTCATCGGCCTGTTCGAGGAGAACTGCACGGTCTGTATGCTCTGCGCCCGCGAGTGCCCCGACTGGTGCATCTACATCGACTCCCACAAGGAGACGGTGGCGCCCGCCGCCCCCGGCGGCCGCGAGCGCAGCCGGAACGTCCTCGACCGCTTCGCCATCGACTTCGCGCTCTGCATGTACTGCGGCATCTGCATCGAGGTCTGCCCCTTCGACGCGCTGTTCTGGTCGCCCGAGTTCGAGTACGCGGAGACCGACATCCACGAGCTGACGCACGAGCGCGACAAGCTCCGCGAGTGGATGTGGACGGTCCCGGAACCGCCCGCGCTCGACCCGCGCGCGGAGGAACCGAAGGAGATCGCCGCCGCCCGCAAGGCGGCGGAGAAGGCGGCGGCCGCGGCGGCCGCCGAGGGGGAACAGCGGTGATCCTGACAGCGGTACACACAGCACAGCAGCAGGCCGAGCAAGGCCACGGCTTCCTCTCGCCCACCGGCGTCGAGATCGCCTTCCTCCTCGTCGGCCTCGTCACCCTCGGCGCCGCCGTCGTCACCGTCACCACCCGCCAGCTGGTGCACGCCGCCCTCTGGCTGGTCGTGGCCCTCGGCGGCCTCGCCGTCGAGTACCTGCTCCTGACCGCCGAGTTCATCGCCTGGGTCCAGGTGCTGATCTACGTCGGCTCCGTCGTCGTCCTCCTCCTCTTCGGCCTCATGCTCACCAAGGCCCCCATCGGCCGCTCCCCGGACACCGACTCGGGCAACCGCCCGGTCGCCCTCGCCGTGGCCCTGGCCGCCGCGGCCGCGCTCGTCTGGGTGGTCGTCGACGCGTTCCGCACGACCTGGATCGACCTCGACGGCGCCGTCCAGGGCTCCACCGAGGTGACCGGCGCGATCCTCTTCCGGCACTGGGTGCTGCCCTTCGAGGCGCTGTCCGTGCTCCTCCTGGCCGCCCTGGTCGGCGCCATCGTGCTCTCCCGGAAGAAGAAGGAGGGGGAACGCTGATGCACCTCGCCTACCCGGCCGTCCTCGCCGCCCTCCTCTTCTGCACCGGCCTCTACGGCGTGCTCGCCCGCCGCAACGCGATCCTCGTCCTGATGTCCGTCGAGCTGATGCTCAACGCCGTCAACCTCAACCTCGTCGCCTTCGACGTCTGGCTCCGCGACGCCCTCCACGCCGGCCAGGCCCTCACCCTCTTCACCATCGCCGTCGCCGCCGCGGAGATCGGCATCGGCCTCGCGATCGTCCTGATGGTCCACCGCAACCGCGGCACCTCGGACATCGACCGCCTCCGCGACACGGCGGAGAACCCGCACGAGGACCCGGACACGGACCCCGACCCCGATCCGGACACGGCCCCGCCCTCCGGCCCGCACGACGAGAAGGCCGAGGCCGCCGCGTGACCACGACCACCCTCGCCGTCCTCGTCCCCCTCCTCCCCTTCCTCGGCGCCGCCGCCGGACTCCTCCTCGGCCGCACCGCCCCCGGCTTCGTCCGCCCCCTCGCCGTACTCCCGACCCTCGCCGCCGCCGTCCTGGCCGTGCTCGTGGCGGTCCGGCAGGGCGGCGGGAAGGCGATCGACGACGCCACCCAGCTCACCCCCACCGGCTCGGTCCCGATCGACCTGGCCCTGCACGTCGACGGCTTCGCCGCCCTCGTCGCCGTCCTCGTCGGCGTGGTCGCGACCTGCGTGCAGATCTACTCGACCGGCTACCTCCGCGAGGACCCCCGCTACCCCTCGTACGCCGCGCTCGTCTCCCTCTTCACCGCCGCGATGCTCCTCGTCGTCTACTCCGGCGACCTGATGGTGCTCCTGGTCGGCTGGGAGGTCATGGGCATCTGCTCGTACTTCCTCGTCGGCCACTACTGGGAGACCCCCGAGGCCCGGTCCGCCTCCCTCAAGGCCTTCCTCGTCACCAAGCTCGGCGACGTCCCCTTCCTCCTCGGGCTCTTCGCGCTCGCCGCCGACGCCGGCACCTTCCGGATCACCGGGGTCCTCGGCGCCGTCGCGACCGGCGGCCTCGACCACCCCACCGTGATCGCGCTGCTGCTGCTCGCCGGCGTCGCGGGCAAGTCCGCCCAGTTCCCGCTGCACACCTGGCTCCCGGACGCCATGGCCGGCCCGACCCCCGTCTCCGCGCTCATCCACGCGGCGACGATGGTCGCCGCCGGCATCTACTTCACCGCCCGGCTGCTTCCGGTCTTCGCCGCCTCCGCCGCCGCGATGACCGTCCTCGCCGTGCTGGCCGCGATCACCATGGTCGGCTCGGCGCTCGCCGCGCTCGCCCAGGACGACATCAAACGGGTCCTCGCCTACTCGACGATCGGCCAGCTCGGCTACATGGCCGGGGCCCTCGCCGTCGGCGACCGGGGCGCCGCCGTCTTCCACCTCCTCTCGCACGCCGCCTTCAAGGCGCTGCTCTTCCTCGCCGCCGGCGCGGTCATCCACGCCGCCGGCACGAACTCGCTCACCGCCATGTCCCGCACCGGCGGCCTCGCGAAGCGGATCCCGGACGCGTACTGGACGATGACCGTCGCCCTCCTCGCGCTCGCCGCGATCCCGCCCTTCGCCGGCTTCTTCTCCAAGGAGGCCGTCCTGGTGGCCGCCGAGCACACCGCGCTCGGGGACCGGACCGTCGCCCCCGCCGGAGCCGGCTGGACCGTCCTCGTCGCCGGCCTCCTGACCGCCCTCCTCACCGCCGCCTACGCCCTCCGCCTCTGGCTGCGCACCTTCCGAGGCCGGGGCCCGGAGGCCCCGGACCACGGCCGCCAGCCGATCGCGATGACGAGCGTCCTGTGGGTCCTGGCCGTCCCCTCCCTCGGCTTCGGCCTGACCGTCCGGTACCTCCCCGACTGGTTCGACGGGCACGACCTCGCCCCGACCCTCACCACCGCCGTCCTCGGCACCGGCCTCGCCGTCGCCGGAGCCGCCGTCACCTACGCGGTCTGGCGCACCCTCGCGGCCCGGGCCCCCGCCGTCCCCACCCCGCACGTCGCCCACCCGGACGCCGACGCGGGCCTGGTCGAGGCCGAGGCGCTGCACCTGCCGCACCCCGCCGAGGACCCGGCCGACCCCGGCCGCGTCCTCCTCGGGCCGCTGCACCGCCCCGCCGCCGACGGCTTCCACCTGGACGCCGTCTACCGGGCCGCCTTCGTCCGCCCCGTCCTCGCCGCCGCCTCCCTGGCCCGCTTCCTGGACCGCGAGGTCGTCGACACGTACGTCCGGGGCGCCGCGGGCTCGGCCAAGGGCCTGGGCTGGCTCGTCCGCCGCGCCCAGACCGGCAACCTGCAGACCTATCTGAGCGCCCTGCTCGCCGGCTCCGTCGTCCTGGCGATCGCCGCAGTCGCCCTCGCCAACGCCGTCGCCGGAGCGTGAGCCGTGATCGATATCAGCGAATCCGTGATGCAGTTCCTCCTCGCATTGATCGTCGCCGGACCGCTCCTCGGCGCCGTCGCCGCCCTCCTCCCGGCCCCGCCCGGGCTGAAGGGGAAGTCGCCCGACCAGGCCGTCCTGCGCCACGGCGTCACCGTCACCGGCGTGATCCTGCTCGCCGCGATCGTCCTCGCGCTCGGCTTCGACCACGACCACCCGTCGCGGATGCAGGCCACGACGGACATCAGCTGGATCAGGGCACTGGACGTGCGGATCCACCTCGGTGTCGACGGCATCTCCCTCCCCCTCCTGGTCCTGACCGCGCTCCTGTGCTTCCTCTGCGCGCTCCACAGCTACTTCAAGACGCCGAGCGGGCCGTCCCCCAAGGCCTTCGTCGCCCTGCTCCTCGTCCTGGAGTCCGGCACCCTCGCGACCTTCGCCGTTCTCGACCTCGTCCTGTTCTTCCTGGCCTTCGAGACGGTGCTCGTCCCGATGTACTTCCTCATCGCCCGCTGGGGCGGCGAGGGCAGGCGCGCCGCCGCCTGGAAGTTCGTCCTCTACACGCTGCTCGGCTCCGTCGTCATGCTGCTCGGCCTGCTCCTCATCGGCGTGAAGGCGGGCACGTTCGACATGGTGGCACTCGCCACCGACAACGGCCGGGGACTGACCACGTCCGTGCAGGTCATCGCCGTTCTCGCGATCGGGATCGGGCTCGCCGTGAAGACCCCGATGTGGCCGCTGCACAGCTGGCTGCCGGACGCCCACACCGCCGCCCCCACCGTCGGCTCCGTCCTCCTCGCCGGCGTCCTGCTCAAGATGGGCACGTACGGATTCGTCCGGATCGTCCTGCCGATCGCGCCCGACGGCATGAGAACCTTCGCCCCGTACCTCGCCGCCTTCGCCGTCGCCGGGATCGTCTACGGCTCGCTCGTCTGCCTCGCCCTCGCGCGCCCCGGCGCCAAGGGCGACCTCAAGCGCCTCATCGCGTACTCCTCCGTCGGCCACATGGGCTTCGTGCTCCTCGGCATCGCCACCATGACCCCCACCGGGGTCAACGGCGCCCTCTTCGCCAACGTCGCCCACGGCCTCGTCACCGGACTGCTCTTCTTCCTGGTCGGCGCGGTCAAGGACCGGTACGGCACCGCCGACCTCGACACCCTCGCCGGCGCCACCGGAGCCGCCCTCTACGGCCGCGCCCCCCGTCTCGGCGCCCTCCTGGCCTTCGCCGCCGTCGCCTCCCTCGGCCTGCCCGGCCTCGCCGGGTTCTGGGGCGAGATGCTGGCCCTCTTCGGCGCCTTCGACCCGGCCGAGGGCCTCAGCCGCCCCGCCTTCCTCGCCTTCACGGCGATCGGCGCCTTCGGCACCCTGCTCACCGCCGCGTACCTCCTGATCGTCGTCCGCCGCGTCTGCATGGGCGGCCCCCGGCCCGCCGGGGAGACCCCGATCCCCGACGTCCAGGGGTACGAGTTCGCCGCCTGGACCCCGCTCGTCGCCCTCACCGTCCTCGCCGGACTCTGGCCCGCCGTCCTCCTCGGCCTCACCGACCCGGCCGTCCAGAAGCTCCTCGCCGGAGGCACCCAGTGACGTCGCAGCTCGTCCAGTCCGTCGACTGGCTCACGATCGCGCCCCCCGTCCTCACGGCCGCGGTCGCCCTCGCCGTCCTCGTCGCCGACCTCTTCCTCCCCCCGGAGCGCAAGCAGGTCCTGGGCTGGACCGCGATCGGCGGCCTCACCGCCGCCCTCGCCCTCCTCGTGCCCCTGCGGGCCGGCGACCGCTCCACCTTCTGCCTCACCCCCGACACCCGGGTCACGGCGTGCAGCTACACCGCCGACCACTTCACCCTGGTCGTCCAGCTCCTCGTCCTCGGCGGGGCGCTCCTCACCGCGCTGCTCTCCCTGGACGCGACCCGCGAGAAGACCCCGGCCGGCGGAAGGCCGTCGCCCCGCGGGCACCTCCCGGCCGGCGAGTACTGGTTCCTGCTGCTCTCCTCGGCCGCCGGAGCCGCCCTGCTGCCCGCCTCCCGGGACCTCGCGACCCTCGTCGTCGCCCTGGAGGTGGCCTCCCTGCCCGCCTTCGCGCTCGTCGGCCTCAAGCGCGGCGACCGCAGGTCCGGCGAGGCCGCCCTCAAGTTCTTCCTGTCCTCCGTCACCGCGACCGCCGTCACCCTGCTCGGCGCGAGCTTCGTGTACGCGGCGACCGGCACCCTCCACCTCACGGAGATCGCCCAGCGCCTCGACGACGTCCCCGGGCAGCTCCAGACCCTCGCCGAGGCCGGCGTCGCCCTCACCCTCGTCGGCTTCGCCTTCAAGACGGCCGCCGTGCCCTTCCACTTCTGGGTCCCCGACACCTACGTCGGCGCCCCGCTGCCCGTCGCCGCCTACCTCTCCGTGGTCGGCAAGGCCGTCGGCTTCACCGGCCTGATCCTGGTGACCGTCGTCGCCTTCCCCTCGTACGCGGACGTGTGGGGTCCGGCGCTCGCCGTCCTCGCCGCGCTCACCATGACCGCCGGGAACGTCGCCGCCCTGCGCCAGCTCTCCACGCGCGTGTGGAGCGCGGTCCGGCTGCTCGCCTGGTCCTCCGTCGCCCAGGCCGGCTACCTCCTGGTGCCGATCGCGGCCGCCGCGTACTCCGGGAACGACCAGGTCGGCGCCACCGTCGCGTACGCCCTGATGTACGCCGTCGTGAACCTCGGCGCCTTCGCGGTCGTCGCGCTCGTCGCGCGCGTGCGCCCCCGGAACCGGATCGAGGACTACCGGGGCCTGTACGCGGCGAGCCCCGCCGCCGCCCTCGCGCTCGCCTTCTTCCTCCTGAATCTGGCCGGTTTGCCCCCGGGTATCATCGGCCTCTTCGCCAAGGTGACCGTCTTCTCGGCGGCCGTCGACGCGGGCCTGGGCTGGCTGGCCGTGGTCATGGCGCTCAACGTCGTGATCGCGCTGTACTACTACCTCCACTGGACGGCCCTGCTCTTCCGCACCCCGCAAGAGGCCCCGGGAGAGGCCCCGGAGGAAGCGCCGGGAGAGACCCCGGCAGGAGCCCCGGAAGGGGCCCGGGAGGGCAGCGTCGCCCTCCACCGGTCCTCCGCGCCGATCACCCTGGCGATCGCGCTGACCGCCGCCGCCGGAGCCGTCCTGTCGGGCTATCCGCAGTTCGCCCTCCGCTTCGCGACGACGACGCTCTTCTGACCCCCACCCGAGCAGAACCTAGGAGCAGGGCCCCGTGCTGAACGGATTCAAGGACTTCATACTTCGCGGGAACGTCATCTCGATGGCCATCGGCCTGGCCGTCGGAACGGCGTTCACCTCCGTCGTCACGGGCTTCAGCAAGGCCTTCATCACCCCGCTCATCGGCCTCGCCACCGGCTCCGTGGGCAACTTCAACGACGCGACGTTCAGCGTCGGCAAGACCGTCTTCCCCTACGGCCTGGCCATCTCCGCGTCCATCGCCTTCGTCATCACGGCGGCGGTCCTCTACTTCCTGATCGTCGTCCCCATGACGAAGATCCAGCACAAGTTCGCCAAGGAGGAGGCGGCCGACCCCAAGTCGGAGAAGCGCGACTGCCCCCACTGCTACAGCGAGATCCCGACCATCGCCTCCCGCTGCGCCCACTGCACCAGCGAGGTCGAGCCCGTCGCCACCTTCCCGGAGAAGGTCGAGGTCCCGGCTCCCCGCTGATCACCCGAACGGCCCACAGGCCGCCCCGGTGCGGCCGGGGGAACCCGAGCCTCCCGCCTGGCGTTGACCAGTACGGGAGGGTCCACTGAAGGAGTGGACCTCATGAAGAAAAGGGTTCCCCTGCCGCACCACCTGGAGGGCGTACCGTGCACCGCCGGCACAACGGGCTGAGGACCGCCGTCCTCCTCGGAGGGCTCTCGGCCCTCATCATCGTCATCGGCAGCTTCTTCGGGCGTACGGGACTGATCGTCGCGCTCGTCGTGGCGCTCGGCACCAACGCGTACGCGTACTGGAACAGCGACAAGCTGGCGCTGCGGGCCATGCGCGCCCGCCCGGTCAGCGAGTTCGAGGCGCCCGCGCTCTACCGGATGGTGCGCGAGCTCTCCACGCAGGCGCGCCAGCCCATGCCCCGGCTCTACATCTCGCCGACCCAGGCGCCCAACGCCTTCGCGACCGGACGCAACCCGCGCAACGCCGCCGTCTGCTGCACCGAGGGCATCCTCGCCCTGCTCGACGAGCGCGAGCTGCGCGGGGTCATCGGCCACGAGCTCAGCCACGTCTACAACCGGGACATCCTCATCTCCTCGGTCGCCGGAGCGCTCGCCTCCGTGATCATGTTCCTGGTCAACTTCGCCTGGCTGATCCCCGTCGGCCGCTCCAACGACGACGACGGCCCCGGCCTCCTCGGCTATCTCCTGATCCTGATCCTCGGCCCGATCGCCGCCTCGATCATCCAGCTGGCCATCTCCCGCTCCCGGGAGTACGAGGCCGACGCCTCCGGCGCCCAGCTCACCGGAGACCCGCTCGCCCTGGCGGGCGCCCTGCGGAAGCTGGAGGCCGGCACCAAGCAGCTGCCGCTGCCGCCCGAGCCCCGGATCGAGACCGCGAGCCACATGATGATCGCGAACCCGTTCCGGCCCGGCCAGGGCCTCTCCAAGATGTTCTCCACCCACCCGCCGATGGCCGAACGCATCGCCCGGCTCGAACAGATGGCAGGTCGACGCCCGTGAAGACGATCCTGAACGTCATTTGGCTGATCCTGTGCGGATTCTGGATGTTCCTGGGCTACATGCTCGCGGGACTCCTGCTCTGCGTCACGATCATCGGCATCCCCTTCGGGCTCGCCGCCTTCCGCATCGGGATCTACGCCCTGTGGCCCTTCGGCAAGACGGTCGTCGACCGCCGCGACGCGGGCGCGCCCTCCTGCGTGGGCAACGTCCTGTGGCTGATCCTGGCCGGCTGGTGGCTGGCCCTCGGCCACATCACCACCGGCATCGCCCTCTGCCTCACGATCATCGGCATCCCGCTGGGCATCGCGAACTTCAAGCTGATCCCGGTCTCGCTGCTGCCCCTGGGCAAGGAGATCGTCTCCACGGACCGGGCCGCGGGCGTCCACGTCCCGCAGGGCTACTAGGGGATCCCGGTCTCCCGCAGGGTGATGTTGAGCCGCCCTCGCAGCCCGAGGGCGGGCTCGGCGGTCCCGGGGAACACCCGGGGCACCCCGTGGTGCGCCCACCGCGAGGGCCCGCCGAAGATGAACAGGTCCCCGGAGGCCAGCTCGACGTCCCGGTACGGCCGCCCCCGGCCCTCCGCGTTCCCGAAGCGGAACACGCACCGGTCCCCGAGGCTCAGCGACACCACCGGCGCGCCCGAACGCTCCTCCCGGTCCTGGTGCATCCCCATCCGCGCCTCGGACGCGTAGAAGTTCACGAGCGCGGTGTCGGGCGCGAAGCCGCCATGCTCCCCGTACGCCTCGGCGACGGCCTCCCGCCCAAGCGAAACCAGCCACCCGGGCAGTTCGAGGCCGACGGAGTCGAGATACCGATACGGCACCCACTGCCGCCCCAGACACAGCGACCGCACCGACATGACGCCCCCGCCCGGCAGCACGGTCCGCCGGTACGGGAAGGGCCCGCGCCCCCACTCCCGGCAGGCGTCCACCAGCTCCCGCTGCCGCGAGAAGGGGAGCCACGCGGGCACGTGCACGGCTCCGGGAGCCACGAGAACCCGCTCCCGGGGAAAGAGCCCCTCGCTCACGCCAGGGCCCCCTCCAGGCCCAGCAGGCGCTCCTTGCGCTCGACCCCGGCGGCGTACCCGCGCAGGGCCCCGTCGGCCCCGATCACCCGGTGGCAGGGCCGCACCACGAGCAGCGGATTGCGCCCGATCGCGGTCCCCACGGCCCGCACCCCGGCCCCGGCCGCCCCGACCCGCCGGGCGATCTCCCCGTACGAGACGGTGGTGCCGTACGGCACGTCTTCGAGCACGCGCCAGACCCGCCGCTGGAACTCGGTCCCCACCCGGTCGTCACAGACCACCTCGAACCGCTCCCGCTCCCCGGCGAAGTACTCCCGCAACTGCCCGGCGACCTCCTCGAAGGCCCCCGGCGCACACGTCCACCCGTCCCCGACCGCGACGCCCCCCTTCTGCCCCGGCAGGGACAGCGAGCCCAACGCGACACGACCCCCCGGCACGAGCCGCCCGACGAGCAGCATCTCCCCCAGGGGGCCGTCGACGTACGCGTACACGGTCATGACTGCTTCCTCTCCCGCACGGTCCTTCCACGCCCCAGTGTGCGGGGCCGCCGACGAAGGGGCTGGCGGGATTCGGACACGACCTTCGGCGGCCGGCTAGCGGTAGTTCACGAACTGGATCGCGAAGTCGAAGTCCTTGCCCTTGAGGAGCGCCTGCACGGCCTGGAGGTCGTCCCGGCTCTTCGAGCTGACCCGCAGCTCGTCGCCCTGGACCTGGGCCTTGACGCCCTTGGGGCCCTCGTCGCGGATGGTCTTCGCGACCTTCTTGGCGTTCTCCTGGGAGATGCCCTCGGTGACCGAGGCGAAGAGCTTGTACTCCTTGCCGGAGAGCTGCGGCTCGCCCTCGACGTCCAGCGACTTGAGCGAGATCCCGCGCTTGATCAGCTTGGACTGGAAGATGTCGAGGATCGCGTTGACCCGCTCCTCGCCGTTCGCCTGCATGAGGATCTTCTCGCCCGACCAGGAGATCGAGGCGTTGGTTCCCTTGAAGTCGTAGCGCTGCGAGATCTCCTTGACGGCCTGGTTGAGGGCGTTGTCGACCTCCTGCCGCTCGACCTTGGAGACGATGTCGAAACTGGAGTCGGCCATGACTCGTGGCTCCTTGCTCGGATGCTGTGGGATACAGACCGAAGCCTAGGGGGTGAGCCACGGCCCGAACCGCTGATCAATCCGGTGGCGGAGCACCCCGGGGGATCAGGTATTGTTTACGTCGTTGCCAGGGAACACCGCCGAAAAGCGGCTCCACGGCAGCGATCTCATGGCGATGTGCCCGAGCGGCCAATGGGAGCGGACTGTAAATCCGTCGGCTTAGCCTACCCAGGTTCGAATCCTGGCGTCGCCACACGAGAAGAAGCCCCCGATGCTTGCATCGGGGGCTTCCTTCGTTGTGCAGCTTGCGCGAGCGGCCGGGTCAGTTTCCGGCCACCGACTTCACCGCCACCGACACCGGCGTCGAGCCCGAGGTCAGTTCCAGGGTGAGGCCGGCCGTGGCCGGGGTTTCCAGGAGTTCCGCGAGGACCGCCGCCACGTCGTCGCGGGGGACCGGGCCGCGGCCCGTGCGGGCCTCCAGGCGGACCAGGCCCGTGCCCGCGTCGTCGGTGAGGGTGCCGGGGCGCAGGATCGTCCAGTCCAGGGCCGTACGGGAGCGGATCTCGTCGTCCGCCGAGCCCTTGGCCCGCAGGTACGTGTCGAAGATCTCCTCGCCCGGGTGGGACGCGTCCGCGCCCATCGAGGAGACGACGACGTACCGCCGCACCCCCGCCCGTTCCGCCGCGTCCGCGAAGAGCACCGCGGCCCCCCGGTCCACCGTGTCCTTGCGGTCCGCGCCGCTGCCCGGGCCCGCGCCCGCGGCGAAGACGACCGCGTCGGCGCCCCGCAGGGCGTCGGCGACCATGTGGGACGACGCCGTCTCCAGGTCCAGGACGACGGGCTCGGCACCCGCCTCCCGCAGGTCCGCCGCCTGTTCCGGCCGGCGGATGATCCCCGCCACCTCGTGTCCGCCCGCCGACAGCAGCCTCTCCAGGCGCAGGGCGATCTGTCCGTGTCCTCCAGCGATGACGATGCGCATACTCACGACCGTACGACGGGACCGGCCTGAGGGCTTCCCGGTTCGGGCGGCCGCCTCGTCCGCGCCTGCCGCGGCAGGTCCGGCGCCGCCTCCGAGTCGCAGTACTCCCGCACCGCGCTCGTCCGCGCCACCACCCGCCCCCGGTGCACCACGATCCTGCTGTACGCCAGGGACAGCGCGCCCGCGAGCCGCTCGCCCCGCACCGCCAGGAGCTCCGCCGGGAAGCCCGCCTCCACCCGTACCTCCGGAAGGCCGAGGGCCGCCCGCGCCTCCGTGCTCACCGCCCCGTACGCCTCCTCCGGCGAGAGCCCGCCCTGCGAGGCCAGCAGGTACGCCGCCTCCAGCGGGTCCCCGCGCCCCACCGGGTTCGCCGCGTCCCGCAGCGCCCCGCTCCCGGCCGCCACCCGCACCCCAGTCGACCGCAGCAGCCGCACCGGCGCCGTCCCCCCGGGCTCCCGGCCCCGCGACCCCGCGTCCGCGCACCCGCCCTGCGGCAGGCACACCACCGTCACGCCGGCCGCCGCCAGCCGGTCCGCCGCCCGCCCCGCCACCTCCGAGGGCAGCCGGGCGAGGCCCGCGCACGGCCCGATCGTCACCGCCGTCCCCAGCTCCCCGGCCCGCGCCGCCAGGCGGGCCAGCCACGCCGGGTCGTCCCCCTCGGTGTGCAGGTCCACCGGCACCCCGTGCTCCGCCGCGACCTCCAGGACCGCCGCCAAGTGCCCGTCCGGGTCGGGATCCAGGTCCGGGCGGCCGCCGACCGCCCCCGCGCCCGCGCGCACCGCGTCCCGCAGCAGCGCCCGCCCGTCCGCGCCCGCCGCCCCCGTGAGCAGCCGGGGCACGGCGACCGGCGTCAGCTCGCCCAGGCCGTGCAGCGAACGCCGGGCCCTGAGCACCGCCTCCAGCGGCCCGAGCCCGCGGTCGCCGCCGATCCGCACGTGCGCGCGCAGCGCGGTCGCGCCGTGCCCGAGCTGGAGCAGCGCGGCCTCCGTGGCCCGGCGCCGCACCTCCTCCCCGTCGTACGGGACGGGGCCGGGGAGGTCGGCGGTGAGCGCGGTGTCGGCGTGGGCGTGCGGCTCGGCCGGCGCGGGCAGCAGCAGATGGCCGGTGAGGTCCACCCGGGCGCCCGCGGTCACCGGCTCCAGGCTGCCCGCCGTGCCGACCGCCTCGATCCGGTCGCCCACCAGCCGCACGTCCACGGTCCGCCCGTCGGCGAGACGCGCGTGCGCGAGCAGGAGCGAGGTCGGGCCGGCGCCGGGCGCGGCCCCGTCCCCGGGCGGCCGGGGCTGCTTGCTGTCGGCTGACATCCGGCTCCTCAGGCCTCCTCGGGATCGGGATCACCCGGCGTGGGCCCGAGCCTAGGGGCGCCCGCGATGACCTGCGGGGAGAGGCGCGGCGGGCGTACCGATGAGGGCACGTGTGGCGTACGTGACGCCTGGTGGGAGGGGGCGGAACGGCTCCGGGAAACGGATTTGGGAGATGGGCCGGGGACCGTGTAATGTCTTCCTCGCTCGCCCCAATAGCTCAGTCGGTAGAGCGTCTCCATGGTAAGGAGAAGGTCTACGGTTCGATTCCGTATTGGGGCTCTGGTGAGAAGGACCCGCCTTCGGGCGGGATCCGGATCATCAAAGCGGTGTAGCTCAGTCGGTAGAGCAAGCGGCTCATAATCGCTGTGTCACCGGTTCAAGTCCGGTCACCGCTACACACGGTAGCCGATTGCGGGGTCGGTCCTTCGATCGGCTACCCTTTTATGCGTTCATCCGTCCAACCGTCCGTCCAAGGAGCACTCACGTGGCTGCCACCGACGTCCGCCCGAAGATCACGCTGGCCTGCGTGGAGTGCAAGGAGCGGAACTACATCACCAAGAAGAACCGGCGTAACAACCCGGACCGTCTTGAGATGAAGAAGCACTGCCCTCGCTGCAACTCGCACACCGCGCACCGCGAGACGCGTTAATCAGGCTCGTACACGAGGCCGTCCCCACTTCGGGGGCGGCCTCGTGTCGTTTGTCGGCAACAAATCCAGGAGGTATCGAGTCCATGGCGCTCGACCAGTCCTTCGTGGGCCGGACCTATCCGCCCACCCCGCCCTACGAGGTCGGCCGCGAGAAGATCCGCGAATTCGCCGAGGCGATCGGGGACGCCAACCCCGCGTACACCGACGCGGAGGCGGCCAAGGCGCTCGGCCACCCCGACGTGATCGCCCCGCCGACCTTCGTGTTCGCCATCACCTTCAAGGCGGCCGGACAGGTCGTCGAGGACCCGCAGCTGGGCCTCGACTACAGCCGGGTCGTCCACGGCGACCAGAAGTTCGTCTACGCCCGTCCCGTACGCGCCGGAGACCGGCTCTCCGTCACCTCCACCATCGAGGCGATCAAGTCGCTGGCGGGCAACGACATCCTGGACATCCGCGGCGAGGTCCACGACGAGACCGGCGAGCACGTCGTCACCGCCTGGACCAAGCTCGTCTCCCGAGCGCCCGAGGAGGCCTGACCATGACCGCGAAGATCGCCTACGACGAGGTCGAGGTCGGCACCGAACTGCCCGCGCAGACCTTCCCCGTGACCCGCGCCACCCTCGTCCGGTACGCCGGCGCCTCCGGGGACTTCAACCCCATCCACTGGAACGAGAAGTTCGCGGTCGGGGTCGGCCTGCCCGACGTCATCGCCCACGGCATGTTCACCATGGCCGAGGCGATCCGCGTCGTCACCGACTGGGCCGGCGACCCCGCCGCCGTCGTCGAGTACGGCGTCCGCTTCACCAAGCCGGTCATCGTTCCCAACGACGACACCGGCGCCCTGATCGAGGTCGCCGCCAAGGTCGCCGCCAAGCTGGACGACGGCCTGGTACGGGTGGACCTCACCGCGACCAGCGCGGGCCAGAAGGTCCTGGGGATGAGCCGGGCCGTGGTGCGGCTCGCCTGACCGACGTCGGACTACGGCTTGCTTTTTCGCCCGCGAAAAAGCAAGCCGTAACCTTGGGCCCGTGCAGCTCCTCAACGACGCCCCCCTCGCCCCCCTCACCACCTTCCGTCTCGGCGGACCCGCCTCCCGGCTCGTCACCGCCACCACCGACGACGAGGTGATCGCCGCCGTCCGCGAGGCCGACGACGCCGGGACGCCGCTGCTGATCATCGGCGGCGGGTCCAACCTGGTCATCGGGGACAAGGGCTTCGACGGCACCGCGCTGCGGATCGCCACCACCGGCTTCTCCCTCGACGGGACCCGCCTGGAGCTGGCCGCCGGAGAGGTCTGGACGGACGCCGTCGCGCGGACCGTCGAGGCCGGGCTCGCCGGGGTCGAGTGCCTCGCCGGGATCCCCGGCTCGGCCGGGGCCACCCCGATCCAGAACGTCGGCGCGTACGGGCAGGACGTCTCCGCCACCGTCACCGAGGTCGTCGCGTACGACCGGACCACGCGCGAGACGGTCACGCTGACCAACGCCGAGTGCGCCTTCTCGTACCGGCACAGCCGCTTCAAGGAGCACCCCGAGCGGTACGTCGTGCTGCGGGTCCGCTTCGAGCTGGAAGACGCCGACGGGCTCTCCGCGCCCATCAAGTACGCCGAGACCGCCCGCGCCCTCGGCGTCGCGGCCGGCGACCGCGTCCCGCTCGCCGCCGCCCGCGAGACCGTCCTGAAGCTGCGCGCCGGGAAGGGCATGGTCCTGGACCCGGAGGACCACGACACCTGGTCGGCCGGCTCCTTCTTCACCAACCCGATCCTCACGGCGGAGCAGTACGGGGCCTTCCTCGCGCGCGTGGCCGAGCGCCTCGGCCCGGACGTCGTCCCGCCCGCCTTCCCCGCCGGGGACGACGGCGACGACGTGAAGACCTCGGCGGCCTGGCTGATCGACCGGGCCGGCTTCACCAAGGGGTACGGCTCCGGGCCCGCCCGGATCTCCACCAAGCACACGCTCGCCCTCACCAACCGGGGCGCGGCGACCACCGAGGACCTGCTCGCCCTCGCCCGCGAGGTCGTCGCCGGGGTGCGCGAGGCCTTCGGGATCACCCTCGTCAACGAGCCCGTCACCGTCGGCGTCGAGATCTAGCACCGCCGGTACGGCTAGTACGCGACGCCCACGCCCTGCTTCAGCGTCGACGGGTCGTCGATCATCGCCAGCATCGCGTGCGCCACGTCCGCGCGGGCCAGGAAGCGGCCCCGGGGCGGGGTGCCGGCGACGGCCGTGCGGTACCGGCCGGTGCCCGGCCCGTCCGTCAGCCGGGGCGGGCGCACGGCGGTCCAGTCGGCGTCGCTCGCGGCCAGGTCCGCCTCCATGGCCCGCAGATCGGCGTACACGTCCTTCAGGACAGCGCTCACGACCGCGCGGGCCGCCCGGTCCACGAGGGCCTGACCCTCCGGGACCGGCCCCAGCGGGGCCGCGCTGACCACCAGGAGGCGGCGCACCTTCTCGGCCTCCATCGCCGCGAGCACCGAGCGGGTCAGCCGGGCCGCCACGCCCGCGTCCGCCCGGCTCCTGGCCCCGAGGCCCGAGAGCACCGCGTCCCGGCCGCCGACCGCCGCGCGCAGCGCCTCGGGATCGGACAGGTCCTCGGCCCGCCGGACCACGAGCCGGGTGCCGCTCACCGCGAGCCGCGCCGGGTTCCGTACGACCGCCGTCACCTCGTGGCCCGCGGCCAGCGCCTGGCGGACGATCTCCCGGCCGGTGCCGCCGGTCGCGCCGAAGACGGTGAGCCTCATCATCCCGTGCCTCCCCCGGGGCAGGACCCGCGCAGAGCCCGCTCAGTGCCCGTTCAGGACCCGATCCAGTCGTCGATGCCCGCGAGCAGCTTCTCGCGTACCCCCTCCGGCGCGGCGGAACCCCGCACCGACTGCCGGGCCAGCTCCGCCAGTTCGACGTCCGTGAAGCCGTGGTGCCGGCGGGCGATCTCGTACTGCGCCGCGAGCCGGGAGCCGAAGAGCAGCGGGTCGTCCGCGCCGAGCGCCATCGGCACCCCCGCGTCGAAGAGGGTCCGCAGCGGTACGTCCTCGTGCCTCTCGTACACCCCGAGGGCCACGTTCGACGCCGGGCAGACCTCGCAGGTCACCCCGCGCTCGGCGAGCCTGCGCAGCAGCCTCGGGTCCTCCGCCGCCCGCACCCCGTGGCCGACCCGCGCCGCCCGCAGGTCGTCCAGGCAGTCCCGCACCGACGCCGGGCCCGTCAGTTCGCCGCCGTGCGGGGCCGCCAGGAGGCCGCCGTCCCGGGCGATCGCGAACGCCCGGTCGAAGTCGCGGGCCATGCCGCGCCGCTCGTCGTTGGAGAGCCCGAAGCCCACCACGCCCCGGTCCGCGAACCGCACCGCGAGCCGGGCCAGGGTGCGCGCCTCCAGGGGGTGCTTCATCCGGTTCGCCGCCACCAGGACCCGCATCCCGAGCCCGGTGTCCCGGGACGCCGACTCGACCGCGTCCAGGATGATCTCCAGGGCCGGGATGAGCCCGCCGAGGTGCGGGGCGTACGAGGTGGGGTCGACCTGGATCTCCAGCCAGCCCGAGCCGTCCCTGACGTCCTCCTCGGCCGCCTCGCGGACGAGCCGCCGGATGTCCTCCGGCGCGCGCAGGCAGGAACGGGCGATGTCGTAGAGCCGCTGGAAGCGGAACCAGCCGCGCTCGTCGGTCGCCCGCAGCTTGGGAGGCGTACCGCTGCTCAGCGCTTCCGGGAGGTGTACGCCGTACTTGTCGGCCAGCTCGATCAGCGTCGTGGGCCGCATCGAACCGGTGAAGTGCAGGTGCAGATGGGCCTTGGGCAACAGGGTGAGGTCGCGGTCGTTGTGCTCCATCGACCGATCCTGCCGCACCCGAATGGGGGAGGACAGCCCCTTTCCCCGATCGGGGGCCTCCCGAACGCAGAAACGGGCCCCGGTTCCGGGGAACCGGGGCCCGCGTGCCGCTGCGATCAGTCCGTCGCCTCGGCCAGGAGCTTCTGGATCCGGGACACGCCCTCCACCAGGTCCTCGTCGCCCAGCGCGTACGACAGGCGCAGGTAGCCCGGGGTGCCGAAGGCCTCGCCCGGGACGACCGCGACCTCGACCTCGTCCAGGATCAGGGCGGCCAGCTCGACGGAGGTCGCCGGACGCTGCCCGCGGATCTCCTTGCCGAGCAGCCCCTTCACCGACGGGTACACGTAGAACGCGCCCTCCGGGGTCGGGCAGACGACGCCGTCGATCTCGTTCAGCATCCGCACGATCGTCTGGCGGCGCCGGTCGAAGGCGGTGCGCATCTCCGCGACCGCGTCCAGGTTCCCGGAGACGGCGGCGAGCGCGGCGACCTGCGCGACGTTGCTCACGTTGGACGTGGCGTGCGACTGGAGGTTCGTGGCGGCCTTCACGACGTCCTTCGGGCCGACGATCCACCCGACGCGCCAGCCCGTCATCGCGTACGTCTTCGCCACGCCGTTGACCACGACGCACTTGTCGCGCAGCTCGGGCACGAGGGCCGGCAGCGAGGTGAACTTCGCGTCGCCGTAGACCAGGTGCTCGTAGATCTCGTCCGTCAGGACCCACAGGCCGTGCTCGACGGCCCAGCGGCCGATCGCCTCGGCGTCGGCCTCGCTGTAGACGGCGCCGGTCGGGTTCGAGGGGGAGACGAAGAGGACGACCTTGGTCTTCTCCGTGCGGGCCGCCTCCAGCTGCTCCACCGAGACCCGGTAGCCGGTCGTCTCGTCGGCCACGACCTCCACCGGCACGCCGCCCGCGAGGCGGATCGACTCGGGGTACGTCGTCCAGTACGGCGCCGGGACGATGACCTCGTCGCCCGGGTCGAGGATCGCGGCGAAGGCCTCGTAGATCGCCTGCTTGCCGCCGTTGGTCACCAGGATCTGGGACGGGTCGACCTCGTAGCCGGAGTCGCGCAGCGTCTTGGCGGCGATGGCGGACTTCAGCTCGGGCAGGCCGCCGGCCGGGGTGTAGCGGTGGTACTTCGGGTTCTTGCAGGCCTCCACGGCCGCCTCGACGATGTAGTCGGGGGTCGGGAAGTCGGGCTCGCCCGCGCCGAAACCGATCACCGGGCGACCGGCGGCCTTGAGGGCCTTGGCCTTGGCGTCGACGGCGAGGGTGGCGGACTCGGAGATCGCACCGATCCGGGCGGAGACCCGACGCTCGGTGGGAGGGGTAGCAGCGCTCATGCGGCCCATCGTCCCAGACCGCGTTCCGGCCGGGCACACAGGTTTCACGGACCGGACAGGAACGGTCATTCCCGGTCGTACGCGCGCCCGTCGGCAGGTCTGCGGCAGGTCGGGGCGGTTTCTGTTCGACGTAGGGGCCCAAGACCACGTATGCTCACTCCTCGTTGGTCCGCACCGCCCGCGTCTCACGATGCGGTAGGTTGGGGCACCGACACAAAGGGTCGTAGCTCAATTGGTAGAGCACCGGTCTCCAAAACCGGCGGTTGGGGGTTCAAGTCCCTCCGGCCCTGCTACACACACCGCCAGGTGTTGTGCGCATGTACGTACTTCATTGCACCGCCGTGCGGCTCCACCCGGGCGCGGCACGGCCGACCCGGAATCAGGTGAGACATCGTGACGGACGCCGTAGGCTCCATCGACACGCCTGATGCCGACGACGAGACCGCAGAGTCGAAGAGGAAGTCCCGCAAGGGCGGGAAGCGCGGGAAGAAGGGTCCTCTGGGCCGCCTCGCGCTCTTCTACCGCCAGATCATCGCGGAGCTCCGCAAGGTCGTCTGGCCCACGCGCAGCCAGCTGTCGACGTACACCACTGTGGTGATCATCTTCGTCGTCATCATGATCGGCCTTGTCACCGTGATTGACTATGGCTTCCAGGAAGCAGTCAAGTACGTCTTCGGCTGACTTTTTGTTCCACCCCATCTGTATCGCAGGAAGAAGCAGCCACCGTGTCTGACGCGAACCTGAACGACGCCTTCGAGTCCGAGCCCGTCGAGGACGAGCTGGACATCGTCGAGGCCGCCGACGAGGACCAGGCCGACGCTGCTGAGGACGCTGCGGACGAGGCCGCCGCCGAGGAGACCGTCGAGGACGAGGTCGCCGCGGACGACGAGGCCGACGAGGACGAGAGCGCCGTCGAGGACGCGGACGAGGCCGCCGAGACCGAGGAAGAGGCCGAGGAGGCCGCTCCGGTCGACCCGGTCGCCGCGCTCCGCGAGGAGCTGCGCACCCTCCCCGGCGAGTGGTACGTCATCCACACCTACGCGGGCTACGAGAAGCGCGTGAAGGCCAACCTGGAGCAGCGCGCCGTCTCGCTCAACGTCGAGGACTTCATCTACCAGGCCGAGGTCCCCGAGGAAGAGATCGTCCAGATCAAGGGCGGCGAGCGGAAGAACGTCAAGCAGAACAAGCTCCCCGGCTACGTGCTCGTCCGCATGGACCTCACGAACGAGTCCTGGGGCGTCGTCCGCAACACCCCCGGCGTCACCGGCTTCGTGGGCAACGCCTACGACCCGTACCCGCTGACCCTGGACGAGATCGTCAAGATGCTCGCCCCGGAGGCCGAGGAGAAGGCCGCCCGCGAGGCCGCCGAGGCCGAGGGCAAGCCGGCTCCGGCCCGCAAGCTGGAGGTCCAGGTCCTGGACTTCGAGGTCGGCGACTCGGTCACCGTCACCGACGGCCCCTTCGCCACCCTCCAGGCCACGATCAACGAGATCAACGCCGACTCGAAGAAGGTCAAGGGCCTCGTCGAGATCTTCGGCCGCGAGACTCCGGTCGAGCTCAGCTTCGACCAGATCCAGAAGAACTGATCACACGGTCTTCCGAGCAGGTCAGAGCGGCTGTGACAGCCGCTCTGACCTGCTCGGTTTTTAGCCGCACCTCTATACCCGTTATCGTTGTGCGGTATGCCTGCATCCGGATGTCCGGATGGCGGGCCGAACACTCTCACTAGGACCCGGAGAGAGCAATGCCTCCCAAGAAGAAGAAGGTCACGGGGCTTATCAAGCTCCAGATCAACGCCGGTGCGGCCAACCCGGCCCCGCCGGTCGGCCCCGCACTGGGTCAGCACGGCGTCAACATCATGGAGTTCTGCAAGGCCTACAACGCCGCGACCGAGTCGCAGCGTGGCATGGTCGTGCCGGTGGAGATCACGGTCTACGAGGACCGTTCCTTCACCTTCATCACCAAGACTCCGCCGGCCGCCAAGCTGATCCTCAAGGCCGCGGGTGTGGACAAGGGCTCCGGCGAGCCGCACAAGACCAAGGTCGCCAAGCTCACCGCCGCCCAGGTCCGCGAGATCGCCACGGTCAAGCTCCCCGACCTGAACGCCAACGACCTGGACGCCGCGTCCAAGATCATCGCTGGCACCGCCCGTTCCATGGGCATCACGGTCGAGGGCTGATCAGCCCCCTCGTGACCCAGTGGTAGGGCCGGCGCGGCCCGCACCACGACTCCATACCTGAAACAACAGGAGAAGAAGTGAAGCGCAGCAAGGCTCTCCGCGGCGCGGACGCCAAGGTCGACCGCGAGCGGAACTACGCTCCCCTCGAGGCCGTCCGTCTCGCCAAGGACACCGCCACCACGAAGTTCGACGGCACCGTCGAGGTCGCCTTCCGCCTGGGTGTCGACCCGCGCAAGGCCGACCAGATGGTCCGTGGCACCGTGAACCTCCCGCACGGCACCGGCAAGACCGCCCGGGTCCTGGTCTTCGCGACCGGTGAGCGTGCCGAGGCCGCGATCGCCGCGGGCGCCGACATCGTCGGCTCCGACGAGCTCATCGACGAGATCTCCAAGGGCAACCGCCTGAACGAGTTCGACGCCGTGGTGGCCACCCCGGACCTCATGGGCAAGGTCGGCCGCCTCGGCCGCGTCCTCGGCCCGCGTGGTCTCATGCCGAACCCGAAGGTCGGCACCGTCACCCCCGACGTGGCGAAGGCCGTCAACGAGATCAAGGGCGGCAAGATCGAGTTCCGCGTCGACAAGCACTCGAACCTGCACTTCATCATCGGCAAGGTCTCCTTCGACGAGACGAAGCTGGTCGAGAACTACGCCGCGGCCCTGGAGGAGATCCTCCGTCTGAAGCCGTCCGCCGCCAAGGGCCGCTACATCAAGAAGGCGACCCTGACGACGACGATGGGCCCCGGCATCCCGCTGGACTCCAACCGCACCCGCAACCTCCTCGTCGAGGAGGACCCGGCCGCGGTCTGAGCCCCAACGGCTCGCTGAAGTGGTCAGCCGGCCCCGCACCTCTCCGGAGGCGCGGGGCCGGCTTCTCGCCGTTCCCGGCCCTCCCCACCCCTCCTGGCCCTTCCGGCCCTCCCGGTCCTTCCGGCCCTCCCGGCCCTCCCGGCCCTTCCGGCCCTCCCGGTCCTCCCGGTCCTTCCGGCCCCCCCGGAGGGCCGATCAGGGCCGATTTGCTCCCGGGCGACCCGGTCGCGTACTCTTCCGGAGAAGCCAAAGACCGCTGGTCGTCTCTGCGCCCATCAGGGTGCGGTGGCCGAAGGATTCGCTGAGAGATGCGAACGACCCGCGCAGGTGACTGTGGAAGAGTTCCCGATTCCCCGCGGATCGGTCGAGCTGAGCCCCGTGCGCCTGCGCCCGGGGCGTTTTGTTTTGTCAGCCCCTTCTGAGCGGTCCTCATCACCCGGAAGGAGGCCGACGCTCTATGGCAAGGCCCGACAAGGCTGCCGCGGTAGCCGAGCTTGAGGACCAGTTCCGCAGCTCGAACGCCGCCGTGCTGACCGAGTACCGGGGTCTCACCGTGGCGCAGCTCAAGACGCTGCGTCGTTCGCTCGGTGAGAACGCCCAGTACGCCGTGGTGAAGAACACGCTGACCAAGATTGCGGCCAACCAGGCCGGGATCACCGCGCTGGACGAGCACTTCGCTGGTCCGACCGCGGTCGCCTTCATCACCGGTGACCCGGTGGAGTCGGCGAAGAGCCTGCGTGACTTCGCCAAGGAGAACCCGAATCTCATCATCAAGGGCGGTGTCCTTGACGGCAAGGCGCTGTCCGCCGATGAGATCAAGAAGCTCGCGGACCTCGAGTCCCGCGAGGTTCTGCTCAGCAAGCTGGCCGGCGCGTTCAAGGGCAAGCAGTCCCAGGCTGCCTCGCTCTTCCAGGCGCTGCCGTCGAAGTTCGTCCGCACCGCGGAGGCGCTTCGCGTCAAGCTCGCCGAGCAGGGCGGTGCCGAGTAATTCGGCTCGCGCATTGATCCGCGTCACTCTCGTGCGCGGATCGCAGCGGGCCGACAGTACGCCCGCCTCTCTATACATCCGGCACCTGCCGAATTAGTGGAAGGATCGCCCATCATGGCGAAGCTCACCCAGGACGAACTCCTCGCCCAGTTCGAGGAGCTCACCCTCATCGAGCTCTCCGAGTTCGTGAAGGCCTTCGAGGAGAAGTTCGACGTCACCGCCGCCGCGGCCGTCGCCGTCGCCGGCCCGGGCGCCCCGGCCGCCGCTGCCGAGGCCGAGGCCGAGCAGGACGAGTTCGACGTCATCCTCGAGGGTGCCGGCGACAAGAAGATCCAGGTCATCAAGGTCGTGCGCGAGCTCACCTCCCTGGGCCTCAAGGAGGCCAAGGACCTGGTCGACGGCACCCCGAAGCCGGTCCTCGAGAAGGTCGCGAAGGACGTCGCCGAGAAGGCCGCCGAGTCCCTCAAGGCCGCCGGCGCCTCCGTCACGGTCAAGTAAGGCCGTTTCGAGTCGCTGCAGCTGACTCCTGCTCCCGTGTAACGCGGGAGCACCGAAGGGCGATCATCCACATGGGTGGTCGCCTTTCGGCGTTCCCGGACACGGGCGTGGCGGGCGTCCCGGGGGCCGTCGGAAGCGGAGTATGGTGATCTTCGCCGTGCGTCCCGCGGAGCGGGGCCCCTTGACGAACCGCACGCAGCGCGCAATTCTCAGGACGCGTCGTCACAACGATCCGTATCCGAGGCATGGATCGACGACGGAACGGGCAGTATCGAGGTGCGCCGCACGGCGCGAAGTAGCGCGGAGTTGAGAGCAACGAGGGTCGCGAAGAACTCGCCCTGGACATCAGTGAGCCAAGTGGCTACACTGACCCTTTGCGCTGCCTGTTAGCTGCCCCCTGCCCGTCACCAGGGGCATACCTTCGCATCCGCTTCATCGGCCGACCCCTTCTGACCTGGCCTTTCGGTCATTTCAGGAAACGTCTGCCCTGGAGCTCTGCTGGGGACCGGTACGCGCGTAGTGAGTCCGAGCCCTCGGAAGGACCCCCTCTTGGCCGCCTCGCGCAACGCCTCGACCAATACGAACAACGGCGCAAGCACCGCCCCGCTGCGCATCTCCTTTGCAAAGATCAAGGAGCCCCTCGAGGTTCCGAACCTCCTCGCGCTGCAGACCGAGAGCTTTGACTGGCTGCTCGGCAACGCCGCCTGGAAGGCTCGCGTCGAGGCTGCCCTTGAGTCGGGACAGGACGTCCCCACGAAGTCCGGTCTGGAGGAGATCTTCGAGGAGATCTCCCCGATCGAGGACTTCTCCGGGTCGATGTCGCTGACCTTCCGCGACCACCGCTTCGAGCCGCCGAAGAACTCGATCGACGAGTGCAAGGACCGTGACTTCACGTACGGCGCCCCGCTCTTCGTCACCGCCGAGTTCACCAACAACGAGACCGGCGAGATCAAGTCCCAGACGGTCTTCATGGGCGACTTCCCGCTCATGACCAACAAGGGCACCTTCGTCATCAACGGCACCGAGCGTGTCGTGGTGTCGCAGCTGGTCCGTTCGCCGGGCGTCTACTTCGACTCCTCGATCGACAAGACGTCCGACAAGGACATCTTCTCCGCCAAGATCATCCCGTCCCGGGGTGCCTGGCTGGAGATGGAGATCGACAAGCGCGACCTGGTCGGTGTCCGCATCGACCGCAAGCGCAAGCAGTCCGTCACCGTCCTCCTGAAGGCCCTCGGCTGGACCACCGAGCAGATCCTCCAGGAGTTCGGCGAGTACGAGTCCATGCGCGCCACCCTGGAGAAGGACCACACCCAGGGCCAGGACGACGCGCTGCTCGACATCTACCGCAAGCTCCGTCCGGGCGAGCCGCCGACCCGTGAGGCCGCTCAGACGCTGCTCGAGAACCTCTACTTCAACCCGAAGCGCTACGACCTCGCGAAGGTCGGCCGCTACAAGGTGAACAAGAAGCTCGGCGCGGACGAGCCGCTGGACGCCGGCGTGCTCACCACCGACGACGTCATCGCCACGATCAAGTACCTCGTGAAGCTCCACGCGGGCGAGACCGAGACGATCGGCGAGAACGGCAACGAGATCGTCGTCGAGACCGACGACATCGACCACTTCGGCAACCGTCGTCTGCGCAACGTCGGCGAGCTCATCCAGAACCAGGTCCGCACGGGTCTGGCCCGGATGGAGCGCGTCGTCCGCGAGCGGATGACCACCCAGGACGTCGAGGCGATCACGCCGCAGACCCTGATCAACATCCGGCCGGTCGTCGCCTCCATCAAGGAGTTCTTCGGCACCAGCCAGCTGTCGCAGTTCATGGACCAGAACAACCCGCTGTCGGGCCTGACGCACAAGCGTCGTCTCTCGGCCCTCGGCCCGGGTGGTCTGTCCCGTGAGCGGGCCGGCTTCGAGGTCCGAGACGTGCACCCGTCCCACTACGGACGCATGTGCCCGATCGAGACCCCCGAAGGCCCGAACATCGGTCTGATCGGTTCGCTCGCCTCGTACGGCCGCGTCAACGCGTTCGGCTTCATCGAGACGCCGTACCGCAAGGTCGTCGATGGCCAGGTCACCGACGAGGTCGACTACGTCACCGCCGACGAGGAGGACCGCTTCGTCATCGCGCAGGCCAACGCCGCGCTCGACGACGAGCTGCGCTTCTCCGAGAACCGCGTCCTGGTCCGCAAGCGCGGCGGCGAGGTCGACTACGTCGAGCCGTCGGACGTGGACTACATGGACGTCTCGCCGCGCCAGATGGTGTCGGTCGCGACCGCCATGATCCCCTTCCTGGAGCACGACGACGCCAACCGTGCCCTCATGGGCGCGAACATGATGCGGCAGGCCGTGCCGCTCATCAAGTCCGAGGCCCCGCTCGTCGGCACCGGCATGGAGTACCGCTGCGCCACCGACGCCGGCGACGTGCTCAAGGCCGAGAAGGACGGCGTCGTCCAGGAGCTGTCGGCCGACTACATCACGGTCGCCAACGACGACGGCACGTACATCACGTACCGCCTGCACAAGTTCTCCCGCTCGAACCAGGGCACCTCGGTGAACCAGAAGGTCGTCGTGGACGAGGGCGACCGCGTCATCGAGGGCCAGGTCCTCGCCGACGGCCCCGCCACCGAAGACGGCGAGATGGCGCTCGGCAAGAACCTGCTCGTGGCGTTCATGCCGTGGGAGGGCCACAACTACGAGGACGCGATCATCCTGTCGCAGCGCCTCGTGCAGGACGACGTCCTCTCCTCGATCCACATCGAGGAGCACGAGGTCGACGCCCGTGACACCAAGCTGGGCCCCGAGGAGATCACCCGGGACATCCCGAACGTCTCCGAGGAGGTCCTCGCCGACCTCGACGAGCGCGGCATCATCCGCATCGGTGCCGAGGTCGTCGCCGGCGACATCCTGGTCGGCAAGGTCACGCCCAAGGGCGAGACCGAGCTGACCCCGGAGGAGCGCCTGCTCCGCGCGATCTTCGGCGAGAAGGCGCGCGAGGTCCGCGACACCTCCCTGAAGGTGCCCCACGGCGAGATCGGCAAGATCATCGGCGTGCGCGTCTTCGACCGCGAGGAGGGCGACGAGCTTCCCCCGGGCGTGAACCAGCTGGTCCGCGTCTACGTCGCCCAGAAGCGCAAGATCACCGACGGTGACAAGCTCGCCGGCCGTCACGGCAACAAGGGCGTCATCTCGAAGATCCTGCCGATCGAGGACATGCCGTTCCTGGAGGACGGCACCCCGGTCGACATCATCCTCAACCCCCTCGGCGTCCCGTCCCGAATGAACCCGGGACAGGTCCTGGAGATCCACCTCGGCTGGCTCGCCAGCCGCGGCTGGGACGTCTCCGGCCTCGCGGACGAGTGGGCGCAGCGCCTCCAGGCGATCGGCGCCGACCAGGTCGCCCCCGGCACCAACGTCGCGACCCCGGTCTTCGACGGTGCGCGCGAGGACGAGCTCGCGGGTCTGCTCAACCACACCATCCCGAACCGCGACGGCGAGCGCATGGTGCTCCCGACCGGCAAGGCGAGGCTGTTCGACGGCCGCTCCGGCGAGCCGTTCCCGGACCCGATCTCCGTCGGGTACATGTACATCCTCAAGCTCCACCACCTGGTCGACGACAAGCTCCACGCCCGTTCGACCGGCCCGTACTCGATGATCACCCAGCAGCCGCTGGGTGGTAAGGCCCAGTTCGGTGGCCAGCGCTTCGGTGAGATGGAGGTGTGGGCGCTGGAGGCGTACGGCGCCGCGTACGCCCTCCAGGAGCTGCTGACGATCAAGTCCGACGACGTGACCGGCCGCGTGAAGGTCTACGAGGCCATCGTCAAGGGCGAGAACATCCCTGAGCCCGGCATCCCCGAGTCCTTCAAGGTGCTCATCAAGGAGATGCAGTCCCTGTGCCTCAACGTGGAGGTGCTGTCCTCGGACGGCATGTCCATCGAGATGCGCGACACCGACGAGGACGTCTTCCGCGCAGCGGAGGAGCTCGGCATCGACCTGTCCCGGCGCGAGCCGAGCAGCGTCGAAGAGGTCTGACGGGAGTCCGGCCGGGGGGACCCGTCAAGGTCCTCCCGCCGGCCCCAGGACCCCCGTATCAGACCCACAGCCTTACAACCCTGAGAGGGATTGACGCATAGTGCTCGACGTCAACTTCTTCGACGAGCTCCGGATCGGTCTGGCCACCGCTGACGACATCCGTCAGTGGAGCCACGGCGAGGTCAAGAAGCCGGAGACCATCAACTACCGCACGCTCAAGCCCGAGAAGGACGGACTCTTCTGCGAGAAGATCTTCGGTCCGACCCGGGACTGGGAGTGCTACTGCGGCAAGTACAAGCGTGTCCGCTTCAAGGGCATCATCTGTGAACGGTGTGGCGTCGAGGTCACCCGCGCCAAGGTGCGCCGCGAGCGGATGGGCCACATCGAGCTCGCCGCTCCCGTCACCCACATCTGGTACTTCAAGGGCGTCCCGTCGCGCCTCGGATACCTGCTCGACCTCGCCCCGAAGGACCTGGAGAAGGTCATCTACTTCGCGGCGTACATGATCACGTACGTCGACGACGAGCGCCGTACGCGTGACCTGCCCTCCCTGGAGGCGCACGTCTCCGTCGAGCGCCAGCAGATCGAGAACCGTCGCGACTCCGACCTGGAGGCCCGCGCCAAGAAGCTCGAGAACGACCTGGGCGAGCTGGAGGCCGAGGGCGCCAAGGCCGACGTGCGCCGCAAGGTGCGCGAGGGTGCCGAGCGCGAGATGAAGCAGCTGCGCGACCGCGCGCAGCGCGAGATCGACCGTCTGGACGAGGTCTGGTCGCGCTTCAAGAACCTCAAGGTCCAGGACCTGGAGGGCGACGAGCTCCTCTACCGCGAGCTGCGTGACCGCTTCGGCACGTACTTCGACGGCTCGATGGGCGCCGCGGCGCTGCAGAAGCGCCTGGAGTCCTTCGACCTGGAGGAGGAGGCCGAGCGCCTCCGCGAGATCATCCGCACCGGCAAGGGCCAGAAGAAGACCCGTGCGCTCAAGCGCCTCAAGGTCGTCTCGGCGTTCCTGCAGACCGCGAACAGCCCCAAGGGCATGGTTCTCGACTGCGTGCCGGTCATCCCGCCGGACCTGCGTCCGATGGTGCAGCTGGACGGTGGCCGCTTCGCGACCTCCGACCTGAACGACCTGTACCGCCGCGTGATCAACCGCAACAACCGCCTGAAGCGGCTTCTCGACCTCGGCGCGCCCGAGATCATCGTGAACAACGAGAAGCGGATGCTCCAGGAGGCGGTCGACGCCCTCTTCGACAACGGCCGTCGCGGTCGCCCGGTGACGGGCCCCGGCAACCGTCCGCTGAAGTCCCTCAGCGACATGCTGAAGGGCAAGCAGGGTCGTTTCCGTCAGAACCTGCTCGGCAAGCGAGTCGACTACTCGGCCCGTTCCGTCATCGTCGTCGGCCCGCAGCTCAAGCTGCACCAGTGCGGTCTGCCGAAGGCCATGGCGCTGGAGCTCTTCAAGCCGTTCGTGATGAAGCGCCTGGTCGACCTGAACCACGCGCAGAACATCAAGAGCGCCAAGCGGATGGTCGAGCGCGGCCGCACGGTCGTGTACGACGTCCTCGAAGAGGTCATCGCCGAGCACCCGGTCCTGCTGAACCGTGCGCCCACGCTGCACCGCCTCGGCATCCAGGCCTTCGAGCCGCAGCTGGTCGAGGGCAAGGCCATCCAGATCCACCCGCTCGTCTGCACCGCGTTCAACGCGGACTTCGACGGTGACCAGATGGCCGTCCACCTGCCGCTCTCCGCGGAGGCGCAGGCCGAGGCCCGCATCCTGATGCTGTCCTCGAACAACATCCTCAAGCCGGCCGACGGCCGTCCGGTCACGATGCCGACCCAGGACATGGTCCTCGGTCTGTTCTTCCTGACCACCGACGGCGAGCTCCGTGACACCAAGGGCGAGGGCCGCGCGTTCGGCTCCACGGCCGAGGCGATCATGGCGTTCGACGCCGGCGAGCTCGCGCTGCAGTCGCCGATCGACATCCGCTTCCCGGTGGGCACCATCCCGCCGCGCGGCTGGACCCCGCCGGCGCGCGAGGAGGGCGAGCCCGAGTGGCAGCAGGGGGACTCGTTCCGCCTGCGCACCACCCTGGGTCGCGCGCTCTTCAACGAGCTGCTGCCCGAGGACTACCCGTTCGTCGACTACTCGGTGGGCAAGAAGCAGCTCTCCGAGATCGTCAACGACCTGGCCGAGCGCTACCCCAAGGTCATCGTGGCGGCGACGCTCGACAACCTGAAGGCGTCCGGCTTCTTCTGGGCGACCCGCTCCGGCGTCACCGTGGCCATCTCCGACGTCGTCGTCCCCGAGGCGAAGAAGGAGATCGTCGCCGGGTACGAGGCGCAGGACGAGAAGGTCCAGAAGCAGTACGAGCGCGGTCTGATCACCAAGGAAGAGCGCACGCAGGAGCTCATCGCGATCTGGACCAAGGCGACCAACGAGGTCGCCGAGGCGATGAACGCGAACTTCCCCAAGACCAACCCCATCTTCATGATGGTCGACTCGGGCGCCCGAGGAAACATGATGCAGATGCGGCAGATCGCGGGTATGCGCGGTCTGGTGTCGAACGCGAAGAACGAGACCATCCCGCGTCCCATCAAGGCGTCCTTCCGCGAGGGCCTCTCCGTCCTCGAGTACTTCATCTCGACGCACGGTGCCCGTAAGGGTCTCGCCGACACCGCCCTGCGTACCGCCGACTCGGGTTACCTGACCCGTCGTCTGGTGGACGTCTCGCAGGACGTCATCATCCGCGAGGAGGACTGCGGCACCGAGCGCGGTCTGAAGCTGCGGATCGCGGCGAAGGACGAGACGGGTGTCCTGCGCAAGACCGAGGACGTCGAGACCTCCGTGTACGCGCGGATGCTCGCCGAGGACGTCGTCGTGGACGGCAAGGTCATCGCGCCGGCCAACGTCGACCTGGGCGACGTGCTCATCGACGCCCTGGTCAACGCGGGCGTCGAGGAGGTCAAGACCCGTTCGGTCCTGACCTGCGAGTCCGCCGTCGGCACCTGTGCGTTCTGCTACGGCCGTTCGCTCGCCACCGGCAAGCTCGTCGACATCGGCGAGGCGGTCGGCATCATCGCCGCCCAGTCCATCGGTGAGCCCGGTACCCAGCTGACGATGCGTACCTTCCACACCGGTGGTGTGGCCGGTGACGACATCACCCAGGGTCTGCCCCGTGTCGTCGAGCTCTTCGAGGCCCGGCAGCCGAAGGGTGTCGCCCCGATCTCGGAGGCGGCCGGCCGCGTCCGCATCGAGGAGACCGAGAAGACCAAGAAGATCGTCGTCACCCCGGACGACGGCACCGACGAGACGGCGTTCCCGATCTCGAAGCGTGCCCGTCTGCTCGTGGGCGAGGGCGACCACGTCGAGGTGGGCCAGAAGCTCACCGTGGGTGCCACCAACCCGCACGACGTGCTCCGGATCCTCGGTCAGCGCGCGGTCCAGGTCCACCTGGTCGGCGAAGTCCAGAAGGTCTACAACTCGCAGGGCGTGTCGATCCACGACAAGCACATCGAGATCATCATCCGGCAGATGCTGCGCCGCGTGACGATCATCGAGTCCGGCGACGCGGAGCTGCTTCCGGGCGAGCTGGTCGAGCGGTCGAAGTTCGAGACCGAGAACCGTCGTGTGGTCACCGAGGGCGGTCACCCCGCCTCCGGCCGTCCGCAGCTGATGGGCATCACCAAGGCCTCGCTGGCGACGGAGTCCTGGCTGTCGGCCGCCTCCTTCCAGGAGACGACCCGAGTGCTGACGGACGCGGCGATCAACGCCAAGTCCGACAGCCTCATCGGCCTCAAGGAGAACGTCATCATCGGTAAGCTCATCCCGGCCGGTACGGGTCTGTCCCGCTACCGCAACATCCGGGTCGAGCCGACCGAAGAGGCCAAGGCCGCGATGTACTCGGCCGTCGGCTACGACGACATCGACTACTCGCCGTTCGGCTCGGGCTCCGGCCAGGCCGTTCCGCTGGAGGACTACGACTACGGTCCGTACAACCAGTAAGCGAGTCGCTTGATACCGAAGGGCGGCCGCCCCGTTTCGTACGGGGTGGCCGCCCTTCGGCGTGTTCCGGTCCCTTCGGTAGGTTGGCGGCCCCGCCCGACCGAGGAGCCGCCCCGTGACCGCCCGTCCCCGCCCCCGCCTGCTGTACGTCACGGACCTCGCCTATCCGGCCCGGGGGAGGCGCTACGGCGACGAGGACGTGGCGCTCACCGCCCGGCTGCGGGAGGACTTCGACCTGGCGCTCTGCCATCCGCTCGACGCCGCCGCCCTCATGGACGCCTTCGACGCCGTCGTCGTCCGCAACAGCGGCCCGGTGCTCGGCTACCCGAAGGAGTACGAGGCCTTCCGCGAGCGGGCCCGCGCCCTCGGCACCCGCGTCTACAACCCCCTGCACGGCCGCGGCGACATGGCCGGCAAGCGGTACCTGCTCGACCTCACCGTCGCCGGGTACCCCGTCATCCCCACCGTCGACCGGCCCGAGGACCTGGACCGCCTGCCCGGAGCCGCGTCGTACGCGGTCAAGCCCCGGACCGGCGCCGACTCCATGGGGCTGCGCTTCCTGCCGTACGAGGAGCTCGCCGGCCTCGCGTACGGCGAGGTCCTCGTCCAGCCGCGCGTCGACTTCCGGTACGAGGTCTCCTTCTACTTCGTCGACGACCTCTTCCAGTACGCCCTGTACGCCCCCGACCCCGAGCGCCGCTGGGTCCTGGAGCCGTACGAGCCGACCGCCGACGACCTCGCCTTCGCGCGCCGCTTCGTCGACTGGAACACCCTCGACCACGGCGTCCAGCGCGTCGACGCCTGCCGCGCCCCCGACGGCGGGTTGCTCCTCGTCGAGCTGGAGGACCTCAACCCGTACCTCTCGCTCGACCGGGTGCCGGAGGAGACCCGGGAGGGGTTCGCCGCGGCCCTCGTCGGCTCCCTGCACCGCTACCTGGCGGCGTGAGGGCCGCCGGGCCCGATCCCGATCATGTGCCCGTGAGCATTTGTTTTGACCGGAGTCCGTGCGATAGGTACGCTCAGACCTTGTGCCTGGGGTGTGCCTGGGCTCGCGTGCGTGTCTTCCACCGCAAGGCGAGTCATATATCGGCCACCGCGATCCGTGCCGTTCCTTCCGCTTCCGGCGGAGGTCCGCGGGATTCGACACACCCGACCGCGTGGGTCGGTGAATGTTCCAGGTTAGTTGTACCGACGGCACACAGAAACCGGAGAAGTAGTGCCTACGATCCAGCAGCTGGTCCGCAAGGGCCGGCAGGACAAGGTCGAGAAGAACAAGACGCCCGCACTCGAGGGTTCCCCTCAGCGCCGCGGCGTCTGCACGCGTGTGTTCACGACCACCCCGAAGAAGCCGAACTCGGCCCTCCGTAAGGTCGCGCGTGTGCGTCTGACCTCGGGCATCGAGGTCACGGCCTACATCCCGGGTGAGGGTCACAACCTGCAGGAGCACTCGATCGTGCTCGTGCGCGGTGGCCGTGTGAAGGACCTGCCGGGTGTTCGCTACAAGATCATCCGCGGTTCCCTCGACACGCAGGGCGTCAAGAACCGTAAGCAGGCTCGCAGCCGCTACGGCGCCAAGAAGGAGAAGTAAGAATGCCTCGTAAGGGCCCCGCCCCGAAGCGCCCGGTCATCATCGACCCGGTCTACAGCTCTCCTCTTGTCACCTCGCTGATCAACAAGATCCTGCTGGACGGCAAGCGTTCCACCGCCGAGCGCATCGTGTACGGCGCCATGGAGGGTCTTCGCGAGAAGACCGGCCAGGACCCGGTCATCACGCTGAAGCGCGCGCTGGAGAACGTCAAGCCGGCCCTCGAGGTCAAGTCCCGCCGTGTCGGTGGCGCCACCTACCAGGTGCCGATCGAGGTCAAGCCGGGCCGCGCGTCCACGCTCGCCCTCCGCTGGCTCGTCGGTTACTCCCGCGCCCGTCGCGAGAAGACCATGACCGAGCGCCTCATGAACGAGCTCCTCGACGCCTCGAACGGCCTCGGTGCTGCCGTCAAGAAGCGTGAGGACACGCACAAGATGGCCGAGTCCAACAAGGCCTTCGCGCACTACCGCTGGTAGTCGCAACCCACATCGAGACCGAGAGAAGACTGAGCCGATATGGCTACCACTTCGCTTGACCTTGCCAAGGTGCGCAACATCGGCATCATGGCGCACATCGACGCGGGCAAGACGACCACCACCGAGCGGATCCTGTTCTACACCGGTGTCTCGTACAAGATCGGTGAAGTCCACGACGGCGCTGCCACGATGGACTGGATGGAGCAGGAGCAGGAGCGCGGCATCACGATCACGTCCGCCGCGACGACCTGCCACTGGCCGCTCGAGAATGTCGATCACACGATCAACATCATCGACACGCCGGGCCACGTCGACTTCACCGTCGAGGTGGAGCGTTCGCTGCGCGTGCTCGACGGTGCTGTCACCGTGTTCGACGGCGTGGCCGGCGTCGAGCCCCAGTCCGAGACCGTCTGGCGCCAGGCGGACCGCTACGGCGTTCCGCGCATCTGCTTCGTCAACAAGCTCGACCGCACCGGTGCCGACTTCCTGCGCTGCGTCGACATGATCGTGGGCCGCCTCGGCGCCACCCCGATCGTCATGCAGCTGCCGATCGGTGCCGAGGCCGACTTCGAGGGCGTCGTCGACCTGGTCCGCATGAAGGCGCTCGTCTGGTCCGCCGAGGCCAGCAAGGGCGAGATGTACGACGTCGTCGACATCCCGGCCAACCTCACCGAGCTCGCCGAGGAGTACCGCGGCAAGCTGGTCGAGACCGTCGCGGAGAACGACGAGGAGCTCATGGAGCTCTTCCTCGAGGGCGTCGAGCCCACCGAGGAGCAGCTGTACGCGGCTGTCCGTCGCATCACCATCGCTTCCGGCAAGGGCGGCGAGACCACGGTCACCCCCGTGTTCTGTGGCACCGCGTTCAAGAACAAGGGCGTCCAGCCCCTGCTCGACGCGGTCGTCCGCTACCTGCCCTCGCCCCTGGACGTCGAGGCCATCGAGGGCCAGGACGTCAAGGACCCCGAGGTCGTCGTCCGGCGCAAGCCGTCCGACGACGAGCCGCTGTCGGCCCTCGCGTTCAAGATCGCGAGCGACCCGCACCTCGGCAAGCTCACCTTCGTCCGGATCTACTCCGGTCGCCTGGAGGCCGGCACCGCGGTGCTGAACTCCGTCAAGGGCAAGAAGGAGCGCATCGGCAAGATCTACCGCATGCACGCGAACAAGCGTGAGGAGATCGACTCGGTGGGCGCCGGCGACATCGTCGCCGTCATGGGCCTCAAGCAGACCACCACCGGTGAGACGCTGTGCGACGACAAGAACCCGGTCATCCTGGAGTCCATGGACTTCCCGGCGCCGGTCATCCAGGTCGCCATCGAGCCCAAGTCCAAGGGTGACCAGGAGAAGCTGGGTGTCGCCATCCAGCGTCTCGCGGAGGAGGACCCCTCCTTCCAGGTCCACTCGGACGAGGAGACCGGCCAGACCATCATCGGTGGCATGGGCGAGCTCCACCTCGACATCCTCGTCGACCGCATGCGTCGCGAGTTCAAGGTCGAGGCGAACGTCGGCAAGCCGCAGGTCGCGTACCGCGAGACGATCCGCAAGACCGTCGAGCGCGTGGACTACACCCACAAGAAGCAGACCGGTGGTACCGGTCAGTTCGCCAAGGTGCAGATCGCGATCGAGCCCATCGAGGGCGGCGACGCCTCGTACGAGTTCGTGAACAAGGTCACCGGTGGCCGCATCCCGAAGGAGTACATCCCTTCGGTCGACGCGGGTGCGCAGGAGGCCATGCAGTTCGGCATCCTGGCCGGCTACGAGATGACCGGCGTCCGCGTCATCCTTCTCGACGGTGGCTACCACGAGGTCGACTCCTCCGAGCTCGCGTTCAAGATCGCCGGTTCGCAGGCCTTCAAGGAGGCCGCGCGGAAGGCTTCGCCGGTCATCCTCGAGCCCATGATGTCCGTCGAGGTCACCACGCCCGAGGACTACATGGGCGAGGTCATCGGTGACATCAACTCCCGCCGTGGCCAGATCCAGGCCATGGAGGAGCGCAGCGGCGCCCGCGTCGTGAAGGGCCTCGTGCCGCTTTCGGAGATGTTCGGCTACGTCGGAGACCTCCGCAGCAAGACCTCGGGTCGCGCAAGCTACTCGATGCAGTTCGACTCCTACGCCGAGGTTCCGCGGAACGTCGCCGAGGAGATCATCGCGAAGGCCAAGGGCGAGTAACTCTTCCGAGTCCACGCTTTAGGCTTGACACCAGTCACCGGGGCCCGGCCCCCCGCAACCCGAGGAATCGGGCCCCGGTTTACTGGCATCCCAGCAAAGATCACCTGGCGCCGATGAAGCAAGGCGTTCAGAACCACTCCAGGAGGACCCCAGTGGCGAAGGCGAAGTTCGAGCGGACTAAGCCGCACGTCAACATCGGCACCATCGGTCACATCGACCACGGTAAGACGACCCTCACGGCCGCCATTACCAAGGTGCTGCACGACGCGTACCCGGACCTGAACGAGGCCTCGGCCTTCGACCAGATCGACAAGGCTCCCGAGGAGCGCCAGCGCGGTATCACCATCTCGATCGCGCACGTCGAGTACCAGACCGAGTCGCGTCACTACGCCCACGTCGACTGCCCCGGTCACGCGGACTACATCAAGAACATGATCACGGGTGCGGCGCAGATGGACGGCGCCATCCTCGTGGTCGCCGCCACCGACGGCCCGATGCCGCAGACCAAGGAGCACGTGCTCCTGGCCCGCCAGGTCGGCGTTCCGTACATCGTCGTCGCCCTGAACAAGGCCGACATGGTGGACGACGAGGAGATCCTGGAGCTCGTCGAGCTCGAGGTGCGTGAGCTCCTCTCCGAGTACGAGTTCCCGGGCGACGACCTTCCGGTCGTCCGCGTCTCGGCGCTCAAGGCGCTCGAGGGCGACAAGGAGTGGGGCGAGAAGCTCCTCGGCCTCATGCACGCGGTGGACGAGTCCATCCCGCAGCCCGAGCGTGACGTCGACAAGCCGTTCCTGATGCCGATCGAGGACGTCTTCACGATCACCGGTCGTGGCACCGTCGTCACCGGTCGTATCGAGCGCGGCATCCTCAAGGTCAACGAGACCGTCGACATCATCGGCATCAAGACCGAGAAGACCACCACCACGGTCACCGGCATCGAGATGTTCCGCAAGCTGCTCGACGAGGGCCAGGCCGGTGAGAACGTCGGTCTGCTCCTCCGTGGCATCAAGCGCGAGGACGTCGAGCGCGGCCAGGTCATCATCAAGCCGGGTTCGGTCACGCCGCACACCGACTTCGAGGCCCAGGCCTACATCCTGTCGAAGGACGAGGGTGGCCGTCACACCCCGTTCTTCAACAACTACCGCCCGCAGTTCTACTTCCGTACCACGGACGTGACCGGCGTCGTGACCCTCCCCGAGGGCACCGAGATGGTCATGCCGGGCGACAACACCGCCATGACCGTTGAGCTGATCCAGCCCATCGCCATGGAGGAGGGCCTCAAGTTCGCCATCCGTGAGGGTGGCCGGACCGTCGGCGCCGGCCAGGTCACCAAGATCACCAAGTGATCTCGACCTGACCCGGTGGCTCGCAGGAGCCGCTGAGCAGTAGGGGGAGGGCCCCGCACCGCACGGTGCGGGGCCCTCTCGCGTTTCCCCTACGGGCGCCAGCTCCAGGGGTGGCCGTCCGCGCCCAGCCCGACCACGGTCGCGCCCCGCGCCCCCAGGTGCAGCGCGGCCGGGGCCGCCGAGCCGCCCTCCGCCGTACGGACCCGGGTCCGGCCCCCGGCCCGCACCACCGCCCGGCCGCGCGGGTCCGTGCCGAGCAGGACCGTGCCGAGCGCCGCCGAGCGCGCGGCGGACACCTCCCCGTACCCGTCGAGACCGGCGTCGCCGGCCGGGCCGAGCAGCCGGGCGTCCGCCGGGGGCCGGTGGAACAGCACGCCGTCCGCGCTCGCCAGGGCGGACCCGGAGAGCGGCAGCCGCTCCGTCCGCTCCCGCCCGTCCACCCAGTGCCGTACGGACTCCCGGCCCGCCGCGTACACGTGGACGCGGCCCTCGGTGTCCACCGAGACGGCCGGGCCGTCCTGGACCTCGGCGTCCCCGGGGAGCGTGTGCCAGGGGCCCCAGGAGCCGTCCGCGGCCCGGATCCGGGTCGCGAGGCGCTTGTCCGCGTTCCGCACGAAGAGGTGGACCCGGCCGTCGGGGGCCGCGACCGCCGCCGGGGAGCCGATCCGGCGCCCCCGGTCGTCCCCCCGCTCCGGGTTCCCCAGGCCCCGCCAGGCGAGGAACGGGCCGCCGGGGGAGCGCTGTTCGAGCAGGACGACCTCGCGCCGGTTGGCGCCGCCGTGCCCGTCGAGCGCGGCGAACCGCACCCCGAGGAGCAGCACCCGCCCGTCGGGCAGGACGGCGGAGCCGAGCGCGGGGGCGAGCGGGCCGCCGCCGAGGTCCTCCGGCTCGCCCCAGGGGCCGCCGGGCGCCGACTCGCGCCAGCGGACCGCGCGCAGGCCCAGCACCCCGTAGGCGGCGAGCCGGCCGTCCGGTTCCTCGGCGAGGGCCGGGCGGGCGCCGGGCCAGCGGTGGTGGGTGGAGCGGACCCAGCCCTTGCGGTTGGTCAGCGGGCGGTCGCCGCCGACGCCGTAGTCGCCGCAGCCCGAGGGGTTCCCGCACTGCCAGGAGGGGTCGCCGCCGTACGGGACGAGCCGGGCGGCCTTCTCCTTCAGGACCTCCGGGGGGAGGTTCTTGGGCCAGTGCCGGTTGTAGTAGCCGCGGAAGGCCGCCGTGGTGAACGCCGGTATCGGCTCGCCGTCCCGGACCGCGTCCGAGACCCGGCGGCACAGCGCGGCCCAGGTGAAGCAGGCGACCGCCGTGTGGTCCCCGTGGTCCGAGTGGCCGGGCTGCTCGGAGTCCCGCCGCCGGGTGGCCTCGTCGCTGTGCTGGACGTCCGGGTCGGGGTCCAGGGTGTGCACCACCGTGGGCCGGTAGCGGGCGAGCAGCCCGGCGAGGACGCCGACCAGGCCGTCGTAGTCGTAGGTGTCCGCCCGGGTGACGGGGGAGCCGGCCGACAGATGGGTGCGCAGCTCCAGGGCGCGGTCCTCCCAGAGCGCGGGCAGGGCCGTGTACCGGCGGGGGGTGTGCATCGGCAGGTTGAGGAAGACCAGCTCGACCCGGCGCCCGCCGTGCGCCAGCGTGTCGACCTCGGCCCGCCGGCCGCCGGGGAGCGCCAGGGTCCCGCGCTTCCAGGGCGTGAACACCGGCAGACCGAGCGCCACCGCGTACGACTGGCGCAGGCCCTGGTGGCGGGCGGCGGAGTAGGCCGCCCGGTCCGGGGGCGTCTCGGGCATCCCCGCGATCCGGTTCCGCCCGGTGTGCTCGCCGGCCGTCACGTACACCGAGACGAGCGGGACGCCCGCGTCGAGCAGCCGCTGCGAGTCCGGGTTCATGAAGTACAGGTCGTCGTCCGGGTGCGCGGCGACCTGGAGGAGGAGCGCCCGGCGGGTCCGGGCCGAGGCGATCGGCTTCCCCGGCGCGGGGTCGGCGGTCGGCGCGCTCCGGCGCGGTTCCGGTACGGAGCACCCGGCGGCGGCCGCGGTGGCGGCGAGGGCGGCGGTGAGCACCGTCCGGCGGCGGGGTCGGGTGTGCGGCACTGCGGGGCCCTTCGCTCGGCGGTCTCCTGGAAGACGAAAATCTGTGCGAAGGGGTTGTGCGCGTACGAGGAGGTCGTGCGGGGGCGTACGCGGCGGGGCCCGCGGCCGTCTCGGATGGCGGACCCCGGCAGCCGCTTACTGGTGCTTGCATTCACATGGATGTAACAGTGGGCGCGGCGGCGGGGACGACGGAGTCCCGGAGCGGCCGTCCTTCCCTCCCCGCGCGCGGCAACGGCGCCGAGCGCTCCCACCCGGTTCTCCGCCGGCGTCCAGCCGTGCCAGAAGGGGGTTCCACGTGCCGAACCGACCCGACCCGCAGACCGCCCGCTCCACCCTCGACGCCCTCCGCGCCGAGATCGAGCGGCGCAATCCGGCGCAGCCCGAGTTCCACCAGGCCGTCCACGAGGTGCTCGACAGCCTCGCCCCGGTGCTCGCGGCCCGGCCCGAGTTCGCCGAACCGGGGCTCCTGGAGCGGCTCGTCGAGCCCGAGCGGCAGATCGTCTTCCGGGTGTCGTGGCAGGACGACCGGGGCCGGACGCACGTCAACCGGGGCTTCCGCGTCGAGTTCAACAGCGCGCTCGGCCCGTACAAGGGCGGTCTGCGCTTCCACCCCTCCGTCGACCTGGGCATCGTCAAGTTCCTCGGCTTCGAGCAGATCTTCAAGAACGCCCTGACCGGGCTCGGCATCGGCGGCGGCAAGGGCGGCAGCGACTTCGACCCGCGCGGCCGCAGCGACGCCGAAGTCATGCGGTTCTGCCAGGCGTTCATGACCGAGCTGTACCGGCACCTCGGCGAGCACACCGACGTGCCGGCCGGTGACATCGGCGTCGGCGGCCGGGAGATCGGCTACCTCTTCGGCCAGTACCGGCGGATCACCAACCGCTGGGAGGCCGGCGTCCTCACCGGCAAGGGCACCGGCTGGGGCGGCTCCGCGATCCGCCCGGAGGCCACCGGCTACGGCAGCGTGCTCTTCGCGGCGGCGATGCTCCGCGAGCGCGGCGAGGACCTGGAGGGCCAGACGGCCGTCGTCTCCGGCTCCGGCAACGTGGCGCTGTATACGATCGAGAAGCTCCTCGCCCTCGGCGCCAACCCGCTCACCTGCTCCGACTCCAGCGGCTACGTGTACGACGACAAGGGCATCGACCTCGACCTGCTGAAGCGGATCAAGGAGGTCGAGCGCGGCCGGGTCGCCGACTACGCCGAGCGCCGGGGCGCCTCCGCGCGCTTCGTGCCCGGCGGCCGGGTCTGGGAGGTCCCCGCCGACGTCGCCCTGCCGTCCGCGACGCAGAACGAGCTCGACGAGGACGACGCGGCGACCCTGGTCCGCAACGGCGTCAAGGCCGTCGCCGAGGGCGCCAACATGCCCACCACGGCGGAGGCGGTCCACCTGTTCCAGCGGGCCGGCGTCGCCTTCGGTCCGGGCAAGGCCGCCAACGCGGGCGGCGTCGCCGTCAGCGCCCTGGAGATGGCCCAGAACCACTCCCGCACGTCCTGGAGCGCGCGGAAGGTGGAGGCGGAGCTCGCCGGGATCATGACCTCGATCCACACCGCCTGCCACGAGACGGCCGAGCGGTACGGGGCGCCCGGCGACTACGTCACCGGGGCCAACATCGCGGGCTTCGAGCGGGTCGCGGAGGCGATGCTGGCGCAGGGCGTCATCTGAGCCGTACGGCCGGGGAGCGGGGGCGCACGGCTTCGGCGCGTGCGCCCGCGCATGGACCTACGTGACGTGGGGTACAGTCTTCGATCCCGATTGGCGGCCGGATGGCCCCGTATGGCAGACTGTCGGGGTTGCTCGGTTGAGTGCCGATGCTGCGCGCCTCCCGTCGGGAGGACCGGAAGCGAGTCCCACAGTACTCGTCGCTCCTCGTCAGGAGCGGACGTACGGGAATCTTCTGGGAAGCGTCAGCGGGGTACCGGCCAGGCGCTCGGTGGGTGTTCCGCCCCCGGCTCGCGGTTCTTCGGCGCCGTGCCCCCTTGGTTGGGAAGTCCTCAGGGACTTCTGCGTAGAGGGAGCGCGACACGCCCGACCGCGTGGGTCGGAGGTGGAGTCGTGAGAACCCCCGGGTCCAGAGCGTTACGAGACAAAGGACTACTAGTAGCCATGGCGGGACAGAAGATCCGCATCCGGCTCAAGGCCTACGACCACGAGGTCATCGACTCCTCGGCGAAGAAGATCGTCGAGACGGTGACCCGCACTGGTGCGTCGGTCGCGGGCCCGGTGCCGCTGCCCACTGAGAAGAACGTGTACTGCGTCATCAAGTCGCCGCACAAGTACAAGGACTCGCGCGAGCACTTCGAGATGCGCACGCACAAGCGCCTCATCGACATCCTCGACCCCACGCCGAAGACGGTTGACTCGCTCATGCGCCTCGACCTGCCGGCGGGCGTCGACATCGAGATCAAGCTCTGAGGTGACGCGCGAGATGGCTAAGAACATCAAGGGCATCCTGGGCGAGAAGCTCGGCATGACGCAGGTCTGGGACGAGAACAACCGGGTCGTCCCGGTCACCGTCGTCAAGGCCGGTCCGAATGTCGTGACCCAGGTCCGCACGAACGACAACGACGGCTACGAGTCGGTCCAGATCGCCTTCGGCGAGATCGACCCGCGCAAGGTGAACAAGCCCCTCAAGGGTCACTTCGCCAAGGCCGACGTCACCCCGCGCCGCCACCTGGTGGAGCTCCGCACCGCTGACGCCTCCGAGTACACGCTCGGCCAGGAGATCACCGCCGAGGTCTTCGAGGCCGGCGTGAAGGTCGACGTCACCGCGAAGAGCAAGGGCAAGGGCTTCGCCGGTGTCATGAAGCGCCACAACTTCCGTGGTGGCAAGGCCTCGCACGGTGCCCACCGCGTGCACCGCAAGCCCGGTTCCATCGGTGGCTGCGCCACCCCGGGCCGTGTCTTCAAGGGCATGAAGATGGCTGGTCGCATGGGCAACGAGCGTGTGACCACCCAGAACCTGACCGTCCACGCCGTTGACGCCGAGAAGGGTCTGCTGCTCATCAAGGGCGCCGTCCCCGGCCCCAACGGTGGCCTCGTCCTGGTCCGCACCGCGGCCAAGGGGGTTTGAGGAACCGATGAGCACCATTGACATCCTTTCGCCGGCAGGCGACAAGGCCGGGACCGTCGAGCTCCCCGCGGAGATCTTCGGCGCCAAGGTCAGCGTTCCGCTGATCCACCAGGTCGTCGTCGCGCAGCTGGCCGCGGCCCGTCAGGGCACGCACAAGACCAAGACCCGTGGTGAAGTCCGCGGTGGTGGCAAGAAGCCTTACCGCCAGAAGGGCACCGGCCGCGCCCGTCAGGGTTCGACCCGCGCCCCGCAGTTCGCCGGTGGTGGCGTCGTGCACGGTCCCGTGCCGCGTGACTACTCGCAGCGGACCCCGAAGAAGATGAAGGCCGCCGCCCTCCGCGGTGCCCTCTCGGACCGGGCGAACCACTCCCGCATCCACGTCGTCACCGGCGTGGTCGAGGGCGAGGTCTCCACCAAGGCCGCCAAGACGCTGTTCGGCAAGATCTCGGAGCGCAAGAACCTGCTCCTGGTCGCCGAGCGCTCCGACGAGGCCGCGTGGCTGTCCGCTCGTAACCTGCCCCAGGTGCACATCCTGGAGCCGGGCCAGCTCAACACGTACGACGTGATCGTCTCCGACGACGTGGTCTTCACCAAGGCCGCCCTCGAGTCCTTCGTGTCTGGCCCCCAGACCGCTGAGACCGAAGGGAGCGACGCCTGATGAGCGAGGCCGTCGTCACCAGCAAGACCTTCTCGGACCCGCGTGACATCCTCGTCAAGCCGGTCGTCTCGGAGAAGAGCTACGCCCTGCTCGACGAGAACAAGTACACGTTCATCGTCGCGCCCGGCTCCAACAAGACCCAGATCAAGCAGGCCGTCGAGGCGGTCTTCTCGGTCAAGGTCACCGGGGTCAACACGATCAACCGCCAGGGCAAGCGCAAGCGCACCCGCACCGGTTTCGGCAAGCGCGCCAACACCAAGCGCGCCATCGTGACCCTTGCTGAGGGCAACCGAATCGACATCTTCGGCGGCCCGACCGCCTGACGGCGGTCGAGTCGTCCGATATCGGACGAGGACTGAGAAATGGGTATCCGCAAGTACAAGCCGACTACGCCGGGCCGTCGTGGCTCCTCCGTAGCCGACTTCGTCGAGATCACGCGGTCCACGCCGGAGAAGTCGCTGGTCCGCCCCCTGCACAGCAAGGGCGGCCGTAACAACACCGGTCGTGTGACCGTCCGTCACCAGGGCGGTGGCCACAAGCGCGCCTACCGCGTGATCGACTTCCGTCGTCACGACAAGGACGGCGTGCCGGCCAAGGTCGCTCACATCGAGTACGACCCCAACCGCACCGCGCGCATCGCGCTGCTCCACTACGTGGACGGCGAGAAGCGCTACATCATCGCCCCCAAGGGTCTGACGCAGGGTGACCGCGTCGAGAACGGCCCCGGCGCGGACATCAAGCCCGGCAACAACCTGGCGCTCCGCAACATCCCGGTCGGTACCACGATCCACGCGATCGAGCTCCGTCCCGGTGGCGGCGCCAAGTTCGCGCGCTCGGCCGGTGCCTCCGTGCAGCTGCTGGCGAAGGAGGGCACGATGGCCCACCTCCGCATGCCCTCCGGCGAGATCCGTCTGGTCGACGCCCGCTGCCGCGCCACCATCGGCGAGGTCGGCAACGCCGAGCAGTCGAACATCAACTGGGGCAAGGCCGGCCGTAAGCGCTGGCTGGGTGTTCGCCCGACCGTCCGCGGTGTGGCGATGAACCCGGTCGACCACCCGCACGGTGGTGGTGAGGGCAAGACCTCCGGTGGTCGCCACCCGGTCTCCCCGTGGGGTCAGAAGGAGGGTCGTACTCGTTCGCCGAAGAAGGCTTCGAACAAGTACATCGTCCGCCGCCGCAAGACGAACAAGAAGCGCTAGGAGCGGGTTTAGATGCCGCGCAGTCTCAAGAAGGGACCCTTCGTCGACGGCCACCTCGTCAAGAAGGTGGACGCCCAGAACGAAGCCGGTACCAAGAACGTCATCAAGACCTGGTCCCGTCGCTCGATGATCATCCCGGCCATGCTCGGCCACACGATCGCGGTGCACAACGGCAAGACCCACATTCCGGTGTTTGTCACCGAGTCGATGGTCGGCCACAAGCTCGGCGAGTTCTCGCCGACGCGCACCTTCCGGGGTCACGTGAAGGACGACCGGAAGTCGAAGCGCCGCTAGTAGCGGGGTGGAATGACCATGACAGACACTGGAAGGACAACCATGGAAGCCAGGGCCCAGGCGCGGTACATCCGCGTCACGCCCATGAAGGCCCGCCGCGTGGTGGACCTTATCCGTGGCATGGACGCCACGGAGGCTCAGGCGGTCCTGCGTTTCGCCCCGCAGGCCGCGAGCGTGCCGGTTGGCAAGGTGCTGGACAGCGCCATCGCCAACGCCGCGCACAACTACGACCACACTGACGCCTCTTCGCTGGTCATCAGCGAGGCGTACGTGGATGAGGGCCCGACCCTGAAGCGGTTCCGTCCGCGTGCCCAGGGCCGTGCCTACCGGATCCGTAAGCGGACCAGCCACATCACCGTGGTCGTCAGCAGCAAGGAAGGAACCCGGTAATGGGCCAGAAGGTTAACCCGCATGGGTTCCGGCTCGGCATCACCACGGACTTCAAGTCCCGCTGGTACGCCGACAAGCTGTACAAGGACTACGTCAAGGAAGACGTCGCCATCCGCCGGATGATGACGTCCGGCATGGAGCGCGCCGGCATCTCGAAGGTGGAGATCGAGCGCACCCGTGACCGTGTGCGTGTGGACATCCACACCGCGCGTCCCGGCATCGTCATCGGCCGCCGCGGCGCCGAGGCCGACCGCATCCGCGGCGACCTCGAGAAGCTCACGGGCAAGCAGGTCCAGCTGAACATCCTCGAGGTCAAGAACCCCGAGATGGACGCCCAGCTGGTCGCCCAGGCCGTCGCCGAGCAGCTCTCCTCCCGCGTCTCCTTCCGTCGTGCCATGCGCAAGAGCATGCAGGGCACGATGAAGGCCGGCGCCAAGGGCATCAAGATCCAGTGCGGCGGTCGTCTCGGCGGCGCCGAGATGTCCCGCTCGGAGTTCTACCGCGAGGGCCGCGTGCCCCTGCACACGCTCCGCGCGAACGTCGACTACGGCTTCTTCGAGGCCAAGACGACCTTCGGCCGCATCGGCGTGAAGGTCTGGATCTACAAGGGCGACGTCAAGAACATCGCCGAGGTCCGCGCCGAGAACGCCGCGGCGCGTGCGGGCAACCGCCCGGCCCGTGGCGCCGGCGCCGGCGACCGCCCGGCCGGCCGTGGTGGCCGTGGTGGCGAGCGTGGCGGCCGCGGCCGCAAGCCGCAGCAGCAGTCCGCGCCGGCTGCGGAGGCCCCCAAGGCCGACGCTCCCGCCGCCGCTGCCGCTCCGGCTGAGAGCACCGGAACGGAGGCCTGACCGACATGCTGATCCCCCGTAGGGTCAAGCACCGCAAGCAGCACCACCCCAAGCGCTCGGGCATGAGCAAGGGTGGTACGCAGGTCGCGTTCGGCGAGTACGGCATCCAGGCCCTCACGCCGGCGTACGTGACCAACCGCCAGATCGAGGCGGCCCGTATCGCGATGACCCGCCACATCAAGCGTGGCGGCAAGGTCTGGATCAACATCTACCCGGACCGCCCGCTGACGAAGAAGCCCGCCGAGACCCGCATGGGTTCCGGTAAGGGTTCTCCGGAGTGGTGGATCGCGAACGTCAAGCCGGGTCGGGTGATGTTCGAACTGTCCTACCCGAACGAGAAGATCGCGCGCGAGGCCCTGACCCGTGCGGCCCACAAGCTGCCGATGAAGTGCAAGATCGTGAAGCGCGAAGCAGGTGAGCTGTGATGTCGGCCGGTACCAAGGCGTCCGAGCTGCGCGAGCTGGGCAACGAGGAGCTTCTCAACAAGCTCCGCGAGGCCAAGGAAGAGCTGTTCAACCTCCGCTTCCAGGCGGCGACGGGTCAGCTCGAGAACCACGGTCGGCTCAAGTCCGTCCGTAAGGACATCGCCCGGATCTACACCCTGATGCGTGAGCGCGAGCTGGGCATCGAGACGGTGGAGAACGCCTGATGAGCGAGAGCAACGTGACTGAAAAGACCGAGCGCAACGCTCGTAAGGTCCGCGAGGGCCTCGTCGTCAGCGACAAGATGGACAAGACCGTCGTCGTCGCTGTCGAGGACCGCGTCAAGCACGCGCTGTACGGCAAGGTCATCCGCCGTACGAACAAGCTCAAGGCTCACGACGAGCAGAACGCTGCCGGCATCGGCGACCGCGTCCTCCTGATGGAGACCCGGAAGCTGTCGTCGACGAAGCACTGGCGCGTCGTCGAGATCCTCGAGAAGGCCAAGTAATCACCTGAAGGGTTTCCTTCAGGTTCAGTTCCGCCAGGCTCGGCCGGGGCTTCCTCGTGAAGCCCCGGCCGGGAACCGGCAGACAATCAGGAGATAGACGTGATCCAGCAGGAGTCGCGACTGCGTGTCGCCGACAACACTGGTGCCAAGGAGATCCTTTGCATCCGTGTTCTCGGTGGCTCGGGTCGCCGCTACGCGGGCATCGGTGACGTCATCGTCGCCACCGTCAAGGACGCGATCCCCGGTGGCAACGTGAAGAAGGGTGACGTCGTCAAGGCGGTCATCGTTCGCACCGTCAAGGAGCGCCGCCGCCAGGACGGCTCGTACATCCGCTTCGACGAGAACGCCGCCGTCATTCTCAAGAACGACGGCGACCCTCGTGGCACCCGTATCTTCGGCCCGGTCGGCCGTGAGCTGCGCGAGAAGAAGTTCATGAAGATCATCTCGCTCGCGCCGGAGGTGCTGTAAGCATGAAGATCAAGAAGGGCGACCTGGTCCAGGTCATCACCGGTAAGGACAAGGGCAAGCAGGGCAAGGTCGTCACGGCCTTCCCCCGCGAGAACCGCGTCCTCGTCGAGGGTGTCAACCGGGTCAAGAAGCACACCAAGGCCGGCCCCTCGCAGGCCGGCGGCATCGTGACGACCGAGGCCCCGATCCACGTGAGCAACGTTCAGCTCGTCGTGGAGAAGGACGGCAAGAAGGTCGTCACGCGTGTCGGTTACCGCTTCGACGACGAGGGCAACAAGATCCGCGTTGCCAAGCGGACGGGTGAGGACATCTGATGGCTACCACCACTCCGCGTCTCAAGACGAAGTACCGCGAGGAGATCGCGGGCAAGCTGCGTGAGGAGTTCTCCTACGAGAACGTCATGCAGATCCCCGGCCTCGTGAAGATCGTGGTCAACATGGGTGTCGGCGACGCCGCCCGCGACTCGAAGCTGATCGACGGCGCGATCCGCGACCTCACGACGATCACCGGTCAGAAGCCGGCCGTCACGAAGGCCCGCAAGTCCATCGCGCAGTTCAAGCTCCGCGAGGGCCAGCCGATCGGCGCCCACGTCACGCTCCGTGGCGACCGCATGTGGGAGTTCCTGGACCGCACCCTGTCGCTCGCGCTCCCGCGCATCCGCGACTTCCGCGGCCTGTCCCCCAAGCAGTTCGACGGCCGTGGCAACTACACCTTCGGTCTCACGGAGCAGGTCATGTTCCACGAGATCGACCAGGACAAGATCGACCGTGTCCGGGGTATGGACATCACCGTGGTGACCACGGCGACCAACGACGACGAGGGCCGTGCCCTTCTGCGTCACCTCGGCTTCCCGTTCAAGGAGGCGTAAGCGAGATGGCGAAGAAGGCTCTCATCGCGAAGGCTGCCCGCAAGCCCAAGTTCGGCGTGCGCGGCTACACGCGCTGCCAGCGCTGTGGTCGTCCCCACTCCGTGTACCGCAAGTTCGGCCTGTGCCGCGTGTGCCTCCGTGAGATGGCTCACCGTGGCGAGCTGCCGGGCGTGACCAAGAGCTCCTGGTAATCCCCTTCCGTCCCTAGGACGTTGAGGATTCCCGGAGTCTCTCGGTAAGCATTGGGTCGGCGGAGGCCCACCCCCACATGCCGTAGGCTGGTGGGGTTGGGCGTCCGCCGCCCGTACGACTTACTACGCCGTAGGTCCCCGCGCCGCACCCGTCCCGCCCCTGTGTGGGGAGAGGGATGGCGCACTGGAAACCCCGGCGAGAGAGGCCGAAGGCCAATTCATGACCATGACTGATCCGATCGCGGACATGCTGACTCGTCTGCGTAACGCGAACTCGGCATACCACGACACCGTGACGATGCCGCACAGCAAGATCAAGTCTCACATCGCGGAAATCCTCCAGCAGGAGGGCTTCATCACGGGCTGGAAGGTCGAGGACGCCGAGGTCGGCAAGAACCTCGTCCTCGAGCTCAAGTTCGGTCCGAACCGTGAGCGCTCCATCGCGGGCATCAAGCGGATCTCGAAGCCCGGCCTCCGGGTTTACGCGAAGTCCACCAACCTGCCGAAGGTCCTCGGCGGCCTGGGCGTGGCGATCATCTCCACGTCCCACGGTCTCCTGACCGGCCAGCAGGCAGGCAAGAAGGGCGTAGGTGGGGAAGTCCTCGCCTACGTCTGGTAGTCGGGAACGGAGGAATAGCTAATGTCGCGTATTGGCAAGCTGCCTATCCAGGTTCCCGCCGGCGTGGACGTCACCATCGAGGGCCGCACGGTCACGGTGAAGGGTTCCAAGGGCACCCTGAGCCACACCGTCGCCGCGCCGATCGAGATCGTTAAGGGCGAGGATGGCGTGCTCAACGTCAACCGTCCGAACGACGAGCGTCAGAACAAGGCCCTCCACGGCCTGTCCCGCACGCTGGTGGCCAACATGATCACCGGTGTGACCCAGGGTTACGTCAAGGCGCTCGAGATCAGCGGTGTCGGTTACCGCGTCGCCGCGAAGGGCTCCAACCTGGAGTTCCAGCTCGGTTACAGCCACCCGATCCTGGTCGAGGCGCCCGAGGGCATCTCGTTCAAGGTCGAGTCGCCGACCAAGTTCTCGGTCGAGGGCATCGACAAGCAGAAGGTCGGCGAGGTCGCCGCCAACATCCGCAAGCTGCGCAAGCCCGACCCGTACAAGGCCAAGGGCGTCAAGTACGCGGGCGAGGTCATCCGCCGCAAGGTCGGAAAGGCTGGTAAGTAAAGCCATGGCATACGGTGTGAAGATCGCCAAGGGCGACGCCTACAAGGGCGCCGCCAAGAAGCGCCGCCACATCCGCATCCGCAAGAACGTGTCGGGTACGGCGGAGCGTCCGCGCCTCGTCGTGACGCGTTCGAACCGCGGCATCACCGCTCAGGTCATCGACGACCTCAAGGGTCACACCCTTGCGTCGGCGTCGACCCTGGACGCGTCGATCCGCGGTGGCGAGGGCGACAAGTCCGCGAAGGCCAAGCAGGTCGGTTCCCTGGTCGCCGAGCGCGCCAAGGCCGCCGGCGTCGAGGCTGTCGTGTTCGACCGTGGTGGCAACAGGTACGCCGGGCGCATTGCCGCTCTGGCTGACGCCGCCCGCGAAGCCGGGCTGAAGTTCTGAGCCCCGGTTCCGGGACCAACGGACGTAACAGAGAGAGGTAATCCAAATGGCTGGACCCCAGCGCCGCGGAAGCGGTGCCGGTGGCGGCGAGCGGCGGGACCGGAAGGGCCGCGACGGTGGCGCTGCCGCCGAGAAGACCGCGTACGTTGAGCGCGTCGTCGCGATCAACCGCGTCGCCAAGGTTGTCAAGGGTGGTCGTCGCTTCAGCTTCACCGCGCTGGTCGTGGTGGGCGACGGTGACGGCACCGTAGGTGTCGGTTACGGCAAGGCCAAGGAAGTTCCCGCGGCCATCGCCAAGGGCGTCGAGGAAGCCAAGAAGAACTTCTTCAAGGTTCCCCGCATCCAGGGCACCATCCCTCACCCGATCCAGGGCGAGAAGGCCGCGGGCGTCGTCCTGCTCAAGCCGGCTTCCCCCGGTACCGGTGTGATCGCCGGTGGCCCGGTGCGCGCCGTCCTCGAGTGCGCCGGCGTTCACGACATCCTGTCGAAGTCGCTCGGCTCCGACAACGCGATCAACATCGTGCACGCGACCGTGGAGGCCCTCAAGGGCCTGCAGCGTCCCGAGGAGATCGCGGCCCGCCGCGGTCTGCCCCTCGAGGACGTCGCTCCCGCGGCTCTGCTCCGTGCGCGTGCCGGGGCGGGTGCGTAATGGCTCGCCTCAAGGTCACGCAGACGAAGTCGTACATCGGCAGCAAGCAGAACCACCGCGACACCCTGCGTTCGCTCGGCCTCAAGAAGGTCAACGACGTGGTTGTCAAGGAGGACCGCCCCGAGTTCCGCGGCATGGTGCACACCGTCCGCCACCTCGTGACGGTCGAGGAGGTTGACTGACATGGCGGAGAACAACCCGCTGAAGGCCCACAACCTCCGTCCCGCCCCCGGCGCCAAGACCGCGAAGACCCGTGTCGGTCGTGGTGAGGCGTCGAAGGGTAAGACGGCCGGTCGTGGTACGAAGGGCACGAAGGCCCGCTACCAGGTTCCGGAGCGCTTCGAGGGCGGGCAGATGCCCCTCCACATGCGCCTCCCGAAGCTGAAGGGCTTCAAGAACCCCTTCCGCACCGAGTACCAGGTCGTGAACCTGGACAAGCTGGCCGCGCTCTACCCGCAGGGTGGCGAGGTCACGGTGGCCGACCTGGTCGCCAAGGGTGCCGTGCGCAAGAACCAGCTCGTCAAGGTCCTGGGCCAGGGCGAGGTCTCCGTGGCGCTGCAGGTGACGGTCGACGCCGTCTCCGGCTCCGCCAAGGAGAAGATCGCCGCCGCCGGCGGCACCGTCACCGAGCTCGTCTGAGACGACCGCTCGATGGCTTGAACATCCGACCGGGGATGCCTCTCAAAAGGGGCATCCCCGGTTGGTCGTTCCTAGGGGGGCATGGTCGCCGGTAAGGTGGCGTGCACTGTCTAGGCTCCGTGCGGTATGCCCGCACGGAATTGATGACCGATACCTATTCGTCGAACCTCAAGACCGTCACCCTTGACGCATAGCGCGGGGGTCGCAGGAGGCACCGTGCTCACCGCGTTCGCCCGGGCGTTCAAGACGCCCGACCTGCGCAAGAAGCTGCTCTTCACGCTCGGCATCATCGTGCTGTACCGGCTCGGGGCGCACGTCCCCGTGCCCGGTGTCAGCTACGAGGCCGTCCAGCAGTGTGTCAAGCAGGCCAGCGAGGGCAACAACAGCCTGTTCGGCCTGGTCAACATGTTCAGTGGCGGGGCGCTGCTGCAGATCACCATCTTCGCGCTCGGCATCATGCCGTACATCACGGCGAGCATCATCCTGCAGCTGCTGACCGTCGTGATCCCGCGCCTGGAAGCCCTCAAGAAGGAGGGACAGTCCGGTACCGCCAAGATCACGCAGTACACCCGGTACCTGACGATCGCCCTCGCCATCCTCCAGGGCACCGGCCTCGTCGCCACCGCCAAGAGCGGCGCGCTCTTCAGCGGCTGCATCGTCGCCGACCAGGTCGTCCCCGACCAGTCGATCTTCACCATCGCCGTCATGGTCCTCACCATGACCGCCGGTACGGCCCTCGTCATGTGGCTCGGTGAGCTGATCACCGACCGCGGCATCGGCAACGGCATGTCGATCCTGATGTTCATCTCGATCGCCGCCGGCTTCCCGGGCGCCCTGTGGGCCATCAAGGAGAGCGGCAAGCTCGCCCAGGGCTGGATCGAGTTCGGCGTCGTCATCCTGATCGGCTTCGTGATGGTGGCCCTCGTGGTCTTCGTCGAGCAGGCCCAGCGGCGCATCCCGGTCCAGTACGCGAAGCGCATGATCGGCCGGCGCTCCTACGGCGGTACGTCCACGTACATCCCGCTGAAGGTGAACCAGGCGGGTGTGATTCCCGTCATCTTCGCGTCGTCGCTGCTCTACATCCCGGCCCTCGTCGCGCAGTTCTCGAGCTCCACCTCCGGCTGGAAGACCTGGATCGAAGCCCACTTCGTCAAGGGTGACCACCCGTACTACATCGCCGCCTACTTCCTCCTGATCGTGTTCTTCGCCTTCTTCTACGTGGCGATCTCGTTCAACCCCGAGGAAGTCGCCGACAACATGAAGAAGTATGGTGGCTTCATCCCGGGTATCCGGGCCGGTCGACCTACTGCCGAGTACCTGAGCTACGTGCTCAACAGGATCACTTGGCCGGGCTCGCTGTACTTGGGTCTGATCGCTCTCGTGCCGACGATGGCGTTGGCAGGCTTCGGTGGCGCCAATGCCAACTTCCCCTTCGGCGGGACGAGCATCCTCATCATCGTGGGTGTGGGGCTGGAGACCGTGAAGCAGATCGAGAGCCAGCTCCAGCAGCGCAATTACGAAGGGTTCCTCCGCTGATGCGAATCGTCCTCGTCGGACCGCCCGGTGCGGGCAAGGGCACGCAGGCCGCGTTCCTTGCCAAGAACCTGGACATCCCGCACATCTCCACGGGTGATCTGTTCCGTGCCAACATCTCTCAGGGCACGGAGCTGGGCCTCAAGGCCAAGGCGTTCATGGACGCCGGCGACCTGGTGCCCGACGAGGTGACCATCGGGATGGCCAAGGACCGCATGGAGCAGCCGGACGCCGTGAACGGCTTCCTGCTCGACGGGTTCCCCCGGAACGTCGCTCAGGCGGAGGCGCTGGACGCCGTCCTGAAGGCGGAGGGCATGGAACTCGACGCGGTCCTGGACCTGGAGGTCCCCGAGGACGAGGTCGTCAAGCGGATCGCGGGTCGCCGCATCTGCCGCAAGGACAGTGCGCACGTCTTCCACGTGACGTACAACGCGCCGAAGGTCGAGGGCGTCTGCGACGTCTGCGGCGGCGAGCTCTACCAGCGCGACGACGACTCCGAGGAGACGGTCCGCCGTCGCCTGGAGGTCTACCACACGCAGACCGAGCCGATCATCGACTACTACCGGGCGCAGAACCTGGTCGTGACGATCTCGGCGCTCGGCAAGGTGGACGAGGTCACCGCCAAGGCGATGGCCGCGCTCAAGAAGTAACCCCGGTTCGTTCGACACGGCCGCGGTGCCCCTCGGGGGCGCCGCGGCCGTATCGTTGTTCCGTCCCCCTTTTACCCAGTGGAAAGGCCCCGGCCACGATGGTGCAGATCAAGACCCCCGAGCAGATCGCGAAGATGCGCGAGGCGGGGCTGGTCGTCGCCGCCATCCACGCGGCGACCCGCGAGGCGGCCGTGCCGGGCGCCACGACCCGGGACCTGGACGAGGTCGCGCGGAAGGTCATCGCCGACCACGGGGCGAAGTCGAACTTCCTGGGGTACGGCGGGTTCCCCGCGACGATCTGCACCTCGGTGAACGAGGTCGTCGTCCACGGCATCCCCGACGACAAGACCGTCCTCAAGGACGGCGACGTCATCTCGATCGACTGCGGCGCGATCGTGGACGGCTGGCACGGCGACGCGGCCTACACGGCCTTCGTGGGCACGGGCCACGCCCCGGAGCTGATCGAGCTCTCGCGGGTGACGGAGGAGTCGATGTGGGCCGGCATCGCGGCCATGAAGACCGGCAACCGCCTGGTCGACGTCTCCCGGGCGATCGAGACCTACATCAAGCGGCAGCCGCGGCCGGCGGTCGGCGACCACAGCCTCGGCCGGTACGGGATCATCGAGGACTACGGCGGCCACGGCATCGGCACCGAGATGCACATGGACCCGCACCTCCTGAACTACGTCTCCCGCAAGCGCGGCAAGGGCCCGAAGCTGGTCCCGGGCTTCTGCCTGGCCATCGAGCCCATGGTCTCCCTCGGCACCCCCCGCACGGAGGTCCTGGAGGACGACTGGACCGTCATCACCACCGACGGCACCTGGTCCTCCCACTGGGAGCACAGCGTGGCCGTGACGGAGGAGGGCCCCCTGGTCCTGACGGCGGTCGACGGGGGCAAGGCGAAGCTGGCGGAGCTGGGAATCACGGCGGCTCCGGATCCGTTGGCGTGAGTACGCATTTTCTACGGTGCGGTGCCTTGCGTAAGGATCATTTCGGGTGGGCAGACTTCCCGATTCGTCTTTTCCTGGGGCCTGACGTAGACTGATGCGTCGGCTCTCGTGTACCCGTGTGTCCGCACGCGGCGGCGAAAGTCGATCAAGGTAGCCGATTCGAAAGGCGAAGCGTGGCCAAGAAGCAAGGTGCCATCGAGATCGAGGGCACCGTGATCGAGTCCCTCCCGAACGCCATGTTCAAGGTGGAGCTCCAGAACGGTCACAAGGTCCTCGCGCACATCTCCGGCAAGATGCGGATGCACTACATCCGGATCCTCCCGGACGACCGGGTCGTCGTGGAGCTCTCTCCGTACGACCTGACGCGTGGCCGGATCGTCTACCGCTACAAGTAGATCTTGCCCGCACCCCGCCTCCGCGCGCGGGTGGTGGCACTGACCCGGAGAACCTCACATCCCATGAAGGTCAAGCCGAGCGTCAAGAAGATCTGCGACAAGTGCAAGGTGATCCGCCGTCACGGCCGGGTCATGGTCATCTGCGACAACCTGCGCCACAAGCAGCGCCAGGGCTGACGCACGCCGACCGACCTGCATTTCGCAGTTCTTCGCGCGACGCATAGCAACACGTACATACGCAGAGCCCGTCCGACCGTGTCCCACGGTTGACGGCACCTCCGGCGGGGGCCGGGGACCCGACCTGTACCTCATACGGCAGCCGGGAACGGTTCTGCAGCAGACCCCCGAGAACACAGGAGCCATTGAATGGCACGCGTTTCCGGTGTTGACATCCCGCGCGAAAAGCGTGTGGTGGTCGCACTCACCTACGTCTTCGGCATCGGGCGCACCCGGTCCGAGGAGATTCTCGCCGCGACCGGCGTGAACCCGTCCACCCGTGTCCGCGACCTCGCCGAGGAAGACCTCGTCAAGATCCGCGAGTACGTGGACGCCAACCTCCGTACCGAGGGTGACCTCCGCCGTGAGATCGCCGCCGACATCCGCCGCAAGGTCGAGATCGGCTGCTACCAGGGCCTCCGCCACCGTCGTGGCCTGCCCGTCCGCGGTCAGCGCACCAGCACGAACGCCCGTACCCGCAAGGGCCCGCGTCGCGCCATCGCCGGCAAGAAGAAGCCGGGCAAGAAGTAGTCCTCAGCGGACGCTTGACCAAGCGGTCTTCGCTGTAGGACCGACCACCTCCCGTAGGAGTTATAGATGCCCCCCAAGGGTCGTCAGGGCGCTGCCAAGAAGGTGCGCCGCAAGGAAAAGAAGAACGTCGCTCACGGCCACGCGCACATCAAGAGCACGTTCAACAACACGATCGTCTCGATCACGGACCCCTCGGGCAACGTGATCTCCTGGGCCTCCGCCGGCCACGTCGGCTTCAAGGGCTCGCGCAAGTCCACCCCCTTCGCCGCGCAGATGGCCGCCGAGTCGGCCGCCCGCCGCGCGCAGGAGCACGGGATGCGCAAGGTCGACGTCTTCGTCAAGGGTCCCGGCTCCGGCCGTGAGACCGCGATCCGCTCCCTCCAGGCCACCGGCCTCGAGGTCGGCTCGATCCAGGACGTCACCCCCACGCCGCACAACGGCTGCCGTCCCCCCAAGCGCCGCCGCGTCTGACGCACGGACTGCTTGATTCAGGACTTCGGGCGGTACGGCTCCTCGGGGCCGTGCCGCCCGTACCCTTGCAGTACAAGTCGGACGTCAAATAGTGGGCGTCCACGACTGAAGGACACAACATGCTTATCGCTCAGCGTCCGTCGCTGACCGAAGAGGTCGTCGACGAGTTCCGCTCCCGGTTCGTGATCGAGCCGCTGGAGCCGGGCTTCGGCTACACCCTCGGCAACTCCCTCCGCCGTACCCTCCTCTCCTCGATCCCGGGTGCCGCCGTCACCAGCATCCGCATCGACGGCGTCCTGCACGAGTTCACCACCGTGCCCGGCGTCAAGGAGGACGTCACCGACCTCATCCTGAACATCAAGCAGCTGGTCGTCTCCTCGGAGCACGACGAGCCGGTCGTGATGTACCTGCGCAAGCAGGGCCCGGGTCTGGTCACCGCCGCCGACATCGCGCCCCCGGCCGGTGTCGAGGTGCACAACCCCGACCTCGTCCTGGCGACCCTGAACGCCAAGGGCAAGCTGGAGATGGAGCTGACCGTCGAGCGCGGTCGCGGCTACGTCTCCGCCGTGCAGAACAAGCAGGTCGGCCAGGAGATCGGCCGCATCCCGGTCGACTCCATCTACTCGCCGGTGCTCAAGGTCACGTACAAGGTCGAGGCGACCCGTGTCGAGCAGCGCACCGACTTCGACAAGCTGATCGTCGACGTCGAGACCAAGCAGGCCATGCGGCCGCGCGACGCCATGGCGTCCGCTGGCAAGACGCTGGTCGAGCTGTTCGGTCTGGCGCGCGAGCTCAACATCGACGCCGAGGGCATCGACATGGGCCCGTCCCCGACGGACGCCGCCCTGGCCGCCGACCTGGCGCTGCCGATCGAGGAGCTGGAGCTCACCGTCCGCTCCTACAACTGCCTCAAGCGCGAGGGCATCCACTCCGTGGGCGAGCTCGTGGCGCGCTCCGAGGCGGACCTGCTCGACATCCGCAACTTCGGTGCGAAGTCGATCGACGAGGTCAAGGCGAAGCTGGCCGGTATGGGCCTGGCGCTGAAGGACTCGCCGCCCGGGTTCGACCCGACCGCCGCGGCGGACGCCTTCGGCGCCGATGACGACGCGGATGCCGGGTTCGTCGAGACCGAGCAGTACTGAGAACTCGGGCCTCACGGTCCGTACCCGGCTGCGGGTGAGCTGTGCTTGATCGCGCTCACACGGCGGAGCCGTACATCAGCTCCGCCCCGCGCCCCTTCCGGGCGCCTCCACGAGGCCTTCCGGATCTCCGACGGGTGACCGCCCGCTCGGACACTGACATCGGTACCTCATACGGCCGGTGCAGATCACAAGGAGAAACACCATGCCGCGTCCCGCGAAGGGTGCCCGCCTCGGCGGTTCCGCCGCGCACGAGAAGCTGCTCCTCGCCAACCTGGCGAAGTCGCTCTTCGAGCACGGCCGCATCACCACGACCGAGGCCAAGGCCCGCCGCCTGCGTCCGGTCGCCGAGCGCCTGATCACCAAGGCGAAGAAGGGCGACATCCACAACCGTCGCCTGGTGCTGCAGACGATCACCGACAAGGGCGTCGTCCACACCCTCTTCACCGAGATCGCCCCGCGTTACACGGAGCGTCCGGGTGGCTACACCCGCATCACCAAGATCGGCAACCGTCGTGGCGACAACGCCCCGATGGCCGTGATCGAGCTGGTCGAGGGCGAGATCGCCAAGAAGGCGACCGTCGCCGAGGCCGAGGCCGCCACCAAGCGCGCCGTCAAGGAGGCCGACGAGGCCCCCAAGGCCGAGGAGACCAAGGCCGACGAGGCTCCGGCGGAGCCCGTCGAGGACTCGACCAAGTAAGAAACGTGAAGGACGCGTAAGCGTTTTTCCGGCTGTTTCGTGTGCGGGCCCGTACCCCCTGGGGTGCGGGCCCGTTCCCGTGTGTTTGAGAGGATCTCCGCGTGAGCGACGACGTGCAGGACGGTTTCGTACGGGTCCGGATGGACCTTTCGTACGACGGCAAGGACTTCTCCGGCTGGGCCAAGCAGGCCCACGGGCAGCGGACCGTCCAGGGGGACATCGAGGACGCCCTGCGGACCGTGACCCGGTCCAAGGAGACGTACGAGCTGACCGTCGCCGGGCGGACCGACGCCGGCGTGCACGCGCGCGGGCAGGTCGCCCACGTCGACCTGCCCGTGGAGCTGTGGGAGGAGCACCGCGACAAGCTGCTGCGGCGGCTCGCCGGCCGCCTCGCGCACGACGTGCGGATCTGGTCCCTGACCGAGGCCCCCGGCGGCTTCAACGCCCGCTTCTCCGCGATCTGGCGCCGCTACGCCTACCGCGTCACCGACAACCCCGGCGGGGTCGACCCGCTGCTGCGCGGGCACGTGCTCTGGCACGACTGGACCCTCGACATGGACGCCATGAACGAGGCCGCCGCCGCGCTCGTCGGCGAACACGACTTCGCCGCGTACTGCAAGAGGCGCGAGGGCGCCACCACCATCCGCACCCTCCAGGAGCTGCGCTGGGAGCGGCGGTCCGACGGCGTCCTCGAAGCGACCGTCAAGGCGGACGCCTTCTGCCACAACATGGTCCGCTCGCTCGTCGGCGCGCTGCTCTTCGTCGGCGACGGGCACCGGCCGGTGGACTGGCCGGGCAAGGTGCTCGCGGCCGGGGTCCGGGACTCGGCCGTGCACGTCGTGCGCCCGCACGGCCTCACCCTCGAAGAGGTCGGCTACCCGGCCGACGAGCTGCTCGCCGCCCGGAACCGGGAGGCGCGCAACAAGCGGTCACTGCCCGGGAGCGCCGGCTGCTGCTGAGGCCTGGGACTTGCCGCGGGCGTAGATCTGGTTGAAGGCGAAGGTGGCCAGGTCGTCGCTCGACCGGAAGACGCCCTGGTCGGCCTTGGTGACCTTCTTGCCGTTGGTGAAGCCGGCCTGGGTGAAGTACGCGTAGCGGCCGATCGCGTTCGACCGGCGCAGGCAGACCGTGGCGCGGCAGAAGTCGCCCACGCCCGCGCCGGCCAGGGGTGCGATGCCGCCGGTCGCCTGGTCCTTGGCCTTGAGGGCCGCGGCCTCGGAGGGGAAGACGGCGACGCCGACGGTGACCGCCACGCCGTCCCGCACGTAGGTGGCGCGGAGGACCTTCTGGCAGCCGTTCCCCTTCAGGACGGAGCCGAGGCCGCCCTGGGTGACGGCCGCGCAGTTCGTCGTGGCGGAGGTCGCGCCCTTCTTGTACGGACGGCCGCTCATGGTCAGCTTCTTGCCCGGGAAGAGGCCCTCGGCGGTGAGCGGGGCCTTGTCCTTCTTCGGGTCCGAGATGTAGTCCTTCGGGTTCGGCGGGGGCGGCGGCGCCACCGAGGAGAAGGTCGGCTCGGGGGTGGGGGCCTCGGTGGGGGAGGCCGAGGCGGTGGGGGTCCCGCCGCCGTTCTTCGCGGTGTCGTCCTTCTTGCCGGTGACCACCACGGCGGTGGCGACGACCGCGCCGACGACCAGGGCGGCCAGGACCCCGCCGCCGACCGCCAGGAGGCGCTTGCGGCGGGCGCGGGAGGCCGAGGCGTCGGCCAGGGCGCTCCAGTCGGGGGTGGGACCGCCGCCGCCCTGCGGGGCGGGGAAGGGGCCGGGGGCCGGGGCGGTGCCGCCCTGGGGGCCGGGGTATCCGTAGCCGCCCGCCCCCTGCCCGTATCCCTGTCCCTGACCCTGCTGCCCGTACGCCTGGCCCTGGCCCTGTTGCCCGTCACCGCCGGGCCGCTGTCCGTACGCACCCCGGCCCTGCTCGCCGTACCCCTGCTGCCCCTGTCGCTGCGGATCCTGCGGCCACTGCGGTCCCCCAAAGCTCATGCCGCGCATCCTAAACCGGTTGGGCCGGGCCGACGCGGGCGGCGACAATGCACCTCATGGGACACGTCGAGGCCGCACATCTTGAGTACTACCTTCCCGACGGGAGGGTCCTGCTCGGGGACGCCTCCTTCCGGGTGGGGGAGGGGGCCGTCGTCGCCCTCGTCGGGGCCAACGGCGCCGGCAAGACCACGCTCCTCCGGATGATCGCCGGAGAGCTCCAGCCGCACGGCGGCTCCGTCACCGTCAGCGGCGGCCTCGGCGTGATGCCGCAGTTCGTCGGCTCCGTACGGGACGGGTCGACCGTCCGCGACCTGCTCGTCTCGGTCGCGCAGCCGCGCATCCGGGAGGCCGCGAAGGCGGTGGACGAGGCCGAGCACCTGATCATGACCGTCGACGACGAGGCCGCGCAGATGAGGTACGCGCAGGCGCTCTCCGACTGGGCCGAGGTGCAGGGGTACGAGGCGGAGACCCTCTGGGACATCTGCACCACGGCCGCGCTCGGCGTCCCGTACGAGAAGGCGCAGTTCCGGGAGGCCCGGACGCTCTCCGGCGGCGAGCAGAAGCGGCTGGTGCTCGAAGCGCTGCTGCGCGGCCCCGACGAGGTGCTGCTCCTGGACGAGCCGGACAACTACCTCGACGTGCCCGGCAAGCGGTGGCTGGAGGAGCGGCTGCGGGAGACCCGCAAGACCGTGCTCTTCATCTCCCACGACCGGGAGCTGCTCTCCCGGGCCGCGCAGAAGATCGTCGCGGTCGAGCCCGGTCCGGCCGGTTCGGACGTGTGGGTGCACGGCGGCGGCTTCGACACCTTCCACGACGCGCGGCGCGAGCGGTTCGCCCGCTTCGAGGAGCTGAAGCGGCGCTGGGAGGAGAAGCACGCCCAGCTGAAGAAGCTCGTGGTGAACCTGCGGCAGGCGGCCGCGGTCAGCCACGAGATGGCCTCGCGGTACGCGGCGGCGCAGACCCGGCTGCGGAAGTTCGAGGAGGCCGGGCCGCCGCCGGAGCCGCCGCGCGAGCAGGACATCCGGATGCGGCTGCGCGGCGGACGGACCGGGGTGCGGGCCGTGACCTGCGAGAACCTTGAGCTGACCGGTCTGATGAAGCCGTTCTCCCTGGAGGTCTTCTACGGGGAGCGGGTGGCCGTCCTCGGCTCGAACGGCTCCGGCAAGTCGCACTTCCTGCGGCTGCTCGCCGGGGACGGGTCGGTCGCGCACACGGGGACGTGGAAGCTGGGCGCCCGGGTCGTGCCCGGTCACTTCGCGCAGACCCACGCCCATCCGGAGCTGGCCGGGCGCCCGCTGGTCGACATCCTGTGGTCGGAGCACTCCAAGGACCGGGGCGGGGCGATGTCCGTGCTGCGCCGGTACGAGCTGGAGCGCCAGGGCGACCAGCCCTTCGACAAGCTCTCGGGCGGCCAGCAGGCCCGCTTCCAGATCCTGCTGCTCGAACTGGCGGGGACGACGGCGCTGCTCCTCGACGAGCCGACGGACAACCTGGACCTGGAGTCGGCCGAGGCGCTCCAGGACGGTCTGGAGTCGTACGAGGGGACGGTGATGGCCGTCACGCACGACCGCTGGTTCGCGAAGAGCTTCGACCGGTTCCTGGTCTTCGGCTCCGACGGGGTCGTACGGGAGACGAGCGAGCCGGTGTGGGACGAGCGACGGGTCGACCGGGCGCGGTAGGGGACGCGGACGTGGCAGGGGACCGGGCGCGGTAGAGGCGGTGCGGCGGGCCCCGCGCGTTTTGACCCGTCCGGGGTGGCGCGGGTACTGTTGCGGTTTGTTATGCGTAGTGGCTTCGCCGGTCTCCGGCGAGAGGCCCTTGCGCAGGTTCCCTGGAGCAGTTACCAGTGGCTCGCATACGGGCGTCGTTCCCGGCAGTGCAGGCCCCAGCTGCATGATCGCTTCAGGTGTGTCTGGACTCCATCCACTGAAGAAGCGAAGGCTACGAAGTGCGTACGTACAGCCCCAAGCCCGGCGATGTCACTCGCCAGTGGCACATCATCGACGCGCAGGACGTTGTCCTGGGCCGTCTCGCGACCACGGCCGCGAACCTCCTGCGAGGCAAGCACAAGCCGGTGTACGCGCCCCACATGGACATGGGCGACTTCGTCATCATCATCAACGCCGACAAGGTCCACCTGTCCGGCAACAAGAAGACCCAGAAGCTGGCGTACCGCCACTCCGGCTTCCCGGGCGGTCTGCGCTCCGTCCGCTACGACGAGCTGCTGGACAAGAACCCCGAGAAGGCCGTCGAGAAGGCCATCAAGGGCATGATCCCCAAGAACACCCTGGGCCGTCAGATGCTCTCGAAGCTGAAGGTCTACGCGGGCGAGAACCACCCGCACGCTGCTCAGCAGCCGGTCCCGTTCGAGATCACCCAGGTCGCGCAGTAGTTCCGGCCACACCCCCTAAGAACGAAAGAAATCTGAGGAGCATCGTGGCCGAGACCACCCCCGAGACCCCCGTCGACGAGTTCGAGGGCGTCGAGGAGTACACCACCGAGACCGAGCTCGTCGAGGGTGAGTACACCTCCGAGTCGCTCGCGTCCCGCTTCGGCGACCCGCAGCCGGCCGCCGGCCTGGGCCGTCGCAAGAACGCCATCGCCCGCGTCCGGATCGTTCCGGGCACCGGCAAGTGGAAGATCAACGGTCGCACCCTTGAGGACTACTTCCCCAACAAGGTGCACCAGCAGGAAGTCAACGAGCCCTTCAAGGTGCTCGAGCTCGACAACCGCTACGACGTCATCGCCCGCATCGCGGGTGGCGGTGTCTCCGGTCAGGCCGGCGCCCTGCGCCTCGGCGTGGCCCGTGCGCTGAACGAGGCGGACGTCGAGAACAACCGCCCGGCGCTGAAGAAGGCCGGCTTCCTCTCCCGCGACGACCGTGCGGTCGAGCGCAAGAAGGCCGGTCTCAAGAAGGCCCGCAAGGCCCCGCAGTACAGCAAGCGTTAATCGCCTGCTCGGTCTGCATTCCGTACGCCCCGGCGGCACTGCCCGTGCCGTCGGGGCGTACGTTTTTTCATACGCTCTTTCATAAGCTCGGGCACGCATTCTCGGAGGACAGCTGTGGGACGACTCTTCGGCACGGACGGCGTACGCGGCGTCGCCAACGCGGATCTGACGGCGGAGCTGGCGCTCGGCCTGTCCGTGGCGGCGGCGCACGTGCTCGCCGAGGCGGGCACCTTCGAGGGGCATCGGCCGACCGCCGTGGTCGGGCGCGACCCGCGCGCGTCCGGAGAGTTCCTGGAGGCGGCCGTCGTGGCCGGCCTCGCCAGCGCCGGCGTCGACGTGCTGCGCGTCGGCGTCCTGCCGACCCCGGCCGTGGCCCACCTCACCGGCGTCCTCGGCGCCGACCTCGGCGTGATGCTCTCCGCGAGCCACAACGCCATGCCCGACAACGGCATCAAGTTCTTCGCGCGCGGCGGCCACAAGCTGGCCGACGAACTGGAGGACAAGATCGAAGCCGTGTACGAGGAGCACCGCACCGGCGCGCCCTGGGACCGTCCGACCGGGGCCGGCGTCGGCCGCGTCCGCGACTACGACGAGGGCTTCGACACGTACGTCGCCCACCTCATCGCGGTCCTCCCCAACCGGCTCGACGGTCTGAAGGTCGTCCTGGACGAGGCCCACGGCGCCGCCTCCCGCGTCTCGCCCGAGGCCTTCGCCCGGGCCGGCGCCGAGGTGATCACCATCGGCGCCCAGCCGGACGGCCTCAACATCAACGACGGCTGCGGCTCCACCCACCTCGACCTGCTCCGGGCCGCCGTGGTCGAGCACGGCGCCGACCTGGGCGTCGCCCACGACGGCGACGCCGACCGCTGCCTCGCCGTGGACGCGGCGGGCAACGAGGTCGACGGCGACCAGATCCTCGCCGTGCTCGCCCTCGCCATGCGCGAGGCCGGGACCCTGCGCGGCGACACGGTCGTCGCGACCGTCATGTCCAACCTGGGCTTCAAGCTCGCCATGGAGCGCGAGGGCCTGAACCTCGTCCAGACGGCGGTCGGCGACCGCTACGTCCTGGAGTCCATGAAGGAGCACGGCTACGCGCTCGGCGGCGAGCAGTCGGGCCACGTCATCGTGCTCGACCACGCCACCACCGGCGACGGCACCCTCACCGGCCTCATGCTGGCCGCCCGGGTCGCCGCCACCGGCAAGTCCCTCGCGGACCTCGCCGGGGTGATGGAGCGGCTGCCGCAGATCCTCATCAACGTCAAGGACGTCGACAAGTCGCGCGTCACCACCTCCGGCGAGCTGGCCGCCGCCGTCACCGAGGCCGAGCGCGAGCTCGGCTCCACCGGCCGGGTGCTGCTCCGCTCCTCGGGCACCGAGCCGCTGGTCCGCGTCATGGTCGAGGCCGCCGACATCGAGCAGGCCCGGTCGGTCGCGCAGCGCCTCGCGGACGTCGTGAAGTCCGCTCTGGGCTAGCCTTCCTGAGGCACCGTCATGCGGGAACGGCCCCGCCGCACCGGACTCCGGTACGGCGGGGCCTTCTCCGTCAGCGGCCCTTGCGCGACGGGCGGCGCCAGCGGCCGCGCTGGGTGTCCCACAGGGCCCGCTGCGCGTACAGCGTCGCCGTCCCGGCGAGGGCGATGCCGAAGAGGTTGAGCGCCAGCTGCTCGACCGAGCCCCACATCTGGCCCAGGTCGCCGTAGGCGAGCGCCACCGCCGCGTTCGCGCCCGCCGGGACCGTCGTCACCGAGATCGCCACGCCCACCAGGGCCCCCGATTTGGCGGAGGTCAGGGAGAGGGTGCCGGCCGCGCCCGCGAGCAGCGCCACGACGAAGGAGAACGGGTCGGGCTGCCAGACGAAGCGGGTGTTGGGGCGGTCCGCCTCCAGCTGGGCCCGGCTGAACAGGTCGAGCGCGTCCATCGCCAGGCTGAACAGCGTGGTGGCCGCGATGGCCACCGCGAAGCCCACGAACAGCGCGAGCAGCGAGCGCGCGGCCAGCCTCGGGGCGCGCCGCACCACCGCCGTGCAGATCCCGGCGAGCGGGCCGAACTCCGGGCCGACCGCCATCGCGCCCACGATCAGGATCGCGTTGTCCAGGACGACGCCGCATGCCGCGATCATGGTGGCCAGGACCATGAACGCGCAGTACGTGACCGAGAGCGTCGACTCCTCGTGCGTCGCCTCCGTGAGCTCCTCCCAGAGCACCGCGTCGGCGGCCTCGCCGGGCGCCTCCCGCTCGGCGGCGTCGGCCCGCTCGGACAGCGACAGGTCGATGTTCTGGACGGCGATCGAACCGTCCTCGACGAGGCCGAGGCCGCGCAGCTCGCGCAGGAGTTCGTCGCCCGCCTCGCGGGCCACGTCGCACGTCACCAGGTCCCCGGCCGGGTCACGGGCCGCGCCCGGCAGGACCACCAGGTGGGCGGTCCCGACGGTCGACTCGATCAGGTCGGTCGCGGCCCGGGTGCGGTCGGACGGGACGATCATCCGCAGATGCAGCATGGGCAGAGCCTACGGAGGCGGAGCCCGGCGCGGTCAGAGCTTGCGCAGGCTCAGCTTCTGCACCTTGTGGTCGGGGCCCTTGCGGACCACGAGGGTCGCCCGGCCGCGCGTGGGCGCCACGTTCTCCAGGAGGTTCACCTTGTTGACGGTCCGCCACATGGTGCGGGCGTAGTCGAAGGCCTCCTCCTCGGAGACCTGGGTGTAGCGGCGGAAGTACGAGGAGGGGTCCTGGAACGCGGTGTCGCGCAGCTTGCGGAAGCGGTTCAGGTACCAGCGCTCGATGTCCTCCGCGCGCGCGTCCACGTACACCGAGAAGTCGAAGTAGTCGGCGAGGCCGACGCGGGTCCGGCCGTCCTTGCCGGGCAGGGCGGGCTGGAGGACGTTCAGGCCCTCCACGATCAGGACGTCCGGGCGGCGCACGACGAGCCGCTCGCCGGGCACCCGGTCGTAGATCAGGTGCGAGTAGACCGGGGCGGTGACCTCGTCCTTGCCGGCCTTGACGTCCGCGACGAACCGGGTCAGGGCCCGGCGGTCGTACGACTCGGGGAAGCCCTTGCGGGACATCAGGCCGCGCGCCTTCAGCTCCTCCATCGGGTAGAGGAAGGCGTCCGTGGTGACCAGCTCCACGCGCGGGTGCTCCGGCCAGCGGGCGAGGAGGGCCTGGAGGAGCCGGGAGACCGTGGACTTGCCGACGGCGACCGAGCCGGCGACCCCTATGACGAAGGGGGTGCCGCGCTGCTCGGCGCTCTCGCCGAGGAAGGTGTTCAGGGCGCCGCGCAGGCCGCTGGTGGCCTGCACGTACAGGTTGAGCAGCCGGGACAGCGGCAGGTAGACGTCCCGCACCTCGTCGAGGTCGATGACGTCCCCGAGGCCGCGGAGCCGCTCGACCTCCTCGGCGGTGAGGGGCAGCGGCGTCTTGTCGCGCAGGGCGCTCCACTCGGCGCGGGTGAGGTCGACGTACGGGGTCGCCTCGGACGGACGGCGGTGTCCGTTTCCGTGGCGGGGGCCCTGGTGCCCGTCCCCGTGGGCGCTTCGTGGCGGCGAAGTGATCACACCGCCATTGTCGGGGGTCGGGGCCCGCCGTGGGTGGTGGGGTCGGTCACGCGGCAAAAGGGCTGGTCGTGCCCGCGGCCTTGGGCGATCATGTCCTCTGCCGCGTGCAACCCGGTCTCACGCGGGGGGAGCCGCCGTCCGGCGGCACGAAGAGAAGCAGAGAGCCACCACGCATGGGTACGTCCATCCGCACCGTCGCCGTCGCCACGACCGCCGTCTCCCTCGCCCTGCTCGCCACGGCCTGCAGCGGCGGGGACGGCGGCAAGGACGCGGGCAAGGGGTCCGCCGCGCCGAGCGCCTCCGCCACCGGCGCGGCTCCCGCCGCGAAGGCGCTGTCCGCCGCCGAGCTGGAGAAGCTGATCGTCGAGCAGGCCGACCTGCCCGGCCACCAGGTGCAGAAGGCCAAGGCCGGCGACATGGTGAAGCCGGAGACCGTCGCCACCGACAAGGCCGCCTGCAAGCCGCTCGCCGACGCCATGGCGTTCGTCGCGACCGGCAGCCCGGCCGCGTCCGTGCAGCGCAAGGCCGTCGAGGTGCCCAAGAAGACGGGCTCCCCGGAGGACGCCCTGGGGGCGCTCGCCGCGCCGGTGACGAGCGTGACGCTCGGCTCGTACGAGGGGCAGGGCGCGCAGGAGGCCTTCGCCTCGCTGAAGGCGGCCGGGACCGACTGCGCGGGCGGCTTCGCGATCACCGGCGAGGGCCAGGAGGCGAAGGTCACCAAGGTGGCGCCGGAGACGCTGTCCGCGGGCGAGGAGGCGCTGGCCTGGACGGTGACCGCGGACGTGGACGGCTCCCCGTTCGTCACCAAGCTGGTCGTCTTCCGCCAGGGCGGCACGCTGGCCTCGTTCTCCTCGTTCAGCCTCGCGGGCGCGGTCAAGGAGCTCCCGAAGGCCGTGGTCGAGGCCCAGGCGAAGAAGCTGGGCTGACGCCTTCCGTCCCTCCGGGGGGAGCCCGTGTCGGCTCCGTCCGGTGGGCCCGGTTCCGCCGTAGTCTTCCGACATGTGCGGAATCGTGGGATACGTCGGCGGTCAGTCGGCGCTTGATGTGGTGGTCGCGGGCCTCAAGCGGCTCGAATACCGGGGCTACGACTCGGCCGGTGTCGCGGTGCTCTCCGACGGGGGCCTCGCCGCGGCCAAGCGGGCGGGCAAGCTCGTCAACCTGGAGAAGGAGCTGGCCGAACGGCCGCTGCCCGGCGGCTCCGTGGGGGTCGGGCACACCCGCTGGGCCACCCACGGCGGCCCGACCGACACCAACGCGCACCCGCACCTGGACAACGCGGGGCGGGTCGCCGTCGTCCACAACGGCATCATCGAGAACTTCGCCGCCCTGCGCGGGGAGCTGGCGGAGCGCGGCCACGACCTGGCGTCCGAGACGGACACCGAGGTCGTCGCCCATCTGCTCGCCGAGGAGTTCTCCTCCACCGGGGACCTGGCCGAGTCCATGCGGCTGGTGTGCCGGCGGCTCGACGGGGCGTTCACCCTGGTCGCCGTGCACGCCGACCAGCCGGGCGTGGTGGTCGGCGCCCGCCGCAACTCCCCGCTCGTCGTCGGCGTCGGCGAGGGCGAGAACTTCCTCGCCTCCGACGTCTCCGCTTTCATCGCCCACACCCGCTCCGCGATCGAGCTGGGCCAGGACCAGGTGGTCGAGCTGACCCGGGAGGGCGTCGCCGTCACCGACTTCGACGGGGTGCCCGCCGACGTGCGGTCCTACCACGTCGACTGGGACGCCTCCGCCGCCGAGAAGGGCGGCTACGACCACTTCATGCTCAAGGAGATCGCCGAGCAGCCCAAGGCTGTCGCCGACACCCTCCTCGGCCGGATCGACGCCTCCGGGCGGCTCACCCTGGACGAGGTGCGCATCCCCGACACGGTGCTCCGCGAGGCCGACAAGATCGTGGTCGTGGCGTGCGGCACCGCCTTCCACGCCGGGCTCATCGCCAAGTACGCCATCGAGCACTGGACCCGGATCCCCTGCGAGGTCGAGCTCGCCAGCGAGTTCCGCTACCGGGACCCGATCCTGGGCCCGCGCACCCTGGTGATCGCGATCTCCCAGTCCGGCGAGACCATGGACACCCTGATGGCGCTGCGGCACGCGCGCGAGCAGGGCGCGAAGGTCCTCGCCGTCTGCAACACCAACGGCTCCACCATTCCGCGCGAGTCCGACGCGGTGCTCTACACGCACGCCGGGCCCGAGATCGCCGTCGCCTCCACCAAGGCCTTCCTGACCCAGCTCGTCGCCTGCTACCTGCTCGCGCTCTACCTCGGGCAGGTGCGGGGCACGAAGTGGGGCGACGAGATCCTCGCCGTCGTGCGCGAACTCGCCCGCATCGGCGACGAGGTCGAGCGCGTCCTGGAGACGATGGAGCCGGTGCGGGCCCTGGCCCGCTCCCTCGCCCACAAGGACACCGTCCTCTTCCTGGGCCGGCACGTCGGCCACCCGGTGGCCCTGGAGGGCGCCCTGAAGCTCAAGGAGCTGGCGTACATGCACGCCGAGGGCTTCGCGGCGGGCGAGCTCAAGCACGGGCCGATCGCGCTCATCGAGGAGGACCTGCCGGTCGTGGTCGTGGTGCCCTCGCCCAAGGGCCGGTCCGTCCTCCACGACAAGATCGTCTCCAACATCCAGGAGATCAGGGCGCGCGGCGCCCGTACGATCGTGATCGCGGAGGAGGGCGACGAGGCGGTCGTCCCGTACGCCGACCACCTCGTCCGGATCCCCGCCACGCCTACGCTGCTCCAGCCGCTGGTCTCCACGGTGCCGCTCCAGGTCTTCGCCTGCGAGCTCGCCACCGCGCGGGGCAACGAGGTCGACCAGCCGCGCAACCTGGCCAAGTCCGTGACCGTGGAGTGAGTGGGCTCGTGGAGTGAGCGGGCTCGGGGAGTGAGTGGGAAATGATCATCGGGGTGGGGATCGACGTGGCGGAGATCGACCGGTTCGCCGCGTCGATCGAGCGGACGCCGGGGCTGCTGGACCGGCTCTTCGTCGAGGAGGAGCTGCTGCTGCCGAGCGGCGAGCGGCGCGGGATCGCCTCGCTCGCCGTGCGGTTCGCGGCGAAGGAGGCCCTCGCGAAGGCGCTCGGCGCGCCGGCCGGGCTGCACTGGACGGACGCCGAGGTGTACGTCGAGGAGACCGGGCAGCCGCGCCTGCGGGTCCGGGGGACGGTGGAGGCGCGGGCGGTGGAGCTGGGCGTGAAGCACTGGCACGTGTCGCTGAGCCACGACGCGGGGGTGGCGTCGGCGGTGGTGATCGCGGAGGGGTGAGCGGTACGCCCCGGGGCCCGGCCGTTCGGAAACGGCCGGGCCCCGGGACGTGTGGCGCGCGCGGCTGCCAGGGCCGGCGACAGGTTGTGTGTACCGCGCGCGTGCGGAGTGGTGGGACGCCATCCGACCTACTTAGGTAAGCCTAAGCTAAGTTGAACGGCGGGCGGTGTCAACCCTCCTCCGGGCGGACCCCCGCCGCCTGCGGCAGACTGCTGGCCATGCGTACCGCTTACCGCGTGGAGACCGTCCGGGCCGCCGAGGCCGCCCTCATGGCCCGTCTTCCGGAGGGCGCCCTCATGGGCAGGGCCGCCGCCGGACTCGCCGCCGCCTGCTGCTCGCTGCTCGGGAAGGGGCGGGTGTACGGGGCCCGGGTCGTCGTCCTCGCCGGGACCGGCGACAACGGCGGCGACGCGCTGTACGCCGGGGCCCGGCTCGCCCGGCGCGGCGCGGGCACGACCGCCGTACTGCTCGGCGCGAAGGCCCACGAGGGCGGGCTCGCGGCCTTCCTGGCGGCGGGCGGGCGGATCGCGGACGACCCCTTCGAGCCGCTCGCCGGGGCCGACCTCGTCCTCGACGGGATCACCGGCATCGGCGGACGCGGGGGGCTGCGGCCCGACGCCGTCCCCGTCGCCCGGGCCGCGCGCGGCTCCGACGCCGTCGTGGTCGCCGTCGACCTGCCGAGCGGCGTCGACGCCGACACCGGGGAGGTCGCCGGGGAGGCGCTGCGGGCCGACGTGACGGTCACCTTCGGGACGTACAAGCCGGGGCTGCTCGTCGACCCGGCGCACGCGTACGCGGGCGCGCTGCGGCTCGTGGAGATCGGGCTCGACGCGACCCTGCCGGGGGTGCCGGACCTCGAAGCGCTCCAGCACGAGGACGTGGCGCGGCTGCTGCCGGTGCCGGGCGCCGAGAGCGACAAGTACCGGCGCGGGGTCGTCGGCGTCGTCGCCGGCTCCGCCCGCTACCCCGGCGCCGCCGTCCTCGCCGTGACCGGGGCGCTGCAGGGCGGGGCGGGGGCCGTGCGGTACGTCGGGGCCGGCGGGGAGGCGGTGCTCGCCGCGCACCCCGAGACCCTGGTGCACACCGGGCCGCCGCAGAAGGCCGGGCGGGTCCAGGCCTGGGTCGTCGGGCCGGGCCTCGGGGAGGAGCCCGGGGCGCGGGAGGCGGTCGCGGACGTCCTCGCCTCCGACGTGCCCGTCCTGGTCGACGCGGACGGGCTGCGGGGCCTCGACCCGGCGGTCGTACGGGGCCGGAGCGCGCCCACCCTCCTCACCCCGCACGCGGGCGAGGCGGCGGCGCTGCTCTCCGCCACGCGGGAGGAGGTCGAGGCGGGGCGGCTCGCGGCGGTCCGCGAACTGTCGGACCGCTTCGGCGCGACGGTCCTCCTCAAGGGCTCCACGACGCTCGTGCACGACGGCACCGGTCCCGTACGGGTGAACCCGACCGGGACCTCCTGGCTCGCCACCGCCGGGAGCGGCGACGTCCTCTCCGGCCTGGCGGGCTCCCTCCTCGCGGCGGGCCTCCCACCCGTCGACGCGGCCTCCTGCGCCGCCTACCTCCACGGCCTCGCGGCCCGCCGAGCCTCGTCGGGCACGGCCCCGGTGACGGCGACGGAGGTGGCGGGATCCCTGCGGGGTGCTTGGAGCGACGTGATGACGCCGTCGTAGGGCTCGGAGCCGGGACTCCCGCGACCCACCCGCTTCGGCGACTCGCCCGGGTTCATGACGGAACACCCCCTTTCGTTCACCGTGTTGGCGGGCGGGTCGGAGCAGGCCGGGAGCAGGGGGCGCTCGTGAGGGTGACCGGGGCTACAGCCCGGGAAAGCGGTGTCGGGGGGTGCACCTGAGAGACTGGGCGCGATGACTGAGACACCGCCGCCCCGCAGAGCCCGCGCCGAGATCGACCTCGGGGCGTTGCGTGCGAACGTCCGCACGCTGCGCGCCCGCGTCGCCCCCCACGTCCGGATCATGGCCGTGGTGAAGGCCGACGCGTACGGACACGGTGCCGTGCGCTGTGCCCGGGCCGCCCTGGAGGCGGGGGCGGACTGGCTCGGGACGGCCACCCCGCACGAGGCGCTCGCGCTGCGGGCCGCCGGGATCACGGACGTTCCCGTCATGTGCTGGCTCTGGACCCCCGGCGACCCCTGGGAGCAGGGCATCGAGGCCGGGCTCGACATGTCCGTCAGCGGGATGTGGGCCCTGCGGGAGGTCGTCGCGGCCGCCCGCGCCACCGGGAAGGGCGCCCGCGTGCAGCTCAAGGCCGACACCGGCCTCGGCCGCAACGGCTGCCAGCCCGCCGACTGGCCCGAGCTCGTCGGGGAGGCGCTGAAGGCCGAGGCCGAGGGGCTGCTCAAGGTCACCGGCCTCTGGTCGCACCTCGCCTGCGCCGACGAGCCCCACCACCCCTCCATCGCCGCCCAGCTCGACGTCTTCCGCTCGATGCTCGACTACGCGGAGAAGGCCGGCGTCGACCCCGAGGTCCGGCACATCGCCAACTCGCCGGCCACCCTCACCCTCCCCGAGTCCCACTTCGACCTCGTCCGGCCCGGCATCGCCGTCTACGGCATCTCGCCCAGCCCCGAGCTCGGCACCTCCGCCGAACTCGGCCTGCGGCCCGTCATGTCGCTCAAGGCCGGCGTCGCGCTCGTCAAGCAGGTCCCCGCCGGACACGGCGTCAGCTACGGCCACCACTACGTCACCGACGGCGAGACCACCCTCGGCCTCGTCCCGGTCGGATACGCCGACGGCGTCCCCCGGCACGCCTCCGGACGCGGCCCCGTCCTCGTCGGGGACACCGTCCGCACGATCGCCGGCCGCGTCGCCATGGACCAGTTCGTGCTCGACCTCGGCGGGGAGACCCCCGAGCCCGGCACCGAGGCCGTGCTCTTCGGCCCCGGCGACCGGGGCGAACCCACCGCCGAGGACTGGGCGGTGGCCGCCGACACCATCGCGTACGAGATCGTCACCCGGATCGGCGCGCGCGTCCCGCGCGTCTACCTGGGCGAATGAGGAGGAGCGCCCGTGGGGGAGTCCAGTAGCGGCACCTGGCGCCGCGCCGGTTTCGCCGGTGCCGCGATAGGCGTCCTGGCGGCCGGAGCCGCCGCCGGAGTCGCCGTCGAGCGGCTCACGGTGGGCCGTTCCGTACGCCAGAAGGCCCGGCTCGCCCTGGACGCCACCGGCCCCTACGGGGGACTCCGGGGCACCCCCGGCCGCGCCCTCGCCGACGACGGGACCGTGCTCTACTACGAGGTCGACGAGGTCGACGAGGGCAGCGGCGACGACGGCGCCTCCGCCCGGCTCCGGCGGCTCTTCGGGCGCCGCCGCCCCGCCCCCGTCACCGTCGTCTTCAGCCACGGCTACTGCCTCAACCAGGACTCCTGGCACTTCCAGCGGGCCGCCCTGCGCGGTCTCGTGCGGACCGTCCACTGGGACCAGCGCAGCCACGGGCGCTCGGGCCGGGGCGTCGCCCAGGCCGGTCCCGACGCCGTCCCCGTCTCCATCGAACAGCTCGGCCGCGACCTCAAGGCCGTCGTCGACGTCGCCGCCCCCGAGGGCCCCCTCGTCCTCGTCGGGCACTCCATGGGCGGCATGACGGTGATGGCGTTCGCCGAGCAGTACCCGGAGCTGACGCGCGACCGGGTCGTCGGCGTCGCCTTCGTCGGCACCTCCGCCGGAAAGCTGAACGAGGTCACGTACGGCCTCCCCGTCATGGGCGTCAACGCCGTCCGGCGGATCCTGCCGGGCGTCCTGCGGACCCTCGGCGCCCAGGCGGAGCTGGTCGAGCGCGGCCGCCGGGCGACGGCCGACCTCTTCGCCGGGCTCGTCAAGAAGTACTCGTTCGCCTCGAAGGACGTGGACCCGGCGGTCGCCCGCTTCGCCGAGCGGATGATCGAGTCCACCCCCATCGACGTGGTCGCCGCCTTCTACCCGGCCTTCGCGGAGCATGACAAGTCCGCCTCCCTGCCCGCCCTCCGCGACCTGCCGGTGCTCGCGCTCGCCGGGGACCGCGACCTCGTCACCCCCGGCTCCCACACCGAGGCCATCGCCGCCCTCCTCCCCGACGCCGAGCTGGTGATCGTCCCGGACGGCGGCCACCTGGTGATGCTGGAGCACCCGGAGGCCGTCACCGACCGCCTCGCCGACCTGCTCGTACGGGCCGGGGCCGTGCCGGAGGCGACGACGGCGAGGACGGACCCCGGCAAAAGCTAGATTGGCGGTATGGAAGCAGCGCACTCCTCCGTACCCCCCGTGCCCGGCGACGCCACGCCCGTCTCCGAGGCCACCCTCTCCGTCGACTCCCCGGAGCGGATGCGGGAGCTGGGCCGCCGGCTCGCCAAGGTGCTCCGCCCCGGCGACCTCGTCATGCTCACCGGCGAGCTCGGCGCCGGGAAGACCACGCTCACCCGCGGCCTCGGCGAGGGGCTCGGGGTGCGCGGCGCCGTCACCTCCCCGACCTTCGTCATCGCCCGCGTCCACCCGTCCCTGGTCGGCGGCCCGGCCCTGGTCCACGTCGACGCGTACCGCCTAGGCGGCGGGCTCGACGAGATGGAGGACCTCGACCTGGACGTCTCGCTGCCCGAGTCCGTGGTGGTCGTGGAGTGGGGCGACGGCAAGGTCGAGGAGCTGACCGACGACCGGCTGCACCTGCTGATCCACCGCGTCACCGGCGACACCGACGACGACCGGCGCACGGTCGTGCTGCGCGGCGTCGGGGCGCGCTGGGCGGGGGAGGAGCTGGGCGCGCTCTGATCCCTCCCGTCCCGCCTCCCACGTATGTTCCGACAACGTGTCGGCAAAATGTTGCGTGGGCCGTGCGCGCCGTGGTCCCATGGACGCACGAGCTGGTTAGGTGTACCTAACCTACGGGAGGCAGGCATGGCGACGCCGGAGCGCGCGGAACCCGGTCGGGAGCACGTCACGATGAGCGAACTGCTGGCGTCCTGCGTGGCCGCCCGCACCCTCTCGACCCCGCCGAGACCGCGCCCCGAGGACGCCGCCGACGACGACGCCGCCGACGTGTACGGGGAGTACGGCGCCTACGGGCGGGTGGAGGGGGACGAGGCCGCCTAGCGGTCCGTCCGTACGGTCACGCGGCCGCACGCACCGTTCGTGCCGGCGCCGCTCAGGCGACGACGACGATCTTCGTGCCGATCACCGCGAACGTCCACAGCGCGTTCCCGTCGGCCCGCTTCATGCGGACGCCGCCGGTCTTCTTCGCCGGGTCCGGCTCCGGCATCGAGCCGTCCACCGCCGCGCTGAAGCCGATCGCCACGTCCTGGGTCGTCGCGAACCGCACCACGTGCTCGATCTGCACCCCGTCCGAGCCGCGCACCGAGCCCGACCGCGAGGTCACCGCGTAGGCGCCCGGCGGCGGGGACACCGTGCTCGGCATCACCGTGAACGTACGGGTGACCTTGCCGTTCCCGTTCACCAGCCACACCCGGCGGTCGGAGAGGCCGTACACGACCCGCTCCCCGGTGCCCGAGGCCGCCGGGACGGCGAGCGGGTCGCGGTCGGGCTGCTTCGGGCCGCCGCTCGGGGAGGTCGAGGGGGTCGCCGTGCTCGGGGCCTTCGGCTTGGCCGAGAGGTCCTCGGGGACGTTCGCGGAGGCCTGGTAGGCGAGGAAACAGACCGCGGCGACCGCCGCCGCCGTGAGCCCGGCCACGAATCCCGAGCTGCTCCGTGCCACCGTGCCCACCTCTCGTACGAATGTGTCGAAGGGTGACGGTAGCAGCCGCCGCCCCGGGGGTCGGGGCAGCGTGCCCGGGAGCCGTAGGCTGTTCGCGTGCTGTTGCTCGCCATGGATACCGCCACCCCCGCCGTCACCGTCGCCCTCCACGACGGCGAGGCCGTCGTCGCCTCGTCGAGCCGGGTCGACGCCCGCCGCCACGGGGAGCTGCTGCTGCCCGCCGTCGACCGGGTCCTCCAGGAGGCCGGCCTGACGCTCGACGCGGTCACCGGCCTGGTCGTCGGCGTCGGCCCCGGCCCGTACACCGGCCTGCGCGTCGGGCTCGTCACGGCCGCCGCCTTCTCGTCCGCGCTCGGCGTGCCCGTGCACGGCCTGTGCACCCTCGACGGCCTCGCGTACGCCTCCGGGATCGACGGCCCCTTCGCCGTCGCCACGGACGCGCGCCGCAAGGAGGTCTACTGGGCGCGCTACGACGACTTCCGCACCCGCGCGACCGACGCGGCCGTCGACCGGCCCGCCGACATCGCCGAAGCCCTCGCCGGGCTCCCGGTCGTCGGCGCGGGCGCCCTCCTCTACCCCGAGGCCTTCCCCGACGCCCGCGACCCCGAGCACCAGTCGGCCGCCGCGCTCGCCGCCCTCGCGGCGGAGAAGCTCGCGGCCGGGGACGCGGGGGCGGGGGAGGCCGGGGGCTTCCTCGACCCGCTGCCGATGTACCTGCGCCGCCCCGACGCCCAGGTGCCGAAGAACTACAAGGTGGTCACGCCCCAGTGACCGGCGGCGTCGAACTGCGCGAGATGCGCTGGTGGGACATCGAACCGGTGCTCACCCTCGAGGACGAGCTGTTCCCCGAGGACGCCTGGTCGGCGGGGATGTTCTGGTCCGAGCTCGCGCACTCCCGGGGGCCGGGCGCCACCCGCCGGTACGTCGTCGCGGAGGACCCCGGCGGCCGGCTCGTCGGCTACGCCGGGCTCGCCGCCGCCGGAGGCCTCGGCGACGTGCAGACCATCGCCGTCTCCCGCGACCAGTGGGGCACCGGGCTCGGCGCCCGGCTCCTCACCGACCTGCTCCAGCACGCCACCGCCTTCGAGTGCGACGAGGTCCTGCTCGAAGTGCGCGTGGACAACACCCGGGCCCAGAAGCTCTACGAGCGCTTCGGCTTCGAGCCCATCGGTTTCCGGCGCGGCTACTACCAGCCGGGAAACGTCGACGCGCTCGTGATGCGACTGACCGTTCAAGGAACTGGGACTGAGATCTGATGGCTGACGAACCCCTCGTACTCGGCATCGAGACCTCCTGCGACGAGACCGGCGTCGGCATCGTCCACGGGACCACCCTCCTCGCCGACGCCATCGCCTCCAGCGTCGACACCCACGCCCGCTTCGGCGGCGTCGTGCCCGAGATCGCCTCCCGCGCGCACCTGGAGGCGATGGTCCCGACGATCGAGCGCGCCCTGAAGACCGCCGGGGTCTCCGCGAAGGACCTCGACGGCATCGCCGTCACCGCCGGGCCCGGCCTCGCGGGCGCGCTGCTCGTCGGCGTCTCGGCGGCCAAGGCGTACGCCTACGCCCTCGGCAAGCCGCTCTACGGCGTCAACCACCTGGCCTCGCACATCTGCGTCGACCAGCTGGAGCACGGCAGGCTGCCCGAGCCGACGATGGCCCTGCTCGTCTCCGGCGGGCACTCCTCGCTGCTGCTCTCCACCGACATCACCTCCGACGTGCGGCCGATGGGCGCCACCATCGACGACGCGGCCGGCGAGGCCTTCGACAAGATCGCCCGCGTGCTCGACCTCGGCTTCCCCGGCGGACCGGTCATCGACCGGCTCGCCCGGGAGGGCGACCCGGAGGCGATCCACTTCCCGCGCGGTCTGAGCAGCGCCAAGGACCCGGCGTACGACTTCTCCTTCTCCGGCCTCAAGACGGCTGTGGCCCGCTGGATCGAGGCGAAGAAGGCGGCCGGCGAGGAGGTGCCGGTGCGGGACGTGGCCGCGTCCTTCCAGGAGGCGGTCGTGGACGTGCTCACCCGCAAGGCCGTCCGGGCCTGCAAGGACGAGGGCGTCGACCACCTGATGATCGGCGGCGGCGTGGCCGCGAACTCGCGGCTGCGGGCCCTCGCCCAGGAGCGCTGCGAGCGCGCCGGGATCCGGCTGCGGGTGCCCCGGCCGGGCCTGTGCACGGACAACGGCGCGATGGTCGCGGCCCTCGGCTCCGAGATGGTCGCCCGGGGCCGGGCCGCCTCCGACCTGGAGCTGTCGGCGGACTCCTCGCTGCCGGTGACGGACCCGCACGTGCCGGGCGCCCACGCGCACGGCCACTCCCACGATCACGACCACGTGCACGAGGTCAGCAAGGAGAACCTGTACTCGTGAGGCTCACCCTCATGTGGGAGGCGCGGGCCGCGCAGGGGCGGGGCCCCGAGCTCCTGGAGTGGGCCCGGGAGCGGTCCCGGGTCCTCGCGTACGAGCCCGTGCGCCGGGAGGTCTTCCGCGCGCCCCAGGACCGGGTCCTCGTCCTCACCTGGTGGGAGGCGGAGGCGTTCGACGCGGAGCTGCCGGAGCTGCCGGAGCCGGACGCGGAGCTGATCACCCGGCCGGTCCACCGCTGGCGGTTCGAGGCGGTCGAGTAGCCGTACGGACGGATGTCCGATCGGTCACACGTGCGACCGTCGGGCAACCATTCGGGCCGTCCGGGCATCTCCCGGCGCGTGAAGAAGACGATCGTGCTCTGGGCGGCGCTGACCGCCGCGGCCCTGCTGGTGACCGGCTGCACGGCGGAGCGCCCCGCCGCCCCCGTGACCACCCCGGCCCCGCCGACGTCGTCCGCGCCGGCCCCGTCCCGGTCCGCCGCGGAGACCGGGGCCCCGGGCGCCCCGGCGGCCGCCGCGTACCGGAAGTGGGGTCTGAAGCCCTTCGCGGCCCCGCCCGCGCCGCCGGCGGTGAAGCCGGTGGTCCGGGGGCCCGGGGAGCCGGTGCCGGTGATCAGCGAGATCCCCACCGAGGAGAAGATCGTCTTCCTCACGATCGACGACGGGGCGGAGAAGGACCCCGAGTTCGTCACGATGATGAAGGAGCTCAAGGTGCCCTTCACCATGTTCCTGACCGACTCCGCCATCCGCGCCGACTACGCCTACTTCTCCCCGCTGGTCGCCCAGGGCCACGGCGTCGCCAACCACACGCTCACCCACCCCAACCTGCGCACCCTCTCCCCGGACGCCCAGCGCCGCGAGATCTGCGGCCAGCAGGAGAGGCTGAAGGAGCGGTACGGCACGGCCCCGCGCCTCTTCCGCCCGCCGTACGGCAACTGGAACGAGGCCACCCGCACGGCGGCCGGCACCTGCGGGGTGGACGCGATCGTGCTGTGGCGCGAGTCCATGCAGATCCAGAACATGCAGTACCAGCGCGGCGACCGGAAGCTCCACCCCGGCGACATCGTCCTCGCCCACTTCCGCGGCCCGTCCGAACTCAAGGGCCGCACGATGACCGAGATGACGGCCACCATGCTCCGCCGCATCCAGGAGCAGGGCTTCACGGTGGCGCGCCTGGAGGACTACGTCTGAGGGCCCCGTACGGGTCCCCGGGAAACTCCTCCGCGCGCGGTGTCGATGCGGGCGGTCCCCGTTCGTCGTAGGAGTGAGAGGCGGGGGACGGCCCCCGCCACCGCGCTCGTGAGGAGACACCATGCCCCGCTTCATGACGTTCGTCCGCGTCGAGGAGGACACCATCGACATGGCGGACGCCGACCCCGGCTTCGAGGAGCGGATGGGAGCGCTCTTCGAGGAGATCACCAAGGCCGGCGTCATGCTGGACACGGCAGGCCTCAGGCCGACCGCCGAGGCCACCCGCATCACCTGGTCGGAGGGGAGGCTCTCCCTCACCGACGGCCCCTTCACCGAGACCAAGGAGGTCGTCGGCGGCTACGCCCTGATGCAGTGCAAGGACCGGGCCGAGGCGCTGGAGTGGGCCAAGCGCTTCCTGGCGGCCCACCCGCCGCACTGGACGGTGGGCCTGGAGGTCCGCGAGGTCGAGGAGCAGCCGGGAGCCTGAACCCCGGAGGCTGTCGGTGCCGTGTGCTGTCATGGGGACGTGACGGCACACGGCGCGGCTTCGGTGGGAGACGTCCTCGACACCGTCTTCCGGATGGAGTCGCCGCGCGTCGTCGCGACCGCCGCGCGGATCGTCCGCGACCTGGGCATCGCCGAGGAGATCGCCCAGGACGCCCTGGTCGCCGCCCTGGAGGAGTGGCCGCGCACGGGCGTCCCGGAGCGGCCGGGCGCCTGGCTGACGGCCACCGCCAAGCACCGCGCCGTCGACCTCGTGCGGCGGCGCGAGACCTACGCCCGCAAGCTCGCCGAGGTGGGCCGGGCGCTCCCGGGGGAGTCGTACGACCCCGAGCCGTCGGGGCCCGGCGACATCGACGACGACGTGCTGCGGCTGGTCTTCACCACCTGCCACCCCGTCCTCTCCGCCGGGGCGCGGGTGGCGCTGACGCTGCGGCTCGTCGGCGGCCTGCGGACGGACGAGGTCGCCCGCGCCCTGCTGCTGCCGGAGGCGACCGTCGCGGCCCGGATCACCCGCGCCAAGCGGACGCTCGCGAGGACGGGCGTGGAGTTCGAGGTGCCGTACGGCGAGGAGCGGGCCGCCCGGCTCGGCTCCGTTCTGGAGGTCGTCTACCTGATCTTCAACGAGGGGTACGCGGCGACCTCGGGCGACGACCTGCTGAGGCCCGCACTGTGCGAGGACGGGCTCCGGCTCGCCCGCGTCCTCGCCGCCCTCGTCCCCGGGGAGGGCGAGGCGCAGGGCCTGGCCGCCCTGCTCGAACTCCAGGCCTCCCGGACGGCCGCCAGGACCGGACCCGACGGCCGGCCGGTCCTGCTCGCCGACCAGGACCGGCGGCGCTGGGACCGGCTGCTGATCCGGCGCGGCTTCGCGGCCCTGGAGCGGGCCGGGGACGCGCGGGCGTACGGGCCGTACGCCCTCCAGGCCGCGATCGCCGCCTGTCACGCGCGGGCCGCGTCGTACGGGGAGACCGACTGGGCGCTCATCGCCGGGCTCTACGGGCGGCTCGGCACCCTCGCGCCCTCCCCGGTGGTCGAGCTGAACCGCGCGGTGGCCGTGTCCAGGGCCGAGGGCCCGGCGGCGGCCCTCCCGCTGGTCGACGCCCTCGCCGCCGACCCGTCCCTGGCGCGCTACCACCTGCTGCCCAGCGTCCGGGGAGACCTGCTGGCCCGGCTGGGACGGACGGCGGAGGCCCGCGCCGAGTTCGCGCGCGCGGCGGCCCTCACCCGCAACGAGAGCGAACGGGCGCTGCTGCTGGGGCGGGCGCGGGAGACGGGGACCACGGAGGGACCGCCGGCCCCTTAGGGGGCCCGGGGCCGCAGGCCTCAGCGCCCCCCGTCCGCCCGGACGGGCCGTCCGATCAGCATCGTCGGGGCGCCCGCGACCCGGGTGAGCAGGACCGTCGCCGCGTTCGGGCCCTTCGGCTTCACCTTGCGGCGGATCTCCTCCGGCTCGACCGCCGAGCCCCGCTTCTTCACGGTCAGGGTGCCGACCTCCCGCTCCCGCAGCAGCGCCTTCAACTTCTTGAGGTTGAAGGGGAGTTCGTCGGTGATCTCGTACGCGGCGGCGTACGGGGCGGGGACCAGGGCGTCCGAGGTCACGTACGCGATCGTCTCGTCGATCAGGCCGCCGTCCAGCTCCTCGGCCACCTCGGCCACCAGGTGCGCGCGGATCACCGCGCCGTCCGGTTCGTACAGATAGCGGCCGACCGGCCGGACCGCCGGGTCGGGCAGGCCGCGTCCGGTGACGGTCGTGCCGGAGGGCAGCAGGGTGGCCCGGCGCGCGCCCGGCTCCGTGCCGAACCACAGCACCGCCTCCTTCACGTCCCCGCCGTCCGAGATCCACTCGGCCTCGGCCTCCGCCGGGACGGCCTCGTGCGGGATGCCCGGCGCCACCTTCAGGGCCGCGCGGGGGGCCTTCCGGGCCGCCTCGACCGCCCAGGACAGCGGCGGGGAGTACGCCTCGGGGTCGAAGATCCTGCCCCGGCCGCCGCGCCGCGCGGGGTCGACGAAGACCGCGTCGTACGGGCTGGTGTCGATCTCCGTCACGTCCGCGCACCGGACCTCGATCAGGTCGGACAGGCCGAGCGACTCGGCGTTGGCGCGGACCGCCTCGGCGGTCAGCGGGTCGCGGTCGACGGCGAGGACGGAGATCCCGGCGCGGGCGAGGGCGATCGCGTCGCCGCCGATCCCGGAGCACAGGTCCGCCACGCTCCCGACGCCCAGCGCCTTCATCCGGGCCGCCCGGTGGGCGCCGACCGGGGCCCGCGTCGACTGCTCGACGCCGTGGGGCGTGAAGTACATCCGGTACGCGTCCTCCGCGCCGAACTTCGCCACCGCCCGCTGCCGCAGCCGCGCCTGGCCGAGCGCCGCCGTGACCAGCTCGGCGGGATGGTCGCGGCGCAGCCGGGAGGCGACCGCCAGCTCCCGGGCGGGGTCGTAGTCGCGCAGGGCGGCGAGGAGCGTCTGCCCCTCGGGGGCGAGCAGGGCGGCGAAGGAGGCGAGGTCGGTCACCCGTCCCATTCTGGCCCCTGTTCCGGCGCCGGGGAGCCTGTGGGCCGGCCGGGGGACGGTGGGCCGGGTACGGCGGTGTCGCGGCCCGCGGGGGCCGTCGCGCTGACAGGATGCGGCGCCATGCAGCTCGTACGACAAAAGGAACAAAAGATGAGAAAAGGCGTGCACCGCTCCCGTCGGACGCTCGGAGCGGCGCTCGTCGTCGCCGCCCTCGCCTCCGCCGCCACGGCCTGCTCCGGCGCCGGGCCGGACCGCACCGCACCGCCTTCCCCCGCCTCCGGCCGGCAGGCCCCGAAGCAGGGCGCCGCCGCCGCGCCCGAGTCGCAGGCGCAGAAGGCCGAGAAGGCCCGTCTCCAGAAGGCCGCCCGCGCGCTCGCCGCCAAGAAGTGGGGCCTGGCCAAGCCCCCGCTCGAAGCGCCCGCCCCGCCCGCCGTGAAGCCGAAGATCACCACCCGCAAGGGCTTCGAGACGAAGAGCGCGGGGATGCCGCCCGTCTTCACCACCGTGCCGACCAAGGAGAAGATCGTCTTCCTGACGATCGACGACGGCTCGGAGAAGGACCCCGAGCTGCTGCGGATGATGGACGAGCTGAAGATCCCGTACAGCGCCTTCCTCAGCGACTACGTCGTCAGCGACGACTACGCCTACTTCGCCCGGATGCAGAAGTCGCAGAAGGGCGGGGTCGCCCTCAACAACCACACCCTCAACCACCGTTACCTGCCCGGACTCTCGTACGCCCGGCAGGAGCGCGAGATCTGCGGGATGCAGGAGGTCATCGAGAAGAGGTTCGGCAAGCGGCCCACGCTCTTCCGCCCGCCGTACGGCAACTACAACGACGACACCCTGCGGGCGGCCAAGTCCTGCGGGATCGAGGCCGTCCCGCTGTGGGCCGCCGAGGCCTTCCCCGACCGCATGGAGTGGCGCGAGTGGGACCGGGACCTGCACCCCGGCGACATCGTCCTCACCCACTTCCGGGGCAAGGAGGACTGGAAGGGCAGCATGGCCGACATGGTCCGCCGCGTGATGAACGTGATCACGGCCAAGGGGTACGCGGTCGCGAAGCTCGAGGACTACGTGTGAGGACCGGGAGGCGCGGGCGGCGCCGGGCCGCCGCCCTGGCCGTGACCGGAGCGCTGCTCGCCCTCCCGGCCCTCACCTCCTGCGCCTCCCCGGCCGGCCCGGTCGACTCGATCGAACGGCTCGGCCGGAGGGCGGCGGAGGAGATGGGGCCGCCCCGGCCCCCGGCACGTCCGGCGGAACGGGCGGGGGTGGAACGGGCGGAGGCCGGACGGGCGGTGGTGGAGCGGGCGGCGGTCGAACGGGCAGAGGCCGTACGGGCCGGGGTCCCGGAAGGGGAGCGCTGCGCGGCGCCCGGGGAGGGGTCCCGCGCCGGACGCGGGCCCGCCCCGGAACCCCGTACAACCGCGCACCCGATCACGCCACGGAGCGATGAATTGGCACTCCGCTTGACCGAGTGCTAATCGCGGTCATAGTCTCGGCTCTGGCACTCCCCACCGGAGAGTGCCAACACAGCGACGGGCAGGTCCGGCACCCGCGACGACGGATCCACCTGGTTCGCCACCTCAGACAGTCAACCCCGTGATCTCCGAAGGGGGAGGTCGGATCGTGACGACCACCAGCTCCAAGGTTGCCATCAAGCCGCTCGAGGACCGCATCGTGGTCCAGCCGCTCGACGCCGAGCAGACCACCGCCTCTGGCCTGGTCATCCCGGACACCGCCAAGGAGAAGCCCCAGGAGGGCGTCGTCCTGGCCGTGGGCCCGGGCCGCTTCGAGAACGGCGAGCGCCTGCCGCTCGACGTCAAGACCGGCGATGTCGTGCTCTACAGCAAGTACGGCGGCACCGAGGTGAAGTACAACGGCGAGGAGTACCTCGTCCTCTCGGCCCGCGACGTGCTCGCGATCGTCGAGAAGTAAGTCACCCCAGGCCAGAAGGCTTTGAGCTGCGCCCCGAGGCCCCTTCCCGGGCGCCCCGGGGCGCCGTTCGTTCCACCAGCAGATTCCGAGAGGGCTGAACCGCTCCCATGGCGAAGATCCTGAAGTTCGACGAGGACGCCCGTCGCGCCCTTGAGCGCGGCGTCAACAAGCTTGCCGACACGGTGAAGGTGACGATCGGCCCCAAGGGCCGCAACGTCGTCATCGACAAGAAGTTCGGCGCCCCCACCATCACCAACGACGGCGTCACGATCGCCCGCGAGGTCGAGATCGAGGACCCGTACGAGAACCTCGGCGCCCAGCTGGTGAAGGAGGTGGCGACCAAGACCAACGACATCGCGGGTGACGGCACCACCACCGCCACCGTGCTCGCCCAGGCCCTGGTCCGCGAGGGTCTGCGCAACGTCGCCGCCGGCGCCTCCCCGGCCGCCCTGAAGAAGGGCATCGACGCTGCCGTCAAGGCCGTGTCCGAGGAGCTCCTCGCCACCGCGCGCCCGATCGAGGACAAGTCCGACATCGCCGCCGTCGCCGCGCTCTCCGCGCAGGACCAGCAGGTCGGCGAGCTCATCGCCGAGGCGATGGACAAGGTCGGCAAGGACGGCGTCATCACCGTCGAGGAGTCCAACACCTTCGGCCTGGAGCTCGACTTCACCGAGGGCATGGCCTTCGACAAGGGCTACCTGTCCCCGTACATGGTGACCGACCAGGAGCGCATGGAGGCCGTCCTCGACGACCCCTACATCCTGATCAACCAGGGCAAGATCTCCTCGATCCAGGACCTGCTCCCGATCCTGGAGAAGGTCATCCAGGCCGGTGGCGGCAAGCCGCTCCTGATCATCGCCGAGGACGTCGAGGGCGAGGCCCTGTCGACCCTGGTCGTGAACAAGATCCGCGGCACCTTCAACGCCGTGGCCGTCAAGGCCCCCGGCTTCGGCGACCGCCGCAAGGCCATGCTCGGCGACATCGCCACCCTCACGGGTGCCACCGTCATCGCCGAGGAGGTCGGCCTCAAGCTCGACCAGGCCGGTCTGGACGTGCTCGGCACCGCCCGCCGCGTCACCATCACCAAGGACGACACCACCATCGTCGACGGTGGCGGCGACTCGTCCGAGGTGCAGGGCCGCGTCAACCAGATCAAGGCCGAGATCGAGGCCACGGACTCCGACTGGGACCGCGAGAAGCTCCAGGAGCGCCTCGCGAAGCTGGCCGGCGGCGTGTGCGTGATCAAGGTCGGCGCCGCCACCGAGGTGGAGCTGAAGGAGAAGAAGCACCGTCTGGAGGACGCCATCTCCGCGACCCGCGCCGCGGTCGAGGAGGGCATCGTCTCCGGTGGTGGCTCCGCGCTCGTCCACGCCGTCAAGGTCCTGGAGGGCAACCTCGACAAGACCGGCGACGAGGCCACGGGTGTCGCGGTCGTCCGCCGCGCCGCCGTCGAGCCGCTGCGCTGGATCGCCGAGAACGCCGGCCTGGAGGGCTACGTCATCACCTCCAAGGTGGCGGAGCTCGACAAGGGCCAGGGCTTCAACGCCGCGACCGGCGAGTACGGCGACCTGGTCAAGGCCGGCGTCATCGACCCGGTGAAGGTGACGCGCTCCGCCCTGGAGAACGCCGCCTCGATCGCCTCCCTCCTCCTCACCACCGAGACCCTCGTGGTGGAGAAGAAGGAAGAGGAGCCGGCGGACCACGGCCACGGCCACGGTCACGGCCACTCCCACTGAGGCCCGTAGCTGAACGCTGAGGCCCGGTGCCCCCGTCGCGGGGGCACCGGGCCTCAGCGCGTCCCTACTCCTCCACCGCTCCGAGCCGCTCCATGAGCCCGAGCATGTCGTACTGCCACCAGTCCTCGACGACCTTGCCGTCCTCCCGGAAGCGCTGGATCAGCGTGCCGGTGATCCGGACGTCGATGCCGGTGGGCTGGAGGCCCATGAAGTCGCCGGTGTGGGTGGCGTCGCAGGTCCAGCGGGTACAGACGCGGTCGCCCTCGGCGATCTGGTCCTCGACGGCGAAGGCGAAGTCGAACCCCTGCCGCCACATCCCGATGCCGCGGCGGATCGCGTCCATGCCGAGGGAGTCCTGCACGTCGGAGGGGTCGTGGCTGTGGCACCCCTCGGCGATCACCTCGTCCAGCGGCGGAAGCTCCCCCGGCGTGCCGATCAGCTCCAGGAACCGGCGCGCGGCTGCTTTGTACATCTGCTCGTCCCGCACGACGTCCAGGTCCGTGAAGGTCGGCATCCCGTCACAGAGCGCGACCATCTCCTGGAAGAGCCGGTCGGTCTCGGGAAGGTGCGAGTTCCGCATCGCCTCGTCGTACGAGGGGAACTCGACGATCTCCACGAAGTGGGACCCGTCGGACCGGTCCTTCCCGAGAAGGCTGTGGGTGGCCGTCCGCTTCCCCCTGGTCTGCTCGGCCCACCGGTCCATGAGCCGGTTCATCTCGTCGAAGCGGCTCGTCCTGCAGTCGATGATCTGCACGAAGGTCATGACGCCTCCCGGGGCGGCAGGGACGTTTCCATTTTAGGTTCGGGGGGCGCGGGGCGCCCTGGCAGCATGGGGGCGTGGAGCGGGGGATCCCGTGCGGACCGTGCCCTTCTTCGTCACGGCCCGGCTCGGCGCGCAGAACGACGTGGTCGCGTACGCGGGCGTGGTCCTGGAGCGGCTCGCGGAACTGGCCGGCGAGGGCCTCCCGGCCCTGCCGACGGCCGCCCTCCTCCTGTACGGCGTCCGCGCGCTGGAGGTCTGAGCGCGGGCCCGGCGGCTACGCCGACCGCGTCAGGTCCGACGCCCGTACCTCCTCCGCGAACGCCTCGCCCCGTACGTACCGCTCCACCTCCCCCACCGCCTGCTCCGCCATCCGGTGCAGTTCGTTGCCGAGGGAGCCCGCCACGTGGGGGGTGAGGAGGACGTTCGGGAGGGTGTACAGGGGGGAGTCCGGGGGCGGGAGTTCCGGGTCGGTGACGTCGAGGATCGCGTCGAGGCGGCCCGACAGGAGGTGGGGGAGGAGGGCGGGTTCGTCCACCAGGGAGCCGCGGGACGTGTTGATCAGGGTCGTCCCGTCCGGCATCGCCGCCAGCTGCGCCGCGCCGATCATGCGGTATGTGGACGGGAGTTGGGGCGCGTGGACGGAGACGACCGTGCTGCGGGCGCAGAGTTCGTCCAGGGACACCGACTCCACGCCCGGGACCTCGGTGTACGGGTCGTACAGGAGGATCTCGACGTCGAAGGGGCGCAGGAGGTCGATGACCCTGCGGCCGATGCGGGAGGCGCCGACGACGCCGACCGTGCGGCGGTGGTTGCCCCAGTCGGCGGACTCCTCCAGCCAGGCGTGGCCGGTGCGCAGTTCGGCGTACCGCCGGGCCGAGCGCAGGACCCGCTTCCCGGCGAAGAGGATCGCGGCGAGCGTGTACTCGGCGACCGGCAGCGCGTTGGCGGCGGCGGCCGACGTGACCCGCAGGCCCCGCTCCCAGCAGGCGTCGGTGACGTGGTGCTTGACCGAGCCGGCCGCGTGGACGACGGCCCGCAGCCGGGGCGCCCGGTCCAGGACCCCGGCGGTGAGCGGGGTCGCGCCCCAGCAGGTGAGGAGGAGTTCGGCCTCGGCGAGGGCGGCGGCCGTCCGTGCGTCGGGGGCCGTCAGGTCGTGGGCGACCAGGTGCGGGTCGGTGCGGGTCAGGGCCGCGAGCCGGGCGCGGTGGGCCTCGGTGAACAGGCGTTCGTCGACGCCCGGGCCCATCGCGAGGAGGAGGGCGGGGCGGTCGTCGGGGTGGTTGTCAGTGGTGGGGTGCATCGTGGGAGCAGGCCTTCCTCACTTGACGCTGCCGGCGGTGAGGCCGGCCTTCCAGTGGCGCTGGAGGGAGACGAAGGCGATGACGAGGGGGACGACGGCGAGCAGGGAGCCGGTGACGACGAGGGGGTAGAAGTCGGGTTCGGCGTGGGCGTTGCTGTTCCACGCGTACAGGCCGAGGCTCAGCGGGTACAGCTTCTGGTCGGACAGCATCACCAGGGGGAGGAAGAAGTTGTTCCAGACGGCGGTGAACTGGAAGAGGAAGACGGTCACGAAGCCGGGCATGACCATGGGCAGACCGATGGACCAGAAGACGCGCAGCTCGCCGGCGCCGTCGATGCGGGCGGCCTCCAGGGCTTCGTCGGGGACGTAGCCGGCGCAGAAGACCCGGGAGAGGTAGACGCCGAAGGGGTTGACGAGGACGGGGATCAGGACGGCCCAGTAGGTGTTGACGATCCCGATCTCGCTGGCGAGCAGGTACATCGGCAGGGCGAGCGCGGTGGTGGGGACGAGCACGCCCAGCAGGACGAGGCCGAAGAGCTTCTCCTTGCCCCGGAAGTCGTAGACATGGAAGGCGTATCCGGCGGCGACGCTGACGAGCGAGCAGGCGAGGGCGCCGAGCCCGGCGTAGAGGAGGCTGTTCAGGTACCAGTGGAAGTAGACGCCGTCGTTGTACGCGGCGAGCCGGGAGAGGTTGCCGCCGAGGTCGAAGCCCTCGAAGGAGAAGGCGTTTCCGGCGAGGAGGCCGCCGGCGTCCTTGGTGGCGGCGGTCAGCAGCCAGACGAGCGGGAAGAGCATGTAGACGGTGGCGAGGACGAGGGCGCCGTTGACGGCCGTCCGCGACAGCCATCTGGTGGCGGGGCGGGTCCCTCCCGTGCGGACGGCGCTCACGCGGTGCGCTCCTTCCGTGCGGTCCGGCGGCCGGTCAGGCGCGTCACCGCGAAGGAGAGCAGCGCGGCCGTCAGGGCGAGGAGGACGGAGGCCGCCGCGGCGAGCCCGTAGTCGTTGCGGTCGAAGGCCGCGGTGTAGGCGTACATGTTCGGCGTCCAGGTGGAGGTGACGGCGGAGCCGGTGCCCTTGCTGAGGATGAGCGGCTCGGTGAAGAGCTGGAGGGAGCCGATGACGGTGAAGAGGCCGACCATCGCGAGCGAGGCCCTGAGCAGCGGGACCTTGACGGAGAAGGCGATGCGCCAGGCTCCCGCCCCGTCGACGGTGGCCGCTTCCAGGACGGAGCGGTCGATGGCCTGGAGGGCCGCGTAGAAGATCACCATGTTGTAGCCGAGCCACTCCCACAGGGCGATGTTCACGACGGAGGGCAGGGCGCCTTCGGGGGAGAAGAAGTCGAAGCCGATCCCGCCCGCCTCCATGGCCTTCACGACCGGGCTGAGCTGGGGCGTGTAGAGGTAGACCCAGAGCAGGGCGGCGATGATGCCGGGGACGGCGTGCGGCAGGAAGAGCGCGAGCTGGAAGAAGCGGCGGGCGCGGGCGAGCGCCGAGTCGAGCAGGAGGGCGAGGCCGAGGGCCCCGGCGAGCAGCAGCGGGATGTAGAGCAGGCAGTAGCCGAGCAGGACGCCGAAGCCCTCGCGGAAGGCCCGGTCACCCAGGGCCGCCGTGTAGTTGTCGAGGCCGGTGAAGACGGTCTCGGTGCCGCCGAAGCCCAGTCCGGACTGCTTCTCGGTGAAGAGGCTGAGCCAGACCGCGTAGCCGATCGGCACCACCATCACCGCGGTGAACAGCAGGAAGAAGGGCGTCAGCAGGATCGTGGCGGCGCGGGTGCGGGCCTTCATCCGGTCAGCCCTCGACCTTCAGGCCGCGCTTGGTGAGTTCGGCGACGGTGGCGTCGTGGCCGGCCTCGACGGCGTCGGCGATGCCGGGGCCGCCCGGGGCGATCTTGCCGAAGTGGTCCTTGATGGTGGTGTTGGTGGTGCCGGTGGTGGGGCCCCAGGCCCAGTGGGGGTTGATGGAGGCGCCGGCGGTCTCGAAGAGGGCGTAGATGTCCTGGCCGCCGTAGTAGGAGGCGTCGAAGGCCTTCTTGGCGGCCGGGCGCAGGGCCGCGGCGGCGGGGAAGGCGGAGGAGGTGCCGGAGGCGATGCGGGCCTCGACGCCCTCCTCGGTGGTGGACATCCACTCGGCGAAGGCGACGGCCGCGGCCTTCCGCTCGCTGTCCTTGGTCACGGCGAAGGAGGTGCCGCCGAGCATCCCGGCGGCGGGCTTGCCGTCCCAGCTGGGGATCGGGGCGACGGCCCACTTGCCGCTCTGCTCGGGCAGGGTGCCCTTGAGGACGCCCGCGCCCCAGGAGGCGCCGAGGTAGCCGAGGGTGGTGCCGTTCTTGAGGGAGCCGACCCACTCGGGGGAGAACGAGGCGTTCTTGTGGACGAGTCCGGCGTCGAGGAGCTTCTGCCAGTAGGCGGTGACCTTGGTGGTGGCCGGGTCGGTGGTGTTCACCTTCCAGGTGTCGTCCTCGGCCTTGAACCACTGGGCGCCGGCCTGCCAGGCCATGGCCTCGAAGGTGGTCGGGTCGTCGGGGAAGAAGGTGGCGATGCGGGCCTTGGCGTCGGCCTTCCTCACCTGTGCGGCGGCCTTCTCGAACTCGGCCCAGGTGGTGGGGACTTCCACCTTGTACTTCTCGAAGAGGTCCTTGCGGTAGAAGAAGGCCTGCGGGGCGGCGTCGAAGGGGACGGCCCAGGACTTGCCGCCGAGGGTGGTGAGTTCGACGGTCTGCGGGAGCAGCTTCGCGCGGTCGGCCTCGGTGAACTCGCCGCCGATGTCCTGGAGGGCGCCGGAGCTGACGAACTCGGGGAGCGAGGCGTACTCGATGGAGACGAGGTCGGGGGCGTTGCCCGCCTTCACGGCGTTGGAGATCTTGGCGTAGCCGCCGGCGGTGCCGGAGGGGATCTCCTCGAACTTCACCTTGACGTCGGTGTGGGAGGCGTTGAAGGCGTCCACGACGTCCTTGGTGCCCTTGGCCCAGCCCCAGAAGGTGATGGTCACGGGCCCGTTCGGCTTGTTCGCGGTGTCGTCACCGCCGCCGCCGCAGGCCGTGAGGACGGCGAGGGCGGCGGCGGTGCCGGCTATGACGCGGGTCGTTCTGCTCCGGAAGGGGGTCACGGCACGGCTCCTGGGGGCGGGGCGGCTGGGAGGTTGTGGCCGTGATCCTGTGACCGTTCATGACCGAAGTCAAGAGCGAAAGATTGATTGATCGAAAAAAGAACAGATCGATCAGGGTGGTCCCTTACGGGTGGGAGGCCGGGGCCGGAGTTCCGCACGAGGACCGCACCCGCAGCCACGGCAGCAGGCTCAGATGGCGCCGCGCCGCCGTCTCCGCCTCCCCGGCGTCCTCGGTGAGCCGCTCCACGAGCAGCTCCGTCGCGTGCCGCCCCACCTGCCGCTTGGGCGGGGCGACCGCCGTCAGCGGGGTGTCGGCGAGTGCCGCGACCTCGTCGTCGTACGCGATCAGGGCCAGGTCCCGCGGCACCCCGACGCCCAGCTCGGCGAGGCGCCGGGCGATCTCGATGGCGTCCACGTCGTTGTGGACCAGGGCCGCGCTCGCCAGGCCCGACGCGACGGCCTCGTGCAGCGCCCGCACCGCCCGCTCGAACCCCTCCGGGTCCGCCTCCGCCGGTACGGAGTCGATGACCGGCAGCGGCTCCGCCAGGCCCAGGGTGCGCAGCGCCTCGGCGTATCCGGCGCGCACCGCGAGCGCGGTCGGGGAGTCCCGGCGGGCCACCAGCAGCGGCGTCGCGTGGCCCAGGGAGAGCAGGTGGCGCAGGGCGAGCAGGACGCCGTGGGCGTGGTCGGAGGCGACCCGGTCCAGGCCGTCGAGCGGGCTGCCGGGCTCGGCGCGCCGCTCCAGGAGCACGGCCGGCACGGGCAGTTCGGCGAGCCAGTCCCCGTACGCGGGCCGGTCCTCGGGGCCCCGCCAGCCGGGCGCGACCAGGACGCCCTCGGCGCCCGCCGCGAGCAGCCCCTCGACGCGGGCGCGGTCCTCCTCCGGGCGGTAGTCCGAGACGCGCAGCACGAGCCGGGCGCCGGCGCGGGCCGCCGCCTCGTGCGCGCCCCGGATGACCTCGGCGAAGTAGTACGTGGCGGAGGGCACGAGCAGGCCGAGGACCAGGCCCTCGCCGGGGCGCCCGGCCCCCGGGGCGCCCTGCCGCTCGGGCCAGGACACCTGGCCGTGCACCCGGTCGAGCAGCCCCCGGCCGGCCAGGAGCTCGACGTCCCGGCGGGCGGTGACGGGGGAGACCCCGAGCCGCTCGGCCAGCTCGGAGACGCGGGCGGTGCCGCGCTCGCGCACCAGGGCCAGCAGTCGGTCGTGTCGTTCGGCAGCACTCTCGCGCACGGCGCAGATCCCCTCGCGGTGGTGGTGGTCGTCGGAGCTTAGACCAGAATGATCGAACGGAGGGAGTTTCGATCATTCGCTCCTCATGTCTTGACGTTCGATCGGAGCGTGCCCAGGATTCCCGGCGACGCCGACACCACCCCGGGGCCTCAGGAGCCACCGGAACCCTCCAGGGAGCCGCCATGTCCACGCCGCTTGAGAATCCGGGGCGCTCCATGCGACCGGATGGGCCGGGGCTCTTCGCGCCGCCGGAGGGGGCGGGGGCCTCCATGGCGCCGGAGGGGTCGGGACTTTCCGCGCGACCCGAGAAGCCGGGACTCTCCGCGTCGCCGGAGCACCCAGGGCCTTCCGCGCTTCCCGAGAGTCGTGGGCCCTCCACGCCGCCGGAGAAGCCGGAGCCCTCCACACCCCCCAAGAACCGTCGACCCCCCACGCCCCCGCCGCACCCGCGCCTCCCCGCACCCCCAGAGAACCGCGCGCTCAGCCCCTACACCGGCTGGACCCGGGACCACTGGGAGAGTGCCGCCGACCGGCTCCTGTTCGGGGTGCGGCCCTTCGCCTCGCCCCGGGGCGGGCTCGTCCGTCTTCCCGGGTTCCGGCCCAGCTGGTCGGGGCCCCGTTCCGACGCCCTGGAGGGCTGGGCCCGCACCTTCCTGCTCGTCGCCCTCCGCGTCGCGGGCGCGGGCGGCGAGGACCCCCACGGCCACCTCGACCGGTACGCCGGGGGCCTCGCCGCCGGGACCGAGGCGCCGGGCCGGGACGACGCCGAGTCCTGGCCCCTGATGGCGGACACCCGCCAGGCGGTGGTCGAGGCCGCCTCGGTCGCCCTCGGCCTCCGCCTCACCCGCCCCTGGCTCTGGGACCGCCTGGACGACCGCGTCCGCGCACGGGTCGCGGACTGGCTGCTGCCCGCCCTCGGCCCGTCCCCCGTCGACAACAACTGGTGGCTCTTCGGCCTCACCGTCGCCGGATTCCTCCGGGACGCCGGGATCGAGACCGACCGCGCCGCCGCCACGATCGACCGCTCCCTCGCCCGCGTCGAGGACTGGTACCTCGGCGACGGCTGGTACAGCGACGGCGACAACCGCGCCTTCGACCACTACAACGCCTGGGCCCTGCACTTCTACCCCGTGCTCCACGCCCACCTGTCCGGCGACCGCACCCTCCTCGACCGCTACGGACCCCGGCTGCGCGCCCATCTCGACGACCACGTCCACCTCTTCGACGCGAACGGCGCCCCCGTCCCGTACGGGCGCTCCCTGATCTACCGCTTCGCCGCGGCCGCCGCCCCCTGGCTCGGCGCCCTCACCGGCCACACCCCGCTCGCCCCCGGCGCCACCCGCCGCCTCGCCTCCGGGGCCCTGCGGTACTTCCTCGACCGGGGCGCCGCCGACGGGCGCGGACTCCTCACCCCCGGCTGGCACGGCCCGTACCCGCCGCTCGTCCAGGAGTACTCGGGTCCGGGCTCCCCCTACTGGGCGTCCAAGGGCTTCCTCGGCCTCCTCCTGCCCCCGGACCACCCGGTCTGGACCGACCCCGAGGAACCCCTGCCCGCCGAACGCGCCGACACCGTCCGGGCCTTCGCCCCCGCCGGGCTACTCGTCCAGACCACCGCCGCCGACGGGCTCGTACGCCTCCACAACCACGGCAGCAACCACGTGCACAGCCGCGCGGGCGGCGAGGACGACCCCGGCTACGCCCGCCAGGCCTACTCGACCCGTACGGGACCCACCACCGGATCCGCCCCGGCCGACAACCACTTCGCGCTGCTCGACGCCGAAGGCCGGTCCACCACCCGGGGCCCCGCGACCCCCGCCGGCACCGGCCCCGGCTGGGCCGCCTCCCTGCACGTCCCGCGCCCCGGCGTCCGGGTCCTCTCCGCGACCCTCGCCCACGGCGCCGCCGAACTCCGCGCCCACCTCGTCCTCGGCGCCCCGGAGGGGACACCCGTACGGCAGACCGGCTGGGCCACCACGCCCGGCGGGCCGCACGCCCGGCTCCACCCGGTCCACGGCCACCCGCCGAGGGTCCCGGCGGCCGTACTGCCCGCGGGGGAGACCCTTCAGGGGCCGGGCGCCCGCGTCCTCGCCCTGTACGGCACCACGCGCGGCCCGGCCGCCCTCTTCGCGTCCCTCGCCTCGCTCACCGCCGCACCCGGCCCCGCACCCGACCTCGCGCGCGTGCGGGTCGACGGCCACGTCCTCCACGTGACCTGGCGGGACGGCACCACCGCGCGCCTGGACCTCGACGCCCTGCTGTGAACGGGGGCCGGGAGGGGCCTACTTCGGACCGTACTTGCGCCCCGCCTTGGAGGAGACCCCGCCGAGCAGACCGCGCGGCGCCAGCTTCACCACGCCCATCAGGGCCTTGTAGCGCGGATCGGGGATCGACAGCGTCTTCCCCCGGTCCAGGTCCGACAGGGCCGCCGTCACCAGCTTGTCCGCGTCGAGCCACATCCAGCCCGGGATGTTGTCCGTGCCCATCCCGGCCCGCTCGTGGAACTCGGTCCGCACGAAGCCGGGGCAGAGCGCCATCAGCCGCACCCCGGTGCCCGCCAGGTCCCGCGCCGCGCCCTGGGTGAACTGCACGACCCACGCCTTCGACGCGCCGTACGTGCCCCGGGGCACGAAGGCCGCCACCGAGGCGACGTTCACCACCCCGCCCCGGCGCCGCCCCTTCATCGAGGCGGCGGCCGCCGAGGTCAGCCGCAGCACGGCCTCGCAGTGCACCGTGAGCATCTTCAGCTCGTCGGCCATGGAGACCTCCAGGAACCGGCCCTTGTTGCCGAAACCGGCGTTGTTCACCAGCAGGTCCACCGGCCGCCTCGGGTCCGAGAGCCGCGCCTCGACGGCGGCGATCCCCTTCTCCTCGGCGAGGTCCGCCGCGAGCACCTCGGCCTCCACCCCGTGCCGGTCGTGCAGCTCGGTCGCCTGCTCCCGGAGCCGCTTCACGTCCCGGGCCACGAGCACGACGTCATGGCCGTCGGCCGCGAGTCTCCGGGCGAAGGCGGCGCCGATGCCCGCGGTGGCCCCCGTAATCAGTGCAGTCGTCATACGGGCACGGTAACGCCACGGCCGGACCGGGGAACCGGCCCTATGCCCCGGCGTACTTCTCGGCGTACTGGCGGGCGAGGCCGAGCAGGCCCGACTCCATCCACTCGGCGGCGGCCAGGGTGCCGGGCAGCAGCTCCCGTTCGACGGTCGCGGCCCGGTGGAGCAGCGCGACGGTGACGTCGTGGTCGGGCCGGTGCACGACGGCGACCGGATCGCCCGCCCGCACCTCGCCCGGCACGATCACCCGCAGCAGCGCCCCGGGGCCCGCCTCCGCGCGCGTGAACCGCTTGACCCAGCCCTTCTCGCCCAGGAACCCGGCGAACGTACGGCACGGGATGCGGCCGCCGGTCACCTCCAGGACCACCTCGTCGCCGATCCGCCACCGCTCCCCGATCAGGGCGTTGTTGACGTCGACGCCCCGGGTGGTGAGGTTCTCGCCGAAGGAGCCGTTGGCGAGCTCGCGGCCCAGCTCCCGCTCCCACAGGTCCAGGTCCTCGCGGGCGAAGGCGTACGCGGCCCGGTCGGCGCCGCCGTGGAAGCGCAGGTCGCAGACGTCGTCCCCGGCGAGCCCGCTCGCCCCGACGCCGAGCGGCCCGGGCGCGTCGATCCGCACGGCCCCCTCGACGGGACGCTTGTCGATGCCCGTACGGCCGGCGGGGGAGTCGGTGTAGTCCACGGCCCTGGCCCGGCCCACGTTCACACTCAGCAAGGTCATGCGGGAACCTTACGGGCACCGGACTCAAAGCTTCTCGGTGATATTCGCGCTCTCTCCCAAGACTCGCTTATGCTGGTTCCATGATCGAGGCACGCCATCTCCGCGTCCTGCGGGCCGTCGCCGCCACCGGCTCCTTCTCGGCCGCCGCGCGCGAACTCGGCTGCACCCAGCCCGCCGTCAGCCAGCAGATGAAGGCGCTCGAAGCCTCCGCCGGCACGCCGCTGCTGATCCGCACGGGCCGCGAGATGCGCCTCACCCAGGCGGGCGAGGTCCTGGTGCGGCACGCCTCCGGCATCCTCGCCGGGCTCACCGCCGCCGAGGAGGAGGTCGCCGCCATCGCCGGGCTCCGCGCGGGCCGGGTCCGCCTGGTGTCCTTCCCCAGCGGCAGCTCCACCCTCGTCCCCACCGCCCTGGCCGCACTGCGGGCCGCGCACCCCGGCACCCGGGTCTCCCTCGTCGAGGCCGAGCCGCCCCGCTCGATCGAGATGCTCCGCGAGGGCGACTGCGACATCGCCCTCGCCTTCCGCTACGGGGCCGGGCGGGCCGAGTGGGACGACCTGGTGGTCCGCCCGCTGCTCGCCGACCGGCTCGTGGGCCTGGTCCCCGAGGGGCACCGGCTCGCCGGGGCCGGTGCGGTCGGCATCGCGGAGCTGGCGGACGAGTCCTGGATCGCGGGCTGCCCGCGCTGCCGCCGCCAGCTCGTGGACGTCTGCGAGGAGGCGGGCTTCACGCCCCGCATCGACTTCGCGACCGACGACTACCCGGCCGTGGTGGGCCTGGTGGGGGCGGGCCTGGGCGTGGCCGTCCTGCCGGCCCTCGCCATCGAGTCCGTACGGCCCAAGGGGGCGCGGACCGTGACCGTGGAGCCCGCCGTGGAGCGGGAGATCGTGGCCCTGACCCTGCCGGACCTCGCGCAGGTCCCGGCGGTCGCCGCCACGCTGGACGAGCTGACGCGCGCCGCCACGCGCGCGTAGGCACCTGTCCGGTGTCCTCACGCGCGTGGGCGCGGTGGGCGTCGCCGCTCTCGGCGGGTGGTGCTTGTGATGCTCGGAGTGCTCGGAGTGCTCGGAGTGCTTGTGATGCTCGGAGCGCTTGTGGTGCTCGGGGTGCTGGGAGTGCTTGTGGTGCTCGGGGTACTCGTGGTGCTGGGAGTGCTTGTGGTGCTCGGGGTACTCGTGGTGCCCATGGTGTTCGTCGGGCCTCGGGCCTCGGGACCGCTCGGGGCCGTCCTCAGTCGAAGAAACGTTCCTTCACACGCTCCTCCGCACGTTCCCTCACATGGGCGCCGACGCGGCCGTCGGCGGCGTGGGGGCCGTCGTGATCAGACGGTTGCGGGCGCGTCCCATGAGCTCTTCGCGTTCGTCCTCGGTGAGGCCGCCCCAGACGCCGTAGGGCTCCCGCACGGCGAGTGCGTGGGCCGCGCACTCCGCGCGCACCGGGCACCTCATGCAGACCTCTTTCGCCGAGTTCTCACGCGCACTCCGTGCCGCGCCGCGCTCTCCCTCGGGGTGGAAGAACAAGGAGCTGTCGACCCCGCGGCAGGCCGCGAGCAGTTGCCAGTCCCACAGATCGGCGTTGGGTCCGGGAAGGCGGGAGAAATCTGCCATTGCGCTTGTCCCCTTGAAACCGTGTCGAACGGATAGGTCGGCGGGTGGATGGCTGATGGCCGGGGCTCCTCCGGTCCCCGACAGCTCGGGTTGTTACACCTACTGTCTAAGTAGATGTAAATATGACTCATTGCGAATCTAGGCACAGACACCGCGAAAAGGGAAGAAATCCCGCTAAATGGGGCATACCTTTTGATCTCGGGACGGAAGGGCCGCGTCGCTCTTCTCCGCGCACGGTCCCTCACGTAGAGTGCCGAAGCCTGCCGTCCGACCCGTAACTCTTTCGGGTGACCGTCGTTGAGAGTGCGGAGGCGGTTGGAGGAACAAGCGATCGGGCAGGTGTCCGAGAGCGTCAACCGCACAGGTGACGATACGTACAGCCCTGGAGGCTCAAGGTGACGCGCAACAGCTGCGAGAGCCGCGGAGGTCAGGCATGACATCCGTCCTCGTCTGCGACGACTCCCCGCTTGCCCGAGAGGCGCTCCGCCGCGCGGTCGCGACCGTGCCCGGCGTCGAGCGCGTGACCACCGCGGCCAACGGCGAGGAAGTCCTCCGCCGCTGGGGCGCGGACCGCTCGGACCTGATTCTGATGGACGTGCGGATGCCCGGCCTGGGCGGTGTGGAAACCGTCCGCCGGCTGCTCTCCGCGGATCCCGGCGCCCGCATCATCATGCTCACGGTCGCCGAGGACCTCGACGGCGTCGCGCTCGCGGTCGCCGCGGGTGCCCGTGGCTATCTGCACAAGGACGCCTCGCGCGCCGAGCTGCGGGCCACGGTCACCCAGGCGCTCGCCGACCCGACCTGGCGGCTCGCCCCGCGCCGCCTCCGCTCGGCCGAGATGGGCGCCGCGCCCACCCTCACCGCGCGCGAGATCCAGGTCCTCGAAGGCATGAGCCACGGCCGGTCCAACGCGGAGATCGGGCGCGAGCTCTTCCTCTCCGAGGACACGGTCAAGACCCACGCCCGGCGCCTCTTCAAGAAGCTGGGCGCCTCGGACCGCGCCCACGCCGTTGCGCTCGGCTTCCGCTGGGGCCTGGTCCGCTGACGTCGCAGGTCACCTGCCGCACCCCCGTCCCCGTCCGCGTCCTTCGCGGAGCGGACGGGGTGGGCTTGTGTCACTTCCCCGCCGGATGACGCATCCTTGAGATGTGGAGTTCCTCGGGGACGAGTCGATCGAGCGGGAGGGGAGGGCGCGGGAGATGAGTTCCGGCGCACCTGCTCATAACGCTTCGGTGCACAACTACGGACGCGGTGCCACGAACGCGGAAGCGTCGGGGCACCATGGAGCGATGCGCGACGACGAGACCGCAGGGTCCCCCATGCCCGCCGGGCAGGGGGAGATCGGCGCGCTCGTCCACCGCGCGGTCGACGGCGACGCGCAGGCCACGCACGACCTCCTCGCGCGCGTGCACCCGCTCGCCCTGCGGTACTGCCGCACCCGCCTCAACCGGCTGCCCGGCGACGCCCGGCACTTCGTCGAGGACCTGGCCCAGGAGGTCTGCGTCGCCGTCCTGATGGCGCTGCCGCGCTACAAGGACACGGGCAGGCCCTTCGAGGCCTTCGTCTTCGCCATCGCCGGACACAAGGTCGCCGACCTCCAGCGGGCCGCCATGCGGCACCCCGGGTCCACGGCCGTGCCCTCCGACGAGATGCCGGAGCGGCCCGACGACTCCCTCGGCCCCGAGGAGCGGGCGCTGCTCAGCGACGACGCCGAGTGGGCCAAGAAGCTGCTCGCCAACCTCCCGGAGAACCAGCGCGAGCTGCTCGTGCTCCGGGTCGCCGTCGGGCTCACCGCCGAGGAGACCGGGCAGATGCTCGGCATGTCCCCCGGCGCCGTCCGGGTCGCCCAGCACCGCGCCCTCAGCCGGCTGCGCGCGCTGGCGGAGCAGTAACACCTCTCCGGCATCCGCTTCCGGCGCCTCCTTCCGGCGGTTCCGGTCGGACGGTAAGTCCCGACGGCTCCCGTCGTCCCTTTCGTCCACGTGGGAACGTCCAAAGCTGCCCGCTGATCTTGCTCGTGGAATGAGACACCGCTCCGGCCCGTTAGCATGGACATCCCGCACCGATCAAGGCCATTTGGGAAGGTGTCATGACTGCCAACGTCGACGGAGTGCCCGACAAATTCGCGACACTCGGGCTGACCTACGACGACGTGCTGCTGCTGCCGGGCGCGTCCGACATGGCGCCCGACCAGATCGATACCGCCTCGCACGTCTCGAAGAACGTGCGGGTGAACATCCCGCTCCTCTCCGCCGCGATGGACAAGGTCACCGAGTCCCGCATGGCGATCGCCATGGCGCGGCAGGGCGGCGTCGGTGTCCTGCACCGCAACCTCTCCATCGCCGACCAGGCCAACCAGGTCGACCTGGTGAAGCGGTCCGAGTCCGGCATGGTCTCCGACCCGATCACGGTCCACCCGGACGCGACGCTCGGCGAGGCCGACGCGATCTGTGCCAAGTTCCGCATCAGCGGCGTCCCCGTCACCACCCCCGACGGCAAGCTCCTCGGCATCGTCACCAACCGCGACATGGCCTTCGAGACGGACCGCAGCCGCCAGGTGCGCGAGGTCATGACCCCGATGCCGCTCGTCACCGGCAAGGTCGGCATCTCCGGCGTCGACGCCATGGAGCTGCTGCGCCGCCACAAGATCGAGAAGCTGCCGCTGGTCGACGACGCGGGCGTCCTCAAGGGCCTCATCACGGTCAAGGACTTCGTCAAAGCCGAGAAGTACCCGAACGCCGCCAAGGACAAGGAGGGCCGCCTGCTCGTCGGCGCGGCCGTCGGCGTCGCCGGCGACGCGTACGAGCGCGCCCAGGCCCTGGTCGAGGCGGGCGTCGACTTCATCGTCGTCGACACCGCCCACGGCCACTCCCGGCTGGTCGGGGACATGGTCGCCAAGATCAAGTCGAACGCCTCCGTCGACGTCATCGGCGGCAACATCGCCACCCGCGACGGCGCCCAGGCGCTGATCGACGCCGGTGTCGACGGCATCAAGGTCGGCGTCGGTCCGGGCTCCATCTGCACCACCCGCGTCGTCGCCGGCATCGGCGTCCCGCAGGTCACCGCGATCTACGAGGCCTCGCTCGCCGCCAAGGCGGCCGGCGTCCCGGTCATCGGCGACGGCGGCCTCCAGTACTCCGGCGACATCGCCAAGGCGCTCGTCGCCGGCGCCGACACGGTGATGCTCGGCTCGCTGCTCGCGGGCTGCGAGGAGTCCCCGGGCGAGCTGCTCTTCATCAACGGCAAGCAGTTCAAGTCGTACCGCGGCATGGGCTCGCTCGGCGCCATGCAGTCCCGTGGCGAGCAGCGCTCCTTCTCCAAGGACCGCTACTTCCAGGAGGGCGTCGCCTCCGACGAGAAGCTGGTGCCCGAGGGCATCGAGGGCCAGGTGCCCTACCGCGGCCCGCTCTCGGCCGTCGTCCACCAGTTGGTGGGCGGCCTGCGCCAGTCGATGTTCTACGTCGGCGGGCGCACGGTGCCGGAGCTCCAGGCGAACGGCCGCTTCGTCCGCATCACCGCGGCCGGCCTCAAGGAGAGCCACCCGCACGACATCCAGATGACGGTCGAGGCGCCGAACTACAGCAGGAAGTAACGGAGCGCGACGCGTGGGGCGGTTCCGGCATGTGGCCGGAGCCGCCCCACGCGCGCGTGTCGGGGATACTGGTAGGCGCAGACGTAGAGGGAAAGGCCACACATCGTGACTGAGATCGAGATCGGGCGCGGCAAGCGCGGCCGCAGGGCGTACGCGTTCGACGACATCGCCGTCGTGCCCAGCCGGCGCACCCGGGACCCGAAGGAGGTCTCGATCGCCTGGCAGATCGACGCCTACCGGTTCGAGCTGCCGTTCCTGGCCGCTCCGATGGACTCGGTCGTCTCGCCGCAGACCGCCATCCGCATCGGCGAGCTGGGCGGCCTGGGCGTCCTGAACCTCGAAGGCCTGTGGACCCGCTACGAGGACCCGCAGCCGCTCCTGGACGAGATCGCGGAGCTGGACGAGGCCACCGCGACCCGCCGCCTCCAGGAGATCTACTCCGCCCCCATCCAGGAGGAGCTGATCGGCAAGCGCATCAAGGAGGTGCGCGACTCCGGCGTCGTCACCGCCGCCGCGCTCTCCCCGCAGCGCACCGCGCAGTTCTCCAAGGCCGTCGTCGACGCCGGGGTGGACCTCTTCGTCATCCGCGGCACCACGGTCTCCGCCGAGCACGTCTCGGGCGCGGCCGAGCCGCTGAACCTGAAGCAGTTCATCTACGAGCTGGACGTCCCGGTCATCGTCGGCGGCTGCGCCACGTACACCGCGGCCCTGCACCTAATGCGCACCGGCGCGGCGGGCGTCCTGGTCGGCTTCGGCGGCGGCGCCGCGCACACCACGCGCAACGTCCTGGGCATCCAAGTCCCGATGGCGACCGCCGTCGCGGACGTGGCCGCCGCGCGCCGCGACTACATGGACGAGTCCGGCGGCCGGTACGTGCACGTCATCGCCGACGGCGGCGTGGGCTGGTCCGGCGACCTGCCGAAGGCGATCGCCTGCGGCGCCGACGCCGTGATGATCGGCTCCCCGCTGGCCCGTGCCACGGACGCACCCGGCAAGGGCCACCACTGGGGCATGGAGGCCGTCCACGAGGACGTGCCGCGCGGCAAGCTGGTCGACCTGGGCATCGTCGGCACCACCGAGGAGATCCTCGCGGGCCCGTCGCACATCCCGGACGGCTCGATGAACTTCTTCGGCGCCCTGCGCCGCGCGATGGCCACCACGGGCTACAGCGAGCTCAAGGAGTTCCAGCGGGTCGAGGTCACGGTCGCGGACGCGCAGCACAAGCGCTGACCTTCCGTACGCGCGCGAGGGGCCCCGCACCGGGTGGTGCGGGGCCCCTTCCGTACGTCCGGTCAGAGGCGGTGGGCCGCGCCCGCCGGGGTCGCGCCGCGCGTGTCGAGGAGGAGCTGGGCCTTCACCGACAGGCCCTGGAGGTCGTAGGTGCGGTGGTGCTGGAGGAGGACCGTCAGGTCGGCGTGGGCGGCGGCCTCGTAGAGGGAGTCCGCGCGGGGGACGGGCAGTTCGCGGACGCGCCAGTCGGGCACGTACGGGTCGTGGTAGCTGACGGCCGCGCCCAGGTCCATCAGGCGGCGGGCGATCTCGTCGGCGGGGGAGCCCTGCCGGTCGGGCAGGTCGGGCTTGTACGTGATGCCGAGCAGCAGGATCCTGGCTCCGCGCGCCGACTTCCCGTGGTCGTTGAGGAGGGCGGCGGCGCGCCGCACCACGTACGCGGGCATCCGTTCGTTGACCTGGCCCGCGAGTTCGACGAGGCGGAGCGGGCGGTGGGCGCCGACGGTGTCGACGGGGGCGCCGTGGCCGCCGACGCCGGGGCCGGGGCGGAAGGCCTGGAAGCCGAAGGGCTTGGTCTCGGCGCAGCGGATGACGTCCCACAGGTCGACGCCCAGTTCGTGGCAGAGGACCGCCATCTCGTTGACGAGGGCGATGTTGACGTGCCGGAAGTTGGTCTCCAGGAGCTTGACCGTCTCCGCCTCGCGGGGTCCACGCGCGCGTACCACCTTGTCGGTGAGGCGTCCGTAGAAGGCGGCGGCGGACTCGGTGCAGGCGGGGGTGAGGCCGCCGATGACCTTGGGGGTGCCGGCGTAGCCGTGGGTGCGGCTGCCGGGGTCGAGCCGGCCGGGCGAGTACGCGAGGTGGAAGTCGCGGCCCGCGCGCAGTCCGGAGCCCGTTTCGAGGACGTCGCGGAGCAGGCCCTCGGTGGTGCCCGGCGGGACGGGGGACTCCAGGACGACGGTGGTGTGGGGGCGCAGCCGGGCGGCGAGCGCGCGGGCGGCGTCGGTGACGGCGGTGAGGTCGAGGGCCCGGTCGGGGCCGAGGGGGGCCGGGGGGCAGAGGACGGCGGTGCGGACCCGGCCGAGTTCGGCGGGGTCGTGGGTCGGGCGGAAGCCCCCCGCGAGCATCCGGCGGACCTCCGGGACGGTGAGCGGGCCGTCGGCCGGGGAGCGGCCGGCGGCGAGTTCGGCGGCGGGCCGCGGGTCGGTGTCGTAGCCGACGGTGTCGATGCCCGCGGCGGTGGCGGCCTGTGCGAGGGGGAGTCCGTGGTGGCCGAGGCCGATGACGGCGAGATCAGCGGGCATGGGGGGTGGGCCGTCCTTCCCAGTAGCCGGAGGGGGCGCGACGCGCAAGCCCGGTGGGCGGAACGGGTCGCACGCAATGTCAGACTAGGCGTAAATATGACCGACATGTCGCATTGCGGGGCTCGGGTCGCCGAGTGTTGTCCACAGAGAGTTGTCCACAGGTCGGGTGCGAGGCGGTGGCTGAAGTCGCCGCGGCGGGACAGAATCGATCTGTGAGCCGGACCACACGGTCCCGGCTCGCTCGCGGGAAGGGCGCGCACCCGCCGGTGACCGGGGTTCGTGCCCGCCGCCGGGAAGGACCGCACCCGCCCCGCGGAAGCGGCCCGCACCCGCTCGCGGGAAAGGTCGTGTACGGGAGCCGGGCGCGGGAAGCCGTGTGCGGGAAGGCCCGTGCGCGGAAGGACGCGGACGGGAGGTCCCGTGCGCGGGAAGGTCGCGGACGGGAGGCCCCGTGCGCGGGAAGGTCGCGGACGGGACGGCCCGTGCGCGGGAAGGACCGGGGACGACGGGAGGCGGCAGACGTGAGGACAGCGACACTGGGACCGGCCGAGCGCACCGAGGCGCTCGCCGCCATGGCCGAGCGCGAGCTGGACGTGCTGGTCGTCGGCGCCGGAGTGGTCGGCGCGGGCACGGCCCTCGACGCCGTCACGAGAGGACTCTCCACCGGCATCGTCGAGGCCCGCGACTGGGCCTCGGGCACCTCCAGCCGCTCCAGCAAGCTCATCCACGGCGGCCTGCGCTACCTGGAGATGCTGGACTTCGCCCTGGTGCGGGAGGCGCTCAAGGAGCGCGGACTCCTCCTGGAGCGGCTCGCCCCCCACCTGGTGAAGCCGGTCCCCTTCCTGTACCCCCTCCAGCACAAGGGCTGGGAGCGGTTCTACGCGGGCTCGGGCGTCGCCCTGTACGACGCGATGTCGCTCTCCTCCGGGCACGGCCGGGGCCTCCCCGTCCACCGGCACCTCTCCCGGCAGGGCGCCCTGCGCGTCGCCCCCTGCCTCAAGAAGGACGCCCTCGTCGGCGCCCTCCAGTACTACGACGCCCAGATGGACGACGCCCGCTTCGTCACCACCCTCGTCCGTACGGCCGCCTCCTACGGCGCGCTCGCCGCGAGCCGGGCCCGGGTCGTCGGCTTCCTGCGCGAGGGCGAGCGGGTCGTCGGCGCGCGCGTCCAGGACGTCGAGGCCGGAGCGGAGTACGAGATCCGGGCCAAGCAGGTCGTCAACGCCACCGGGGTGTGGACCGACGACACCCAGGCCCTCATCGGGGAGCGCGGCCAGTTCCACGTCCGCGCCTCCAAGGGCATCCACCTCGTCGTGCCCAAGGACCGCATCCACTCCACCACCGGCCTGATCCTGCGCACTGAGAAGTCCGTCCTCTTCGTGATCCCCTGGGGACGCCACTGGATCGTCGGCACCACCGACACCGACTGGGACCTCGACAAGGCGCACCCGGCCGCCTCCAGCGCCGACATCGACTACCTCCTGGAGCACGTGAACACCGTGCTCGCCACCCCACTCACCCGCGACGACGTCGAGGGCGTCTACGCCGGCCTGCGCCCCCTGCTCGCCGGCGAGTCGGACGCCACCAGCAAGCTCTCGCGCGAGCACACCGTCGCCCACCCGGTCCCCGGCCTGGTCGTGGTGGCCGGCGGCAAGTACACGACGTACCGGGTGATGGCGAAGGACGCCGTCGACGAGGCGGTCCACGGCCTCGACCAGCGCGTCGCCCCCTGCGTCACCGAGGACACCCCGCTCCTCGGCGCCGAGGGCTACCGGGCCCTGTGGAACGCGCGGGCCGGGATCGCCGCCCGGCACGGGCTGCACGTCGTGCGGGTCGAGCACCTCCTCAACCGGTACGGCTCCCTGACGCAGCAGATCCTCGACCTGATCGCCGAGGACCCGGGACTCGGCGAACCCCTCCCGGCGGCCGACGACTACCTGCGCGCCGAGATCGTCTACGCCGCCTCCCACGAGGGCGCCCGCCACCTCGACGACGTCCTCACCCGGCGGACCCGGATCTCCATCGAGACCTTCGACCGGGGCACGCGCAGCGCCCGCGAGTGCGCGGAGCTGATGGCCCCGGTCCTCGGCTGGGACGCCCGCCAGATCGACAAGGAGGTCGAGCACTACGAGAAGCGGGTGGAGGCCGAGCGCGAGTCGCAGCGCCAGCCCGACGACCTGACGGCGGACGCCGCGCGGCTGGGGGCGCCGGACATCGTGCCCATCTGACCGCTCCGGCCGCCGGTCTCCGTACGGCCGTGGACAACTGACGGGACGTCCGGTCCGGCGGACGTCCGGGTCGTCCGCATACCGGCGGGAACCTCGGAGGCGCCCGGCGGCGTCGTCATCCCGGAGTACGGACCCGGGGGCGCCGCCGGTCCCGAGGTGAGGGACAATGGGCTCTCTTCCAGGGCGGGTTAACGCATCACGCGGGAAGCGGCAGACGCGGCGAAGACCAGGGATCGCAGAGGGGACGCATGTCGGAGGCGGAGCAGTCGCGGGACACGGCGAAGGACCCCGGGCGGGACGCCGCCGCGGGGGCCGCGACCGACAGCGACCGAGGAACGGTCCCGGCCGCGCGCGAGCCGGAGCGGGACGAGAAGGACGCGCAGGTCGGGCGGGGCGCGCAGACCCCGCAGGGCGACGCGGAACCGGAGCGGGGCGACGCGGCCGCCGGGCCCGGCGGGCCCAATGAGCCCGCCGGGGCGGTCGGTCCGGTCGGGGCGGTCTCGGACGCGGAGCCTTCGCCGGAGGGCGGGGCCGCTTCCGGCTCGGGCGCCGGGTCGGTTGCGGAGGCCGGGTCCGGTTCGGGCACGGGGGCGGTTGCGGAGGCGGGGCCCGCTTCGGGCACGAGCGCCGTTCCGGAGGCCGGGACCGCTGCGGGCTCCGGGGGCACTTCGGGCTCCGGGTCCGGTTCGAGGGACGGGGCCGCTGCCGGCTCCGGGTCCGTTTCGGGTGGTGCGGGCGGGAAGTCCGGTTCGGGCGTCTCGGTCGTGAAGGGCGCCGGGGATCCGCGGACTGACGGCGTGACGGGTTCCGGCGCGGCCGACGCCGCCGCCGGTGCCGCCGGGCGGCTGCGGGGGACCGAGCCGTCGACCGGCCGGGCCGGGTTCGGCGCCGGGGACGGCGACGGCGGCAGCGGCCGGGGACCGGCCACGACCGGCACGGCGCGCGGCGGCGACAGGTTCCGCAAGGCGCCCGCCGGTGAGGGACGGCTGCTCGCGGGCCGCTACCGGCTCGGCGCGGTCCTCGGACGCGGCGGCATGGGCACCGTGTGGCGCGCCGTCGACGAGACCCTCGGCCGTACCGTCGCCGTCAAGGAGCTCCGCTTCCCCACCAGCATCGACGAGGAAGAGAAGCGACGCCTCATCACCCGGACCCTGCGCGAGGCGAAGGCCATCGCCCGGATCCGCAACAACGGCGCCGTCACCGTGTACGACGTCGTCGACGAGGACGACCGCCCGTGGATCGTCATGGAGCTCATCGAGGGCAAGTCCCTCGCGGACGCCGTGCGCGAGGACGGCACCCTCACGCCCCGGCGCGCCGCCGAGGTCGGCCTCGCCATCCTCGACGTGCTGCGTTCGGCGCACCGCGAGGGCATCCTGCACCGCGACGTGAAGCCGTCCAACGTGCTGATCGCCGAGGACGGCCGGGTCGTCCTCACCGACTTCGGCATCGCCCAGGTGGAGGGCGACCCCTCGATCACCTCCACCGGAATGCTCGTCGGCGCCCCCTCGTACATCTCGCCGGAGCGCGCCCGCGGCCACAAGCCCGGCCCCGCCGCCGACATGTGGTCGCTGGGCGGCCTCATCTACGCGGCGGTCGAGGGCAGTCCGCCGTACGACAAGGGCTCCGCCATCGCCACCCTCACGGCGGTGATGACCGAGCCCGTCGACCCGCCGAAGAACGCGGGTCCCGACCTGGAGAAGGTCATCTACGGCCTCCTCGCCAAGGACCCGGCGCAGCGGCTCGACGACGCCGGCGCCCGGGTCCTGCTGCGGGCCGTGCTCGACGCCCCCGAGGTGCCGCCCGCGCCCTCCCCCGAGGTCACCAGGGTCGTACCGCTGCCGCCGCACCCCGAGCGGGCACCGGCCGCCCCGGCGGCCGACCGGGGCGCGGCCCCCGACGCGGCCGCCGACCGGGTGCGGGGTGCCCTGAAGTCCGTGCGCAACGCCGCGGCCTCCGCGAAGGCCGAGCCGAGGCCGAGGACTGCGCCGAAGCCGAGGACCGCCCCGGTCCAGGGCGGCGGCAGGCAGGCGTCGTCCCGCGCGTCGCTGACCGACGTCGTGCCGCGCCGCACCCTGGTCATCATCGCCGCCGTCGTGGTCGTCGCCCTGCTCGGGACGATCCTGGCGGTCTCCCTCGGTGGCGGGGGCGACGAGGGCAACCAGGGCAAGGGCAAGGAGGGCACCACGGCCTCGGCCGGTGCCTCCGCGGGCGGCGAGGGAACCGGCGGTTCGGGCGGGTCCGGCGGCAAGGGCGAGACCCCGGCCGACCCCGGCCAGCAGGGCGGCGCGCAGCCCGGCGGCGACGGCGCCGACGGCTCGACGGGCACGGACGGCGCGACGGGTTCGACCGGGACGACCGACGGCGGGACCGGCGCCACGCCGTCCGGCAAGCCCGGCGGCGGCACCGGCGGCCGACTGCCCGCCGGATACGCCCTCGTCACCAGCGACCGGTTCCACTTCTCCATGGCGATGCCCTCGGACTTCAGGCTGAGCACCATCCCGGGGTACTCCCTCGGCGGGATCTTCAGCGCGAACGGCGGCTTCCCGCGCGTCCAGGTCGACTACAACAACAGCCCGAAGGACAACGCCGCGAGCGCCTGGGAGCTGGCGAAGATCGGCGTGGCCGCCACTAGCAAGGACTACAAGCACCTCGGCATACGGCCCGTCTCCTACAAGGGCTACCCGACCGTCGCCGACTGGGAGTTCGAGCGCACCCAGAAGGGCGTCCGCGTCCACGTGCTCAACCGCGGCTTCAAGGTGGACTCCCGGCGCGGCTACTCCATCATGGTCAGCTGCGCGGCGGACGAGTGGAACGGCGAGGAGTGCCGGACGCTGCGGGAGACGGCGTTCGCCACGTTCAGCCCCAAGGACTGACCGGTGCCCCGTATCGTGGGGATCCGGGGGTCGTACGCAATCGAACAGAGCCGTTGACCGCACGGCCCCGGACCGGACCGACCGGACCGACCGGACCCGACGGACTCGCGTGATCCCGCACGATCCGGGGTACCCGCGGGTCCACGGGGGACAGCGCGGGCGTGGGGAGGCGTCGTGGACGACTACGCGGGAAGGGTGCTCGCGGACCGCTACCGCCTGCCGCTGCCGCCGGAGGACGGGTCCGGGGACGGGCACGACCTGACGGAGACGCGGGCCTTCGACACCTACAGCGGCCAGGAGGTCCTGGTCCGTCAGGTCCCGCTGCCGGAGTTCGTCGACGCCGAGGTGGTCGACGCCGCCGGACCCGGCGGGCCCGCCGGTCTCCACGGCGGCGCGGGCCGGGCCGTCCGCCGCCCCGCCGAACCCGTCGTGCGCCGGGCGATCGAGGCGGCCCAGGCCGCCGCGCAGATCCCCGACCACCCCTTACTGGACCAGGTCTTCGACGTCTTCGCGGAGGCCGGTTCGCTGTGGATAGTCAGCGAACGCGTGGTGGCGGCCCGGCCGCTGGCCGCCCTCCTCGCCGAGCGGCCGCTCAACCCGTACCGGGCGGCCGAGATCGGCGCCGACGTCCTCACCGCCCTGCGCGCGCTCCACGCCCACGGCTGGGTGCACCGGAACATCACCTCCCGGACCGTCCTCGTCTGCGACGACGGCCGGGTGGTCCTCTCCGGCCTCGCGGTCGGCGCCGCCGAGGAGGCCCTCTGCGGCTACGCGCCGGTACCGGAACAGGACCTTCCCGACGAGTTCGCGTATCCGGCGCCGGTGCCGGAGCAGGCCGCCGGGGAGCCGTACGCGTCGGAGCCGTACGGGCCCGAGACATACGGATCTGAGCCGTACGGGCCCGAGGGGTACGACCCCGACTCCCCCGAGCAGGAGACGTACGAGCCCGGGGTGTACGAGGCGGAGACGTACGAGCCGGAGGCGTACGAACCCGGGACGCACGAGCCGGACGCGTACCGGCCGGAGGCGTACGCGCCCGAGCGGTACGAGGCCGAAGGGCTCGCGCCCGCCGAGGAGTACGGGGTCGTCCCGTACGGGACCGGGGAGTACGGACCCGGAGCGTACGAGACCCGGGAGTACGGCTCGGAGACGTACCACCCCGAGATCCACAGCCCCGAGACCCACAACCCCGAGGCGTACCACCCCGAGACCCACCGTCCCGAGACCCACCGTCCCGAGATCCACCGTCCCGGCCCCTACCGCCCCGAAGACCGGGAGTCCGATCCGTACGCGTCCGAGGCTCCGGAGACCCCCGAGGTCCCGGCAGCCTCCGAGCGGGCCGGGCTCGACGCCGGAGCGGGGGACGGGCCGTCGGACGAGGGCTCCGGCGGCGGTTCCGCTCCGGGGGCCCGGCCCGTCCCCGATGCCTACGGTGCCGACCCCTACGGGAAGTCGACGCCGGCCCCCGCCGAGGCACGGCCCCCGGTCACGCCGCCGACCGCCGACGTGCGGGCCGCGCGGGCCGGGGCCATCGCCGCCTACCGGGCCGGTGCGCGGGCCGCCGCCCGGCTCGGCGAGACGGGGGCGCTGCCCGACCGGCGCCCCGTGCCCCCGGAGTCGCCGGGACCGCCCCCGCCGACGGCCCAGGCGGAGGGATCGCCCGAGCCGCAGTGGTGGGCGCGGGTGGCGGACGACGACGAGGACGACGAGGACGACGGCGACGAGCCGTACGGCGGCGGACCCCGGAACGGCCCGCCGCCGCGCGCGATGCTGACCGGCAGCTGGAGCGACGGCCCGCACGCCGCGCGGGACGGCTCCGGGCCGGTACCCGCGGGGGGCGGTTCGGTGCTGCCCGGTTCGGGGCGCCCGGCGCTGCCCGCCGGATACCGGGCGGCGGGCCCGGACCCCGAGCGCCTCCCGGTCCCCGCGGGCGTCCCGGAGCCCCGGCGGGAGGAGCCGGCGACGGTCCCGGCCGAGCCGTACCGGGGCCCGACCACGCGCCTCGCGGCGGAGCGGGCCCGGCAGACCCGGATCGCGGTCGTCGGCGCCGTCACCGAGCGCTGGGCGCCCGAACAGGCCGGCCCCGTCCACGAGAACTGGCGCCTCGCGGCACCCATCGGTCCCGCCACCGACCTGTGGGCGCTCGGCGCGCTCCTCTACCGCGCCGTCCAGGGCCACGCCCCCTACCCGGAGGACAGCGCGGCCGAACTCGTCCAGCTGGTCTGCGCCGAACCGCCCGCCTTCGCCGAGGAGAGCGGACCCCTGCGCCCAGTCGTGGAGTCGCTGCTCCGTCAGGACCCGACCGAGCGGCCCGACTTCGAGGAGCTGCGCGGCTGGCTGCGCTCCCTCGTCCGCTCGGCGCCCGAGCCGGACGCCGGGGTCGGCGTCGTACCGCTGCCGTCCTTCGACGAGACGCGGCTGCCGATCGTGCGCCGGCGCGGCGAGCTGGTGCGTCGGCGGCGCAAGGGGGAGGGCGCGGGCCGCCGCCGTCACAAGCGCGGCAAGGACCCGCGCGCCGAGACCCGGCACGAGCCCCTCCGCGCGTCCGTCCGCGAGCCGGTCCGCGAGCACGCGCGCGTACGGGACGATTTCCGGGACGAGTCCGACGGCGGGTACCACGAGCAACTCCCGCAGCGCGCCCCGCGCGCGCCCCGGTCCCCGCGCGCCCCGCGCACCTCCTCCGGGACCGCGGGCTCTCCGCGCGCCCTGGGCTGCCTGCTCCTGACCCTGGTCCTCCTCCTGCTCGTGGGGGCCGTCGGGTACGCCGTCCTCTTCATGCCCCGCGAGGGGGAGGAGCCCGCCGGGTCGGGCACGCCCACGGCCGGCGGCACCCCGGCCCCGACCGCGAGCGGCCCCGCCACGGGCGGGCCTTCCACCGGCGGCCCTTCCGCGAGCGGTTCGCCGAAGGCCACCCGGCCGGCCACGACCAAGCCCCCGGCGACCCCGTCGGGCCCCGCGCTCGCCGCCGGATATGCCCTGCGCCAGGACCCGGAGGGGTTCCGGATCGGGGTGCCGAACGGCTGGCGGCGCAGCCCGGTCAACGGCTCCGGGCAAGTGCGGTACACCGGCGGCGGCTTCACGATGATCGTGGTCCCCGGCCGGGACAGCGTGCGGGACAACGGCTCCGACCCGCTGGCGTACCAGAACGACAGGGAGCGCGAGCTGGAGCCGTGGCGTGCGTCCAGCTGGTCGGGCGCGGAGCGCACGCTCCGGGTCGACATCGGCAGCACGGCGACGGCCACGGGAAGTTACTGGTGGCTGGACGGCACGGGACGCGAGGTGTTCGTCCGCAACCTCGCCCTGATCGACGGCGGCCGCTACCACGTCGTCCAGGTCATCGGCCCGTACACCGAGCGGGACAAGGTCTCCGAGATCTACGACGAGGCCACGAAGGCGTTCCGGCCGGGCCGCTGAGCCCGTGCCGGTCCACCGGCCCCCGGTCACAGTGCTGTTCCTATGACCGCCCCGAGGTTTCGCGGTCCGTGCCCCCCTCCGTAACCTGGCGTCAGAAGGAACGGGCGGGGGCAAATGGAACATTCACAGGGCACAGGGGCGGGGCTGCTGCTCGCCGGTCGCTATCGGCTGGGCGAGTCCATCGGACGCGGCGGCATGGGCAAGGTCTGGCGCGCGCACGACGAGGTGCTGCACCGCGTGGTGGCGGTCAAGGAGCTGACGGCGGGCCGGTTCGTGGCCGAGGCCGACCGGCTCGTGCTGCACGCCCGTACGCAGAAGGAGGCGCGGGCGGCCGCGCGGATCACGCACCCGGGCGTGGTCACCGTCCACGACGTCCTCGAACACGACGCCCGCCCGTGGATCGTCATGCAGTACGTCGACGGGCCCTCGCTCGCCGACGCCGCCAAGGAGGCGGGCACCATCGAGCCCCGCGAGGCGGCCAGGATCGGGCTGCACGTCCTCGGCGCGCTGCGCGCCGCGCACGCGGCCGGGGTGCTGCACCGGGACGTCAAGCCGGGCAACATCCTGCTCGCGCGCGACGGACGCGTCCTCATCACCGACTTCGGGATCGCGGCGATCGAGGGGGACTCGACGATCACCCGGACCGGTGAAATCGTCGGCTCCATCGACTATCTGGCACCCGAGCGGGTGAAGGGCGGCGATCCCGGGCCCGCCTCCGACCTCTGGTCGCTCGGGGCCACGCTCTACACGGCGGTGGAGGGCACCTCGCCGTTCCGCCGCACCTCCCCGATCAGCACCATGCAGGCCGTGGTGACCGAGGAGCCGCCGCACCCGGAGAAGGCGGGGGCGCTGGCCTCCGTCATCGTGGCCCTGCTGCGCAAGGACCCGGCGCAGCGGCCGCGCGCGGACGAGGCCGAGCGGATGCTGATCGAGGCGATGGAGGGGCGCGCGCCGGCGGCGGCACAGGCGTACGTACCGACCCAGCGGGTGGCCCGGGAGGACATGGAGCCGACGGAGGGCACGGAGGGCACGGGCGGCCGGAACGCACCGGGTGGCGGGGCGGGTACGGCGGACCGGTCGGGCCGTACCGACCAGGAGGGGCAGGCCGATCAGGCGGGCCGGGCGAATCAGGCGGGCCAGGCGGGCCAGGCGGGCCGGTCCGCGTCGGGGACCGCGAGCCCCGCCCCACGCGGCTCCACCGCGCAGTGGCCCCAGCCGCCCCGGGAGCTCCCGCAGCCCCGGAAGCCCCAGCCGCCCCAGGGCTCCCCGCCCACCCTGGTGCCGGGCTCCGCCCACGCCCCGTCCGGCCGGGGCCGCTGGCGCACCGTCGTCCTGGCGGCCCTGCTCGCCGGACTCGTCGCGGGCGGCGCCGTCTTTGCCGCCATGAACTACGCGGGCGGCGACCGCGTCGCCGGCGGCACCGGGGGAACGGGCACGGTCACGGCCCCGGCCCCGCCCCCCTCCGCCGAGAACGAGGGGAAGGACGGAATCCCGGAGGGCTGGCACCGCGTCGACGACCCGGAGGGCTTCAGCCTCCTCGTCCCGGACGGCTGGAAGCGCCAGACGGAGGGCGACCAGATCGACTACACCCCGGACAACGGCAACCACCGCATCCGGATCAGCATCGACCGCAGCCCCGACTTCGAGAACCCGTACATGCACGCGCTCGACCTGGAGCGACTCCTGACGAAGCGGATGGACTACGCCCGGATCAAGCTCCTCCCGACCACCTACCGGGACCAGACCCTCTCCTGCCTGTGGGAGTTCACCTGGACCGAGAAGAAGAACTTCCCGGGACCCCGGCGCGCGATCGACCAGATGTACTACTCCGACGACGGCACCGAGTACGCCATCTACATGTCCTCGCCGGAGTCGAGCTGGGAGACCACCCGGGAGCAGTTCGACATCGTCCTCCGGCACTGGCGGGAATCGGGCGAGCAGGCGGGCGGGTAAAGGCCGGAAAAATCTGCGCGGGCGGCCTCCGGTGGCCGTAAGCCGCTGATCAGGGCTTATGTGCCAGTGATCGCTGGCGTGGTGTGCGCCCCTGGTGAAAACGCGTTACCGACGGGTACCCAAAGGGCGTGGGGCGCCTTACGCTCGCCCTCATGACGGACTCGCAGGCCCCCGCCGCCCCTTCGGCTCCCGACGCCCCCGCCACCGAGACGGAGGGCACCGCCCCCGCGCCCGCAGCCGCGACCGGAGCCGCCGCCCCCGCAGCGCAGACCGAGACCGCGCAGACCGAGACCACGCCGGCCGAGACCGCGCCGACTGGAACCGCGCAGACCGGAACCGCCGCCCCCGCCGGTGCCACCAACCCGGTCGCGCCCGCGCCCGCCGGCGCCCGGACCGCCGCCGACGTCGTGACGCCCGAGGTGGTCGCCCGGCTCGTCCGCGGCGTGGTCGGCTCCGGCCGGACCGCCAACCACACCCCCTTCACCGGGGAGAAGCTGGCGGACCTGCCCGAGTCCACCCCCGAGGACGTCGCCGAGGCCTTCGCCCGCGCCCGCGCCGCCCAGCCGGTCTGGGCCGCCACCCCGGTCCGGACCCGCGCCGCCGTGCTCCTGCGCTTCCACGACCTGGTCCTCCAGCGGCAGGCCGAGGTCCTCGACCTCATCCAGCTGGAGACGGGCAAGGCGCGCCTGCACGCCCACGAGGAGGTCCTGGCGGTCGCCGTCGCCGCCCGCCACTACGGCCGCAAGGCCCCCTCGTACCTGCGCCCCCGCCACCACACCGGCGTCGTGCCGACCCTCACCAAGGTCACCGAACTGCGCCAGCCGCGCGGAGTCGTCGGCCAGATCGCCCCCTGGAACTACCCGCTCGAACTCTCCGTCGGCGACGCGCTGCCCGCCTTCGTCTCGGGCAACGCCGTCGTCATGAAGCCCGACACCGAGACCGCGCTCACCGCCCTGTGGGCCCGTGACCTGCTGATCGAGGCCGGTCTGCCCGCCGAGGTCTTCCAGGTCGTCCTCGGCGAGGGCCCGGTCGTCGGCCCCGAGGTCGTCCGGCACGCCGACTACGTCTCCTTCACCGGCTCCACCCGCACCGGCCGCGAGGTCGCGCAGGGCGCCGCCGCCCGCCTGGTCGGTGTCTCCCTCGAACTCGGCGGCAAGAACGCCATGCTCGTCCTCGCGGACGCCGACGTCGAGAAGGCCGCCGCCGGCGCCGTCCGCGCCTGCTTCTCCTCCGCCGGACAGCTCTGCATCTCCATCGAGCGCCTGTACGTGCACGAGTCCGTCGCCGACGACTTCGTCGCCCGGTTCGCCGCCCGAACGAAGGCGATGCGGCTCGGCACCTCCCTCGCGTACGGGGCCGACATGGGCTCCCTCGTCGGCGAGCGGCAGCTGGAGACCGTCAAGCAGCACGTCGAGGAGGCCGTCGCCAAGGGCGCCAAGCTGGTCGCGGGCGGCGTCGCCCGCCCCGACGTCGGCCCCCTCTTCTACGAGCCGACCATCCTCGACGGCGTCGAGGCCCCGATGGCCGTCTGCCACGAGGAGACCTTCGGCCCGGTCGTCTCGATCTACCGCTTCACGGACGAGGACGAGGTCGTCGAGCTCGCCAACGCCACCCCGTACGGCCTCAACTCCTCGGTCTGGACGAAGGACTCGCGGCGCGGCCACGCCGTCGCGGCCCGGCTGCGCACCGGCACCGTCAACATCAACGAGGGGTACGCGCCCGCGTACGGCAGCGTGCAGTCCCCGATGGGCGGCATGAAGGACTCCGGGCTCGGCCGGCGCCACGGCTCCGAGGGCATCCTCAAGTACACCGAGGCCCAGACCGTCGCCCAGCAGCGGCTGATCCCGCTCGCGCCCTCCTTCGGGATGGACGACGAGAAGTACGCGGCGTTCATGAGCCTGTCCCTGAAGGCGATGAAGGCCCTGCGCCTGCGCTGAGGCCCCGGGCCCCCGTCGGTGGCGGGGGCCCGTCCCTTCCCTCTTCCACCCCTTTTTCCGTACTTCGTACGAGGAGAGCCATGACCGCGGTACCCCCTACCCAAAATCAGGAGCAGGTGGAGGACGGCGCGTACGACTACGACGTCCTCGTCGTCGGCTCCGGCTTCGGCGGTTCGGTCACGGCCCTCCGCCTCACCGAGAAGGGCTACCGGGTCGGCGTCCTGGAGGCCGGGCGCCGCTTCACCCGCGAGACCCTGCCGAAGAACTCCTGGGACCTGAAGAACTTCCTGTGGGCCCCCGCCCTCGGCCTCTACGGCCTCCAGCGCATCCACCTGCTCGGCAACGTCATGGTGCTCGCGGGCGCCGGCGTGGGCGGCGGCTCCCTCAACTACGCGAACACCCTCTACGTACCGCTCAAGGCGTTCTTCGACGACCCGCAGTGGAAGGACATCACGGACTGGGAGGACGAGCTGCGGCCGTACTACGACCAGGCCAAGCGGATGCTGGGCGTCCGGCTCAACCCGACGATGACCCCCTCCGACGTGCACCTGAAGTCGGCCGCCGAGGCGATGGGCATCGGCGACACCTTCCACATGGCACCGGTCGGCGTCTTCTTCGGGGACGGCGAGGACGCCGACGGGAAGGCCAGGGCGAAGCCCGGCGGCGAGGTCCCCGACCCGTACTTCGGCGGCGCGGGTCCCTCCCGGCGCGCCTGTGCCGAGTGCGGCGAGTGCATGACCGGCTGCCGCCACGGCGCCAAGAACACCCTCAACGAGAACTACCTCCACCTCGCCGAGAAGGCGGGCGCGACCGTCCACCCCATGACGACCGTCGTCACCGTCACCGAGGACTCGCGCGGCGGCTTCGCCGTGAAGACCCTGCCCACCGACAACCGCAAGAAGGGCAGGGGGCGGACGTTCACCGCCCGTCGGGTCGTGATCGCGGCCGGCACGTACGGCACGCAGACCCTGCTCCACCGGATGAAGGACACCGGGCTGCTGCCCCGGATCTCCGACCGGCTCGGCGAGCTGACCCGCACCAATTCCGAGGGCCTGGTCGGCGCGCAGACCACCGACCGCCGCTACCGGAAGAAGCACGGCGGGGGGAAGGCCGACTTCACCCGGGGCGTCGCCATCACCTCCTCGGTCCACCCGGACGAGAACACCCACATCGAGCCGGTCCGGTACGGCCGGGGCTCCAACTCGATGGGCAGCCTCACCGTCCTCCAGGTGCCCTACGGCGCCCACCGGGTGCGCAACTGGGTCCTCAACATGCTCCGGCACCCCGCGCTCGCCGCCCGCTCGCTCTCCAACCGGAAGTGGTCGGAGCGGACCATCATCGGCCTGGTCATGCAGTCCCTCGACAACTCCCTGACGACCTACCGCAAGCCCGGCGGCATCGGAAAGGGCCTGCTCACGGCCCGCCAGGGGCACGGGGCGCCGAACCCGGTCCAGATCCCGGCGGCCACCCGGGCCGCCAGCCTCCTCGCGGAGGAGATCAACGGCTTCGCCGGCTCGAACGTCGGCGAGCTGATGGGCACCCCGCTCACCGCCCACTTCCTGGGCGGCTGCCCGATCGGCGCGGACGCCGCGTCCGGCGTCATCGACCCGTACCACCGGCTCTACGGCCACCCGGGGATCTCCGTCGTCGACGGGGCGGCCGTCTCCGCCAACCTCGGCGTGAACCCGTCCCTGACGATCACCGCCCAGGCGGAGCGGGCCATGTCCTTCTGGCCGAACAAGGGCGAGGAGGACACGCGCCCGGCGCAGGGCGAGCGGTACGTACGGCTCGCGGCGATCGAGCCGAAGGCCCCCGCGGTCCCGGCCGAGGCCTTCGGCGCGCTGCGGCTGCCGTTCCTGGGGATGCCGAGGATGCCGGCCCCGGACCTGTCCGAGGTCTCGCCCGAGGCCATGGCCGACTCCTCGCCCGAGGCCCCGGCGAAAGCCCCGGCGAAGGCGTCGTCGAAGGGGTCATCGAAGGCGTCGTCGAAGCGGGAGTGACGCCCGTCCGGGCCGGAACGGCGGCCTCCGGGCCGGAACGACAGAAAGGGCGCTGCATCCCCCTCCGAATGCAGCGCCCTTCCGGCTTTTGGTGTTGCTGCATGGTTGACCCGCCACCCCCGCGATTGGTTGTAGCGGTTGCACAAGATCTTGATGTGACGCGCGTCACGTCGTGGGGGCGGGCGTACGCGCGAGGGCCCCGTGGCGCGATTCCGGTCGCGCGACGGGGCCCTCGGGGCCGACACCGGTGTCAGGGCAGCCACGGTGCCGAACGGAGCGGCGCCGGGGGGTCGCGCCGCTGGGGGAGGGGATGCGGTGTGTGGGGGGACGGGGGACGGGGTCTTCGCGGAGAGGCGGGGAGTACGGGATGGGGCCGCGGGAGCACGGCCGGAGGAGCCGGTTGCGGTCGGCCCCGGGCGTCCCCGGGACCGACCGCCCCTTCTGGGTGACCGGACCGCTGTCCCCTGCTGCCCGGTCACGAGCGCTGGTGCGAGGTCCCACGGCGCACCGGAGAGGTGCGCCACACGCCCCAGCGAAGCCACGCGTGGTTTCCTTCTGGCCCGCCCCTGGCTGGCACGGACAACCGGACCAACGAAGCCGGAGCGGGGCCGGTCACGCGCCGTACGGGTGAGAGCGGGTCCGAACTCGGGTGCGGGCACCCACTCAGATGCGTCCCCGGCACAGCTCCAGCATCGTCATCGCGAGCGCCGTGCCCGGCTTGCCGAGGGCGTCCCTGTAGTGGCCGAGGACCTCCATCTCGCGGTTCAGGTTCACCCGGCGGCCGCCGGAGGAGATCCGCGCCTCCTGGATGACGGCCGAGACGGCCATCCGTTCCTGGATGAGACCGATGATCCGGTCGTCGAGGGCGTCGATGCGCTCACGGGCGTCGCCGATCAGCGCCGCCGCCTCGTCGGTGCGGGCGCCGGTCTTCTCGGTGGTCTTTCCGGCAGTCTTCTCGGCGGTCTTCTCGGCGGTGGCGGTCTGCGTCGTCATGGTGGGGCTCCTGGGGTGTCGGATGCCCCGGGGCGGTCCGGCCCGGAAACGACAGAGCGCCCCGGGCCTTGTCGGCCCGGGGCGCCTGGGAAGTCGCTTGTCAGTTGCTCAAGCAGCACGACCATGGCAGCCGGTGGGCCGGTTGCCATAGGTAAAGACGAAGGTCGGGTGCTTGCGCATGGCGACAGTATGGACCCCGGCCCGGACCCGGGGCCAAACCGGGTTCGGATGGTGAGACGAAAAGTCCGACCGGCGCGCCGGTAGAATCGACAAATAGCACCCCTTTCGAGGGACCCTCTCCTACCGCCGGAAGGCCGCCGTAGTGTCATCAGCGACCCCCGCTGCCGCGCCCGACGTCTCCAACCCGGACGTAGTCCTCGTTGTCGACTTCGGCGCCCAGTACGCCCAGCTCATCGCCCGCCGCGTCCGTGAGGCCCGGGTCTACAGCGAGATCGTCCCGTCCACCATGCCGGTGGCCGAGATGCTGGCCAAGAACCCGAAGGCGATCATCCTCTCCGGCGGCCCGTCCTCCGTGTACGCGGAGAACGCCCCCCGTCTCGACCGCGCGCTCTTCGAGGCGGGCGTCCCCGTCTTCGGCATGTGCTACGGCTTCCAGCTGATGGCGACGACCCTCGGCGGCACCGTCGACAACACCGGCGCCCGCGAGTACGGCCGCACCCCGCTGCACGTCTCCAAGGCCGGCTCCACCCTCTTCGAGGGCACCCCGGTCGAGCAGTCGGTGTGGATGTCGCACGGCGACGCCTGCTCCGCCGCCCCCGAGGGCTTCTCCGTCACCGCCTCCACGGACGTCGTGCCGGTCGCCGCCTTCGAGAACGACGAGAAGAAGCTGTACGGCGTCCAGTACCACCCCGAGGTGCTGCACTCCACGCACGGCCAGCAGATCCTGGAGCACTTCCTCTACCGGGGCGCCGGCATCGAGCCGAGCTGGACCACCGGCAACGTGATCGAGGAGCAGGTCGCGGCCATCCGCGCCCAGGTCGGCACCAAGCGCGCGATCTGCGGCCTCTCCGGCGGCGTCGACTCCGCCGTGGCCGCCGCCCTCGTGCAGAAGGCCATCGGCTCGCAGCTCACCTGCGTGTACGTCGACCACGGCCTGATGCGCAAGAACGAGACCGAGCAGGTGGAGAAGGACTTCGTCGCCTCCACCGGCGTCAACCTCAAGGTCGTCGACGCGCAGGAGCGCTTCCTCACCGCCCTCGCCGGCGTCTCCGACCCGGAGACCAAGCGGAAGATCATCGGCCGCGAGTTCATCCGCGTCTTCGAGCAGGCGCAGCTGGAGATCCTCCAGGAGGACGGCCCCGAGGTCGCCTTCCTCGTCCAGGGCACGCTCTACCCGGACATCGTCGAGTCCGGCGGCGGCACCGGCACCGCCAACATCAAGTCCCACCACAACGTCGGCGGCCTGCCCGACGACATCGAGTTCGAGCTCGTCGAGCCGCTGCGCCAGCTCTTCAAGGACGAGGTCCGCATGGTCGGCCAGGAGCTCGGCCTGCCCGACGAGATCGTCCAGCGCCAGCCCTTCCCCGGCCCCGGCCTCGGCATCCGCATCGTCGGCGAGGTCACCAAGGAGCGCCTGGACCTGCTGCGCGAGGCCGACGCCATCGCCCGCGAGGAGCTGACGGCCGCCGGTCTCGACCGCGACATCTGGCAGTGCCCGGTCGTGCTGCTCGCCGACGTGCGCTCCGTGGGCGTCCAGGGCGACGGCCGCACCTACGGCCACCCGATCGTGCTGCGTCCCGTCTCCTCCGAGGACGCCATGACGGCCGACTGGTCGCGCCTGCCCTACGAGGTGCTCGCCAAGATCTCGACCCGCATCACCAACGAGGTCGCCGACGTGAACCGCGTCGTCCTCGACGTCACCAGCAAGCCGCCGGGCACCATCGAGTGGGAGTGACCGCTCCCGCACGCGCCTGAAACCGCCGCCCCGCACGACCGGGGCGGCGGTTTCGTCGCGTCGGGACGCCGGCCGGGCGGTTTCGTCGCGCCGGGGCGCCCGTTCGGCGGTTTCGTCGTGTCCGGGCTCTGGTGACCCGACCGGCCGGGCACTACCTTCCGGCGCATGAGCGTGATACCGGACCCCGTCCCCCTCGACCGGCTCCACTTCGCCATGCCGCCCGTCCACGCGACGGCCGAGGAGGAACGCGTCCACCGCAAACAGCGGCTCGCGGGCGCCCTCCGGCTCTTCGGACGGTTCGGGTACGAGGAGGGCGTCTCGGGCCACATCACCGCCCGCGACCCGGAGCTCCCCGACTGCTTCTGGGTGAACCCCTTCGGGGCGCCGTTCGCCGAGACGACCGCGAGCGACCTCATCCTGGTCAACGGCGACGGGCAGGTCCTCCACGGCGGCCGGCACGTCAACCAGGCCGCCTTCACCGTCCACGCCCAGGTCCACCGGGCCCGGCCCGACGCCGTCGCCGTCGTCCACACCCACTCCCTCCACGGCCGGGCGCTCGCCGCTCTCGGCGAACTCCTCGACCCGCTCACCCAGGAGGCCTGCGCCTTCTACCAGGACCACGTCCTCTACGACGCCTACACCGGCGTCACCGTGAACCCGGAGGAGGGACGCCGGATCGCCGTCGCCCTCGGCACCTCCAAGGCGATCGTGCTCCGCAACCACGGCCCGCTCACCGTCGGCACCTCCGTCGACGCGGCCGCCTGGTGGTTCATCGCCCTGGAACGCTGCGCCCGCATCCAGCTGACCGCCCGCGCGGCCGGAAAACCGGTCCTGATCGACCACCACGACGCCGTCGCCACCCGCGAACAGCTCGGCAACGACCTCGTCGCCTGGATCAACTACCAGCCCCTCTGGCGCAGGATCAGCCGAGCGGAGCCCGAACTCCTGTCGTAACACCATCGCTTCACCCTTCTGTACGTCAATCCGACGACACGGCAATCACTCCTGAGCGGGGCGCACGCGGCCTTCACGAGAACCCCCGGTACGGCACAATTCCGTGGAACCAACGGCACGTTGGCCCTCCACGGCACCCCGGGACGCACCCGAACGCACCGGCACACGCGTCGTGGAGCGAGCGCGGGAAGTGAGCACCGTGGCGGTTCAAGAGGCGAGACAGTACGGCGAGCACGCGACGGCACGCGCCGACTGCGCCCACTGCGGGCGGACCGGCCACCGGCGCGCGGTCGCCGCCTTCCTCGCCCGGCGCGACGAACTCGCCGCCGGACACGGCGTCCCCGCCGCCGTCGCCCACTCCCCGGTCGCCGCCCGCCAGTGGGTCTCCGACGAACTCGCCCAGTCCGCCCGCGCGGTCACCGCACACGGTCGGGAGGCCGGTCCCGCCCGGCTCGACCGGGTCCGGCGCGGCGCCCTCCGCGCCGTCTGGGGCGCCGTCCTCGCCCTCCTCCTCGGCCAGGCCCTCACCGCCGTCGGGGCCGGCTGGACCGCCGCCCGCACGGCCGGCCTCTGCACCGCCCTGGTCCTCGCCGCCCTCCTCAGCGCCGCCGCCCACACCCACCGGGAGCGCGGCGGCCTCCTCGCGCCCCTGACCGGCGAGGACAACCGGCTCTCCACCACCCGCGCCGTCGCCGCCGCCTGGCTCCTGCTCCTCTCCTTCTCCCTCCTCTTCCTGACCGTCCGGCTCCTCGTCCTCCGCCCACCCGCCACGGCCGGCCCCACGACCGCCTTCGGCCTGCCCCGGGCCGCCGGCCTGCTCACCGCCCTGGCCCTGGTGGCGGCCGTCACCGTCGTCGCCCGCCTCGTCGTCACCACCGGGATCGCGGCGGGCCGCCTCCAGAAGGTGCTCGCCGACCGCCCCCGCGCCGCCGACCTCCTCTGCGACGACGACGGCCGCGCCTGCCTCGCCGACGTCCAGTACCTCCTGGTCTCCGGCGCCGTCCTCGCCCTCGCGGCCGCCGGACTCGCCCACGACCCCGCCCGGCTCCCCGAGGTCCCCTGGTCCCTCGTGCTCCTCCTCGCCGTCTCGGCGGCCTGGCACCTCGCCGCGAAGCGCGCCGAGGGCGTCCGCCCCACGATCCACTCCGTGGTCCGGTCCCGGGAGGCGGGCGACCTCGACGCCCCGATCCGCACGGGCGACGACATCGAGATCCGCGGCCGCGGCTTCGTCCCGCCGGGCGCGGGCGCCCCCGACCCGCTGACCCGCCTCGTCGTCCGCATCGGCCCCGTCCACGCCCATGTCCCCCTGGTCCCGGTCCCGGGCGGCTTCGCCAACCCCACCGACACCGCCCTGACCGTCCCCCTCCCGGCCGACGTGGAACCGGGCCGGGCCGAGGTCTCGGTCGTGACGGCGGCGGGCGTGGAGACCAACCGGGTCACGATCGACGTCGTGGACTGACCGTCCGGCCCTCTCCTCGCGCCCCCGGGGCCCCACTCGGAGGAGAATCGTTCAGCGAGCAGCCGTACGGGGCGTGAGAGGTGACCGGCGATGACGGGACAGACGGACCGGGGCGACGACAGGGCCCCCGACGACGGCACCGGCAGCACGAGGAGCGGCCCCGGCGGCTCCGGGGGGTCCGGTGCTTCTGGTGGCCCCGGTAGCTACACAGACTCCGGCGGCTACACAGGCCCCGGGGGTCCCGGGGGCCCTGGTGGCAATGCGGGCTCCAGCGGCCCCGCAGACCCCGGTGGCTACGCGGCATCCAGCGGCTCCGGGCGCCCCGCCGGTTCCGGGGGCCCCGGCAGTGGTGACGGATCCGGTGCCTGGAAGGCCCTCGCCTCCCGTTACGCCCTCCTTCCTCTGCGGATCTTCCTCGGGGTCACGTTCGTCTACGCCGGGCTCGACAAGCTCACCGACTCCGCCTTCTTCGCCGACACCGGCAGCGGATCCATCGGCGAGACGATGCGTGGCGTCCGGGACAGTTCCGCGATCCCCGCCCTCGTCGACCTCGCCCTCGAGAACCCCGCCGGCTTCGGATACGCCATCGCCTTCGGAGAACTCGCCGTCGGGCTCGGGACCCTCTTCGGTCTCTTCGCCCGGGTGGCGGCGCTCGGCGGCGCGCTGATCTCGCTGAGCCTCTGGCTGACCGTGAGCTGGCAGGTGTCGCCGTACTACCTCGGCAACGACCTCGTCTATCTGATGGCCTGGCTGCCGCTGCTGCTCGCCGGGGCCCCGGTGCTCTCGCTGGACCGGCTCCTCGCCGAACGGCGCCGTATTCGATAGGCGACCCAGGTCACCAGGGCGGCCGTGGCCAGACCGCCGCAGAGGACCGGGACCATCGCGTACCAGGGGGTCGTCCAGGCCCCGGTGGCATCGCCCGTGTACAGGGCGGTCAGGGCGAGGGCGGTGAGGCCGACGAGCAGCCGGCCGGGACGGAACTCATGAAGCAGCACGGATGACCTCCACCTGTCCGAGTGCGACCTCCAGGGAGAGGTCAAGGGTGCCCGCCGGGACGGTCCCGGCCGACGGCGCGAGCGTGTGGGTCTCCTGACGGTCCGGCGCGATGTCGATGTCGTTGGGCGGCTGCCCCGGCAGTCGCAGATCGCCCAGCGACACCTTGGCGCGCAGCTTCACGACCGCGTCCTTCGGGACGATCACCTTGAGCTGCCCGGCGCCCACCTCCGCGCCGGTGGTGACCGTCGTGCCCGCGGGGACCGGGAGCCGCGACAGATCGAGCGTGCCGACCCCGGTGCCCAGCTCGTAGCGCGGCTGCACGACGGAGACCGACGCCGGCGCCCACGTCTCGCGGGCCCAGTCCGTGGTGATCCGGTCGGGCATCGCCGTCGCCAGGGCGAGCAGGCCCGCCGTGACCACGGTCATGAAGACCGTGCCGAACCCGGTCCGGCCGAGGAAGCTGCTGACGACGAGACCCAGGCCGAACACCCCGAGCGCGGCGGCCAGACCGATCTGCAGGCTGGTGCCGAGCGGCTCCGTCTCCCAGGTCAGGGCCGTGCCGAGGCCGGCCGCCACCATCGCGAGCAGTTGGACGAGACCGCTGATGGAGAGCGGACTCTTCCGGACCGAGGGCGTCGGACGCCCGGGCGTCGGGTCCGGGGGACCCCACTGGCTTCCGGGCTTCGGCACCTTGCCGTTCACCCTGCCGTCCTCGTCGAGGACGCCGTGCGGGCCCCACAGATAGCCGACGGCCACCTTGCCGGTCGAGCCGTCCTTCACGATCGGGTCCTTCCACCAGGAGGTGTACTCGATCAGCGGCGGGGCCTTCGTCTCGGGCGGGGCCTCGGCGACCGCGAGCGCCGCCGCCGTGTCCGTCCTGCCCTCGGTCTCGACCGCCCCGGACCGTCTCCGCCGGGACCAGACCGCCGCCCCGCAGGCCGCGAACGCCACCAGCAGGGAGGAGCCCAGCATCGATCCGCTGCGCAGCATCGACAGGAAGACCCCGCAGCCGATCAGCGCCATCAGCAGGGCCGCGAGGGAGGAGCCGGAGACACGGCCGGTCAGCAGCCTGCGCCCCTCGTTCTCCTCCTCGCCCGCGAGCGGGAGCAGCAGCCACGCGAAGCCGTAGAAGATCAGACCGAAGCCCCCCGTCACCGCCAGCACGCCGACCACGACGCGGAGGATCACCGGGTCGAGGTCGAAGTACCGGCCGAGGCCGCCGCAGACCCCGCCCACGACCTTGCTTCCGCGCGAGCGCCGCAACGGCGTGGCGGGAGCGGCCTCCGCCGCCGGCGGGGCCTCGTGCTGCGAAGGCGTCGAACTCGTCATGCCTCCATGGTGACGGCCCGTGACGCCGTGCGGCACCGGGGACGACCCTGGCCCGACCCTGATATTCGGAGGGCCCTTCTCCCCGATGCCTTACCGGGGAAGATCTCAGGGCCGACCCTGATGTCCCGGGCGGGCCGGACGTGTGACGATCGCTGCATGTCCGTATCCGCTCGTGTCACCGAGACCGACGAACCGCCCCTGCGCAGGCTCTACCGGAGCGCCGACGGGCGGTGGCTCGGCGGTGTCGCACGCGGTCTCGCGGGACACCTCGGACTGCCGGTCGTCTGGGTGCGCACGGCGTTCGCGGTCCTCGCCATGGCGGACGGCCTCGGTGCCGTGCTCTACGCGGTCTTCTGGATCGTCGTCCCGCTCGGCGTCGGCGGGCGGACCGCCCCGCGCCCCGTCTTCGAGACCACCCCGGACGGGCGCCGCAGGCTGCGCAAGCCCGACCGGGGCCAGGTCTTCGCCCTGGCCGCGCTCGCCGCGAGCCTCGCGGTCGTCGCCGGGAACGCCAGCTTCGACGGCGAGATGGGACGGTACGTCTGGCCCATCATCCTCACCGGCATCGGTCTCGCCGTCTTCTGGCGCCAGTCGGACAACGCCCGCCGGGCCAGCTGGACCGACCCCGGGCGGCACAGACGCGCCTTCCAGCTCGCCCGCGGTCTCGTCGGCGTCGCCCTGGTCGGCACGGGCCTCGCGGTCTTCGTGGTGGTCCGCGGCTCGGTCGCCCAGCTCGGCACGGCCCTCACCGCGGCCGTCGCCGTCCTCACCGGCATAGCACTGCTGGCCGGCCCCTGGCTGGTCCGCATGTCGCAGGACCTCACGGAGGAGCGGACCATGCGCATCCGCGCCCAGGAACGCGCCGAGGTCGCGGCCCACGTCCACGACTCCGTGCTGCACACCCTCACCCTGATCCAGCGCAACGCCGACGACCCGGGCGAGGTGCGCCGGCTCGCCCGCGCCCAGGAACGGGAGCTGCGGAACTGGCTGTACAAGCCGGAGGGCACCGGCAGGGACGAGGAGCCCGAGACCCTCGCGGAGGCGGTGAAGCGGGCCGCGGCCGAGGTCGAGGACAAGCACGGCGTCCCGCTGGAGGTGGTCGTCGTCGGCGACTGCCCCCTCGACGAGGGACTGGTCGCACAGATACAGGCCGCACGCGAGGCGATGGTCAACGCCGCCAAGTACGGTGGCGAGGGAGGGGCGGTGCAGGTGTTCGCGGAGGTGGACGGCCGCACGGTCTTCGTCTCGGTGCGGGACCGGGGGCCGGGCTTCGACCTGGACGACGTGCCCGAGGACCGGATGGGCGTACGAGAATCGATCATCGGCCGGATGCAGCGCAACGGCGGTACGGCCCGGCTGCGGTCACCCCAGGGCGGCGGCACCGAAGTGGAGCTCGAGATGGAGAGGGCGGACGGATGAGCGACGGGACCGGAGCAGGGACCGGGAGCGGGGCGGGCGCGGACGCGGGGACGGACCCGGGGGCGGCGACGCCGGGTGCCGGGCGCCGGGTGCGGGTGGTGCTCGTCGACGACCACCGCATGTTCCGCACCGGGGTGCAGGCCGAGATCGGCCGGACCGAGATCACCGGCGTCGAGGTGGTCGGCGAGGCCGCCGACGTCGACCAGGCGGTCACGGTCATCACCGCGACCCGCCCCGAGGTCGTCCTGCTCGACGTGCACCTTCCGGGCGGCGGCGGGGTCGAGGTGCTGCGGCGCTGCGCGAGCCTGCTCGGCGCGCCCGAGGACCCGGTGCGCTTCCTGGCGCTTTCGGTGTCGGACGCGGCCGAGGACGTGATCGGGGTGATCCGGGGCGGTGCCCGGGGCTACGTCACCAAGACGATCACCGGCACCGACCTGGTCGACTCGATCTTCCGGGTCCAGGAGGGCGACGCGGTCTTCTCCCCCCGGCTCGCCGGCTTCGTCCTGGACGCCTTCGCCTCGACGGACGCGCCCCCGGTGGACGAGGACCTGGACCGGCTCACCCAGCGGGAGCGGGAGGTGCTGCGGCTGATCGCCCGCGGCTACGCGTACAAGGAGATCGCCAAGCAGCTCTACATCTCGGTGAAGACGGTCGAGTCGCACGTCTCGGCGGTGCTGCGGAAGCTCCAGCTCTCCAACCGCCACGAGCTGACCCGCTGGGCCACCGCCCGCCGCCTGGTCTGAGTCCGCGACCCGGTGCGGTCCCGGCTGCCGGGTCCGTCAGGCCACGCGGGTCGCTCCGGCGAAGGGCATCTCGTCGATCGGGGCGATCCGGATCGGGGCGCCGGGGCGGGGGGCGTGGATCATCTGGCCGCCGCCGATGTAGAGCCCGACGTGGCTGATCCCGGAGTAGAAGAAGACCAGGTCACCGGGGGCGAGCTGGGAGCGGGAGACGCGCTTCCCGGCGTTGATCTGGGTGTACGTGGTGCGGGGCAGGGAGACGCCGGCCGCGCGCCAGGCCGCCTGGGTGAGGCCCGAGCAGTCGTATCCGGAAGGGCCCGTCGCGCCCCAGACGTACGGCTTGCCGAGCTGGGCGCGGGCGAAGGAGATGGCCTGGGCGGCCCGGGAGTTCGGGGCGCTCACCGGTCCGCGTGCGCCGCCCGAGGAGCGGTCGGCCCGTACGGGGGTGGTGGTGCCGGGCGTGTTCGGCCCGCCGGTCCGCGCCGGGACGGCGGAGGCGGTCCGGGCGGTGACGGCGGCCTCGTACCGGGCGCGTTCCTCCGCGGTCAGCCGGGCGAGCAGGGTCCTGGCCGCCTCCAGTTTGCCGAGGACGGTCGCCTTCTGCCGCCGCAGTTCGGCCTCGTGGCCGCGCAGGGCGGTCAGGCGGTTCGCGGATTCGCCGCGCAGCTGCCCGATCGCGCCGAGTTCGCGTCGTACGGCCCGGATCGCGGTCGCCTGCCGGTCGCCGGCCTGTTCGGCGAACGCGGCCCGTGCCAGGTACTGGTCCGGGTCGGAGGTGAGGACGAGCCGCACCGTCGGGTCGAGTCCTCCGGAGCGGTACTGGGCGGCGGCCGCCGCCCCGAGGGCGTCCCGCGCGTCGTTGAGGCGCTGGGTCCTGCGGGCGGCCTCGTCGCGCAGCCGGTCGAAGGCGGTGCGGGCCGCGTCCGCCTTCTCCTTCGCTCCGTTGTACCGCTCGGTCGCGGCCCCGGCCTCCTCGTACAGCCGGTCCACCTGGGCCCTGACCTGGGCGGCGGTGGGGCGGGGGTCCGCGTGTCCGGACCCTTCGAAGAGCGTCGTCGTCGCCGCGGAGGCGAGGGCGAGGGTGGCGGCGGTGCGAACCGCCTGGCCACCGAGGAGGGACGGCGCGGTCTTTCGGTGCGATGCCACGAGGGCGGGTCACATCCTCTTCCCTGGGGGACGGGGTCCGCCGGGCCGGCGGCGGCCCGCACAGGGGGACGGACCGCCGCCGGTTTTCTCGGCGGGGGTGACCGACGACCGCCGACCTGCCGGCGGTGGTGGGGAGCCGGTCACCTGGTGGAGGACGCTAGGCCCGGGGTCACGCCTGGATGACGGGATGACCGTTATTGGCGTCAGGTGACAGATGAGGGACCGAACTCTTTCGCCGGGTGACGGGGTGGGGACGTTCCGGCGGTCGGATGGACGTATGGACGCGCGGGCACGTGGACGTGCGGGCACGCGGACGCACTGGCACGCGGACGTACGGGTATGCGGACGCACGGGCACGCGGACGCGCGGACGTTTCGCGGGACGCTCCCGTGGACGGGCGACCGGCCGACCGAGCGAACGGCCGATCAACCGGCCGACCGGCCGACCGGCCGACCGGCCGACCGAAGCGTCGGGAGCCGGTGGACCCGCCCTCGGGGGGCCTCCGGAGGCCCGGTTAGGCTCCGCCCCATGGACGTCCTCATCAATGTCTTCGTCGCCCTGCACGTCATCGGGATCGCCTCCCTCCTCGGCGGCTTCCTCACCCAGATGAAGGCGATGGGAGCCGGTACGGCCCGCTTCAGCCCCGCGATGCTGCACGGCGCGCTGACCATGCTGGTCACGGGCGTCGCTCTCGTCGGCCTCAACCAGGCCGACGACCAGACCGTGAACAACCTCAAGATCGGCATCAAGCTGGCGATCCTCGTCGTGATCCTCGGCCTCGTCTACGTCAAGCGGGACGACGAGAAGGTCGACAAGGGCCTCTTCGCCGCCGTCGGCGGCCTGACCACGGCGAACATCTTCATCGCGACCCTCTGGACCTGAGCCGCCCCGGCGGTCCGCGACCCGGGTGTGACCCGTTCCGCACCCCGGCCGCACGGGCCGGTACCCGAAGGCGGACCCGGATGTCGGTGCGGCGTCCTAGACTCGTGAGGCGATGAGCAGCCTCTTTGACGACAGCTTCCTGGCCGGTCTCCAGAACTCCTCGGAGGAGCCCCCGCCCCATCCCGAGGACGACGAGCAGGGCTCCCCGGCCCCGGAGGAGGTCCCGCACGACCTCTTCGGGGAGCACTTCGACGCGCCCCCGCCCCGGGACGCGCACTACCGCGACGGCGCCCCGCGCCCCGTCGTGGACCCCGCCGCGCTCCTGGAGGGGCTGAACGAGCAGCAGCGCGCCGCCGTCGTGCACACCGGCACCCCGCTGCTCATCGTCGCGGGCGCCGGCTCCGGCAAGACCCGGGTGCTCACCCACCGCATCGCCCACCTCCTGGGCACGCGGTACGTCCACCCCGGCCAGATACTGGCGATCACCTTCACCAACAAGGCCGCCGGCGAGATGAAGGAGCGCGTCGAGCAGCTCGTCGGCCCGCGCGCCAACGCCATGTGGGTCATGACCTTCCACAGCGCGTGCGTCCGGATCCTGCGCCGCGAGTCGAAGAGGCTCGGCTTCACCTCCTCCTTCTCGATCTACGACGCCGCCGACTCCAAGCGCCTGATGGCCCTGGTCTGCCGCGACCTGGACCTCGACCCGAAGAAGTTCCCGCCGAAGTCGTTCAGCGCCAAGATCTCGAACCTCAAGAACGAGCTGATCGACGAGGAGACCTTCGCCGACCAGGCGCAGGACGGCTTCGAGAAGACGCTCGCCGAGGCGTACCGGATGTACCAGGCGCGGCTGCGCGAGGCCAACGCCCTGGACTTCGACGACATCATCATGACGACGGTCCACCTGCTCCAGGCGTTCCCGGACGTCGCCGAGCACTACCGCCGCCGCTTCCGCCACGTCCTCGTCGACGAGTACCAGGACACCAACCACGCCCAGTACACCCTGGTGCGCGAGCTGGTCGGCACCGGCTACGAGGACCTCGGCCCGGCCGAGCTGTGCGTGGTGGGCGACGCCGACCAGTCGATCTACGCCTTCCGGGGTGCCACCATCCGCAACATCCTCCAGTTCGAGGAGGACTACCCGGACGCGACCACGATCCTCCTGGAGCAGAACTACCGCTCCACGCAGACGATCCTCTCGGCCGCCAACGCCGTCATCGAGCGCAACGAGTCCCGCCGCCCCAAGAACCTGTGGACCAACGCGGGCGAGGGCGCGCGGATCACCGGCTACGTCGCGGACACCGAGCACGACGAGGCCCAGTTCGTCGCCGACGAGATCGACCGGCTCTCCGACGCGGGCGAGGCCAAGGCCGGGGACGTCGCCGTCTTCTACCGGACCAACGCCCAGTCCCGCGTCTTCGAGGAGATCTTCATCCGCGTCGGCCTGCCCTACAAGGTCGTCGGCGGCGTGCGCTTCTACGAGCGCAAGGAGGTCCGGGACGTCCTCGCGTACCTGCGCGTCCTCGCCAACCCCGAGGACAACGTCCCGCTGCGCCGCATCCTCAATGTCCCCAAGCGGGGCATCGGCGAGCGCGCCGAGGCGATGATCGACGCCCTCTCGCTCCGCGAGAGGATCACCTTCCCGCAGGCGCTCAAGCGGGTCGACGAGGCGTACGGCATGGCCGCGCGCTCCGCGAACGCCGTCAAGCGCTTCAACGCGCTCATGGACGAGCTGCGCACCGTCGTCGAGTCCGGCGCCGGACCCGCCGTCGTCCTGGAAGCGGTCCTGGAGCGGACCGGCTACCTGGCCGAGCTCCAGGCCTCGACCGACCCGCAGGACGAGACCCGGATCGAGAACCTCCAGGAACTCGCCGCCGTGGCCCTGGAGTTCGAGCAGGAGCGGGGCGAGGAGCCCGCGACCCTCGCCGAGTTCCTGGAGAAGGTCGCGCTCGTCGCCGACTCCGACCAGATCCCCGACGAGGACGAGGAGGGCCGGGGCGTCATCACCCTGATGACGCTGCACACCGCCAAGGGCCTCGAATTCCCCGTGGTGTTCCTGACGGGCATGGAGGACGGCGTCTTCCCGCACATGCGCGCCCTCGGCCAGGCGAAGGAGCTGGAGGAGGAGCGGCGCCTCGCGTACGTGGGCATCACGCGCGCGCGTGAGCGGCTCTACCTGACCCGCTCGGCGATGCGCAGCGCCTGGGGCCAGCCCTCGTACAACCCGGCCTCGCGCTTCCTGGAGGAGATCCCGGCCACGCACCTGGAGTGGAAGCGGACCGGTCCGATGGCGAAGCCCGCCGGTCCTACCTCGGGCATCACCTCCTCGCTCTCCTCCTCCCGCGCGCGCTCCGGCCCCTCGGGCTTCGCCACGCGGCGGGCCGGCGAGAAGCCGGTCATCTCGCTCCAGGTGGGCGACCGGGTCACGCACGACCAGTTCGGCCTCGGCACGGTCACGGCGGTGACCGGCACGGGCGCCGACGCCCAGGCGACGATCGACTTCGGCGACGACAAGCCGAAGCGGCTGCTGCTGCGGTACGCGCCGGTCGAGAAGCTGTAGGGGACGTACGCGGACACGGAAGAGGGCCCCGACTGGAGTCGGGGCCCTCTTTCCGTGCGTACGCGGCGGGTCAACTCGTCGGGTCCAGGCCGTGGCTGCGCAGCCACGCCAGCGGGTCGATCGCGTAGCCGCCGCCCGGCCGGACCTCGAAGTGGAGGTGCGGGCCGGTGGAGTTGCCGGAGTCGCCGGAGTACGCGATGACCTCGCCGGCCTTCACGGAACCGGAGCGGATCTTGGCGCTGCTGAGGTGGCAGTACCAGGTCTCGGTGCCGTCCGGGGCGGTCACGATCACCATGTTGCCGTACGCGCTGTTCAGCTGGGTGCGGACGGTGCCGTCCGTCGCGGCCATCACGGGCGTGCCGCTGAACACGGGGAAGTCGATGCCGGTGTGCACGGACATCCAGTTGACGCCCGACTGGCCGAAGCGCGCGCTGAGCCGGTGGAGCTTCACCGGCAGCGCGAACTTGGGGCGCATCGCCTCCTTGCGGATCGCCTCCTCCTCGCGCTTCTTCTTCTCGGCCGCCTGGCGGACCTTGAGGTCGATGCGCTCCTGGGTGCGGCTGACGCGGCTGCCGAAGTCGCGGGCGTCGGTGTCGAGCGCGTCGAGCTGGGTGTTGAAGGCGTTGTTGGCGACGACCGGCTTCACGGCGTCCGGGGCGGCGGCGAGCGCGGTCGTGTTGTCCTTCTTCTCGCCCCCGGTGCCGGCGCCGGGGAGCCCGCCGACGGACGCGGCGGCGATGCCGGCGACGCCCATGACGCAGGCGGAGGGGACGGCGACGGTCAGCAGCGCGGACCGCTTGGCGGGGGTACGGCGACGGCCGCGACCGCCGCCGGAGGAACGGCGTACGGGGCGGCCGGCGGGGGAGTCGGTACGGAGCTCGACGGCGGGCTCGCCGTGGGGTTCCTCGTCGGCCGCGTAGACCTCGTCGGTTCCGTAGGCCTCGTCGGCCGCGTAGGCCTCACCGGTCTCGTAGGCCTCACCGGTCCCGTAGGGCTCGTCGTCCTCGTGGACCGCGCCCGCCTCGGGGGTTTCGGCGTCCTCGTAGGAGAACTCGGCCGGGTGCTCGGCGAGTTGCTCGCTCTGCGGGGTGTACTGGTGGGGGACGACGGGCTCGGGCTCCGGAGCCGGGTGGTTCCACGCGGTCGCGTCGTAGGCGCCGGTCTCGGTCTCGGTCGCGAAGGCGGGTGCGGCCCACTGGCCGGTGGCGTCGTAGGCCTCGTAGCCGTACGCGCCCTGGGCGGCGTACGCGCCGGAGTGGGCGGTCTCGTACGGGCCGGTGTGCTGGGCCTCGGTCCAGGCGGAGGCGTCCCACTGGCAGGTCGTGTCGTACTGCGCCGCGCCGGTCTCGTAGGTCTCGTGGACCTCGTAGGAACCGGGGGTCCCGTAGGCGGGGGTCCCGACGTTCCACTGGCCCGTGGTGTCCCACTGACCGGTCGTGTCGTACTGCCGCCCCGCGGTGTCGTACTGCCCCGTGGTCCCGTACTGCCCGGTGGTGCCGTACTGCGCGTTGGTGTCGTACGTGCCGAGGTCCCACTGGCCGCTGTGTTCGGCCGGGTTCTCGGGGTACGTGCCGAAGAGCGGGTCTGCGGCGAAGCTGCCAGTGGTGTGGGCGTCGTCTCCGACGTACCCGGCGTGGGGGTGCTGGTCGTTCACCAACGTCTCTCTCGCCTCGGCAGCAGGACCAGTCCGGGGAGGGCCCGACGAGGGGTGTCCCGGGGGTAAGCAGTGGCGCGACTGTACCCGGCGGTATGCGCGGCGGACAATCTTCGGAGGGGGCGACGGCCGCAGGAAACGGGCAATCGGTCGCGTTTCACCAGCTCGCGGAGAGAGCTTTGGCCTTGTGTTCGAGAAAAGTTCGAACGGGGGTGTCGCGTGGTCGGGCGACATCTGTGTTGACGGCGGTGATGTCGTGTGATCGGGCGGTCGCGAGGCGTCGCGAGGCGTCGCGGGGTCAGGCCACGGAGGACGCGTCCGGCTCCTCTCCCCGTCCGGCCGGGAGGCCGGGCGCGTCGGCGTCGAGCGCCTCGCGGACCCCGGCGGCCACCGTCGGGTGCACGGGCAGCGCGAGATGGCCGATGCCGCTGACCCGCACGTTGTGCACGAGCAGGTCGGGGTGGTCGAGCCGGGCCGTCTCCACCGGCACCATCACCTGGTCGAGGTCGCTCCAGAAGCTCACGAACCGGGTCCGGCAGCCGGGCGCGGGCCCGGCCAGCTCCCGCAGCACCCCGGAACCGGGCCGCATCTGCCGCACCAGGGGGTGGGCGGCGGCGAGGCGGGCCACGGTCGTCCCCGCGTGCGGGGTGCCCAGCATGACCAGGGTCCGCACCCGCGCGTCACCCCCGAGGCACTGCACGTAATAACGGGCGATCAGGCCGCCGAGGCTGTGCCCGACGATGTCGACCTCGGCGTGTCCCGTACGGGCGCGGATCTCCTCCACCCGGCGGCCCAGGAGTTCGGCGGCGGCCCGCAGGTCGCAGGTGAGCGGTGAGTAGTTGAGCGATTCGATCCCGTCACGGCCGTGCCGGGCGAGGGAGCGGCGCAGCAGGACGAAGACGGAACGGTTGTCGACGAAACCGTGCAGGAGCAGCACGGGGCGCCTGCCCCGGGCGGGCCCCTTGCCCGGCCGCCCGTCCGGCCCTTCGTCCGGCCCTCCGTCCGGAGCGTCGGACGGGGCGGGGGCGAGGCGCTCGGCCACGATCCCGGTGGGGTAGAGGACGAGATGGCCGGTGAGGATCGCGAGCTCGAGGGCGGTGGCCTTCATCAGGGTGGTGACCTTGGCGAACTCCATGGCCGGCCTCCCGAACGGCATGGGGGGCCGGACGGCGTGGCCGGTGCGCCGCGCCTCCGCGCCGCACGGACGGCGGCACGGAGGCGCGGCGACCTCGTCGCGGCTCCCTTCGCGACCGGCCCCGCCTGCGGCTGGTGGGCCCAGGAGGAGGGCCCGGAAGCGGGGGACGGTGCGGAGCGAACATGTCCCACGTGTGATTTCCCCCTCGGTGGCTGCCGCGAAACAGCCGCTTGCGGGATGCTGGGGATAACGTTCGTTCACCTCCCCGGCAAAGAGGCGCGGGGGTCGCATGTGGAGGCAGTGATGGGTGTGACCGGTCCGATCCGCGTGGTGGTCGCCAAGCCGGGTCTCGACGGCCACGATCGCGGGGCCAAGGTGATCGCGCGAGCGCTCCGCGACGCCGGCATGGAGGTCATCTACACGGGGCTCCACCAGACGCCCGAGCAGATCGTCGACACCGCGATCCAGGAGGACGCCGACGCGATCGGGCTCTCGATCCTCTCGGGCGCGCACAACACGCTCTTCGTGAAGGTCCTGGAGCTCCTCAAGGACCGCGACGCGGAGGACATCAAGGTCTTCGGCGGCGGCATCATCCCGGAGGCGGACATCGCGCCGCTGAAGGAGAAGGGCGTGGCGGAGATCTTCACGCCGGGCGCGACGACGGCGTCCATCGTCGACTGGGTGAACGCGAACGTCCGCGTGGCCGCGTAGAACGCGGTCCGCGCGCGTGGGCGTGCCCGGTTCCGGTCCGTTCGCGTGACCGCGCGTGACCCCCGGTCCGTTCGCGTGACCGCGCGTGACCCCCGGTCCGTTCGCATGGCCGTGGAGCATTCGGTCCGCGCGCCTGGCCTTCGGGTCGTTCGTGCCTCCTGCTGCTACCCGGGCCGTTCGCGTGGCCGTGCCCGGCACTCGGGCCGTTCGCGTGGCGTGCCCGGTACCCGGGCCGTTCGCGTGAGCGCGCGCAGTATCCGGGCCGTGCGCGTCGCGTCCCCTCGCTGTCCAGGGCCCTCCCCCGTGGGAGGGCCCTTCGTCGTCTCCGTACGGATCCTCAGGCGGGCGGCGTGAGTTCAGCGCGGATCGACGCGCGCAGGCGGAGCGTGGAGACCAGGCGCTGGAAGGCCTCCGACCAGTAGCCGCCCGCGCCGGGGACGGTGTCCTCGCCCTCGTCCGGACGGGCCGTCAGGGGTTCGAGCCGCCCGGCCGCCTCCGGGGCGAGGCAGCGCTCCGCGAGGCCCATCACCCCGCTGAAGCTCCACGGGTAACCGCCCGCCTCCCGCGCGATGTCCAGCGCGTCGACCACCGCACCGCCGAGCGGTTCCGCCCACGGCACGGCGCAGACGCCGAGGAGCTGGAACGCCTCCGACAGGCCGTGGGCCGCGACGAACCGGGCGACCCACAGCGCCCGTTCCTCCGGATCCAGCATCGACAGGAGCTGGGCCCGCTCGGCGAGCGAGGAGGTGCCGGGTCCCGTAGCGGGCGGGGTCGCGGGCGAACCGAGCAGCGCGCGCGACCAGTCCGCGTCCCGCTGCCGCACGGCCGCCCGGCACCAGGCCGCGTGCAGCTCGTCCCGCCACCCGTCGGCGACCGGCAGGGCCACGACCTCCTCCGGGCCGCGCCCCCCGAACCTGGCCGGCCAGCAGGACAGCGGCGCGGACTCGACGATCCTGCCCAGCCACCAGGAGCGCTCGCCCCGGCCCGCCGGGGGGACCGCCACGACGCCGTCCCGCCGCATCGCCGCGTCGCACTCGTGCGGGGCCTCCACGCCGATCGTCGGCACGTCGGCCGTCCGGTCGAAGCCGACGCAGGTCAGGGCCCGGGCCGCCATCCGTTCCGCGAGGGCGGAGGAGGGCAGGGCGGAGAGCAGTTCGGCGGCGGTGGCGCGGACGTTGCGGCTGCGGTCGCCCAGGGCCTCCTCCAGGAACTTCTCGTCCGCGTCGGAGAGTCCGGCCCGCAGCGAGTCGAGGAACATCAGCCGGTCCTCCGCGCGCTCGGCGGACCAGGTGGAGGCGAGGAGGGCGAGCCCAGCGGCCGGGTCCGCCTTCCGTACGGCGGAGAGCAGGGCGACCCGTTCGGCGAACAGGCCCTCGTCCCACAGGGCCCGCACCCCCTCCGCGTCCCGGGGGGACGGGAGGGAGCCGGCCGCGCCCGCGCCCCGGAGGGCGAACCGCCACTCGGGGTTGAGCCGGGCCAGCCACAGGCCGCGCGGCCCCGCGAACCGGAGGACCGGGGCGCGCAGATCGGTGCGGGCCCGGGCCGCGTCGAGCAGGGCGGGCAGGGCGGCGGGCGGCGCCTTGTACCCGTTCCGGTCGGCGAGGGCCAGCCACTGGGGGAGCAGTTCGGTGAGGTCGGGCGCGGTTCCGCGCCGCCCGTCGGGCGCGGGCGCGGTCCGCCCGGCGAGCAGCTGGTCGAGGCGCCGCCGGGCCGCCTCGGGCAGCGGCGCGCGCGGGTCCTCGGGCGCGGGCTCCGGCGGGGGCGCGGCGGGCCCGGGGCGCAGCCCCGCCCTGCGCCGTACGGTGTGCAGCGCGGCGGCGTCGAGCAGCGCGACCGCCGCGTCGCCGTCCGTCGTGTCGTCACCCGGCGCCGTGTGGGCGAGTCCGGTGGGTGCCCGCCGGTCCGTTCCGAGCAGCGCCGAGGTGACGAGCTCCTCCCAGAGGCGGTCGGACGCGGGCTCGGCGGTCGTGGTGGTGTCCATCGGGCTCCTCCGGGCGGTCGGGTGGAGTGGTGCGAAGAGGCGTACGGGGGCGTGCGGTTACGCGGTCTGCGGTCATACGGTCGCGCGGTCTGCGGTCACGCGGTCACAGAAGAGGGACCGTCTCGGTCGGGGCGTCCGGCGACCAGGCGGCGAGCGGGGTGAACCCCCGGTGCCCGCACTCCCCGAAGACGGTCACCGGACCGCCGCCGGACAGGGCGACCAGCCGCCAGAGGCCCTGCCGGGTCTGGGCGGCGGGCGTCAGCGGCACCGCCTCGCGGCCGTCCGCGTCGGCGAGCTGCCAGCCGTACTCCGCCCGCGCCGGTACGACCCCGCTCAGCGTCACGGGCCACGCCTCCAGCCACGGGTCCCCGCCCAGCGCGCGTCCGTACGCGTCGAGGGCCTCGCCGACCGGGCCGCCCGGCGGCGGGGCCGCGGGTCCCGCGACCGGGACGAAGTGCTCGCCCGGCTCCGCCCGCACCTGCCCGGAGCCGGTGTGAGGGGTCAGCTCGCCGTCGAGCACCGCGCCCACCGGAAGCGACAGCCGGGGCGCCCGGCCCGCCGCCCCGTACGAGAGCACGAGCGCCGTGCGCCCGCCTGTCGTCCCGTACAGCCAGACGCGCCGGGTGGTCAGCCGGGTGTCGCCCGTGTCGTACTGCGCGAGGACGAGCCAGTGGTCCCGCACCGGGGCCCCGGCGACCGGCGAGGGGAGGCCGACCCGGGTCCGCACGGTCGTCGCGAAGGGGCCGGGCAGCCGGTCGGCGGCCAGCCAGGCCCGGTCGAGGAGGTGGGTCAGCGCGCACTCCTCCAGGAGCCGCACGGGCCAGCCGGGCCCCGATCCCGGTATCGCGCCCAACTCCCGCACCCGGCCCGCCAGTCCCGGCGCCTGGGCGTCGACCATGCGGGCCGCCGTCTCCTCCCACAGGCCGTATCCGGTCTGCCCGGCCGCCGCCAGGCCGCCGCGCAGCAGATCGGTGAGCCGCTGCTCCAACTCCCGTGTCCCCGAGGTGATCCGGGCCGCCCTCCGCTCGGCCCGCCGGCGGGCCGCGACGGGGTCTGCCGGGCCCCTGTCGGCCGACTCCCCGTCCGGCGTCTCCCCGTCCGCGGACCCCCCGTCCGCAGACTCCCCAGCGACCGGCCCCCCACCGGTCGACTCCCCATCGACCGACTCCCCGTCGACCGACCCTCCATCGACCGACTCCCCATCGGCCGGTCTCCCACCGGTCGTTCCCTCCCCGGCCCGTCCCTCCCCGACCCGTCCCTCCGCGAGCCGCCGTCCGGCCCAGTCGGGCACGGCGGACTCCCCGATCGCGGTCCCGTCCGACGCCCGGAGCAGCAGCAGGCCCAGCGCGTGCCCGCACGGGAGCGCGCGGCCGGGGCAGTCGCACGCGTACACGGGCGCCGTGGTGTCGACGACCGTCCGGTACGACGTGCCGTCGTCGTCCCGGCACAGCCCCCAGACGGCGCCGCCGCCGCACCCCGTGCCCGACCACGACCCGGCCGTGCCGAGCCTGCTCCCCGCTCTGCGCGAGGCCTCGTCAGGAGCCAGTGCCAGCACCTGCTCGACCGTCGAACGCACCCCCATGCCCTTCATGCCCACGACGTTAGAGGGCGCCACTGACAACGCCGCCGACCTGCGACTTCGCGCGGGCGCGGGAGAGCTGAGGGGGAGTCGGGGAGGGGCGGGGAGCGAGCCGCGCGGCGGCCGGGGGAGGGGCGGAGAGATTTGACTTTACTCTCCCTTTACGATTCTCTGCGCGGGATCCACGCTCGCATCCACACACCCGGGGGGACCCTCATGAAGCGCACCACCCGCACCGTCCGCACCGCCGTCTCGGCCCTCGCCGTCACCGGGCTCGCCCTCGGTCTCGGCGCCTGTTCGGAGGCCGCCGAGAAGGCCGCCGACCAGGTCGACAAGTCCGTGAACGAGACCTACGAGGTCACGTACGAGGTCAGCGGCAGCGCGGTCGAGTCCATCGACTTCCACGCCGGCGGCGGCACCGCGATGGAGCCGAAGATCGAGTCGGAGAAGAAGCCCGCCACCCCGTGGAAGAAGACGGTGACGCTGAAGGGGATCATGCCGCCGGCCGTCATGCCCGTCTCGCTCAACCCCTCCGACCTCACCTGCAAGATCACCTACAACGGCAAGGTCATCAAGGAGGCCAAGGCCGAGCAGGCGATGGCGGGCGGCTGCGTCGCCGTCTCCCCGGTCGTCGGCTGACCCCCGCCGGGACCGGAGGGCGCGTCAGCCCCTCCAACCGCCCCTGACCAGCGGTGACATCGGATTGTCAGTGGCATGGTGCACGGTGGATCGCACAGCAGGTCGAACGATCTGGAGGGGGATCCATGCCCGTGCCCGAAACCATCGCGAAGCCCGGTGGCGGTGCCGAGACGGACACCGCGCCGGGGCGGTCGCAGGCCTCCACCGAGGTCCTGCGACCGCACGCCGAGCACGCCTTCGCCGCCGAACTCGCGGCGCTCGCCGCGGCCGACGACCGGCCGCGGCCCGCCCGCTGGCGCCTCTCGCCCCGGGCCGTCGCCACCTACCTCCTCGGCGGCACGCTCCCCGACGGGACCGTGATCACGCCCAAGTACGTCGGCCCGCGCCGCATCGTGGAAGTCGCCGTCACCACCCTCGCCACCGACCGGGCGCTGCTCCTCCTCGGCGTCCCCGGCACCGCCAAGACCTGGGTCTCCGAGCACCTCGCCGCCGCCGTCAGCGGCGACTCCACCCTCCTCGTCCAGGGCACCGCCGGCACCCCCGAGGAGGCCGTCCGGTACGGCTGGAACTACGCCCGGCTCCTCGCCCACGGCCCTGACCGGGACGCGCTCGTGCCGAGCCCCGTCATGCGGGCCATGTCCCTGGGCATGACGGCCCGCGTCGAGGAGCTCACCCGCATCCCGGCCGACGTGCAGGACGGCCTCATCACGATCCTGTCCGAGAAGACCCTGCCCGTCCCCGAGCTGGGGGAGGAGGTGCAGGCCGTCCCCGGCTTCAACCTCATCGCCACGGCCAACGACCGCGACCGGGGGGTCAACGAGCTCTCCGGCGCGCTGCGCCGCCGCTTCAACACGGTCGTGCTGCCGCTGCCCGCGACCGCCGAGGACGAGGTCGACATCGTCGCCCGGCGCGTCGAGCAGCTCGGACGCTCCCTGGAGCTGCCGGCCCTGCCGGACGGGGCCGCCGAGATCCGGCGGATCGTCACCGTCTTCCGCGAACTGCGGGACGGGGTCACCGCCGACGGGCGCACGAAGGTCAAGTCCCCCTCGGGGACGCTCTCCACGGCCGAGGCCATCTCCGTCGTCACGGGCGGCCTCGCCCTCGCCGCCCACTTCGGCGACGGCGTCCTGCGCCCGGCGGACGTCGCCGCCGGCCTCCTCGGCGCCGTCGTCCGCGACCCGGCCGCCGACCGGGTCGTCTGGCAGGAGTACCTGGAGACGGTCGTCCGGGAGCGGGACGGCTGGAAGGACTTCTACCGCGCCTGCCGCGAGGTGAGCGCGTGACGCGGCCCGCCGCCACGACCTCGTCCGCCGCCGAGACCTCTCCCGCCGAGACCTCTCCCGCCGTGGCGAGCCCCGCTGCGGCTTCTCCTGCCACCGAGACCCCTCCGGCTGTCGCGGGACCCACCGAGACCCCTCCGGCTGTCGCGGGACCCACCGAGACCCCTCCGGCTGTCGCGGGACCCACCGAGACCCTTCCCGCTGTCGCGGGACCCACCGAGACCCTTCCCGCTGTCGCGGGACCCACCGAGATCCCTCCCGTTTCCGCGTCCTCCGCCGCGTCCCCGTCCCGAGTCCGCTCCCCGCGTACGGGGTCCGGTGGGCCCCTGTTGCTCGGGGTGCGGCATCACGGGCCCGGGTCCGCGCGGGGGGTGCGGGCCGTTCTGGAGGCGGAGCGGCCCGACGCGGTGCTGATCGAGGGGCCCGCCGAGGCCGACGCGCTGGTGGAGCTCGCGGGCGACCCGGACATGCGGCCGCCCGTCGCGCTGCTCGCCCACGCCGTGGACGACCCCGGACGGGCCGCGTTCTGGCCGATGGCCGAGTTCTCGCCCGAGTGGGTCGCGATCCGCTGGGCCCTGGACCGGGGCGCCGCCGTCCGGTTCGTCGACCTGCCCGCCGCGCGCACCCTCGCCGCCGACCCCACCTGGGGCGACGGCGAGGGCGACGAGGAGGCCGCCGGGGACGGGGTGCGGATCGACCCCGTCGCGGAACTGGCCGGGGCCGCCGGATACGAGGACGCCGAGCGCTGGTGGGAGGACGTCGTCGAGCTGCGCGGCGACGGCGACCCCGCCGCCCCCTTCCGGGCCCTCGCCGAGGCCATGGGCGCCCTGCGCGAGGCGTACGGACACGGCGGCCACCCCCGCGACCTCGTCCGCGAGGCGTACATGCGGCTCCGACTGCGCGCGGCGCGCAAGGAGTTCGGGGACTCCGTCGCCGTCGTCTGCGGCGCCTGGCACGTCCCCGCCCTCGCCCTGCGCACCACCGTCGCCGCCGACCGGGCCCTCCTCAAGGGCCTGCCCAAGGTCAAGACCGGGACGACCTGGGTCCCCTGGACCCACCGCAGGCTCGCCCGCCGCTCCGGCTACGGCGCCGGGATCGACGCCCCCGGCTGGTACGCCCACCTCTTCACCGCCCCCGACCGGCCCGTCGAGCGCTGGATGACCCGGGTCGCCGGGCTCCTCAGGGCCGAGGACCACCCCGTCTCCTCCGCCCACGTCATCGAGGCCGTCCGGCTCGCCGAGGCCCTCGCCGCCCTGCGCGGCCGCCCGCGCCCCGGCCTCGACGAGACGACCGACGCCGTCCGGGCCGTCCTCTGCGAGGGCTCCGACGTGCCGCTCGCCCTCGTCCGGGACCGCCTCGTCGTCGGGGACGTCCTCGGGGAGGTGCCCGAGGGCGCCCCCGCCGTCCCCCTCCAGCGCGACCTGACCCGCTGCCAGCGCACCCTGCGCCTCAAGCCCGAGGCGGAGGAGCGCGAGCTCGCGCTCGACCTGCGCAAGGAGACGGACGGCGACCGCAGCCGCCTGCTGCACCGGCTGCGGCTCCTCGGCGTCCCCTGGGGCGAGCCGGCCGCCGGCCGGACCGGCACCGGCACCTTCCGCGAGACCTGGCGGCTGCGCTGGGAGCCCGAGCTGCACGTCCGGGTCGCCGAGGCCGGCGTCTGGGGCACCACCGTCGAGGCCGCCGCCACCGCCCGCGCCGAGGCCCGCGCCCGGGACGCCACCGCCCTCGCCGACGTCACCGCCCTCGCCGAGGACTGCCTCCTCGCCGGGCTCACCGACGCGCTCCCCGTCGTCATGCGGGCCCTCGCGGACCGGGCCGCGCTCGACACCGACGTCACCCACCTCGCCCGGGCCCTCCCGGCCCTCGCCCGCTCCCTGCGCTACGGCGACGTCCGGGGCACCGACACCGCCGCCCTCGCCGAGGTCGCCGCCGGACTCGCCGAGCGGATCTGCGTCGGCCTGCCGCCCGCCTGCGCCGGACTCGACCCCGACGCCGCCGCCTCCCTGCGCGAGCGGATCGACGAGGTCCACCGGGCCCTCGGCCTGCTGCCCGGCGCCACCGGGACGCGCGAGCGCTGGACCGGCGTCCTGCACCGGATCGCCGCGCACGACCGGGTGCCCGGCCTCCTCCGGGGCCGGGCCGCCCGGCTCCTCCTCGACGAGGGGCGCATCCCCGACGACGGGGCCGCCCTCCTCATGAGCCGCGCCCTCTCGCCCGGCGCCCCGCCGCCCGACGCCGCCGCCTGGATCGAGGGCTTCGCCGGTGCCGCCTCCGGCGGCGGGCTGCTCCTCGTCCACGACGAGCGCCTCCGCGGCCTCGTCGACGCCTGGCTCGCCTCCGTACCGGCCGGGGCGTTCACCGACGTGCTGCCCCTGCTGCGCCGCACCTTCTCGGCGTACGAGCCGGGCGTGCGCCGCACCCTCGGCGAGCTGGCCGCCCGGGGGCCCGGAGCGGGCGGCCCCGGCGCCTCCGCGCCCGGCGCGCCCGGCTTCGACCCCGTCCCCGACCGGGAGCGCGCGGACGCCGTCCTCCCCCTCCTCCACCTCGTCCTCGGCACGGAGGCCCCCGCATGAACCCCACGACGCCCACGACGCCCGCGCTCCCCGACCCCGCCGACGAGCGGCTGCGCCGCTGGCGGCTCGTCCTCGGCGGGGACGACGCCGACGGCACCGGACGCGCGCTCACCGGGACCGACGCCGCCGTGGACAAGGCCCTCACCGCCCTCTACGGCCGCACCCCGGACGACCGCGGCCGAGACAGCGACCACGAGCGCGACCGCGACCGTTCCGCCGCCGGGCGGGGCCGCACGGCCGGGCTCGGCGCCTCCGCGCCCTCCGTCGCCCGCTGGCTCGGCGACATCCGCACGTACTTCCCCGTCTCCGTCGTCCAGGTCATGCAGCGCGACGCCATCGACCGGCTCGGCCTCGCCACCCTCCTCCTGGAGCCCGAGATGCTGGCGGCCGTCGAGCCCGACGTGCACCTCGTCGGCACCCTCCTCTCCCTCCGCGAGGCCATGCCCGAGACCACCCGGGAGACCGCCCGCGCCGTCGTGCGCAAGGTCGTCGACGACCTGGAGGCACGCCTCGCCGCCCGCACCCGCGCCGCCCTCACCGGCGCGCTCGACCGCTCCGCCCGGACCGCCCGGCCCCGCCACCGGGACATCGACTGGGACCGCACCATCCGCGCCAACCTCAAGAACCACCTGCCCGAGCACCGCACGGTCGTCCCCGAGCGGCTCGTCGGCCACGCCCGCGCCGCCCGGGGCGTGCGCAAGGAGGTCGTGCTCTGCGTCGACCAGTCCGGCTCCATGGCGGCCTCCGTCGTCCACGCCTCCGTCTTCGCCGCGGTGCTCGCCTCGATGCGGACGATCGCCACCCGGCTCGTCGTCTTCGACACCTCCGTCGTCGACCTGACCGACCGGCTCGACGACCCGGTCGACGTCCTCTTCGGCACCCGGCTCGGCGGCGGTACCGACATCAACCGCGCCCTCGCCCACTGCCAGGCGCGCGTCACCCGCCCCGCCGACACCGTCGTCGTCCTGATCAGCGACCTGTACGAGGGCGGCATCCGCGACGAGATGCTCGGGCGGGTCGCGGCCATGAAGGCCTCCGGCACGCAGTTCGTGGCCCTGCTCGCGCTCTCCGACGAGGGCACCCCCGCCTACGACCGCGACCACGCGGCGGCCCTCGCCGCGCTCGGCGTCCCCGCCTTCGCCTGCACCCCCGACCTCTTCCCGGAGATCATGGCGGCCGCCCTGGAGAAGCGCCCCCTGCCGATACCGGCCGCCTGATCCGGGGGCACCCGGGAGTGCGGAATCCGTCGCCGCGGACCACCCGCACGAGTGGACGGAGAGCGACTGAGTTCCATATCACAGCGGCCCCCGGACGCCCCTCACCCCGCCGCCCCGCGCGCCGTGAGCGGCCGGAACCCCAAGCCCCGCCTGCCACGACCGCCGCGGACGGCCCTCCCGCGCCCCCGGCGGACCGTCCCGCCGCCCCTACGGTCTGTGACCCGTATCACCGCTCTCCTGTGATCTGCGATTTAGGGACCCACGGCACACGGCGATAACCTGCGAGACGGACATGCCGCGTCCACGGACACCGTGTACGCCTCCCTTGTGACAGAGCAGTCACGTTGCCCTCCGCGGCACGCCCACGCAGACAACGAACCGCGATCATCAGAAAAGGGACGGACGCGCGTGGACCTGTTCGAGTACCAGGCGAGGGACCTCTTCGCCAAGCACGGTGTACCGGTGCTGGCCGGTGAAGTCATCGACACGCCTGAGGCGGCGCGCGAGGCCACCGAGCGTCTTGGCGGCAAGTCGGTCGTCAAGGCGCAGGTGAAGGTCGGCGGCCGCGGCAAGGCCGGCGGCGTCAAGCTGGCCGCCACCCCGGACGAGGCCGTCGCCCGCGCGACGGACATCCTCGGGATGGACATCAAGGGCCACACGGTCCACAAGGTGATGATCGCCGAGCTGTCCCCGGAGATCGAGGCCGAGTACTACGTCTCGTACCTCCTCGACCGCACCAACCGCACCTTCCTGGCCATGGCCTCGGTGCAGGGCGGCATGGACATCGAGGAGGTCGCGGAGAAGACCCCCGAGGCCCTCGCGAAGGTCCCCGTCAACGCCAACGACGGCGTCACCCTGGAGAAGGCCCGCGAGATCGTCGCCCAGGCGAAGTTCCCGGCCGACGTCGCCGAGGGCGTCGCCGAGGTCCTGGTCACCCTGTGGGACACCTTCGTCGCCGAGGACGCCCTCCTCGTCGAGGTCAACCCGCTGGTGAAGACCAAGGACGGCCGCATCCTGGCCCTCGACGGCAAGGTCTCGCTCGACGAGAACGCCGACTTCCGCCAGCCCGGGCACGAGGCCCTGGAGGACAAGGCGGCGGCCAACCCGCTCGAGGCCGCGGCCAAGGCCAAGGGCCTCAACTACGTCAAGCTCGACGGCGAGGTCGGCATCATCGGCAACGGCGCCGGCCTGGTCATGTCGACCCTGGACGTCGTCGCGTACGCCGGTGAGAACCACGGCGGCGTGAAGCCGGCCAACTTCCTCGACATCGGCGGCGGCGCCTCCGCCGAGGTCATGGCGAACGGCCTGGAGATCATCCTGGGCGACGCGGACGTCAAGTCCGTGTTCGTCAACGTCTTCGGCGGCATCACCGCCTGTGACGAGGTCGCCAACGGCATCGTCCAGGCCCTGGAGCTCCTCGCCTCCAAGGGCGAAGAGGTCACCAAGCCGCTGGTCGTGCGCCTCGACGGCAACAACGCCGAGCTGGGTCGCAAGATCCTGTCGGACGCCAACCACCCGCTGGTGCAGCGCGTGGACACCATGGACGGAGCGGCCGACAAGGCCGCCGAGCTCGCGGCTGCGAAGTAAGGGACGAGGGAACCAGAGCCATGGCTATCTTCCTCAACAAGGACAGCAAGGTCATCGTCCAGGGCATGACCGGTGCCACGGGCATGAAGCACACCAAGCTCATGCTGGGTGACGGCACCAACATCGTCGGCGGCGTGAACCCGCGCAAGGCCGGCACCAAGGTCGACTTCGACGGCACCGAGGTCCCGGTCTTCGGCACCGTCGCCGAGGCCATCAAGGAGACCGGCGCCAACGTCTCGGTCCTCTTCGTGCCGCCGGCCTTCGCGAAGGCCGCCGTCGTCGAGGCCATCGACGCCGAGATCCCCCTCGCGGTCGTCATCACCGAGGGCATCGCCGTCCACGACTCCGCCGCGTTCTACGCGTACGCCGTGGAGAAGGGCAACAAGACCCGCCTCATCGGCCCGAACTGCCCCGGTCTCATCACCCCGGGCCAGTCCAACGCCGGCATCATCCCGGGCGACATCACGAAGCCGGGCCGCATCGGTCTGGTCTCGAAGTCCGGCACGCTGACCTACCAGATGATGTACGAGCTCCGTGACATCGGCTTCTCGTCCGCCGTCGGCATCGGTGGCGACCCGGTCATCGGCACCACGCACATCGACGCCCTGGCGGCCTTCGAGGCCGACCCGGAGACCGACCTGATCGTGATGATCGGCGAGATCGGCGGCGACGCCGAGGAGCGTGCGGCCGACTTCATCAAGGCCAACGTCACCAAGCCGGTCGTCGGCTACGTCGCGGGCTTCACCGCGCCCGAGGGCAAGACCATGGGCCACGCCGGCGCCATCGTCTCCGGCTCCTCCGGCACCGCCCAGGCGAAGAAGGAGGCCCTGGAGGCCGCGGGCGTCAAGGTCGGCAAGACGCCGACCGAGACGGCCAAGCTGGCGCGCGCGATCCTCGCGGGCTGACGCCGCCACCGCACAGCGAGCGGGCCCCGCCCCCTCCCGGGAAACCGGGCGGAGGCGGGGCCCGCTCGCGTACGGGGTTATCCGGCCAGCGGGACCAGGCGCTCGGGGCCCGGGTTCGGCTCGGAGCGCAGGCGGTCGCGGAGCTCCACGTCCTCGGGCCTGAGCTTCTCCGGGCCGCCGCGCACCGGCACCCCGTTGACGGTCTCGCCCGGGGCGTTCACCGGGATGTACCGGGTCGGCGCGGTCACCGCCGTGACGCCGGTCATCACGACGAGGACGGCCGTCACGCCGACCACCGCCCGCGTCCAGGCGCGGATCCGGTGGTCGCTGCCGGTCCGGACCGCGCGGGCCGCCGGGAGCGTCGCCGTCGGCGGCTCCGTGACCAGCGCGTTCAGCCGCCGGTGCAGCTCCTCGGGCTCGGCCAGGTCGGGGTCCCGCTTTCCGAGGACCGTGCGCGCGTGCAGCAGCCGGTTGGCGGCGGCGGGGGTGCTCGCCTCCGTCTCGGCCGCCGTGTCCGGCAGGTCGAGGCCGAGCCCGTCGTAGAGCAGTACGGTGCGGCGGTACGCGGGCGGCAGTTCGAGCAGCGCGGAGAGCAGCTCCCGCTCCCCGCGGCCCGCCCCGGCGGGCGGGGCGTCGGGGTGCTTGTGGGCGCGGCGCAGCCGGTGCCAGGGCGAGAGGGCGTACTCGTACGCCGCCGCCCGCACCCAGCCCACCGGGTCCGCGTCGACCGCGACCTCGGGCCAGCGCTGCCACGCCTGCTGGAAGGCGCGCTCGACGGCCTCGCGGGAGAGCGCCCGGCGCCCGGTGAGCAGATACGTCTGGTGGACGAGGCCGGGCGCGGCGTGCGCGTAGAGCGCGTCGAACGCCTCCTCGGGGGTGAGCCCGCCGGACTCGGCGGGAGCCTTACCCGATGCCGATGCCGATGCCGATGCCGGTGCCTCCGGTGCCGATGCCGATGCCGCTGGTGCCGGTGCCTCCGGCGCGGTCGGCTCCACCGCCTCGGCCTTCTCCGGGGCTTCCGGCTTCTCCGGCTTCTCCCGCGTCTCCGGTTTCAGGCGTTCCGCCGGCAGGGAGACCCCGTCGCCCGCCCGGTCGGCGGGCGGCCGGGAGGAAACCGGGGAGGAGGGGGCCGAAGGAGTGAGGGCGGGCCCGGAGGCCGCCTCCGCCCGGGCGGTCGGGTCCGGGGACGGGCGCGACCCCTCGGGCCCGCCCGCGCCGAGCAGCCTCGCGTACGCCTCGCGCTTGCGGCCCCGGGGTGTCGAACGCCCGGTCTCCCACGCCTTGACCGTGGCTTTCGTGACGCCCATGGCCTCGGCGACCTGCTCCTCGCTCAGGGCGAGGGCCTCGCGCAACCTGCGCCGCTCCTTGGGGCCCGGCAGGGCGACGGAGGGAGTGGAATCCGCGGTGCTCCGGCTCATGGGCGTCGACCTCCCGCAGAGCTTCTCTGGGCGGAAAAGTACATAAACGTATCTTGAGCGACACAACGGATGTTTGCCTGTTACGCGGCGAAAGCGCGTGTCGTTGGGAGCATGACTCCGTGACCCACGTGACCGAGCAACCCCTGGTCCAGGGCGGGCGCTCCGCCGCCCTCGCCGCCGCCTGCGTCCGGGGCGGGGTCGCCGCCGGCCTCGGCCTCGGCGCCCTCGCGGTCCTGGTGATCGCGGCCTGGGTCAGCTCCCCGTTCCCCGACGGCGGCCCCGGCGACGTCCTCCACGCCGCCGCCGGGCTCTGGCTGCTCGCCCACGGCGTGGAGCTGATCCGTACGGACACCCTCTCCGGCCTGCCCGCGCCCCTCGGCGTCGTCCCGCTCCTGCTGACCGCCCTGCCCGTCTGGCTCGTCCACCGGGCCGCCCGCGACACCCTCGACCCGGGCGCCGGAGTCCGGGACCGGCCGCGCCCCTCGCCGAGCGGCGCGGTCGCCTCGGTGGCCGGGGGATACCTGCTGGTCACGGCGGCGGTCGTGCTCTACAGCGAGAGCGGTCCGCTGCCCGCGGAGCTGGTCACGGCCGGACTCTGGCCGCCCGCCGTCGTCGCCGGCGCGGCCGGGGCGGGGGTCTGGACGGCGCTCGGCCGCCCCTTCCCCGGACCGCGGTGGGCGGTCCTCGCGCGGGCGGCGGGGCTCGGGCTCGGGACGCTGCTCACCGGCGGCGCGGTGGCCGCCGCGGCCTCGACGGCCTGGCACGCGGGCCGGGCGCAGACCGTGTTCCTGGGCCTGGCGGGGGAGTGGTCGGGACGGGCGGTGGTCCTGCTGCTCGTCCTGGCGCTGCTGCCGAACGCGGCCGTGTGGGGAGCGGCGTACGGCCTCGGGCCCGGCTTCGCCCTCGGTACGGGCGCCCTCGCGACCCCGCTGGGCCTCGCCGGGGACCCGGCCGTGCCGCCCTTCCCGCTCCTGGCGGCGGTGCCCGCCGAGGGGCGCGGGACCTGGCTCCACTGGGCGGTCGCTGCGGTCCCACTGGTCGCGGCCGTGCTCCTGGGGCACCGGGTGGGCCGCTCGGCGCGGACCTGGACGGCCCGGGACACGGCGCTGACGGTCCTGGGCGCGGCGGGGGCGTGCGGGGCGGCCGTCGCGGTCCTCGCGGCGGCGGCGGGCGGCCCGCTGGGCTCCGGCCGCCTGGCCGCGTTCGGCCCGGTGGGCTGGCAGACGGGCGCGGCGGCGGTGCTGTGGGGGGCCTGCGCGGGCCTTCCGGCGGCGCTGGGGGTACGGGCCTGGGGCCGCCGTTCGCCGCGCTCGAAGCGCGTACCGGCTCCGGCGCCCGCGCCGGACCTCACGAAGACGAAGGTGGAAGCGGAGGCGGCGGCCTCCGGCGACCGGGAGCCCTCCCGGAAGGAGTGGTGGCGCCCGGCCCGGCGCCCGGCCCTGAAGTGGTGGGGCCGCCTCCGGCGGACCGGAGCGGCGGCCGGGGTCCCAGCCCCCGGCAGTACCCCGCAGGAGGACCCGTACGACGACGACCTGTACGGCGGCTCGTACGGGAACGCGTACGGGAACGCGTACGGAGGCCCGTACGGCGACCCCTTCGGCGACACCGGCTACGAGCCGTACGACTTCCTCCCGGCGGCCTGGGAGCCCTCCCCGGAGCCACGGCCGAAGCCGGACCCGGAGCCGGACCCGAAGCAGGACCAGGACCCCGAACCGGCCCCCGGCCCGGCTCCGGATTCCAAGGAACCGGGCGCCTAGGACCCGGCTACTCCCGGACCCCGAAGCCCGCCCGCAGCGGCTTCGGCAGGAGGTCGTTGCAGGCCAGCCTGCCCGCCTGGGTGAGGGCGTCGTCGCGGCACTCGTAGAAGTCGCGGTAGACGATCTGCATCGTGAAGCCGCCCGCCACGATCGCCAGGGCCACGCTCGACGCGACCAGACCGCTGATCGCGGCCGTCCGCATCGCCCGCAGCGGGGCGGCCGCCGGAGCGGCGCCCTGCCCAGGACCCTGTCCCGAGGGCTGGGACGCCGGCTGTGACGTCGGCGACACTCCGGCCGTCCCCGCGGCCCCGTCCGCCGCCCGCTGCCCGTCCTGCTTCGGCTTGGCGCGCAGCGAGCTGATCGCCCAGTAGAGGCCGAGGGCGCCGAGGAGCAGCGCCAGCTCCGGGATCTCGAAGAGGGCGAAGAAGAAGCCCCACATGCCGGCGAGGATCGCGTACCGCGCCCGCCGCTGCGCCGGGTCCTTCGGGTCCCAGCGGAGCCCCGGGCCGCGCCCGGACCCGCCCTGCCCCGGCCCGCCCTGGCCGCCCTGACCCCCCTGGCGCTCGGGTCCGCGCCCGAAGCCGTCCTGGGAGGGGCCCGGCTGGCGCGGGCTCCAGCGGCCGTCGGACGGGCCCGACGGGTCCGGGGCCCCGGACCCGTCGTCGTCCGGGCCCTCCGGTCGCCGCGGCTGCCACGGCTGGTCCGGCCGGCCCTCGGGCGGCGGCGCGAACGGGTTGTTGTCGTCCGTGGACTGGCGTTCCGGCATCTGCTGAACGTCTTCCCTCTGTCGTCTCGACCACGGCCGCACCCGTGGTCTCCGCTGCTGTCTCGTGCTGACTGGTGCCGTGCGTGCGCCGCCCGGTCCCCCGACCGGCTCCGGCCTCGGTCCCTGACGCTACCGCCCTGCTCCGCCCCCGTCCCGTGGGGGCCGTCCGGTGTGCCGGTATCGTTGCTGACGGTCGAGCCATTCGTAGGGTTCCCCGTATCGAGCGGCACGATTCGTTCGTACGACCGCACAAACACCACGGAAAGAGTGACCCAGTGGCTGCCGCCCGCCTCGTCGTCCTGGTCTCCGGTTCCGGTACCAACCTGCAGGCCCTCCTCGACGGCATCGCCGCCGACCCCGAGGGGTACGGCGCGGAGGTCGTCGCGGTCGGCGCGGACCGCGACGGGATCGCCGGTCTGGAGCGCGCCGAGCGCGCCGGGCTGCCGACCTTCGTGTGCCGGGTGAAGGACCACGCGAGCCGCGAGGAGTGGGACCGCGCCCTGACGGAGGCGACGGCCGCGCACGAGCCCGACCTCGTCGTCTCGGCCGGCTTCATGAAGATCGTCGGCAAGGAGTTCCTCGCCCGCTTCGACGGCCGGGTCGTCAACACCCACCCGGCCCTGCTGCCCAGTTTTCCCGGTGCCCACGGGGTGCGCGACGCCCTCGCCTACGGCGCGAAGGTCACCGGGTGCACCGTCCACTTCGTCGACGACGGCGTCGACACCGGCCCGATCATCGCCCAGGGCGTGGTCGAGGTGCGGGAGACGGACGATGAAGCCGCTCTGCACGAGCGCATCAAGGAAGTCGAGCGCTCGCTGCTCGTCGACGTCGTGGGGCGTCTCGCCCGGCACGGCTACCGCATTGAGGGACGAAAGGTTCATGTCGGTGAACACGGACACCGTTAAGCCCATCCGCCGCGCGCTGGTCAGCGTCTACGACAAGACGGGGCTCGAAGAGCTGGCCCGCGGTCTGCACGAGGCCGGTGTCGAGCTCGTCTCCACCGGCTCCACGGCCGGGAAGATCGCCGCCGCCGGGGTTCCCGTCACCAAGGTCGAGGAGCTGACCGGCTTCCCCGAGTGTCTGGACGGGCGCGTCAAGACCCTGCACCCGCGCGTGCACGCCGGCATCCTCGCCGACCTGCGCCTGGAGTCGCACCGCGAGCAGCTCGCGGAGCTCGGCGTGGAGCCGTTCGACCTGGTCGTCGTGAACCTCTACCCGTTCCGCGAGACGGTCGCCTCCGGCGCCACCCCGGACGAGTGCGTCGAGCAGATCGACATCGGCGGCCCGTCCATGGTCCGCGCCGCCGCGAAGAACCACCCGTCCGTGGCGATCGTCACCAGCCCGGAGCGGTACGGCGACGTGCTCGCCGCCGTCCGGTCCGGCGGCTTCGACCTGACCGCCCGCAAGCGGCTCGCGGGCGAGGCCTTCCGGCACACCGCCGCGTACGACGTGGCCGTGGCGTCCTGGTTCGCCGATGACTATGCCGCCGCCGACGACAGCGGCTTCCCGGGCTTCCTGGGCGCCACGTACGAGCGGAACAACGTCCTGCGGTACGGCGAGAACCCGCACCAGGGCGCCGCCCTCTACGTCGACGGCACCGGCGGCCTGGCCGAGGCGGAGCAGCTGCACGGCAAGGAGATGTCGTACAACAACTACACGGACACCGACGCCGCGCGCCGGGCCGCGTACGACCACGACGAGCCCTGCGTCGCGATCATCAAGCACGCCAACCCGTGCGGCATCGCGATCGGCGCCGACGTCGCCGAGGCCCACCGCAAGGCGCACGCCTGCGACCCGCTGTCCGCGTTCGGCGGCGTCATCGCCGTCAACCGCCCGGTGACGGTCGAGCTGGCCGAGCAGGTCGCGGAGATCTTCACCGAGGTCATCGTCGCCCCGGCCTACGAGGACGGCGCGGTCGAGGTCCTGGCCAGGAAGAAGAACATCCGCGTGCTGCGCGCCGAGGGCGCCCCGGCCAACCCGGTCGAGGTCAAGCCCATCGACGGCGGCGCCCTGCTCCAGGTCACCGACCGCCTCCAGGCCGACGGCGACGACCCGGCGAACTGGACCCTCGCCACCGGCGACGCCCTCTCCGGCGAGGAGCTGGCCGAGCTGTCCTTCGCCTGGAGGGCCTGCCGCGCGGTCAAGTCCAACGCGATCCTGCTCGCCAAGGACGGCGCCTCGGTCGGCGTCGGCATGGGCCAGGTCAACCGCGTCGACTCCGCGAAGCTGGCCGTCGAGCGGGCGGGCGAGGAGCGGGCGCGCGGCTCGTACGCCGCCTCCGACGCCTTCTTCCCCTTCCCCGACGGCCTGGAGATCCTCACCGCGGCCGGCGTGAAGGCGGTCGTGCAGCCCGGCGGCTCGGTCCGTGACGAGCTGGTCGTCGAGGCGGCGCGGAAGGCCGGCGTGACGATGTACTTCACCGGCACCCGGCACTTCTTCCACTGACGCGGATCCGCGCGACGCGAACGGCCCGCCGTCCCTTCCGGGGCGGCGGGCCGTCCACGTCGTGTCGGCGGATCATTCGATCGGGTGCTCTCTGTTCTAATGGATTGCTCTTCTGTCGACCGCCGGTAATGGGGACGTGATGTTGGACGTAGGGAACAAGTCCCCCGAGGAGGCCGTCGCGGGCACCCCCGCCGCCGGCGTCCCCGCTCCCGCCGTCTCTCCCGAAGCGGGCGACCCCGGAGCGGGCGACCACGAAGCGGGCGGCTCCGGAGCGCCGGAGGGCCTCGCCCCCGCGCCCCTCCGCCCGTACCTGATCGTCGCGGGCGTCCTGTGCGTCCTCTACTTCCTGTACTCCTGGGTGCAGTACGCGCACTTCCGGACCCCCTCCTGGGACCTCGGGATCTTCGGGCAGTCCGTCCGCGCGTACGCCGAGTTCCGGGCGCCGCTCGTCGACATAAAGGGACCCGGCTTCCCGATCCTCGGGGACCACTTCAGCCCGGTCACCGCCCTCCTCGCGCCGCTGTACTGGATCTGGCCCTCGCCGGTCGCCCTGCTCTTCGCGCAGGCCGCGCTCTTCGCCGCCTCGGCCGCCGTCGTCGGCCGCACCGCGCAGGAGGTGCTCGGCAGCCGGGCCGTGGGCCTCGGGCTCGCGATCGCGTACGGGCTCTCCTGGGGGCTCCAGGAGGCGGTGAAGTCCGACTTCCACGAGATCGCCTTCGCCGTCCCGCTGCTCGCCCTGGCCTGCCGGGCCCTGCTCCTCGGCCGCTGGTCCCTGGCCGCCTCCTGGGCGATCCCGCTGATCCTCGTCAAGGAGGACATGGGGCTCACCGTCGCCATGGTCGGCGCGGTCGTCTTCCTCAAGGGGAGCCGCCGGCTCGGCGCCGCCCTGGCCGCCTTCGGCGTCTCCGCCTTCGCCCTCACGGTCCTCGTCCTCATCCCGGCGGCGAGCAGCCTCGGCCAGTACGACTACTGGGCGAAGCTGGAGAAGACGGGCGAGGGGGCCGACGCCTCCTTCGGGCAGGTCGTCGTCGACGCCCTCGCCTCGGGCGAGCGCTGGGAGATGGTCCTCTACCTGCTCGCGATCACCGGCTTCCTCGCCCTGCGCTCCCCGCTGGTCCTGCTCGTCCTGCCGACCCTGGGCTGGCGCTTCCTCTCCCAGGACCCCAACCACTGGGGGATGCTCTGGCACTACAGCGCGATCCTCATGCCGGTCGTCTTCCTGGCCCTCGTGGACGGCGCCCGCGCGGTGCGCACCTCGCCGCGCCCCTGGCTCGTCTCGTACGGGAAGGTCGTCGTCCCGGTGGCGACGGCGGTCGCGCTCGTCCTCGCCGCGAACCTGCCGCTGAGCGAGCTGCTGAAGCCGGAGACGTACCGGGAGGACGCGCGGGTCGCGCAGGCGCGGGCCGCCGTGGCCGCGGTGCCGGAGGGGACGAGCGTGGAGACGGACGTCTCGCTGCTCGCCCACTTCACGGCGGACCACCGGGTCTACTGGGCGGGGACCTCCCGGGACGTCGACCCCGACTACCTCGTCTACGACCTGCGCGGCTGGTCGCAGCAGGCCTCGGACCCGGTGCGACTGGCTTCGCAACTGCACCCGAGGGCCCGGTACGAGCTCACGCACCGCTCGGACGGATTCGCGGTCCTGAAGCGCCGGTGACCTGCCGGTACGCGGGAGGCCCCGGACATCGATCGATGTCCGGGGCCTCCCGCGTGCGAAGGGGCCGGCTCGGTGTCAGCCGTTCTCCTTGATGACCAGCGTGCTGCAGACCTTGTCCGCGAAGGTCTGCTTCTTGGAGTCCCAGAGCGGCCACAGGTAGCCGATGTAGCAGGCGATGCCGTCGAGGAAGTGCGCCAGCTGGCGCAGGAACGCCTTGCCGAAGCCGAGCGGGCGGCCGTCCTCCTCGCGCAGCGTCCGGGTGCCGACGATCTTCTTGCCGAACGTCTGGCCCGTCGCGCCCTCCTTGTAGATCTGGAAGAAGAACATGAAGACCAGGTAGACGAAGCCCACCAGGGTGAGGATCACCGCGAGGCCGTCCTCGCCGCTGCTGCCGCTGTTGCTGCCCATCGCGGCGCCGACGCCGGCGAGGATGTAGTACGGCACCAGCATGATGGCGCTGTCGATCAGCCGGGACAGGACGCGCCAGCCCCAGTGCGCCAGCGGCGGAACGTTTCCGTAGCCGCCCGCGCCCGGGTAGCCGCCACCGGCGTACGGGGAGACCGGCGGGGCGGCCGGGTAGCCGTAACCCTGCTGCGGCGGCACGCCCTGCGGGGCCTGCTGGGGGTAGCCGTAACCGGGCTGCTGGCCCTGCGGGTAGCCGTACCCGGGCTGCTGGCCCTGGCCCTGGGGCTGGCCGTAGGGGTTGTTCGGGTCGCCGAAGCTCATCGCGGGATTCCTCCGTGAATTTCTCTGTGCGGGGACGACGCGGCCCGCGCGGAGGACTTTCACGGCGTTTGAGCGGATTTCCCCCCGGCACTTTCCGCGGTGCTGCGCGGATCATCGTCGTCGCAACGTCGACTTTTTGTCCAGTCGATACGTCACGGAGTTGTGCAAGTGCAACCTTCCGTTCCGGGTCCGGAGCCGCTCCGTACGAGCGAATTGGAACAAGGCGGGGGGCATCCGGGAAGATGGCTCCATGAGCGCCCAGATTCTCGATGGCAAGGCCACCGCAGCCGCGATCAAGTCCGATCTGACCGTCCGTGTGGCGGCCCTCAAGGAACAGGGCGTCACGCCCGGTCTCGGCACCCTCCTCGTCGGCGACGACCCGGCCAGCCAGAAGTACGTGGCCGGAAAGCACCGGGACTGCGCGGAGGTCGGCATCGCCTCCCTCCAGCGCACGCTGCCCGGCACCGCCACCCAGGAGGAGATCGAGGCGGTCGTACGGGAGTTCAACGAGGACCCGGAGTGCACCGGCTACATCGTCCAGCTCCCGCTGCCCAAGGGCATCGACGAGAACCGCGTCCTGGAGCTGATGGACCCGGAGAAGGACGCGGACGGGCTGCACCCCACCAACCTCGGCCGCCTGGTGCTCAACGAGCCGGCCCCGCTGCCCTGCACGCCCAACGGCGTCATCACCCTGCTGCGCCGCCACGGCGTCGAGATCAACGGCGCCGAGGTCGTGGTCGTCGGGCGCGGCGTCACCATCGGGCGCTCGATGCCGCTGCTGCTCACCCGCCGCTCCGAGAACGCGACCGTGACCCAGTGCCACACCGGCACCCGGGACCTCGCGGCGCACCTGCGGAACGCCGACATCGTCGTCGCGGCGGCCGGCGTGCCGCACCTGATCAAGCCGGAGGACGTGAAGCCGGGCGCGGCCGTCCTCGACGTCGGCGTCTCGCGCAACGCCGAGGGGAAGATCGTCGGCGACGTGCACCCGGGCGTCGCCGAGGTCGCCGGCTGGATCTCCCCGAACCCGGGCGGCGTGGGCCCGATGACCCGCGCGCAGCTCCTCGTCAACGTCGTCGAGGCCGCCGAGCGCGCGGCCGCGGCGCTCTGACGTGGCGTCCGGGAGCCTCCGGATGCGCCGCGGACCGCGCCGACGGCCGCCCACCGTCACCACCGACACCGCGCGCCCCGAGGGCGGCGGGCGCGCCGCGCCCGGCGCCGCCCCGGCGCCCGCGCGCCAGTGGCCGCTGCTCACGGTCCTCTGCGTCGCCGGGGCCGGACTGCTCGTGGTGGGCACGGACGCGTTCGCGCAGTCCTTCCGGGTGGGGACGATCCTGGTCGGGGCCGCGCTCCTGCTCGGCGCCGTGATGCGGCGGACGGTGCCGTCCGTGGGCATGTTGGCGGTCCGGTCCCGCTTCACGGACATGATCACGTACGGGGTGATGGGCGGCCTGATCGTGCTGCTCGCGCTCATGGTGCAGCCGAAGCCCTGGCTGCGGATCCCGTTCCTGGAGGACATCCTCCATCTGACGGTGACGTAGGCCCCCGGCTGACGCGGGCCCCCGGTGACGGGTGCCTCTCGTGACGGGTGCGGCGCCCGCCCTCTCCCCCGTGGGAGGGCGGGCGCCGACGTGATCAAGGGTCATGTACGTGCCAACGCGGGTTCAAGGCCCGTCAACGCGCTGTGGCACGGAAGTGACCATTCCGGTACCTCGTCCTCCTCATGGGGGCGCGCATCGCCCCCGGAGCTGCCATCCTTCGACGTGGCGGACGGGACAGGGGACGAGAGCAGGGACGAGGGGGCCGCACATGCCTGGCTGGAAGGCGCTTCCGGAGGAACTCGACCCGGAGGTGCGCGCGTTCACCGAGCGGATCCGCCGCCTCGTCGACCGCAGCGGCCTCGGCGTGGTGGCCGTCGCCGAACGCACCGGCCACGAACGCGCCCTGTGGGACGCCTATCTGAACGCCCGTCAGCCCGTTCCGCGCGGGGCCGTGACCGCCCTCGCGGAGGTCACCGGCGCCGACCCGGCCGACCTCACGGCCCGGTGGGAACGCGCCCGGAGCCGCTTCGCGCCCGGAGCGCCGGGCGGCACCCCCGAAGGCCCCCGCGCGGAAGGCTCCCGGGACGGGGAGCCGTACGGCGGCACTTCCGGCGGCCCGGAGGGCGACGGCCCCGACGATCCCGGTGGCGACGACCGGACCCTGCGGATCCGCCGCCTCGACCCGACCGGCCCGGTCGCCCCGGCACCCGTACCCCCGCCTGCCGACGGCGGAAACGAGCGCCGCGCCCCCCGGCGCCGCACCACCGTCCTCCTCTACGCCGCCGGGATCCTCGGCGCCCTGCTCGTCGTCACCGCCGCCCTGCTCCTCGTCGACCTGGGCGGCGGCGACGGGCCGGACGCCGGGGACGACGGCCGCGCCGCCGCGCCGTCCACCACCACCGCCACCCCCGGCCCCACGTCCCGTACCGACCTCCCCGCAGGGGTGAAGTGCTCCGGGGACGACTGCGCCGGACGGGACCCCGAGGCCATGGGGTGCGGCGGCCCCCTCGCCGTCACCGTCGACCGCGTCCGCGTCGGCACCGCCCGCGTCGAGGTCCGCCACAGCGCCGCCTGCGCGGCCTCCTGGGCCCGGATCACCGGCGCCGCCCCCGGCGACACCGTGTCCGTCGAGGTCGCGGGCGCGACCGAGCGCGCCACCGTCCCCGAGGGCGCCGACCCGGCGGCGGAGACCGACGCCTACACCCCGATGCTCGCCGTCGTCCCGCGGGCGGCCGCGCGGGCCTGCGGCACCCTCGCGGACGGCATCGAGGGCTGCACGGCGGGCCGCTGACGCCACCCGCGCGGACGGGTGGCAGTGAGCCGGACCACAAGGGGGTGGGGGTTCAGGGGTGCCCGGGTCGGATAGCCTGACCGCTGGATATCTCTTCACGTCGAGACACCGATCGATCAAGAGGGGTATCCCGCACCAGGGGCAGGGACCCCCACCGCCAGCTGTCTTACGGAGATCGCCATGACCCGCACTCCCGTGAATGTCACCGTGACCGGCGCGGCCGGCCAGATCGGCTACGCGCTGCTCTTCCGCATCGCCTCCGGCCACCTGCTCGGCGCGGACGTGCCGGTCAAGCTGCGCCTCCTCGAGATCCCGCAGGGCGTCAAGGCCGCCGAGGGCACCGCCATGGAGCTCGACGACTGCGCCTTCCCGCTGCTCAAGGGCATCGACATCTTCGACGACCCGAACCAGGGCTTCGAGGGCGCCAACGTCGCGCTGCTCGTCGGCGCCCGCCCCCGCACCAAGGGCATGGAGCGCGGCGACCTGCTCGCGGCCAACGGCGGCATCTTCAAGCCGCAGGGCAAGGCCATCAACGACCACGCCGCGGACGACATCAAGGTCCTCGTCGTCGGCAACCCGGCCAACACCAACGCCCTGATCGCCCAGGCCGCCGCCCCGGACGTGCCGGCCGAGCGCTTCACCGCGATGACCCGCCTGGACCACAACCGCGCGCTGTCGCAGCTCGCCGCCAAGACCGGCGCCTCCGTCGAGGACATCAAGCGCCTCACCATCTGGGGCAACCACTCCGCGACCCAGTACCCGGACGTCTTCCACGCGGAGATCGCCGGCAAGAACGCCGCCGAGGTCGTCGACGACCAGGCGTGGCTGGCCGACACCTTCATCCCGACCGTCGCCAAGCGCGGCGCCGCGATCATCGAGGCCCGTGGCGCGTCCTCCGCCGCCTCCGCCGCGAACGCCGCCATCGACCACGTCCACACCTGGGTCAACGGCACCGCCGAGGGCGACTGGACCTCCATGGGCATCCCGTCGGACGGCTCCTACGGCGTCCCCGAGGGCCTCATCTCCTCGTTCCCCGTCACCACCAAGAACGGCACGTACGAGATCGTCCAGGGCCTGGAGATCAACGACTTCTCCCGCGCCCGCATCGACGCCTCCGTGCAGGAGCTCGCCGAGGAGCGCGACGCGGTCCGCGAGCTCGGCCTCATCTGAGCCGTACCGCCCGACACCTCCGGCGCCCCCGGCCCGTACGACCGACCGTACGGACCGGGGGCGCCGTTTTTCCCGCCGACAGGGCACCCCCGCCTCGCCTATGCTGTGCCACCGGCTCCCGGTCAACTCCACGGGAGCGACGGACAGTTCCACACCATCGGGGGAGCCTTGGCGCAGTCGTTCGTACCCCAGCAGCCCGGAGAACCACCCGGCACGCCGCCGCATGGAACTCCGCCGCCCGGCACTCCACCGCACGGCACCCCGCCGCCGGGCGCCCACCCGGCCACCAGCGAGGCGACCCGGCTGCTCTGCGCCGGGACGTACCTCGACGACGGCTTCCGCGACGCGGTCATCGACGAGCTGTACGTCCACGAGGAGCGCTTCGCCGCCCCCTCCCTCGGCTACGACGCGAGCCGCGTCCTCGCCCACGCGCTGCGCGCCCGCCGCGTCGAACTCGGCTGGGCGGCAGGCGTCCTGGCGCTCTGGATCATCGCGTTCCCGCTCACCAAGGGCCTCGTGGTCCTCCTCGTCGTGCCCTTCCTGCTGCTCGGGATCGCCCGCTGGGTCCGCGGCCGGGCCGCCACCGCCGCCACCCCGGTCTACCGCCTCGTGCCCGCCTTCTTCCTGCGCTGGTACGGACGGATCCTGCTGTTCCAGGGCGCGCTGTTCCTCCTCTTCCTCGCCCTCGGCGACGACGAGGACCGCTGGGAGATCCTCGGCGACCTCTCCGAGGCGGGCGAGTTCCTCGGCGCCCTGTCCCTGCTCGCCGCCGAGGAGGTGTGGGGCGTCGGCAGGCTGGAGGCGTGGATCACCGTCGCCGTGCCGCTGCTCGTCGCCTGGGCGGTGGCCGTCCAGCGCGGCCAGTTCGCCCGCGCGCTCACCCAGGAGCTCTCCAAGGAGCGCTTCCCCGACCAGCGCGCCGACCCGGCCGAGCAGGCCGAGGGCGCCCGCTCCCGCCGGCTGCGCGAGCGCATCCGGATCGAGCAGCACGCGCGGCTCGTCATGTACGGCGCCGACGACCCGTTCTGCGGCGCCGGCGAACCGTACGAGCCCTGGTCGCTCTCCATCGAGCTGCGCCCCCGGAAGAACCTCGACGGCAAGGCGCCCGAACCGCTCGACAACAGCGCCATCATGCGGCACGTCGTCCCGCTGGTGGAGGCGCTCCGCGTGCCCTCCCCGCACGGCTCGCCGCAGATCCAGGCGGCCGTACGGGACCGGCTGCGCGAGCTGGAGATCGACGAGGTGGTCTTCCTGCCCGTCGACGGCCTCCCGGCCCGCACCGCCGCCCCGTACACCCCGGAGGGCTTCGAGGCGCACCGCTCGGGCTCCATCGAGGAGGGCGGCGAGACCCGCCGCCACTTCCTCCGGATCCGGGTCGGCGGCTGGGGCGAGGAGATCGTCACCACCGTCTTCGTCCGCGTCCACACGCAGGGCGGCATGTTGATGCTGGAGGTCGCCCCGCACGTCCTGCGGCCGGTGAAGCCGCTGTACCGGTACGCCGACCGGATCGCCCACCGCTACCGGCACAACCACCACTTCGGCAAGGCCGTCTGGGCCCTCGGCCAGACCCCGCGCTCCGCCGGGCAGGCCGTCGTCACCCTCTGGCGCGCGCTCGGCCACGCCTGGCGGCTGCTCACCGCGGGCCACGCCCACGCGCTGCCCGAGGGGCCCGCCGTCTCGGTCCGCGAGCTCGGCTCCGACGACGACGCCTCGCTGTTCCAGGAGATGGACGTCAGCCGCTATCTGAAGAGCGTCCAGGACCGGGTCGCGAACGGCGTGACGGTCGCGCTCCGCGAAGCCGGCTACGAGACCGCCGAGTTCGAGCAGAAGATCGTCCACGTCGCCGAGGGCGGCACCTTCATCGAGAACACCAAGGGCAACGTGACCCTCGGCAACCACAACACCGTCACCAACAAGTCCTTCACCACCTCGACGCCCGGAGGCACCCGTGGCTGACACCGACGACACCCCGCGCCGCGACGGCATCCGGGTCTCCAACACCGGCGGCAACGTCACCATCGGCGACCACAACACCGTCACCAACACCGTGACCGGGAACCAGCCGGCCCGCGACCCCCTCCAGGAGGAGCTGCTCCAGGCGATCCGCCGTCTGCGCACCGACCTGGGAGGCGTCGTCGCCTCCGAGCAGACGGCCGCCCTGGACGCCGAACTCTCCGACGCCGAGGACGAGATCGAGGGCACCGGCCGCGCGGACGCCGGCCGCCTCACCCGTCTGCGCCGCGCCCTCGCGGACGCGGGCGCCGTGACCGGCATCCTCGCCTCGGGCGTGGCCGTGGGGCAGGCCGTCGGCGCCCTCCTCGGAGGATGAGATGAGCGGGTACGGGGGAGGCGGGGGCGGCGGGGCCCGCTGGAACGACGCGACGCAGAGCTGGGAGACGGACGCCCCGGGGGCCGGGCCCGCGCCCGCTCCCGGACCGGTCGGCGGGAGCGGCCCGCTCCTCCCGCCGCTGCCGCCGCCCCCGCCACCGTCCGCGCCGGAGCACGCGCCGGAGTACGGGCCGGAGCACACCCTCGCGTACGAGACGCAGTACGGACTGGGGGCCGGAGCCCAGTACGGCCCGGAGCACGGTCCTCGCTACGTACCGGAGACCGGCGCATGGCAGTACGTGCCGCCCCCGCCGCCCCGCTCCTCCGCGCGGGCGGCGGTCGTGGCCGGGGTGGTCGCGGCCGCCGTGGCGGCGGGTTCCGTCGCGGGCTGGATGCTCTGGGGCGGGGACGACGGGAAGGCCCCGGCGGCGGGCCCGCCGGCCTCGGTGTCGGCGTCGGACCCGGCCCCGGAGGAGACCCCTCCCGACACCCCGACCCCGTCGCCCTCCACCACCGCCACCCCCACGGACGACGTACCTCCGCCCGGTTACCGGGCGGTGAAGGACCTCAAGAGCTTCACGATCGCGATCCCCGAGGACTGGCACCGCACCGAGTCCGACCAGGGCGTCTTCTACAACGCCCCGGACGGCCGGAGCCTCCTCCAGGTCTTCGTGGTCACCGAGGACGGCCTGACGCCGTACGACGCCCTGCGCGGAACCTCCCGGGACGGCAGGGCGAACAAGCCCGGCTACGAGGAGATCAGCCTCGAACGGATCACCGGCGAGCCGGACGCCCCGGCCGACACCGCCGAGCTGGTGTACGCGTACGACCGCGACGGGGGCCGCCGCAAGGTGGTCGACCGGGCGTTCACGGCGGCGGACGGCAACCACTACGCGATCCTGGCCGCCGGTCCTGAGGAGGACTGGCCGAAGCAGCGCGAAGTGCTCCGGGTGGCCCTGGAGTTCTTCGAGCCGGGACCGTACTGATCCCGGGGTCTCAGGAGGCGGGCGGGGTGTAGTGGCCGGGCGTCATCCGGGTGGTGACGCCGATCCGGTTCCAGGCGTTGATGGCGATGATCCCGGCGATGACCCGTGCCAGCTCGGTCTCGTCGAAGTGCGCGGCGGCGTGCGCGTACACCTCGTCGGGGACGAAGCCGTCGGTGAGGACGGTGACGGCCTCGGTCAGGGCGAGCGCCGCGAGCTCCCGCTCGGTGTAGAAGTGCCGGGACTCCTCCCAGGCGGAGAGCTGCACGATCCGCTCGACGCTCTCGCCCTCCGCGAGGGCGTCCTTGCTGTGCATGTCGACGCAGAACGCGCAGTGGTTGATCTGCGAGGCCCGGATCTTGATCAGGTGGTAGAGGACGGGGTCGACGTCCTTGGCGGCGGCCGTCTCCAGGCGGATCATCGCCCGGTAGAACTCGGGGACCCGCTCGGCGAAGGGCATCCGGGGGGCGTGCTCGTGGGCGCGCCCGGCGGGGTCGGCGGACCGGGGGACGGAGGTGCTCGTACTGGTCATGCCGTCCACCGTAGGAGCCGGGTGGCGCAGGGGCGTGGTCCATTTCCGTGTCGTACGACTGGGCCACTTCGGGACCCGGAACCCCGGGTTCAGGACGCCGGGCCTCCCTCCACCCAGGACGGGTCCGCGAGGAGCGCCCCCAGCTCGTTCACCAGCCGTGCCGTGTGGAACCCGTCGGCGGCGGCGTGGTGCACCTGGACGGCGAGGGGGAGCAGGACCCGGCCCTCCCGCTCGGCGTACCGGCCGAGCGTGAAGATCGGCGCGAGGTGGTCCCAGCCGCCGCGGATGTTCAGGTCGAACCCGGTGAAGGACGTCCACGGCAGGCTCGACACGTCGAACGCGTTGGGCGGCAGGTCCCCCTGCGGGAAGAGGTCGGTGGCGCGGGCGTGCTCCGCGAGCAGCGGGGCGGCCGCGTCGTGGAAGGCGCCGAAGTCGGGGTCGTGGGGCGTCCACACGCACGCGAACGTCTCGCGCTCCGGGTTGAGGACCGTGAAGGCCGGGTGCACGACGGGCCAGACGGCCGGCTCGCCCGACGCGGTGAGGCACATCCGGAACTCCTCGTGCCGGTTGACGACCGTGGAGAGCGCCCAGACCTGCGCGAGGTAGGTCTTGCGCGACGAGCGGCGCAGCGCGGCGGCGAACGCGGTGGCGTCGAGCTCCACCGTCATCGAGTACGTGCACGGGACGGCCCGGCGGTAGTGCGCGAAGTGCTGCCGGCGCGGCCAGGCGTCGAGGTCGATCGGGGCGGGGACGTCCATCGGCCCATCCTGGCAGCCGCCGGAGAACGGCGAAGGGGCTTTTCCGGCGCGGGGGTATGGTCCGTTCCCATGGCGAACGACTGGGCCGCTTTCGGGGCCGACCTCCATCTGGAACTGCGGGGGACGCGCCTGCGCGCGGGGCTCATGGACGCCCTGCGGGAGGCGGTGCGCAGCGGGCGCCTGGCGGCGGGGACCCGGCTGCCGTCCTCCCGCTCGCTCGCCGCCGACCTCGGCACGGCCCGCAACACGGTCGCCGACGCGTACGCCGAGCTGGTCGCCGAGGGCTGGCTGACCGCCCGGCAGGGCTCGGGCACGCGGGTCGCCGACCGGGCGGAGCCCCGGGACCGGCCGCGCCACCGGGCCCCCGCCACCCCTCCGGTCACGGCCACCCCCGTCCACAACCTCAAGGCGGGCACCCCCGACCTCGCCTCCTTCCCGCGCGCCGACTGGCTCAAGGCCTACCGGCGGGCGCTCACCGCCGCCCCCGACGAGGCCTTCGGGTACGGGGACCCGCGCGGCCGCCCCGAACTGCGCACCGCGCTCGCCGAGTACCTGGCCCGCGCCCGGGGTGTGCACGCCAGGCCCGGACGGATCGTGGTCTGCGCCGGGTTCGTGCACGGCCTGACGCTGATCGGCCGGGTGCTGCGGGACCGGGGGGCGCGGGCCGCGGCCGTGGAGTCGTACGGCCTGCGGGTCCACGCCGACGTCCTGGCCGGCGCGGGCCTGGACACCCCGCCGCTCCCCTTCGACGAACGGGGCACGCGGGTCGACGGGTTGACGTCCCTCACCGGCTGCGGGGCGGTCCTGATGACGGCGGCCCACCAGTTCCCGCTCGGCGGGGCGCTGCCCCCGGACCGGCGGGCGGCCGTGGTCGACTGGGCGCGGGCGTCGGGCGGGCTCGTCCTGGAGGACGACTACGACGGCGAGTTCCGCTACGACCGACAGCCCGTGGGGGCCCTCCAGGGCCTCGACCCCGAGCGGGTCGTCTACCTCGGCACCGCGAGCAAGTCCCTCGCCCCCGGCCTGCGCCTCGCCTGGATGGTCCTGCCGGAGGGCCTGGTGGACGAGGTGGCGGCGGCGAAGGGGGCCGTGGACTGGGTCTCCAGCGCGACGGACCAGCTGGCGTTCGCGGAGTTCCTGCGCTCGGGGGCGTACGACCGGCACGTCCGCGCGATGCGGCTGCGCTACCGGCGCCGCCGCGACCAGCTCGTGACGGCGGTGGCCGCGCACGCGCCGGAGACCCGCGTCGGCGGCATCGCGGCGGGCCTGCACGCCGTCCTCACCCTCCCCCCGGGCACCGAACGCCCGACCCTGCGAGCCGCCGCCCGCCACGGCATCGCCGTCCACACCGTCTCCCAGTACCGCCACCCCACCGCCCTCCCGGCCCCGCCCGCCCTGGTCGTCGGTTACGCCACTCCGTCGGACAGTGCGTGGCCGGGGGCGTTGGAGACGTTGTGCAGGGTGTTGCCCTGAGGCGTTTTTCGACCCGCCCCCGGAAGAACACCCACCGCACGCCCTCTCCTTGCTCTCCTTGTCAGGCTCCCCCTGACATCCCTACCCTGCGTGTCAGGGTCGACCTGACGGAAGGGTCGCCGGTGGAGGAGGGTTCGCGATGCTTCCCGAAACGACGGACCGCGACGGCCGGGCGTGCTCGTTCTGCGCCAAGCCCGAGGCCGAGGCGACCAAGCTGGTCGCCGGGCCCGGGGTGAACATCTGCACCGACTGCGTGGACCTGGCCGCCTCGATCGTCGCCGAGTACCGCCCGGGTCCGACCGAGCTGCGGATGCCGATGTGGGGCGAGCTGGCCGATGCCGAGATGCTGGAGCGGCTGCCCCGGGTCGCGGCACTCGCCGACCAGATCGAGGCCGACCTGCGCATGTGGGTCACGGAACTCCGGCGTCGCGGCGTGACCTGGACCAGGATCGGCCAGTCGCTGGGCATCACCCGCCAGTCGGCCTGGGAACGCTTCTCCGGGGAGGCGTGACCGGGAGGCCGCCCACGGCGGTGGCGGCCCCACGGTTCGGCGGATGGCCCCGCCGGGCGATGTCCAGGAGCAGGGGAGCGGCGAGCGCGGCCGCCGGGAACACCGTGCCGCTGTGGTCGTGGACGATCCCGCCGCAGCCGAGCAGCGACCCCGCCTCCGCCGCCCGCACCAGGTTCGACGCCCCGGAGAGGACCCGCAGCCCGGAGGCGACGCGCTCCGGCTCGTACCACCCGGGAGGGCCCGGCACCGCGCCCCAGGCCACCGCTTCGATCCGCTCCGGCACGGCCGGATCATCGCACGCGGCCGCGCTTCCTATTCCGGCCGGTGCGCGCGCCCGGTCTCCTGTTCCGGCGCCTCCCCGAACCGCGCCAGCGTCAGAGAGCCCGCCACCGCCACCGCGAAGCCGGTGACCGCGAGCCAGCCGAGGCCGGGGCGGGTCGTGTCGCCGAGCCACGCGACGCCGACCGCCGCCGGGCCGAGGGTCTCCCCGAGGACCATGCCGGCCGTCGCCGTCGTCACCGAGCCCCGCTGGAACGCCGAGGTCAGGAGCAGGAACGCGGCCCCGCCGCCCGCCAGGAGCGCGTACAGGGCCGGGTCCGCCGGGTCGAAGCCGTCGATCAGGCGGACCGCCACCTCCACCACCCCGAAGCCGAAGCCCGCACCCAGGCCGAGGGCGAGCGCGCGCGGGCGGTCCGGGAGCCGGCCGGCCGCCGCGCCGAGCAGCAGGATCCCGAACGCGACGGCCAGGAGCACCCAGTCCAGGGCCTCCGGGCCCGCCCGGTGGCCCTCCTTCCCCGAGGCGAGGGCCAGCATCGCGAGCCCCGCGCAGACCACCGCCACGGCCGTCCGCTCCACCCCGCTCAGCCGCACCCGGAGCACCCGCGAGGCGACGACCGCCGTCACCGCCAGGCTCGCCGCGAGGGCCGCGCCCACCACGTAGATGGGCAGCGTCCGCAGCGCCACGACCTGGAGGACGAACCCCAGCCCGTCCAGACAGAGACCGACGAGATATCGCCACTGCCGCGCCGCCCGCCACAGCAGCGCGACGTCGACGCCGCCGCCCGTGCCCGGCTCCGCGGAGCGGGCCGCCACCGCCTGGAGGACGGAGGCCGTGCCGTAACAGATGGCTGAAGCAAACGCACAAATCATCCCGAGGAGCACGAAACGACTGTAGGGCCTGCAGCCGGAAAGCACCGGACTGGACTGGCGGTCTCGGCATGTGTGACCGTGAGGGGCGCGGCCGTGAGGATCGCGACCGCGAAGGGGGAGGGTGACAGACATGCGGAGGCTGAGGTCGAGCACGGTGGTGCTCGGCGGGATGGGCGTGCTCGCGGCCACGATCACGGCGTGCGGCTCCGAACCGGACAAGCGGTGCGTGGACCGGCTGACCCGGGAGCAGCTGCCCCGTTACGAGTGCGAGAGCGGCAGCGGCGGCAGCGGGAGCAGCAGCGGCACCGCCGGCACCACGCCCCGGGGCTCCTACTACTACGGCGGCTCCGTCAGCGACCGGAAGGTGAGCGGCGGCAGCTTCGACAAGACCGCCGTCGACAGCGGCGGCTTCGGCTGCTCCCGCACCGGCGGCGGCTGAGGCGGGCCGGACGCGTGGAACGCCACACCATCGAACCCCGCCCGGACTGGCAGCGGACGGTCGAGGAGCAGGGGCTCGTCTATCCGCTGACCCGCCACCCCGACGGCTCGCTGCGCCCGTACTGGGACGAGAGCGCGTACTACTCCTTCTCGCTGCCCGAGGTCGAGGCGCTGGAGGAGGTCGTCGAGGAGCTGCACGCGATGTCCCTCGCCGCCGCCGCGCACATCGTCGAGAAGGAGCGCTTTGCGGAGCTCGGCCTCACCGACCCCCGGCTGGCCGGGCTCGTCGCCGAGTCCTGGCGCCGGCGCGACGAACTCCCCTCCCTCTACGGGCGGTTCGACCTCCGGTACGACGGCACCGGCCCGGCCAAGATGCTGGAGTACAACGCCGACACCCCGACCTCCCTCGTGGAGGCCGCGAGCCCGCAGTGGTTCTGGATGGAGGAGCGGTTCCCCGGCGCCGACCAGTGGAACTCCCTCCACGAGCGGCTCGTCGACGCCTGGAAGCGGCAGGCCCGCCTGCTGCCGCCCGGCCCCGTCCACTTCGCCCACTCGGACGGCGACGAGCTCGGCGAGGACCTGATGACGGTCGCGTACCTGCGCGAGACCGCCCAGCAGGCCGGTCTGGAGACCGAGGCGCTCTCCGTCGAGCAGATCGGCTGGGACCGGCTCTCGGGCCGCTTCGTCGACGACCGGCTCCGCTTCCTCCGCAGCTGCTTCAAGCTCTACCCGTGGGAGTGGCTGACCACCGACCGCTTCGGCCCGCACGTCCTGGACACCCTCGACAACGGCGGCGGCACCGGCACCACCTGCTGGATCGAGCCCGCCTGGAAGATGCTGCTCTCCAACAAGGCGCTGCTCGCGATCCTGTGGGAGCTGTACCCGGGCCACCCCAACCTGCTGCCCGCCTACCTCGACGGGCCGCGCGAACTCGCCACCACCACCGGCTGGGCCGCCAAACCGCTGCTCGGCCGCGAGGGCGAGGGCGTCACCCTGCACGAGGCCGGTACGGAGCCCCTCGTACGGGACGGGGAGCCCCACTGCTACCAGGGCCTCGCCCCGCTGCCCGACTTCGACGGCAACCGGGTCGTCCTCGGCGCGTGGGTCGTGGAGGACGAGGCGGCGGGCCTCGGCATCCGGGAGTCGGCGGGCCCCGTCACCGACGAGTACGCCCGCTTCCTCCCGCACGTGATCCTCTGACCGCAAGCGATCCTCTGACCGCACGCGATCCCGTGACCGTACGTGGTCCTCTGACCGTCCCGCCGGGGAGGGCCAGGGCTACTCGGGGACGTACTCCCTGAGCGGCGCGGGCCTCAGGCCCGCCTTCCCGGCCAGGGCCAGGGCCCGCTCCAGGTCCTGCTCCAGGGTCTCGTTGAAGTGCAGCAGGATGATGTCGCCGGCCTTGAGCTCCGGGGTCGGCGGGGTCCACTGGCCCCAGGTGGTGAGGTCGTGCGTCCAGGTCACCACGGCCTTCGCCCCGCAGGCGCGGGCGGCGGTCAGGGTGGTCGCGTCGTACGTGCCGTACGGCGGGCGCAGCAGCCGGGGCCCGTCCCCGAACCGGGCGAGGTGCTGGTCCCGGGCCCCGCAGAACTCCGCCTTCTGCCCGGCCGCGTCGAGCGTGGTCAGGTCCGGGTGGTTGACGGTGTGGTTCTCGACCCGGGACGGGCCGTGGTCGAGCAGGGCGCGGAAGTACTCGGCGTCGTACGAGTACGCGCCGGGCAGCAGGAAGAGCGAGGCGGGCACCCGCCGGTCGAGCAGCAGCTTCGCGGCGGCGGGGTCGTGGAACCAGCCGTCGTCGATGGTGATGAAGACGACCGGGTCGGTGGTCTCCACGTGCGAGAGCACGGGGACGGGGGCGGGCCAGGCCGTCTCCGGGACGGCGTGCGCGGGTCCCGTGACCGCGCCGACGAGTGCGAGCGGGACGAGGGCGGCGAGCGCGGCACGCACGGCGTGGCGCGAGCGGGGTCTCGGCATGGCCGCATCATTGGCCTAGACCAACTGCCGTGTCAATGGTCCGTGTTGGCTCAAACCGATGCCCCGCCCCCGCCGCCCCTTCCGGAACGGACCCGTCCTGAACCGGACCCGCCCCGTCCCGGACCCCCTCAGCCCGACAGCACCCCCCGCAACTGCTCGAGCCCCCAGTCCAGGTCCTCCTTCGAGATCACCAGCGGCGGGGCGATCCGGATCGTCGAGCCGTGGGTGTCCTTCACCAGGACCCCCCGGTCGAGCAGCCGCTCCGAGATCTCCCGGCCCGTGCCCTTCGACGGGGCGATGTCCACGCCCGCCCACAGCCCGCGCCCCCGCACCGCCTCCACCGCGCCGTCGCCCACCAGCAGCCCCAGCTCCGCGTGGAGGTGCTCGCCCAGCTCCGCCGCCCGCTCCTGGTATTCGCCTGTCCGCAGCATCGCGACCACCTCCAGGGCCACCGCGCAGGCCAGCGGGTTCCCGCCGAAGGTCGACCCGTGCTCGCCCGGCCGGAAGACCCCGAGCACGTCCCGGTCGGCCACCACCGCCGACACCGGCACCACCCCGCCGCCCAGCGCCTTCCCCAGCAGGTACACGTCCGGCACCACGCCCTCGTGGTCGCACGCGAACGTCTTCCCCGTACGGCCCAGGCCCGACTGGATCTCGTCCGCCACGAACAGCACGTTCCGCCGCCGGGTCAGCTCCCGCACCCCCGGCAGATAGCCGGCCGGCGGCACCAGGACCCCCGCCTCGCCCTGGATCGGCTCCAGGAGCACCGCCACCGTGTTCTCGGTGACCGCCGCCTCCAGGGCCGTCAGGTCCCCGTACGGCACGATCTCGAACCCCGGTGTGTACGGCCCGAAGTGGTCCCGGGCCTCGTGGTCTGTGGAGAAGCTCACGACCGTCGTCGTCCGGCCGTGGAAGTTGTTCGCCGCCACCACGATCTTCGCGTGCCCGTCCGGCACGCCCTTCACCTCGTACCCCCACTTCCGGGCCGTCTTCACGGCCGTCTCCACCGCCTCCGCCCCGGTGTTCATCGGCAGCACCGCCTCCTTGCCGCACAGCTCCGCGAGCCGCGCGCAGAAGTCGGCGAACCGGTCGTGGTGGAAGGCCCGCGAGGTCAGCGTCACCCGGTCCAGCTGGGCCTTCGCCGCGTCGATCAGACGCCGGTTGCCGTGCCCGAAGTTGAGCGCCGAGTACCCGGCGAGCAGATCGAGGTACCGGCGGCCCTCGACGTCGGTCATCCAGGCGCCGTCCGCCGAGGCGACGACGACCGGGAGGGGGTGGTAGTTGTGGGCGCTGTGCGCCTCCGCCGAAGCGATGGCGTCTTCTGTCCTCGACACGGGATCTCCGTTCGTCCTGCGGCCCGGGGCGGGTGCGGCCCCTTTTCCTATCGTCGCTCGCGCACCGGACGGGGAAACCTCCGACACGGCCCGCCGTCCGGCTAGGGTGGCGGCACGCACGGCGACTGGCGTACGGGGAAGCGACCCCGGGGGAGCCGTGCGCGGCAGACCACACGAGGCGCCGCCCGCCTGGGCGTCCCGGGACCGACGTCCCGCGTGGCGCCGCGCCCCACGCAGTGCCCCGGGACACCGACCACGCCCGGAGGACACCACCGTGACCACCACCGAAGCCACCCCTGCCGAAACCCCCGCCCGGCACCCCGCCCTCGCCGCCGCCGACCCCGAACTCGCCGCCCTCGTCGGCGCCGAGGAGCGGCTCCAGGCCGACACCCTGCGCCTCATCCCCAGCGAGAACTACGTCTCCGCCGCCGTCCTCGAAGCCTCCGGCACCGTCCTCCAGAACAAGTACAGCGAGGGCTACCCCGGCCGCCGCTACTACGAGGGCCAGCAGAACGTCGACCGGGTCGAGAGCCTCGCCGTCGAGCGCGCCAAGGCCCTCTTCGGCGTCGACCACGCCAACGTCCAGCCCTACTCCGGCTCCCCGGCCAACCTCGCCGTCTACCTCGCCTTCGCCGAGCCCGGCGACACCGTCATGGGCATGGCCCTGCCCATGGGCGGCCACCTCACCCACGGCTGGGGCGTCTCCGCCACCGGCTCGTGGTTCCGGGGCGTCCAATACGGCGTGCGCCGGGACACCGGGCTCGTCGACCTCGACGAGGTCCGCGACCTGGCCCTGAAGGAGCACCCGAAGGTGATCTTCTGCGGCGGCACCGCCGTGCCCCGGACCATCGACTTCGCCGCCTTCGAAGAGATCGCCCGGGAGGCCGGCGCCGTCCTCGTCGCCGACGTCGCCCACCTCGCGGGCCTGATCGCGGGCGGCGCCCACCCCTCCCCGGCCGGGCACGTCGACGTGATCTCCACGACCACCCACAAGACCCTGCGCGGCCCGCGCGGCGCCATGCTGCTGTCCCGCGCGGAGCACGCCAGGGCCCTCGACAAGGCCGTCTTCCCCGGCCTCCAGGGCGGCCCGCACAACCAGACCACCGCCGCCATCGCGGTCGCCCTGCGCGAGGCCGCCCAGCCCTCCTTCCGCACCTACGCCCACGCCGTCGTCGCCAACGCCAAGGCCCTCGCCGAAGCCCTCCTCGCCCGGGGCTTCGACCTGGTCTCCGGCGGCACCGACAACCACCTGATCCTGATCGACCTCACTCCGAAGCAGGTGCCGGGCAAGACCGCCGCCAAGGCCCTCGACCGGGCCGGGATCGTCGTCAACCACAACACCGTCCCCTACGACCCCCGGAAGCCCTTCGACCCCTCCGGCATCCGCATCGGCACCCCCGCCCTCACCTCCCGGGGCCTCGGCACCGCGCACATGCCGCTGGTCGCGGACTGGATCGACCGGGGCGTCACGGCCGCCGGCGCGGGCGACGAGGACGCCCTCGCCGCGATCCGCGCCGAGGTCGCCGGCCTGATGGCCGACTTCCCGGCCCCGGGCCTCCCCGTCTGACCCGTCTCACCCGTCCGATCCGACCGACCCGTCTGACCCGACCGTCACCGGAAGGGGGCGCGGACCGTCGCGCGCGCTGTGTTCCTGGTCTCATCCGCCACGGGGCACGGCCGCCGCGATCCGGCAACCGCGCCCCCGCGCGCGTACCACCGGCGCACCGGTCGGGAGGGACCCGTCCCCCCCGGTCGGGCGGGGACCGGTCCCGCACCTGAGAGAATGATGTGCATGGCCTTCGACAGTCCCCGTGTGCTCTCCGGAATCCAGCCCACCGCCGGCTCGTTCCACCTCGGCAACTACCTCGGCGCCGTCCGCCAGTGGGTCGCCCTCCAGGAGACCCACGACGCCTTCTACATGGTCGTGGACCTGCACGCGATCACCGTCCCGCAGGACCCGGCCGAGCTGCGCGCCAACACCCGGCTCGCCGCCGCCCAGCTGCTCGCCGCCGGCCTGGACCCGGAGCGCTGCACCCTCTTCGTCCAGAGCCACGTGCCCGAGCACGCCCAGCTCGGCTGGGTCATGAACTGCCTCACCGGCTTCGGCGAGGCCTCCCGCATGACCCAGTTCAAGGACAAGTCCGCCAAGCAGGGCGCCGACCGCGCCACCGTCGGCCTCTTCACGTACCCGATCCTCCAGGTCGCGGACATCCTGCTCTACCAGGCGAACGAGGTCCCGGTCGGCGAGGACCAGCGCCAGCACATCGAGCTGACCCGCGACCTCGCGGAGCGGTTCAACGGGCGCTTCGGCGACACCTTCACGATCCCCTCGCCGTACATCCTGAAGGAGACGGCGAAGATCTACGACCTCCAGGACCCGTCGGTCAAGATGAGCAAGTCGGCGTCCACGCCGAAGGGCCTCATCAACCTCCTGGACGACCCGAAGGTCACCGCGAAGAAGGTCAAGAGCGCCGTCACCGACACCGACACGGTGATCCGCTTCGACCCGGAGAACAAGGCCGGCGTCTCCAACCTCCTCGGCATCCTGTCCACCCTCACCGGGAAGAGCGTCCCGGAGCTGGAGAAGGACTACGAGGGCAAGATGTACGGCGCGCTCAAGACGGACCTCGCCGAGGTGATGGTGGACTTCGTCACGCCGTTCCGGACCCGCACCCAGGAATACCTGGACGACCCGGAGACGCTGGACTCCATCCTGGCCAAGGGCGCGGAGAAGGCCCGCGCGGTCGCCGCCGAGACCCTCGCGCAGACGTACGAGCGGATGGGCTTCCTGCCCGCCAAGCACTGAGTCCGAGGACCCTGGTCACGAGGGTGGTGCAGGCCGCACACTGGCGGCTGCACCACCCGCACGCCACCCGCGGGCGCGACGGCACGACACGCGCACCGATACGCACCGGACGACGGAGGAGAACGACGTGGGGACCGTAACGCTCGGCGTTTCGATCGCGGTCCCGGAGCCCTACGGCAGCCTGCTCCAGGAGCGGCGCGCCGGCTTCGGGGACCAGGCCGCGCACGGCATCCCCACCCACGTCACCCTCGTCCCGCCGACCGAGGTCCCCCGGGAGCGGCTGCCGGAGATCGAGGCGCACCTCGCGCGCGTGGCCGCCGGATGCCGACCCTTCCCGGTGCGCCTCAAGGGCACCGGGACCTTCCGGCCGCTCTCCCCGGTGGTCTACGTCATGCTGGCCGAGGGCGTCACCCCCTGCGACCGGCTCCAGCAGCGGATCAGGGACGCGGCGGGCCCGCTCGTGCGCGAGCTCCAGTTCCCGTACCACCCGCACGTCACCGTGGCGCACGGCATCTCCGAGGAGGGGATGGACCGGGCCTACGAGGAGCTCGCCGACTACGAGGCGGCCTGGACCTGCCGCTCCTTCGCGCTGTACGAGCAGGGCGCGGACCAGGTGTGGCGGAAGCTGTACGACTACGAGTTCGGCAGCGGCCGGCCGACCCCCGCCGTCCCGGCGCAGGGCGGCAGCCCGGTCGACACGCCGACGCCGAGCACCTGAGGCCGGGGCGGGCGCCTCACACCGGCAGCCGCCGGTACAGCGGCCTCGGCACGTGCCGTACGGCCGCCGTCACCATCCGCAGCGCCCCCGGCACCCACACCGTCTCCGAGCGGCGCCGCAGCCCGCGCTCGATCGCGGCCGCGACCTCCTCCGGGGTGGTCGCGAACGGCTCCTCCGGGCGCCCTTCCGTCGCCCGCGAGCGCACGAACCCGGGCCGCACCACCATCACGTGCACCCCGGTCCCGTACAGGGCGTCCCCGAGCCCCTGGGCGAAGGCGTCGAGGCCCGCCTTCGAGGAGCCGTAGATGAAGTCGGCGCGGCGGGCCCGCTCGGCCGCCACCGAGGAGAGCACCACGAGCGAGCCGTGCCCCTGCGCCTGGAGCGCGCCCGCGCACACCAGACCCGCCGAGACGGCGCCGGTGTAGTTGGTCCCGGCGACCCGGGCGGCGGCGACCGGGTCGGACTCGTCGCGCGCCTGGTCGCCAAGCACCCCGAAGGCGAGCAGCACCGTGTCGACGTCGCCCGCCGCGAAGACCGCGCCGAGCCGCTCCTCGTGCGACCCGGGGTCGAGCGCGTCGAAGGGGACGGTCCGCACCTCGGCCCCCAGCGCCCGCAGCGACGCGGCGGAGGCGTCGAGGGCGGGGGAGGGGCGGCCGGCCAGGTGGACGACGCGGGTGCGCCGGGCGATCATCCGGCGGGCCGTGGCGAGCCCGATCGCGGAGGTGCCGCCGAGGACGAGCAGGGACTGCGGTGCGCCGAAGGCGTCCTTCACGATCAGCTCCTGGAGGGTTCTAGAGACCGAGGCGGCGGGAGAGGTCGGAGACGAGCACGGACCGGGGGTCGAGCGCGGCCCGCAGCGCCCGGAACTCGCCGAGCCGCGGGTACGTCGCGGCCGCCACCTCCGGCCGCGTCCGCGCGTCCCCGGCCAGGCACACCCGGCCGCCCGCGTCCGCGACCTCCTCGTCGAGCGCGTCGAGGAAGGCGCCGAGCCCGGGGAGCCCGGTGGGCAGGTCGAGGGCCAGGGACCAGCCGGGGAGCGGGAAGGAGAGCAGGCCCGGACCGCCCGGACCGAACCGCTTGAGGACGGCGGGCGGGAGCGGCCAGCGCCGGTCCGCGATCCGCCGCACGATCCCCCGGAGCACCTCCTCCCGCCCGTACGGGAGGACGAACCGGTACGGGACGGAGCCCTCGGGCCCGTACAGCCGGTTCCAGTGCGGGACGGCGTCGAGGGGGTGGAAGACGCCCGACAGCGGCCGGAGCCGGCCGGTGGCGGCGCGGGACCCCGCCCGGTACCAGAGCGCGGGGAAGAGCACGGCGGAGGCGCCGAACAGCCCGCCGGGGACGTACGGCGGCGGGGCGGGCAGCCGGGCGGGCCGGAAGGCGAGCGGCGCGCGGCGGGCCGGGTGCCGGCGGGGCAGCGCGTCGTACGGGGTGGGGTTCCCGCGCGTGAGGACGGCGCGGCCGGTGGCGGCGCCCCGGGCGAGCAGGTCGACCCGGGCGGTGGAGTGCGCGTACCGGTGGTCGCCGTCGGCGAGCAGGGCGAGGAGCGCGTCGAGGTCGCGGGCGCGCTCGGTGTCCACGGTCATCAGGGAGGTCTCGACGGCCGGCAGCCGCAGGACGGCGGAGAGGATCACGCCGGTCAGGCCCAGGCCGCCGGTGGTGGCGTCGAAGAGCGGGGTGCCGGGCAGGACGGTCCTGACCTCCCCGTCGGCGGTGAGGAGTTCGAGGGAGACCACGTGCCGGCCGAAGGACCCGGCGACGTGCTGGTTCCCGCCGTGGACGTCGGCGGCGATCGCGCCGCCGACCGTCACGTACCGGGTGGCGGGCACGACCGGGACGAACCGGCCGAGCGGCAGCAGGACCTCCATCAGCCGGTGCAGGCTGACGCCCGCCTCGCAGACGACGGTCCCCGCGCGCGCGTCCACGGCCCGGATCCGGTCGAGGCCGGTCATGTCGAGGACGGCGCCGCCGGCGTTCCGGGCGGCGTCGCCGGGGGCGCGCCCGAGGCCGCGGGCGATCACGCCCCGGGCGCCGGGGGAGCGGAGGGCGGCGGCCACCCCGGCGGCCGCCTCGGCGGGGCCGCGCGGCCGGTGCACGCGCGCGAGGGTGGGGGCGGTGCGGCCCCAGCCGGTGAGGGCTTCGCAGTCGTCGTCCGGGACGCGGGTCTCGACAGCCATGGGCCGACCGTATAGGCGTCAATGTCGTTTATGCCGGTATTGCTCTATATGACGTGACGGTTCGTCGAAAGGGATGATGATCGGACAGGAGGCGGCCGGAGGAGAGAACCCGGCACCCGACGCCATGTCGATCGCGCATGGACCGCCCCGATGGGGGGATTCTCGTACTCCGGTCACCCGCGCAGCGCACGGATCGAGGGGTACACGCACGACATGGACTGGCTGACCAAGCTCCCCGTCATCGGCCCCTGGGTCGCCCGTTTCATGCGCACCCACGCCTGGCACGCGTACGAGACCCTGGACCGGGCCCACTGGACCCGGCTCGCCGCCGCCATCACCTTCCTCTCCTTCCTCGCCCTCTTCCCGCTGATCACCGTCGTCGCCGCGGTCGGCGCCGCGCTCCTCAGCGACGAGCAGCTCGACCGGATCGAGGACAAGATCGGCGAGCAGGTCCCCGGCATCTCCGACCAGCTGAACATCGGCGCGCTCGTCGACAACGCCGGCACCGTCGGCATCGTCGCCGGCGCCCTGCTCCTCTTCACCGGCATCAGCTGGATCGGCTCCATGCGGGAGTGCCTGCGCGCGGTGTGGGGCCTCGACGACATCGAGGGCAACCCGGTCCTGCTCAAGGGCAAGGACGCGCTGATCCTCATCGGCCTCGGCGGCGTCGCCCTCGCCTCGCTCGCCGCCTCCTGGCTCGGCTCCACCGCCGTCGGCTGGAGCGCCGAGCGGATCGGCGTCTCCGAGGGCGGGGCGGGCGGCGTCCTGCTCCAGACCGCCGCCGTCCTCGTCGGCGTCGTCGCCGACTTCCTGATCCTGCTGTACGTCCTGTCCCTGCTGCCCGGCGTCGAGCCGCCCCGCCGGGCGCTCGTGGTGGCCGCGCTCATGGGCGCGGTCGGCTTCGAACTCCTCAAGCTGCTGCTCGGCGGCTACATGAAGGGCGTCGCGGCGAAGTCGATGTACGGGGCGTTCGGCGTCCCCGTCGCCCTGCTGCTCTGGATCAACCTCACCGCGAAGCTGCTGCTGTTCTGCGCGGCCTGGACGGCCACGGCCGAACCCCGCAAGGAGCCGGACCCCGACTTCGGGGAGGCCGGCGACGGGACTAGCGGTCCCCGTCCCGGTCCCGGTCCCGGCGACGCGCCGCCGCGGCCAGCGGCCAGCGGCGGTTGACCAGGAACCCGGCGCCCGCCAGGAGCACCAGGACCCCGCCGGTCACGGCCAGCGCGGTCCCGACCCCGCCGGACCTGCCGGCCGCGACCGCCTGGACGGGCCGCGCCGCGGCGTTCCCGCCGGACGCGGGCTCCGTCGCGCCGACCGGCGCGGACGTCTCCGTACGGGCCGAGCGCGGCGGCACCAGCTCGCCCACCGGCCGCACCTTCCCGAGCGCGGCGAAGCCCCAGTCGAACAGCCGGGCGGTCTCCCGGTAGACCGCGTGCTGCTCCTTCGAGGACGGGTTCATGACGGTGACGAGCAGCACCCTGCCGTTCCGCTCCGCGACCCCCGTGAAGGTCGCGCCCGCGTGCGTGGTGTTGCCGTTCTTGACCCCGGCGATGCCCTGGTACGGCGGGACGCCGAAGTCGCCCGTGAGCAGCCGGTTGGTGTTCTGGATCTCGAAGGTCTCGCGCTTCTTGTCGCCCGGCTTCTTTATGCCGGGGAAGGCGGCGCGGGGGGTGGCGGCGTACTCGCGGAAGTCCGGCTTCGTCATGCCGTTGCGGGCGATGAGGGTGAGGTCGTACGCGGAGGAGACCTGGCCCGGGGCGTCGTAGCCGTCCGGGCTGACCACCTTGGTGTCGAGCGCCTGGAGCTCGGCGGCGTGCTCGTTCATGTCCCGCACGGTCCGCTCCAGGCCGTGGTTCATGTTCGTCAGGACGTGCACGGCGTCGTTGCCGGAGCGCAGGAAGACGCCGAGCCACAGGTCGTGGACGCTGTAGGTCTGCTTCTCCTTGACCCCGACCAGGCTGGAGCCCTCCCCTATGCCCGCCAGGTCCTGGGTGGTGACCAGGTGGTTCTGCGTCTTGGGGAACTTGGGCAGCAGGGTGTCCGCGAAGAGCATCTTCAGCGTGGAGGCGGGCGCGAGCGGCCAGTGCGCGTTGTGCGAGGCCAGGACCTCCCCGTTCTCCGCGTCCGCCACGATCCAGGACCGGGCCGACAGCTCCTTGGGCAGCACCGGCGCCCCGGCCCCGAGCCGCACCTGCGTACCGGGCACGCCGAGCAGCTCGCCGCCGACCTTGGACATGGAGAGGGGCGGCTTGGGCTGCGTGTCCTGGGCGTCCTTCCCGTCCGCGTGAGCGGGAGCGGCGAGGACGAACGGAAGCAACACAGCAGCGGCGACCGCCCAAGCGGTCTTCTTCGAAGCAGACACGGTCGTGAACGTACAGGTACGGAACAGAGATCCGAACTCCGGCAGGCGGTTCGAACCCGCCCGTCCACCCGGACGCGGGGGGCGGGAGGCCGGCGGCGATACTGGGAGCATGAAGCTCAGCCGTCGCGTCTCCTGGTTCCTGCTCGCGTTCGGGGTCTGGAGTTGGTTCATCTGGATCACCTTCGTCAAGAACCTATGGAACGACGGGAGCGGCCTCGCCTTCGACGACGCGGGCGACCCGACGGCCTACTTCTGGGTTCATCTGCTGCTTGCCGTCACGTCCTTTGTCCTGGGGACGGTGATCGGCGTCCTCGGGTTGCGCGGGGTGCGTGCCGCGCGCCGCGCGGGCGCCTAGAAGAAGAAGGAGTTCCGGGGCGTGGTCGTCTTCCTGCTGGTCCTGGTCGTGGTCCTCGCGCTGCTCGGGGGCGTCCACTGGTACGTGTGGCGGCGGCTCGTCCGCGATGTGACGGCGCCCGGCGGCCTGCCGCGCCGCCTGGGCACGGCCGCCGTCGTGGTCCTGCCGCTGCTCTCGCTCGCGGCCCTGGTCTCCGCCCGGGCGGGCGTGCCCTTCCCGGTCCAGCAGGTGATCGCCTGGCCGGGGCAGATGTGGCTCGCCGTGCTCCTGTACCTGGTCCTAGCCCTGGTGGCGGGCGAGGCGGTCCGGCCGCTCCTGCGCGCCTGGCTCGCCCGCCGGGCACCGGCCGCCGCGCCCGAGTCCGCGCCCGCTCCGGTGGTCCCCGAGTCCGAGCCCGTACCGGTCCCGGCCGCGCAGACCGCCCCGGACTCCGCGCCCGCCACGACCGGACCGGACTCCGCGCCCGCCACGACCGGCCCGACGGACCCGGCCCCCGCGACGGACGCCACACCCGCCCCGGCCCCCGCGAAGGACACCGCGCCCGCCCCCGCCGACCCCTCCCGCCGTCTCTTCGTCTCCCGGGTCGTCGGCGGCACCGCCGCCGCCGTCGCGCTCGGGACCGTCGGGTACGGCACGTACGGCGTGCTGCGCGGGCCCCGCGTCAAGCGGGTCACCGTGCCGCTCGCCAAGATCCCGCGCGCCGCGCACGGCTACCGGATCGCCGTCGTGTCCGACGTCCACCTGGGCCCGATCCTGGGCCGCGCCCACACCCAGCGCATCGTGGACGCGGTCAACTCCACCCAGCCCGACCTCATCGCGATCGTCGGCGACCTCGTCGACGGCACCGTCGAGGACCTCGGCCCCGCCGCCGAGCCGCTCGCCCGGCTCCGCGCCCGTCACGGCTCCTTCTTCGTGACCGGCAACCACGAGTACTTCTCGGGCGCCGACGCCTGGGTCGACCACGTCCGCGAGCTCGGCCTGCGCCCGCTGCGCAACGAGCGCCTGGAGATCGCCGCCGGCTTCGACCTCGCGGGCGTCGACGACGTCGCGGGCGAGAGCGAGGGGCAGGGGCCCGACTTCGGCCGGGCCCTCGGCGACCGCGACCGGGCCCGCGCCGCCGTCCTCCTCGCGCACCAGCCGATCGTCGTCCACGACGCCGTGCGCCACGGCGTGGACCTCCAGCTCTCCGGCCACACCCACGGCGGCCAGCTCTGGCCCGGCGAGTACCTCGCCGACCTGGCCAACCCGACCGTCGCCGGGCTCGAACGGTACGGCGACACCCAGCTCTACGTCTCGCGGGGCGCGGGCGCCTGGGGACCCCCCGTCCGGGTCGGCGCGCCCTCCGACATCACCGTCGTCGAACTCGCCTCGAAACAGGCGTAACCGGGGCCGGTCACTCCCCGCACCGAGAGTGATACGTGCTGCTCATCGGCTTAAATTCTCATATCCCGGACATATACCTGTCATGTGAAAGTTTCCTCTTCCACTTGTGAAAACCGTGTGATGGGATGACGCCATCGCGACGTTGCCGGGGGGTCGTCGCACCTGGGGTGGCACCAAAAAAAGGAAGCACGGCAATGCGGTCGACGGTCCGTCTGCGGATCCTCATCACTTGTGGAGTACTGGTGGCGGCCGGAGTGGGGGGCTGGCAACTCCTCCCCTCCGACGGCGACAGGACCGATCCGATCGCCGTCGGCACCACCGACGAGATCACCTCGCTCGACCCGGCCGGCGCGTACGACGCCGGCTCCTGGGCGATCTACAGCAACGTCTACCAGTCCCTCCTGACGTTCAAGCCGGGCTTCACCGAGCCGGTCCCGGACGCCGCCGAGAGCTGCGGCTTCGCGGGCACCGGCCTCACCACGTACCGCTGCACGCTCCGCGACGACCTCACCTTCTCCAACGGGCGGAAGATGACCGCCGAGGACGTCGAGTACTCCTTCGAGCGGATGCTGGGGATGAAGACGGACCTCGGTCCGCAGCCGCTCTTCCCGACCCTGAAGAGCGTCGACTCCGAGGGCCGCACCGTCACCTTCCACCTCAGCGCCAAGGACGTCACGTTCCCGCTGAAGCTGGCCACCGGCGCCGGTTCGATCGTGGACCGCGACCACTACCCGGAGAAGAAGCTCCGCGCCGACGCGGCGGTCGACGGCTCGGGGCCGTACGTCCTCAAGGAGTACAAGCCGGGCGAGTCCGCCCTCCTGGAGCCCAATCCGCGCTACAAGGGCGCCATCGCGAAGACCGGCCGCCCGGTCCTCGTGAAGTACTACGCCAAGTCCGAGGAGCTGGCCGGCGCCTGGAAGGCGAAGGACGTCCAGGTGACGCACCGGCAGCTCCCGCCGGACTTCGTCTCCACCCTGGAGACTTCGGACGGCACCCGGGTCACCGAGGCGGAGAGCGCCGAGATCCGCAACATCAACTTCAACGTCCGGCCCGGCACGCCCATGGCCGACAAGGCCGTGCGCCAGGCCGTCGCGGCGGTCCTCGACCGCCCGGCGATCACCACCGGCGCCTACAAGGGCACGGTCGAGCCGCTGTACTCCCTCATCCCGCAGGGCTTCGTCGGCCACAGCACCGCGTTCTACGACCTCTACCCGGAGCCGAGCGGCGCGAAGGCGAAGAAGATCCTGAAGGAGGCCGGGGTCGAGACCCCGGTGAAGTTCACCTTCGGCTTCCGCAAGGACGACACCTACGCCGCCGAGACCACCGAGATCAAGCGGCAGCTGGAGGAGACCGGCCTCTTCGAGGTCGAGACCGTCGAGGTCAAGTGGGAGGACTTCCAGAAGCAGTACGCGAAGGGCGCCTTCGACGCGTACACCGTCGGCTGGCTCCCCGACTTCCCCGACTCCGACAGCTTCACCGCGCCGCTCGTCGGCACCGGGAACACCCTGCACAACGGGTTCTCCAGCAAGCGGATCGACTCCCTGATCGCCTCGACGCAGCAGCTCAGCGACCGGTCGAGGGCGACCGGCGATTTCAAGGCGATCCAGAGCGAGGTCGCCGCCGACGTCCCGCTCGTGCCGCTGTGGCAGAAGAAGGACTACGTCCTGTCCACGGAGGCGGTCGCGGGCTCCCAGTACCTGACGGACGGCACCGGCATCTGGCGTCTGTGGGAACTCAGCTGGATCTAGCGGTGATTCGCCGTGGGGCCGTACTCGTGCGAGTACGGCCCCACGGCGTTTCCCACGGCACGTCCCGTGGCGTTCCCTACGCCTTCCCGCCCGTCCGCTTCGGCTTGCCCGAGGCCGCCATCCCGGCCGCCGTCGGCATGAAGTCGGAGAGCAGCTCGTGGGTCTCCTTGACCAGCGGGCGCAGGATCCGGAAGCGGGAGAGCGAGATCGCGCGGGCGGTGACCGGCGCGAGCCGCTCCACGAGCCGACGGCTGTTGACCGCCCCCTCCGACCGGTCGTACACCCAGAAGAGCACCAGGCCCATCTGCTGGAGCCACAGCAGCTGCGGCAGCGCCTCGGCCAGTTCCGGGTCGGGCTTCACCGAGGCGCCGGAGATGACGCGCCGGTGCACCTCGATCGCCGCCTCGCGCGGCCCCTCCGACTCGGGCGAGAACGGGCTGAGCGGGCTGTCCGGGTCGGCGGCGTTCTTGAAGAACTGGGCCGCGAACTCGTGGTACGGCTCCGCGATGTCCAGCCAGCCGAGGTAGACCCCGCGGATCCGGGTCGTCAGGTCCTTCTCGCCTCCGGCCAGGAGGGGCTCCACGGCCGCCTGGTGCTCCTCGGCGATCCGGTCGTAGAAGCCCTGGACCAGGTGTTCCTTGGAAGAGAAGTAGTAGTACGCGTTGCCGACGGAGACCCCGGCCTCCTGGGCGATGGCCCGCATCGTCGTCTTGTCGTAGCCGCGGTCCCTGAACAGCCGGAGCGCGGTCTCGAGGATGAGCGTGCGGGTCTGCTCGCTCTTGGGGGCCTTCTTCTCTTCCTTCACGTCCTTCACGGGCCCGAGCCTAACCGGGCGGGCCGGGCACCTCGCAGCGCCCGTCCGCGCAGCCGTCCGGTCCGGTGCCGTTCCCGGGTCCCTTGAGGGCCTCGCGCCACTTCGCGGCGGCCAGGACGGTCATCCGGGCGAAGGGCTGCCCGGCGGGGGTGGCCAGCCAGTGGGCCCTGGGCCGGTGCTCGGCCAGTGCCCAGAGGCAGACGATCCAGGCGGCGGTCTCGCGGTAGACCTGGCCCCGGTCCCCGATCACGGTGATCTCCCGCAGGGTGGCGGCGTGGTCGAGGGCCGGGAAGCGGCGCCGGGCCTCCTGGGACCCGGCCGGCACCAGGTCGAGCGGGACGAGCTGCCGCTGCCGCAGCAGCCAGTGCCGCAGGTGCACGCAGAGCGGGCAGTCGGCGTCGTACAGCACGGTCAGGCGCTTCACGGGCGTCCGTACGACGGGGGCCGGCGGTGCGGGAGCCGGTGCGGGGGCCGGGGGTGCGGGGGCCGGCGGTACGGGGTCCGGCGCCGGGGCGCTCCGCTCGGGAGCGCCCCCTCCGGGTGCGGTCGGCACGGCGGTTCAGCCCTGCTGCGGCGCGGGCGGGGCCCAGGGGCCGCCCTTGGGGGGCGCGGTCCAGCCCTGCGGGCCGACCGGCGGCACCTGCTCGCGCTCCATGACCCCGCGCCGGCGGATCTTGTTGAGCACGTAGACGTTCCCGAGGTGCATCACGCCGAGGACGAGCAGCACGACCCCGAGCTTGACGGAGAGGGCCTCGAAGAGGGCCCGGGCGTCGAGGACGGCGGCGTCCTGGCTCAGGTAGAGGGCGACGAAGCCGAAGTTGACGAGGTAGAAGCCGACCACCAGGAGGTGGTTGACGGCCTCCGCGAGCTTCTCGTTCCCGTGCAGGACGTCGGCCAGGAAGATCCTTCCGTTGCGGCTGAGGGTGCGGGCGACCCAGACGGTGAGGGCCACGCTGATCAGCAGGTAGACGATGTACGCGACGACAGTGAGGTCCATGCCCCACCCTCCCTTGAACGCGTTCAAAAGCTGGCGGTCATGACTGTAGACCCCTTCTTGAACGTGTTCAAGTCCTGAGGGGAAGGGATGGCCTTCCCCGCCCCGGACGTCTAGGGTCGCGAGGTGACGCTCTCTCATGACCTGGCCGGAACCGGCCCCTCGACCGTCGTCCTGCTGCACTCCGGGGTCTGCGACCGCCGGATGTGGGACGCGCAGTTCTCCGCGCTCGCCGAGGCGGGGCACCGTGTCGTCCGCTGCGACCTGCGCGGCTTCGGCGAGACCCCGATCGACGCCCCGCACACCCACGCGGAGGACGTCCGGGACCTCCTCGACCACCTCGGCGCCGACCGCGCCGTCGTCGTCGGCTCCTCCTTCGGCGGCGAGGTCGCCCTGGAGTTCGCCGCCCGCCACCCCGGGCGCGTCTCGGCCCTCGCCCTGCTCGGCTCCGGCATACCGGGCATGGAGCCGAGCGCGGAGCTGGAGGCCTGGGGCGACCGCGAGGACGCGCTCCTGGACGCGGGCGACGTCGACGCCGCTGTCGAGCTGAACGTCGACACCTGGCTCGGCCCCGAGGCCGGGGGCGGGGCCCGCGCCCTCGTCCGGGAGATGCAGCGCCGCGCCTTCGAGGTGCAGCTCGCCGCCCCCGAGGAGTACGACCCGGTCGACCCCGAGGTCACCCGGGACGAGATCGCCCGCATCCCGGCCCCCGCCCTGGTGGCCGTCGGCGCCCACGACCTGCCCGACTTCCGGGCCGTCGCCGACGAGCTGACCCGCCTGCTGCCCGCCGCCCGCCGCGTCGACCTCGACTGGGCCGGCCACCTCCCCGCCCTGGAGCGCCCGGAGGAGACCGCCCGCCTCCTCACCGCCTTCCTGGCGGAGGCCCTGGCACCGGCCGCGCCCTGAGCCGCGCCCCCGGGGCCCGTCCGCCGGGCGAGCCCTGAGCCGGACCCCGCGTCCTGAGCCGGACCCCGCGCCCTAGGTGAACTTCCGTACCCCCGGCACCAGCGCCGTCCCCAGGCAGCAGCCGCCCACCACCGCCGCGGCGGCGATCAGGGGCGCTTCGGGGCCCCAGGCCGAGGCGGCGAGTGGGGCCAGGGCGTAGCCGAGCGGCATCGCGGCCAGCGAGAGCAGCCAGTCGTACGAGGTGACGCGGGCGAGCGCGTGGGCGGGCACCGCGCGCTGGACGGCGGTCTGCCAGACCGGCGACAGGAAGCCGAGGCCCGCCTGCGCGAGCCCGTAGGCCGCGATCGTCACCGGCGCGGGCGCGGCCGCGGCGAGCAGGACCAGCGGCAGCGCGTACGTGGCGAGCCCGAGGTTCGCGGTCAGGACCGGGCGCCGGGGGGTGAAGCGGTCGGCGAGCAGCGCCCCGAGGAGGAAGCCGACGGCGCCGACCTGGAGGAGGACGACCCAGGTGGTGCCGCCGCCGAGCCGCTGCACGGCGATCGCGGGCCCGAGGGTCATCAGGACGGCCGCGGCGCCGTTCCAGGCGCTGTGGCCGATCAGGCTGGTCCAGTACCAGTCGCGGGAGCGGACCTCCCGCCAGCCCTCGACGAGGTCGGCGCGGAGCGAACGGCGGGGGATCGGCACCCGCTCCACCCGGACGGCGAGCAGGAGCAGGGCGCTGAGGCCGAAGGTCGCCGCGTCCAGGACGAACGCCCAGCCCGCGCCCACCGTCAGGACCAGCGTGCCCGCGAGCGCCGGGCCCGCGAGCCGGGTGGCGCTCTGGGCCACGCCCATCGCCGCGTTGGCCCGGTGCAGCGCCCCGGCCTCCACCGTGCCCTTCACCAGGGGCGCCACGGTCGGCATGGCGAAGGCCCCGGCGGCCCCGCCGAAGGCCTCCGCGACCGCGAGCACGGCGAGGCTGGGGGAGCCGCCGAGGAGCTGGACGCCGACGAGGAGCTGGGTGGCGCAGCGCACGAGATCGGTGGTCAGGGCGACCGTCCGCGCGTCGAACCGGTCGCCGACGACGCCGCCCAGCGGCAGCAGGAGCAGCTTGGGGACCATCGCGCAGCCCAGCACCAGGGCGAGCGCCGCGGTGGAGCCGGTGGCCTCCAGGACGGCGAGGGCCAGGGCGGCGGGGATGGCGGCGTCGCCGAGGAGGGAGAGGGCGCGGCCGGTGAAGAGGAGCCGGAAGGAGCGGGTGCGCAGGGGGTGGGGGACGGGTGCGGGCGCCGTGGCGGCGGGGGCGGCGGGCATGACCCGAAGAGTATTTCGGCACCGAATGATTCGTCAACGAAATATTAGGAACCGAAGCACCTGGAGGGGTGGACGTGCCCCGTCCCGACGTACGATCGCCCCATGGACCCCACCCCCGCGCCCCCCGCCCCCTCGGAACGGCGCGACTGGACCGACGGGCACGTCGCCCGCTGGCAGCCCGTCCTGCCCGGACTCGACCCCGTCGTCGAGGGCGCGATCACCCGGATGAAGAAGCTCTCGGTCCATCTGCGCCGGGTCAGGGAGCAGTCGCTCGTCGACTTCGACCTGGAGCGCCACGAGTTCGACACGCTCCACAAGCTGGCCGGGCGCGGCGGCAGCGCCGCCCCCTCCGAGCTGGCGCAGGACCTCGACCTGGCCCCCGCCTCCGTCTCGGGCCGCCTCGACGTCCTGGAGAAGCGCGGCTTCGTCCGCCGCACCCAGTCGACCACCGACCGGCGCCGGGTCGTCGTCGAGCTGACCGCCGCCGGCCGCGAGACCTGGCTCGGCGCGATGGACGTCCTCGGCCACGAGGAGTACCGGCTCCTGGGCGTCCTCGGCCCCGAGGAGCGCACCCTGCTCAACGACATGCTGCGCAGGGTCATGGTCGCGGCGGAGTCGGGGGACGCCCCCGACTCCTGGCGCGGCTGACGTCGGCGGAACGGCCCGTCAGACGCTCAGCGAGCGGGCGAAGTTGAGCTGCCCCATCACCCAGTGGATGGTGTCCGGGCCGGTCGCCGGGATCATCGTCGCGTGGTGGCGGCCCCCGCTGGTCACGGTGACCTGGATGAAGCCCGTGGTCTTCTTCTCCTTCATCAGGAGGAACAGCAGACCCACCAGGCACAGCAGCGCGAAGACGATCGCGAGCACGATCGCGGCCGTCGGGATCTTCTCCTCGGTCCGCGACATGTCCATCGCGTTCCACACCGCGCCCTTCAGCGGCATCGCCCCCGCCGGGGTGATGATCTGGTCTCCGACGACCGTGATGTCACCGAGCGCGAGCACCGGCGCGGCCCCGGCCGGCGCCTGCGGGAACGGGTGCGGCACGGGCGGCACGGCCACCCCCTCGGCCAGCGTCGGCTGGTAGCCCGGGGCCTGCGGATGCCCGTACGCCGGGGTCGCGCCGTGCGGATACCCGTAGCCGGGGGCCGCGCCCTGCGGGTATCCGTACCCCGGCGTCCCGGGCGCGCCGCCCTGCCCCGGAGGCTGCCCCGGGCCCCACTTGTACTCGCCCTCCGCGTAAGGGTTCGGCTCGCTCATCAGTCCCCGCTCTCCACAACGACACACGTGCGCGTGCGGACGGAAAAGCCCGCCTCCGCACGCCGAGCGTACAGAAGCGGGCTCAACCGCCGTACCGTGGTTCAGAAGCGACGCGTGATCAGCGCGCGCTTCACTTCCTGGATCGCCTTGGTGACCTCGATGCCACGCGGGCAGGCGTCCGTGCAGTTGAACGTGGTGCGGCAGCGCCACACGCCGTCCTTGTCGTTCAGGATCTCCAGGCGCTGCTCACCGGCCTCGTCGCGCGAGTCGAAGATGAAGCGGTGCGCGTTGACGATCGCGGCCGGACCGAAGTACTGGCCGTCGTTCCAGAAGACCGGGCAGGACGACGTGCACGCGGCGCACAGGATGCACTTGGTGGTGTCGTCGAAGCGCTCGCGGTCCTCGGCGGACTGCAGGCGCTCGCGGGTCGGCTCGTTCCCCTTGGTGACCAGGAACGGCATGACGTCCCGGTACGCCTGGAAGAACGGCTCCATGTCCACGACCAGGTCCTTCAGGACCGTCAGGCCCTTGATGGCCTCGACCGTGATCGGCTTCTCGGGGTTGATGTCCTTGATCAGCGTCTTGCAGGCGAGCCTGTTCTTGCCGTTGATCCGCATCGCGTCCGAGCCGCAGATGCCGTGCGCGCACGACCGGCGGAAGGTCAGCGTGCCGTCGACGTCCCACTTGATCTTGTGGAGGGCGTCGAGCACGCGCTCCTTGGGGTCGATCTCGATCTGGAAGTCCTCCCAGACCGACGCGTCCGACACCTCGGGGTTGAAGCGGCGGATCCGCATCGTGACCGTGATGTACGGGGAGGCGGCGGAGTCCTTCTCGACCTTGTCCAGTACGGGAGTAGCCATCAGTACTTACGCTCCATCGGCTGGTAGCGGGTCGTGACGACCGGCTTGTAGTCGAGACGCACGGTCTCGGAGCCGTCCTTGCCGACCTCGCGGTACGCCATCGTGTGACGCATGAAGTTGACGTCGTCGCGGTTCGGGTAGTCCTCGCGGTAGTGACCGCCGCGGGACTCCTTCCGCGCCAGGGCCGAGACGGCCATGACCTCGGCCAGTTCGAGCAGGTTGCCCAGCTCGATGGCCTCCAGGAGGTCGGTGTTGAAGCGCTTGCCCTTGTCCTGGATGGACACGTTCTCGTAGCGCTCGCGCAGCTCGGCGATCTTCTCGACGGCCGTCTTGATGGTCTGCTCCGTGCGGAACACCATCACGTTGGCGTCCATCGTCTCCTGGAGCTCGCGGCGCAGGTCGGCGACCCGCTCGCTGCCCGTGGAGTTGCGCAGCTTCTCGATCTGCGAGACGACGAGGGACTCCGGGTTCTCCGGCAGCTCGACGAAGTCGGCCTTGGCGGAGTACTCGGCCGCGGCGATGCCGGACCGCTTGCCGAAGACGTTGATGTCGAGCAGCGAGTTGGTGCCGAGGCGGTTGGCGCCGTGCACCGACACGCAGGCGACCTCGCCGGCCGCGTACAGGCCCGGGACGACGGTGGTGTTGTCCGAGAGGACCTCGCCCTCGACGTTGGTCGGGATGCCGCCCATGGCGTAGTGCGCGGTGGGCTGGATCGGGATCGGGTCCGTGTACGGCTCGATGCCGAGGTACGTACGGGCGAACTCGGTGATGTCCGGGAGCTTGGCGTCCAGCTGCTCCGGCGGGAGGTGCGTCAGGTCCAGGTAGACGTGGTCGCCCTCGGGACCGCAGCCGCGGCCCTCGCGGATCTCCGTGTAGATGGAGCGGGAGACGACGTCACGGGACGCGAGGTCCTTCATGACCGGCGCGTACTTCTCCATGAAGCGCTCGCCGTCCTTGTTGCGCAGGATGCCGCCCTCGCCGCGGGCGCCCTCCGTGAGCAGGATGCCCATGCGCCAGATGCCCGTCGGGTGGAACTGGAAGAACTCCATGTCCTCCAGGGGCAGGCCGCGGCGGTAGCAGGCGGCCTGGCCGTCACCGGTCAGGGTGTGCGCGTTGGAGGTCACCTTGAAGAACTTGCCGGTGCCGCCGGAGGCGTAGATCACGGCCTTCGCCTGGAAGATGTGGATCTCGCCGGTGGCCAGCTCGTAGGCGACGACGCCCGCGGAGTGCTTGACCCCGTCGACCTCGGTGATCAGCTGGTCCAGGACGTAGAACTCGTTGAAGAACTCCACGCCCTCCTTGACGCAGTTCTGGTACAGCGTCTGGAGGATCATGTGGCCGGTGCGGTCCGCGGCGTAGCAGGACCGGCGGACCGGGGCCTCGCCGTGGTTGCGGGAGTGGCCGCCGAAGCGGCGCTGGTCGATGGTGCCGTTCGGGGTGCGGTTGAACGGCAGGCCCATCTTCTCCAGGTCGAGGACGGCGTCGATGGCCTCCTTCGCCAGGATCTCGGCGGCGTCCTGGTCGACCAGGTAGTCACCGCCCTTGACCGTGTCGAAGGTGTGCCACTCCCAGTTGTCCTCCTCCACGTTCGCCAGCGCGGCGGCCATGCCGCCCTGCGCGGCGCCCGTGTGGGAGCGGGTGGGGTAGAGCTTCGTGAGCACGGCGGTGCGGCTGCGCTTCGTCGCCTCGATGGCGGCGCGCATACCGGCGCCGCCGGCGCCGACGATGACGGTGTCGTACTTGTGGATCTTCATGAGTGGATTACCTCAGCCCCGTGCCTAGCGGATGTTCGGGTCGAAGGTGAAGATCACCAGCGTGCCCAGAAGGATGGTGAACACCGTGGCGGTGTACAGCAGGCCCTTGAGCCACAGGCGCGTGTTGGCCCGCTCCGCGTAGTCGTTGATGACCGTACGGAGGCCGTTGGCGCCGTGCAGCATGGCGAGCCAGAGCATCAGCAGGTCCCAGACCTGCCAGAACGGGGACGCCCAGCGGCCGGCCACGAAGGCGAAGCCGATCTTGGAGACGCCGCCGTCCAGGAAGAGCTGGATCAGCAGGTGGCCGAGGACCAGCACGACCAGGACGACGCCCGAGAGGCGCATGAAGAGCCACGCGGCCATCTCGAAGTTGCCGCGGGTCGCGCGCGGGGTCTTGCCGGTGCGCTTGCGGGGGGCCTCGATGTACGGCGCGGGGTTGTCCACGTCGTAGTGGGGGGCGCCCTCGACGGGGCCGATCGCGGAGGTGGTGTCAGTCGACATGTCTGGCGTCAGCTCCCGAACAGTTCACGTGCGGCGTGCCCGAGGATGGGGTACAGCGAGCCCGCCATCAGCACGACCCAGATGCCCACGACGGTCCAGAGCATCTGCTTCTGGTAGCGCGGGCCCTTGGACCAGAAGTCCACGGCGATGACGCGGAGGCCGTTCAGCGCGTGGAAGAGGATGGCGGCGACGAGGCCGTACTCAAGGAGAGCGACGATCGGCGTCTTGTAGGTCGCGACGACCTCGTCGTAGGCCTCCGGGGAGACGCGGACGAGAGCGGTGTCAAGGACGTGTACGAACAGGAAGAAGAAGATGAGGACGCCGGTGACTCGATGAGCCACCCAGCTCCACATTCCTTCCCGGCCGCGGTACAGCGTTCCAGCCGGCACGGAAAAACCCTCCGGGAGCGGGGATCAGGGCCGGCCGGCTTCTCTGTCGGTCTGGCCCGGCCGGGTACGGTCCACCGGCCCCGGTCATCGTAGCGACGAGTTGTCGGTTCGCTCGCGCGGGGTCCATAGGTGTGATCAAACAGGCACGGACGGGCTATCGCACGAGCCGGAATCACCGCATTGCGGACGGAATCACGCACCGGAGCGTCGGGACGTGAGCCCCTCGGCCAGCCGGAAGGCGAGCCGGGCGCGGGCGAGCCGGCGCAGTTCCTCGGCCGCGATCACCCGCTCCTCCTCCGGTTCGTTGCCGAGACGTGACCGGATTCCGGCCAGAACCTGGTCGAGCCGCTCCCCGGGACGCACTCCGTCGAGGCTGATCACGAACGCGTGTCCGAAGCTGCTCTCGTACGCGGCGTGCGCGGCCCGCAGCGCGGTCCGGGCGGCCGGCGGGGCGCCGGGGTGCGGGGGCAGGGAGGACTCGGCGGCCAGGGCCCCGTCGAGATCGGCGCGGGACAGGTCGTAGCCGGCCTCGTCGGCGGCGGCGAGCAGCGCGTCGACCGTGGGATAGGGGCGGTGGGCCGCCACCCGTTCGGCCCAGCGGAGGCTGTGGCAGCAGGAGAGCAGCAGGGCCACGGCCTCGGCGGGGGCCGCCGCGTTGAAGCCCACGAGACCGCCGACGTGCCGGGGCGCGGAGTGCTGGACGGGTATGGCGGGGGTGTCCGTGGCGCCCGGCTTCCGGCAGGGGGTGTGGGTGTCGCTGGTCAGCGTGGGCTCCGGTTACTCCGGGACGGGTGGGGTGGGCGTGACGCAACGTTATCGACGGGACGGGGGAAGTGTCCGACGGATGCGCGATTTTCACCCGGAAGGGAGAGTTTCGGAACATCTGATGGACTCCGGGATTCCGGTCGCCCGACCGTGGGTGAACACGGCATGACGATCGTCCCCTTCGTTGCGGCTGCCGCCGTCCTGATGGACGGCATCGGGGGTTCCCGCGTTCCCCCGGCGGCGGATGCGGGGGTTCCGATCTCGCCATCCGGAACGGACCGCCCCGTCGCCCGATTGGCCGGACCCTCATCCGTAGGGGAGGATTCCGATTGATGCGGTACTCCATACGGGGGCCCCGGCGGGGCCCCGCACTCCTGGCGACCTCGGTGGCACTGGCCACGGTGGCGGCCTGCTCCGGCGGCTCCGCCTCGGGCCCGGCCTCCGCCCCGTCCCCCGGCCCGGCCACGAGCGCGTCGCCCACCGGCGCGCCGCCCCCGCCGAGCCCGACGCCGACGCCGACCCGTACGTACCCGCTCTCCAGCGCGCCCCTCACGGTCCCGGCCGTCCGCGCCCACGAGGCCGCCCGGGGTCCCGGCTGGAAGCCGGCGCCCACCGGCGGGGTCGTCATCGCCGCGAACAGCGGGGGCCTCGCGGACGAGGGCAAGCTGATCGCGGGCGAGCTGGGCATCCCCTACCGGGGCGCCGTCGCCGCCGGGCCCGGGGACGTCGAGCTGGCCCTGGGCGGGACGGGCGCCCCCGAGTCGTACACCCTGGCCGTCCAGGGCGGCCGGGTGCGGATCAGCGGGCCCGACGAGGCCGGGGTCTTCTACGGCACCCGCACCCTCAAGCAGTCGGTGAAGGCGACCGGCGCGATGCCCGAGGGGACGGTGAACGACCGGCCGGCCAAGCCGCAGCGCGGGCTGAACGTCGACACCGCCCGCAAGCACTTCACGGCCGCGTGGATCGAGGACCGCATCCGGGAGATGGGCGACCTCAAGCTCAACCAGCTCGGACTGCACTTCTCCGACGACCAGGGTTTCCGGATCGAGTCCGACAGCCACCCCGAGGTGGTCTCGGCCCAGCACCTCACCAAGGCCGAGGTGCGGCGGATCCTCGCCCTGGCCGCCGAGCGGCACGTCACCGTCGTCCCCGAGATCGACTCCCCGGGACACCTCGGCGCGGTCATCGCCGCCCACCCGGACCTCCAGCTCCGCAGCGCGAGCGGCCGGGCCCCGCGCGGCGCCGTCGACATCGCGAACCCGGCGTCGGCGAAGATCGTCGACGACCTGCTGCGCGAGTACGCCCAGCTCTTCCCCGGCGCGTACTGGCACCTCGGCGCCGACGAGTACGTGGCCCTCATGGCGAAGGACCCCGAGGCCACGTACCCGAAGCTGGCGCGGGCGGCGAAGGCGAAGTACGGGCCCTCGGCCCGGGTCCAGGACCTGGCCACCGGCTGGCTCAACGACCGCGCCGCCGTGGTCCGCCCCACCGGCAAGACCCTCAAGGCCTGGAACGACGGCTTCTTCACGGGCGGGGTCGTGAACGCGGCTGAGGACCTGGAGGTCGAGTACTGGACGGGCAAGGAGATCGGCGCCCGGCCGCCCGTCTCGTACCTGAGCCAGGGCCGGAAGATGGTCAACCTCAACGACGAGTACCTCTACTACGTCCTCGGCGAGCCCAACGACTTCGCGTACCCCACCGGCCGCCGGATCTACGAGCAGTGGACCCCGCTCGTGGTGCGGGGCACCACCCCCGTCCCGGCGAAGTACGACCCCCAGATCCTCGGCGCCCGCTTCGCCGTCTGGTGCGACCTGGCGAACTCCCAGACCCCGGCCCAGGTGGCGGCGGGCATCCGCCTCCCCCTGGCGGCCCTCTCCCAGAAGGTCTGGAACCCGACGAAGCCGACGGCGAGCTGGGAGCGGTTCAGGGCGCTGGCGGAGCGGGTCCGGTAAGCGGCTGCTATCGATCTGCTAGCAGTGCGACTAAAGTGGTCGCATGGCCACTCTCTATGTACGAGACCTGTCCGAGGAAGCGCTGACCGAGCTGAAGATAAGGGCCGCCCGCAACCGGCAGTCCCTCCAGGCGTACGCCCGCACCCTGCTGGAGCAGGAGGCCGCCACCCCCTCGCTCGACGACGTGGTCGCCCGCATCCGGGAGCGGGTCACGGCCCGGCTGTCGACGGACGACGTGCTCGACGAGCTCGACCGGGGAAGGCGACGCGAGTGATCGTCGTGGACGCCGGCGCGCTCGTCATGCTGCTGGCCGACGCGGGCCCGGTCGGCGCGGCGGTGCGGGAGCGGGTCAAGGGGGAGCGGCTGCTCGCCCCGCACCTCGTCGACATCGAGGTGACCTCGGCCCTGCTGGGCCGGCACCGGGGCGGCAAGCTGACCGACCGCGAGCTGGGCGACGCCTGCGCGGCCTTCGCGGAGCTGCCGCTGCGCAGGTCGGAGCACCTCCCGCTGCTGCCCAGGGTGCGCGAGCTGTACGCCAACCTCAGTGCTTACGACGCCCTGTACGTGGCGCTCGCGGAGGGGTACGACGTTCCGCTGGTGACCAGCGACGGCCGGATCCGGGACGGAGCCCGGGCCACCCGGGCCACGTGCCCGGTCGAGGTGTTCAACGAGAAGGCCCTCGGACTGTGATCGCCTCGTACCCCTAGGCAACGAGCCGACCCCACTGGCATGATTCCGGCCACACAGTGACGAAAAGGCGACTCCCCGCCACGTAAGGGGAACCGCCGCGTCCGCATCGGGTGGCGAGGAGGCGTCCATGACGTCGGGGAAGCCGGAGAACGACCGGAGTCTGCGGGAGCTGATCGACGGGGCCGACGAGCGGGGACTGGCCGCGGCCGGCCTCGCCTGTCTCGACCGCTGCCTCCCGCTGCTCGACGCCGACCGGAGCGACGCCCTGCGCCCCGCCTGGGCGGCCGTCGCGCGCGCCGACGGCGGGGCGTGGGGCGAGGCCGTCGCCAAGGCCCGCGTCGAGCTGGACGCCGGGGACGGCGAGGACGCGGCGGAGGCCGTGCGCGGGATGCTGGCGTCCGCCCCCGCGGAGTGGTCGGCGGAGTCCCTGCGCGCCTGGGTCGGCACCTGCTCCGGCACCGCCCTCGCCCTGCACGGACGGTACGACGCGGCCGGCGCCGACGAGGACCTCGTCGAGCGCTGCCGCGCCGGGGACGCCGACGGTGCGGGCCCGCTGCTCGCCGGGGAGCTCCGCCGCCAGCGGGCCGTCCTCGAATCGGTCGCCCACGGCCCGACCGGACTGCGCCGGGCCCGCGAGCTCTCCGTCGAGGGCGGTCGGGTGCTGCGCGCGGTCGTCTCGCGCCGGGCCCGCACCACCGCCTGAGGGGACGGTCAGGCCCCCGGCTCCGCCTCGGGGGCCCGGACCGCGATCGAGGCGACCGCCTCGGAGATCTCCCGCTCCGCCGTCGCCTTGTCCAGGCCGAGCCCGCTCAGCACGCCCTCGCCGTCCTCGTGCTCCAGGAGCGCGAGCAGGACGTGTTCGGTGCCGACGTAGTGGTGCCCGAGGCGCAGGGCCTCGCGGAACGTCAGCTCCAGGACCTTCTTCGCCGCCGCGTCGTACGGAACGAGCGTGGGCGGCTCGGCGACGGCCGGCGGCAGGGTCGCGGCCGCGGCCTCGCGCACCCGGTCGAGGGGCACGCCCCGCGAGGCGATCCAGTGCGCCGCGAGCCCCTCGGGCTCGGCGAGCAGGCCGAGCACCAGGTGGGAGGGGGTGATCTCGGCGTTGCCGACGGCGGTGGCCTCGTTCTGGGAGGCCATGACCACGTTCCGCGCGCGGGGCGTGAAGCGGTTGAACCCGGCGTTCGGGTCCATCTTCTCGGCGTCCGGGTCCTTGGGCACGAACCGCTTCTGCGCGGCCTGGCGCGTGACGCCCATGCTGCGGCCGATGTCGGTCCAGGAGGCGCCGGAGCGCCGGGCCTGGTCCACGAAGTGGCCGATGAGGTGGTCGGCGACGTCGCCGAGGTGGTCCGCCGCGATGACCGCGCCGGAGAGCTGCTCCAGGGCGTCCGGGTGGACCTTCTTGATGGCTTCGATGAGTTCGTCGAGACGGATGGGAACGGTCGGACCGACTGGATTCGTCATGAGGCAACCCTAGGTTGACACCTCAGGGATGTCAACCGTTGGTTGACATGCGGGAGGGCGCACCGCGCCCGGGAGGGTCCGGAGGCCGGAAAAAGGGGAAAGGGGAGGGGAAAAGGAGAGACGACCGGGGCCGCCACCCCCCACAGGAGAGGCCCCGGTCGTCCTCCACGGAGCCGCAGCACGGCTCCGTACTCCTTTCAGCGCCGGGAGTGCGCTTTCTGTCACACCGGATCCGGCCACCGGAAGGTTGCAAGTTGTACAAGGGGCGGGGACCGCGTGGACGAGGTGCCGGAGCACCACGTAGCGTGCGGGTGTGTTGGACGGTGTGGCGGCGGTGACCAGCCGCGACGAGACGACGCGACCGACGAACAGGGTTTGGGGAGTGCTGGGGGACGACGCGGAGCTGACGGCCGCGGTGCTCGCCGCACAGCACGGGGACGAGGACGCCTTCCGTGCTGTGTATCGCGCCGTGCATCCCCGCCTGCTCGGCTACCTGCGCACCCTGGTCGGCGACACCGACGCGGAGGACGTGGCCTCCGAGGCCTGGCTCCAGATCGCCCGCGACCTCGACCGCTTCGGCGGCGACGCGGACCGCTTCCGCGGCTGGGCCGCCCGGATCGCCCGCAACCGCGCCCTCGACCACATCAGGATGCGCGGCCGGCGCCCCGTCGTCGGCGCCGACGAGACCGAGCTCACCGACAAGCCCGCCGAGTCCGACACCGCGAGCGAGGCCCTGGAGGCCCTGGCCACCGGCCGCACCATGGACCTGATCGCCCAGCTCCCGCAGGACCAGGCCGAGGCCGTCGTGCTGCGCGTCGTCGTCGGCCTGGACGCCAAGAGCGCCGCCGACACCCTGGGCAAGCGCCCCGGCGCCGTGCGCACCGCCGCGCACCGCGGCCTCAAGAGGCTCGCCGAACTCCTCGGGGTCGAGGGCGCCCCGGACGGCACCGGAGGGACCGTCGTCCCCCTGGACGGCGTGCCCCCGCAGCGCGGCCGCGCACCGGGAGCGGTGGCGCCCGGCCGTGTGACGCAATCGCGTCCGCGTACGCAGAGGGACATGTGATGGCCGACGAGCGGTACCAGTGGCTCGACGAGGAGACCGCGGAGCGACTGCTCCGCGGCGAGCCCGTCGACCCCGCCGACGACCTCGCGCGCCTGCGGGCCCGACGCCTCGCGGCGGCCCTCGACGCGGTCCGCGCCCCGGCCGCCGGGGACGAACTCCCGGGCGAGGCCGCGGCCCTCGCCGCCTTCCGCGAGGCCGGAGCGGCCCGCGCCGCCGCCGTACCCGGACCGGCAAGCACCCCCGTGAGTGCCCCCGGAACCCCCGCCGACCTGGGCCGGGTCCGCCTCGCGCGCGTCTCCGCCGCGCCGCGCCGCTGGGGCCGTTCCGCCCGGTACGGCCTCGCCGCCGCGGTCGCCGCCGTCGCCGTCGGCGGGGTCGCCGTCGCCGCGGGCACCGGCGCCCTCCCGCTGGTGGGCCCCGCGCCCGCCAGCTCCGTCTCGGCCGGGGACACCGCCCGGCCGCTCCTGTCGCCGGAGCCCGACGGCATACGCGAGGACCTCGGGATACCCGGCCCCCCGCCGCCCGGTGAGGACCGCACGCCCCGCCCGTCCCCCTCCACCGGCACGGACGCCCCGGCACCGACCGACCCGGCCCCGGACGGCGGCGACGGCGCGGAGGGCGACGGGGAGGCGGAGGGCGACGGCCCGGACAGGCCGAAGCGGGACGTCCCGGAGCCCGGCCGCAGCACGGCGGGCACGGACGGCACCCCGGACCCGGACCGCACGGGCGGCCGGGACCGCGACCGGGACGGAGACGGGAACGGCGGCATGGAGTTCCGGGAGAAGGCCGTCGAGGCCTGCCGGGCGTACCGCTCGGGGAAGCTCGACGACGACGGCCGCCGCAAGCTCACGAACACCCTGCGCGACGGCGAGACCCTGCGCCGCTACTGCGACCGCCTCCTCTCCGGCGCCACCGGCGCACCCGGGGACGCCCCCAAGGGCGGCGCCAAGGACCGCCCCGGCACCGGCGGCTCCGGGAACCGCCCCGGCGACGGCTTCGGCGACGGCGCGAAGGGCGACGGCCGCCCCGGCGGCGGAGGCTCCTGGAGCAGGGGCGGAGGCGCCCGGCCCTCGGACCGGCCCCTCGCCGGACCGGCCGCCACGACCCCCGGGGGACTCGCGGAAACCGGCGCGACGACGCGCCTCCCGCTCGCGGTGTAACACTTTCCGGACCGTCGGCGCAGTACGTAATGCCGACTGGTCATCGGCCGCGCGATGAGCCGGGGTTCCCCCCGTACCTACGGCTCGGCGCACCCGGCGCGGGTGGGGCACGTTCCCCCGGTCCCACCCGCGCCCTTTCTCTTCCCCTCGCCTACCGTGGACTCCGTCCCTACCCGTGGACTCCGTGCCCACCGGCGGGCTCCGTCCCTACCAGTGGACGACGACCTTGTCCCCGACCTTCACCTGGTCGAAGAGGGTCGCGAGCTTGGCCCGGTCCCGGACGTTGACACAGCCGTGCGAGGCCCCCGCGTAGCCGCGGGCCGCGAAGTCCGACGAGTAGTGCACGGCCTGGCCGCCGCTGAAGAACATCGCGTACGGCATGGGCGTGTGGTAGATCGTCGACGTCCACTCGCGGGCCTTCCAGCCCACGCTGAACGTGCCCTCCCGGGTCGGGGTGTTCTCCGAGCCGAAGCGGACGTCCATCGACGAGACGACCTTGCCGTCGATCATCCAGGCGAGGGTCCGGCTCTCCTTGCTGATGCAGAGCACCCGGCCGGTCAGGCACGCCGGGGCCGGGGCGTCCAGGGCGTTGGTGGTCGACGGCTTCAGCTCGTCGGCGGTCGGCTTCCGGCTGGCGCCGAGCAGCCGCTGCCAGGTCGTCTCGTCGACCGTGCCGGTGCCGGGCAGCCCCTGCTTCTTCTGGAAGGCCTTGACCGCGCCCGCCGTCATCGTCCCGTAGAAGCCGGTGGGGGCGCGGTCGAAGACGCCGAGCTGCCGCAGCCGCGCCTGGAGCTCGCGCACCCGCTCGTTCTCGTCCCCGTCCTTCAGGACGGCCGGGGACGCCGGGGTGCCGGTGGAGGCGGAGGCGGAGGCGGAGTCCGAGGGCTCCGGCGTGGGGAAGGTGGGGGAGGAGGACGGCGCCTTGCCGTCGGCCGTGGGAGAGGCCCCGGGCGCGGACGGGTCCGACGCCGACGCGGACGGCTCCGCCGGAGAGCTGCTCGAAGGGCTCGCGGAACCGCCGCCCCCGGTGCTCCCCGTACCGGCCGCCTGGGCCGTACAGCCCGCGACGAGCGCCACCGAGGCCGCCGCCAGGACCACTCTCCGTACGACACCTCTCCGGACGACGTCTCTGCGTACGACACCTCTGCGCACGACGGCCGAAGACCGCTTCATCGTTGCCCCCCGGGAAACTCGTTCTGTACGGAGAGGGATGCTTCCCGGGCGCCCGTGGTTGCGCACCACGGCCGAAAAGAGCCCGCCCCCCGGCGAGTGATGCCCTTCCGTGATGCGAAACACCCGGGCGGAACGTCGTACGCACATGCGACACTCCGCCCATGCTGGGTGTCACCGATCTGCCGACCTACCTCGCCGGGCTCGTCCTCATCATCCTTCTGCCCGGACCGAACTCGCTCTACGTCCTCTCCGTCGCCGCCCGCAAGGGCACCCGGACCGGATACAAGGCCGCCGCCGGCGTCTTCACCGGCGACACGGTCCTCATGACCCTGGCCGCCCTCGGCGCGGCCTCCCTCCTCCAGACCACCCCGGTCCTCTTCATGATCGTGAAGTACGCGGGCGCCGGGTACCTGGCCTGGATGGCGTACGGAATGCTGCGGGCGGCCCGGTCGATGTGGCGCTCGCCCGCGCTGTCGGCCGAGGAGGAGCCCGTGGGCGCCCCGGCGGCCCCCGCCGAGCGCCCGTACCGGCGCGCGCTGATCATCAGCCTCTTCAACCCGAAGGCGATCCTCTTCCTGATCTCCTTCTTCGTGCAGTTCGTGGATCCCGGCTACGCCTACCCGGCGCTCTCCTTCCTGGTCCTCGGCACCCTGCTCCAGCTCGGCAGCTTCCTCTACCTCACGACCCTCATCTTCGGCGGCACCCGCCTCTCCGCCGCCTTCCGCCGCCGCAGGCGCCTCTCCGCCGGAGCGACCTCGGCGGCCGGCGCCCTCTTCCTCGGCTTCGCCGCGAAGCTCTCCCTCAGCAGCGCCGCCTGACCCCCCTCCCACGGACATCTGTTGACCCTCACACCGTGTGAGGCCGTTCCGTAGGGGGCGTCATGTTCACCATCGGAGACTTCGCCCGGCACGGGCGGGTGTCGGTCCGGATGCTGCGCCACTACGACGCCGTCGGACTGCTGCGCCCGGCCCGGGTCGACCCGCACACCGGCTACCGCTTCTACGCGGCGGAACAGCTGGCCCGGCTCAACCGCGTCATCGCGCTCAAGGACCTCGGCTTCACCCTCGAACAGGTGGGGGCCGTCCTCGACGAGCGGCTCGACGCGCACGAGCTGCGCGGGATGCTGCGCCTGCGCCAGGCCGAGCTGGAGACGGCCCTGGCGGAGGCGCGGGCCCGGCTCGACCGGGTCGGCGCGAGGCTCCGGGCCATCGAGGAGGAGGGACACATGTCCACCCAGGAAGTCGTCGTCAAGAAGATCCCCGCCGTCCGCATCGCCGAACTGAGCGCGGTCGCCGCGAGCTTCGGCCCGCAGGACATCACCCCCGTCATCGGCCCGCTGTACGACGAGCTGTGTGGCCGGCTCGCGGCGGCGGGCCTCACCGGCTTCGGCCCGGCCGTCGCCTACTACGAGGACGCGGGCCGGGGCGACGGCTCGGTCGTCGTCCACGCCGGGACGACCGTCCCCGAGGGGACGGTGGCGGAGGGCGTCCTCGTGCACGTCCTGCCCGGCGTCGAGGAGGCGGCGACCGTCGTCCACCGGGGCGCGATGGACGACCTGCTGCCGACCGCGCAGACCCTGGCGACCTGGATCGACGCCAACGGCTACGCCTCCGCCGGGTACGCCCGCGAGCTGTACCTGGAGTGCCCGGAGGACCCGGCGCGATGGGTGACCGAACTCCAGGAGCCGGTCGTCCGCGCCTGAGCACGCGGGCGCGTACGCGCGCGGAGCCCGGGCCCGAGGCGTATACCGCGGTATACACCCGACCCGCAGGCGCGTACGCGCGCGGAGCCCGGGGCCCCCGCACGGGTCCCGGGCTCCGGCGCTCCACGGTGGCTATCTCCTCAGCGCCGCGCGCAGCCGCAGCGCCCGGCGGGCGAGGCGGCGGACCTTCGGGTGCCGGGGGAGGGGCAGGCCGCCGGGCAGGCCCAGGGCGGTGAGGCGGCGGCGGGTGAAGTGGTGCCGGGTGCGCGCGGCGAGCGGCCCCGACAGGTGCCGTACCGCCGCCGTCCGCAGCTCCGGCCGGATCTTCGGCTGCATCGCGAAGCCGACCGCCGCGACCAGGTCGTTCAGCCCGTCCGCGCCGATCGCCGGGCCGCCGCCCTCCGGGTCCTCCAGGGGCGGGACGACCGCGTCCACGACCGTGAGCGGGATCCGGTTGCTGTTCTGGAACGGGGTGAGCCGCTCCAGGAGGGCGCGCGTGCCGACCCGGGCGACCGGCAGGCCGTAGAAGGTGCGGGCGGTGAGCAGCGCCGTCGAGAAGCAGCCGACGACCAGGGCGGGCCGCAGCTCGCGGTAGAGCACCTCCGCGAGGACCGGCCGGTCCTCGACCGTCAGCTCGGCGCCCAGCTCCTCCGCCGTGCGCACGAGGCTCCGCGACCAGGCGTCCGGGGCCGTCGGGTGCGGCTTGAAGACGAGCCGCCGGTGGCCCAGGGCGACCGCGCCCCGCACCATCCGCAGGTGCAGCTCCTCCTCCTCGGCGGCGGTCAGCAGGTTCAGGGCGGCCAGGTACTGGCCCAGGAGCAGCACCGGGCCCTCCCCGTCGGCCGTGCCCGGGTCCGGGCCCGCCAGCTCCTCGACGCACTTGGTGAACGCCTCGGCCGGTACGGCCTCCGGCACCGCGCCGAACTCCCCGAGCAGCAGCGGCGCGAGCCCGGGGACCAGGTCCAGGTGGAGCAGCCGGGACACCCGCCCGCCGATCAGCGGGTCGATCTTGTTGCGGGTCGGCCCGTAGCTCATCAGCCCGTCCGCGTACACCGTGATCGCCGCCTCGGGGAGGAGCTGGGCGACGGCGAGCGCGGGCGTCACCTGGATGGACTCCAGGGCCAGTTCGATCCGGTCGTCCCCGAGCCCCCAGAGCCTGCGCAGATGGCGCTGGAGGAGGGGGAGGTCGCTCGCGCGGGGGATCCAGCCGCCCGGGTGGAGCGGGGAGATCACCTCGTTCCAGGAGAGGACGGAGTCGAAGCGGCCGCGCAGCCGCGCGAAGCCCTCGGCCTCGTCGAGGGCGGGCGTCGTCTCCGGCACGGGCGCGTTGTTGGTGACCAGCAGGATCCGGCGGTCGGCGGAGCCGAAGCCGCCGCTGTCGATCGCGGCGGCGAGCGTCACCGCCCCGTAGAGGGTGGAGGCGCAGAAGACCTGGGTGGTGCGGCGGGAGCGCGTACGGGAGTTCACGCGGCCACCTCCGGTGCGGCGGGGGACGACGGGGAGGCGGGGGAGGTCCCGGGGCCGGACGGCGGCGGTGCCGGCCTCCGCCTGCGCAGTCTGCGCAGCAGCGCCGCGCGGTCGCCGCCCATCGCCGTCAGGGCCTCGTCGAGGACGTCCTGCGGCATCCGCCGCAGCGCCCCCGCGCTCATCGCCCGCAACTGCCGGGCCACCTCCGGCTCGAACCTGCCGATCGAACCGACGTGGTGGGAGATCACCGCGCAATAGGTGCGCACGGCTTTCGGGAGAAGGAGGTCCGCGTCCCGGTCCCGTGCCGTTTCCTCGATCACCTGGTCGAAAGCGCGGATGAAATCCAATTGCCGGACGTCGCCGATCTGCGTGAGGGACGTCGCCACTCCGCGCCGGTAGAAGATTCCCAGTTCCCCGACCGCCGCGAACGATTCCGCCTCGCGGTGCAGCCGCCAGATCCACGGCCGGTCCTCGGCCGTCCGCAGCCCGGGCGTGAAGTGCAGCAGCCCCCGCTCCAGGAGCCGCCGGTGGTAGATCCCGGCCCAGGCGTACGGGTAGTCGACGGAGGTCGTCCGGTGCGCCGGCAGGATCGCGTCCCTCGGGCGCAGCACCTCGCCGCGCCGGGGGACCGGCACCCGGCGCACCCCCCGGTCGCGGCCGGTCACGGAGACGTGGTCGGTGCGCAGGAAGTCGCAGCCCAGCTCCTCGGCGGCCGCGACGAGCCGGTCGTAGAAGCCGGGGGCGAGCCAGTCGTCCCCGTCGAGGAAGGCGACGTACGTGCCGCGGGCCGCGTCGAGCCCGGTGTTCCGGGCCGTGGCGAGGCCCTCGTTGCGCGCGTGCCGGAGCAGGACGGCGCCCGGGATCTCGCGCGCGGCCCGTTCGAGGAGCTCCGGGGTCCCGTCCGACGAGCAGTCGTCGACAAGCAGGAACTCGAAGTCCTCGCGGGCGTTGGCCCGCAGGCTCGTGAGGGTGTCGGGGGCGTATGTCTGCACGTTGAAGAACGGCACGACGACGGAGAGCTTGACCACGCGGCCGACGCTAGGCGCCGGCCCGGCCTTCCCTCCGACCGGCGGGGGGATGTCCGGTGAACACCAGGCGGCGGGCCGCTTAACCACCTTTTCCGGAGGGGGGAATCAGGCCGCGGACGACCGGACGACGGCCCGCTTCAGAATGCGGTGAGGCTCTGTTCACCGGCTGTTGCGGCCCAGTTGGGCCGGAAAGCGGAATGCCCTTCTAGCGTCCTCGACGTGCCATCACGTACCCGAGAAGCGATACGGGTCGCCGTACTCGCGGACTCCGACACCCGGTGGAAATGGGGCGCCCTCACCGCGCGCCGCATCACGGCGACGAGCGCCGAACCCACCGGCTTCGTCCTGCGCGGACGCGCCACCCCCACCGCCCGCCAGCTCGCCGAGACCGGGGTGCCCACGCATCCCCCGCGCGAGGTGACGGGCGCGGAGTTCCTGCGCGCCGTACGGGACGCGGAGGCGCGCGGCGAGGGGTACGACGTGCTCGTCCTCGCCCTCGTCGGCGGCACCGTCCGGGCCGTCCTCCAGGGCCTGGCCGACCTGGGCCTCGCCCGGCGCCCGGTGATCGTCACCGGCTACGTCGGCGTGGTCTACGAGAAGCTGACCGACGGACTCCTGCTGCGCCACGGCGCCGACGTCGTCCTCGCCAACTCCCGCCACGACGCGGAGCGCTTCCGCGCCGTGTACGAGGGGGTGGGCGCGGGCGCCGAGCCGGTCGTGGAGGCGGCGCTGCCCTTCCTCGGCGGCGCCCCGTACGCCCCCGTCGCGGGCCGCGACACCCTGGTCTTCGCCGCCCAGCCCTCCGTGCCCGCCACCCGCGCCGAACGCGCCTACGTGCTGCGCCGGCTGATCGGGCACGCCCGGCTCCACCCGGGCCGCGAGGTGCTCCTCAAGCTCCGCTCCAAGCCGGGCGAACACACCACGCACCTGGAGGAGTTCCCCTTCCAGAAGCTGGTCCGCGAGCTCGACCCGCCGGACAACTTCCGCCTGGTGTACGGGCACATGGGCGAGGTCCTGGACCGCACCGACCTGCTCGTCACCGTCTCCTCGACGGCCGCCCTCGAAGCCCTGCACCGGCGGATCCCCACCGCGGTCCTCACCGACCTCGGGGTCCGCGAGGCGCTCGGCAACCACCACTTCGTCGGCTCCGGCCTGCTGACCTGCTTCGACCGGCTCGACGAGGGGACCGTGCCGACGCCCGACGAGACCTGGCTCGCCCGCCAGGGGGTCGCCTCCGACGGCTCGTACGAGGAGGCCTTCGACGCGGCCCGCGACCGGGTCGCCGCCCTCCTGGCGCTGCCGGAACGGCCCCCGATCACCCCCTACTACACCGCGGAGACGGCCCCCGGCTACCTGCCCGGGATCCTCGCCCGCCACCGCCTGGACGTCACCGCGCCGGAGCCCCGCGAGAGCGGCCTGCGCCGGATCGTCCGGGAGGCCGCGCGGGGCGCGTACCGCCACGGCGTCCAGCGCGTCGCCCCCGTCGTCCGCCGCCTGGGAGAACTCTGATGACCACCGCACCGCCCCCCGAGCCCGGGGCCGTCGTACCCGCGCCCACGCCGGGGTCCGCCGCGACCACCCCCGGAACCGCCCCCGCCGCGACCGCTCCCGCCGCGACCGCCCCCGCAGGGCCCGTGCCCGTCGTGCTCGCCGTGATCCCCGCCCGGGGCGGCTCCAAGGGCGTGCCCGCCAAGAACCTCGCGCCGGTGGCCGGGGTCCCGCTGGTCGGCCGGGCCGTCCACGCCTGCCTCGGGGCCCGGTCCGTCACCCACGTCGTGGTCTCCACCGACGACCCCGCGATCGCGGCCGCCGCCCGCACGGCCGGCGCCGAGGCCGTGCACCGCCCCGCCGCCATCGCGGGCGACACCGCCACCAGCGAGGCCGCCGTCCTGCACGCCCTGGACGCCTTCGAGGCCACCCACGGCCGCGCCGTGGACGTGGTCCTCCTGGTCCAGTGCACCAGCCCCTTCCTCACCCCCGCCGAGATCGCGGAGACCGCCGACCGGGTCCTGACCGGCGCCGCCGATACCGCCTTCACGGCCGCGCCGTCGCACGGCTTCCTCTGGCGCGAGACGGCCGAGGGCGCCGAGGGCGTCAACCACGACAAGGCGCACCGCCCCCGCCGCCAGGACCGGGAGCCCGAGTACCTGGAGACCGGCGCCGTCTACGCCATGGCCGCGCCCGGCTTCCGCGCCCACCGGCACCGCTTCTTCGGCCGCACCGCGCTCGTCGCCACCGACCCCGCCCGGGTCCTGGAGATCGACGACCCGCACGACCTGGCCCGCGCCAAGGCCCTCGCCCCGCTCCTGGACGCGCCCGTCACCCCCGGCTTCGCCGACGTGGACGCGGTGGTCCTGGACTTCGACGGCACCCAGACCGACGACCGGGTCCACCTCGACGCCGAGGGGCGCGAGTTCGTCTCCGCGCACCGCGGCGACGGCCTCGGCATCGCCGCCCTGCGCCGCGCCGGACTCCCCGTCCTCATCCTCTCCACCGAACAGAACGCCGTCGTCGCCGCCCGCGCCCGCAAGCTCCGCATCCCCGTCCTGCACGGCATCGACCGCAAGGACCGGGCCCTCAAGGAGTGGTGCGAGGCCGAGGGCATCGACCCGCAGCGCGTCCTCTACGCCGGCAACGACGTCAACGACCTGCCCTGCTTCCACCTCGTCGGCTGGCCCGTCGCGGTGAGCAGCGCCCACGACTCCGTACGGGCCGCCGCCCGCGCGGTCACCGTCACCCCGGGCGGCGCCGGAGCGATCCGCGAGATCGCCGCCTGGCTCCTCGGACCCGAGCTCGACACCCCCGCACGCACGACCCCCGAATCCTAAGGAACAGCACCATGAGCACCCGTCTCCGCACCCTCGGCGCCAAGACCGCCGGCCCCGGGCAGCCCGTCTACGTCACCGGCGAGATCGGCATCAACCACAACGGCGAGCTGGAGAACGCCCTCGCCCTGATCGACGTCGCCGCCGAGGCCGGCTGCGACGCGGTCAAGTTCCAGAAGCGCACCCCAGAGATCTGCACCCCGCGCGACCAGTGGGACATCGAGCGGGACACCCCGTGGGGCCGCATGACGTACATCGACTACCGCCACCGCGTGGAGTTCGGCGAGGAGGAGTACCGGGCCATCGACGCGCACTGCAAGGAGCGCGGCATCGACTGGTTCGCCTCCCCGTGGGACACCGAGGCCGTCGCCTTCCTGGAGAAGTTCGACGTCCCCGCCCACAAGGTGGCCTCCGCCTCCCTCACCGACGACGAGCTGCTGCGCGAGCTGCGCGCCACCGGCCGTACGGTGATCCTCTCCACCGGCATGTCGACGCCGAAGCAGATCCGGCACGCCGTCGAGGTCCTCGGCAGCGACAACATCCTGCTCTGCCACGCCACCTCCACCTACCCGGCCAAGGCCGAGGAGCTGAACCTGCGCGTCATCGAGACGCTCCGGGAGGAGTACCCGAACGTCCCGATCGGCTACTCCGGCCACGAGACCGGCCTCCAGACCACCCTGGCCGCCGTCGCCCTCGGCGCCGTCTTCGTCGAGCGCCACATCACCCTCGACCGCGCCATGTGGGGCTCCGACCAGGCCGCCTCCGTCGAGCCCCAGGGCCTGACGCGCCTGGTCCGCGACATCCGCACCATCGAGACGGCCCTCGGCGACGGGGTCAAGAAGGTGTACGAGTCGGAGCTCGGCCCGATGAAGAAGCTCCGCCGGGTCCAGGGCGCCGTCGCCTCATGACCGGGCAGCTGGCGTTCGTCGAGAGCCCGGTCCAGCTCCTCAACGTCCTGGAATGGGCGCACACCCGGACCCCGTCCGGGCCCCCCGGCACGGCGGACGGCGGAACACCCGCGCCCGCGCCCGGCACGGCGTCCGACACCACGCCGGCGCCCCTCACGGTCGTCGTCCTCTCGCCGACCGACCCCATGTCGCGGGGCCAGCTGCGCCGGATGGCCCAGTTGGCCCGCGACGAGGGCCTCACCGTCCACTGGCAGGAGGCCCGGGGCGGCCGGGGCGCGCTCGTCCGCACCCTGCGCCGGCTCGCCGGGCCGCTGCGCTCGGCGGAGCGGGTGATCATCGGGGACCCGTTCTCCCGGTACGTCCAGCTGCTCCTGACCCTCTTCGGCCCCCGGCACCTGACCGTGGTCGACGACGGCACCGCGACCATGGAGTTCGCCGCCCAGCTCGGCCGGGGCGAGCGCCTGGTCCGCTGGCACCGCAAGGGCAGCCTGGGCCCGCGCGAGCTGGTCCTCGCCCCCGTGACCACCCTGGCCCGGCGCCGGCTCGCCCCGGCCCGGGGCCGTACCGTCGAGGTCTTCACCTCGCTGCCCGTGGAGGCGCCGGCGGGCGTCGAGGTCACGGCGAACGCCTACGCCTGGACCCGCGCCCGCTTCGGCCCGCCGCTGCTCACCGGAGGTGCCGACCTGGTCGGCACCTCCCTGGTGGAGACAGGGGTGGTCGACGCCGGCCACTACACCCGGGTGGTCGGCGAGCTCGCCCGGACCCACGGCGCCACCCGCTACTTCGCGCACCGCAGGGAGAGCGCCGAGAAGCTGCACCGGATCGCGGTCGAGACGGGCCTCCAGGTGGTCCGGCCCGAGCTGCCCCTGGAGCTGGTCGCCCGGCGCGGCCCGGTCGGCCGCACGATCGTCAGCTTCCCGTCCACGGTCGTGCACACCCTGCCGCTGGCCCTGGCCGGCACGGGCGTGAAGGTCGCCGTCTGCGAGGTGGCGCCCGAGTGGCTGCGGGCCACGGCCTCGCCCCGCGCGCAGGGCTTCCTGTCCGGGGTGACGGGGACGGCGGCCCACGAGGTCGACCGGCTCACGGCGCGCAGGACCCCCTCCGTCGACCGGCTGGGATTCGGATGAGGTTTCCCGCCGCGAGGGCGGGGCAATCGGGTGAGGATACCCACATGGAGTGGTCCTTAAGCCCGGAAAATCGAGGTTCTTTCCCCTAACGGACTGAACTTTTCGTGATCAACGGGCAGTTGACCACCCTGAAGGCCTACCCTTCAAAAGGTGAACCAGTTGATGTCCCGTGAGCCAGGCTCCGCCACTCTGCCCGGAAAGCTGCCCGCAACCCTGCGCGACGAACTGATCATGTTCCGCAGGGACTTGCACATGCACCCCGAGCTCGGGAAGCAGGAGTTCCGTACGACCGCCGCGCTGAAGGCCCGCCTGGAGGCGGCCGGCCTCGCGCCGGAGGTCCTTCCGGCCGGCACCGGACTCCTCTGTGACATCGGCACGCCGGACCCGGACCGGCCCATGCTGGCGATCCGCGCCGACCTCGACGCGCTCCCCATCCCCGACGTCAAGACCGTCGCCTACCGCTCCACCGTGGCCAACCGGGCCCACGCCTGCGGACACGACGTCCACACCACCTCCGTCCTCGGCGCGGGCCTCGTCCTCGCCGAGCTCGACCGGCAGGGCCTCCTGCCCAATGCCGTGCGGCTGATCTTCCAGCCCGCCGAGGAGGTCCTCCCCGGCGGCGCCGCCGACGCCGTCGAGGCCGGCGTCCTGAACGGCGTCGGCCGGATCATCGCCGTCCACTGCGACCCGAGGGTCGACGCGGGCAAGATCGGCCTGCGCGCCGGTCCCATCACCTCCGCCTGCGACCGGCTCGAAGTCACCCTGGACGGCCCCGGCGGCCACACCGCCCGGCCGCACCTGACCACCGACCTGGTCACCGCCGCCGCCCGCGTCGCCACCGACGTCCCCGCCGTCCTGGCCCGCCGCGTCGACGCCCGCTCGGGCCTCTCGGTCACCTGGGGCCGCATCGAGTCCGGCCACGCCCCCAACGTCATCCCGCAGCACGCCGAGCTCTCCGGCACCGTCCGCTGCCTCGACCTGCCGGCCTGGCGCGACGCGCCCGACCTGGTGCACGCGGCGATCGACGAGATCGCGGCCCTGCACCGGGCCAAGTCGACCGTCACCTACGTCCGGGGCGTCCCGCCGGTCGTCAACGACGCGACCGTCGCCGAGCTGCTCCGCGACGCCATGACCGCCCGGCGCGGGGTCCACTCGATCGAGGACACCGAGCAGAGCCTCGGCGGCGAGGACTTCTCCTGGTACCTGGAGCACGTCCCCGGCGCCATGGCCCGCCTCGGCGTCCGCACGCCCGGCGACACCCGCGTCCGCGACCTGCACGCCGGCGACTTCGACGTCGACGAGGACTCCATCGAGACGGCCGTGGAACTCTTCACGGCGGCGGCGCTGCTCACCGACGTCGTCCCGGAGGCCTGAACCCGGCCGCGCCCGGGTCCGTTCGTATACCCGAGCGACGTTTTCCGGCCGGACGGCCCCCTTCAGCCGTCCGGCCCACCCCGTCCCCCGTCCGGCCCAGCGCCCGGCGTGTCAGGCGTACGCCCCCTGTCGCACCGGGCGCCCCCGCCGGTATAACCGGCGGTACCGGGCCGAACGCCCTCGGTCGCCCCGCGCGGCCGGTTCGCGACGATCCGATAACGACTCATGAACGGGTCTTTAACTGACATCTACGCGCGTTACGATCGCCGCGAAACCAGCGCCGGAAGAGGCGCTTTCGGTCAGTCTTGAAGGGACCCTCCTCTTGCGCCGGATCACCAGGATCACGACCGTGGGCATCGCCTCCGCGGCGCTCGCCCTCTCCGCCACCGCGTGTGGCAAGTCCTCGACGGACACCGGTTCCAGCTCCGCCACGGACTCGAAGAACATCACGGCCGCCATCGCGTACGACATCGGCGGCCGCGGCGACCAGTCCTTCAACGACGCCGCCTACGCGGGCCTGAAGAAGGCCGAGGACGAGCTCGGCGTCAAGGGCAAGGAGGCCGAGCCGTCGGAGGGTGAGGGCGACGCCGACAAGGTGCAGCGCCTCACCGCCCTCGCCCGCGCCGGGAACAACCCGGTCATCGGTGTCGGCTTCGCCTACGCCCCGGCGATCGCCAAGGTCGCCAAGGCCTACCCGAAGACCACCTTCGGCCTCATCGACGACACCTCGGTGACCGCCCCGAACATCGCCAACCTGGTCTTCAACGAGGAGCAGGGCTCCTACCTGGCCGGCGTCGCCGCCGCCAAGACGTCGAAGACCGGCACGGTCGGCTTCATCGGCGGCGTCGAGGTCCCGCTGATCAAGAAGTTCCAGGCGGGCTTCGAGCAGGGCGTCAAGGACACCAACCCCAAGGCGAAGGTGCTCGTCCAGTACCTGACCCAGCCGCCGAACTTCGACGGCTTCTCCAAGCCCGACCTCGGCAAGGCCGCCGCGCAGGGCCAGCTCGACAAGGGCGCCGACGTGATCTACGCCGCCGCCGGTCTGGCCGGCTCGGGCTCGATCGAGGCCGCCGCCGCCGCGGACAAGTGGGCCATCGGCGTCGACTCCGACCAGTACAACCAGGCGGGTCTGGCCTCCTACAAGGACCACATCCTGACCTCGGTCACCAAGGACGTCTCGGACTCCGTCTTCAACCTGATCAAGTCGGTCAAGGACGGCAAGCCGCAGAGCGGCGAGGTCCGCTACGGCCTGGCCCAGGACGGCGTCGGCCTGGCCGACTCCAACCCGGCGTACAAGAAGATGACCGACGTCATCGCCGCCGTGGACGAGGCGAAGAAGAACATCGTCGACGGCAAGATCACGGTCAAGACCGCTCCGTAAGGAACCGCAGGTCACCGACCTCAGGGCCCGGCGACGGTGGGACCCCCACCGGAGCCGGGCCCCGTTCCCGTACGGATTTTCACTTTCCGGCAGCGCTACGCGTGTAGATGTCTCCCTGGCACGATAGCTTCGCCCCGCCCTGCCCTCCCGCTCCCACTCCTTCCGGCCAAGGAGAGTGCGTCATCAACGCGTCCAGCCCCCCTGCCGTAGAACTGCACGGCATCACCAAGCGATTCCCCGGCGTCGTCGCCAACAAGGACATCGCCATCACGGTCCGCAAGGGCACCGTGCACGCCCTCATCGGCGAGAACGGCGCCGGCAAGTCGACCCTCATGAAGATCCTGTACGGGATGCAGAAGCCTGACGAGGGCACCATCGCCGTCGACGGCGAGCAGGTCGCCTTCTCCAGCCCCGGTGACGCCATCGCGCGCGGCATCGGCATGGTGCACCAGCACTTCATGCTCGCCGACAACCTCACCGTCCTGGAGAACGTCGTCCTCGGCGGCGAGAAGCTCTACGGCATCGGCGCCAAGGCCCGGAAGAAGATCCGCGAGATCTCCGACCAGTACGGCCTCGGGGTCCGCCCGGACGTCCTCGTCGAGGACCTCGGCGTCGCCGACCGGCAGCGCGTGGAGATCCTCAAGGTCCTCTACCGCGGCGCCCGGATCCTCATCCTCGACGAGCCCACCGCCGTCCTGGTCCCGCAGGAGGTCGACGCGCTCTTCGACAACCTGCGCGAGCTCAAGTCCGAGGGCCTGACCGTCATCTTCATCTCGCACAAGCTGGGCGAGGTCCTGAAGGTCGCCGACGACATCACCGTCATCCGCCGGGGCACCACGGTCGGCACCGCCGACCCGAAGACCGCCACCACCAAGCAGCTCGCCGAGCTGATGGTCGGCAGCGAGCTGCCCTCCCCGGAGACCCGCGAGTCGACCGTCACCGACGTGCCGATGCTCCAGGTCCGCAACCTGACCCTGTCCGAGGCCGGCGCCGTCGCCCCGCTCACCAGCGCGGCCCCGCCGGACCCGTCCAGGGCCGCCAGCGTCCCGGAGGAGGGCACCGAGGGCCGCAAGCTCCTCGACGACGTCTCCCTCACCATCCACAAGGGCGAGATCCTGGGCATCGCGGGCGTCGAGGGCAACGGCCAGACCGAGCTCATCGAGGCCCTCATGGGCATGGCCACCCCGGACTCCGGCGTGATCACCCTCGACGGGCAGGACATCTCCAGGGTCTCCGTGCGCAAGCGCCGCGAGGGCGGCATCGGCTACATCCCCGAGGACCGGCACCGCCACGGCCTGCTCCTGGAGGCCCCCCTCTGGGAGAACCGCATCCTCGGCCACGTCACCGAGGCCCCCAACTCCAAGCGCGGCATCCTCGACCCGAAGGCCGCCCGCAAGGACACCGAGCGGATCGTCCGCGAGTACGACGTGCGCACCCCCGGCATCGACGTCACCGCGGCCTCCCTCTCCGGCGGCAACCAGCAGAAGCTGATCGTCGGCCGCGAGATGAGCCACGCCCCCAAGTTCCTGATCGCCGCCCACCCCACCCGCGGCGTGGACGTCGGCGCGCAGGCGCAGATCTGGGACGCGATCAGGGACGCCCGCCGCGAGGGCCTGGCGGTGCTGCTGATCTCCGCCGACCTCGACGAGCTGATCGGCCTCTCCGACACCCTCCGGGTCATGTACCGCGGCAAGCTGGTCGCCGACGCCGACCCCGCCACCATCACGCCCGAGGAGCTGGGCTCCGCCATGACCGGCGCGGCCTCCGGCCACCTCGAAGGCACCGAAGAGCAGTCCGAAGACGGTGACGCCCGATGATGAAATTCGACAAGGACCGGCTGATCCTGGGCGCGGCGGGACCGGTGCTCGCGCTGGTCTCCTCGTTCGTGCTCACCGTGCTGGTGCTGCTCGCGACCGGACTCGACCCGATCGAGCCGATCCGGATCATGATCGAGAACGCCGGTTACGCCGACATCCAGGTCCTGATCGTCAACCAGACCGGGATCTACTACCTCGCGGCCCTCGCCGTGGCGGTCGGCTTCCGGATGAACCTCTTCAACATCGGCGTCGACGGCCAGTACCGGCTCGCCGCGATGGTCTCCGCCCTCGTGGGCGCCTCCGTCGAGCTGCCGGGCCCGCTGCACATCCTGCTCATCGTGCTCGTCGCCATGCTGACCGGCGCCTTCTGGTCCGGCATCGCCGGCATCCTCAAGACGACCCGCGGGGTCTCCGAGGTCGTCTCGACGATCATGCTCAACGCCATCGCGACCTCCCTGGTGGCCTGGCTGATCCTGCCGAAGAACTTCGGCGTCCAGCCCGAGGGCTCGAACAACCTCACCACCGGTGAGATCGCCGAGTCCGGCTGGTTCCCCGGCATCGACATGGGCCAGGGCAACGGCGTCATCTACGGCTTCACGTTCGTGGCGCTCGCGCTCGGCGTCGTCTACTGGTTCGTCCTCAACCGCACCCGGTTCGGCTTCGACCTGCGCGCCACCGGCGCCAGCGAGTCCGCCGCCCAGGCCAGCGGCGTCGACGCCAAGAAGATGATCCTCACCTCGATGCTGCTCTCGGGCGCGCTCGCCGGCCTCTCCGGCATGCCGACGCTGCTCGGCGAGTCCCACACGTACAGCCTCGACTTCCCGGTCGGCGTCGGCTTCACCGCCATCACCATCGCGCTGCTCGGCCGCAACCACCCGGTCGGCATCCTCTTCGCCGCCCTCCTCTTCGCCTTCCTCGACAAGGCGTCCTCGTCGCTCGACACCTTCGGTTACCCGAAGGAGATCACCAAGATCATGCAGGGCATCATCGTGATCGCCGTGGTCGTCTCCTACGAGCTCGTCCGCCGTTACGGCCTCCGCCGCCAGCAGCAGAAGGTCGGCGAGGAACTCGCCGCCGGCGGCGCCCTCAAGACCGACAAGGAGGTCTCGGCATGAGCACCGCCGCTGCCACCAAGCCGAGCGCCGCGCCCAAGGGCGGCGGACGCCGTAAGCTCACCCTGCCGTGGATCATGCTGATCGTCGCGGCCGGCCTCGTGCTCTTCTCCCTGGTCCGGGCCGTCTCCGGGGCCAACGACCTCACCTCCGTGGGCCAGGTCTCCGGCGCGCTCCAGCTCGCCGTCCCGATCGGCCTCGCCGGTCTCGGCGGTCTGTGGGCCGAGCGCGCGGGCGTCGTCAACATCGGCCTCGAGGGCATGATGGTCCTCGGCACCTGGTTCGGCGCCTGGGCGGGCTACCAGTGGGGCCCCTGGGTGGGCGTCCTCTTCGGCCTCCTCGGCGGCGCGCTGGGCGGTCTGCTCCACGCGATCATCACCGTCACGTTCAACGTGAACCACATCGTCTCCGGTGTGGCGATCAACATCCTCGCGGTCGGCTTCACCCAGTACCTGTCGAACTTCACGTTCGCCGAGGCCGAGGGCGGCTCCTCCAAGCAGTCCCCCCGCATCGAGGCGATCACCAAGATCACGATCCCAGGACTCTCCGACTGGTTGCAGGACCTCCAGGCCAAGCACTGGTTCCTGATCTCCGACCTGGCCGGCATCCTCGGCGGCCTGGTCACCAACCTGTCGCTGCTCACCGTCGTCGCGATCCTGCTGATCCCGGCCACCTGGTGGATCCTGTGGCGCACGGCCTTCGGCCTGCGGCTGCGCTCCTGCGGCGAGAACCCGGTCGCCGCCGAGTCCCTGGGCGTCAACGTCTACAAGTACAAGTACATCGCCGTCACCGTCTCCGGCGCCCTCGCCGGCCTCGGCGGCGCCTTCCTCGCGATCGTCGCCACCGGCATCTACCAGGAGGGCCAGACCGGCGGCCGCGGCTACATCGGTCTCGCCGCGATGATCTTCGGCAACTGGATGCCCGGCGGCATGGCGCTCGGCGCCGGACTCTTCGGCTTCACCGACAGCCTCAAGCTGCGCGGCGGCGCCGAGAACGTCCACGCGCTGCTGCTCCTGGTCGCGGTGCTCCTGGTGATCGCCGCCCTCTGGCAGCTGTACAAGAAGAAGTACGTGGTCGCGGTGGTCTCCGCCGCCTTCTCCGCCGTGTTCTTCCTCTGGTACGCGCTGACCGACGAGGTCCCGAGCCAGTTCGTCGACGCCGCCCCGTACGTCACCACCCTCCTCGTGCTCGCCCTGTCGGCGCAGCGCCTGAGGATGCCGAAGGCGGACGGACTGCCCTACCGGAAGGGCCAGGGCAAGTGACCGCGGAGCTCTCCGAGGCCGACTGGGAGGCCCTGCGGGTCACGGCCCGCGAGGCGATGTCCCGCGCGTACGCCCCGTACTCGGGCTTCCCGGTCGGCGCGGCGGCCCTCGTGGACGACGGGCGGACGGTCTCCGGCTGCAACGTGGAGAACGCCTCCTTCGGCCTCGGCCTGTGCGCGGAGTGCGGGCTCGTCTCGCAGCTCCAGGCGACCGGCGGCGGCCGGCTGACCCACTTCGTCTGCGTGGACGGCCGGGGCGAGCCCCTGGTCCCCTGCGGACGCTGCCGGCAGCTGCTGTACGAGTTCGGGGGCCCCGAGCTCGTCCTGGAGACCCCGGCCGGGCTCCTGCCCCTGGCCGACATGCTCCCGCAGGCCTTCGGCCCGGACCACCTGTCCCGGTAGCACTTCGGAGCGGCCCTTCCGGCACGATGGAAGGGCCGCTCCTCCTTTCCCCCTCTATGCGCGTAGAAAGAGGCACCACCCCATGGACGTCATCTCCGTCATCCGTACGAAGCGGGACAAGGGCGAGCTGAGCCCCGAGCAGATCGACTGGGTCATCGACGCGTACACCCGCGGCGCGGTCGCCGACGAGCAGATGTCCGCCCTGGCCATGGCGATCCTGCTGAACGGCATGAACCGCGACGAGATCGCCCGCTGGACCGCGGCCATGATCGCCTCCGGCGAGCGCATGGACTTCTCCTCGCTCTCCCGGCCCACCGCCGACAAGCACTCCACCGGCGGCGTCGGCGACAAGATCACCCTCCCGCTCGCCCCGCTCGTCGCCGCCTGCGGCGCGGCCGTGCCGCAGCTCTCCGGCCGCGGCCTCGGCCACACCGGCGGCACCCTCGACAAGCTGGAGTCCATCCCCGGCTGGCGCGCGCTGCTCTCCAACGAGGAGATGCTGCACGTCCTCGACACCACCGGCGCGGTCATCTGCGCGGCGGGCGACGGCCTGGCCCCGGCCGACAAGAAGCTGTACGCGCTCCGCGACGTGACCGGCACGGTCGAGGCGATCCCGCTGATCGCCTCCTCCATCATGTCCAAGAAGATCGCCGAGGGCACGGGCTCGCTGGTCCTGGACGTGAAGGTCGGCACCGGCGCCTTCATGAAGAACATCGAGGACGCCCGCGAGCTGGCCTCCACCATGGTGCAGCTCGGCACCGACAGCGGCGTGAAGACGGTCGCGCTCCTCACCGACATGTCGACCCCGCTCGGCCTCACCGCCGGCAACGCCCTGGAGGTCCGCGAGTCCGTCGAGGTCCTCGCGGGCGGCGGCCCGGCGGACGTCGTCGAGCTGACGATCGCGCTCGCCCGCGAGATGCTCGACGCGGCCGGGATCAAGGACGCCGACCCGGCGAAGGCCCTCGCCGACGGCTCCGCGATGGACGTCTGGCGCCGGATGATCGCGGCCCAGGGCGGCGACCCGGACGCGACCCTCCCGGTCGCCCGCGAGCAGCACGTCGTGACGGCCCCGTCCTCCGGAGTCCTGACCCGCCTCGACGCCTACGACATCGGCATCGCCGCCTGGCGCCTGGGCGCGGGCCGCGCCCGCAAGGAGGACCCGGTGCAGGCGGGCGCGGGCGTCGAGCTCCACGCCAAGCCCGGCGACACGGTCACGGCGGGCCAGCCCCTCCTGATCCTCCACACGGACACCCCGGAGAAGTTCGACTACGCCCTGGACTCCCTGCGGAACACCTGGGACATCGCCCCCACGGACACGCCCTTCACGGCGTCCCCGATCGTCCTGGACCGCATCGCCTGACGTTTGGGCATATGCGCCTGACACGTTCAGGCGAACGGGACCGGTGGACCCCCACCGGTCCCGTTCGGCGTGTTGAGGTGAGCGGGTGAACAGTTACGACGCGCCCATCGACCTGGGCGACGACTGGCCCGGTCTGGTGCGCCTCTGGGAGGTCGTCGACGCTCCCAGGAACTGCAAAGTGGAGATCGTCGCGGGACACGTCACCGTGGCACCCCCCGTCGACACCCGGCACCACCTGATCGCCGACGAGGTGCAGCGCTCCTTGTACGAGGTCATGCCGGAAGACCGGGGCGTCTACCAGACACAGGCCGTCGCCGTCCCGTCCCTGCTGGGGATGTACGTCCCCGACCTGCTGGTCGCCCCCGAGGCGGCCCTGCACGGGCCGGGCTTCTTCTTTCCCGCCTCCGACGCCGAACTCGTCGTCGAGATCACCTCGCAGAGCAACGCGAACCACGACCGCATCGTGAAGCTCCAGGCCTACGCCACCGCCGCCGTCCCCCTCTACCTGCTCATCGACCGCTGGCACTCCGGCCGCCCCACCGCCACCCTCTACGGCGAGCCGAAGAACGGTCTGTACCGGGTCCTCGACGCGGTCGAGTTCGGCAGGGAACTCCACCTCCCCGCCCCCTTCGACCTGACGATCGACACCGGCACCTTCCCCACCGGCTAGAGCCCCGTCCCCGCCAGCAGCCCCGGCAGCGTCCGCATGTCCTCGAAGACCACCGTGCCCGGGCCCGCGAGGCGGTCCGCGCGGGTCAGGCCGCCGCAGTAGCCGAAGGCGCGCATTCCGGCGGCGCGGGCCGCCTCGACGCCGTACGGGCTGTCCTCGACGACGGCGCAGCGACCGGGCGGGACGCCCATCGTGGCGGCGGCGTGCAGGAAGAGGTCCGGGGCGGGCTTGCCCCGGGCGACGTCACGGGCGCTGAAGATCCGGTCCTCGAAGCGCTCCAGGAGCCCGGTGCGGCCGAGGTTCCGCCGGATCGTGGGGTGGCTGCCGTTGGAGGCGAGGCAGTACGGGACGGACAGCGCTTCCAGGACGTCGGTGACGCCCTCGACGGCGGTCAGCTCGGCGTCGAGCGCGTCCTCGTACCGCTGCCGGAAGGGCTCGTGCCAGCCGAGCTCCAGGGGGCGCCCGATGCGCTCCTCCAGGATCGCGGTCAGGACCTCGTGGGAGGAGCCCACGAACCGCTCGACGATCTCCGCCTCGGTGAACTCCGCCCCGAGCCCGGCGAACACCTCCCGGTCCACCCGGCAGTAGATCCGCTCGCTGTCCACCAGCACGCCGTCGCAGTCGAAGATCACCAGTTCGACAGGTTCGAGAGTCATGATCGGGAGCCTAGTCAGCGGGTCCTCCGATGAGTTCCCGCCCCCGCTCCGGTCTCATCGGACGTGGACACCAGTCGGCCGGGCACCAGCCGGTCCCTCGTCGTGACCCTGACCGCCCGGCCCGGGCGGGAGGAGGTCGACCGCCTCTGCGCGGAGCTCGCCGCCGCCCCGCCGGCCGAGGTCGTCTGCGAGGCCGGCGCGCTCGCGCCCGCCGGTCTCGCCGCCGTCGACGCCCTCGCCCGCCTGAAGCTGGCGGCGACCCGGCACGGCCACCGCCTCCGCGTTCACGGAGCGGGCCCCGAGCTGCGGGCCCTGCTCCGGCTGACCGGACTCGACGAGACCCTAGGCCTCCAGCCGTGACGGCAGGTCGAAGAGCGGGAACCAGCGGTCGGTGTCCAGGAAGAAGTCCATCCCCGCCACCTTGCCCTCCCGCAGCTCCAGGACGATCAGCGCCCACGGGCCGAAGCCGCCCGCCGGGTCCGGGTGGTACTGGGCGAACGCCGGCGAGCCGTTCGCCACGGTCGGCACCAGCCTGGAGCCCGCGCAGACCTCGCCCACGCCCAGCATCCAGCCCACGATGTTCTCGTGCCCTTGGAGCCACAGGTCGTACGGCGGCATGGACATCGTCGCGTCCTCGTGGAGGAGCGCGGTCAGCGCCTTCATGTCGTAGCCCTCGAAGGCCGCCACGTACCGCTCCAGGAGCGCCTTCTGCTCCTCGTCCAGCGGGTCCGCCGGGTCGGAGGCGGCCGGCGCCTGCTCGGCCAGGGTCGCGCGGGCCCGCTGCAGAGCGCTGTTCACCGAGGCCACCGAGGTGTCGAGCAGCTCCGCGACCTCGCTCGCCCGCCACGCGAGCACCTCGCGCAGGATGAGGACCGCCCGCTGCTTGGGCGGCAGGTGCTGGAGCGCGGCCACGAACGCGAGCCGCACGGTCTCCCGGGAGACGGCCGCCTCCGCCGGGTCCGCCACCGAGGGCAGCACCCGCCCGTCCGGCACCGGCTCCAGCCAGGTGATCTCGGGCTGCTTCACCAGCTGCGCCCGCTCCACCGGCGTCGGGGAGGTCAGGTCCATCGGCCGCGCCCGCCGGTTCCCCGCGTTCAGCGCGTCGAGGCAGACGTTGGTCGCGATCCGGTACAGCCAGGACCGCAGCGAGGAGCGGCCCTCGAAGGAGTCGAGCGCCTTCCAGGCCCGCACCATGGTGTCCTGCACCGCGTCCTCCGCCTCGAAGGAGGAGCCGAGCATCCGGTAGCAGTAACCGGTCAGCTCACGGCGGTACTTGTCGAGTTCCTCGGTCGTCGCGACCACGGTGTCGCTCATCGGTCCACACCCCGCTCACCCTCATCGGCACCCGTTCGGTGCCGATGAGAGCGAAGCTACCGCAGCCCACTGACAGCCGGGGTCACGTTCCCGGCTTGCGCCCGTAGACGTAGACGTCGTCCCCGTTCCGCAGCAGGTTCCAGTACGCCTTCGCGTCGGCGGACGTCATGTTCACGCAGCCGCCCGAGCCCGGCGGGTTCCACATGGACTTGGTGGTCGAGTGGAAGGCCTGGCCGCCGTCGAAGAACTGCGAGTACGGCATGGAGACGTTGTAGAGCGTCGACCAGTGGTTGATGCTCCGCCAGTAGACCTTCTTGAGGCCGGTACGGGTCTCCGTCCCGTCCTTGCCCGTGCGCACCGGCACCGGACCGTACTTCAGCGTGGCGCCGTCCTGGATCCAGCTCAGCTGCCGGGTCAGGTCCACACAGGCGATCCGGCCCTTGTTGGTCGGACACTTGCGGTCCTTGTTCGGGTTCTTCCCGGCCGCCCGCTGCTGGAGCATCGTGTTCATGGTGCGCCAGGTGATCTCCCCCGCGTACCCGGCTGTCGGCGTGATCCCGTGCTTCTTCTGGAAGGCCTGGATGGACTTGCAGTCGGCGGACGACTGGCGCCCGTCGACCTTCAGTCCCAGGAACTTCTCCACCTGCTTCTGGTACGGGCCGGTGGTCACGTTGCAGGAGGCGGCCTCCGCCGTCCCCGCCCCGAGCGCGACCGTCAGCGGCACCACCAATGCCGTCAGACCGGCCGTGACGGCCGCCTTCCGGCCCGTCCGGCGTATGACTTCCCTCATGATCCTCTGCACCCCCTGGAGTCCTGTCCCTGAAGACGTACGGGGGAGTCTGGCGGTTGCGGGCCGTCCCGGGAAGTATGGGGCCGGGAGCACGGCCCGTCAGGCGGTCGCCGGACGGATCCGCCGGGCCTCCACGCGCGCGCTGTGCGTGCCGTACAGGGTGATCGAGACGACGCCGAGGACCGCGACCAGGCCGATCAGGACCGTGCCCGCCCAGCCGCCCGCGTGGAAGGCGACCGCGCCGAGCGTGCCGCCCGCGCTGGAGCCCAGGTAGTACGCCGACTGGTACAGCGCCGAGGCCTGCGCCCGGCCCGTCTTCGCCGTGCGGCTCACCGAGGAGGACGCGACCGCGTGGCCCGCGAAGAAGCCGGCCGTGATGAGGACGAGGCCCGCCAGGACCGCCGGGAGCGCGTCGGAGAGCGAGAGCAGCAGGCCCGCGGCCGTGGTGGAGACCGCCAGGTAGAGCGCCCCGCGCCGGCCGAGCCGCCCGACCAGCTTCCCGGCCGCCGCCGAGGAGACCGTACCGACCAGGTACACCAGGAAGATCGAGCCGATCACGCCCTGCGGCAGCGAGAACGGGGCCTCCACCAGGCGGTAGCCGATCACCGTGTACACCGCGCCGAAGACCGTCATGAACAGGGCGCCGATCGCGTAGAGCCGCATGAGCAGCGGGTCGGCGAGGTGCGTGCGGACGGTCCGGGCGAGCGCCTTCGGGTTCAGCGTGCCGGGCGTGAAGTGGCGAGCCTTCGGGAGCAGCGCCCGGAAGGCGAGCGCGCACGCCAGGGAGAGCAGGCCGACGGCGGCCAGACCCGCCCGCCAGCCCCACAGCTGGGCGATCCAGCCGGACACGATCCGGCCGCTCATCCCGCCGATGGAGTTGCCCGCCACGAAGAGGCCGATCGCGCCGATCAGCGCCTTGGGCCGCACCTCCTCGGCCAGGTACGCCATCGCGGAGGCCGGGAGCCCGGCGAGCGCCGCGCCCTGGAGGGCGCGCAGCACGACCAGGGACTCCAGGTTCGGCGCGAGCGGCACCAGGAGCGCCAGGGCGACGGCGACGGCGAGGGAGACGGTCATCAGCGTGCGCCGGCCGAAGCGCTCCGAGAGGGCGCTGAGCGGCAGGACGCACAGGGCGAGGGCGCCGGTCGCGGCGGAGACCGTCCACGAGGCGGCCGACGCGGTGGCGCCGAACCCGGCGGAGATCGCCGGGAGGAGGGCCTGCGTGGAGTAGAGGAGGGTGAAGGCGGCGAGTCCGGCGGCGAAGAGCGCGAGGCTCATGCGGCGGTAGCCGGGGGCACCGGGGGCGAGACGGGTGTCGGCGGACGCGAGGGTGGCGGCCGCCTTGGTACTGGCGGAAGGCATGTCACGAACGTAGGACGACAGGTTTCATGCGTCCAATGCACGGAACTGCTGTAATCGTTCCCATGGCGCATGAGTACAGGTCACAGCCCCGGCTGTCACCGAGTAGTAACGAAGAAGACATGGGACCGCTGCTCGCGCCCCGGCTCGCGTACTTCGCGGCCGTCGCCCGGCACGAGCACGTGACCAGGGCGGCGGCCGAGATGGGCGTCCCGCAGTCGACGCTCTCGCGGGCGATGGTCCGGCTCGAACAGGACCTCGGCGTGGCCCTCTTCGCCCGCCGGGGCCGCACGGTCTCCCTCACCCCGGCGGGCCGCCGCTTCCTCACCGCCGCCGAGCGGGCCCTCGCCGAGGTGGAGCGGGCCGCCGACACCGTACGGGCCGACGCCGACCCGGCCGCCGGGCGGGTCGCCTTCGGGTTCCTGCACACCATGGGCTCCGAGACCGTCCCCGGGCTCCTCCGCGCCTTCCGGGTCGACCACCCCCGGGTCCGCTTCACCCTCGTCCAGAACTACGGCGAGGCCATGATCGAGCGGCTGCGGGCCGGCGACCTCGACCTCTGTCTGACCTCGCCGGTGCCGGACGCCCCCGACCTGGTGGCCCGGCGCCTGGACGAGCAGCGGCTGCGGCTGGTCGTCCCGGACGACCACCGGCTCGCGGGCCGCAAGCGGGTGCGGCTCGCGGAGGCCGCCGACGAGACCTTCGTGACCCTGGAGCCGGGCTACGGGCTGCGCCGCATCACCGACGACCTGTGCGCGGAGGCCGGGTTCAGGCCCCGGGTCGCCTTCGAGGGCGAGGAGGCCGAGACCCTGCGCGGCCTGGTCGCCGCCGGTCTCGGCGTCGCCCTGCTGCCCCCGCCGGCCGTGCCCCGGCCCGGGGTCGTGGAGCTGACCGTCACCGCCCCGCGCGCGGTCCGCGAGATCGGGGTCGCCTGGCTCGACGGCCACCCGGACACGGCCCCGGTGGCCGCCTTCAAGAAGTTCCTCCTGAGCAGGCGCGGCCACCTGCTCCCGAAGGAGCCCTCGCCGCCGGCGTGAGCCCGTACCGCACGGGCCTACTTCCGGCGGGCGCCCCCGAACCCCGCCGCGAGCGGCATCCGCAGCCCGAGCGGCGGGGGCGCGGCGAAGGCGTCGGTCAGCGGGCGGGCCACCGGCCGGGCGAAGAGGGCGCCGAGGACGAAGTCGGCGGCCAGGGCCCGGACCTCGTCCGCGTACTGGCGCAGCGCGTGGCCGTCCGAGTGCACCTCGAAGCGGCAGGTGTCCCGGTTCGCCTTCTTGGCCCGCTGGGCGAAGCGGAACGACAGCTCCGGGTCCGTGCGCGCGTCGTTCGTGCCGTGCACGAGCAGCACCCGGCGCCCCGCCAGCTGCCGCACCGGCTCCGGCTCCGCCGCCACGTCGTCCTCCGGCAGCCAGGGGGCGAGCGCCAGGACCGCGCCGACCGCCTCCTCCCCGGCCGCCCGCAGCGCGGCCCGCCCGCCGAGCCCGTGCCCGGCCAGGCAGACCGGGACGTCGCCGTAGCGCCGTACGGCCTCCGCGACCGCCCAGGCGGCGTCCGCCGCGAGACCGGCGTCCGTCCCGTTCCAGCCGCGCGTCCGGTAGCGCACCACGTGCGCGACCAGCCCCTCGGACCGCCCCGCCCGCACCAGGGCGCGCCCGAGCGGCAGCATCGCCGCGTGGGCCCGCGCGGAGGCCCGGCGCCGCGACGACGGCTCGCCGTCCGGCAGGAGCAGCACCACGCCGCCCACCGTCGACGTGCCGGAACCTGCGACGGGCCGTCCGAGCCGGGGTCTCCGTGCGTCGGGCGGCCCCACGAGTGCGAAGTGCGCCATGGCAGAACAGTCTCAGAAGCCGAGGTGTACGCCAGCCGTACGCGCGGTCACTGTTACGTATCGCCGCCCGCGCTTCGAACGGACGTGCCCGGCAAGCCCGTTCGACGCCCCGGGGCATCGCGGCGAACGGAACGGGAAGGCGAGCGCCACGAGGGGCGCTCTACGCGCGTAGGGGCTAGAGTGCGGCAATGACGAGCCAGACCCACAGCGTCCCCACCACGGACCAGATCCGCCGCGCCCCGAAGGTGCTGCTCCACGACCACCTCGACGGCGGGCTGCGCCCCGGCACGATCGTCGAACTCGCCCGCGAGCAGGGCTACGAGAACCTCCCCGAGACCGAACCCGATAAGCTCGGCGCCTGGTTCCGGGAGGCCGCCGACTCCGGGTCCCTGGAGCGGTACCTGGAGACCTTCGCGCACACCTGCGCCGTCATGCAGACCCGGGAGGCCCTCTTCCGCGTCGCCGCCGAGTGCGCCGTCGACCTCGCCGAGGACGGCGTCGTGTACGCCGAGGTCCGCTACGCCCCCGAGCAGCACCTGGAGGGCGGCCTCACCCTCGAAGAGGTCGTGGAGGCCGTCAACGCGGGCTTCCGCGAGGGCGAGCGGCAGGCCAGGGCGAACGGCCACCGCATCCGGGTCGGCGCCCTGCTCACCGCCATGCGGCACGCGGCCCGCTCCCTGGAGATCGCCGAACTCGCCAACGCCTACCGCGACTCCGGCGTCGTCGGCTTCGACATCGCGGGCGCCGAGGCCGGCTACCCGCCCACCCGCCACCTCGACGCCTTCGAGTACCTCAAGCGGGAGAACAACCACTTCACGATCCACGCGGGCGAGGCCTTCGGGCTGCCCTCCATCTGGCAGGCGCTCCAGTGGTGCGGCGCCGACCGCCTCGGCCACGGCGTCCGGATCATCGACGACATCGAGGTCGCCGACGACGGTTCGGTGCGCCTCGGCCGCCTCGCCGCCTACGTCCGCGACAAGCGGATCCCGCTGGAGATGTGCCCCTCCTCCAACCTCCAGACCGGCGCCGCCGCCTCGATCGGCGAGCACCCCATCGGCCTGCTCCGCACCCTGCACTTCCGCGCCACGGTCAACACCGACAACCGCCTCATGAGCGGCACGAGCATGAGCCGGGAATTCGAGCTCCTGACCGAGGCATTCGATTACACGCTCGACGACATGCAATGGTTTTCTGTCAATGCGATGAAGTCGGCGTTCATTCCTTTCGATGAACGACTCGCCATGATCAATGAGGTCATCAAGCCCGGCTACGCCGAGCTCCGGTCCGAATGGCTGTTCCAGCAGACCGCCGCGACCAGCGGATCTTCCGGTACGGAGGACTGAACGAAGCCCTCGGACAGGGACGGAGGCGGCCGGGGAGGCGCGACACCCGGCCGCTTTCCGGTGTTTGCGGAGGGGTCCGGCGCTGGTTAGGTTGCAGAGCCGCTCTGCATTCCCCATTCCCCGGATTTCCCCGCACGGCTTTCCCGAAGCCCCCGGATTCCCCAAGGAAGATTCTCAGATGAAGCAGTCCGCCAAGAAGCTCGGTGTCGTCGCCCTCGGTGCCGCTTTCGCCGCTGCCGCCGCCGGCACGGCCTCCGCCGCCCCGGTCGCGCCCGCCGCCCCCGACGCGCTCGGCCTGGTGACCCAGACCCTGCCGCTGGGCGACGGCCTCACCGAGCTCCCCGACGGTGCCGCCGAGTCCCTCGGAGCCGGGCAGGGCGCCCTCGGCCAGGGCCTGGACCAGGGCGTGAAGACCCTCCCGGCCGCCGCCGGCCAGGCCACCCAGAACCTCCCGCTCGACGCCGCCACCGGCGGCCTCGGCGCCACCCCGCTCGGCGGCCTCCTCGGCGGCCTGCCGCTGAACGGCCTCCCCCTGAACGGCCTGCCGCTCGGCTGACCCGCCCCGTACGACTCCGTACGCACGCCGAAGGGGCGCACCCCCGGAACCTTCCCGGGGGCGCGCCCCTTCGGCGCGTGCCGGCGTCCTCTACCAGGCCTCGCGCGCCGCCTTCCGCTCCGACGGCAGCAGCAGCCACAGCGCCAGGTACAGCAGGAACTGCGGGCCCGGCAGCAGACAGGACACCAGGAAGATCACGCGCATCGTCGTCGCGGAGGTGCCGAAGCGCCGGGCGAGCGCCGCGCACACCCCGCCGATCACGCGTCCGTCACGGGGGCGGATGAGTGCGGCCATGGTGGGCTCCTTCGGAGTCGGTCCGGGAGCCGCTCCGTCGGGCTCCCGATGACTCCATACTGCCGCCGGAGAGGGGGACGAAGCGTCGGTCTACCGGGCGATCGGGACCCTGGAAATCGTCGGGGTCGCACCCTGAGAACCCTCGTTCCGCAGCAGGGCGGAACCCCGGCCGCGACCGGTCCCTCCGGAGGACCCCGGGCGGCCCGCGTCCGACCTGCGGCGCAGCCAGGTCCGCCCGGCCGGAACGAGCAGGAGGTGCGCGAGGACCACGCCCGCCGTGTTCAGGAGCACCGAGTCCACGTCCACCACCTGCCCCGGCACCGCGGTCTGCAGCAACTCCACCGCGAGCGACACCAGGGCCCCGGCGGCGGCCGTGCGGACCAGGGAGGCCCAGCCGGGGACGTCGAGCCGCCCGTCGGCCATCGGGAGCAGCACCCCGAGCGGGGCGAGCAGCAGCAGGCCCTCGCCGATCAGCCGGGCCGCCTCGGCAGAGCCCAGCGCGAGATCGGCCCGGAGGCCGTCCAGGGGGATCGTGTTCGGCGCGGTCACCCAGGCCACGTCCCGTGGACGCAGGCTGACCCAGGCGACGAGCAGCAGATGCGCGACGAGGAGGACGAACCCCGTCGCGCGGACGACCACGGCGGCACTGCCGCCCGAACCTTGACGCTGCACGCCCCCCAAGACGTCACCGGGAGCGGAATCGGTTCCGCCGGGCGGCGACTCAGCCGGTCGGGGCCGCCGGGGGCGACTCCGGGACCGGCCCCGGGGCCGAGGCCGTCGCGGTCGGCGGCGGGGCCGTCGGCGGGGCGGACTCCGGGCGCTCGCGCAGCTCCGTCGTACAGCGGTAGCGCTTCGGCGCGTACGCCCCCGGGCCGCCGAGCAGCACCGTGCGGTCGCTGGTGCCCGCCGAGCTCTCCGCGAAGGAGCAGACCAGCTGCGACAGCGCGACCGGCGCCAGGTCCTCCGGCTGTCGGCTCAGCCGCAGCGTGCCCGCCGGATCGTTCCGCTGCCCGCCGCCCACCGTCAGCGGACCGCGCACCGCGGTCGTGAACCCGGCCCGCCGCTCGCTCTCCGAGGGCGCGGCGAGCAGCTGCGTCAGCAGCAGCCGGGCCGTCCGCACCGGATCGGCGTCCGCCTTCCCCTCCGGCAGCGGCGACCGGCGCTCCACCGTCTCCAGCTGCGAGCCGCAGACCAGGAACACCCGGACCGGCACGCCCCGGGCCGCGGTCCCCGGCGTCCCCTCCTCGGCCGTGCTGCACGGCACCCGGGACGGGGCCGCGCCCGCGTCCACCGGAACCGACGTCGTCCTGATCCCGCAGCCGGTGACCAGGGCGGCCAGCACGACCGCTCCGGCCGTGCGCCCGAAGGTGCCGCGCCTCACGCTTCCTCCCCCTCGCCCCGGCCGCTGCGGGTCTTGACCTCGCTCGTGATGCCGGAGGCGTCCAGGGGCAGCCGCAGCACGAACACCGCGCCGTCCACCTCCCCGTCCTCGCCCACCGAGTTCGACGCCGTGATCGAACCGCCGTGGATCAGGGCGTTCTCCATGGCGATCGACAGACCGAGACCGCTGCCCTCGGACCGGGGCCGGGACGCGCTGGCCTTGTAGAAGCGGTCGAAGACGTGCGGCAGCACCTCCTCGGGGATGCCGGGACCGTGGTCGCGGACCGCGATGACCAGCTCCCCGTCCTCCGTCCGCACCGACACCCGCACCGGCGAACCGCCGTGCTTGAGCGCGTTCCCGATCAGGTTCGCCAGGATCACGTCGAGCCGGCGCGGATCGAGCGGCGCCACGATCCCGCGCTCGGCGTCCAGGTCCACCGCGTCCAGCCACGCGCGCGCGTCCACGCACGCCGTGATCTGGTCGGCGATGTCCACCTCGTCGAGGACCAGCCGGGCGGTGCCGGCGTCGAAGCGGGTCACCTCCATCAGGTTCTCCACCAGGTCGTTCAGCCGCCGGGTCTCGCTCACCACGAGCGCCACCGCCGGGGCGATCATCGGGTCCAGGGAGTCCTGCTCGTCCTCCAGGACCTCCGTGACGGCCGTCAGGGCGGTCAGCGGGGTCCGCAGCTCGTGCGACATGTCGGCCACGAAGCGCCGCGAGGACTCCTCCCGGGCGCTCATGTCCGCGACCTTCTTCTGCAACGACTCCGCCGCCCCGTTGAACGTCCGGGTGAGATCCGCCAGTTCGTCCGCGCCGGTCACCCGCAGCCGGGTGTCGAGCTTGCCCTCGCCGAGCTGCCGGGCCGCCTCCCCGAGCCGGTGCACCGGACGCAGCACGGTCGTCGCCGCGACCTGCGCGAGCAGCACCGAACCGGCCACCGCGAGCGCGGTCGCGATCCCGAGCGACCAGGCCAGCGAGTTCAGATCGGCCTTCTCCGCCGCCAGCGACTTGAACATGTAACCGGCCGGGCCGCCGCCGTCGATCCGCGTCCCGCCCACCAGGTACGGCGTCCCGCCCCGCTCCGTCCGCTGCCAGAACAGGTGGTACGGATACGGGTTGGCGTCCGTCACCGGCCGCCGGGTGTCCACGGCGTCCCGCAGCGCACGCGGCACGTCGGCCAGGGTGAAGTCGTCCGGGTCCGAGGCGCCCACGATCGGCTTGCCCTCGTCCCGCTCGCCGAGCAGCAGCACCTGGTAGCCCGCGCTGCCGCTCGCCATCTGCTCGGCGGTCCGCCGCAGGTCGTCCTGACCGGGCCGCAGCGGCAGCGTCGCCACCCGGTTCTGCATCTCCTGCCGGAAGTCGTTGAGCGCCCCGTCCTGGGTGCGGGTCAGCACCGCCTCGCGGTTGAGCCAGTACGCGATGCCGGAGGCGGCGACGGCCGCGGTGAGCGCGACCAGGGCGAAGACGACGACGAGCCGGAGGCGCAGGCTGGACAGGCGCAGCCGCGCGAGGATCCCCCGGCTCACGCAGGGACGTCCAGCCGGTAGCCGACGCCGCGCACGGTACGGATCAGGGTCGGCGAGGACGGCACGTCCTCCACCTTGGCGCGCAGCCGCTGCACACAGGCGTCGACGAGCCGCGAGTCGCCCAGGTAGTCGTGCTCCCACACCAGCCGCAGCAACTGCTGCCGGGAGAGCGCCTGTCCCGGCCGCCGGCTCAGCTCCAGGAGCAGCCGCAGCTCGGTCGGGGTCAGCTGGAGGTCCTCGCCGTTCTTGGTGACCGTCATCGCGGACCGGTCGATGACCAGCGAGCCGTACGTCGCCGAGTCCGTCGACTCCCGCTCCCCGCGCCGCAGTACGGCCCGGATGCGGGCGTCCAGGACCCGGCCCTGCACGGGCTTGACGACGTAGTCGTCGGCCCCGGACTCCAGGCCCACGACCACGTCGATGTCGTCGCTGCGCGCGGTCAGCAGGATGATCGGCAGCTGATCGGTCCGGCGGATCCGCCGGCACACCTCGAAGCCGTCGATGCCGGGCAGCATGACGTCGAGCACGACCAGGTCCGGTCGCTGCTCGCGCAGCAGCTGGAGGCCGTCCTCGCCCGTGGCGGCGGTGGCCACCCGGTGACCCTGCCGGGACAGGGACAGCTCCAGGGCCGTACGGATGGCGTCGTCGTCCTCGATCAGCAACAGAAAAGGCACGGCAGCATTCTGTCTCATTCGGCCGTCCGAGTTCGACCGCCAGGGACCACGCTTCCGCGACGGGCCCTGTGACACGCCTGTGACAGTCGGCGGACAACGCCATGAAGTGCCGGGGGCAAGCTTCTTGGCACACGGACCGAAACACACTCCAGCCGACGGGGGGCGCGAGATGAACGCACTGCACAGCACGAACTCCGGCGCAGTTGTCACGCGTCTCCACGATGTCGTCAGGAGCACGGAGAAGTCCGGCGCGCAGAACGGACGGGGGTGCGTTCGCGGCGTCGGACGTCAGCGCAAGGCGCCGTACATGGTGGCCGTCGCTGACGGGGGAGCGGTGTACGGGGAGGCCACGGGGGAACGCCCTGGCTGTTCGGAGGCCGAGTTCACGGCCTACGTCCAGGAGCGTCGGGCCTCCCTGTACGCCACCGCCTACCACCTCACCGGTGACCGTTTCGAGGCCGAGGACCTGCTCCAGAGCGCGCTGTTCTCCACGTACCGCGCCTGGGACCGGATCAGCGACAAGGCCGCGGTCGGCGGATACCTCCGCCGGACCATGACCAATCTGCACATCAGCGCCTGGCGCCGGCGCAAGCTCAACGAGTACCCCACCGAGGAGCTGCCGGAGACGGTCGGCGAGACGGACGCGATGCGGGGCACGGAGCTGCGCGCGGTCCTGTGGCAGGCGCTGGCCCGGCTGCCCGAGCTCCAGCGCACGATGCTGGTGCTGCGGTACTACGAGGGCCGGACCGATCCGGAGATCGCGGAGATCCTGGACATCAGTGTCGGCACGGTGAAGTCGAGCATCTGGCGCTCTCTGCGGCGACTGCGCGAGGACGAGGTGCTGAGCTTCGGCCGTGACGAGGAGGAGTCCTTCGGCGAGCTGGTGGCCTGAAGGTCGGGGGGAAGGACCCCGGGAGCCCACGGGGGAAACGGGGCTCGCGGGAGACCGACGGGGGAACGACGGGGGAACACGGGGGGGACCGTACGGGGGTACGGGGATACGGGGGAAAAGAAGAAGCGGATCGTACGGGCCCGGGGGTCTCGTACGGTCCGCTTCTCGCGTGTCGGGGAAAGTCCCTACGGGCGTTCCTAGGGGCGTTCCTATGGACGGGCGGCCGGGGTGCGGTGACGGCCCGCCGCCGCGGCGGCCAGCCGGCCCAGGGCCTCCGGCTTGGCGCAGGGATGGGCGCCCAGCTCCGCCTGGCGGGCCACGATCGCGCGCTCGGCCCGCATCAGGCGCCAGCCCCGGCGCAGCAGGAACGGCACCGACTTGCGGCCTTCCCTGAGGTCCCGGGCGAGCCGGCGGCGGAACGTCGTCGAGGGGCGGCCGCGCAGACAGATCGCGTCGGCCAGGACCCCGAGGTCGCGGCAGCGGGCCACGATCTCGGCCGCGAAGATCCCCTCCGCCACGAACAGCGGGGTCCGGCCGATGTCCAGCCCCTCCCGGCCCGTGCGGGAGCTGGTGGCGATGTCGTACACGGGGACGTCGGTCCGCCCCGTACGGCACAGCTCGACGACGGCGGAGACGGCGGCGTCCGCGTCCCAGGACTGCGGCGAGTCCCAGTCGATGTCCGCGCTGCCGTCGACGAGCGGGAGCGACGGGTCGTCGTGCTCCTTGTAGAAGTCGTCGAGGCGCAGGACCGGGAGGCCGGTGACGGCGGCGAGGGACGACTTGCCGGAGCCGGAGGGGCCCGTCAGCAGGACGACCCGAGTCGGGATCGGTTGGGAACTCACGGAACACCAGTGTGAGGCATTCCCCCGTGCAGGGGACCCTCAGGGAGGGCGTTGGTATCGGGCGTCACACCTCCACTACTGTCGGTGTCCGCCCGAACACCCCCTGGAAGGAACGCCATGGCGCGTCACGCAGCCCCCCGCACCTCCCGTCGCAGCGCCCTGCTCAAGGCCGGACTCACCGTCACGGCGGCGGGCGCCGCGTTGGTCGGCGCGGGGGCCGGGGCCCAGGCCGCCGCCCCGGTGCCGGTGCCGGTGGACTCCCTGACGCAGACCGACGCCGCGGCGGCCGGGGCGGGCGCGCTCGGCGGGGTCGGCCACGCCCTCGGCCCGCTGACCCGGCTCCAGCTGGACCCGCTGGCCAACACCGGCGTCGACCCCCTCGACAACGGACTCGGCACCCAGGTCGCCGACTTCAAGCCGGTCGGCACGAACCTGGTCACCGACCACCTCACCAAGGGCGGGGCCGTGGCGGACCTGCCGGTGGTCGGACCGCTGTCGCAGGGGCTGGTGCCGTAGCGCGGACGTGGCGAAGGGCCCCCGGGGCGATCCCCGGGGGCCCTTCGCGCGTCTCCTCGTACGAGGAGCCGGGGCTAGTACGAGGAGCCGGAGGCGCCCAGGCTGCCCGTCGGGTGCCAGACCGTCTTCGTCTCCAGGAACGCCGTCATGCGGTCCGTGCCCGGGGACGCCGTGAAGTCCTCGGTGCGGCGGCGCAGGACGCGCTTCAGGTTGTCCGCGGCCGCGATCTCCAGCTCGCGGGCGAGGTCGTCGTCGGACGCGCCCGTCAGGTCGATCGCGTTGACGTCCTGGTGGGCCGCGAGGTGCGGGCCCATCTCGGAGGCCTTGCCGGAGAGCACGTTGACCACGCCGCCCGGCAGGTCGGAGGTGGCGAGCACCTCGCCCAGGGAGAGCGCGGGCAGTGGGGCCCTCTCGCTCGCGACCACCACGACCGTGTTGCCCGTCGCGATCACCGGGGCGATCACCGAGACCAGGCCGAGGAAGGACGAGTCCTGCGGGGCCAGGACCGTGACGACACCGGTCGGCTCCGGGGTGGAGAGGTTGAAGTACGGGCCCGCGACCGGGTTGGCGCCGCCCACGACCTGGGCGATCTTGTCGGTCCAGCCCGCGTACCAGACCCAGCGGTCGATCGCGGCCTCGACGACCGCGGCCGCCTTGGACTTCGACAGGCCCTCCGCCTCCGCGACCTCGCGGACGAACTGCTCCCGGCGGCCCTCCAGCATCTCGGCGACGCGGTAGAGGATCTGGCCGCGGTTGTACGCGGTCGCGCCCGCCCAGCCGCCGAAGGCCTTGCGGGCGGCGACGACCGCGTCACGGGCGTCCTTGCGGGAGGAGAGGGGCGCGTTCGCCAGCCACTTGCCCTTGGAGTCCGTCACCTCGTACACCCGGCCGCTCTCGGAGCGGGGGAACTTGCCCCCGACGTACAGCTTGTAGGTCTTGAAGACGCTCAGACGCCCCGCGGCGGAGCCGCCGATCGAACCCTTGCCGTCAGACATCGAGGTAGGCCTCCAGACCGTGACGGCCGCCCTCGCGGCCGAAGCCCGACTCCTTGTAGCCGCCGAAGGGCGAGGTCGGGTCGAACTTGTTGAACGTGTTGGCCCAGACGACACCGGCCCGGAGCTTGTTCGCCACCGCGAGGATGCGGGAGCCCTTCTCCGTCCAGATGCCCGCCGACAGGCCGTACTGGCTGTTGTTGGCCTTCGCCACGGCCTCGTCGGGCGTACGGAAGGACAGCACCGACAGGACGGGGCCGAAGATCTCGTCGCGGGCGATGGTGTGCGCCTGCGTCACGCCCGTGAAGAGCGTCGGGGCGAACCAGTAGCCGGCGGACGGGATCTCGCAGGCGGCGGTCCAGCGCTCGGCGCCCTCCGCCTCGCCCCGCTCGACCAGGTCGGTGATGCGGGCCAGCTGCTCCGAGGAGTTGATGGCGCCGATGTCGGTGTTCTTGTCCAGCGGGTCGCCGAGGCGGAGGGTGGACAGGCGGCGCTTGAGCGCGTCGAGCAGCTCGTCCTGGACGGACTCCTGGACCAGGAGGCGGGAGCCCGCGCAGCAGACCTGGCCCTGGTTGAAGAAGATGCCGTTGACGATGCCCTCGACGGCCTGGTCGATGGGGGCGTCGTCGAAGACGATGTTGGCGCCCTTGCCGCCCAGCTCCAGGGTGACCTTCTTGCCCGTGCCCGCGACCGAGCGCGCGATGGCCTTGCCGACGGCGGTCGAGCCGGTGAAGGCGACCTTGTTCACGTCGGGGTGCTCGACGAGCGCGGCACCGGCGTCCCCGTACCCGGGAAGGATGTTGACGACGCCCTTCGGCAGCCCGGCCTGGCGGCAGATGTCCGCGAAGAACAGGGCGGTCAGCGGGGTCGTCTCGGCCGGCTTCAGGACGACCGTGTTGCCGGTGGCGAGCGCCGGGGCGATCTTCCACGCCAGCATGAGCAGCGGGAAGTTCCACGGGATGACCTGGCCGGCCACGCCCAGCGGGCGCGGGTCCGCGCCGTAGCCGGCGTGGTCGAGCTTGTCGGCCCAGCCCGCGTAGTAGAAGAAGTGCGCGGCGACCAGGGGGAGGTCCGCGTCGCGGGTCTCCTTGATCGGCTTGCCGTTGTCCAGGGTCTCCAGGACGGCCAGCTCGCGGCTGCGCTCCTGGATGATCCGGGCGATCCGGAAGAGGTACTTGGCGCGCTCGGAACCGGGCAGCGCGGACCACTTCTCGAAGGCCTTGCGGGCCGCCTTCACCGCGCGGTCGACGTCCTCGGCGCCCGCGCGGGCGACCTCGGACAGGACCTCCTCGGTGGAGGGGGAGACGGTCTTGAAGACCTTGCCCTCGGCCGCGTCGACGAACTCGCCGTCGATGAACAGGCCGTAGGAGGGGGCGATGTCGACGACGGACCGGGACTCGGGCGCCGGCGCGTACTCGAATGCAGATGCCATGTTGATCAGTCCACCGTCACGTAATCGGGGCCGGAGTAGCGGCCGGTCGCCAGCTTCTGGCGCTGCATCAGCAGGTCGTTGAGCAGGCTGGAGGCGCCGAAGCGGAACCAGTGGTTGTCCAGCCAGTCCTCGCCCACGGTCTCGTTGACGAGCACCAGGAACTTGATCGCCTCCTTGGTGTTGCGGATGCCGCCGGCCGGCTTCACGCCCACCTGCACGCCGGTCTGGGCGCGGAAGTCGCGCACGGCCTCCAGCATGAGGAGGGTGTTCGCCGGGGTGGCGTTGACCGCGACCTTGCCGGTCGAGGTCTTGATGAAGTCCGCGCCGGCCATCATGCCGAGCCAGGAGGCGCGGCGGATGTTGTCGTACGTGGACAGCTCGCCGGTCTCGAAGATCACCTTGAGGCGGGCGCGGTCGCCGCACTCCGCCTTGATCGCGGCGATCTGTTCGTACACCTCCAGGTAGCGGCCGGCGAGGAAGGCGCCACGGTCGATGACCATGTCGATCTCGTCGGCCCCGGCGGCGATGGCGTCGGCCGTGTCGGCGAGCTTCACGGGGAGCGCGGCGCGGCCGGCCGGGAAGGCGGTGGCGACCGAGGCGACCTTGACGCCGGAGCCCGCGAGGGCGGCCTTGGCGGTGGCCACCATGTCGGGGTAGACGCAGACGGCGGCGGTCGTCGGGGTCGTGCGGTCGGTCGGATCGGGGTGGACGGCCTTGGCGGCGAGCGCCCGGACCTTGCCCGGGGTGTCCGCGCCTTCGAGCGTCGTCAGGTCGATCATGGAGATGGCCAGGTCGATGGCGTACGCCTTGGCCGTGGTCTTGATCGAGCGGGTGCCGAGGGACGCGGCGCGCGCCTCCAGGCCGACGGCGTCGACGCCGGGCAGCCCGTGGAGGAAGCGGCGCAGCGCACGGTCGGACGTGGTCACGTCGGCGAATGCGAGTGTGGGGGTACCTCCCTCGCCGAAGGCCGAGGGGGAGGGTGCAGTGGTGGGCATGGTCACCAGTCGAGCATATCTACGCGCGTAGCGACCTGTACAGGGGAGGGGGTCGGCAGAGCCCGAGGTCACAGGCGGGCGGTCGGCGTGGTGGCCGGTTCCGGGACCGGTGCCGGGGCGCGGGCCGGACCGCCCGCCCGGGTCACCGAGACCGCCGCGCCCGCGCCGGGCGCCGCACCCGTCCGGACGCCGCGCCCGTCCGGCCGCCGGCGCGCTCCCTGCCCGTCCGGGTTCGGACGGCCTCCACCGGGGTCGACACCGGACCCGTCCTGGAACTGGGACTCGCCGCCGACGGCACCGTCGAGGTGCCCTCCGTCGCGGACGCCGACCGCATCGGCTGGTACGACAAGGGCGTCACGCCCGGCGAGACCGGCCCCGCCGTCCTCATCGGGCACTTCGACACCGCACGCGGCCCGGCCGTCCTCAAGGACGTCTCCCTCGCCCGGGCAGGCGACGAGATCGCCGTCACCCGCGCCGACGGGAAGACCGCCGTCTTCCGCGTCAGGGAGCTGGAGCAGGTCGACAAGGACTCCTTCCCAACCGCCAAGGTGTACGGCGACACCACCCGGCCCGAGCTGCGCCTGATCACCTGCGGCGGCGAGCTGACCGGCGGCCACCGCCCCGACAACATCATTCTGTACGCCGACCTCGTGGCCGTGCGGGCCGCCTGAGCCCCCGCCCGCCCGCTGAGGCAGAATCGGCGGCATGACGACCCCCGAGCCGACCCCCGAGCCGCGCCACGAGCCGAGCCCCGGGTCGACCCCTGAGCAGTCCTACGCCGACCGGGTCTTCCGGTCGCCCCTCGGGATCGCGAGCGGGGTGTTCCTGCTCGCGCTCGCGGCCGTGTTCGCCGGTGACGCGATGCTCCGCGGCGAGGGCCGGACCCCCTGGCTCGCGCTCGCGGGCCTCGTCCTGGCCGCGCCGCTGATCGTCGCCTTCACGATCCGGCCCGCCGTGTACGCCAACGACCGCCGGCTCCGCGTCCGCAACCCGTTCCGGTCGATCGTGCTGCCCTGGGCCTCCGTCGCCGACGTCCGCGCCGGGTACTCCAGCGAGGTCTTCACCCAGGAGGGCGAGAAGTATCAGCTCTGGGCCGTCCCCGTCTCGCTGCGCCAGCGCAAGAAGGCCGCCCGCCGGGCCGCCCGCGCCTCCCAGGACGACCCCCACGGCCGCACCTCCGTCAGCGCCGACGTGCGGCAGAGCGCCTCGCGCACCGCGCCCACCGATCAGACCGTCGCCGACCTGCGCGAGCTCGCCGAGCGGCACGCCGGGAGCCCGGAGGCGCAGGGCGAGCCGCAGGTCCGCTGGGCGTACGAGATCATCGCGCCCGCCGTCGCCGGACTGCTGCTCCTGGTGATCCTGGGCGCGACGGGCTGAGCGGCCGCCCTCCCGGACACGCGTGGGGGCCGGTACGGAAATCCCCTTCCGTACCGGCCCCCACGCGTGTGGCGGTGGCTTACAGCCCCGCTGCCTCCGACAGGTCGCGCTTGACCGCGGCGAGCAGCTCGGCGGCCGTGGCGCGGGCCGCCGGGAGCGCGTCCGCGCCGTCCACCGGGACCACGACCTCCAGGTAGCACTTGAGCTTGGGCTCGGTGCCGCTGGGGCGCACGATCACCCGGGCCTTGTAGGCGCCCTCCAGGTGGTAGCGCAGGCCGTCCGTGGGCGGCAGCGCCTCCGTGCCCTTCGTCAGGTCCTCGGCCGAGACGACCGTCAGACCGGCGAGGGCGACCGGCGGGCGCTCGCGCAGCGCGGCCATCGCGTTCGCGATGATCCCCAGGTCCTCGACCCGCACCGACAGCTGGTCCGTGGCGTGCAGCCCGTGCTCCACGGCCAGGTCGTCCAGGAGGTCGGTCAGGGTCCGGCCCTCCTCCTTGAGCACCGAGGCCAGCTCGGTGACGAGCAGCGCGGCCGTGACGCCGTCCTTGTCGCGGACGCCCTCCGGGTCGACGCAGTAGCCGAGCGCCTCCTCGTAGCCGTACCGCAGGCCCTCGACGCGGGCGATCCACTTGAAGCCGGTCAGCGTCTCCTCGTACCCGAGGCCCGCGCCCTCCGCGATCCGGCCGAGCAGCGAGGACGAGACGATCGACTCGGCGAACACGCCGGTGACGCCCCGGCGCACCAGGTGCGCGGCGAGCAGCGCGCCCACCTCGTCGCCCCGCAGCATCCGCCAGCCGCCCTCGGCGTCCGCGTCCGGCACGGCCACCGCGCAGCGGTCGGCGTCCGGGTCGTTGGCGATCACCAGGTCCGGGGCCACCGCGCGGGCCGCCTCGAAGGCGAGGTCCATCGCGCCCGGCTCCTCCGGGTTCGGGAAGGCGACCGTCGGGAAGTCCGGGTCCGGGTCGGCCTGCTCGGCCACCAGGGCGGGCGGCGGGAAGCCGGCGCGGGCGAACGCGGCCGTCAGGACGTCCTTGCCGACGCCGTGCATGGCCGTGTAGACGGTCCGCGCGGTACGGGGCGAGCCGGGGGTCAGGACCGCGTCCGTACGCTCCAGGTAGGCGTCGAGCACCTCGTCGCCGAGGGTCTCCCAGCCGTCCTCCGGGCGCGGCACGTCGTGCAGCGAGCGGACGGCCGCGATCTCGGCGGCGATCTCCGCGTCGGCGGGCGGCACGATCTGCGAGCCGTCGCCCAGGTAGACCTTGTAGCCGTTGTCGCGCGGCGGGTTGTGGCTCGCGGTCACCTCGACGCCGGCGACGGCCCCCAGGTGCCTTATGGCGTACGCGAGGACGGGCGTCGGCAGCGGGCGGGGGAGCAGCGCGGCGCGCAGCCCGGCGCCGGTCATCACGGCGGCGGTGTCGCGGGCGAAGTCGGCGGACTTGTGGCGGGCGTCGTAGCCGATGACGACCAGGCCGCCCTCCTGGCCCTTGCCCTTCAGGTACGCGGCGAGGCCGGCGGCGGCGCGGATGACCACCGAGCGGTTCATCCGCATGGGCCCGGCGCCCAGCTCGCCCCGGAGTCCGGCCGTGCCGAACTGGAGCGTGCCGGCGAAGCGGACGGCGAGCTCGTCCGTCGTACCGGCCCGGCCGTCCTCGATGAGCCGCGCGAGCTCCTCGCGGGTCTCCTGGTCGGGGTCCTCGTCGAGCCATGCCTGGGCCCGGGTGAGGAGGTCGTCGTCCTGCGTCACGGTGTGCCTTTCGGAGGGGACGGGGGCTTTTGCGGGGGCGGGGGTGGTGGGTGCCGGTGGGTGGGCGGGGGTGTGTGCCGCTGCGCGGAGCCTTTCCCCACCCCGCCCCTTCCCGTAACCGGGGCTCCGCCCCGGACCCCGCGCCTCAAACGCCGGCGAGGCCGAAGTTCAGCCCGTCCGGCGTTTGAGGACACGGCCGAAGGCCGTACGGGGGTCCGGGGGCTTGCCCCCGGTTTCGGGAAGGGGCGGGGTGGGGAACAAGCCCCGCGCAGCGGTGCGCCGCCCGTCGGATCCGGCTAGATCCGGTCCAGGACCCGCGTCAGCAGCTCGCCCATCCGCGCCGCCGAGTCGCGGCCCGCCTGGAGGACCTCCTCGTGGTTCAGGGGCTCGCCCGAGAGGCCCGCCGCCAGGTTGGTGACGAGGGAGATGCCCAGGACCTCGGCGCCGGCCTCGCGGGCCGCGATGGCCTCCAGGACGGTGGACATGCCGACGAGGTCGCCGCCCAGGACGCGGACCATGTTGATCTCGGCCGGGGTCTCGTAGTGCGGGCCGGGGAACTGCACGTAGACGCCCTCTTCGAGGGTCTCGTCGACCTCCTTGCACAGCGCGCGCAGCCGCGGCGAGTACAGGTCGGTGAGGTCCACGAAGTTCGCGCCGACGATCGGGGAGGCGGCCGTCAGGTTGATGTGGTCGCTGATCAGGACCGGCTGGCCGGGGCGCATCCCCTCGCGCAGACCGCCGCAGCCGTTGGTCAGGACGACGGTCTTGCAGCCGGCGGCGACGGCGGTGCGGACGCCGTGGGCGACGGAGGCGACGCCCCGGCCCTCGTAGAAGTGGGTGCGGCCCAGGAAGACCAGGGCGCGCTTCTCGCCGATCTTGTACGAGCGGACCGTGCCGCCGTGGCCCTCGACGGCCGGCGGCGGGAAGCCGGGGAGCTCGGTCACCGGGAACTCGGCCTCGGGGGCGCCGAGGGCGTCGACGGCGGGCGCCCAGCCCGAGCCCATGACCAGGGCGACGTCGTGGCTCTCGACTCCGGTCAGCTCGCGAAGACGCGCGGCGGCGGCCTCGGCGGCCTCGTACGGGGTGGCAGTTGCGTTCACTGACTTCTCTCGCCTCGGGGAGGGGAGTCCGAGGCGGACCCCGGACGATTTTGATACGCGAAGAAGCGTAGCCGGAGAATCCCTACGCGCGTAGATGACGGTGCTGACGGACATGCGATCGTTGTCTTGTCGTTTCCGACGAAAGCACGGCCGGGCGGGTCCGCGGGCCGCTCAGCAGGGGCGCTTGCGCAGTTCCATCACGTAGTCGTGCGGGGCGCCCGCCGACTCGGCCGCGTCCGCGACCTCGCCCAGGTAGCGGGCCGACGGGAGCCCGCCCTCGTAGCCGTTGAGGACGTACGCCCAGGCGGGCTCCTCGCCGTCCAGGGTGTGCGCCCGCACCCGCATGCGACGGTAGACGTCGAGGCCCACGCCCTCCCAGCGGTCCATGGAGTCCTCGTCCATCGGCGCGATGTCGTACAGCGCCACGAAGACCTGGGAGCGGGGGGCCTCCACGATGGTGGCGAGCGCTCCCTCCCACCCCATCTGCTCACCGCCGAAGGTGAGCCGCCAGCCGTTCAGCCAGCCCGTCCCGCGCAGCGGGGAGTGCGGTGCGCGGCGGCTCATCAGCCGCGCGTCCAGGTTGCCGGCGAAAGCGGCGTAGAGGGACATGGGACCGAGGGTACGGGAGGGGGCGGAGGGGCGGACCGCCTTCCCGGAGGGCCCCCGGACCCCTTCGGAGCCCCCGCCGCGTGACCGTGCCGGACGTGCGGGACAATGGGGTACGCACTTGAAGCGTGCGGGACAATGGCGTACGCACTGCACCCCAGCGGGGGGACCCCCCGGCAGAACGAGAGCGCGAGGCGTAGATCCCAGTGACCCGGATCGTGATCATCGGCGGCGGACCCGGCGGATACGAGGCGGCCCTGGTGGGCGCCCAACTCGGCGCGGAGGTGACCGTCGTCGACACCGACGGCCTCGGCGGCGCGTCCGTCCTGACCGACTGCGTCCCCTCCAAGACCCTGATCGCCACCGCCGAGGTGATGACCACCTTCGACTCCTCGTACGAGGAACTGGGCATCATCGTCGCGGACGACACCCCGCACATCGACCAGGCCGCCCGGGTGGTGGGCGTCGACCTCGGCAAGGTCAACCGGCGGGTGAAGCGCCTCGCGCTCGCCCAGTCGCACGACATCACCGCCTCCGTCACCCGCGCGGGCGCCCGCGTGCTGCGCGGCCGCGGCCGGCTCTCCGGCCGGCAGGCCGTGGACGGCTCCCGCCAGGTGATCGTGACCGCCGCCGACGGCACCGAGCAGACGCTGACCGCGGACGCCGTGCTGATCGCGACCGGCGGCCACCCGCGCGAGGTGCCCGACGCCAAGCCGGACGGCGAGCGGATCCTGAACTGGACCCAGGTCTACGACCTCAAGGAGCTTCCCGAGGAGCTCATCGTGGTCGGTTCCGGCGTCACCGGCGCCGAGTTCGCCGGCGCCTACCAGGCGCTCGGCTCCCGGGTCACCCTGGTCTCCAGCCGCGACCGGGTCCTCCCCGGCGAGGACCCGGACGCCGCCGCCGTCCTGGAGGACGTCTTCCGGCGCCGCGGCATGAACGTCATGGCCCGCTCCCGCGCCGAGTCCGCCAAGCGGGTCGGCGACCGGGTCGAGGTCACCCTCGCGGACGGCCGGGTCATCTCCGGCACCCACTGTCTGATGGCGGTCGGCGCGATCCCGAACTCGGCCGGCATGGGCCTGGAGGAGGCGGGCGTCCGCCTCAAGGACTCCGGGCACATCTGGACCGACCGGGTCTCCCGCACCTCCGCCCCCGGCGTCTACGCGGCCGGCGACGTCACGGGCGTCTTCGCGCTCGCCTCGGTCGCCGCCATGCAGGGCCGGATCGCGATGTACCACTTCCTGGGCGACGCGGTGACCCCGCTCAACCTGAAGACGGTCTCCTCGAACGTCTTCACCGACCCCGAGATCGCCACCGTCGGCTACACCCAGGCCGACGTGGACGCGGGCAAGATCGACGCCAAGGTCGTCAAGCTGCCGCTGCTGCGCAACCCGCGCGCGAAGATGCAGGGCATCCGGGACGGCTTCGTCAAGATCTTCTGCCGTCCGGGCACGGGGATCGTGGTCGGCGGCTGCGTCGTCGCCCCGCGGGCGAGCGAACTGATCCATCCGATCTCGATCGCGGTCGACAACAATCTGACCGTCGAACAGATCGCAAATGCTTTCACCGTGTACCCCTCCCTGTCGGGCTCGATCGCGGAAGTGGCACGGCAGTTGCAGACCCGAAAGTCGGCGGGCGACGCCTAGTCGCCGCGCCCGTCCCGGCTCCCGCCTGCGGGAACGGTTCTCCGACTCGGACAACCCCCGGCAAGCCGGGGCATAGAACGATCAATGACGGGGCCTCCCATACCACTTGGGGGCCCCGTCCGTGCGCAACTTCTGCAATTCGCCGCATACTGCTGAAAAGCATCGCGCGGCCACGTTACTGTCAGTTTCGTGTTCGCTGCAGAACGTCGCCAGTTGATCCTCGAAATGGTGCGCGCCAACGGAGCCGTGTCGCTCCGCGAGCTCGCCCGCGTCGTCCAGACCTCGGAGGTGACCGTACGGAGGGACGTACGGGCCCTGGAGGCAGAAGGACTCCTCGACCGCCGCCACGGCGGTGCGGTGTTGCCGGGCGGATTCACGCGAGAATCCGGCTTCCCGCAGAAATCCCATCTCGCGACCGCGGAGAAGACGGCCATCGCCGACGTCGCGGCGAGCCTCGTCGAAGAGGGCGAGGCCATCGTCGTCGGCGCCGGGACGACCACGCAGGAGCTGGCCCGCCGGCTCGCCCGCGTGCCCGGCCTGACCGTGGTCACCAACTCCCTGCTCGTCGCCCAGGCCCTCGCCCACGCCAACCGGGTCGAGGTCGTCATGACCGGCGGCACCCTGCGCGGCTCCAACTACGCGCTCGTGGGCAGCGGCGCCGAGCAGTCGCTCCAGGGGCTGCGGGTCTCCCGGGCCTTCCTCTCCGGGAGCGGCCTGACCGCCGAGCGCGGCCTGTCCACCTCCAACATGCTCTCCGCGAGCGTGGACCGGGCGCTGGTGCAGGCGGCCGCGGAGGTCGTGGTCCTCGCCGACCACACCAAGCTGGGCTCCGACACCATGTTCCAGACGGTGCCCACCGACGTGATCACCCGGCTCGTCACCGACGAGCCCCCCGCGCACGACGAGCGGGCCGCCACCGAGCTCCAGGCCCTCGCCGACCAGGGCGTGCAGATCGCCGTCGCGGGCACGGGCGCGGGTTCCGGACCCGCCGGCGGTGATCAGCTCCCCCCCGGGGCCCGGCCCCGCCGTGACGTGCCGCTCCCGGGCCAGCGCGGCCGGATGGTGGCGGGGCAGTTCCGGGGCCCGGGCGGCGGCATGGCCGCGGAGACGCTGGAGCGCACGGCCCGGGTGGCGGACCTGCGCCGCCGCTGAGGGGAGGCATCCGGCCCGTCACCGGGGCCCGCGCGCCCGGGGCCCGTACGGGCCTCAGGCCTTGATGCCCCGCAGCGTCAGCGCGAGCAGACGGTCCGCCAGTTCCGTGTCCTCCGGGCACTGTTCGGCCGTGAGCGCGATCGCGTTGGTCAGCTGCATCAGGTCGCCGATCGACACGTCGGCCCGCACCCGGCCCGCCTCCCGGGCCCGTGCGAGCAGCCGGTCGCCCGCCGCGCGCAGCGGGTCGCTGCACCGGGAGAGCGCCGAACTCCGGTCGTAGGACGCGGACATCAGCGCGTGCGCGAGCCCCCGGTACTCGCCCGCGTGGGCGACCAGGGCCCGCAGCCACTCCACGAGCGCCCGGCACGGATCGTCGGCTTCCGTCAGCGCGTGCGAGCGGTCGAGGAGTTCCGCCAGGGCCTCCTGGAAGACGCCGTTCAACAGGTCGGCGCGGGTGGGGAAATGGCGGTAGAGGGTGCCGATCCCCACGCCCGCGCGGCGCGCGATCTCCTCCAGGGGCGCGTCGGCGCCCTGACCGGCGAAGGCGGCGCGGGCCTCGACGAGCAGGCGTTCGTGGTTGCGGCGTGCGTCGGCGCGCATGGGTGACGGAGGCCCTCCCCTCGGCGAAGGGCCCGCAGGCGGCTGCCTGCGGGCCCTCCGTACCGTACTGGGTGCGACGGTCAGTCCTTGATGTCGCAGATGGTGGCGCCGGAGGTGACCGAGGCGCCGACCTCGGCGGTCAGGCCCTTGACGGTGCCGGAGCGGTGCGCGTTGAGCGGCTGCTCCATCTTCATGGCCTCCAGGACGACGATCAGGTCGCCCTCCTTGACCTCCTGGCCCTCCTCGACCGCGATCTTCACGATCGTGCCCTGCATCGGGGAGGCGAGGGTGTCGCCGGAGGCCGCCGGGCCGGACTTCTTGGCCGCGCGGCGCTTCGGCTTCGCACCGGCCGCCAGGCCCGTACGGGCCAGGGACATGCCCAGCGACGACGGGAGGGAGACCTCCAGGCGCTTGCCGCCGACCTCGACGACGATCGTCTCGCGGCCCGCCTCGTCCTCGTCGGCGTCCGGGCCGGCCGGGGCGAAGGGCTTGATCTCGTTGACGAACTCCGTCTCGATCCACCGGGTGTGGACCCGGAACGGGTCGGCGGTGAACGCCGGGTCGACCACGACGGCCCGGTGGAACGGGATCGCGGTGGCCATGCCCTCGACCCTGAACTCCGCCAGGGCGCGCGCGGCGCGCTGGAGGGCCTGCTCGCGGGTGGCGCCGGTGATCACCAGCTTGGCCAGGAGCGAGTCCCAGGCCGGGCCGATGACCGAGCCGGACTCCACGCCCGCGTCCAGGCGGACGCCGGGGCCGGTCGGGGGCTGGAAGAGGGTGACGGTGCCGGGCGCGGGCAGGAAGTTGCGGCCCGGGTCCTCGCCGTTGATGCGGAACTCGAAGGAGTGACCGCGCACGGCCGGGTCGCCGTAACCCAGCTCCTCGCCGTCGGCGATCCGGAACATCTCGCGGACCAGGTCGATGCCCGTGACCTCCTCGGTCACCGGGTGCTCGACCTGGAGGCGGGTGTTGACCTCCAGGAAGGAGATCGTGCCGTCCAGGCCGACGAGGAACTCGACCGTGCCGGCGCCGACGTAGCCGGCCTCCTTCAGGATCGCCTTCGACGCCGCGTACAGCTGCTTGTTCTGGTCCTCCGTCAGGAAGGGGGCCGGGGCCTCCTCGACCAGCTTCTGGTGGCGGCGCTGGAGCGAGCAGTCGCGGGTGGAGACCACGACCACGTTGCCGTGGGTGTCGGCCAGGCACTGGGTCTCGACGTGGCGCGGCTTGTCCAGGTAGCGCTCGACGAAGCACTCGCCCCGGCCGAAGGCCGCGACGGCCTCGCGGACGGCGGAGTCGTACAGCTCCGGGACCTCTTCGAGGGTGCGGGCGACCTTCAGGCCGCGACCGCCGCCGCCGAAGGCGGCCTTGATGGCGATCGGCAGGCCGTGCTCCTTCGCGAAGGCCACGACCTCCTCCGCGCCCGAGACCGGGTCGGGGGTGCCGGCGACCAGCGGGGCACCGGCGCGCTGCGCGATGTGACGGGCCGCCACCTTGTCGCCCAGGTCCCGGATCGCCTGCGGCGGCGGGCCGATCCAGATCAGGCCGGCGTCGAGGACCGCCTGCGCGAACTCGGCGTTCTCCGAGAGGAAGCCGTAGCCCGGGTGGACCGCGTCCGCGCCGGAGTCCTTCGCGGCCTGGAGGACCTTGGCCATGTCCAGGTAGCTGGTGGCCGGAGTGTCACCGCCCAGAGCGAACGCCTCGTCGGCCGCACGGACGTGCAGGGCGTCCCGGTCCGGCTCGGCGTACACGGCCACGCTGCCGATACCGGCGTCCCGGCACGCCCGGGCCACACGGACAGCGATTTCGCCACGGTTGGCGATGAGCACCTTGCGCACGATGGCTCCCTCCTGGAAACAAGCTGAGTTTAGGGACTGCCGACACGGCCTTTCGACCCGTCCCCAGTGGTGAGCTTGCCCACACGGAGGGTGACCCCGGGCCTGCTCGGGTCGTGAATTCCCTTGTCGCACCACGGTACGCAGGGTTCCTTTACGGCACAGTAGCTCCGAGGTGTGGCGCAGGTCTCTGTTCATGCGGCCAGTCGCCGTTCGGGTTTCTTTGTGGGGTCCCTACGAACGGTTCGGCGTTTCTTTGCGCGGCTCTCCGTCGTGGCCCGGCGTGTGCGCACTCTTGTCCAGGGGTTTACCGGCCAGTAGCCTTCCCGCTGTCGATCGTACTGTCGGTAACAGGCGAATCCAGGGGGTGGCCGAGGTGGCCCGCAGACCGATAGCCCTCGTGACGGCCGCGGTGCTCCTCCTGGAGGCCCCCGGCATCGTCGCGATCAACGCCGTCATGGCGCGCTTCGTGGAGGTCCAGTCGATGTCCCTCGACGGGATGGACCCCGACGCCGTGGTCACCGGCACCTGGGCCCTCGGCATCGCCTCCGGGGCGGCCCTCGTCCTCTGCGCCCTCGTCGCCCTCCTCGCGGGCCTCCGCGACCGCGCCCCGGGCCGCTTCGGCCGGGGCCTGCTCATCGGCTGCGCGATCGTGCACGGCGTCCTCGGCGCGGTCGCCGTCGGCCTCCTCGGCTGGGAGGCCTTCGCCTTCCTGATGGTGGTCCTCGGCCTGATCGTCCTCACCCTGGTGGCGTACGGGAAGCGGGCCGGGGAACCGGTCGCGAAGGAGGCGCCGGTTCCCGCGTAGCCGCCCGGGAGCCTCAGGCCCAGAGGTCCGTGATCCCCACGTCCAGCTTGCGCAGCAGCCGGCGCAGCAGCGGCAGGGACAGGCCGATCACGTTGCCCGGGTCGCCGTCGATGCCCTCGATGAACGGCGCCGAGCGCCCGTCCAGGGTGAACGCGCCCGCCACGTGCAGCGGTTCGCCGCTCGCCACGTACGCCGCCACCTCCTCGTCCGTCGGCTCGCCGAAGCGGACCACGGTGGAGGCGGTCGCCGACTCGTAGCGCTTGGCGGCCGTGTCGTACACGCAGTGACCCGTCTGGAGGATGCCGACCCTGCCGCGCATCGCCTTCCAGCGGGCCACGGCCTCCTCGGCGTCGGCGGGCTTGCCCAGGGCCTTCCCGTCCAGCTCCAGGACCGAGTCGCAGCCGATGACGAGCGCGCCGGACGCCTCCGGGCGGGCGGCCACGTGGGCGGCCTTGGCCTCCGCGAGGGCGAGCGCGAGTTCGGCCGGGGTCGGGGCGTGGACCTTGTCCTCGTCGACGCCGCTCACGATCACCTCGGGGGCGAGTCCGGCCTGCCGGAGCAGACCGAGCCGGGCGGGGGAGGCGGAGGCGAGCACGACACGGCGCGGATCAGCAGTCATGGGGGCAGCGTAGCCAGTGCGGGAGGCCCGGACCCACCGGACCGCCGGGCACGCGCGCGGGGGTCAGCGCACGCCGACCACGAACATCAGCACCACCATCGCGAGCGCCAGCAGCACGCCCGCGCGGCGGATCATCGCCTGCATCTCGCGCATGAACTTCGGCGGCTGGTTCTTCGGGTCGGACCACAGCATGTCTCCGATCCTGCGGCCGCGCGGGCCGCGGCGCCTGAGTACGGATACTCAACCGGCCCGGTGTCCCCGGACACACGCGCGTGGGGCCGGAAAACGGAAGCACGCGCGCGGAGGAATCCGGAGAAGGGAAGCACGCGCGAAGGAATCCGGAGGACGGAAGCACGCGCGCGAAGGGCCGGACCCCCCGCACACGGGGTCCGGCCCTCCGGCCCTGACGTCTCAGGCGGGCCAGTACGACCTCGCCCAGGCCCGCGGGCCCGGACGGGGCCGTACGGCCCGCGCGATGCGGGAGGGGTCCGACCACCCCTCCGGCACCGCCGGGCCGCCGTCCCCGGCGGACGCCGCCGCCGTGGCCGCGGCCCGGGCCTGGACCACCGCCAGTGCGGCGGCCAACTCCTCCGGAGTCGGGTTTCCTCGTACGACCTTGATCATGTCGGCTCCTTGAAGGTCCGGAGGGGCTGCTACAGCGGGATGTTGCCGTGCTTCTTCGGAGGCAGGGATTCCCGCTTCGTGCGGAGCTGACGCAGGCCCTTGACGATCTGCGGGCGCGTGTCGGACGGCAGGACCACGCCGTCGATGTACCCGCGCTCGGCCGCCGTGTACGGGTTGAGCAGGGTGTCCTCGTACTCCTGGATCAGCCGCGCCCGCGTGGCCTCGACGTCGTCCGCCTCGGCGATGGTGCGGCGGTGCAGGATGTTGACCGCGCCCTGCGCGCCCATGACCGCGATCTGCGCCGTCGGCCACGCCAGGTTCAGGTCCGCGCCCAGGTGCTTGGAGCCCATCACGTCGTACGCGCCGCCGAAGGCCTTGCGGGTGATGACCGTGATCAGCGGGACCGTGGCCTCCGCGTACGCGTAGATCAGCTTCGCGCCGCGCCGGATGATGCCGCCGTACTCCTGGTCCACGCCCGGCAGGAAGCCCGGCACGTCCACGAAGGTCAGGACCGGGATGTTGAACGCGTCGCAGGTGCGCACGAAGCGCGCGGCCTTCTCGGAGGCGTCGATGTCCAGACAGCCCGCGAACTGCATCGGCTGGTTGGCGACCACGCCGACCGGGAAGCCCTCGACGCGGCCGAAGCCGGTCAGGATGTTCGGCGCGAACAGCGCCTGCGTCTCCAGGAACTCGCCGTCGTCCAGGACGTGCTCGATGACCTTGTGCATGTCGTACGGCTGGTTCGCCGAGTCCGGGATCAGCACGTCCAGCTCGCGGTCCTCGTCCGACACCTCGGTGTCCGCGGACTCCGGGAAGGCCGGCGGCTCCGACAGGTTGTTCGAAGGGAGGTAGGAGAGCAGGGACTTCACGTACTCGACGGCGTCCTTCTCGTCCCCCGCCATGTGGTGCGCCACGCCCGAGGTCGCGTTGTGCGTCCGGGCGCCGCCCAGCTCCTCGAAGCCCACGTCCTCGCCGGTCACCGTCTTGATGACGTCGGGACCCGTGATGAACATGTGCGAGGTCTGGTCCACCATCACCGTGAAGTCGGTGATCGCCGGGGAGTACACCGCGCCGCCCGCACAGGGGCCGACGACCAGCGAGATCTGCGGGATCACGCCGGAGGCGTGGGTGTTGCGGCGGAAGATCTCGCCGTACATCCCGAGCGCGCTCACGCCCTCCTGGATGCGGGCGCCGCCGGAGTCGTTGATGCCGACGACCGGGCAGCCGGTCTTCAGCGCGAAGTCCATCACCTTGATGATCTTCTGGCCGTACGTCTCGCCGAGCGCCCCGCCGAAGACCGTGAAGTCCTGCGAGAACACCGCCACCGGACGCCCGTCGACCGTGCCGTAGCCGGTGACGACGCCGTCGCCGTACGGACGGTTCTTCTCCAGGCCGAAGTTGGTGGAGCGGTGCCGGGCGAACTCGTCCAGCTCGACGAACGACCCTTCGTCGAGGAGGAGGGCGATCCGCTCGCGCGCGGTCAGCTTCCCCTTCGCGTGCTGCTTCTCCACCGCACGCTCCGAGCCGGCGTGGGTGGCCTCGTCGATACGGCGCTTGAGGTCCGCGATCTTGCCCGCGGTCGTGTGAATGTCGATCTCGTGCTGCTCTGCCGGCTCGGACATCGGGATGCGGCTCCCTGCCTGGTCACGGGGGGTTCGTTGACTGCGAATGGGCTACTGCTGCCCTACTGACCCGTAGCGTATCCACGCCGATACGGTTCGGCACTGCGGTCTTTGCCACACCTACTCTGACTTGCATGACGTCCTCCCAAGGCTCCGGCGGACGCTGGTCCGACCTCGACCGGCCCCCGCTCAACGAGACCGCCCTGCGCCGCGCGCTCGTCCTCCCCGACGGACTGTGGACCTCGCTCGACGTGGTCCCCACCACGGGATCCACCAACACCGACCTCGCCGCCCGGGCCGCCGACCTGCCCGAGGGCGCGGTCCTCGTCGCCGAGGAGCAGACCTCGGGCCGGGGTCGCCTCGACCGCACCTGGAGCGCGCCCGCCCGCTCCGGGATCTTCGTCTCCGTGCTGCTCAAGCCGGACGTGCCCGCCCACCGCTGGGGCTGGCTCCCGCTGCTCACCGGCGTGGCGGCGGCCACCGGCCTCGCGAAGGCCGCCGGCGTCGACATGTCCCTCAAATGGCCCAACGACCTCCTCGTTTCCGTCAAGGGCGAGGAGCGCAAGACCGGCGGCATCCTCGCCGAGCGGGCCGGCACGGACGGCGTCGTCGTCGGCCTCGGCCTCAACGTCACCCTCCGCGAGGACGAACTCCCCGTCCCCGGCGCCGGGTCCCTCCTCCTCGCCGACGCGGTCTCCACCGACCGCGACACCCTCCTGCGGGCCGTTCTGCGCTCCCTCGCCCAGTGGTACGGGGAGTGGACGCGGGCCGGCGGCGACCCCGGGGCCTCCGGGCTCCAGGAGGCCTACGCGGCGGGCTGCGCGACCCTCGGCCGCCGGGTCAGGGCCGAGCTGCCCGGCGAGCGGACCCTGGAGGGCGAGGCGATCGCCCTGGACGGCGACGGACGCCTCGTGGTGGCCACCGAGGGCGGCGGCACGGAGGCGGTGGGCGCGGGCGACATCGTCCACGTACGGACGCCGAACGCCTGACGGCTCGACGGGGGCGTCCCGCGACGGCCGGGGGACGGGCCGCCTCGGTCGCGGGAGGGCCCCGGGCCCGGCCGCGCGGGGCCCCGTCCCCCGTCCGGGGGACGGAACGGCTCGCCTTCCGGGCGTGAGCCATTCCACACCTGTCGTATCGTGGAGCGCGATCCAGGCGACAGATCGGCAGGGCAAGTGGGCAGGGAACGGGCAGGAGGCGGCCGGTGACCGTCGACGACGAGGACTCGGGCGGCGCGCCCGAGCCTCCCGCGTACCCCACCCCCCATCACGAGGTCGACCACACGGCGGAGCCGAGCGACGACCCCCTCGCCATCCGCCTCGAACAGCTCATCCTCGGCGCGGACCGCCGCTACACCCCCTTCCAGGCCGCCCGCACCGCCGGCGTCTCCATGGAGCTGGCCTCCCGCTTCTGGCGCGCCATGGGCTTCGCCGACATCGGGCAGGCCAAGGCGCTCACCGAGGCCGACGTGCTCGCCCTGCGGCGGCTCGCGGGCCTCGTCGAGGCCGGGCTGCTCAGCGAGCCGATGGCCGTGCAGGTCGCCCGGTCCACCGGACAGACCACCGCCCGGCTCGCCGAGTGGCAGATCGACTCCTTCCTGGAGGGCCTCACCGAGCCGCCCGAGCCCGGCATGACCCGCACCGAGGTCACGTACCCCCTGGTCGAGCTGCTCCTGCCCGAGCTGGAGGAGTTCCTGATCTACGTGTGGCGCCGGCAGCTCGCCGCCGCCACCGGCCGGGTCGTGCAGGCCGCCGACGACGAGGAGATGGTCGACCGGCGGCTCGCCGTCGGCTTCGCGGACCTCGTCGGCTTCACCCGGCTCACCCGCCGCCTGGAGGAGGAGGAGCTCGGCGAGCTGGTCGAGGCCTTCGAGACCACCTGCGCCGACCTCGTCGCCGCGCACGGCGGCCGGCTCATCAAGACCCTCGGCGACGAGGTGCTCTACGCGGCGGACGACGCCGGGATCGCAGCCGAGATCGCGCTGCGCCTGATCGAGACCCTCGGCCACGACGAGACGATGCCCGCGCTGCGCGTCGGCATCGCCTTCGGCACTGTGACGACCCGGATGGGCGACGTCTTCGGCACCACCGTGAACCTCGCCAGCCGGCTCACCTCGATAGCCCCCAAGGACGCCGTCCTGGTCGACAGCGCCTTCGCGAAGGAGCTGACCAGGACCGGCGAGGCGCCCGTCTCCGAGGCGGAGGCGGCCGAGGAGGCGGCCCGTGCCGAGAAGGAGGGCCGCACGCCCGCCGCGTACCGCTTCGCGCTCCAGCCGATGTGGCAGCGCCCGGTCCGGGGCCTCGGCGTCATCGAACCCTGGCTCCTGGGCCGCCGTCCCACTTAGGATCTCCTCCGTGAACGCCGGTTAACAGCCGTTAACGGGCGGAGCCGGCTGGTGGGAGGGTGTGCGGTCATGTCCGAGCAGCGTTTCGGTGAGTACGTGGTGGTCCGGCGGGAGGGGCACGTCGCGGAGCTGGTCCTCGACCGGCCCAAGGCGATGAACGCGGTCTCCTCCGAGATGGCCCGCTCCCTCGCGGCCGCCTGCGACGCGCTCGCCGCCGACGCCGCCGTCCGCGTCACCGTCCTCACCTCCTCGAACGAGCGGGCCTTCTGCGTCGGCGCCGACCTCAAGGAGCGCAACTCCTTCACCGACGCCGAGCTGGTCCGCCAGCGCCCGACCGCCCGCGCCGCCTACACCGGCGTCCTGGAGCTGCCCATGCCGACCGTCGCCGCCGTGCACGGCTTCGCCCTCGGCGGCGGCTTCGAGCTGGCGCTCGCCTGCGACGTGATCGTGGCCGACGCGACCGCCGTCGTCGGCCTGCCCGAGGTCTCCGTGGGCGTCATCCCCGGCGGCGGCGGTACGCAGCTGCTCCCGCGCCGGGTGGGCGCGGCCCGCGCCGCCGAGCTGGTCTTCACGGCCCGTCGGGTGGAGGCGGCCGAGGCCCGCGAGCTGGGCCTGGTGGACCTCCTGGCGGAGGACGCGCGGACCGGCGCCCTGGAGCTCGCCGGGCGGATCGCGGCCAACTCCCCGGTGGGCCTGCGCGCCGCGAAGAAGGCCATGCGGCTCGGCCAGGGCCTGGACCTGCGGGCGGGCCTGGAGGTCGAGGACGCGGCCTGGCGCTCGGTGGCCTTCTCGGGCGACCGGGCCGAGGGCGTGGCGGCCTTCAACGAGAAGCGGAAGCCGGAGTGGCCGGGGGAGTGACCCCGCCGATCCGCCCGACGGGTCACTTTCCGTGACGTCCCGAAGGGGAAAACGGATCAAACCTCCCTAAGCTGGAGGAATGGGTGAGGACGGGCGGCTGCGGGCCGTAGTGGCGCTGGCGCAGGGGATGGCGGCGGCGCACACGCCACGGGAGTTCTGGCGGGCGGCGGCGCTCGGGGCCCGCGACGGGCTCGACGGGAGTTTCGCCGCGCTGTCCGTCTGGGAGCGGGACCACGGACGGCTCAAGGTCCTGGTGAACGCCGGGGAGCGGGCCGTGGGGGAGGAGGAGTTCCCGGACGCGGAGACGTATCCGGTGCACCAGTTCCCCGAGATCACCGAGTTCCTGCACGAGCGGTGGGCGGGCGGCGGCGAGCCGGACGCCTGGGTGGAGACCGCCGCCGACGCCGTCCCGACCGGCCGCGTGGCCGGTCTGCGGCGGCGCGGGCGGGGCTGCTGCGTGGTCGCCCCGATCGTGCTCCACGGGCGGGCCTGGGGCGAGCTGTACGTGGCCAGGCCGCTCCGGCAGAAACCTTTCACCCGCGCGGACGCCGGCTTCGCGACCGTCCTCGCGGCGGTCGTCGCGGCGGGCATCGCCCAGGCCGAGCGCCTGGAGGAGGTCCGCAAGCTGGCCTTCACCGACCCCCTGACGGGCCTGGCCAACCGGCGGGCCGTCGACACCCGTCTGGACGAGGCCATCGAGCGCTACCGGACGGACGGCTCCGTGGTGAGCCTGGTGGTCTGCGACCTCAACGGCCTCAAGCGGGTCAACGACACCCACGGCCACGCGGTCGGCGACCGCCTCCTCGAACGCTTCGGCTCCGTCCTCTCCCGCTGCGGCGCCCGGCTCCCCGGCGCCCTCGCGGCCCGGCTCGGCGGCGACGAGTTCTGCCTCCTGACGGTCGGCCCGGCGGCGGACGAGGTGGTCGCGGTCGCCGAGGAGCTGTGCGTACGGGCGGCGGAGCTGGAGCTGGGCGAGGGCGTGGCCTGCGGGGTGGCGTCCACGGGCGACCCCATCGGGCCCCTCAAGTCGGCCCGCCGGCTCTTCCGGCTCGCGGACGCCGCCCAGTACCAGGCCAAGGCGGGCCGCTCGGCGAAGCCGGTGGTGGCGGGGCGGGACGGCACGGTCGTGCGCCTCGCGGACGCCCCGCCGGGCGCCCGCGACCGCCGCCGCTTCCGCGACGCGCCGACGGTGGAGCTGCCGGAGCCGGGGGCGGGGGCGGTGGCGCCCGGGCCGCCGGACCCGGATCCGGCCCCGTCCCCCGGCCCCGAGTCGGCGCCCGAGCGCCCCGAGCGCCCCGGGGGCGCCGCCTGGCCCGTGGAGCCCCCGGGCGAGGAGCCGACGGAGACGGCCCTCCGGCCGGAGGAGCCTCCGGCGGAGGACGGGTGAGGGACGGGTGGCCTGTTGGAGGCGGGGGCGGCGGGACCGGAAGCTGCGGTGACAGCGGGACCGGAAGCCGCGGCGACAGCGGGACCGGCGACAGCGGGACCGGAAGCCGCAGCGGCACCGGGACCGGCGGCCGCAGGATCGCAGCAGCGGAACCGCAAGCTGCGGTGACAGCGACGTCACCCTCCCGGTAAGGGACAACCCCCGTCCGGGACGGTGACGAAATCCCCTAGTGACAGGTCGGTCTTCAATCCGTAGGGTGCTGAATATGGATATGCAGACAGTCGTCCTCGGCACGTCCGGCACGACCCCGCAGGACGTCGTCGACGTCGCCCGCCACGGCGCCCGCGTCGAGCTGTCGACCGAGGCCGTGCAGGCCCTCGCCGCCGCCCGGGAGGTCATCGACGCGCTCGCCGCCAAGCCCGAGCCCGTCTACGGGGTCTCCACCGGCTTCGGCGCCCTCGCCACCCGGCACATCAGCCACGAGCTCCGCGCACAGCTCCAGCGCAACATCGTCCGCTCGCACGCCGCCGGCATGGGCCCCCGCGTCGAGCGCGAGGTCGTGCGCGCCCTGATGTTCCTGCGCCTGAAGACCGTGGCCTCCGGCCACACCGGCGTCCGCCCCGAGGTCGCCCGGACCATGGCCGACGTCCTCAACGCCGGGATCACCCCGGTCGTGCACGAGTACGGCTCCCTCGGCTGCTCCGGCGACCTCGCCCCGCTCTCCCACTGCGCCCTCGCGCTCATGGGCGAGGGCGACGCCGAGGGCCCCGACGGGCAGGTCCGCCCGGCCGGAGAGCTGCTCGCCGAGCACGGCATCGCACCCGTCGAGCTGAAGGAGAAGGAGGGCCTCGCCCTCCTCAACGGCACCGACGGAATGCTCGGCATGCTGGTCATGGCCCTCGCCGACCTCGACACCCTCTACAAGTCGGCCGACGTCACCGCCGCGCTCTCCCTCGAAGCCCTCCTCGGCACCGAGAAGGTCCTCGAACCCGAGCTGCACGCCATCCGCCCCCACCCCGGCCAGGCCGCCTCCGCCGCCAACATGCTGGCCGTGCTCAAGGGCTCCGGCCTCACCGGCCACGCCCAGGCCGGCGAGGCCCCCCGCGTCCAGGACGCCTACTCGGTCCGCTGCGCCCCGCAGGTCGCCGGCGCCGGCCGCGACACCCTGGCCCACGCCCGCCTCGTCGCCGAGCGCGAGCTGGCCGCCGCCGTCGACAACCCGGTGGTCCTGGGCAACGGCGAGGTGCGCTCCAACGGCAACTTCCACGGCGCCCCCGTCGCGTACGTCCTCGACTTCCTCGCGATCGCCGCCGCCGACCTCGGCTCCATCGCCGAGCGCCGCACCGACCGGCTCCTCGACAAGAACCGCTCGCACGGCCTGCCGCCCTTCCTCGCCGAGGACGCCGGCGTCGACTCGGGCCTGATGATCGCCCAGTACACCCAGGCCGCCCTGGTCAGCGAGATGAAGCGGCTCGCCGTCCCGGCCTCCGCCGACTCCATCCCGTCCTCCGCGATGCAGGAGGACCACGTCTCCATGGGCTGGTCCGCCGCCCGCAAGCTGCGCACCGCGATCGGCAACCTCACCCGGATCATCGCCGTCGAGCTGTACGCCGCCACCCGGGGCGTCGAACTCCGCGCGGGCCTCACCCCGGCCCCCGCCTCGCGGGCCGTCATCACCGCCCTGCGCGAGGCCGGCGTCCAGGGCCCCGGCCCGGACCGCTTCCTCGCCCCCGACCTGGCCGCCGCCGACGCCTTCGTACGGGAGGGGAAGGTGGTCGCCGCCGTGGAGCCGGTCACCGGCCCGCTGGAGTAAGGCCGTTGGAGCACGCGCGAGGGCCCGCCCCTGCCGGGGGAATCCGGCGGGAGCGGGCCCTCACCCGCAAGTGCGCGGCGGGGGAACGCGGTTCAGGAGGCCCGGCCCCGGCGGCGCATCGCGAGCACCACGAAACTCGCCCCGACCGCGAGGAACGCCGTCCCGCCGAGCACGTACGGCACGGTGTCCCGGCCGCCGGTCTCCGCGAGGCGCCCGTCGCCCGTGGCGGGGCCGCCCCCGCTCACCCCGACCCGTACGCCGCCCCGCTGGTCGGCGGCGTTCGCGGAGGGCACGAACCACAGGGCGCACAGCAGCGTTCCCGCGACGGCGGCGGTCAGCAGGAGGCGTCGGGCGGCGGACACGGAGATCTCGATCCTCCTTGCGGAAACCACGAATTGCTCGGCGTGCAGATGCTAATGAACACAGCGGGTCGCGGGAAAGCCGAGACCCTCCGGACCCCTACGCTCCGGAGCATGAGCACTTCTGACACCGCACGCTATGTACGCCTTCGCGTCGATGTGGTCCTGGAGGTCGACGGACCCGCCGAACTGGGCGCGGCCGCCGAGGCCCGGATCGACGCCGACGAGTTCATGCCGGAGGAGGAGCGGACCCACGCCCGCGCCGCCGCGCGCGAGGACGCCGCCGAGGCCCTCGCCCATCTCGTCGAACCCTTCGACCTGATCCGCGACGTCCCCGGCATCGAGATGGTCCAGGCCTCCTGGAGCAGCGAGGAGATCGATTACGACCCCGATGCGCTGGAATGGGACCTCGGGGAGGAAGATGGGGCGGAGGAAGACGAAGACGACCGCCCCTGAGGCCGGTGTCCTGCCTGTTCACGGGCCCCGGGACACCGTCCCGGGGCCTTCCCGCGACACCGGGCGCCCGGCGGGGAACCGAACGCTCCGCCGACGCGTGTCGATCAGTGGTGTTCCCCACAAACCGTCCGGTTCCCGCACCGAACGGGTTGTCATGGGTAGGGAAGCAAGCGTGCACAGGGAATCGGCGACGATGGAGAAGCGTGTGATGACGGACGGCAAGCGCCGCAGGAGCCTGGCCGCCGCGGCTGCCCTGCTCAGCGGTGTGTTGGTGCTCTCGGCGTGCGACGACGGCGACAAGGGCGGCAGCGGCGCCTCCGGAACCGCGACCCCGCAGTCGCAGGAACAGGTCGACGAGGCGGCGGCGCAGAAGACCTCCAAGGCCCGGATCACCATCGAGCCGAAGAACGGCGCGCAGAACGCCTCCATCAACAACGACGCCAAGGTCACCGTCGCCGACGGCAAGCTCACCGAGGTCGTCATGACCTCCGCCGAGGGCGACGCCGTCAAGGGCGAGATAGCGGCCGACGGCCTCAGCTGGAAGCCGACCGTCGCGCTCAAGAGGGCCACGGTCTACAAGATCACCGCCACCGCGGCGGACGCGGCCGGCCTGGAGGCCCACGAGAACTCCTCCTTCACCACCGTCTCGCAGGCCAACAGCTTCATCGGCAACTTCACGCCCGAGGACGGCTCGACCGTCGGCGTCGGCATGCCGGTCTCGATCAACTTCAACAAGGCGATCACCGACAAGAAGGCCGTCCAGAGCGGCATCACCGTCACCTCCAGCTCCGGCCAGGAGGTCGTCGGGCACTGGTTCAGCCCCCAGCGCATCGACTTCCGCCCCGACGACTACTGGACCGAGGGCTCGACCGTCACGCTGAAGCTGGACCTCGACGGCGTCGAGGGCGCCGACGGCGTCTACGGCGTCCAGCAGAAGACCGTCACCTTCAAGATCGGCCGCAACCAGGTCTCCACCGTCGACGTCGCCACCAAGACCATGACGGTCAAGCAGGACGGCAAGACGGTCAAGACCATCCCGATCTCCGCCGGCTCCCCGGAGAACCCGACCTACAACGGTCAGATGGTGATCTCCGAGAAGTTCAAGGAGACCCGGATGAACGGCGCCACCGTCGGCTTCACCGACGACGACGGCAAGGGCGAGTACGACATCAAGGACGTGCCGCACGCCATGCGCCTGTCCAGCTCGGGCACCTTCATCCACGGCAACTACTGGGGCCCGGACTCGATCTTCGGCTCCTCGAACACCAGCCACGGCTGCGTGGGCCTCAACGACGTGAAGGGCGCCGGCGACCCCAACCAGACGGCCGCCTGGTTCTACGACCACTCGCTCATCGGCGACGTCGTGATCGTCAAGAACTCCAAGGACAAGACGATCGCCCCCAGCAACGGCCTCAACGGCTGGAACATGAACTGGTCGGAGTGGAAGGCCGGCTCGGCCGTCTGACCCGCCCGATCCGCGCGATCCGCGCACAAGAGGGCCCCTCCGGACGGAGGGGCCCTCTTGTGCGCGCGGTCCGGCCCTACCGCGCGTCCACGGCCTCGTCCACGCCCCACTGCGCGAGCAGCCGCAGCGCCTCCGCCGAGGGCGTGCCCGGCTCCGCGTGGTACGTCACGAGCACCAGGTCCGGATCGTCGCCCGACACCTTCAGCGTCTCGTACGACAGCGTCATCTCGCCCACCAGCGGATGCCGCATCCGCTTCGTGCCGTGTCCCTTGTCCGCCACCGTGTGCGCCGCCCACAGCGAGCGGAACTCCTCGCTGCGCACCGACAGCTCGCCCACGAGCGCGAGCAGCAGCGGATCGTCCGGGTAACACCCCGCGTAGAGCCGCAGCACACTCACCACCTCGGTCGCCTTGCACCCCCAGTCGAGGTAGAGCGAGCGCGCGTTCGGGTCGAGGAAGACCATCCGGGCCATGTTCCGCTCGTGCGGCTCCCAGGCGGTGAAGTCGCCGAGCAGCGCCCGCGCCATCCGGTTCCAGGCGAGCAGGTCGAGCCGGCGCCCCAGGACGACGGCGGGCACCCCGTCCATCGATTCCAGCAGGTACGAGATCCCCGGCCGCACCTGCTGCGGACGGGAGATCGCCGCCCGCTGCCGCTTCTTCACCGTCGGCTTCGCCAGGTGCGTCAGATGCGCCCGCTCGGTGTCGCTCAGGCGCAGCGCCCGCGCGATCGAGTCCAGGACCTCCATGGACACGTTGCGGCCGTTGCCCTGTTCGAGCCGGGTGTAGTACGCCACGGAGACCCCGGCCAGCTGCGCCAGCTCCTCGCGGCGCAGTCCCGGCACCCGCCGGTGCCGCCCGAACTCGGGCAGCCCCACGTCCTGCGGCTTCAGCCGGGCCCTGCGGGAGCGCAGGAATTCACTGAGTTCGGCACTGGGGTCCATACGACCCCATTATCGCCGCCGGACCGGGCCCGCGGACGTACGTTCCTGACCCTGCCAGTGGTAGGCACGGCGGTCGTACGAAGAACAGGCGCCTGGGTGGCACCGGCGTTCCCGAGCAGGCTGGGGGCATGACCACGAACGTGACCACCGTCCCCGCCTACGCCGCACCCGCCGCCGACGCCCCGCTGGAGCGCACCACCGTGCCGCGCCGCCCGGTCGGCGAGCACGACGTCCTCATCGAGATCAAGTACGCCGGCATCTGCCACTCCGACATCCACCAGGCGCGCGACGGCTGGGGCGAGGGCATCTACCCGATGGTCCCCGGCCACGAGATCGCCGGCGTCGTCGCCGAGACCGGCCCCGGCGTCACGAAGTTCCGGGTCGGCGACCGGGTCGGCGTCGGCTGTTTCGTCGACTCCTGCCGGGAGTGCGACTACTGCCGCCAGGGCCTGGAGCAGTACTGCGTCCAGGGCGGCACCGGCACGTACAACGCCCGCGACAAGGACGGCGAGCCGACCTACGGCGGCTACTCCACCCACATCGTCGTGGACGAGAACTACACCCTGCGCATCCCCGAGGGCATCGGCCTCGACGAGGCCGCCCCGCTGCTCTGCGCCGGCATCACCCTCTACTCGCCGCTCGCCCACTGGCAGGCCGGCCCCGGCAAGAAGGTCGCGATCGTCGGCCTCGGCGGCCTCGGCCACATGGGCGTCAAGATCGCGCACGCGCTCGGCGCCGAGGTGACCGTCCTCAGCCAGTCCGAGAAGAAGCGGGAGGACGCCCTGAGGCTGGGCGCCGACCACTACCACGCGACGAGCGACCCGGAGACCTTCACCGCGCTCGCCGGCACCTTCGACCTGGTGGTCTCCACCGTCTCGGCGCCGCTCGACTTCGACGCCTACCTGAGCCTGGTGCGCACGGACGGCGCCCTGGTGAACGTGGGCGCGCCCGAGGAGCCGGTCAAGATCAACCTGTTCTCCCTGATCGGCGGCCGCAAGACCCTCGCCGGCTCGATGATCGGCTCCATCGCCGAGACCCAGGAGATGCTCGACTTCTGCGCCGCGCACGGACTGGGCGCCGAGATCGAGGTGATCGCCGCGGACCGGATCAACGAGGCGTACGAGCGGGTGATCGCCAGCGACGTCCGCTACCGCTTCGTGATCGACACGTCGACCATCTGACGCGCCCGCGCACGGCCGCCGGGACCTGACGGCCGGGGCATGACCTCGGGGGTAATCGACCCGTACGCCCCGCCCCGGCACGCTGTCCCCATGACCGCATACGCCCTCGGAAACCTGCACCCGAAGCCCGTCCTCGACGAGGAGGTCCTCACGTACATGGAGCGCGTCCAGGACACCCTGGACCCCTACGGAGGCCACTTCCTCGTCCACGGCGCCCCCACCCGCGAGGTCCCGGAGGGCACCTGGCCCGGCGCCCTCGTCGTCATCGCCTTCCCCACCTACGAGCACGCCCGCGCCTGGTACGCCTCCGCCCCCTACCGGGCCCTGATCCCCCTCCGCACCCGCCACATGACCGGCGACGTCCTCCTGATCGACGGGGTCCCGGAGGGATACGACCCGGCGGCGACGGCGGCCGTGCTGCGGGCGGCGGCGACGGGGTGACGACGGCGGGCCGACCGGTCCGGAGTCACCGGTCAGGGTGCAATCCCCGGCGGCCGTGCGCGTTCGGCCGGGTCGTGGGGGGCCGTCCTCCTAGCGTGGGCCGGGAACGATTCCGGCGGGCCGCCGCCGGGGTCCGGATCCTACGGAGGTAGCCGGTCATGTCCGTCCCGCTCGCTGAGCTCACCGGGGACTACGTCCTCGACCCGACCCACACCCGGATCGGCTTCGTCGCCCGCCACGCCATGGTCACCAAGGTGCGCGGCGCCTTCCACGAGTTCGAGGGCACCGCGCACCTGGACGGCGCCGACCCGGCCCGGTCCACCGGACAGGTGGTGATCAAGACCGAGAGCATCGACACCGGGGTCGAGCAGCGCGACCAGCACCTGCGCACCAACGACTTCCTGGACGCGCCGAACTTCCCGGACATCACCTTCCGCACCACCGGGGTCGAGCAGAAGTCCGAGACCGAGTACCGGGTCACCGGCGACCTCACCATCAAGGACACCACCAAGCCGGTCACCATCGACTTCGAGTACACCGGCAACGCCGTCGACCCCTACGGCAACCTGCGCGTCGGCCTGGAGGGCTCGGTGACCGTCTCCCGCAAGGAGTTCGGCATCACCTGGAACGCCGCCCTGGAGGGCGGCGGCGTGCTGGTCGGCGACAAGATCGTCCTGGAGTTCGACGTCTCCGCGATCAAGCAGGGCTAGGGGTTTTCCGCGCCGCGCGGCCCCCGGTGCCGGGGGCCGCGCGGCACGGGCTCAGCCGTCCGCCTTCGCGACGCCGATCGGGCACGAGACGCCCGTGCCGCCGATCCCGCAGTAGCCCGCCGGGTTCTTGTCCAGGTACTGCTGGTGGTAGCCCTCCGCCGGGTAGAACGGGCGGTCGTCGGCCGGGAGGACGTGCGTGGTGATCTCGCCGTAGCCCGAGCCCGTCAGGACCTTCTGGTAGGCCTCGCGGGAGGCCTCGGCCGCGGCGGCCTGGGCGGGGGAGTGGGTGTAGACCGCCGAACGGTACTGGGTGCCCACGTCGTTGCCCTGGCGGAAGCCCTGGGTCGGGTCGTGGGACTCCCAGAACAGCTTCAGGAGCGTCTCGTACGAGACCTTCGACGGGTCGAAGACCACCCGGACGACCTCCGTGTGGCCGGTCAGGCCCGAGCAGACCTCCTCGTACGAGGGGTTGCGCGTGAAGCCGCCCTGGTAGCCGACGAGGGTCGTCCAGACGCCCTCGGTCTGCCAGAACTTGCGCTCGGCGCCCCAGAAGCAGCCCAGGGCGAAGTCGGCGACCTCCAGGCCCTCCGGGTACGGGCCGACGAGCGGGTTGCCGAGGACCGTGTGGCGCGCGGGCACGGAGAACTCCGGCTCGGCGCGGCCGGGCAGGGCCTGCTCGGGGGTGGGGAGGACGGGGGTGCGGGACAGGAACATGCTGCATCTCTCCTCGACGGTCGGCAGCCCGTACAACAAGGGTGGGGACGCGGGGATTCCCCCCCGCCCCCGCCCCGGCCCCCCGTCCCGGCCCCCGGCCTCCGCGTCAGCGCGGCAGCGTCAGCGGGCTGCCGCCGTTCGCCTCGTACCCCGCCACCGCCAGGTTCCGGAAGACCGTGTACTCCGCCGCCGGGTCCGCGCTCAGCGTCCACGGCACCGCGCCCACGTGCCCGTCCACCTTCACCAGCTGGTGCATGGCCTCCGCCCAGCGCTCGCCCCGCACCAGGAACCAGATCAGCAGATGGCGGACGTGCGCCAGCATCGGGTCGTCCGGGCGTGCCGAGTGCACCGCGTACAGCGCGCCCTCGACCGCCTTCGACACCACCGCCGTACGGAAGAAGTCCTGCACGAGCACCACGTCCGGCACGTGCTCGTACACCGCGAACAGCGGCAGCGCGGCGAGCAGCGAGCCGCGCGGGGCGCGCGCCGCGGCCGTCGTCGCGAAGTGGTCGGCCTCCTCGCGCGAACCGTGCCACTTCTCGCACCAGTAGTGCAGCGCCGCCAGGTGCGCCCCCATGTGCTCCGGCGCCCGGTCGATCACCTTCGCCCACACCTGGTCGAACCGCTCGGGCCCGTAGCCCAGGCCGCGCGCCACGGCCAGCTGCGTGATGTACGGGACGGGGTCGCCCGGGGCGAGCAGCGCCGCCTCCTCGGTGACCTTCAGCGCCTCCTCCAGGATGATCCGGAAGTCGTCGCTCCCGGCCGCCGAGGAACGCCACGCCTGCTGCACCAGGAACTCGGCGTGCACGGCCGCCCCGCCCGGGTCCTTCGGCGCGTCCGCCCGCCAGGCCCGCAGCCACGCCCCGCCGGCCCCCGGCCGCTCCTGCAGCTCCAGGGAGGCCGCGCCCGCGAAGGCCTGCACGCGCTGCCAGCGCACCTCGCCGTCCTTGCCGGTGTTGGCGAGCAGCTGCGCGGCCGCCTTCCAGTCCTGCGTGGCCTGCACCACGTTCAGCACGTCGAGCAGGTCCTCGTCCGCCCCCGGCAGCCGCACGTCCTGGTCCTCCTGCGGCACGAACCCGTACGCCGCCGGGTCCGCCGCGTCGGGCGCCCCCGGCACGGCCAGCCGGATGCCACCGCCCCTGCGGCGCAGCAGATAGGGGCCGAGGACGCCGAACAGCAGCCCGAGCGCGATGAGGAACCAGAGAATGTCCATGTGTCCATTGTCCAGGACACCCCATGAGACGAACGCGGCACCGGACGTCCCGCGGCACTACGCTCCTGAGCATGAGCGACCAGCACATCCACCAGAGCTTCGAGACCCGCGCGATCCACGCGGGCAACACCGCCGACCCGCTGACCGGCGCGGTCGTGCCGCCCATCTACCAGGTGTCCACGTACAAGCAGGACGGCGTGGGCGGGCTGCGCGGCGGTTACGAGTACAGCCGCAGCGCCAACCCGACCCGTACCGCCCTGGAGGAGAACCTGGCGGCGCTGGAGGGCGGCCGGCGCGGTCTCGCCTTCGCGTCCGGTCTCGCCGCAGAGGACTGCCTGCTGCGTGCCCTGCTGGTCCCCGGCGACCACGTCGTCATCCCGAACGACGCCTACGGCGGCACCTTCCGGCTCTTCGCCAAGGTCGCGCAGCGCTGGGGCGTGGAGTTCTCGGTCGCGGACACCTCCGACGTCGCCGCCGTGCGGGACGCGATCAACGACCGTACGAAGCTGATCTGGGTCGAGACCCCCTCGAACCCGCTCCTGGGGATCACCGACATCGAGGCCGTCGCGGGCGTCGCCCGTCAGGCCGGGGTGAAGCTCGTCGTCGACAACACCTTCGCCTCGCCCTACCTCCAGCAGCCGCTGGCGCTCGGCGCGGACATCGTCGTGCACTCGCTCACCAAGTACATGGGCGGCCACTCGGACGTCGTCGGCGGCGCCCTGGTGACGGCCGACGCGGCGCTCGGCGAGGAGCTGGCGTACCACCAGAACGCGATGGGCGCGGTCGCCGGGCCGTTCGACTCGTGGATCGTGCTGCGCGGCATCAAGACCCTCGCCGTGCGCATGGACCGCCACGGCGAGAACGCCGAGAAGGTCGCCGAGATGCTGACCCAGCACCCGAAGGTCACCCGGGTCCTCTACCCGGGCCTCCCGGAGCACCCGGGCCACGAGATCGCCGTCAAGCAGATGCGGTCCTTCGGCGGCATGGTCTCCTTCCGCGTCGAGGGCGGCGAGGAGGCGGCGGTCGAGGTCTGCAACCGCGCGAAGCTCTTCACCCTGGGCGAGTCCCTGGGCGGCGTCGAGTCCCTCATCGAGCACCCGGGCCGGATGACCCACGCGAGCGTCGCGGGCTCCGCCCTGGAGGTCCCGGCCGACCTCGTCCGCCTCTCGGTCGGCATCGAGAACGCCGACGACCTGCTCGCCGACCTGCGCCAGGCGCTGGGCTAGGAGGACGGGAGAACGGCCGGGCGGGACCCTGAACGGTCCCGCCCGGCCGTTCCCCTTTCTCAGGCCGGGACCTTCTCGTCCTCCAGGTCCGCGCGGACCATGGCCCGCAGCTCGGGGGTGTCCTCGTGGCCGTGGACCGAGACCGCGTGCTCGGCGGCGGCCCGGACCACTTCCTCCTCCTCACCGGTGATGGTGAGGGTGCAGTTCATGACGCTCGGCGTCCTGCGGCAGTCGGCGACTTTCCTGGTCATGACAGCCTCCTCGGCACCCGTGCGCGTGCCGTCTCCCTCCAGCGTAGGCCCGTCCTCACCAGGCTTCGAGCGGCGGGTGCGGGGAGTGGACGAGCCGCTCCAGGGGGCCCGGCGCGGCGAGGACGCCGCCGCGTACGGGTTCCGGGCGCGGGTCCCGGCCGTCAGGAGGGTCGCGACGTGCGGCGGCCGCCCCGCCGCCCCGGCCGCGAACGCTTCGAACTCCCGGGTGCGGGAGGCGCGTCGGACGTCCCGGCCGCTCCGCCGCTCTCGCCCCCCCATCCGGCGACAGCGCGCGGACGGGGTCAAGAGGCCGGGGCCGGCTCGCTTCCGCCCGCGGTGCCCGGCTCGGCCGGGAGCTGTCCCGCGTGCGCCGACTGGCGTGCGGACAGGGCGGTGTTGAAGCGGGTGAGCAGGGTGCAGAAGGCCTCGCGCTCGTCCGGCGTCCAGCCCTCCGTGACCTCGACCATCAGCTGGCGGCGCGAGGCGCGGACCTCCTCCAGGCGCGCGAGCCCGCGCGGCGAGAGCTGGAGGACGACCGCCCGCCCGTCCTCCGGGTGCGAGGTGCGCTTCACCAGGCCGGTGTCCACCAGCGGGGCGACCTGGCGGGTCACGGTCGAGGAGTCGATCCCCATGCCCGCCGCGAGCGCCTTGACGCCCATCGGGCCTTCCTGGTCGAGCCGGTTGAGGAGCAGGTACGCGGCCCGGTCCATGGAGTTGCGGAGCTGGCCGGTGCCGCCGAGGCGGGTCTGCTCGGCCCGGCGGGCGAAGACGGCCACCTGGTGCTGGAGGGCGTCGAGGAGACCGGGGTCGAGAGCGGTCGTCATGTCCTGGGACGGGGGCATGGCTGGGGGTCTCTCTCGTGCGGGAGCGGTCGGACGGTGGGGGACAGAGTACGCGGACCCGGGGGGGTCCGTACCGGGCCCGTCCAAACCCGTCGGGGCGCCCGTCCGCCGGGCGGTCACCAGGGCCGTGAGCTGCGAGACTTGCTGTCATGAGCTTCCGTACACCACACCCCTTGCACCGGCTGATGCTCGACGACGTGCGCGGGGCGCAGAAGATGCTGTCCGGGGTGGCCCGCGTGACGGCGATGGAGGGCAGCCGGCACCTGTCGTCCCTGGTGGGGGCGCCGGTCCACCTCAAGTGCGAGAACCTCCAGCGGACCGGCTCCTTCAAACTGCGCGGGGCGTACGTGCGGATCGCCGGGCTGCGGCCCGAGGAGAAGGCCGCCGGGGTCGTCGCCGCCTCCGCCGGGAACCACGCGCAGGGCGTCGCGCTCGCCTCGAAGCTGCTCGGGGTGCGGGCCACCGTCTTCATGCCGGTCGGCGCCCCGCTGCCGAAGGTCGCGGCGACCCGCGACTACGGCGCCGAGGTCCGCCTCCAGGGGCAGGTCGTGGACGAGACGCTCGCGGCGGCGGAGGAGTACGCGCGGGAGACCGGCGCCGTCCTCATCCACCCCTTCGACCACCCCGACGTCATCGTCGGGCAGGGCACGGTCGGCCTGGAGGTCCTGGAGCAGTGCCCGGAGGTCCGCACGATCGTGGTCGGCGTCGGCGGCGGCGGTCTCGCGGCCGGCATCGGGCTCGCGGTGAAGTCGCTGCGCCCGGACGTGAAGGTGATCGGCGTGCAGGCCGAGGGCGCCGCCGCCTATCCGCCCTCGCTGGCGGCCGGGCATCCGGTGGTCGTCGAGTCGCCGGTGACGATGGCCGACGGCATCCGGGTGGGACGCCCCGGCGACGTGCCGTTCGACCTGGTCAGGGAGTACGTGGACGAGGTCCGCACGGTCTCCGAGGACGCGCTGTCCTCCGCGCTGCTGCTCTGCCTGGAGCGCGCCAAGCTGGTCGTGGAACCGGCGGGCGCCAGCCCGGTCGCGGCCCTGCTCTCCGACCCGGAGTCCTTCCGGGGCCCGGTGGTCGCGGTCCTCTCCGGCGGGAACGTCGACCCGCTCCTCCTCCAGCGCGTCCTGCGGCACGGCATGGCCGCCGGGGGCCGCTACCTGAGCCTGCGGCTGCGCGTGACGGACCGGCCGGGGGTGCTCGCGTCGCTCCTCGCGGCCCTGACGGTGGTCGACGCCAACGTCCTGGACGTCAGTCACGTACGGACCGATCCGAGGCTCGGGCTGACCGAGGCGGAGGTCGAACTGCACCTGGAGACGAAGGGCCCGGAGCACTGCCGGGAGGTGACGGAGGCGCTGCGCGACGCCGGATACACGGTGCTCGGCTGACCCCGCACGCCCCTGACCTCGGCTTGTGGCGCGGATCACTTATTCGCTGGGCGCGGGCCGCCCCCCAAACCTAGGATCGGTGGGAAAAAGTCCCGATCCATGGGGAGTATCCACATGCCAGGCGCGATCTACGCCGAGGGTCTGGTGAAGACCTTCGGTGACGTACGAGCTCTGGACGGGGTGGACCTCGACGTGCCCGAGGGCACCGTCCTGGGCCTGCTCGGCCCGAACGGCGCGGGGAAGACCACCACCGTGCGCGTCCTGACGACCCTCCTGCGGCCCGACAGCGGACGGGCGGTCGTCGCCGGGATCGACGTCCTCGAACACCCCAACGAGGTCCGCCGGTCGATCGGCCTCTCCGGCCAGTTCGCGGCCGTCGACGAGTACCTCACCGGCCGCGAGAACCTCCAGATGGTCGGACAGCTCTACCAGATGAAGGCGAAGGCGGCGAAGGCGCGGGCGGGCGAGCTGCTCGACCGGTTCCACCTCGCCGAGGCCGCCGACCGCCCCGCCAAGACGTACTCGGGCGGCATGAGGCGCCGGCTCGACCTCGCGGCGGCCCTCGTGGTCTCCCCGCCGGTCATGTTCATGGACGAGCCGACCACCGGCCTCGACCCGCGCAACCGGCAGGAGCTCTGGGAGGTCATCAAGGAGCTGGTCGCCGGCGGTACGACCCTGCTCCTCACCACCCAGTACCTGGAGGAGGCCGACCACCTCGCCCACGACATCTGCGTCGTCGACCACGGCCGGGTCATCGCGCGCGGCACCTCCGACCAGCTCAAGGCCCGGACGGGCGGCGAGCGCGTCGAGGTCGTGGTCCGCGAGCGCGAGATGCTCACCGGCGCCCGGGAGGTCCTCGGCCGCTACGGCGCCGAGGGCACCGGGGGCGCCGCCCGCGGCGAGGTCTCCGTCGAGGAGCACACCCGGAGGCTGACCGTCCCCGTCACCGGCGGCGCCAAGCTGCTCGCCGAGGTCATCCGCGACCTGGACGCCGTCGGCGTCGAGATCGACGACATCGGCCTGCGCCGCCCGACCCTCGACGACGTCTTCATCTCCCTCACCGGCCACGCGGCCGAGCAGGAGGAGCCGGAGGGGGACGGCGCCCCGGACCGGCAGGGCGGCCGCGGCCGCAAGCGCCCCGTGAAGGAGGAGGCGAAGTGAGCACCGTGACCACCGAGGCCCCGAACCGGGCCCCGCGGCCGCGCGGCGGCATCGCCCAGTCCGTGGGCGACTCCCTGGTCATCGCGCGCAGGAACCTCATTCGCATGTCGCGGATCCCCGAGATGCTGCTGTTCGGCATCGTGCAACCGGTGATGTTCGTGGTGCTGTTCACGTACGTCTTCGGCGGATCCATGCGGATCGGCGACAGCACCGATCCGGAGGACTACAAGAACTTCCTGATGGCGGGCATCTTCGCGCAGACCGTCACCTTCGCCACGGCGGGCTCGGCCGCCGGCATCGCAGACGACATGCAGAAGGGGATCATCGACCGCTTCCGTTCCCTGCCGATGACGCGGGGGGCGGTGCTCACCGGCCGCACGGTCGCGGATCTCGTGCAGACCTGCGTCACCCTGTTCGTCCTGGCGGTCGTCGCTCTGCTCGTCGGCTGGCGCACCGGCTCCGCCGCGCCGACCGATGCCGGGCGGGTGATGGCCGCCTTCGGCCTGCTCCTCCTGCTGGGGTACGCCTTCACGTGGATCGGCGCGCTGATCGGACTGTCCGTCCGGACGCCGGAGGCCGCGACCTCGGGCGGAATCATCTGGTTGTTCCCGGTCACCTTCTTGTCCAACGCGTTCGTGGACTCCAGCCAGATGACACCGTGGGTCCGGCACATCGCCGACTGGAACCCCTTCAGCGCGACCGTGCAGGCATGTCGTGAGCTCTTCGGGAATCCGGGTGTCTCATCGTCGTCCGCGTGGCCGATGCAGCACGCGGTCTGGGCATCGCTGATCTACTCGGTGGTCATCGCGGTCGTCTTCCGGACCCTGGCGGTCCGTAAATACCGCAAGGCTTCCTGAAAACGTCCCCGACGCGTGTCCCTCGTCCAGGCGAGGGACACGCGTGCGCATACCGCCCTTCCCGGCTCACAGGGGCATCGCCGAGTGCGCGGAATTCTCAGCAGATGGTGTGGTAGTGGCTCGACTCCGCCGGCCCCCACGTGACCCGTCCGTCGTACGTGGCATAGGCGTAGGTCTTGTAGTTGCCGCACGCGGGCTTGCGCACCGACCACGACACGGTTCCGGCGGACATCGTCTTGCAGGCGCCTCCGAGGTCGATGTCGGGAGTGTAGGGGTGCTGGGCGTGGAGCGTGACGCAGACTTTCGTCGCGATCGGGTTGGGGCCGTGCAGGGTTGCCGAGACGTGAATCCTGCCGTCCTTGAGGGTCGGATTCGTGATGGTTCCCGATGCCCTGACGTCGGCGGACGCCCCGCTCGCGGTCCCGAACGTCAAAGCGAGCCCGATGCCGACCACGGCGAAGAGCTTTTGGGGCTTGCGCACGGCGAATCCTCGAATTCTCCACCGGTTGATGTGCCGACTTCATTCCATGGGCGGGTGAAGTCGAAGGCAGGCTAATCGCCGTGCACGGCAACGGGGCGACGGACAGGCCGGAAGGCGCCGATCGAGTCGGACGCCCGGCCGGTGCGGCACCCGGTCAGGGCAGGTAGCCCGAGACGACGAGGCCGTCCGGGAGGGGCACGAAGGCGGCGCCCCCGGCGGCCAGCAGCTCTCCGGCGACCTGCGCGGTGAAGCCCCGGGGCAGGCCGAAGCGGTAGGACGCGCCGTCCTCCGCCTCGGCGGGTCCCGCGGCCGGATAGGACCGGACCTCCGCCTCGTCCGCGACCACGACCCGGTCGCCCGCGAAGTAGACCCGGTCCGCCGGGACGCCCGACACCCGCCACCGCTCCCGGCCGCTCTCCAGGTCGTACACGACGAGCGCGCCGCGCCCGGTCACCGGAGCGCCCTCCCCGTCCCCGACGATCACGGCGACGAGTCCGTCCGCGCGCACGGCCGGCCCGGCCGCGACCCCGGTGCCCAGGGTGCGCAGCGGCCGCAGCAGCGCGGAGTCGAGCACGGCGACGGAACCGTCCTCGCGGATCCGGCAGAGCACCCGGCCACTCTTCTCGTGGACGGTGAACCCGCCGCAGTACTCCGTCCCGCGCGCGGTCTCCTTCCCGGTGCGGGCATCGAGGGACACCGGCGCGGTGCCCACCGGGACGAGCACCCGGCCCGCCCCCGCGACCGGCTCCTCCGGCAGGCCGTCGAGCGGCGAGCGCCACAGCTCCTTCCCGTCGCGCAGGCGCACGGCCGTGACCAGACCGGTCCGCTCGTCGCGCACGTTGACGTACGTGGAGTAGAGGACCCCGTCCCCCAGGTCGGTGCCCTTCACGGCCCAGTCGCGGCCGGGCCCGGGGACACGGCGCCGCTCCTTCCCGTCCGCGATCCCGTACGCGACGACCCCGTCGGGCCCCGTGACGTACGCGGTGTCGCCGACGACCGCCGGGTACTGCGGCGCGCTGCGCAGCCCCTCGCCCCGGGCCGGCACCTTCCACAGCTCCTTGCCGTCCGCCGCGCCCAGGGCGGTGACCCCGCCGCCCTCGCCCGGGCAGACCAGCGCCTTCGGGGAGAGCGCGCAGGCGCCGGTGCCCCGCTCCACCTCGGCCGTCCAGGGCGACCAGCCCGCCGGGCGGTGCGCCCGGTCCGTGCCCGCCGTGCCGAAGTCGCGGGCGCGGCCCGTCCCGCCGTACGGCAGGACGACCCGGTCGAGTACGGCCGGTGCCGGTGCCGGTGCCGTGGAGGCGCCCGGGGCGGTGCCCCCGTTCCCGCCGGGTTCGCCGCCCCCGCCGTCCGACAGCACCACGCCCGCCGTCGCCAGGACGGCCACCGCCACCGCGCCCGCCGCCAGGGCGCCCCACCGGCGCCGCCACGCCGGGACGGCCGCCGGGGCGACCGGCCGGTCCGTCACCGCCGTGGGGGAGTACGGCACCACGGGGCCGAGCGTCGGCAGGTCCGCCACGCCCGCGCCCGAGGCCGCCGCCTCCCCGGCCGTCCGGGCCGCCTCCCCGTACTCCGCGAGCAGCGAGAGGACCCCGCCGGGCCACGGAAAGGCCCCGGGCGCACCCCCGCCGTCCTCCTTCAGGAGCGCCGCCAGTTCGGCCGCCGTGGGCCGCTCCGCCGGGTCGAGCCGCAGGCAGCGCTCCAGTACGGGCGCCAACTCCTCCGGAACACCGTCCAGTTCGGCCTCCGCCCGGCTGATCCGGTAGATCACGGCGGCCATCTCGTCGTCGTGGAACGGGCCCCGGCCGCTCGCCGCGAACGCGAGCACCGCCCCCAGGCAGAACACGTCCGACGCGGGCACCACCGCCCGGCTCCCCACCAGGTGCTCCGGCGACATGAACCCCGGCGAGCCCACCACCAGGCCGGTCGACGTCAGCGCCGTCGCCTCGAAGGCCTGGGCGATCCCGAAGTCGATCAGCTTCGGCCCGGCCGCGCCGAGCAGCACGTTCGCCGGCTTCAGGTCCCGGTGCAGCACCTGCACGCCGTGCACGGCCGCCAGGGCCCGGGCGAGCGCGGCCCCCAGGGCCCGTACGGCCGCGACGGGCAGCGGCCCGGTCCGTACGACGGCCTCCGCGAGCGACGGACCCGGCACGTACTCCGTCGCCAGCCACGGCGAGGGCGCGTCCGCGTCGGCGTCCACGAGCCGCGCCACCCCCGGTCCGTCCACGGTCCGCGCCGCCGCGATCTCCCGCCGGAAACGGGTCCGGAAGTCCCCGTCGACCTCCAGGTCCCCCCGCACGGTCTTCACGGCGACCATCCGGTACGGATCGGCCGTCGGCGCGTCCGTGCGGCAGGCGAGGTGCACCTCGCCCATGCCGCCCGCGCCGAGCCGGGCGAGCAGCCGGTAGGGGCCGACGAGCCGGGGCGGCCGTCCCGGGAGCAGGGCTTCCAGCAAGGGACTACTCCTTCTCTCCGGCGGCGGGGGCCCCGCTGAGGGCCTCGCGGGGAAGCCCGACGGAGACGACGACCCCGGTGTCGTACACGACGTGGGCCACCCCGCCCAGCGGCAGCACCTGGGGCGGCCGGACCTCGCGGTCCAGGTACGTCCCGGCCGGGCGGTCGTACTCCTCCTCGGCGCGCGGTCCGGGCGCGCCCGGCACCGGCACGACCCGCTCCTTCCCCGGCCTGCCGTCCGCGCCGAGCGGCACCACCCGCAGGGCCGAGAAGTCCGCGTACACCAGCGCGCTCCCCGTGATCAGCGGGTTGGAGACGAGCTGGCGGCGGCCGTCCGCCGTGGTGAGCGGGGGGAGCGGGTAGTGGCCGAGGCCCTTGCCGGTGGCCGGGTCGAGGACGTACACCCCGCCGGGCTCGCCCGTGTTCCCGCTGTTCGCCCAGCGCATGGGGCCCGCGTCGAGGACGACGGCGGCCCGGTCGGACACGGCGGCGGGCCAGGCGCCCGACTCGGCGATCCCGGCGGGCACCGGGAGCCGCCCCGGACCGACGGGGGAGAGCGTCACGGCGTCCAGGCGGTGGAGCACGAGCGGGCTCTCGTTCGTCGCGTCGAGCGGCGCGCAGTACGCGTACCGGCCCCGGACGAGCAGGGCGTCGCACGTCTTGGCCTCCGAAGGCACCTGCCCCCGCTGGTCGCCGGTCCTCGCGTCGTACGCCACGAAACCGGCGTCGCTCATCGCGTACACGAGCCCGTTCGCGGCGGCGACCGGCTCGAAGTCGCGGTACTCCACCCGCGCGAGATCGGCGTTGGTGAGCGCCTTGGACCACAGCTCGCGCCCGTCGGCGAGGGCGAAGGCCGTCATCCGGCCGCCCGCGTCGTCACCGGTCGGGACGAAGACCGCGCCCTCGGCCACGACGGGCCGGGTCGCGAGTCCGCCGCCCGACGGGCCCTCCTTCTCCCAGCGGACCGTGCCGCTCCGGGCGTCCCGGACCTGGAGGCGCCCGCCGGAGAGCAGGACGGCGTACGGGCCGTGGACGGCGGGCACGCCGGTGCCGCCCGCCACGAAGACGCCGCCGGTCGGGCCGATGAAGCTCTGGTCGTCGCGCGGGTCCTCGACCAGGTCGGCGGCCCACAGCCGCTTCCCGTCCGCCGGGTCGAGCGCCTCGTACCGCCCGTCCGTCGTCCGGCAGACGACCGCCGCCTCGCCGGCCGAGCAGCCGAACGTCGGCGCGCCCAGCTTCGCCCGCCAGGGCCGCCACCCGGCCGGGCGCTGGGCCGCGTTCTGCGCGACGACCCCGGACGCGTCGGCGGGGCCCCGGTCGTCGACGCCCGGCACGCGGGGCCCGGCGGCCTTCGCGGGCGCCTTCCCCTCCCCGTCGCCCTCCGGCCACAGCAGGTACGCGCCGGTGCCGCCGGCCGCGACCGCCAGGGCCAGGGCGGCGGCGAGCGGCCGCCACCGGCGCGGGCGCCGCCGCGCGGGGGCGGTGGACGGGGACGCGGGGGCGAGCGTCGGTACGGAGTGCAGGCCCTGGGAGGCCGGGGCGACGACCGGCCCGAACCCGGCCGGTGCCGCCAGGAGCGGCCCGCCCGAGGCGACGAGCTGGGCCAGCTCCCCGCCGTACTCCCCGATGTGCTCCCGTACGCCCTCCGGCCACGGGAAGACCTTCGCGGGCGCCGGTTCGAGGAGCTCCACGAGCCGCTCCGGGGCCGGCCGGGCCGCCGGGTCCACGGCCAGACAGGCGGCGACCGTCCCGCGCAGCTCCTCCGGGACCCGGGACAGGTCGGCCTCGGCGCGCGAGACCCGGTAGAGGACGGCGGCGAGGGGCCCGTCGCCGAAGGGCTCCTCGCCGGTCGCCGCGTAGCAGAGCAGCGAGCCGAGGCAGAAGACGTCGGAGGCGGCCGTGACGCGCCGGGCCCCGGCCACGTGCTCGGGGGACATGAAGGAGGGGGAGCCGACCATCACGCCGGTGGCGGTCATGGTGGTGGCGGTGCTGCTGCGGGCGATGCCGAAGTCGATGAGGCGGGGGCCGTCGACGGAGAGCATGACGTTCCCCGGCTTGAGGTCCCGGTGCAGCACCCCCGCCCGGTGCAGGTCGGCCAGGGCGCGGGCGACCCCGGCCCCGAGCGCGCGCACGGCGGCGACGGGCAGCGCCCCGCCGCGCCGCACCGCCTGCGAGAGGCTGGGCCCGGGGACGTACGCGGTCGCCAGCCAGGGCGGCTCCGCGTCGGCGTCCCCGCCGACGGGCGCGGCGGCGTACGGGCTGTCGACGAGCGAGGCGACCTTGATCTCCCGCCGGAACCGGTCCCGGAACGCGGGATCCCCGGCGACGTCCCGCCGCACGGTCTTGACGGCGACGAAGACGTCCTGAACGGGCGCGGAGGCGCGGACGGGGCCGGGGACGCGCGGGGGGCCGTCGGGTCCGGCGCCCGGGGCATCGCCGGTCCCGGCGCCCGGGGGACCAGCCGTTCCAGCGCCCGAGGGACCAGCCGTCCCGGCGTCCCGGGCCCCGCTGGTCCCGGCGCCCCTGGCCAGGAACACCTCCCCCATGCCGCCCGCTCCGAGCCGGGCGAGGACCTCGTACGGGCCGATCCGGCGTGGCGCGTCCTCGCGCAGTGGTCCCAGCATCTCGTCGTCCCCCCTGTGACGCGTCCCCCTGTGACGCCGCTCCGGGACGTCCTCCTGCGACGTCCCCCTGGGACATCCCCCTGCGACGCCCCTGCGTGACGTCCCTGCGTGACGCGAACGTGACGCGACGTCAGCGCCGCATCATCGCACGCGCACCCGCACGTATGTGCGTACGGGTGCGTGCTTACGGGCGCGTGCGTACGGGCGTGTGCGTACGACGGAGGGCCGGACCCCGCGGGGTCCGGCCCTCCGTGGAAGAGCGGGGGGCTCAGCCGGTGTACGGCTTCGCGCTGAGGATCTTCACCGCGGCCTTCTTGCCGTTCGGCAGCTCGTACTCGGCGTCGTCACCGGCCTTCTTGCCGTTGACGCCGACGCCCAGCGGGGACTGCGGCGAGTAGGTCTCGATGTCACCGCTCGCGTACTCGCGGGAGGCGAGGAGGAAGGTCAGGGTGTCGTCCTCGTCGCCGTCGAAGGCGATCGTGACGACCATGCCGGGCTCGACGACGCCGTCGTCCGCCGGGGCCTCGCCCACCTTGGCGTGCTGGAGCAGCTGGGTGAGCTGACGGACCCGGAGCTCCTGCTTGCCCTGCTCCTCCTTGGCCGCGTGGTACCCGCCGTTCTCGCGCAGATCGCCCTCTTCGCGCGCGGCGGCGATCTTGGCGGCGATCTCGGTACGCGCGGGACCAGACAGGTACTCAAGCTCGTCCTTGAGCTTGTTGTACGCCTCCTGGGTGAGCCAGGTGACGTTGTCGCTGGTCTGGGTCACAGGTGCTCCTCGTAGGTACTGGGAATACAAAGCATCGCCCTACACGGGAATGCTGTGCTGTCCCGGGTGGGCGAAACCACGAGCCTAACAATGAGTGGCGAAAAGCGGGAGGACATAAACCACGGAATGGCGTCACCCCAGGTCACGGTGGTGACCCGCCGGGACTCGTCACCGGCTCCCTACCCACCGCTACCGGGTCATACACCCGATCAGTTCGGCGCTCGTCGCGCGCGCGGTGGTGCGCAGCGAGAAGACCTGGTCGACCCGGGCGGCCGGGTCGTCGATCCGCACGTCCTTGCGGGCCACCTCGGCCCCGTCCTCGGAGCGGGAGCGCAGCGTGCAGACGCCCTCGACGCCCTCGTCCTTGCGGACCTCCAGGTGCACCTGGACCTCGGTGGCGCTCACCACGTCGAACTTGATCATCTCGGCGCTGATCTTGCTGTCGACCACGTAGTACCAGCCGAACCAGCCGAGCAGACCGAGGAAGAGGACCCCGAGGACCGACCCGACGACCTTGAGCCTGCGGTCGGCCCGCTCGTCCGCGGAGCGCCCGTAGCGCCCCTCGGGAAGCTGCTCTCGCACCGCGCTCATGATCGATCCTCTCGAAGCCGGGGGGTGGCGGAATTTTCGGCCCCCCGATTCCGTCACTATAGAGACCTCCCTCCACGACCAATCACTGAGGATCGAGTCTTGACTGACCAGCTGCGACTGATGGCCGTGCACGCCCACCCCGACGACGAGTCGAGCAAGGGCGCGGCCACGATGGCCAAGTACGTGTCCGAGGGGGTGGACGTCCTGGTGGTGACGTGCACGGGCGGTGAACGCGGCTCGGTCCTCAACCCCAAGCTCCAGGGCGACGCTTCCATCGAGGAGAACATCCACGAGGTGCGCCGCAAGGAGATGGACGCGGCCCGCGAGATCCTGGGCGTCTCCCAGGAGTGGCTGGGCTTCGTCGACTCCGGCCTGCCCGAGGGCGATCCGCTGCCCCCGCTCCCCGAGGGCTGCTTCGCCCTCCAGGACGTCGACGAGGCGGCCGGACGGCTGGTCCGCAGCATCCGCTCCTTCCGTCCGCAGGTCATCACGACCTACGACGAGAACGGCGGCTACCCGCACCCCGACCACATCATGACCCACAAGATCACGATGGTGGCCTTCGACGGGGCGGGCGACCCCGAGGCGTTCCCCGAGGACGAGTTCGGCCCGGTCTGGCAGCCCCTGAAGCTCTACTACAACCAGGGCTTCAACCGCCCCCGGACCGAGGCCCTGCACCAGGCGCTCCTCGACCAGGGCCTGGAGTCCCCCTACGGGGAGTGGCTGGAGCGCTGGAAGGAGTTCGAGCGCAAGGAGCGGACCCTGACCACCTTCGTGCCCTGCGCCGACTTCTTCGAGACCCGGGACCGGGCGCTGATCGCCCACGCCACCCAGATCGACCCGGACGGCGGCTGGTTCCGCGTCCCCATGGAGATCCAGAAGAAGGTCTGGCCGACGGAGGAGTACGAGCTCAGCAAGGCGCTGGTGCCGACCTCCCTCCCCGAGGAAGATCTCTTCGCGGGCATCCGCGACAATGCCTGACATGAGCGCACACCTGGCACTGACCCAGCTTGTCCCCTTCGCCGCCGAAGAGCTGGACAAGAACAAGGTGACCCCCGGCGTCCTCGGCTTCGTCGTCTTCGCGGTCCTGGCCCTGGCGGTCTGGATGCTGATGAAGTCGATGAACCGCCACATGGGCCGGGTCTCCTTCGAGGAGGCCCCGGACCCGGCGGCCGCGCCGGCGACGCCGGCGGAGACCCCGAAGAAGTAGCGGCTCCCGGCTTACGGGCGCCCCGCCCCGCCCTCCGGGCCGTACCCCCGCGGTACGCCCCGGAGGGCGTCCGCGCGTGCGGACGCGTGCGGGGGTTGGCGGGAGCGGGCGGGCGGTTCGCGGGGACGAGTGCCCGTGCCTTCGCACGCCCGCGCGTACGGGGAGCCCGCTCGCCCGGTGCTGTCACGCGGGCGAGCGGGGAGCCGTACGGATCGGGGCACGGCCCGGCGGGCGAGGCCTCGACGCCCCGGAGGCCCTACGCCCCCGGGACCTCCGATGCCTCCGGCACTCCGGGTGTCCCCGGCACTCCGGGTGTCCCCGGCACCCCCGGTGTCCCCAGTACCTCCCGGGAGCGGCGGTTCGGGACCAGGCCCAGGTCCCAGGCCTGCCACGGCGTGCCCGTGGCCACGCCGCGCGCCAGGACCGCCCCGTACGCCTCGGCGCAGTCGTCCAGGCGCGGGTCGCGCGCCGGGTGCCGGTCCGCGACCAGGGCCGCCAGCTCCTCGCGGGCCGTCGCCGTCCCCGGCTCCGGGGAGCCCGGGACGGCGTGCGGGAGCAGGGTGCAGCGCAGGAAACGGGCCCAGTCCGCGCCGCGCAGGTCGCCGTACGAGGCGAACAGCGCCCGCGCCTCGTCGCACAGGCCCAGCGCCTGCGGCACGCGCGCGTTGCCCGCGTCGACCACCGCCAGCTCCAGGCAGGTCCAGGCCTCCCCGTGGGCCACCCCGATCCGGTGGTAGTCCGCCCGCGCGTCCACGAGCAGCTGACGGGCGAAGCCCGAGTTCCGCAGGCCCCCCGTACGGGCGGCCGCCTGGTCGCGGGTGACCCGGCCCGAGTGGTGCCGGGCGCCGGCCAGCCCGTACACGTCCCGCATCCGGGAGAACATCGTCCGCGCCCGCCCCAGCTCCCGCACCGCCTCGTCGCGGTCGCCGCGCTCCTCCAGGGCGTGCCCCAGGTGGTACAGCGTCCACGCCTCGCCGCGCGCGTCCTCCTGCTCCCGGTGGCGGGCGAGCGCCCCGCGCAGCCCCTCCACGGCCGGCTCGGCGTCCCCGGCGGCGAGCCGGGCCCGGGCCAGCTGGGTCAGCGCCCAGGCCTCGCCGCGCCCGTCGTGGATCCGCCCGTACCCGTCGAGGGCCGCCCGCAGCTCGGTCTCGGCGCCCGGCACGTCGCCGCGCAGCAGCAGCACCTGGCCGCGCTGGAAGTGCGCCCACGCCTCGCCGTGCGGGGACTCGTGCGCCCGGTGCAGCGCGAGGGACCGGTCGAGCAGCTCCGCCGCCTCCGCGAGCCGCCCCCGGTCCCGCTCCACGGCCGCGAGCGCGTGCAGCGTCCAGGCCCGGTCGGCGGCCAGCGCCTCCGGCTCCTGGAGCGCGAGCGCCTCCCGCAGCCGGTCCGCCGCCTCCGCCAGCTTCCCCTGGTGGTGCAGCGTGATCCCGAGCGAGCAGAGCGCGAGCGCCGCCCCCGGGTCCTGACGCTCCTCCCGGTACGAGGAGACGACCGAGGTCAGGGTGGTGCGGGCCCGGTCGAGGTCACCGATCTGCCGGGCCGCGATGCCGGTCCGCCAGCGCACCGAGCGGGACAGCGGCCCCTGCCCGAGGGACGCGGCCAGCTCGTCGATCTCGCCGAGCCGGTAGAGGTCGCCGCGCAGCAGGCAGTAGTCGCAGAGCGCGCCGAGCAGGTCCAGGACGGTCTGCTGGTCGGCGCCCCGGTGGTGCCGCAGCGCCGCCGTGATGAAGCTGGTCTCCTCGTCGAGCCAGCTCAGGGCCGCCTCCAGGGAACCGAAGCCGTGCCCGCCGAACCGGTCGGCGCGGGTCGACATCTTGCCGTCGACCATCCGGATCACCGCGTCCGCCAGCTCCGCGTAGTTGCGGACGAGCCGCTCCTGCGCCGCGGCGATCTCCGCCGCGTCCTCCTCGTCGAGGAGCCGGGCCGCCGCGAAGCCGCGCACCGCTTCGTGCAGCCGGTACCGCTCCCCTCGCACGTGGTCCAGGAGCCCCGCGCCCGCGAGGCCGCGCAGCAGCCGCGCGCCCTCGGCGCCGTCCGCGCCGAGCAGCGCCCCGGCCGCCGCCGCGCCCAGCGAGGCACGCCCGGCGAGCGCGAGCCGCCGCAGGAGCCGCCGGGAGTCGTCGTCGAGGTCGAGGAAGTAGCGGGCGTTCAGGGCGCGTTCGACGGGGCCGGGGCCCCAGCCGGGCCGGCCGAGCAGCTCCGCCACCTCGGCCGCCGTACGCCGCCCGAGCAGCGAGCCCGCGGCCCGCAGCGCCAGCGGGAGCCCGCCGGACAGCTCCCGGATCCGCCCGGCGGCCTCCGCGTCGTACGGCCCGGGGCCGTCCGTCCCGCCCGCCGCCCGCAGCAGCTCCTCCGCCCCGGCCGCGTCGAGCGCCGCCACCTCCAGGGCGTGCACGGCGGCCGGCACGTCCGGGCCGAGGTCCAGCGGCTCCCGGCAGGTCACCAGGACCAGGCTCTCGGAGCGGCCGGGCAGCAGGGCCCGCACCTGGGCCGCGTCCACGGCGTCGTCCAGGACCACGGTCACCGGCGTCCCGGCCAGCTGCCGGTGATACAGCTCGGTGAGCCTCCGCACCTGTTGCTCCACCGAAGCGCCCTCCCGGAAGAGCAGCCGCTCGCGCGGGGCGCCGAGCCGGTTCAGCAGGTGCAGCAGCGCCTCCCGGGTCGCGACCGGCCCCTCGCCCGCCGTACCCGGCAGGGCCGTGACGTTCCCCCGCAGGTCCACCACGCAGGCCCCGCGGAACCGGTCGCGCAGCGCGTGCGCGGCCCTGACCGCGAGCGCGGTCCGCCCCGAGCCCGGCTCGCCGTGCAGCAGCACCACCGTGGGCCGGGTCTCCACCGAGGCCCTGCCCTCCCGCACCCACCCGGCGATCCGCTCCAGCTCCTCCCGCCGCCCCGCGAACACCCCGCCGGGGTCCGGCAGTTGCCCGAAGGACCGCTCGAGCACCGTACGACTCCGGGCCGCCGCGCTCCGATCGACACCGCGCAGAGGCGGGGTGACCGGGGCGGCCCGCTCCCGCTCCCGCTCCAGGAACGGCCGCACCCCACGACTCTCCAGGGCCGCCAACCACCGCGCCCGCGCCTCCTCGACGCCCCCGCCATCCCCTGCCCGGCCCCCGGACGTGGCCTTCAGCACGGTCGCGGCCGCCCCGGCCACCGCCACCACGGCACCCGCGCCGAGCGCCGTCCCCGCCGACGTACCGAGCACCAGGTCCGCCCCGACGGCGGCGACGGCCGCGACCCCGACGACCACCCCGGGCGCCCCGGCCCGCCCACCTCCCGCCTCCCCGGCTTCCCCGGCCTCCACCGCCCGCAGGAACTCCGCGTACTCCGCCCCCACCCCCGCCGCCATCACGTCCAACTCGGCACGCCCCCGCGCGAGCAGCACCCCGGCGTCCCCCCGGCCCCCACCGCGCACCTCCTCCGCCACGACCCGCTCCAACAGCCCCTCGGCCTCGGCCCGGTGACTCTCCCTCATCCGCGTTCCCCCTCCGCACACACCCGACGAAACGGCCCTGGAGCCCGTCCGGCATCTCATGGCCGAGGCCACGACGCCCGGTGTGGTGCATCGCAAGGCACCGGACGCCGCGTCCTGCTCGACCCTGATCCGCCGGACGGGCCCCAGTCTCCTGCGTGACGCGCCCGGACGCGAGGGCACGGGGGCTGAGGTGAGGAGACGGCACCTGGGGCGGGGAATGAGGAAAAGCGGTCTCGTATTTCGCTCGCCTTCACCTTGAATTAACCCTTCATTGCGTTATTCGCTCCGCACCGCCTTTCCTGTCTCCGCGAGGAAAAGAAATCATTGACCATGCGCGTTCAAGAAGGGCATAGTCGGCAGCCGCTGTGATGATCGTGTACATCCCGGGGGGAAGTTGTGCTGTCGATGTCGGCGCGCCGTGCCGAGCGCAGGGCCTGTCGCAGAGTGGGCAGAGCGCGCGGAACGGCCGCGTTCGCCGTGGTCGTGGCCGTGTGCGGGACCACCGTCCTGGCGGGTGTCCCGGCCCCGGTCCCGGCGGCGCACGCGCAGCCCTCCACCGCCCGGGCCGCGGAATCCGGAGAACCGCCGTCCGAGGCCGAAAAGGCCTCGGAAAAGGCCGCGGAAACCGGCGAGCGCGTCGAAATCGTCGGAGAGCGCACGCCGTACGAAACGACCTACGCCAATCCGGACGGCGACACCTATTCCCTGTCGATGTCCACCGTGCCGGTGCGGGCGCGGGCCGGGAACGGCTCCTGGACCGAACCGGACGCCTCGCTGGAGCGCCGGCCCGACGGCACGGCGGGCCCCAGGGCGGCCGTCGTCGACGTGTCCTTCTCCGGCGGCGGCGACGGCGCGGACCTGGTGAGCGTGACCGACGGAGACCGCGCGCTGACGATCGGCTGGCCCGGCGAGCTGCCCGCGCCGACCCTGGACGGCCCCACCGCCCTGTACCCGGAGGTGCTGCCGGGCGTCGACCTGCGACTCACCGCCACCACGCAGGGCTACCGCCAGGTGCTGGTGGTGAAGTCGGCCGAGGCGGCCGCCAACCCGGCACTGAGGGAACTGGAGTTCCCCGTCGACGCCGACGGCCTCACCCTCCGCGGAGGCACGGGTGGCGGCCTGGAGGCCGTGGACACCGACGGAAATCCGGTCTTCCGCACCCCGGCCGCCCGGCAGTGGGACTCGGCGGGCGACGCCCCCGCCGACCGGGCCTCCGACACAGCGGCCCGGCCGCTCGCGCTCCCCGGGAAGAGCACCGCCGCCCCGGTCGACGCGGACGGCGAGCCGGAAGCCGACCCGGCCACCGGGCCGGGCGACGGCGACGTGACGGCGGTGCTCCCCGTCACCGTCGGCGCGGACTCGATCACCGTCGTCCCGGACGCCGGGCAGCTCGCCGACACCGGCACCGTCTACCCCTTGTACATCGACCCCGACGTCTCCTGGGGCGAGGCCGAGCGCACCCTGCTCTCCTCCGACGGAGACACCTTCTACAACTTCTCCGGCGGCGACGACGGCAAGGGCGTCGGCTACTGCGGGACCTACGTAACCGGCGGCTACGCCTACGTCTGCGGCTCCGGCTACAAGCAGCGCATGTACTTCGAGTTCGCGCCCACGGCCCTGCGCGGCAAGCGCGTCCTGGACGCCACCTTCCGGGTCACCGAGCGCTGGTCGATGTCCTGCACGAAGACCCCCGTACAGCTGGTCCGCACCCCCAACATCTCCTCCGGCACCAAGTGGCCGGGGCCCACCACCAACTGGGACGTCATGGGCGACCGCACGGTGTCGGCCGGCCGGGGCACGGCCTGCTCCCCGAGCCAGCCCGACGCGCCCATCGAGTTCAACGACGACCCGGCGCAGAGCTACGAGAACCTCACCCCGACCGTGCGGGCCTTCGCGAACGGCGACTTCTCCCGGTTGACCCTCATGCTGAAGGCCGCCGACGAGTCCGACCCGAACGGCTGGAAGCGGTTCGACGACGACGCCGTCCTCGATGTCGACTTCGTCGGCGTCCCGGCCCCGCCGACCAGCCCCGGAGTGCTCTCCGGCGAGGTCTCCTCGTGCGAGACCGACGCGAGCGCCCCCGACGTCCTGTCCGACCCCACCCCCACCTTCACCGCCGTCGCGCAGACCGCCCCGGGCGGTGAGAGCGGTGCCGACCTGCGCCTCCGCTTCTACGTGCAGCGGCTCAACGGCAGCAGCTGGGAAGTGGCGACCGAACCGGTGCGGCCGTTCAGCCCCGCCTACGTCAACGACGGACAGAAGGTGTCGGAGAGCTCACCGGTCACCCTGGCCAACGGCGGGACCTACCGGATGGCGGTCTTCACCCGCTCCTACTACAACGGCGGCGGAAGCCACCTGGAGTCGCACAGCACCCTCACCACCAAGGGCTGGTGCTACTTCAAGGTCGACACCACCGCACCCAAGGCCCCGGTGATCACCTTCAACGGCCCGTACTCGCCGTGCACCGCCAACGACTGCGCGGCGGCCGGCGGCCCCGGGGTCAAGGGCTCGTTCACCTTCTCCCCGGCGTCCGGCGACGCGAGCACGGTCGTCGCCTACCGGTACAAGCTCGCCTCCGCCTCCGCCTGGTCGGCACCGGTCAGCGGCACCACGGTCACCCGGGCCATCGCACCCGACCTGGCCGGCACCCAGGTCCTGCAGGTGCGCGCGCTGGACAACGTGGGCAGCGGGCGCTGGGGAGCCGTCGCCGGCGTGCGGTTCAACGTACGGGAGGGACAGGGCGCCACCGGCCGCTGGACCTTCCTGGACGGCGCCGCGAACCCGGCCTCGAAGACCGCCTCCGACACCGCCACCGCCCCCGGCATTCGGCACCCGGCGACCCTGTACCCCTCCGGCTCCGGCTGGTCCGCGCTGGCCCGGCGCGGCGCGGGCGACCGCTCGCTGTGGCTGAACGACACCTCCGACAGCACCCTGCAGACCGGTTACGCCGCCACCTCGGCGCCCGTGGTCAACACCCAGTCCTCCTACACCGTGTCGGCCTGGGCCTACCTCACCGACACCTCCGCCTACCGGGCGGTGCTCTCCCAGACCGGCACCGACCACTCGGGCTTCGTCCTCTACTACTCCGCGGGCGTCAAGCGCTGGGTGTTCCGCTACAACTGGCTCGACGGCTCGGGCACCCGGCAGATGGTCACCATGAACGCGGCGGCCGAGGGCCCCCCGCTCAAGGTGTGGACCCACCTCGCCGCCGTCTACGACGCCGAGGCGCGGACCATCCGGCTCTACGTCAACGGCCGCCCGCAGGGCGCCGGGGTCACGGTGCCCGCCGGCGGCGAGAAGCAGACTCCCGACGGCGCCTTCCAGATCGGCCGCGCCAGCTACGTGTACGGCGACTTCACCCAGTACTGGAAGGGCCGGATCGACGAGGTCGCCGTGTTCCAGGAGGCCCTGACACCGGCCGAGGTCGCCAAGGAGGCCCGGCTGCTCGATGCCGACAGCACCGCCACGGCCACCGAACTGGTCGCCGCCTGGAACCCGGACGGTGCCACCGGCACCTCCCTGACCGACACCCTGACCGGCTACAACCGCGTGCTCGCCCTGTCCGGCGGCGCCTCGCTGGACGGCGAGGCGATCGTCCTGGACGGCACCGACGACGCCGCCGTCACCGCCGGACCGGTCGTCGACGGGACGGGGTCGTTCACCGTCACCACCGAGGTCGAGCTGGACCAGGCGCGGCTCAACGCCAAGGGGACCGGATTCATCGGCCAGGTCCTCGGCCAGCGCTCCGCCGACGGCTCCGCCTGGGGCCTGTGGTACGAGACGACCGGCACCGAGACCCGGTTCGACGACGAGGACAACCCCTACGAAGTGCCCGTCGGATTCTGGCGGTTCGGCCGCCTGGACGCCTCCGGCACCTTCACGGCCGTCGACTCCGACAGCGCGGCGGTGGTGGGCAGCCGGGTGCGGCTCACCGGCGTGTACGACGCGCAGGCGGGGACCATCGCCCTCTACCTGGACTCCACCCAGAACGACACGGACACCCCGTACACCGCGACGGCGGGATCCGGCGACTTCGCCGTCGGCAAGGCCTACGTGGGCGGCTCCTGGGGCCGCCACCTGCCCGCACGTGTCTCCGACATCCGGATCTGGGCGGGCGCGGCGGCGAGCGGCACCCAGGTGGACTCCCTCGTCAACGGCTGAACCCCGGCGGACGGTGCCCTCCGGCCGACCCCGGACGGGCACCGCCCGCCTCCTCCGGCTCCTTTCCATCCTCCTCCGGCCGTACGCGGCCGTGCCTCGACAGGGGTGTGTCGTGAAAACCGGTACAACAACACCGCGCTGGAAGCGCGGCGGACGGGCCGGGGCGGTCGCCGCCCTGGTGCTCGCGCTGGCCTCGGGCGCGCTGCCCGCCGCCGGGCCCGCCTCCGCGGCGCCCGGCGGCGGCCTCGGCCGCCCCCAGGTACCCGAGCAGCGGGACAGCGACGTGAGGGCCGTCACCGGCCCGGGCGCGGAGAGGACCAGAGCCGCGGTGGCCGCCGTACGGGCGGACAACGAGAGCCGGGTGCGCCGGGCGGCCGCCGAACGGCACGTCGCCTGGCCCGCCGCGGGCCGTGCCTCCCTCACCCTGTCCGGGGGGCGCTCCCGGTCCGCGACCGCGGCGCCCGGCGGGCTGCCCGTCACCGTCGTCGCGTCCGGCGATCCGAAGGCCGCCGCGGGCGCCTCCGACGTCCGGGTCCTGGACCGGTCGTCCGCCGAGGCGGCCGGGGTGCGCGGCCTCCTGCTCACCGCCTCCGCCGAGCGGCCCGGCCGGGCACGCCTCACCGTCGACTACGGCGCCTTCGCCTCCGCGTACGGCGGCGGCTGGTCGGGCCGGCTCGGTCTGACCCGCCTGCCGGCCTGCGCCCTGACCACCCCCGGCCGGGCGGAGTGCCGCACCGGCACCCCGCTCGCCACCACCAACGACCCCGCCGCGCGGACCGTCTCCGCCGACGTCCCGCTCGGCACGGCCGCGGCGGGCGCCACCGTCCTCGCGCTCGCCGCCACCTCGCCCTCCTCGGCGACCGGCGCCGGGACGTACGCCGCCACCCCGCTGTCGTCCTCCTCCACCTGGCAGGCGGGCGGCAGCGCCGGATCGTTCACCTGGTCGTACCCGATGAGCGTGCCCCCGGCGGGCGCCGGTCCGGCACCAGTCCTGCAGCTCGCCTACGACTCCGGTGCGATCGACGGACGCACCGCCTCCACCAACAACCAGACCACGCAGATCGGCGAGGGCTTCGACCTGTCGACCTCGTCCTACGTCGAACGCTCCTACGGAAGCTGCGACAAGGACGGCCAGAACGACAAGCACGACCTGTGCTGGAAGTACGACAACGCCTCGCTCGTCCTCAACGGCAAGGCGAGCGAACTCGTCAAGGACGACACCACGGGCACCTGGCGGCTGGCCGACGACGACGCCTCCACCGTCACCCACCTCACCGGCGGGGCCAACGGCGACGGCGACGGCGAGCACTGGACGGTGACCACCGGCGACGGCACCCGGTACTGGTTCGGCCTGGACAAGCTCCCCGGTGCCGGGACCGAGCGCACCGAGTCGGTGTGGACCGTCCCGGTCTACGGCGACGACAGCGGCGAACCCGGCCACGCCCAGGGCTCCTCCTTCGCCGACCGCTCCACCGTGCAGGCCTGGCGGTGGAACCTGGACTACGTCGAGGACCTCTCCGGCAACGCGGCCAGCTACTGGTACACCAAGGAGACCAACGCCTACGGCGCGAACGGGGCGGAGAAGGCCACCACCGAGTACGTCCGCGGCGGACACCTCGACAGGATCCTCTACGGCCAGCGCAAGGACTCCCTGTTCACCGGCGTCACCGCCGACAAGATCACCTTCACCTACGCCGAGCGCTGCACCGCCGCCGACTGCTCGGAGCTGAAGGAGTCCACCGCCTCCGACTGGCCGGACGTGCCCTTCGACGCGATCTGCCGGAAGGCCGCCGACTGCGACGCCCACAGCCCGGCGTTCTTCACCCGCAAGCGGCTCACCCGGATCGACACGTGGGCCTGGTCCGCCACCGCGTCGGCCTTCGCCCCCGTCGACTCGTGGGCGTTCGCCCAGGAGTACCTGGACGGCGGTGACATCGGCGACAGCTCCGACCAGACCCTGACGCTGAAGAGCGTCCGGCGCACCGGGAAGAACGGCACCGCGATCACCCTCGACCCGATCGCGTTCACGTATCAGATGCGCGAGAACCGGGTCGACGCCACCGACGACATCCTGCCTCTGAGCCGCCCCCGCGTGGAGAGCGTCACCTCCGAGACCGGGTCGATCACCCGGGTCTCCCTCTCGCAGCCGGAGTGCGTGCGCGGCACGAACATGCCGGCGGCCGAGGACGACAACGCCCGCCCGTGCTACCCGCAGTTCTGGGGGATCAACGGCGCCGCCGAGTCCACGATCGACTGGTTCCACAAGTACCGCGTCCTCGCGGTCACGGTCTCCGACCCGACCGGCGACAACGACGCCACCCAGACCTCCTACGCCTACGCCGACCCCGCCTGGCACTACAACGACAGCCCGCTGGTCGCCCCCGACGAACGGACCTGGTCCGTCTGGCGCGGCTACGGACGGGTCACCACCACCAAGGGCGCCGGAACCTCCGCCGTCAAAACGGTCACCGTGTACCGGCAGGGCATGGACGGGGACCGGGTCCTGGGGCCCGACGGCGAACTCGACCCCACCGCCCGCCGCTCGGCCACCGTCCGGGGCATCGGCTTCACCGGCCTGACGGTGCCCGCCCAGACCGACAGCGACCAGTACGCGGGCATGGTGCGCCAGCAGATCTCCTACAACGGCTCCGTCCCGGTCGGCGTCACCGTCCTCGACCCCTGGTCGAAGCGGACCGCCACCCAGCACAAGTCGTACGCCGACACCGAGGCGTACTTCGTCCGCACCGCGAAGACCTCCACCCACACCCATCTGACGGCCACCGGCGGCTGGCGCACCACGACCACCGCCACCACCTACGACGACTACGGCATGGCCGCCACCGTCGACACCACCGGGGACACGGCCAAGACCGGCGACGAGACCTGCACCCGCACCTGGTACGCCCGCAACGACGCGGCGGGCATCAACTCGCTGGTCTCCCGCACCCGCACGGTCGGCCGCCCCTGCTCCGTCGCGGAGAGCGCGCTGAACCTCCCGGCGTCCTCCGCCGTCCGCGGCGACGTCCTGTCGGACACGGCCACGTCCTACGACGACCCCGCCGCGACCGCGTGGAGCGCGCACCAGACCCCGACCAGGGGCTTGAAGACCTGGGGCGGACGGGCCTCGGCCTACCCGGCGGCCGCGACCGGCGGCGAGCGCCACCCCACGGCCTGGCAGACCACCGGCAGCAGCGCCTTCGACGCCCTGGGCCGGGTGACCACCTCCACGGACGGCGCCGGCCGGTCCACCACCATCGCCTACACGCCCGTCGCCGCGGGCCCGATGACCCGCATGGTCCTCACCAATCCCAGGACGCAGAAGTCGTACACCTACCACGACCCGGGCAACGGCCAGGTCACCAAGGTCTACGACGTCAACACCCGCCTCACCGAGACCACGTACGACGCCCTGGGCCGCACCACCGCCGTCTGGCTGCCCAACCGCAGCCGGTCGGGCGGACAGAGTGCCAACTACGTGTACGGCTACTCCGTCGGCAACGACCGGCCGTCCTGGACCTCGGCCGGGTCGCTCAAGGCCGACGGCGACACCTACAGCACCTCCTACACCGTCTACGACTCGCTGCTGCGCACGCTGCAGACCCAGTCGCCGACCGCGCTCGGCGGACGGCTGCTGACCGACACCCGCTACGACAGCCGCGGCCTGGTCCACGAGACGTACGCGGACGTCTTCGACGCGGACCACACCCCGAACGGCACGTACACGCGCGCCGAGTACGGCGAGGCGCCCAAGCAGACGGAGACCTCCTTCGACGCGGCGGGCCGTCCCGTCACCACCACCCTGTACGTGTACGGCGTCAAGCGCTGGACCACCCGCACCGGCTACACCGGCGACTCCACCGCCACCACCGCCCTGTCCGGCGGCTCCGGCGTCCGGGACGTCATCGACGCCCTCGGCCGCACCGTGGAGCGCCGCGAGTACGCCGGGACCGCCACCACCGACGCCGCCTACGACGGGGTCGCCGGCACCTCCTACACCAGCACCAGGTTCACCTACACCCCCGACGGCAAGCAGTCCACGGTGACCGGCCCGGACGGGGCCACCTGGAGCTACGGCTACGACCTGTACGGCCGCCAGGTCGCGGCGACCGACCCGGACAAGGGCACCACGACCACTGCCTGGACCGTGCTCGACCAGGTCGCCCGGGTCGGCGACGCCCGCGGTGCCGCCCTGCTCTACGAGTACGACGTGCTGGGCCGCAAGACGGGGGAGTGGTCGGGCTCCAAGACGGACGCCAACAAGCTGACCGCCTGGGCCTACGACACCCTCGCCAAGGGGCAGCTGGACTCCACCACGCGTTACCAGGGCGGTGTGACGGGCACCGCGTACACCAAGAAGGTCACCGCCTACGACGCGCTGTACCGGGCGACAGGCAACCAGCTGGTGCTGCCCGCGGGCGACCCGCTGGTCACCTCCGGCGCCGTGAAGTCCACCCTCGACTTCTCCACCGCCTACAACCTCGACGGCACCCAGCAGTACATCAACGAGCCGGCTGCCGCCGGGCTGGCGGCGGAGAAGGTGGAGGCCTCGTTCAACGACGTCGGCCTGCCCACCGCACTCTCCGGCAAGAGCGGCTACGTCCTCGGCGCCTCCTACTCCGCACTCGGCGAGAACAACCAGCTCACCCTGGGCGTCTCGCAGGCGACCGGAGTCAAGAAGGCCTATCTCACCCAGACCTGGGAGGAGGGCACCGGACGGCTCGCCCAGTCGGTGCTCACCGACCAGACGCACCCCTACGAACTCCAGGAGCTCAACTACACCTACGACGACTCCGGGAACGTCACCTCCATCAAGGACCCGACCACCCTGGGCGGAACCTCCGCCGCCGACAACCAGTGCTTCGCCTACGACGGCCACCGCCGCCTGACCGAGGCCTGGACCCCCGCGGGCGGCGACTGCGCCGCCCCCCGCACCGCCTCCGGCCTGGGCGGCCCCAGCCCCTACTGGACCTCCTACACCTACACCGACGCCGGACTGCGGGCCACGGAGACCAACCGGTCCGCCACCGCCTCCACCACCCGCACCTACTGCTACGGCTCCGCCAGACCGCACGCCCTGACCGCGACCACCACCGCCGCCTCCTGCACCGGCGTCGCCGCGGCCTACACCTACGACGAGGCGGGCAACACCAGGACCCGGCCCGACGGCGCCGCCGCCCAGACCCTCTCCTGGTCGCCCGAGGGCAAGCTGGCCGAGGTGAAGGAGGGCGCGTCCGCCACCGGCTACCTCTACGACGCCGACGGCAACCTGCTCGTCCGCCGCAACGCCTCCGGGGAGACCGTCCTCTACCTCGGCACCACCGAGGTCCACCTGGACGGCACCACCGGAAAGTTCTGGGCCCAGCGCTACTACGGGTTCGACGGCAACGCGATCGCCCTGCGCAGCAACAAGTCCGGCACGGACACGCTGTGCTGGCTGGCCGCCGACCGCCACGGCACCTCCACGGTCGCCGTGGACGCCACCACCCAGGCCGTCGCCAAGCGCTACACCACCCCGTTCGGCGCCCCCCGCACGGGCGGCACCGGAAACTGGCCCGACGACAAGGGCTTCCTCGGCAAGACGGCCGACGCCTCCACGGGGCTGACCCACGTCGGGGCCCGCGAGTACGACCCGCTGACCGGCCGGTTCATCAGCGTCGACCCGCTCCTCGAAACGGACAAGCAGCAGACCCTCAACGGATACACCTACGCCGCCAACAACCCGGTCACCTTCTCCGACCCGACCGGCAACGCCGTACCCGAATGCCTGACCGGACAGATCAAGTGCCGGGCCGGCATCCCCGTCTCCACCGTCAAGGACCCCGGATCCGGCGACAAGGGCAAGGGCAACGGCAACGGCGGCGGGGGAGGCAACGGGAACGGGAGCGGCGGCAACGGCAACGGCGGCGCCACCGTCGTCCGCAACGGCGGCGAGAGCAACGTCGGCAGCGCCTGCGCCCTCACCTTCGGGATGAGCGGCCACGACGCCGCCGTCTGCCAGTCCGGCTACGCGGCGCAGGTGTGGGCCATGGAGTACAAGGTCGAGGGCTACGTGACCGTCGACGTCGGCGACGGCGGCACCACCGCCAACTCCGTCCCGAACGCCAGCGGCAACGCCACCGGCAACGACGGCGCCGCGGACGTCATCCTGTGGACCAAGGACAAGGTCTACATCTGGGAGGTCAAGCCGGGCAACGAATACGGCAAGAAGGACGGGCCCAAGGACCTGACCCGGTACGTCGAGGGAATGAAGGACCACTTCGAGGACGTGGGCGACGGCCGGGAGGTCGAGCGGGGCAGGGACCTGCTGCCCGGCAAGGCGGCTTCCCGCGAGGGCCTGATGAACGTCTGGTCCAAGGCGGACTACCCGGGTATGCGTTTCTACGGGCGCTCCGACCGGCGCAAGCCCACGCCCAAGCCCAGCCCGCTGCCCAGGCCCGGCGCGACCGCCCAGAAGCCGGTGCAGGAGCCCGCACCCGGCACCGTCGACGCCCCGATGCCCGAACCCGCACCCGGCCTGACCGGTTCGCCCACCGGCAGCAACTCGGGCAACGGCGGGTTCGAGATCTCCCCGGGCACCCAGAAGGCGGGGGCCGGCGCGGCCGTGTTCGCGGGCGTGCTGTTCACGGTCGGCTTCTTCATCAACGGCCTGACCGGGGGAGCCTTCGCCTGACCCGGTCCGCCGCCCGGCCCGATAGGGTCGGGCGGCGGCGAGCCCCAGCACGACGAGGAAAGGAAACCACCGGTGGACGACGAGACCCCCAGCACGGACGTCACCCTCCGGGCCACGCTCGACGAACAGGCCGCCGCGCCCCGCGGCGAACTCCTCGTCCACTGGTTCCGCACCGCGACCGACCTCCTCTTCCCCACCGGGAAAAGGGAGTTCTCCGACTCCTGGGCACTGGTTACGGAGTCGATCGACGGCGCCCGGGAGGTCCGTGTGCGCGACGTGCGCGCCCACTGGCAGCACCTGGCCGACGCGCTGCGGCCCTCGCCGTTCTACGCCGCGGCGGGCTTCCACGAGCCGTCCCCCGGCGACGGCGACGACTGGATCGACGACTCCGGCCGGATCGGCGGTGCGCGAGCGGGCCGCGGCGGCAGCCACACCGAACTGTCGGCACAGCTACGGGGCGGCGAGCGCATCGCCGACGCCGCCTGGTGCGCGCACCTGGTCGACTTCCTCGCCACCGCCCTGGACGGCGCCGACCCCGCCTTCGCGCGGATCGACCACCTCTCCTTCGAGGAGACTACCGACCTGGAGGCGGCCCTGAAACGCCCCCAACGCCAGGCGCTGCGCGAATCCCGGACCCTTCTGCGCGGCTACTCCTGGGTCACCGGCCTCCCCGCCGAACTGGCCGCCCGCCTCGGCGGCCCGACCGCCCTGAAAGCCACCGGCGCCTTCCACGCGGTCCACGAACTCCACGCCGGCGGCCTCCTGCTCCAGGCCACCGAAACCCTCGCCGACTACGACCACCCGCACATGAAGGCGGTGTTCCACGCCCTGGCCCCGGTACTCCCACCGGGCACCCCCGAAGAGGCCCCCGACCGCCCCACCCCCCGAATCGTCTTCGAGGACGCGAGCGCTCCCCGGCCCGACAGCGGTTCATGACCTCCATGGCCCCACGCACGACGGTGCCCGTACGAGCCGCTCGGCCAGAAAAGGGATGGAGGCGCCCACACGTGCCGGCGCGCACGCGCAATCCGGCCAAGCGAGGCAGGCTCGCGGGGTTTCGCCGGTCGCGCCGGCCGCTGTGAGAGGCTGGATCACATGAACCGGCTGGCTGGTGTGACCTCCCCGTATCTGCTTCAGCACGCTGACAACCCGGTCGACTGGTGGCCGTGGGGACCCGAGGCGTTCGAGGAGGCGCGGCGGCGCGACGTGCCCGTCCTCCTGAGCGTCGGTTACTCCGCGTGTCACTGGTGCCACGTCATGGCCCACGAGTCCTTCGAGGACGAGACCACCGCCGCCCTGGTCAACGACAACTTCGTCGCCGTCAAGGTCGACCGGGAGGAGCGGCCGGACGTCGACGCCGTCTACATGGAGGCCGTTCAGGCGGCCACCGGGCAGGGGGGCTGGCCGATGACCGTCTTCCTCACGCCGGATGCCGCGCCGTTCTACTTCGGGACGTACTTCCCGCCCGAGCCCCGTCACGGAATGCCCTCCTTCAGCGAGGTCCTGGTGGGGGTCCGGGACGCCTGGGCCGGGCGGCGGGGGGAGGTGGACGAGGTCGCGGAGCGGATCGTCAAGGACCTCGCCGGCCGCTCCCTCGCGTACGGCGGCGACGGCGTCCCCGGCGAGGAGGACCTCGCGCAGGCCCTGCTCGGCCTCACCCGCGAGTACGACGCCACCCGCGGCGGCTTCGGCGGCGCGCCCAAGTTCCCGCCGTCGATGGTCCTGGAGTTCCTGCTCCGCCACCACGCCCGCACGGGCTCCGAAGGTGCCCTCCAGATGGCCTCCGACACCTGCGAGGCGATGGCCCGCGGCGGCATCTACGACCAGCTCGGCGGCGGCTTCGCCCGCTACGCCGTCGACCGCACCTGGACGGTCCCGCACTTCGAGAAGATGCTGTACGACAACGCCCTGCTCTGCCGGGTGTACGCGCACCTCTGGAAGGCCACCGGCAGCGACCTGGCCCGCCGGATCGCCCTGGAGACCGCCGACTTCCTGGTACGGGAACTGCGCACCCCCGAGGGCGGTTTCGCCTCCGCGCTCGACGCCGACTCCGACGACGGCACCGGAAAGCACGTCGAGGGCGCCTACTACGTCTGGACCCCCGCGCAGCTCTCCGAGGTGCTCGGTCCCGAGGACGCCGCCGTCGCCGCCGCCCACTACGGCGTCACCGAGGACGGCACCTTCGAGGAGGGCAGCTCCGTCCTCCAGCTCCCGCAGGACACGGGCGTCGCCGACGCCGGGCGGATCGCCTCGATCGCGGACCGGCTCCGCGCCGCCCGCGACGAGCGCCCGCGCCCGGGCCGGGACGACAAGGTCGTCGCCGCCTGGAACGGCCTCGCCGTCGCCGCCCTCGCCGAGACCGGCGCCCTCTTCGACCGCCCCGACCTGGTCGAGCGCGCCACCGAGGCCGCCGACCTGCTCGTCCGGGTCCACATGGACGAGGGCGCCCGCCTCACCCGTACGTCCAAGGACGGCCGGGCCGGGGCCAACGCGGGCGTCCTGGAGGACTACGCCGACGTCGCCGAGGGCTTCCTCGCCCTCGCCGCCGTCACCGGCGAAGGCGTCTGGCTGGAGTTCGCCGGCTTCCTCCTCGACCTCGTCCTCGACCGCTTCACCGCCGAGGGCGGCGCGCTGTACGACACGGCCCACGACGCCGAGGTCCTCATCCGGCGCCCCCAGGACCCCACCGACAACGCCACCCCGTCCGGCTGGACCGCCGCCGCCGGAGCCCTGCTCTCGTACGCGGCCCACACCGGCTCCGAGGCCCACCGGGCCGCCGCCGAAGGGGCCCTCGGCGTCGTCAAGGCCCTCGGCCCGCGCGCGCCCCGCTTCATCGGCTGGGGCCTGGCCGTCGCCGAGGCCCTCCTCGACGGCCCCCGCGAGATCGCCGTCGTGGGCGACCCCGGCGACGAGGCCTTCCGGGAGCTGCGCCGTACCGCCCTCCTCGCCACCGCCCCCGGCGCCGTCCTCGCCGCCGGCGCCCCCGGCGGCGAGGAGTTCCCGCTCCTGGAGGACCGGCCGCTGGTGGCCGGGGGGCCCGCCGCGTACGTCTGCCGCCACTTCACCTGCGACGCCCCCGTCACCGACCCGGACGCGCTGCGCCGGAAGCTCTGAGAAGGGCCGGGAACGGGGACGGCCCCGCCACCCCTCCGAAGAGGGGCGGCGGGGCCGCTCCGGAACCGGGGCCGGTCGCTCAGCCGTTGCCGGCGCCGTTGCCCGACAGGACCGGGATGTCGCTGAGGATGTGCGACAGCGGCTCGTCACCCTTGGCCTGGGTGGAGTTCTCGACGCACTGCTGGTTCTGCGGGGAGGACAGGACGTTGATGTCCTGGACCGTGATCGGGACGAGGCCGATCAGCGAACCGGCGTTGACCTTGGCCGGCAGGCCCACGCACGGCTTGTTCAGCGAGCCCTGGACCAGCGCCAGCTGCGGGCTCATGTTGCCGTAGGTCGCGGAGTTGCCGTACACCTGGCTGGCACCGTTGCCGCTGAGCGAGGTGGTGCCCCCGTCGTCGGCGATCGCGAGCGCCTGCCCGGCACCCGTCGCCGTCACGCCGAGGACGGACGCGGCCACAGCAGCCGTAGCGAACAGCTTCTTCATCAGTTCAGGCCTTTCGGATACTGGCCCGCCGATTGCCGGGCCGTACTGATCAACCGGTCAAAATCCCGGAGGTTCCGGGAAGTCCACCGGACGGACTACGGGCAGATGAGCGAAATACCCTCGTCCGCACCGTGTTTCGAGCCGCTCGCACACAGGTGCGCGACGCGACATGAAGAGGGTGAATCACCCTTCCGCGGCCTTTGTGTAATGATGCGGGAATCGCAGCGGAAGGAGCGAAGATGGCGCCGGACCCCGGGAAATGGGAACGGATGGCCTTCATTCCGAAGAGCCGGTACGTGAGCGACCCGACCCCCGCCGACCGCACCCCTTTCCCCGTCTATTCCGCCCTGGTGACGCAGTGGACGCAGGCGGGCCGCGCGGTGCCGGGGATGCCGGACCGCGAGTGGGAGCGCCTGATGGCGGCCCCGGTCTGGCCTCGCTGAGCAGCGGAGGCCGGTGGGCCGGGGCCGAGAGGCCGAAGCCGGGCAGCGAAAGGGGCCGCTCCCGAGGGAGCGGCCCCTGACGCGTGGAACGCGAACGTCAGTTGTTGCCGACGCCGTTGCCCGACAGGATCGGGATGTCCTCCAGGATGTGCGACAGCGGCTCGTCGCCCTTGGCCTGGGTGGAGTTCTCGACGCACTGCTGGTTCTGCGGGGACGACAGGACGTTGATGTCCTGGACGGTGATCGGGACGAGACCGATCAGCGAACCGGCGTTGACCTTGGCCGGCAGGCCGATGCAGGGCTTGTTCAGCGAGCCCTGGACCAGCGCCATCTGCGGGCTCATGTTGCCGTAGGTGGCGGAGTTGCCGAACGCCTGGGTGGCACCGTTGCCGCTGAGCGAGGTGGTGCCGCCGTCGTTGCTGATGGCGAGGGCCGGGGAGGCCACAGCGGCGATGGAGACGGCCGCGGCCGCGGTGGCCATAACCTTCTTGAACACGGGAGTTCCCTTCTAGAACCGGCTCCGTGCAGGGAGCCACCCGATCAACAGGGAGCCGGACGCCGGGGTTCCGCCGTGTCACCCTCTTGGCGGAGCGCGCGCGGCAGCGCGAAACGGGACCCCAGTCGAACGGGTGAAGAGCCGGAACCAAACCCTCCGACGGCAGTTGAGCCGGTCGCATCAATCAGGTCGATTGGTGGGAACAGGAACGGAATCACCGTGATCAAGAAGATTGTGGCGGCTGCGGCTGTTGCGGCCTCCGTCGTCGGCGCTTCTGCCGCGGCGGCCTCCCCGGCGCTGGCCATCGCCGACGACGGCGGCACCACCTCGCTCAGCGGCAACGGTGCCATCTCGGCGTTCGGAAACTCGGAGACCGCGGGCGACCAGAGCCCGCAGCTCACCCTGATTCAGGGCACGCTGAACAAGCCCTGCCTCGGTATTCCGGTCAAGGGCAACCTCGGCTCCCTCGTCGGCGTCGTCCCGATCACCGTCCAGGACGTCAACGTGCTGTCCTCCCCGCAGAACCAGCAGTGCGCGGAGAACTCCACCCAGGCCAAGGGCGACGAGCCGCTGTCGCACCTCCTCAGCGACATCCCGGTCCTCTCCGGGAACGGCATCGGCAACAGCTGATCCGGAGCGCGTACGACCGGTTCGCCGTGACGGGGCCGGAAGGGAACCCCGTGTTCCCTTCCGGCCCCGTCCGTTTCCGGAACCGTTTCGTGTTCATCCGTCCTTGTGCCGTGCGGGCGATTCCCTACGGGCAATGGGGTGAAACAATCCCCTCCGGTGTTATTCCGGTTTCCTTTGTGCGGGATGTTCGTTGTGTTGTGTACAGCGGAGGCCGGGGAACTTCCCTCCCCGGGCATCACGAGATCCGTGAGAATTCTTCCGCCAAGGAAAGGATCCAGACGAAATGAACTGTAAGAAGGCTGCGGCCGTCGTCGCCGGAATCGTCCTGGCCATGGGTGTGGCGTCGCCCGCCTTCGCGGACGCCGACGCGGAGGGTGCGGCCGTCGGCTCGCCCGGCGTCCTGTCCGGCAACGTCATCCAGGTCCCGATCCACATCCCGGTCAACGTCTGCGGCAACAGCGTGAACGTCATCGCGCTGCTGAACCCGGCCCTCGGCAACGTCTGCGTCAACGACTGACCCGACGCGGTACGCGGACAGGCACGGGGCCGGCCCCGGGGAGCACGCGCTCCCCGGGGCCGGCCCTTCGTCGTGCCGCCACCGCGTTCAGCGGGGGGTGAGCCGGTCGGAGGAGGCCTCCGGGGCGCTCCGGGGCGCCGGCGGCGCGGCGGTGAGCGCCGGGCGCGCCCCGCCGGACGTCCACCGCCCGCGCAGCGCCGCCAGGGCCTTGCGCAGCAGGTGGGCGAGCCAGGTGCGGCCCATGGCGAGCGCGGGCAGCGGATCGTCGGCCGCCCACCACGCCCACTCGGTCCGCCGCCGCACCCCGCCGGTCTCGGCCGCGTACCTCCGGCGCGGGACGGCGAGCAGCGAGAGCAGCGCGTAGTTCTCGGCCACGAACCGGCGCCCGTACGCGGGGGAGGGCGGGGGTACGGGGCGCCCGGTGAGGTCCAGGTGGAGCGCCCGGACCGCGTCCAGGCCGTCCTGGTCGGCGAAGAGCCGGAACTGCGCGCCGGGCCGGGGGTTGAAGTCGAGCAGGTGGTACGCGCCGGTCGTCCGGTCGAGCCGGAAGTCCAGGTCGCACACGCCCCGGTAGCCCAGCGCGTCGAGCAGGGCGCGGGCCGTCCGGTCCACGGCCGGGTTCACCGTCCAGCGGCCCGTGGCGGTGAGCCCGGCCCCGGTGGGCCAGGAGCGCTCCTTGCGGCCGGTCGCCCCGGTCGGGCAGCGGCCCGCGGAGTCCACGTACCCCTGGAAGAACCAGTCCAGGTCGCGGCCGGCCGGGAGGAGCTCCTGGAGCAGCAGGCGGCTGCCGGCCTCCGGGGAGCGGGCGTATAGCTCCCGGACCTCGGCGAGCGAGCGCACGATCGACGTGCTGCGCAGCCCGGCGCCGGCCGGCAGCAGCCAGGGCCTGCTCCACTTGGCGACCACCGGCAGGCCGAGCGCCCAGGCCATGGCGGCGGCCTCGTCGGCACCGGTGGGGAGTGCGGTACGGGGGTGGGGGAGGCCCAGGGCCGCGCAGGTCTCGGCGAGCGCCGCCTTGTCGGCGACCCGCAGCAGTTGCGCCTCGGTCTGCTCGGGCAGCAGGAAGCGCGGGGCGAGTTCGGCGCGGCGGCGGGCCAGGGCGAGCGCGGTGACGTCGTCCAGCGGGACGGCGAGCAGGGGCGCCGAGGGCCCGTCGGAGACCTCGTCCCCGACCCGGAGCAGGAAGTCGGCCAGCTCGGCGGAGGTGGTGGCGGCGGGGCCGGGGCGGGCCGACCGGAGGTGGCGGGAGCGGGCCACCGGACTCGTCCGCGATTCGACGACGGCGTGGACCGGGATTCCCGCCCGGCCCAGGGAGCGGACCGCCCCGAGGGTGCCGTGGTGAAAGGGGTTCCGGTCGAGCCGCACGAGGACGGCCGGGACGCGGGTGTCAAAACTCGGCACGTCGTGCCCTTCGTCTCGGTGCACCAACCGGGCGATCAAATCCTCTAATGGACTAGCGAGCAGAGGAAAGTCGAGTTCACGGACGGCTTATTAGGAATACTTTCAGAACATCGGATTGACGATCCATCACCTGTCGCACGACGTGGAGGAGCGGCCATGAAAGCTGCATGTCGGAGAAGTTCGAGAGCGTGGCTGGGGGTGTTCACCGCCGGCCTTCTCGCCTCGGGTTCCCTCGCGCTGTCGCCCCCCGCCGGTGCCGCCGAATCCGCCACGGAACGGGAGGCGGAAGGAACGGGAAGGACGCGGGAGGCACGGGAGACCGCGCCCACGGTCGCCGGTGCCATGGGCGCCTTCCTCTCCTCGGGCGCGTACGGGGTCGCCCGCATCGCCGAGCTCGAACGCTGGCTCGGCGGCCGCGAACTCCGCGTCGGCCACACCTACCTGCCCGGCGACCGCTGGAAGAACATCGAGGGCCCCCCGGGCTTCCTCGACGCCTGGGCGGACTGGCGCAACGAGAAGGCCGACCGCCTCTTCGTCCTCAACGTCCCCATGATGGAGCGCAACGAGGCCCGCGTCCCCGACGCCGAGGTCCGCCGCCTGCTCCGGCTCGGCGCGTCCGGCGCCTACGACCACCACTTCAGGACCCTCGCCCGGCGCCTGGTCGAGCTGGACGCGAAGGACACCGTCCTCGTCCTCGGCTGGGAGATGAACGGCACCACCTACACCCACCGGTGCGGCCCGGACCCCGAGGCCTGGAAGGCGTACTGGAACCGCATCGTCGCCGCGATGCGGTCCGTCCCCGGCCAGGAGTTCCGCTTCGACTTCAACCCGAGCCGCGGCCGCGACGCCGTTCCGTGGACCGAGTGCTACCCGGGTGACGGCGTCGTCGACATCATCGGCATGGATTCGTACGACCAGCCGCCGGGGAGCAGTTTCGACGAGCACGTCAACGAGCCGTACGGCCTCCGGAAGCAGGTCGAATTCGCCGCCGAGCACGGAAAACTGATCTCCTATCCGGAATGGGGGCTCTTCCGGAACGGCGACAACCCGGAATACATGCGGCGGATGCTCGAATGGATGAATCAGCACAAGCCGCTGTACCACACGATCACCGATTACTGCCCGCACGGCGTCTGGCAGTGCGACGACAACCCGCGCTCCTCGCTGGTGTTCCGCCAGATGCTGTACGGGAAGGAGCCGGAACTCCCGACGCAGCCGGAGCCGCAGCCGACACCCACGCAGCCGACATCCGAGCCGACGCCCGTACCGACGCAGCCCACGCCGACGGAGCCCGTCCCGACGGAGCCCACGCAGCCGGAGCCGAAGCCCGAAGCGACTCCGATCCCGACGCAGCCGACCCCGACCCCGACGCCGACCCCGACTGCGACGCAGCCGACTCCGGTCCCGACGCCCACCCCCACGCCGACTCCGACGCAGTCCGAGCCCAAACCCGCGCCCACCCCGACTCCCACCCCGACACCGACCCCCACTCCCACCCCGACCCCGACACAGCCGAAGCCGGAACCGGAGCCCACTCCGACCCCGACCCCCACCCCCACGCAGCCCGAGCCCAAGCCCGCGCCGACCCCCGTGCCCGAGCCCACGCCCGTACCCCTGCCCACCCCCGCCCCGAGCTGCTGGGCCGTCAACCTCGGTTCCTGGGTCGAGAGCTGGATCGGCGAGCCCGTCTGCGTCCAGAAGGACTCCTGGAAGAAGGAGGCCGACCTCGGCTGGAAGGACGCGCTTAAGGGCGTCTGGCCCTTCTGACCGGAGCGGAGCTCATCCGCCGCCGTGGGGCGGGCGCCCCTTGACCCGGTCGAGCGCCCGCCCCGCCCAGGCCCGTTCCCGCGCCTGGCGAGCCGCCCAGCTCCGCGCGCCGGCCGCGCCCGCGCGGAGCCAGAGCAGCGGGGCCGTACCGGGCCCGGCGAGGAGCAGCCGGCGGTTGCGCACGGGCTCCGGACGCCAGTGCTGCTTGTACGGTTCGCTGCCCCGCAACATGCTCAGCGTGGCCCGCCCGCCCGCACTGGTCTCGCGGGCCCCGTGCCGCAGCAGCATCGTCGCCACGTCGACCTTGCGGGCCCGCAGCTCGGGGTCGGCCCCGTACAGGTAACCGCCGGCCAGGCGCGGCGACATCAGGGTCAGGTCGGCGGCGACCACGTCCCCGGCCAGCCGGAACTCGGTGACCATCGCGTCCCCCCGCTCCACCATGGGCCGCACGGCCCGGTTCAGGTGCTGGGCGAAGCGCTCGCTGGTGTGCTCGGCGGTGACGCCCCGCCCCTGCCACTGGAGCCGGTGCAGCGCCAGGAGCCGGTCCAGGGCGGCCGGAACCTCCTCGCCGGTCACCACGCGCGCGTCGATGCCGAGCGCGTCCAGCTTCCGCAGCTTGGCCCGCACCCGCTGGGCCTTCCCGGAGGGGATCCGTTCGAGCAGGCCCTCCATCGGGACGGCGGGCAGCTCCAGGCACAGCGAGTCGGGCAGCCGTCGGCGCGGCCCCCGCCAGTGCGCGAAGACCCGCTCGCCGGCCGCGCCGGGCCGGACCTCCCGCAGGTCCACCACCGCGCCCCGGGCGGCCCGCGCGACCGCCCGGGCCAGCGCGGGGGCCGCCTCCGGGCAGCCGTCGTCGAGGAGCACGTCCGTGAAGTCGGTGATCGAGCCGCCGAGCAGGGTGAGCACGGGCAGCGGACCCCGGACCCGCGTCAGGGGCGCGGCGGCGACCAGCGCGCCGTCCCCGCGCCGTACGAGCACCACCCGCAGCGCACCGGGCCGCCCGTACGAGAGCCACCAGGAGTGCAGCCAGGAGTGGGACTGGAAGGGGGTGGCGGAGGAGCAGCGGCCGTACAGCGCCGTCCACTCGGCCGCGAGCCGCCCGAACCCCTCCTCGTCACGGCAGACCTCCGTCCGCAGGGCGCCCGCGCTCACACCGTCTCCGGCTGGTGCGCGGCCGCCGCCGGGGCGGGCACCGAGGTCCCGGCCCGGCGGGAGCGGCGGGACTCGCCGCGCGCGGCGGGGCGCTTCGGGCGGACGAGCAGGCCCAGGCCGCCGAGCAGACCGCCCGCGCAGCCGCCGACGAGCGCGGAGAGCGGCGCGGACGGGGAGACCGGGTCGACGGGCTTCGTGGCGCGGGAGAACTGCACGACCTTCACGCCCGTGCTGGCCGCCACGTGCGAGCTGTCGAGGATGAGCGCGCGGGCCACCCCGTCGGCCATGGACACGGCCTTCGACGGCCGCTCGGCCCGTGCGGTGATCGAGATCATCGGGGCGTCCGGGGAGGTCTCCGCCGTCACCTTCTTCCGCAGCGTCGCGGCGGTCACCCCGGCCCACACCTGGGCGTCGCCGGTCACCGCGATGTCGGTGGCGACCCGCCCGTACGCCTGGGCGAAGCCGAGCGCCCCCGCCGGGTCGGACTTCCCGGCCGGTACGACGATGACGTAGCTGGTCGCCGCGTACTCCGGGGTCTTCAGGGCCCCGTAGCCGCCGCCGAGCACGGCCCCGGCGAGGACGGCGGCGGGCAGCACGGCCCAGCGGCCGGGGAGGCGGAGCCCGGCGGACGGGAAGGCGCGGGACGGTGTGGTGGTCTTCATGGGTCGGGCTTCTCTCAGTTCACGCGGGTCGATGGGGTGGGGACGGCCTGGTCGTAGAGGGACAGCAACTGCCGTGCGCTGCGCGCGATGTCGTAGTGGCGGGCGGCCTCCGGCACCGGGAGCCGGGCGGGCCGGGCCTCCCCGAGGTCGCGGAGGGCGGCGGCCAGCCCGGGGGCGCCCCCGCCGGTCCGGCGCGCACCCGGGGCCGCGTCCGCCGGCAGGTCCTCGATCGCCGGGCAGGCCGCGTACAGGACGGGGAGGCCCGCCGCGAGCGCCTCGACGACCGCGAGCCCGAAGGCCTCGTCGGGGGAGGCGGAGACGAAGACGTCCATCGCGGCGAGCAGCCCGGGCAGCGAGGGCCCGGCCGACCCGGCGAGCGGCGGGTCCTCGCACGCCCCGGGGAGCAGCACCCGGTCGGCCGCCCCGAGCGCGCGGGCGAGCCGCAGCAGCTCCGCCCGCTCGCCGCCCTCCCCGACGAGCAGCAGCCGGGCCTCCGGGACCGCCGCCACCGCCCGTACGAGCAGGTCGAAGCGCTTCCCGGGGGCCAGCCGCCCCACCCCGCCGACGACGTACGCGTCCTCGGGGAGGCCGAGCGCCGCCCGGGTCCGGCGGCGGGCGTCCGGGTCGAAGGCGAACCGGGCGGTCTCGATGCCGTTCGGCACCACCCGGATGCGCTCCTCGGGCACCCCCCAGTCCGCGAGCCGGCGGGCCACGCTGGGCGAGACGGCGACCGTGGAGGTGCCGAGCCGCTCGGACGCCAGGTACAGGGCGCGGGTGCCCGCCGACAGCGGCCGGCCCTCGATCTGGTGCTCGCCGAGCGAGTGCTCGGTGGCGACGATCCGGCGCACCCCGGCGATCCTGGCCGCCGTCCTGCCGTACACGCACGCCCGGTACAGATGCGTGTGCACGAGGTCGTAGCGGCCCTGCCGGACGATCCGGGCGAGCCGGGGGAGCGCCCCGAGGTCGCGGTTGCCGGTCATGCCGAGGTGGGTGACGGGGGTGCCGTCCGCCTCGATGCCCGCGGCGACCGCGCCCGGGTTGGTGAGCGTCACCACCCGCCCCTGGACGGGGAGGTGGCGCAGCAGGAGCCGCAGCTGCTGCTCGGCGCCGCCGATGCCGAGCCCGGTGATGACGTGCAGGACCCTCATCGCGCGCCCACCACGGCCGGGCCGTACGCGACGGGGACCTCCAGGTCGTCGGGCCGGCGGCGGCGCAGCGGGTGCAGCAGGCGCTTGGCGGCGAGCCGCCAGGAGGTGTCGTTCTCGCCGATGTGGATCCGGGGCAGGGCGTACGCGCCGGTGTACGGGCCCGGGTCGATCGCGCAGGCGTAGCGGTAGCCGGCCCGGCGCACGGCCCGCATCGCGCGCGGGTCGACCCGCCCGTACGGGTAGCAGAAGCCCTCCACCGGACGGCCCGTCATCTCCTCCAGGAGCTCGCGGCTGCGCCGGGTCTCGGCGGCGAGCGTCCGGTCGTCGGCCTCGGGCAGCGCCACGTGCGTCAGGCCGTGCGAGCCGATCTCCATCCCGGAGCGGGAGATCCGCCGGATCTCCGCCCCGGAGAGCAGCCGCTTGCGCGGACCGGCCGCGTCCCAGCCGTTCTCGCCGCCGAGCCGGCCCGGCAGGACGTACACCGTGGCCGTGAAGCCGTGCCGCCGGAGCAGCGGCAGCGCCGAGTCGACGAAGTCGGCGTAGCCGTCGTCGAAGGTCAGGCCCACCAGGCCCTTGGCGCGGCCCTCGGCGGTGGCGGCGAGCAGCTCCCGCACCGACACCCCGCGCAGCCCCCGGTCGCCCAGCCAGCGCAGCTGCCGGGCGAAGCGCGCCGGGGAGACGGTCACCCGGTACGGATCATCGGCGGCGTCCGCGATCGAGTGGTACATCGCCACCCACAGGGGCGCCCTCCCTCGCGGGGGCAGGGTGTTTCGCGGGAGCAGGCTCCCCGGCGGAGGAAGGCTCCCACGCCGGGTTCGCAGGGGCGGCTTCGGCAGCAGACGGCTCAGCGCGGTGACGGCGGGCATGGGGGGTCCTCCGATAGGCGGAGCGGGGCAGGGACGGAAGGCCGGACGCCTCGGGGGCGCAGGCGAGGAGGAGCAGGAAGACGCCGCCGACGGCGAGGGCGGCGACGGCGACGGCGAGCACGGCGGGGCCGATCGCGACCGAGCAGAGCCAGCCGGCCCCGGTGGCGGCCGCGCCGGCGGCGGCGAGCCGGAGCAGACCCGTGCCGAGCCGGCCGGCCCGGACCGGGACGGACTGGCGGTGCGCGCCCCGCAGGAGCAGGACGGCGGTCAGGGTGATGCCCAGCGCGTTCGCGGCGGCGATGCCGACCGCGCCCCAGTACTGGGCGCCGGGCACGCCCGCGACACCGGTCGCGACGAGCCCGGCGCCCATGGCGGCGGCCGGGTACCAGAGCGGGCGGGCGGCGGAGAAGTAGCAGCGGACCAGGGCGCCGACCATCGTCTGGCCCAGCAGGCCGAGGGCGTACACCCGCATGACGGCGGCGGTCGCGGTGGTGTCCGCCCCGCCGAACTCCCCCCGCTCGAAGAGGATCTCGACGATCCGGGGGGCGGCGGCGATCACCGTCGCGGCGCCCAGGAGCACGACGACGGCGGCGAGCAGCAGGTCCCGTTCGACCCGGTGGCGGGCCGTCTCCTCGTCGCCCGCCGCGAGGGCGCGGGCGACCACCGGGAAGCTGACCGTGCACAGCATCAGGGAGAGGATCATCGGCATCTGCGCGACCTTCTGCGCGTAGTTCAGGTGCGAGATGGCCCCGGCGGGCAGCGGCGAGGCGAGGAAGCGCTCGATCAGCGTCTGGGACTGGCGGCACAGCGAGAACGCGACGACCGGGGCGATCAGGCCGAGCACCAGGATCCGGCCGTCCTGCCCGCCCCGGGACGCCCGGGGCCGGAGCCGGGGCGGGGGCGGCGGGGGTACGGCCCCGGAGCGCAGCTCCCGTACGAGGGAGGGCGCCTGGACGAGCACCATCAGGACCCCGCCGACCGCGACCCCGACGGCGGCCGACCGCACCCCCCAGGGCTCGCGCAGGACCAGGATCGTGCCGATGATCCCCACGTTGTACGCCGTGTAGATCATGGCCGGCGGCAGGAAGCGGCCGTGCGCCCGCAGCGCGGCCGAGCAGTAGCCGACCAGGGCGAAGGAGAGCACGCAGGTCGCGGTGAGCCGCGTGCAGTCGACCGCGAGCGCCGGGTCGGGGAGGCCGGGCGCGAGGGCCGTGACGATCAGCGGGGCGGCGACGACGAGGAGGACGGCGGCGAGCCCCACGGTGAGGGTGAGCCGGGGGAGCGTCCCGCGCACGAGCGCCCGCACCGGGTCGTCGAGCGCGCCGTCGCCGCGCCGGGCCAGGGCCCGGGAGAACGCGGGCACCAGGATCAGCGCCATGGCGTCCTCGATGAGCAGCGTCGAGGCGAACTCGGGCACCGTCCACGCCACCAGGAACGCGTCGGTGGCGGCCCCGGCCCCGAAGTACCCGGCCAGGATCTGGTCCCGTACGAGCCCGAGCACCGCCCCGACGGCGGTGAGCCCGGCCGTCACGGCCGCCGCCTTCGCCAGGAACCCCCGGCCCTGCGCCTCCCCGGCCCGCGCCCGGCGGCCACGCGCGCGCGTCCGTGCGTGGGCCCGGCGGCCGGGGCGGGGGGCCGGGGGCGGTGTCGTCGTCGGCGGCGGTGCGGAAGTCGCGGGCGAGGGCGTGGCTGCGGGCGTGGAAGTGGACGAGCTCGTGGCTGTGGTCGTGGTCGTGGTCGTGCTCCCGGACCGGCTCCGTACGGCCACAGGCCGGGCCCCGGCGAGGCCGCCCGCGGGTGCGGCGGCCCCCGGGGCCCACGGGGAGTCCGTGGGGCTCAGGGGCGAGGCCGACCAGGGGTCGGCCAGGGGGGTGCCGCACGGCCGTCGGGGCGACCACGGCGCGGGGCGCGGCCCGTCGGACCGTGACGGGTCCGCGGGTCCCGCGTCCGTGGGCTCGGGTTCCCCGGCCCACGGGTCACGCACGTCTCGCCCCCACCAGCGACCACCAGGCCGCCAGGCCGAGCACGACCGACATCAGGACCGTCGAGGGCCCGCCGATGTCGGCGTAGAAGAAGTCGACGAGCTGCCAGACGAGCAGGCCGGTGGCGACGAGCGCGCAGTCCGCGCCCGAAACGGGCTTGGAACCGGGACCGGAGTTGACGCGGCAGCCCCGCAGCGCGCCCACCAGCAGCGCCGACCAGCTGCCGACCAGGGCGAGCAGCCCCAGCAGGCCCTGCTCGCTCAGGACCAGCAGGTACATGTTGTGCGGGGAGAGCAGCGGCTGCCGCTGGAAGGCGGCGCCCGCGCCCGCCGTGTCGCTGCCCGAGGACAGCGCGACCGAGGCGTGCGCGTCGCGGTACTGCGGGAAGCCCTTCAGGCCGACGCCGGTGAGCGGCTCCGCGCGCCACATCTCCCCGGCCGCCGCCCACATCGTGTACCGGTCGGTCACCGACTGGTCCGGCGCCGCCGTCACCCGCGTGATGCTGGCGACCCGCTGCTCCACCAGGTCCGAGCCGATCCCGAGGCCGCCGACGAGGACCACCCCGAGCGCCCCCGCCGCGAGCCCGACCCGCACCGCCCGGAGCGGCCCCGCCAGGACCAGCTGAAGCGCGCAGGCGAGCACGGTCGCGATCCACGCGCCCCGGCTGAAGGAGAGGACCAGCGGGAGGAACAGCAGCCCCGCGCAGACCAGGGCGGCCGTCCGGGCCCGCCCCGGACCGCTGCCGAGCGCGATCCCGGTGACGACGACCAGACCGTACGAGACGACGGTCGCCATGCCCATCACGTCGGTGGCGCCGAAGGTGCCGACCGCCCGGATGTCCTCGCCCTGGTACGAGGCGCCCGTGCCGGTCAGGTACTGGGCGACGCCCACCGCGCCCTGGAGCAGCGCCAGCCCGACCAGGGTCCAGGCGACCACGGCGAAGTCCCGCCGGTCGCGGACCGTCAGGAGGACGGCCGCCGGGACCAGGACGAAGACCTGCACGTAGCGGGCGACGCCCGGCAGGCTCGACGCCGGGTCGTTCGAGGTGATCGCGGCCAGACAGATCCCGAGGACCGGGAGGCCGAGGACGACGGCCGCCGTGCGGGTCAGCGGCCGGGCCCCGCCGCGCACCACCCGCACCAGGCAGATCAGGACGAGCAGCCCGGAGGCCGCGTCCGCGACCGTGCCCGTGCCGCCGGTGCCGCCCTGCGCCCCGCCGCCGCCCGGGACGAGCAGCAGCGCGATCACGGCGAGGACCGGGGCGAGCGCCCCGGCCCTGCGGAGCCGGTCCCGCGCCGCCGGGCCGGCCACGGGCGGCGTCGCGGCCGTGGCCATCCTCAGCTCCCCGTGGGTCGGACGAGCTCGGCGGCCGTGCGCAGCAGGATGCAGACGTCCTGCCACAGCGACCAGTGGTCGATGTAGTGGTTGTCGAAGCGGCAGCGGTCCTCGATCGAGGTGTCGCCGCGCAGCCCGTGCACCTGGGCGAGCCCGGTGAGCCCCACCGGCATCCGGTGGCGGGCCGCGTAACCGGCGTGGATCTTGCTGAACTGGGCGACGAAGTACGGGCGTTCCGGCCGGGGCCCGACCAGGCTCATGTCGCCGCGCAGCACGTTCCACAGCTGCGGCAGCTCGTCCAGGGAGGACTTCCGCAGGAAGCTCCCGGCCGCGCTCATCCGCCGGTCGCCCGCCACGTTCCAGCGGGTCGCCGACTCGGTGTCGTCCGAGGGGCGGAGCGTACGGAACTTGAGCAGCGTGAAGTGGCGCCCGTGCTGGCCCACCCGCTCCTGCCGGAAGAGGATCCCGGGGCCGTCCGAGAGGCGCACGGCCAGCGCGCAGAGCAGCAGCACGGGCAGCGCGAGCAGCAGCGCGGGGGCGGCGAGGACGATGTCGAGGGCCCGCTTGGCGGTCAGGCCGCGCCGCTCGTCCAGCGGGACGATCCGGTGCCAGGCGTACCCCCACATGTGCTCGCCCATCGGGCCGTCCTGGTGCCGGCCGCCGACCCGCCAGGTGGTGCAGCCGTACTGCTGGAAGAGCGTCACCAGACCCGGGTCGTCGTCGAGGAACACCGCGTCGCGCACGGTGTTCTGGATGACGGCCCGGTGGATCTCCTCGGTCGTGGTGAGCACCGGGAGCCCGGCCTCCCCGGCCGTCCGGGTGCCGCCCTGCTCCGGCACGCCGACGATCCCGACCGGCAGCACCCCGTACTCGGGGTGCTGGACGGCCGCCGCCGCGAACCGGCGCGCGTCCCCCGTCCCGCCGACGACCAGCGCCGACCGGGGGCGCGCCCGCGCCACCCGGCGCCGCCGCCCGATGACCAGGGCGCGGACCGCGCAGACGAGGAGGACGTGGACGGCGTACGCGGCGCACAGCCGCAGCGGTCCGATGGCCAGGTGCGGGGAGTGCGCGGCGACGCCCGCCGCCGCCAGGCACCAGGCGACCCCGGCGCGGGAGGCGAGCGCGGGCAGCTCGTCCAGGGCCCGGACGTGCGCGGCGGGCCGGTAGAGCCCGGCGTGCCCGTCGAGGACCAGGACGACCGCCAGGACCGGCAGGACGAGCCGGGCGTCGTGGTGCGCCGCGCTCAGGACCGAGGCGGCGGCGACGACCGCCAGCGCGTCGACCGCCACGAGCGGCGCGACCCCGGACCGCGGCCGGGACCGGGGGCGGCGGTGGCGCGGCAGCGCGAGCCGGCCGGAGGCGCGGCGGGGCGGCGCGAGGGAGGCGAGGCCGGAGGCCCGGCCCTGGTTCGCCGCGGGCCAGGGGCCCGGCGAGGAGGGGACGCTGGTGCTTTCCGTGGTCACTGTGCGATCGGCTCTCTGTGCTCGGCCCCCCGCACTCCGGCCAGCTCGCGGTAGACGTCCGCGACGGCCGCGCCGGTGCGCCGGACATCGAAACTGCTGAGTACGTGTTCGTGGGCCTCCCGGCCCAGGCGGTGCCGCAGCTCCGGCCTGCCGAGGAGGCGGCCGAGAGCGGCGGCGAGCGCGGCCGGGTCCTCGGGCGGGACCAGGCACAGGGGTTCGTGGGCGGGCGGCAGGCTCTCCCGGGCCCCGTCGACGTCGCTGACGACGACGGGCCGGCCGCTGGCCATGGCCTCCAGGGGCGCGAGCGCCATGCCCTCCCAGCGGGACGGCAGGACGACCACGTCGGCGGCCCGGTACCAGGGGACGGTGTCCCCGACGGCCCCGGCGAACCGCACCGAGGGTCCGGCGGCGGCCCGCAGGCCCTCCGCGTCCGGGCCGTCGCCGACCAGGACGAGCCGGGCGGCGGGCACCTCCGCGAGGACGGTGGGCCAGGCGGCGAGCAGGACGTCCTGCCCCTTCTGGCGGCAGAGCCGGCCCACGCAGACGACCGTGGGGGCCGGATTGCGGGGCGGGCCGTCGTTCGCGAACCGGGCGGTGTCCACGCCGTTGTGGACGACCGACCAGTCCGCCTCGACCCCGGCCGCCTCGCCGGTGCGCCGCTCGGCCTCGCTCACGCAGAGGATCCGGTCGGTCCAGCGGGCGCCGAAGCGCTCCCAGCGCCGGGCGAGCGCGGCGGTCGTCCCCCGGACCGCCTCGAAGGACCAGGCGTGCGGCTGGTACACCGTGGGGATCCGGCCCCGCAGGACGAGCCGGGCGCACAGCCCCGCCTTGGCGCTGTGCGCGTGCACGAGGTCGGGCTCGACCGCACGGACGAGGCGGGCCAGGGACGCGGTCTCGCGGACGAGGGCGGGACCCGGGTCGCGGCCGGCCCGCCAGTCGTGGACCTCGGCGCCCTCGGCGCGGACGGCGGCGGACAGGACGGTGCCGGGCGGGCAGGCGACCGCGACCCGCAGGCCGGCGGCGCGCTGGGCGCGGACGAGGTCCACGACGACGCGGGCGACCCCGCCGTCGCCGGGCTGGACCGCGTGCAGGACGGTGACGGACCCCGGGTCCGTGTCGAATGGTGACGTCACGTCAGCGCCGGACGTCCGCCCGGGCGGCCGACATGCCGCGGGGCACGGCAAGAACCGCTGAATTCCGCATACAGGTTCTCCGCTTTGATGAGAGGAGGAAGGGAAGACCCGCGAAGGCCGGGAGGGGAGAAGGTGTCGTCCGCACGAAATGGGTGAACGCGCGGCCGTCCCGGAAGCAACGTTCGGGAAAGTTATAACCCCGAAGCGGGGCGATAGTAAGCATGAGATGCCCGGTAGTGCTAACTCCCGTATCCACGTGGCCCGTTCCTCGTTGTGCGTGTTGCGCCATTCCGTACCCGGATGCCACCGGGCCCCCCTTTCGGCCCAAACGACGGCCGGACGTCACCCGTTCGGGAGAGCAACCGATGGAAATCGGGGGCGTTGTTGAAGGAGTCGGGCCGACCAGTCCGCGCAGTCCGATCCGTATGAATTCGATCGAGGAGTACTTCTCCATGTCCCGTATCGCCAAGGCCGTTGTCCTGTCCATGGGTGCCGCCGCCGCCGTCGCCGGTACCGCCGGTGCCGCCGTCGCCGACGCCGGCGCCGAGGCTGCGGCCGTGAAGTCCCCCGGTGTCCTCTCCGGCAACATCGCGCAGGTCCCGGTCCACATCCCGGTCAACGTCTGCGGCAACACCGTCAACGTCATCGGCGTGCTGAACCCCGCCTTCGGCAACACCTGCGCCAACGTCTGATCCGGCACGCCTGATCGGTCCTTTCGAGGCCGGTGCGCCCGCTTCCCGCGAGGGAGGGGCGCACCGGCTTTTCGTTTGTCGTCATGGGCCGTCATGGGTGCTCATGGGCCGGCACTCGCTCGGGCGCACTCCCGCGCGCCGCCCGGTGCAACGGCGTACGCCCCTTTCCGGAGCAGGGCGCGAGGGGGGATTCACCCGAACGGATGCGTGGCGCTCCGTAGTTCCATGGTCGCGGAGGGCTATGGCCGCAGGCCTCGCGGGGTGACGGCCGACCGGGCCGCGGGGAGGGGGGAACGCGTGTGCGGTCGGCAAATAGCACCGGTCTCATCGATCGGGTGCAGTGTCGAGAAATCCTTCCTCCCGGAGTTTCCGGAAAGCGGACTTCTCGTTACAGAAGGAGAACGACGCACAGGATTCCCCCAAGAACCCTGTGCGAGAAGTGACTTGAAAGCACATCGGAAGGATTCACCCCATGAAGCCCACCAAGGTCGCCGCGGTCGTCGCCGGTTCGCTGATGGCCCTGGGTGCCGCCGCGCCCGCCATGGCCACGGAGGCGCTCACCCCCACCAGCCTGAACGGCGGCCTGGAGGCGATCGCGGCCAACGGTCTGAAGACGGACGTGCTGAGCAGCACCACGGAGGGCTCCCCGGTGAAGACCGTGACGGACACGGCGACCCAGCTGAACGAGACCACCAAGGGCGCGCCGCTGCTCGGCGGCCTCCCGCTCCCCGCCGGCCTTCCGCTGGGCGGCTGACCCCACATCAGTACGGGCTGCCCCCACGGGCATTCCGGAGGCCTTCGCGCCCCGTTCCCCACGGTCGGCTGATCGAATGATTTTCAGATCATCTGCCGTGTGGCCCATGCTCCACGCCCCGCTCCGGCTCCTACTCTCTCGCCAGTCCCACGCGCACGTCGGTGGGTACCAGGCCGGTCGGAGCGAGGGGGGAGCCTCGTCGGCCTCTCCTTTTCTCAGAGGAAGAGCGGTATGCGGTCCATCATCAGCAGGAAAGTACTCACCGCGGCGGCAGCGACCGGAATCCTGTCGCTGAGCGGCGGATTCGCCCTTGCCGCGAGCTCCCACCCCGGCGCGGGCGACGGACCGGGCCCGGGTGCGGCCGGCCACGTCCAGGGTCCCCTGACGGCGGACGTCTGCGGCAGGATCGCGGAGAAGGGCGCCGCCGCCGCGGCGGCCGTCGGGCACCTCTGCGGCCACGCGGGAGGCCAGAACGACGGCTACGGCCAGGACGACGGCGGTTACGGCGGGGACGACGACGGCGGTTACGGCGAGGAGCCCTCGCACCCGCCGACGAAGCCGCCCACCACCCCGCCGACGAAGCCGCCGACCACTCCGCCGACGACTCCGCCGACGACGCCTCCCACCACTCCGCCGACGACTCCCCCCACCACCCCGCCCACGACGCCGCCGACCACTCCGCCCACCACACCCCCCACGACGCCTCCCACGACGCCGCCGACCACGCCCCCCACCACCCCGCCGACGACGCCTCCCACGACGCCGCCGACCACCCCGCCGACCACTCCGCCGACGAAGCCTCCCACGACGCCGCCGACGAAGCCCCCGACCACTCCGCCGACGAAGCCGCCGACGACACCTCCCACCACGCCGCCGACGACTCCGCCGACCACCCCTCCCACCACTCCGCCGCCGACGACGACCACGCCGCCGACGACGCCTCCCACCACCCCGCCGACGAAGCCCCCCACCACCCCGCCGCAGCTCCCCGAGACCGGTAGCGAGCCGGCGCTCATGGGGGCGGCCGCGGTCAGCGCCGCGCTCGTCATCGGCGGTGCCGTGGTCTACGCCCGCGCCGGACGACGGTTCGCGCGCCGGCACTGACCCCCGTACGGACACCGCGTCAACCGAGGCCCCCGCCTTCACCGGTGGGGGCCTCGCGCGTTGCTGCACACAGGGGAAACCCGCCACGTTCTCCCCGAGACCTCGTTGTCAGAACATGAATCCGCGTTCTCACGCCGGCATGGGTCTCCTCATGACCGCACTCGCCTCCGCCGCCCTGGCCGCGCCGGCCTCCGCCGTCGAGGCGCCGGTGATCGTCCCGCTCGAAGGGCTCGAGCCCGTCCTCCCCATGGACGCTCCCACGGTGGCCACCGGCGTTCCCGTCCCGGTGCCCGGCGCCCCCACCGGCTTCCAGGAGGGCACCGGGACCCTGCCCGGCGTCACCCTGCCCGCCGTGCCGCTCGCCGGCACCCTCCCGAAGACCGTGGTGGACGCCCCGCTGTCCGAGCTGCTGCGCGGCAGCGAGCCCGGCCACGCCCTCCTCACCACCCCGCACTCGGAGATGGCGGCGACCACCCCGGGGGCCACCGTCGGAAACCCGATGGAAGCGCCCCGCGGCAACGGCCTCGACGGGCTGCCCGACCTCACCCTGCCGCGCGTCGGCCTGCTCGCCCCGGCGCTGAGCGGCGCCCTGGACTCCCGGCTCGGCCTGGCGCCCGAGGGGCACTGACCGGGCGGGTGCAGGGACGATTCTTCCCGGCACCCGTCACCCGGCGCCCCTCACTTGGCACCCGTCGTCCCCCACCCGTCACCCGGTGGGCCGTCGATCGTTGCAAGAGAAGGCTCGTCGCATGGCCGAGGCCCGCGGACCGATTCCGTCCCGTCGTATCCGGCGGCGGACGGAATTCCGGTCCGCGGGCCATTTTTTCCTTTTTCCTCTTCCCGTTCGGCCCAATGGCCGTGACCCGTACCGCCGACCGGCGTTGAACCGGCATGACGGCCGTGATTCCTGCGGTCGCTTTCCACGTCCAAGGAGTTCTTGATGTCTCGCATCGCGAAGGCTGCCGCTGTTCTCGCCGGCACGGGTGCCGTTGCCCTCAGCGGAGCCGGCCTGGCCGTCGCCGACTCGGGCGCCGAGGCCGTCGCCGCCCACTCGCCCGGTGTCGCCTCCGGCAACGTCCTGCAGGTCCCGGTCCACGTCCCGGTCAACCTCTGCGGCAACACCGTCAACGTCATCGGTCTGCTGAACCCGGCGTTCGGCAACACCTGCATCAACGCCGACGGCGGCGAGGACCGCGAGGACGACGGCGGCTACGGCGGCTGATCCCTCTCGCTCCACGCGCGTGTCCCCCCGGCCCGACAGGACCGGGGGGACACGCGCGTACGGGCCCGGGTGCGGGGACCCGCGTGCGGACCCGGGCGGGACGGCTCAGGCGTACCGGTAGATCCGGCTGTGGTCGAACATCGAGGCCGGGGTCACCCCCCAGGGCGCCATCGGCTGGTGCCGGGCCACCACCTTGCGGTACTGGGCGTCGCCCAGCGGCGGCGGCTCCGCCGGCAGGTAGGCGGACCGGGGGTTCCGCTGCTGCCAGCGCGACCAGACCAGGTCCACGAAGGCGTGGTGCAGCCAGAAGACCGGATCGTTCACCGAGCCGCCGCCGAGCATCAGGCCGCCGACCCAGCGGTGCACCCGGTTGTGGATCCGGAACCGGTCGTTGCCCTGCCCCGGCGACCAGCCTTCGAGGCGGTTGCGGAAGCCGGACGGGCTCGTCGAGTTCCAGGGCGTCACGTCGTACACCCGTTCCCGCAGCACCTCCTCCAGCTGGGCCTGGGTGGGGAGCGTGATCGGGTCCCGGGGGCGCCCGAAGTCCCTGGTCAGGAAACGGCCTTCGGACATCGACTGGGTGACGGTCCAGCGGCCGGAGGAGTGCGCGAAGGGGCCGGTCATCACCTGGAGGTCGGACCGGCGCCCGTTGCCGCCCATGAAGTCCTCGCCCCAGATCGACGAGGCCGGGCTGTTGTCCCGGGTCCAGTCCCAGTAAGGGACGGTCACCGAGGGGTTGATCCGGCGCAGCGCCGTCTCGAACTCCAGCAGGAACTTCCGGTGCCAGGGCAGGAAGCTCGGCGTCATGTGCGCGATCCGCAGCCTGCCCTCCCCGTCGGCCACGTAGTGGTCGATGTGGGTGCGGACGAAGCGGTCGTACGCCCCGCTGCGCTTGAGCTCCAGGACGGCGGCGACGAACGCGCGGCGTTCGGCGGCGGTCAGGTCGCGCTGGTTCTTACGCGTGTACACCACGCGGACTCCCTCCCGTCGGGTCCGTGGGGACGCCGTGGGCGCCCGCGAGGGGGGAGAGCGGGGCGGTGCCCAGCTCGTCCACGGCCGCGCGGACCGCCGCCAGGGGCGTCGGGCAGGACCCGTAGTGGTCGATCGGGGTGACGTAGCCGCCGTCGGCACAGCGCATCAGGTGCAGCGGGCGGCCGTCGACGAGGGCGGCCGGTTCGCCGCCGGGGCCGGAGAAGCCCAGGATGTGGCGGCCCCCGTACATCTCGTCGAAGGCGTGCGGGTCTTCGGCCCGCGGGTCGTCCGGCCCTCCGTCCGGGGCGCGGAGCGCGACGCGGCCGAGGGCACCGCCCGTGAAGGCGGTGACGGCCAGGGCGAAGAGGGACCGCAGTGCGAAGCGGCGCGAGACGATCATCAGTGGTCTCCAGATGGTCGGCTGGGGGTCCCCCGCCGCGGGTTAGGGGGAGCCCTCAGGGGCACAACGATGAAAACCCGGGTTCGTTGCGGCGGAAATGCCAGCGGCGTGAATGTCGGCCGTTCGGGTGAAAGGGGCGTGGGGAACGGGCGGTTGGAGCACTAGCATCCGATTCATGACCACTTCCAACGTCGTTTCCTCGGCCCGCAGCGCCTCTCCGCTGGGAACCCTCACGGTGATCCCGTGGTCCAGCGAGCCCACCGCCGAGTCGGCGGGCACGCCGTTCCTGATGGCGTACTCGCTCGGCGACGGCCGGGACGGCCCGGAGGCCGGTCAGCAGGCGATGCGGGCGGCCCTGGAGGCCATGGGCCTCTCGGTCGGCGACCGGCTCTTCGACCTGGAGACGGACACCGGGATCAACGCCTCGCTGCTCGTCGAGGGCGGCTCGGCCGTGCTCGCCCTGCCCTTCCTGAAGGTGCAGTGCCCGGTGCCGGACGAGTGGCAGGCGGCCGCCCGCGAGAGCGGCAAGGCGTATCTGATCTGCTCGGTGCGGCCCTGGCCCGAGGCGGTTCCCGGCCGGCCCGTCGACGAGGCGCGGCTGCGGGCCTTCGTGTCGGACGAGGAGATGCTCGCGGACAGCGCCCACGTCCTGCTGCCGGTCCGCCGCGTCCAGGGCTGAGCGGGAAGAACCGGGAAGAGGGGTCGCGCCATGGCGACGGTGGACGTACGCGGCGGGGTGCCGGGCCAGCGGCGCCAGGAGGCGCCCCGGGAGGCCGGCGGCCCGGTCGGGGCGGGCCGGGCCCTCGCCTGGCTCCTGGTGGTCACCGGCGCGGCGGGCGCCCTGGCCGGCTGGGTGATCACGCTCGACAAGTTCAAGCTCCTGGAGGACCCCGGCTTCACCCCCGGGTGCAGCCTGAACCCGGTGGTCTCCTGCGGCAGCGTCATGAAGAGCGAGCAGGCGGCGGTGTTCGGGTTCCCCAACCCGATGCTGGGGCTCGTCACGTACGCCGTCGTCGTCGCGATCGGGGCCGGGCTGCTGGCCGGGGCCCGCTACCGGGGCTGGTTCTGGCTCGGCCTGAACGCCGGGACCCTCTTCGGGGTCGGCTTCTGCACCTGGCTGATGCACCAGTCGCTGTACGAGATCAACGCGCTCTGCCTGTGGTGCTGTCTGGCCTGGGCCGCGACGATCCTGATGTTCTGGTCCGTCACCGCGCACAACGTCCGGACCGGGGTGCTGCCCGCGCCGGCGGGGGTGCGGACCTTCTTCGGCGAGTTCGCCTTCGCCCCGCCGCTGCTGCACGTCGGGATCGTCGGGATGCTGATCCTGACGCGGTGGTGGGACTTCTGGACGAGCTGACGTGAGCCGCTCCTCTCTTCGGCCGCGGGCCGCACTGACCGTGCTGTTCGCGGCCGTTCTCGTCCTCTTCCCGTCGTCCGACCGGCTCGCGCCCGGCGGGCGGCACGCCGGGGAGCGGCCGCCGGAGGTGCCCTCGGGCTTCTTCACCGGCTCGGACGAGGCGGGGGTGCGCCGGATCGCCCAGGTGCAGGCCTGGCTCGGCGGCGGGGCGCTGACCGTCGGGCACACGTACCTGCCGGGGGACCGCTGGTCCAACATCGAGGGGCATCCGGCGCTGTTCGGGCCGTGGGCGCGCTGGAAGGAGGAGCGGCCGGGGCGGCTCTTCGTGCTCAACGTGCCGCTGCTCGACCGCAGCGAGGCGGGCCTGCCGGACGCCGAGGTGCGGGAGGGGCTGCGGCGGGGTGCGGAGGGCGCGTACGACGGGCACTTCCGGGCCCTGGGGGAGCGGCTGGTGGAACACCGGCTCGGGGACGCGGTCCTGGTCCTGGGCTGGGAGATGAACGGCACCACGTACAGCCACCGCTGCGGCCCGGACCCGGAGGCGTGGAAGGCGTACTGGCGGCGGACGGTGGAGGTGCTGCGGGCGGTGCCGGGACAGCGCTTCCGCTTCGACTTCACGCCGAGCCGGGGGCGCGACGCCGTGCCGTGGCCGCTCTGCTACCCCGGGGACGACGTCGTCGACATCATCGGCATGGACGCCTACGACCAGCCCGAGGGCCTCTCCTTCGAGGACCAGGTGAACGAGGAGTACGGCCTCGCCCACCACGTCCGCTTCGCGGCGGAACACGGCAAGCCCGTCTCGTACCCGGAGTGGGGCCTCTTCCGCAACGGCGACAACCCGGCGTACGTCCGCGGGATGCTCGACTGGTTCACCGTCCACCGCCCGGTCTACCAGACGGTGACGGACTACTGCCCGCACGGGGTGTGGGAGTGCCCGGACAATCCGGAGTCGGCGCGGGTGGTCAGGGGGGCGTTGGGAGCGCGGGGCCGCCCTTAGAGGCCCGTCTATCGTTCTCGACATGCGACGCACGGATGTCTTCGGGGACGACGGCGCCTGGACGGGGCTGGTCCTGGAGGTGGAGTCCCGGCGGCGGCCCGGACTGTGCCTGTTCGCCGCCGAGGGACGGCTGCTGCTCGCCCAGGGGGAGCGGCCGGTGCTGCTGGCCTCCGTCGACGACGACCACTGCGGGGTCGAGTTCCGGCGCACCGACGCCTACCGCTCCGTCGTTCCGCCGGTGCGGGCCGCGGCCGCGCGGGAGGCGGTCGGGCGGCCGGACCGGTGGGCGTACCGCTTCGCGGAACACCTGGCGGGGGCGCCGGGCGGGCCGCTGCACGACGGGCGGTGGCTGCTCTCGCGCGAGAGCCCGCTGCTGCGCTGGAACCACGGGAACCGGTCGGCCTCCGCGTACTGGGGCGAGATGATCGTCGAGGGTCATCCCGACGGGTACGTCGACTGGTTCGTCCACGACGGCTCGTGGGAGATCCTGCCGCTGCGGCCGATGCCGGACCACCGCGACGCACGGGTCAAGGCGTACCGCAAGCAGGCCCGTGACGGGGTCCTTCCGCCCGTCCTGCTGTGGTGGGTCAGCGGTCTGGACTGCCATGTGGTCCTGGACGGCCACGCCCGGCTGGCCGCCGCGGTCGCCGAGTCGGTTGCGCCCCCGCTGCTGCACCTGCACCGCACCGCGCCCGGTGACGAGGTGGCGGCGGGGACGGGGCGGGCGGTGGAGGAGTACGAGGCGGAGTTGGCGCGGTTCGCGGAGCTGCGCGTGCGGCACGGTGCCGCCGTTCCCGACGGGGCCGGGATCGCGGGGGCCTCGCTGGTCCGCCGTCTCGCGGAGCTGCGCACGGGGGCGCGGCCCACCTGGGCCTGGCCGCTGCCCGGCGGGCGGGACGGGTGGAGCCGTATCGCCCGTGAGGTGGCGGGCGGGGAGGGCGGCCCGTCGGCGTGACCGGCGTCAGGGCAGGGCCGGGCCGCCCTTGAGGGTGTCGAGGGTGCGGTCGAGGAGGGGGAGGAGGTCGGTGGTGCGGTCGTGTTCGGCCCAGTAGGCGGTCGTTTCGCGGAGGGCGCCGAGGACGGCGGCGGTGAAGACGCGGACCTCCAGGGCGTCGGGGGCGCGGCCGGTGCGGGCGGCGAGGACGCGGGTGAGGCGGCGGCCGGTCTCGGTGGTGGTCTCGGTGAGGCGGGCGCGCACGGCGGGGATCTCGACCATGAGGCGGGCGCGCAGCCGGGTCTCCTCCGGCTGTTCGGCGAAGGCGGTGCGGACCGCTTCGAGGAGGACCGCGCGCAGGGATTCCAGGGGGTCCTCGCCGGCGGGGCGGGCGCGGAGCCGGGCTTCGAGGAGGGCGTCGTCCTCGTCGGTGAGGAGGATGTCCTCGCGGACCGGGAAGTAGCGGGCGACGGTCGAGGGGGAGACCTCGGCCGCCGCCGCGATCCGGTCGGTGGTGGCGGCCTCCCAGCCGTGCTCGGCGGCGAGCCGGTAGGCGGCCTTCCGGATCGCCGCGCGGGTCTTCGCCTTCTTGCGCTCGCGCAGGCTGGGACGGGTGGGGGCATCGGCGGCCATGCCGCCATTCTTCCAGGTCAGGCGTGCTGGTACGCGACCAGCGAGATGCCGACGTAGTGGACGATGAAGGCCGCCAGGGTCAGCGTGTGGAAGACCTCGTGGAAGCCGAACCAGCGCGGGGAGGGGTTCGGGCGCTTGATGCCGTAGATGATTCCGCCCGCGCTGTAGAGCAGGCCGCCGACGACGACCAGGACGAGGACGGCGATGCCGCCCGTGCGCAGGAAGTCGGGCAGGAAGAAGACGGCGGCCCAGCCCATCGCGATGTAGCAGGGGGTGTAGAGCCAGCGGGGCGCGCCGACCCAGAAGACGCGGAAGGCGATGCCGGCGAGGGCCGCCGCCCAGACCGCCCACAGGAGCGGCTTCGCCGTGGAGTCGGGGAGCAGGAGCAGGGTGAGCGGGGTGTAGGTGCCCGCGATGATCAGGAAGATGTTGGCGTGGTCGAGGCGCCGGAGGACGGCCTCGCCGCGCGGGCCCCAGGTGCCGCGGTGGTAGAGCGCGCTGATGCCGAAGAGCAGGCACGCGGTGAGGACGTAGATCCCGCAGGCGACGCGGGCGCGGGGCGAGTCGGAGAGGGCGACCAGGACCAGGCCCGCGACGATCACGGCGGGGAACATGCCCGCGTGCAGCCAGCCTCTCAGCATGGGCTTCAGCGGGAGCGCCGGGGCGGGGGCGGCCGGGGTCACGTCCGGTGCTGCTGCAGTCATGACGGAATCGTACCTACGGGCCCGTAGGTCCCGGATACGAGTGGCGATGCTCACGTGTGCGGCCCCCTGGACAGATGGGCGGATCCATCGGATGATCAAATGAGTGCGGTCGGCACCGGATGAGCAAGCTACGAAGCATCCGGGTCGTGGCCCCCACGGGGCAGACATCTAAAAAACCCCTCAAAAGGAGCAATCGTGGCGCGCGACAACGCGGCTCCCACCACCGTCCCCACCCAGCACCAGGAGCTCGTCTCCTGGGTGAACGAGATCGCCGAGATCACCCAGCCGGACAGCATCGTCTGGTGCGACGGCTCCGAGGCCGAGTACGAGCGCCTGTGCGAGGAGCTCGTCGCCAAGGGGACCTTCAAGAAGCTCGACCCGACCCTGCGCCCGAACTCCTACTACGCCGCCTCCGACCCCTCCGACGTCGCGCGCGTCGAGGACCGCACCTTCATCTGCTCCGAGAAGGAGGAGGACGCGGGCCCGACCAATCACTGGAAGGCCCCGGCGGAGATGAAGGCCATCTTCGCGGGCGAGGACGGCATCTTCCGCGGGTCGATGCGCGGCCGCACCATGTACGTCGTGCCCTTCTGCATGGGCCCGGTCGGCTCCCCGCTCTCCGCCATCGGCGTCGAGATCACCGACTCCGCGTACGTCGCCGTCTCCATGCGCACCATGACCCGCATGGGGCAGGCCGTCCTCGACGAGCTGGGCGACGACGGCTTCTTCGTCAAGGCCGTCCACACCCTCGGCGCCCCCCTCGCGGAGGGCGAGCAGGACGTCCCGTGGCCCTGCAACTCCACCAAGTACATCTCGCACTTCCCCGAGACCCGCGAGATCTGGTCGTACGGCTCCGGCTACGGCGGCAACGCCCTGCTCGGCAAGAAGTGCTACGCGCTCCGCATCGCCTCCGTCATGGCGCGTGACGAGGGCTGGCTCGCCGAGCACATGCTCATCCTGAAGCTCACCCCGCCGCAGGGAGAGGCCAAGTACGTCGCCGCCGCCTTCCCCTCGGCCTGCGGCAAGACCAACCTGGCCATGCTGGAGCCCACGATCTCCGGCTGGACCGTCGAGACCATCGGCGACGACATCGCCTGGATGCGCTTCGGCGAGGACGGTCGCCTGTACGCGATCAACCCCGAGGCCGGCTTCTTCGGCGTCGCGCCCGGCACCGGCGAGCACACCAACGCCAACGCCATGAAGACCCTCTGGGGCAACTCCGTCTTCACCAACGTCGCCCTCACCGACGACGGCGACGTGTGGTGGGAGGGCATGACCGAGGAGGCCCCGGCCCACCTCACGGACTGGAAGGGCAACGACTGGACGCCCGCGTCCGGGACGCCCGCCGCCCACCCCAACGCCCGCTTCACCGTCCCCGCCGGACAGTGTCCGACCATCGCGCCGGAGTGGGAGGACCCGAAGGGCGTGCCGATCTCGGCCATCCTCTTCGGCGGCCGCCGCGCCTCCGCCGTCCCGCTGGTCACCGAGTCCTTCGACTGGAACCACGGCGTCTTCCTCGGCGCGAACGTCGCCTCCGAGAAGACCGCCGCCGCCGAGGGCAAGGTCGGCGAGCTGCGCCGCGACCCCTTCGCCATGCTGCCGTTCTGCGGCTACAACATGGGCGACTACATGGCCCACTGGGTCAAGGTCGGGGCCGACGCGGACCAGGCGAAGCTGCCGAAGATCTACTACGTGAACTGGTTCCGCAAGAACGACGCCGGCAAGTTCGTCTGGCCCGGCTTCGGCGAGAACAGCCGCGTCCTCAAGTGGATCGTCGAGCGCCTCGACGGCAAGGCCGAGGGCGTCGAGACCCCGATCGGCATCCTGCCGACCGCGGAGTCCCTCGACACCGACGGCCTGGACCTGCCGGCCGAGGACCTGGAGTTCCTGCTCAAGGTCGACCGTGACGTGTGGCGCGAGGAGGCCGCCCTCGTCCCCGACCACCTCAACACCTTCGGCGACCACACGCCGAAGGAACTGTGGGACGAGTACCGCGCGCTCGTGGAGCGCCTCGGCTGATCCCGCACCCCGAACTCGTGGTGGGTTGCCCCGAAATTCCGCCCTGACCAGTGGGGTCACGACGGCCCACCACGATCCGCCCGGCCCCCGGAGCCCCCTCAGGCTCCGGGGGCCGGCGCATGGGCCCCGACCGGAGCGGGAGGTACCGTGAGCCCGTCGTGAGGGGGGTGGCCGCGTGCCGCGCTGGGTGATCGTGCTGCTGGTGGCGACGGGTGCGCTGGTCGTGCTCGTGCCGGTCGGAGGCATCGCCGCGTACATCTACGCGGTCGGGGAGAACCACAAGGACCTGAGGTTCCCGTCCGAGGACGTGACGGTGGCACGGTGCGCCCTCGACCCGGCCACCGGGCGGCCGGTGGCGGAGCTGTCGGTCACCAGCCGGGCCGCCCGCGAGGGCACCTACCGGGTGACGGTGGAGTTCCTGGACGAGGGCGGGAAGGCGGTCGACCGGGGGACCGGGACCGTCGGGGACCTCGCGGTCGGCGCGACCGGCCGGACGGTGGCGAAGGGCGCGAAGGCGTACGGGGGCGGCGCGCCGGTGTGCGTCGTGGAGTACGCGGAGTTCGAGTCGACCGTACCCGTGGCGACCGCCACCGGGTGAACGCGTCCCCGCGCGGGGGTGGTTGGCACCCGGTCCGCGCGGTTCGTGCCGCGCGGACCGGGGCCGTCAGGGGGCGGCGACCAGGGCGGGTTCCCCGGCCAGTGCCGCGGTGTGCGCGTCCATCCGCTCGGCGGAGAGGATCGCGGCGGCCGTGTCGGCCCGGGAGGCGGCGACGACCAGGGCGCGGCCCGCGAGGGCGTGCGCCTTCGTGTGCAGCTCCCGCGCGGACGAGCCGCTCAGGGCCGCGTGCCGTGCGGGCGGTGCGCCGCGCAGCCGCGCCACCTGCCGGGCGATGAGCTCGCCGGCCTCCGTGTCGCCCAGCTCGTCGGTGACGGCGAGCAGGGCCGCGAGGTGTCCGGCGAGCTGGATGTCCAGCTCCTCCTCGCGGGAGCGGTGCGGGTACGCGTCGTGGTCGTCGTCGGCCATCCGGTGGACCGACTTGGTGCGGATCGGTTCGTACATGGGACGGCCTCCTGAGGTGCTCTGGAGCCATCCTAGCTTAGATTCAGTCTAAAGTTGAGCGAGGTCCGGGAGTGGGGGCCTCCGGGGCGCGGAGGGGCTACGGCTGGCTGTAGCCGTCCAGGAACCGCCCGATCCGCGTCACCGCGTCCGCCAGGTCCGCCGCCGCCGGCAGCGTCACGATCCGGAAGTGGTCCGGCTCGTGCCAGTTGAAGCCCGTCCCGTGCACCACCATGATCTTCTCGGCCCGCAGCAGGTCCAGGACCATCTGCCGGTCGTCCTTGATCTTGTAGACGTTCGGATCGAGCCGGGGGAAGAGGTACAGCGCCCCCTTCGGCTTCACACACGTCACGCCCGGGATTTGGGTCAGCAGCTCGTACGCCGTGTCCCGCTGCTCCAGGAGCCGCCCGCCCGGCAGGACCAGGTCCTCGATCGACTGCCGGCCCTGGAGGGCGGCGGCCACCGCGTGCTGCGCCGGCATGTTCGCGCAGAGGCGCATGTTGGCGAGGATCGTCAGGCCCTCGATGTACGAGGACGCGTGGTGCTTCGGACCGCAGACCGCGAGCCAGCCGGAGCGGAAGCCGGCCACCCGGTAGTTCTTGCTCATCCCGTTGAAGGTGAGGCAGAGCAGGTCGGGGGCGAGGGCGGCGGTCGGGGTGTGCGTGGCGCCGTCGTAGAGGATCTTGTCGTAGATCTCGTCCGAGCAGACGACCAGGCCGTGCCGGCGGGCGATCTCCGTCAGGGAGCGGAGCATCTCGTCGTCGTAGACGGCGCCCGTCGGGTTGTTCGGGTTGATGATCACGATCGCCTTGGTGCGGTCGGTGATCTTCCGCTCGATGTCCGCGAGGTCCGGCATCCAGTCGGCCTGCTCGTCGCAGCGGTAGTGCACGGCCGTGCCGCCCGCGAGCGACACCGAGGCCGTCCACAGCGGATAGTCCGGCGCCGGGACGAGGACCTCGTCGCCGTCGTCGAGGAGCGCCTGCATCGCCATCTGGATCAGCTCGGAGACGCCGTTGCCGAGGTAGATGTCCTCGACGGAGAGCGGGATGCCCTTGGTCTCGTAGTGGCTCATGATCGCCCGGCGGGCCGAGAGCAGCCCCTTCGCGTCCCCGTAGCCGTGCGCGTCCGCGAGGTTGCGCAGCACGTCTTCCAGGATGGCGGGCGGGCACTCGAAGCCGAAGGCGGCCGGATTGCCCGTGTTGAGCTTGAGGATGCGATGACCCGCGGCTTCGAGCCGCATCGCCTCTTCGAGCACCGGACCCCGGATTTCGTAACAGACGTTGGCGAGCTTCGTGGACTGGATCACCTGCATGACGAGAGCTTACGGCCGGGGCGGCCGGGGCGCTTCGTGTTTTGGGCCACGTCGGGGGTGGCGCGGTTCCCGGCGGCCGGGTGCGGTGCGGCCCGGCGCGGCCGGATAGGTTGGCACGCCATGTGGGTTTTCAGCGCCTCCGGATGCCGGTGGCTGGGTGCGGGCGGGGCGCTCGCCGTCGCCGTGGGCGGATGGTTCGCCGGGACGCTGCCGGTGCGCGGCGGCGGGGGGCTGTGGGAGCGGCACGGCACGGCGCCCGCGGTCGCCGGGGCCGTCCTCGCGTACCTCGGCCTGACCCTGCTCGTCGCCGCGTGGTGGCGCTACGGCGTGCTGCTCGTCCGGGGCGCCGGAGCCGCGCGGGACGGGGTCCTCAAGACCCTCGCCCTCTGGACCGCGCCGCTGCTCCTCGCCCCGCCGCTGCACAGCGCCGACGTGTACAGCTACATCGCCCAGGGCGCGATGGTCCTCGAAGGACACGACGTGTACGGCGCCGGGCCCTCCGTCCTCGGCCCCGGCGAACTCGGCGCCGAGGCGGCGGCGAGCGTCGGCGGCCACTGGACCGACACCCCCGCCCCGTACGGGCCGGTCTTCCTGGTCCTCGCGGCGGCGGTCGTGAAGGTCACCGGCGGGGCGGTCGTGCCCGCCGTCCTCGGGATGCGCCTGATCGCCCTCGGCGCGCTCGCGCTCACCGCGTGGGCCGTACGGGGGCTCGGCGGCGGGCCCGGCGGCCGGGCGGGCGCGCTGTGGCTGGCCGTCCTCAACCCGCTCTTCCTGATCCACGTCGTCGGCGGCACCCACAACGACGGCCTGATGATCGGGCTCGTCCTCGCCGGGGTCCTGCTCGCGACGCGGGGGCGGTGGGTGCTCGGCTCCGTCCTCGTCGGCCTCGCGCTGACGGTGAAGTCCCCGGCGGCGGTCGCCCTGCTCTTCATCGGGGTGATGGTCGCCCGCCGGGCCGGGGGCGGCGCCCGCGGCACGGCGAAGGGCCTGGTGCTTCCCGGGGCCGTCGCGGGGGCCGTGGCGGCGGGGGCGACCGTGCTCGCCGGGACCGGGTTCGGGTGGCTGCGCACGCAGAGCGTGGCCGGGACCATCCACACCGCCCTGTCCCTGACCAGCGACCTGGGACTCGGGCTCGGACTGCTCCTCGCGGACGACCCCGACCCGGTCAAGGACCTCGTGCAGAAGCTGGGCCTCGCCGCCGCGCTCGTCCTCATCGCGGTCCTCGCGTGGCGGGCCTGGCGGGGACTCCTCGACCCGGTCCTCGGCCTCGGCCTCTCCCTGGTGGCCCTGGTCGCGCTCTCGCCGATGGTCCAGCCCTGGTACCTGCTGTGGGGGACGGCCGTCGTCGCGTCGGCGGCCTGGTACGGCCGGGCGGGACAGGTCCTCGCGGTGCTGTCGGCGGCCCTCGTGTACGAGACGGCGCCGTCGGGACGTACGCCGTGGTACGGGTTCGTGGCGGCGGGGGTCGTGGCCGCGCTCGGTCTGGTGTGGGCGCGGCGGGAGCCGTGGCGGGCCGGCGCCCCGGAGGACGCCGGCCCCGTGGACGCGCCTAGCGGGAGACCGGCGTCCTCCTGATCGCGCGGCCCGCCAGGACGTCCGTGCGCCGGCCGTCCTCGATCACGAACCTCCCCCCGACCAGGACGTGCGGGATGCCCGTCGGGAGGGTCCTGGGGTGCTCGTACGTCGCGCCCGAGGCGACCGTCGCCGGGTCGAAGAGGACCAGGTCGGCCACGTACCCCTCGCGGACCAGGCCCCGGTCGGGGAGCCGGAGGCGGGCGGCCGGGCGGGAGGTCAGATGGGCGACGCACTCCTCCAGGGACAGGACGCCCAGGTCGCGCGCGTACCGCCCCAGGTACTCGGGGAACGTGCCGTACGCGCGCGGGTGCGGCTTGAGGCCCTGGAGGATGCCGTCCGAGCCGCCCGTGTGCACCCGGTGGCGCATGATCGTCCGGACGTTCTCCTCGTGGCCCACGTGCTGGAGGATCGTCGTGCCGAGCCGGTCCTCGACCAGGAGCCGGCGGGCCGTGGCCCAGCCGTCGACGCGGCGGCCGACGAACTCCGCGAGCCCGGGCCCGGTCACCCCCGAGACCTCGATCGTGGACCAGTCGACCGGGACGCCGTGGCAGCCGTCCGAGCCGACCTCCTCCAGGTGGTGCCGGATCCGCTCGGCCGTCGCGTCGTCCCGGAGCCGCGCGAGCACCGCCTCCGGGCCGCCCTCGCTCGCCCAGCTCGGCAGCACGGCCACCAGGGTCGTGCAGCCGGGGGTGTACGGGTACGTGTCGAGGCTGATGTCCGCGCCCGCGTCCAGGGCCCCGTCCAGGAGGGCGAGCAGCTCGGGGGCCCGGCCCTCGTTCACGCCGAAGTTCATGGTGGCGTGGGCCAGGTGCAGGGCGCACCCGGCCTCCCGGGCCAGGGCGATCATCTCCGCGTACGCGTCGAGGGCCCCGGCCCCGTACGAGCGGTGGTGCGGGCAGTAGTAGCCGCCGTACTCCGCGACGACCCGGCACAGCTCGGTCAGCTCGGCGTCCGGCGCGTACATCCCCGGGGTGTACGTCAGGCCGGAGGACATGCCGACCGCGCCCTGCTCCAGGCCCTCGGCGACGAGCCGCCGCATCAGGTCCAGCTCGGCGTCCGTCGCCGGGCGGTCCTCCCAGCCGACCGCCCGCATCCGGACCGTCCCCTGGGGGACGAGGTAGGCGGCGTTGACGGCGATGCCCCGGCCGCCGTGCGCGCCGTCGAGCCGGTCGAGGTACTCGCCGACCGTGCGCCAGTCCAGGTCCAGGTCGGAGCCGTCGCCGTTCCAGCCGGTGATCGCCCGCCGCACCTCCGCGCGCGTGCGGTCGTCCACCGGCGCGTACGACAGGCCGTCCTGGCCCAGGACCTCCAGGGTCACGCCCTGCGCGGCCTTCGCGGAGTGGTCCGGGTCGCGGAGCAGCGCGAGGTCGCTGTGGGCGTGCATGTCGACGAAGCCGGGGGAGAGGACGAGCCCCTCGGCGTCCAGGATCCGGCGGCCGGTGGGCCGCTGGCAGCCGGCGGCGGCCGCCTCCTGGACGATCGTGGTGATCCGGCCGTCCTCGACGCCGACGTCGGCCCGGTAGGAGGGGCCGCCGCCGCCGTCGACGACCTCGGCGTCGCGGATGACGAGTTCCAGCACTGTTCCGGCTCCCCGGTGCCTAGAAGAAGGTGCGGATGTGGTCGACCACCGTGCCGTCGGCCTCGACCAGCGGGATGAGCTGCCACTTGTCGAACGACGTGCACGGGTGGGAGAGGCCCATCCCCACCCAGTCCCCGACCTCCAGGTCCGCGCCCGGCTCCGTGCGCAGCCAGGCGTGCTGGTCGGAGAGGCCCGTCACGGTGATGCCCTCGGCGGGGCGGATCTCGCCCGTGCGGGCGTCGCGGACCACCTGGGCCTCGGGGAGGTGCAGGTCGTGGGCGGCGTCGCGCTTGCCCGCGTTGGTGAAGGCCTGCTCGGCGGTGGGCCGGGAGACGACCTGCGACCAGAGCCGGAACGCCGGCTGGAGCGCGCCCTCCGCCGGGACCCGGTTGAAGGGGGTGAGGCGCCGGTAGTGGCCGTCGTCGTGCGAGACGTACGCGCCGGAGCGCAGCAGCCTCAGGACCGGGAGGGAGAGGGCGGGGATCTCCGCGAAGACCTCCGCGACCGTGTCGAACCAGGCGCTGCCGCCCGCGCTCACCACGATCTCGCCGATCCCGGCGTCGAAGCGGCCCTCCGCGTCGAAGGCGGCGGCCAGGCCGGTGAGCCGCAGCAGCCAGGCGCGGACCCGCCCGGGGTCGGCCTCCGGCACCTCGCCCTCGTACCCGGCGACGCCGACGAGCCGCAGGGCGGCGGTGGCGGCGACCGCGTCCGCGACGGCGGCGCACTCGGCCTCCGTACGGGCGCCGGTACGGGCCCCCTCGCCCGCGCCCAGCTCGACGACGACGTCCACCGGGCGCACCGCCCCGGCGGCGCGCAGGGCCTCGTCCATCAGCTCGACGCCGCGCACGGAGTCGACGTAGCAGACGAAGCGGAAGTCCGGGTCGGCGTCCAGCTCGGCGGCGAGCCAGCGCAGGGCGACGGGGTCGACCAGCTCGTTCGCGAGGAAGATCCGGCCGATGCCGTGGGCGCGGTAGACGCGGGCCTGGTGGGGCACGGCGGCGGTGATGCCCCAGGCGCCGTGCGCCAGCTGCCGCTCGAAGAGCCGGGGGGCCATGGAGGTCTTGCCGTGCGGGGCGAAGGCGAGGCCGTGGCGCTCGGCGTACGTCTCCAGGAGGCGCAGGTTGTGCGCGACGGACTCGGCGGAGAGGGCGAGGACGGGGGTGGTGTAGCCGCCGGTGAAGAGGTCGCGGCGCTGGGCGGAGAGCTCGCCGACGGTCAGGCCCTCGGCGTCCGGGGGGAGGGCCTTGAAGCGGTGGTCGACGCGTTCGGCGGCGAGGTCGGGGACCTCGTGCGCCTTCCGCGCGGGCGTCTCGTTCACCGGGCCGGGCATGGGGCTCCTCCTCGTGGGTGTTGCATGATGTGCAACAGTCATTGCGCACCTTGCTCATGGCTGTCTAACATCCGGGCCAAGGCCGGGTCAATGGACCCGTGGGACTCGCAGGGAGCACGAGCAGTGAGCGGACACGCGCCCCCGCCGCCGGACGCGGTGCCGGATGTGGTCCGCGCGGTGGATGCCGCCCTGCCTGCCGACACCGTCCGGCCCGTTGACGCCGTCGACGTCGTCTGTCTCGGTGAGTCCATGGTCACCTTCCTGCCCTCCCGGCCGGGCCGCCTCGCGGACGTGCCCTCCTTCACCCGGGCGATCGGCGGTGCCGAGTCCAACGTCGCCTGCGCCCTGGCCGCCGCCGGGCACCGGGCCAAGTGGGTCGGCCGGGTCGGCCGCGACGGCTTCGGCGACCACCTGGTCGACGTCATCGGCGGCCACGGCGTCGACGTCACCGCCGTCGGCCGCGACCCGCGCCGGCCGACCGGGATCTACTTCCGCACGGACGAGGACCGGGCCACCGACGCCCACGAGGTGGTCTACTACCGGGCCGGTTCCGCCGCCTCGGCCATGTCGCCCGCGACCGTTCCGTACGAGAGCGTCGCCGGGGCCCGGATCCTGCACCTCACCGGCATCACCGCCGCCCTCTCCGGGGACTGCCTGGCCCTGGTGCGGGAGCTCACCGCCCCGCGCCCCGGCCGGCCGGTGGTCTCCTTCGACGTCAACCACCGGCCGGCCCTGTGGCACGACGGCGACGCCTCCGGCGTGCTCCTCGGTCTGGCCCGCCGCGCCGACGTCGTCTTCGTCGGGGCGGACGAGGCGGAGCGGCTGTGGGGCCTGGGGGACCCCCGCGCGGTCTTCGAGGCGCTCCCCGAACCGGGGACCGTCGTGGTCAAGCTGGGCGGGACCGGGGCCGTCGCCGTCGACCGGGGGACGCGCGAGCACGCGGAGGACGGGCTCTTCGTGCCCGCCCCCCGCGTCGACGTCGTCTCCCCGATCGGCGCCGGGGACGCCTTCGCCGCCGGTTTCCTCTCCGCGACCCTGCGCGGCCTCGGCCTCGGGGCGCGGCTCCGGCACGGGCACCTCGCGGCCGCCGCCGCCCTCACCGTCCCCGGCGACCTGGCCGCCCCGCCCCGCCGCGACCGCGCCGACCGCCTGGCCGCGCTCGGCGACGCGGCCTGGGGGACACTTCACCTCGGCCCCGGCTGGACGGAGGCCGACGAGAGGGACCCCGGGCGGACGGGCGACGGCCCGGACGGCCCCGGCCGCGCGGGGGACGACCAGGAGGTACGTACGCCATGAGCCAGACCGTCGACCGGGCGCTCAGCATCCTGCCGCTGCTCGCGCGGGGCCCCGCCGACCTCGGGCAGGTCGCCGAGAGCCTCGGCGTCCACAAGTCCACGGCCCTGCGGCTGCTGCGCACGCTCCACGAGCACGGTCTCGTCCACCGCCAGCAGGACCAGCGCTACCGCCTCGGCGCCCGGCTCTTCGCGCTCGCGCAGGAGGCCGTCGAGAACCTCGACGTCCGGGAGATCGCCCACCCCTACCTCACCGCGCTCAACGAGCGGATCGGGCACACGATCCACCTCGCGGTGTACGAGGAGGGCGAGGTCCTCTACATCGACAAGGTCGAGAGCCGCTACCCGGTCCGGATGTACTCGCGCATCGGCAGGCCCGTCGCGATCACCGTCGCCGCCGTCGCCAAGCTGCTCCTGGCCGACCTGCCCGAGGCCGAGCGGCGCGCGGTCGCCGCGAAGCTCGACTACCCCCCGTACACGCCCCGTTCGACGCCGAACGCCGCCGCCTTCCTCAAGGAGCTGGCGACCGTGCGCGAGCAGGGGTGGGCCACCGACCTCGGCGGCCACGAGGAGTCCATCAACTGCGTCGGCGCCCCCATCCGCGGCGCCGACGGACGGGTCGTCGCGGCCATGTCGGTCTCGGCGCCCAACGTGGTCGTCACGGCCGAGGAACTCCTCACCCTCCTCCCGCAGGTGCGCCGCACCGCGGACGCCATCAGCCGGGAGTACTCCGGCACCGCCCCGACGAAGGACACCGCATGAGCGACCGGCCGACCGAGAAGATCGCCCTGACCCCCGCCACCCACACCACCCCGCCCGCGAAGTTCTCGCACGGCGTGAAGAAGGGCAACATCCTGCAGGTCGCCGGCCAGGTCGGCTTCCTGCCCGCCGTCGAGGGCCAGGCCCCGACCGTGGCGGGCCCGACCCTGCGCGAGCAGACCCTCCAGACCTTCGCCAACGTCAAGGCGATCCTGGAGGAGGGCGGCGCGACCTGGGACGACGTCCTGATGACGCGCGTCTACCTGACGGACGTGGACCACTTCGCCGAGATGAACGAGATCTACAACCAGTACTTCGAGGAGCAGGGCCTCAAGGCCCCCGCCTCCGCCCGCACCACCGTCTACGTCGGCCTCCCCGCCGGCCTCCTCATCGAGATCGACGCGCTGGCGGTCCTGGGCTGAAAAGCCCTTCCGTGTGCGACGGTTGACCCCCGAGACCACAGGGGGACCTCACATGGGACGCGCGAAAAGAACGAAACCGTTCGGCACCGGCGTCGGCATCGGCCTGCCGGTCGCGGCCGCGCTGTGCGCGGGGCTGCTGGCGGGCTGCGGCGGGGCGCAGGAGAAGCCGGACCTGGCGGACCAGGACCGGTTCCTCGGCCGGTACGTGACGCTGCTCAACGCCTCGGACGAGGCCGGCCTCGCCGACCTCCTCGCCGCCCACCCGCACGGCAGGGACGACGCCCGCGCCCGGATCGAGGAGTACGGCGGCCAGGACTGGGACGTGACGTGGAAGCGCACCTCCGAGTTCCCGGACGTCTGGAGCGTCCGGCTGACCGGCACCGCCGGGGAGCGGAAGCGTCCGGTCGCGGTCGTGGAGACCGTGAGCCGGGAGGACGGGCACTGGCTGCTGACCCCGCTGGACGGGGTGGTCCCGAAGCCGTCCGGCGCGGCGGACACGGCGCGCCCCCGGTGACGGGAGCGGGCCCGTACCCCCGGAGGAGTACGGGCCCGCACCGGGCGTTCCGGATCACGCCGCGCAGTACTGCCCCTGCTTGCCGATCGAGCGGTACATGCAGTCCGCGTTCTCCAGGAGTTGGAGGACCGCGTCCCGGTTGCGGGCGGTTTCGCGTTCGATGACCTCGTCGGGCGGGTAGAAGCCGCCGTTCCAGGAGGACGTCGGGTACATCTCGAAGGTGTACGCGAAGATCCTCTGCGCGCCCCACAGGTAGTCGTCGATCGAGCCGTCCGTGACGTACAGGTCGCTGGACTGCTCGGGCGTGTAGCCGTTGCTCGCGGCCATCTTCTTGCCCACCGCCGCGAAGGCGTTCCGGTCGTCCTGGGTCATGCCCGGGGCGGTGTCGGCGGTGGTCCAGCCGAACGGCCACAGCACCAGTTCGCTGTACGTGTGGAAGTCGATCGACGCCTTGATCTGCTGCTTCCCGCCGATCACGCGGGAGCGGACGAAGTCGGCGACGACCTTCACCTCGGGAGCGGACTCGGGGGCCGTGCCCCGGTAGGTCTCGGAGCTCTTGGTGCCGGAGGAGCCGCCGCAGCAGCCCCACTTGTAGTCCCAGTTCCGGTTCGTGTCCGTACCGACGTACGAGGAGCCGGAGTTGGGCTGGCGGTTCTTGCGCCAGCTGCGGTAGGAGCCGGACGCGATGTCGTACTCGCCGCCGTCCGGGTTGAGGTCCGGGACGATCCAGATCTCGCGCCCGTTCACCGCGTTGGTGACCCTGCTGTCCGTGCCGTAGCCCGCGCCGAGTTCGCGCAGCAGGTAGAGCGCCATCTCGACGGTGAGGTGCTCGCGGGCGTGCTGGTGGTGGGTGAAGAGGACCTCGGGCTCGTTCTCGTCGACGGCCACGTTGTCGCTGACCTTGATCGCGACGATGTCCCGGCCCTCGTACGACTTCCCGATCACCCGCTTGCTCATGATCGAGGGGTACTGGGCGAGCCGCTGGTTGATCTCCGCGGTCGCCTCGGCGTAGTTGTGGTAGCGGGAGTCCGCCGACGGGAAGTCCAGTGGGCCGAGCGCGGACCGGGCAGCCTCGCCCCGGTCCGGCGGGCCCGGCAGGGCCACGGGCCGGTAGCCCAGGGCCCGGACGCGCCCGAGCTGCCGGGCGTTCGCGCTGATCACGACCGCGCGGGCGTCGACCTCGTCGATCGAGACCCCGGTGGCGGCGAGCGCGGTGCGGGCGGCCGGGGTGGCGGGCCCGGCCACCTCGTACTGCCGGACCACCTCCTCGTCCGCGGCGGAACGGGCGGCGGTGCCGGCGGCGGCCGACGCCGGGTCGGCCCCGGCGGGCGTCGAGAGCGCGGAGAGGGGCGCCACGAGGGCGAGCGCCACGAGGGTCGCGAGGAGGGCCGGCCTCCTGCCGGGCCTCCTCGCGCGGAGGGAACGTCGCATGGTGTCTCCTGGGTGGGGAGTGTGGGGGGTGCGACAACGACGAAGCGGAACGGGGGTGGGGCGAGGGGGTGATGCGGGTCGTGCGGGATCGTGCGGGGTGTTCCGGACATGGTGGAGTCATGTCATGGACCGGTCAAGGTACGGACTTCGGCCATACTGTCCCGCGTGGGGACCCTCATCGGCAGATACGTCATCGAGCACAAGCTGGGCGAAGGCGGCATGGGCACCGTCTACCTTGCCCGATCGCGCGGCGGCCGCGCCGTCGCCGTCAAAGTGGCGCGGCCGGAACTCGCCTCCGATCCCTCCTTCCGCGCACGCTTCCGCGCCGAGGTCGCCGCCGCCCGGCAGGTCGGCGGCTTCCACACCGCACAGGTCGTCGACGCCGACCCCGACGCCGAGGCGCCCTGGCTCGCCACCGCCTACGTCCCCGGCCCCACCCTCGCCGCGCTCGTCACCGACGAGGGCCCGATGGACGAGGCGCGGCTGCGCGCGCTCGGGGCCGCGCTCGCGGAGGCCCTGGAGGCCATCCACGCCTGCGGGCTCGTCCACCGCGACCTCAAGCCCGGGAACATCGTCATGGCCCCCGACGGGCCGCGCGTCCTCGACTTCGGGATCGCCCGCGCCCTGGAGTCGACCCGGCTCACCGCCACCGGCTCCGCCTTCGGCACCCCCGGCTACCTCGCCCCCGAACAGGCCCTCGGAGAGGAGGTGACGGGCGCCGCCGACGTCTTCGCCCTCGGTGCCGTCCTCGTCGCCGCCGCGGGCGGCCGCCCCTTCGGGGAGGGGACGCCGATGGGCCTCATGTACCGCTCGGTCCACGAGGCCCCGGACCTGGCCTCCGTCCCGGAGTCCCTGCGCGGCCTGATCGGCCGCTGCCTCGCCAAGGACCCGGCCGAACGCCCCACGCCGGACGAGATCCTGGACGCGCTGGGGGAGGGGGAACCGCACCCCGCCACGCTGGTCGTACCGGCGGCCCCCGCCTACGGACCTCCGCAGGGACAGACGCCCCCGCAAGGACAGACGCCCCCGCCGGGACAGACGCCGCCACCGGGGCTCGTACTCCCGCACGTACCGCCCCAGGGGTTCGGGCCCCCGCAGGGCTTCGGGCCGCCGGGCGCCTTCGCCGTACCGCCACCGCCTTCCGTCGCGCCCGGTTTCGTACCGGAGTTCGTGGCCGCCGACCGGGTGTCCGGGATCGTCGTCGACGGCTCCGGCGTGCACCTCCAGCTCTACGGCGAGGAGGTCGACTTCGGCTGGGAGGAGATCTCCGGCGTGGACCTGCTGCGCACCCGCCGCGGCCGGGGGCTGCGCGTCGTCGTCTCGCTCCACGAGGGCGGCGCCTACACCTGCGAGCTCGACGGCCGCCGCGCCGCCCGGGTCGAGGAGTGGGTGGCGCGGCTCGACCCGGTCCTGGCCACGTTCCTGCCCCGCCGCTGACGGGCCCCGTACGGCCCCGGGAACGACGCAGCGCCGCCGGGGGAGCGGCGGCGCTGCGGAGCCCGTACGGGGACGGGGAAGGGTCCCGTTACGGGAGGCCGTGCACGTGCGGACCGACCGCGTTCGACCAGGCGTTGCCGGCCGTCGCGTCCCAGTTGGTGGACCAGGTCATGGCGCCGCGCAGGGACGGCCAGGCCTGGGCCGGCTTGAAGGAGCCGCAGTTGGTGAGCTTGGTCAGGCAGTCGAGCGCGTTGTTCACGATCTGCGGGGACACGTAGCCGCTGCCCGCGCCCCGGGTGGAGGCGGGGACGCCCAGGCCGACCTGGGACGGGTCGAGACCGCCCTGGATCTGGATGCAGGCGAGCGCGGTGAGGAAGTCCACCGAGCCCTGGCTGTAGACCTTGCCGTCGCAGCCCAGCATCGAACCGCTGTTGTAGTACTGGGTGTTGATCACCGTGAGGATGTCCTTCACGGCGAGCGCGGTCTTGAAGTACTCCGTGCCCGTGGACTGCATGTCGATGGTCTGCGGGGCCATCGTCAGGACCAGGCTCGAACCCGCCTTCGCGGAGAGCTGGCGCAGCGCCTTGGTGAGGTACGTGGAGTTGATGCCGTGCTCGAGGTCGATGTCGACGCCGTTGAAGCCGTACTCCTGCATCAGGGCGTACGTGCTGTTGGCGAAGGCGGTCGCGCTCGCGTCACTGTTGATCGTGACGTTGCCCTTCTCGCCGCCGACGGAGATGATCACGGACTTGCCGGCCGCCTTCTTGGCCGCGACGTCCGACTTGAACTCGGCGACCGAGGAGTAGCCGACGGCCGGGTCGAGGTTGAAGACGATCTGGCCGGGCGTGGCCGTCGAGTCGGCGAAGGAGACGGCGATGATGTCGTACGCCGCCTGCACGTCCCGCAGCTTCTGCTTGGCCGCGCCGTTGTCGAAGTTCTGCCAGTAGCCGGTCACGGCGTGCTTGGGCACGGCCGGGCCGGGGCCCGTCTGGTTCTTGGCGGTGCGCGCCGTCACGGCGGTGGACTTCGCGGACTCGCCCGCGGAGTTCGTCGCGGCGACCTGGAACTGGTAGGCGGTGTCGGCGGTGAGCCCGGTGACCGTGGTGGAGGTGCCGCTCACGGTCTGCGGGTTGGCGCCGTCCCGGTACACCTTGTAGGCCGTCGCGCCGGAGACCGCGCCCCAGCTCAGGTCGACGGAGGAGGAGGTGACGGTGCCCGCCGCGAGGCCGGCCGGGGTGGCCGGGACGACCGGGTCGGGGTCCTGGCCGCCGCCCCCGTCGGGCCCGAAGACGCTCACGTCGTCGACGAGGTAGGGGGAGGTGCCGTACCAGCCGTGGGTGTAGATCTGCACCGAGGTGGTGGAGGCGCCCGTGGTGAAGGTGGTGGTCAGCTGCTTCCAGGACGGGGAGTCCGGCGTCCAGGTGGAGACCGAGCCGGTGCCGGTCCCGGTGCCGCTCGCGCCGAGGTAGGCGTAGCCGCCCTGGACCCAGGCGCTCAGCGTGTACGTCGAGTTGGGCTTCACGGCCACGGTCTGCACGCACTTGGCGTTGTCGAGACCGGCCGGGGTGGCCTTCAGGGCGCCGGCGCCGGTGCGGACCGGCGAGGAGACGGCGGCGCCGCTCCCGGCGGAACAGGCCCAGTTGGCGAGCCCGTTCTCGAAGCCCGCGTTCTTGGCGACGTTGACGTCCGCCGCCTGGGCGGTGCCGGCTCCGCCGACGAGGACGAGCCCGGAGCCGACGGCGAGCGCGAGGGCTCCGCCGAGCCATCTGCGCCCGCGCGGGCGGGTGGTGGTGCGGTCCACGTGCATCCTCCGTGGGGGAGTTGGGGATGTGGAGGTGCCGTACGTCGTCGTACGGAGGGGGTTCGTACGGGGGTACGAGGCGGTACGAGGGGTACGGGTACGGACGGTGGCCACCGTTGTGCGAACAAGCTGGTCCAGACCAATCGTGTTGTCAAGACCTCTGACGACAAGCGGTGTTCGGGCGGCGGGGGGATTCCGGGACGGAAAGGGCCGTGGGGCCCAGGCTCCGGGCCCAAGGGCGGGGCCCGGAGGTGGGTCCGGACGCCCCGGGCGCCCGGGCCCAAATAAATGGGGGCAGCTTGGCGGATTGTGTGTTCACCACCCCGGGGGACGTGGATAAGGTGCAGAGGCGGCCGCACCCCGGTGTGACGCCGTGAACGCGGTAAGTGAGCCGTGACCCCCGTGACCCCGGGGGCCGGAGGGGACGGGGGCCCGACGTGCCGACAGCGATCGCGGTCACCAGCGCCGACCTGGTGCTGCCGCCGACCGACCCCGGGACCCCGCGCGCCGCCGTGCTCCCGCCTCCCGAGGGACGCCCGCTGGACGCCTCGGTCGCGGACCTGCAACAGCTCCTCGCCCGGTACGGACACGTGGTCGTCGTCTGCCCCACCTCCGCCCCGGCCGCCGTCGAGCGCCGCCTGCACGCCGTCCGCTCCCTCCTGGAGAGCGACCGGATCGCCCTGGTCAGGACCGACCTGCCGCCGCTCGGCGCGGCCGTCCTCGTCCGCCAGCTGTGCCTCCTCGCCGGGTACGACTTCAGCCCCGGAGTCCTCGCCTCCGCCGCCCGGCTGCTCGCCCACTACATCTACGCGGGCGCCGTCCTCGGCTCCGTCTCCCGGCTCGACCGCGTCCCCGTCGGCCTCGGCTCCCACCTCAAGGGCTGGCTGCCCGGCGCCCACTTCGCCGTCCTCGCCGGACCCACCCCGCAGATGGTCCGCGTCGGCGACGGCGGAGAGGCCCTCGCGGGACCGGAGTTCACCACCGAACTCCTCCTCGCCCGGGGCCGCCTCCAGACCGACTGGCCCGCCACCGTCCTCGTACCCCGCTGGCGGATCCCCGGCCCGGTCCAGGAGACCGCGCTGCCCGCCGCCTCACCCGGCTGGTGGGGCACCGGAAAGCTCGTCGAGTTCGCCGCGTACCTCCCCGACCCGGCCGTCCTCCACCAACTCGTCTCCTCCGTACGGCGCGAGACCTGCCACTGGTGCGGCATGGACCTCATCGGCGACCGCTGCGGCTTCTGCGCGGCACCCCTGACCCACCCGGAACCCGGGGGCCGCGGGTACGGATACGGGGACGGGGGCGGGGACGGCGGTACGTACGGGGAGGCGGGGGGCGCGGATCCGCGCGCGGGCGCGCACCCGACCGCGTACCCGGACGGGCCCGGCACGGACCCGCGTGCGGTGGGCCCGGCGGACCCCCGTGCCCTGGACCCCGCGGACACTCCCGCCACCCACGCCCTGGGGCCCGCCGTCCCGCACCCGACCCGGGCCCTCGGACCCGGCGCGCACACCCCCCGCGCCCTGCCGTGAACCGCGCCCGTGACCCCCGCCCCCGTACGCCCGTCCCCGTCCCCGTACACCCGCTCCCGCCCGCCCACCGTCTCCGTCCGTCCGGACCCACGTCTCCGATCGAGGTAGTACGGCCATGAACTCCCGCCAGCGCCGCGGCGTGATCCTGCTGCTGCTCTCCGTCCTGTGCGCCCTCGGCGCCTTCGTCGGCGTGCTCGCCGTCATCGGGGACGTGAACTCCAAGGTCGGCCCGGAGACCACCGCGTACCGGATCAAGAGCGCCGTGGAGCCCTACCAGCCCCTGAAGGCGGACCAGTTCGAGAAGATCACCATGCCGAAGCGCTGGCTCTCGGAGACCGCCGTCACCGACCTCGCGCGGATCCGGGGCAAGATCGCCGTCACCCGGCTCAAGGAGGGCTCGCTCCTCCAGGAGGACATGATCGTCGACCGGCCCGCGCTCCAGCCGGGCCAGCAGGAGATCGCCATCATGATCGACGCCGGCACCGGCGTCGCCGGCAAGATCACCGCCGGCGCCACCGTCAACATCTACGCCACCTTCGCCGGCGAGAAGAAGGGCGACCCCGACCAGTCCCGCATGATCGTCTCCGGCGCCCGCGTCCTCGACGTCGGCAAGCTCACCCCGGCCTCCGAACGCTCCGACCGCGCCGACCGGGCCACCTCCACCGTCCCGATCACCTTCGCGCTCTCCACCCTCGACACCCAGCGCGTCGCCTACGCCGAGTCCTTCGCCGAACACGTACGCCTCGCCCTCGTCGCCCCCTCCACGGGCGGCGCCCCCGTCGACCAGCGCGACCGCACCTACACGCTCGACAAGGACAAGTGAGGCCGGTATGACCACGAGGATCCTGCCGGCCGTCGGCGACCCCGACGCGGCGCGGGCCGTCAGCACGCTGCTCAGTCAGCTGCCCGACGCCGAGCCCGCGCCGCCGGTCGCCGACTCCACCCAGCTCGTCGACACCCTCGCCCGGCTCGCCGCCGCCTCCCTCGACGAACTCCCCGAGGTCGTCCTCGTCCACGAGCGGATCGGGCCCGTCCCCGCGCTCGAACTCGTCCGCGAGGTCGCCCTCCGCTTCCCCGCCGTCGGCGTCGTCCTCATCACCGGCGACGCCGGGCCCGTCCTGTTCTCCGCCGCCATGGACTCCGGCGCCCGCGGCCTCGTCACCCTGCCCCTGGGGTACGAGGAGCTCGCCAGCCGCGTCCAGGCCGCCGCCCAGTGGTCCGCCGGGGTCCGCCGCCACCTCGGCACCGGGCCCGACCAGGGCACCGGACCCGGCGGCACCGTCGTCACCGTCGCCGGTGCCAAGGGCGGCGTCGGCACCACCGTCACCGCCGTCCACCTCGCCCTCGCCGCCCGCGCCTCGGGCCGGAGCGTCGCCCTCGTCGACATGGACCTCCAGAACGGCGACGTCGCCTCGTACCTCGACGTCCAGTTCCGGCGCTCCGTCGCCGACCTCGCCGCCATCACCGACATCTCGCACCGCGTCCTCCAGGACGCCGTCTTCGTCCACGAGACCGGCCTCTCGCTGCTCCTCTCCCCGGCCGAGGGCGAACGCGGCGAGGAGGTCACCGACCGCGCCGCCCGCCAGGTCGTCAGCGCCCTGCGCGGCCGCCACGAGGTCGTCGTCGTCGACTGCGGCTCCCGGCTCGACGGCGCCAACGCCGCCGTGATCGAGATGGCCGACACCGCCCTCCTCGTCACCACCCCCGACGTGGTCGCCGTCCGGGCCGCCAAACGGACCGTACGCATGTGGGAACGGCTCCAGGTCCGCAAGGCCGAGGAGACGGTCACCCTCGTCAACCGGCAGCACCGCTCCAGCGAGATCCAGCCACCCCTCGTCCAGAAGATCACCGGCACCCGCGTCGCCGGCGTCTCCGTCCCCGCCCACTTCAAGGAGCTCCAGGCCGTCGTCGACGCCGGCCGCCTCCACGAACTCGACGCCAAGTCCACCGTCAAGCAGGCCCTCTGGACCCTCGCCGGCGAACTGGGCCTCGTCCACGCGCCCCGGGCCGCGGGCGCGGGACAGCCCGGCAAGCAGCTCGCCCGCACCGGCGACCGGGGCTCCCTCGGCCTGCGCCGCCGCACCGGAGGCCGCTGACCCATGCGTGTCCACCGGGACGACGACAAGGGGCAGGTGGCGGTCGAGTTCCTCGGCATGGTCCCCCTGATCCTGCTCACCCTCGCCCTGCTCTGGCAGGTCGTCCTGGTGGGGTACACGTACAGCCTGGCGGGGAACGCGGCGGACGAGGGGGCGCGGGCGTGCGCGGTCGACGACGACTGGGGCGCCGCCGCCCGCCGCCACATCGACGGCGCCTGGAACGTCTCCGAGGTGAGCTGCACCCCGAGCGGCGGCATGGTCGCCGTTCGGGTCCAGGTCGACGTGCCCGCTCTCGTCCCGGGCCTGGGGGGCCTCTTCCCGGTCACGGCGGAGGCGGGCGCGGTACGGGAGGAGCCGACACCATGAGCCGACAGCCGCGCGCGAGGGCCCGCGCCACGGACGAACGGCGGCCCGCACGGGCCCGCGCCACGCACGCGCGGCCGCGGCTCGGACGGGCCCGCGACCGCGGTCAGGCCGCCGTCGAGTACCTGGGCTTTCTGCCGATCCTGCTCCTCGTCGGCCTCGCCGGCCTCCAACTCGGCGTCGCCGCGTACGCCGCCCAGCAGGCGGGCACGGCGGCGCGGGCGGCGGCGCGGGCGGCGACCAGCGACGCGGAGGAGCGGCCCGACGCCACGGCGGCCGGCTACGCCGCCGCCGACTGGGTCACCGGCGTCGACGTCGACCGGGGCGGCGGCGAGGCCGTCGCCACCGTCACCGTGCGCATCCCCTCCGTCGTCCCCTTCTGGACCTTCGACGACGTGCAGAAGACCGCCACCATGCCGATGCCCGACGAGGAGGACCTGCCGTGAGCCTGCGCGCCCGCATCAACGCCCCCGAGGACCGAGGCGGCAGCGCCGCCGCCCGCGAGGACGGGCACCTCGTCGCCGCCTTCCGCGCCAAGCTCCTGGAGGAGATCGACCTCACGGAGATGTCCGCGCTCGCCGCCGCCGAGCGGCGCGCCCGCCTGGAGCGCGTCCTCGGGCACATCATCAGCCGCGAGGGCCCGGTCCTCTCCACCGCCGAGCGCTCCCGGCTGATCCGCCGGGTCGTCGACGAGGCCCTCGGCCTCGGCGTCCTCGAACCGCTCCTCGAAGACGCCTCGATCACCGAGATCATGGTCAACGGCCCCGACCAGATCTTCATCGAGCGGGGCGGCCGCGTCGAACTCCTGCCGCTCCGCTTCGCCTCCCACGACCAGCTCATGCAGACGATCGAGCGGATCGTGTCGACGGTCAACCGGCGCGTGGACGAGTCGAACCCGATGGTCGACGCCCGCCTCCCCTCCGGCGAGCGCGTCAACGTCATCATCCCGCCGCTCTCCCTCACCGGCGCGACCCTCACCATCCGCCGCTTCCCGCGCGCGTACACGCTCCACGAGATGCTCGGGCTCGGCTCCCTGGACGAGCAGATGCTGCTGCTGCTCTCCGGGCTCGTGCAGGCCAAGTTCAACCTGATCGTCTCCGGCGCCACCGGCACCGGGAAGACCACCCTCCTCAACGCGCTCTCCGGGCTCGTCCCGGACGGCGAGCGGATCATCACCATCGAGGACTCGGCCGAGCTCCAGCTCCAGCAGTCCCACGTCATCCGCCTGGAGGCCCGGCCGCCCAACATCGAGGGCCGCGGCGCCATCTCCATCCGCGACCTGGTCCGCAACTCCCTCCGGATGCGCCCCGACCGCATCATCGTCGGAGAGGTGCGCGGCGGCGAGACGCTCGACATGCTCCAGGCGATGTCCACCGGCCACGACGGCTCGCTCGCCACCGTGCACGCCAACTCCGCCGAGGACGCCCTGATGCGGCTCCAGACCCTCGCCTCGATGTCGGAGGTGAAGGTGCCGTTCGAGGCGCTGCGCGACCAGATCAACAGCGCGGTCGACGTCCTCGTCCAGCTGACCCGGCACCCCGACGGCACCCGCCGGATCACCGAGATCGCCGTCCTCGCCTCGCACGGCCGCGAGCGCTTCCTGCTCGCCACCGTCTGCCGCTTCCACGCCGAGCCGCTCGCCGCCGACGGAAGGGTGTACGGGCGGTTCACGTACCACCCGCTGCCGCGCCGGGTCGCCGAGCGCCTCTACCTGGCCGGGCAGCCCCTTCCGCAGGCCTTCGGCGTGGCCCCGACCGACGCACACCTGGCCGTCCGGGAGGCGGAATGACGACCGGCGGGTACGGCAGGCACGACAGACACGCGTCCGTCCGGGAGGCGGAATGACGACCGACCCCTTCTGGCTGACGATCGGCGTCGCGCTGCTCTGCTGCGTCCTGGGCGTGACCGGCGTCCAGCTGTACGCGAGCGGGGCCCGCCGCCACGCGGCCCTCGTCGCCCGGCTCGACGAGACGGCCGGACCCGAGACCCCCGGCCGCCGCAGGCGCCGCTTCCGGGGCGTCGACCGGCGGGTGCGCGCGACCGCGCTCGGCCGGAAGCTGGAGCTGCGGATCGCGGCCACCGGCCTGGACGTCACCCCCGGCGAGTTCACGGTCGCCCTCACGGCGACCGTGGCGGTCCTGTGGGCCGTGGGGCAGGCGGCGCTGTCCTCCTTCTTCGGCCCGATCTGCGGCTTCCTCGGGATCTGGGTGGCCCTCGGCTACCTCAACTGGCAGCGCCAGAAGCGCATCGAGAAGTTCATCAACCAGCTTCCCGAGCTCTCCCGCATCCTGGCCAACGCCACCCAGGCCGGACTCGCGCTCCGGATGGCGCTCAGCCTGGCGGCCGACGAGCTGGAGGCCCCGGCGGGCGTCGAGCTGGAGAAGGTCGCCCAGCAGCTGTCCGTCGGCACCTCGCTCGACGACGCCCTCGGCGAGCTCGCCGAACGCCTCCCCTCCCGGGAGCTCGTCGTCCTGGTCACCACCCTGGTCCTCGCCAACCGGGCCGGCGGCACCGTCGTCTCCTCGCTGCGCAACCTCACGGAGACGCTGGAGGAGCGCAAGGAGACCCGGCGCGAGGTCCGCACCCAGCTCTCGCAGGTGAGCATGACGGCGTACTCGGTCCCCGTCATCGGGATCGGTTCGCTGCTGCTCATCGACAACATGCAGCCGGGGGCCCTGGACCGGATGACGGGTTCGGGCCTCGGACAGGCCGCCGTGATCGCGGCGTTCGCCCTGTACGCGGTCGGCTTCGTCATCATCCGCCGCTTCTCGAAGATCGACGTGTAGGGACGGCCGCCGTGGACCTCCTCCTCGCCCTCCTGGCCGGCCTCGCGGTCGCCGGTGCCTGCTACGGCGTCCGGCTCTACCGGGCCGACGCCAAGCTCCCCGACGACCTCCGGCTGGCCCTGGAGGTCGGCGCGACCCGTACCGGCGCGGTCGACTCGGCGGTCGACCGCCTGGGGATGCGCTGGTCGCCGGCCGTGCTGCGCCTGATGGGCCCCCAGCGGGTCAACGCGGTGCGCCGCCGCATCGACCTGGCCGGGAACCCCGGCGGCCTGACGATCGACCGGTACGGGGCGAGGCGGGCGGTGTACGGCTTCCTGGGCGCCCTGGGAGCCCTCCTGATGCTGTCGAAGGGCTCGTACCTCACCGCACTGCTCCTGCTGGCCTTCGGGGCGTTCTGGACCGAGGTGGGGATCTGGTCGGCGGTCCGGATCCGCAAGGACCAGATCGAGCGCACGCTGCCGGACTTCCTGGACGTCCTCGCCGTCGTCGTGTCGGCGGGCCTCGGCTTCCGGCAGGCGCTCGAACGGGTCGCGGAGAAGTACGAGGGGCCGTGGTCCGACGAACTGCGCATCACCCTGCGGCAGATGGACATGGGCGTCAGCCGCCGCCAGGCCTTCGACGAGCTGCGCCGCCGCAACGACTCGGAACAGGTGGCGCAGTTCGTGACGGCGCTCCAGCAGGGCGAGGAGCTGGGCGCCCCGATCGTGGACACGCTCATCCAGATCGCGAACGACATGCGGCGCACGGACGCGCAGAACGCCCGCCGGAAGGCGGCGAAGGCGGTCCCGAAGGCGACGATGGTGATCACGACCCTGATGGTCCCGGCGACGATGATCCTCCTCGGCGCGGGCCTGTTCCTGGGCACGGGGACGGACTTCGGCTCGGTGACGGGCGAGTGAGCCGCTGATGCCGACGCTCCTCACGGTCCTGGTGGTGGACGGCGACCCGGTCGTACGGGCGGGCCTGCGCGCGCTCCTCGGCGGCCGGCCCGGCTTCGAGGTCGTCGCGGAGGCGGCGGACGACCGCGAGGCCCTCCGGGAGACCCTCCGCGTCCGCCCCCACGTGGTCCTCCTCGACGGCCTGACGGCCCTCCCGCGCCTCGCCCGCCTGTCCCGCGTCCTGATGCTCACCCACAGCCGGGAGCCGGAGACCGTGGAGGAGGCGCTGCGCCGGGGCGCGGGCGGCTACCTGGTGCACGGCGAGTTCACGACGGAGGAGCTGGTGAGCGCGGTCAGGGACGTGGGGGAGGGGAGGGCGCGGTTCACGGCGACGGCGTCGGGGGTCCTGCTGAGGTCACTGCGTGCGACGCGTGCGACTGCACACGGGGTGATGCCGCCAACTGCCAAAAACCGGCCTTTCTTCGAGAACCCCTCTTCGCAAGTGCAACCCGATCTGCCACAGTGTGGACTGAGTGCGAGGGAGGCGGAGGTGATGGACCTGATCGCCACGGGTCTGAACAACCGGCAGATCGCCGCGGCCTGTTTCATTACGGAGAAGACGGTCAAGAACCACATCAACCGAATCTTCGCCAAACTCCACACCAACACCCGCGCCGAGGCCATAGCCTCCTGGCTGGGCACGAGGTCCCTCCCATGACCCGACCTGACGAATGGGCCCCGGGACCCTGTGCCCCCACGGCTCCATCGGCATACCGTGCCGGAGCGCAGGCGTCTGAACGCGGAGGGGACCACGATGAACGACGCGATGCTGAAGGCTCTGATCAAGGCCAGGCTGGAATTGACCACTCGCGTGCTGTCCAGGGACCGGGGGCAGACGGCGGTGGAGTACCTGGGGATCATTGTGGTGGTGGTGGCGATTGTGGTGGCGATCACCGGTACGGACATCGGGCAGTCGATCAAGACGGCGATCACGGACAAGATCGCCGATCTGATCGGCGGTTGACGGCCGGCTCTCGAAGCGATTCCGGACAGGCGTTCCCTGTCTACATCGCAGCCATAGCAGGCCTTTTGTTCCTGGCTTTCGTCTATTTCGTGGTCGGGCAGGCCGCCACCACGCGAAACGGTGCCCAGACCGCTGCGGACGCGGCGGCACTCGCGGCTGCCCAGGACGCCCGGGAGCAGCTGCGTGAGGGATGGCTTGAGGTGATTCTCGACCCCACGCAGTGGGACAGGTTCCTCGAGGGCGAGGAGTACACCGAGTCCTCCGCGTGTCAGCAGGCAGCCGTCTTCGCCGCCAGGAATGGGGCGACCCTCGAGGGTGGCACATGCGATCGCCTTGCCGGGGAGGACGAGGGTTTCAGCGTCACGGTGCGTACGACAGGAACTGTCGGCCGTTCCCTCATCCCGGGAACGGAGTCGCAACATGCCACCGCGTCCGCGAAGGCTGTGATCGAGCCGAAGTGCAGGTTCTTGCCCCCGGAGCCCTCGGAACCACCGGAGCCTTCGGAACCTCCGGAGTCACCGGCCCCTGAGGAACCGGGTGAGGAGCCGACAGAGGAGCCGACTGAGGATCCGGAACCAGAGCCGATCACCGGGCTCACCTGTGATGAAGAAGCCTGGACGATCGACCCCGACGACCCGGAACTCCCCAGTGTCACCGACCTTTTCACCGTTCGACTGACCGGCGACGACGAGTAAAGGAAGCGCGCTTCATGAACGTTCGGTATGCACGAAGAGGGCTGGCCTCCCTCGCGGTCGCATCAGTGGCCCTCCTCGTAGTCGGCTGTGGGGCCGAGGAGAAGACGAAGGCGGACAAGCCGGCAGCGACGGCCACCTCTTCTCAGAAGCCCCGAACGGGCCAAGAACAGCCGAGTGCCGAGGAGCCGGCGGAAGAGCTGGCCACCCTCAGGGGGCGCAAGGGGCTGGAACTCGTCATCAACTCGCTGGAGCGGGACGCGGGCGGCTTCCTCACCATAAAGGGGCGGCTCAGCAACACCGGGGGCTCCGGGACTTCCGTTCCCGCTCAGGTCAGTGGTGACGAGACAGAGGTCATGAAGCACGGAACCTCTTTGGGCGGCGCCACGCTCGTCGATTCCGTGGGGAAGAAGAGGTACTACGTACTCCGGGACACCGATGGGCGCCCGCTGACCACATCAGGCCTCGGCATTCTTTCGGCCGACGACTCGGTCGAGGTCTTCCTCCAGTTCCCCGCGCCCCCCACCTCCACCACCGAAGTCTCCTTCCAACTCCCCACCTTCGAACCCGCCACCCTCAAGCTCTCCTGAGGCGACGCCATGACGACGACACACCGCCGCCTCGCCGCAATCGCCCTCGTCTCCGCGGTCCTGTGGCCCGCCGCGCCCCTCGCCCACGCCGACGACCCGCCCGGCTCCGCCGGCAGCGCCTCCCCCGTGCCCGTCATCGACGAGACCGCGCCGGGGCTGATGCTGCCCGACGGCGCCGTCCTCGCGCCCCCGAAGGTCCTCGACATCAAGCAGATCGTCGAGGAGGAGGGCGGGGCGCAGCGCCGGCAGGACACCAACGTGGACGTGACGTTCGCGCTCCAGGCCGAGGTCCTGTTCCCCAAGGACAGCGCCAAGCTCGGAGCCGCCGCCACCAGCCGGATCGCCGCGATCGCCGCCGAGATCGACAAGCAGGGCTCCGGCCGCGTCCGGATCTTCGGCTTCACCGACAACCTCGGCACGTACGAACACGGCCTGAAGCTCTCGAAGCAGCGCGCCGTCGCCGTCCAGCAGGTGCTCGCCCGGAGCCTGGGCCCCGGCACCACCTTCGACATCCGCGGCTACAGCGAGGACTACCCGATCGCCGACAACGCCACCGAAGAGGGCCGCAAGAAGAACCGGCGGGTCGAGATCTCCTTCCCCCGCACCACCCCGCCGCCCGCCACCCCCTGACCGGCGCGGCTCTAGCCGCGCGACGCCTCCAGGCGCCCCCGCACGGCGGCCGCCCGGTTCCGCACCTCCGCGGCCGGGAGGCCGCGGGGCCCGGGGACCACGGGACGTTCGCCCCGGCAGGCCCCGCAGTCGCCGTCCACGAGCGCGTCCGCGTACCCCGGCGCCCCGCAGGTGCCGCATTCGAGGATCCGGAGCGGGGCGGGGTCGCGCCGGACGGGGAGGGGCGGCAGCTTGTCGCCGAGCCGACGCCGCACGAGGCCCGCGGGGTGGTGGACGGACCGGGGCAGACCGGTGGTGAGGGCCCGCAGGACGTCCTCCTCCCCGGCGTCCCGGTCGAACCACTCCTCCACCAGCGGGACGAGCGCCCGGCACTCGGCGTGGGACAGGGACAGAACGGAGTTCGTACGGCCGAGCGCGGCGAGCAGCACGTAGGCCCGGGAACGCTTCGGCGCCCGCGCCTCCCGGGGGACGTCGCCCTGCTGGAAGGCGGCCCACCAGACGCTGTCGCGCGGCGTACGGGTGAACCACGTACGGGTGATCCACCGCCCGCCCAGGCACTCGCGGCCCCGCCGCAGGTGACCGGCGCGCTGGATGCGGTTGAGGGAGGTCCGGAGGGCGCACTGCCCGTACGGCAGGTGCTTGGCCAGCGTCTTCACCGAGATGTCGCTGCCTTCGGGCAGCCGGTCGATGTACGCGGCGACGGCGGCCTCACGGGCCGGAAGGTGCGCGAAGTCCTGACGCCCACGCGCTTCCTGCTGCGGCGCGGAACGCTTTCCGTACCCCGGGCTGGCCATGGGGTGGAGGGCATCACTAAAATCGGCGTCAGCCATGAGGATCGGTTCCTTTGCGAGTGTTCGATCTTGATGGTGAGACCCCCGCGAGGTGTTGCTGCACCTTGATGGGGGTCGTCTGTTTTCACACTTCTGCCGCTCACGCTAGAGGCATATGACACTGCGTGGCAAGTCGACGACGCTCCGTCAACACAGGGGGTGGGTGGGCGGGTTCATCCAGACCCGACCCCCTTCCGTAGAAGAGCGCCCGAACCCCGAAACTTAAGCTTCGGGCCCACCAGCCGGCTTCCGCCGGAACCAGCGCCGCCATCCCCGCCGCGTCTCGGCCAGGGTCATGTCGAGGGCTTGCTGAGCTTGGTCCTTGCCGTACTGGTCGTTCAACTCGTCCAATATGGAGATGGCTTGGGTGTGAGCGCGAACGGCCTCGTCGAAGCGCCGTACCTCTTGGAGGGCGGTGCCGAGGTTGATGAGGGCTACGCCTTCGCCGTGGCGGTTGCCGAGTTCGCGGCAGATGCCTACGGCTTGGGTGTGGGCCTGGATAGCGTCGTCGAATCGTCGCACTTCGCAGAGGGCGGAGCCGAGGCCGTCGAGCACGGTGCCTTCGGCATGGCGATCGCCGAGTGCACGGGCGACGGCGAGGGCGCGCTCGTTGATGCTCAGGGCGTCATGGAAGTGACGTCCCTGGTGCAAGTAGATGTTCAGAGCTCCGGACATGCGCAGGGCGATTCATGGGCGCGCCAGCGGCCGGAGCGGGGTGGCTGTTCGTTGATCAGACCGGCGCGGGCGAGGGCAGCCAGGCCGGTGCGGGTCTCCCGTTCCTCCTGACCGGTTCAGTACGGCGGCTGCCTTGGTGGACAGATCGGGGCCCGGGTTCAGGGACAGCAGACGGAACAGCCGGGCTTCCTGGGGCTTGAGACGCCGGTAGGACAGGTCGAAGGCCGCCCGGACGGCCAGGGAACGCCCGTCGCCGTCCTCGTGCTGGAGCCGCTTCAGGCGGGTGCGGGCGTCCGCGAGGTCGTCGGCCAGGGCGGTGATCGGGAGGCCGGGGTCGTCGGTCAGCAGTGCGGCGGCGATCGTCAGGGCCAGGGGGAGACGGCCGCAGTATTCGGCCACTCGCTCCAGGGCCCCGGCCTCCTCCCCGGCGCGGGGGTCGCCGGGGCTGACCCGGGCCAGAGCGACGGCGATCAGCTCGGTGGCCGACTCGGTGTCGAGTTCGTCCAGGGAGACGAGTCGGGCCGGGAAGTCGGGTGCGGACAACGCGTCGCGCGAGGTGGCGAGGAGCCGGTGGGCGGGATGCGCGGGTACGAGGTGACGCAGCTGGCCCGGGGAAGACGCGTCGTCGGCGACGATCAGGACCGCCCCGTGCCTCTCGGCGCGCCGGTTCAGCTCCGACCGGTACAGGCCCGCCTGCTCCTCGACCGTCGGCGGCAGGTCCTCGTCGCGTACGCCGAGCGCCCGCAGCAGGGACTCCAGGGCCTGTTCGGGGCCGACCGCGCCGGCCGGGTCGTAGCCGCGCAGGTGTACGTAGAGCGTGCCGCCGGGGAAGCGGCCCCGCTCGACGGCCCGGTGCGCCGCGTGCAGGGCCAGGACGGTCTTGCCGACCCCGGGGAGGCCGGTCACCACCGTCGTGCCCGCCCCGTCGGGCGCCAGGGCGGCGAGGAGCGTGTCGGTCCGCTCCTTCCGGCCGGTCAGCGCCCCGTCGGGTGGCAGGGAGGCCGTGGCCTGGGGGCGGGGCCGGAGCCCCAGAAGTGCTGGTCCCGGCCCGCCTGATGGACCTGGCCGTGGTCGGACGCATGGGCCCACTGCCGGACGCCGCCGTACGGGTCCTGTCCGTCCGGCTCCCCGGAGCCGTACCGCTCGCCCAACGCCTCAGGGCCCCTGGACCGGCTGGTCGCCGCCGGTCTGTGCGATGTTCCCGCGGCCGGACGCCTTCGCGCGCTGTTCCAGCCGCTCGGCGCCGCCGCCCGTCTGGGAGACGGTCGCGTCGTCGGAGGCCTCGGCGTGCTGGTCGACCCGGGAGGGGGTGCCTGCGGCGGGTGGCGGGCCGCCCGCCTGGGTGACCCGGGCGTTCTCGGAGGCCGTCGCCTCCTGCGTCACCGTACGGAGGGGCGGCGGCGGGCTCGGCGGCTGTTCCCGCGAGGCCCACCAGATGCCCACCGCCAGCACCGCCCCGGCCGTCACCGTGCCGAAGGCGAGGGCCGTGTCGAGCCGGGGGCCCTCGCCCTGGGGCAGCCACCCCCACGACACCGCCCGCACCACCCACACGCACACCCCGAACGTGGCGGCTGCCGCCACCACGGTCACCAGCCACCGCATCGCGCGAGTCATCCCCGTCCCCCTCCACGAGATCCTTCCGCCCGGTCGCGTCACGGGCCGCTCCCCTGGTCCCGGACGGAGGCCGTGCCCGTCACGCCGTACACCGGATCGGGACGACCGGCACGCGCAGCGCGTTCAGCCGCGCGGCTTCCACAGGGTGACCAGGAGGCCGATCTGCGTGGGCGGTTCCCCGATCTCGCCGGAGTCGCCCCCGATGAAGCCGGTGATCACGACCCGGGCGATGTTGCCCTTGTCGGTCACGACGCAGAGGACGGTCTTCGCGGGAAGGTCCCACTCGTGCATCTTGACCTCGGTGAAGCCGCCGACCCGGGCCGCCCCGGCGCAGTCCCCGGCCTTCTCCGAGGGGTCCGTGGGCTGGAGCTGGGCGGCGTTGCGGCCGTTCTGCAGGGTGAGGAAGCCGTTGAAGTAATGCCGGTACGTCAGATCGGCCTCCACCGGGGTCCCGGACTCGTCGGCCTTCTCCTTCAGGGCCGTCCACTCGTCCTCGGTGTACCGGCGGGTGCCCGGCGCGTCGAAGTCGATGGAGCCGAGGTCGGAACCGGGAGGCAGGCCCAGGGCCATGGTCTGCTTGTCGTAGAAGACCTCGTACGACTCGCTCGCCGGCGGCGCGGAGTCGGAGTCGGCGTCGGCCGACGGGTCCCCGGACTCCCCGGACGCCCGGGGCGTCGGGGACGGCCCGTCCGAGGAGACCTGCGAAGGGGGCTCCGAGGCGGTGGTCGGCGCGGTGGACGGCCGTACGGACGACTGCGCGGACGGCTTGGCGTCCGACGGATCGTCACCCCGGTCCGTGAGGGCCGCGGTCAGGACGGCGCCCCCCAGCGAGAAGACGCCGGCGATGACCGCGCCGATGATCGTGATGCGGACGCCCTCGCTCTGCCGGGCGAACCAGCCCCGCCGCCGGGGCGGTCGCGGGGGAGGCGGCGGGAACGGGCCCATGGGCGCACCGGGGCCCGGCTGCGGGTGGCTGCTCGGAGGCGGGGGAGCCGTGGACACCGGAAGACCTTTTCCTCTCGGCCACTGAAGGTGGTGTTCGAACGTGGTCAACGGACCTTACCGTGAGCCCCGTTGCCGTCACCCGGCCATATGTGCGGCGACCAGCCCCGCCTCCATTCGTACGCGCGTCCGACTCCGCACGAAAGGGGGACACCAGGGGCCTTCTGAGGAAAACCTCGCGAAAGTCATTCCCGGGAAAGTGCAAAAGGGGCGGGACGCGGTCGCCGGACAGGAGCATTCTGGACGGATGACGCCGACGCCGAGCGTGACGCCGAGTGTGCAGTTGGTCAGTGACCTCGTCGCCCGGATCCCCGAGTTCCGCGAGGCCTACGAGACCCATCTGCTCCACCAGGGCGGCGTGTTGCCGCACGTGTTCTTCTGGTCCGTCGTCCAGGACACCGTCCGCTCCTTCCTCGGCGAGGACCCGGCCGCCCCCGACTGGCGCCGCACCCTCGCCTTCCTGGAGGAGGAGAGCCGGCGCGGCGTCCTCGGCGTCGACGAGGTCATCGTCACCTCCTTCCTGGCCGACCTGCCCTCCCCGCACGAGCCGGGCCACGCGATCGTCCACCGGCTCGGCCCCGTCATGGCCGGCAAGTTCGCCCGCATGAGACCCCGAGGCTGATCCGCGCGACCCCCGCCCCGAACCTCAACCTCCTTGTTCGGCGCACCCGTTGGGTATCGTTCTGCGGATACGCCGGGGGGCTACGCCTTCCGGCGCGAACCGGGGGGTGGCGGAAGCGTGCTGAGCGACGAGGACGTCCTGGCAGCCGTGCGGCGCAGTGTCCAGGAGCGCGGCGAGACCGGCCAGGTGCTTCCGGAGGAGGCCGACATCGGCCGGCACCTGCTGATCGAAGGGGAGATCCTGCGCTCCGTCGAGACCCGCACGGAGGAGGAGCGGTTCCACCAGGGCTTCATAGACCTGTCGGACCGGCCCGTGTACCGCTCCGGCCTCGACTGGCACCGCATACCGCCGCCCGAGGACCCCGGGGCCGAGACGACCCTGTTCCTGGTGCGGCGCGGTTCGGTGGACGACCGGGCCTGCGACTGCGGCAACGGCACGGTGGCCTGCGAACGCTGCAAGGCGACCGGTGAGCTGTCGTGCCCCCCTGCCAAGGCCTGCGGCGACTGCCAGGGCGTCGCCGCCTGCCTGTGGTGCGACGGCACCGGCCGCCGCAGCCGTCCGTCGCGTGACCGGGTGGGCGCGGGACAGGTGGGAAGGGAGGGGCGCGTCACCTGCGGCCAGTGCGGCACCAGGGAAGCGGCGTGCGCCGGATGCGGCGGGCGCGGCAGGACCACCTGAGCCCGCTGCGGCGGATCGGGGTCCCGGGCCTGCCCCGACTGCGACCGGGCGGGCACCGTCCCCCACCTGCGCTGCGGTGGCACCGCGAGGACCGTGACGTGGACCGAGGGGGTCATCACCAGGCGCCCGGTCGTCGAGAAGGTCAAGGTCTCCACCCCCGTCCTGCCGTACGGGGCGTGGCGGAGCGCCCGCGCGCACGGGGACTGGACCGACGTCCGCGTCGTCGGCGAACGCGCCTCCCTGGCGCGCGACGTCGACACGCGCGTGGCCGCGATCCTGGAGCCGCGGCTCCTCCCGTGCGAGGACGAGGTGGGCCGCCGGGTCACCCTGCGCCATCTGTCCCTGGCCCGCGTCACCCTCGCCTCGCACCCCCACCGGGTGTACTTCGTCGTCCCCGCGCCCGGCGGGCCGCCGCACGTCGCCGTGTGGCCCTCCGAGAAGCGGGCCCGGCTGATCGGCGCCGTCGCGCTGGCGGCCCTGGTGGCCCTCGTCGTGGTGTGGCGCCTCCTGGCCTGACCCGGGCGGGAACGGAGCACCCACCTGGGCCTCCGCGTCCCGGCCGCCGGGATAATCGCCCCCATGCCCCCGCCCCGTCCCACCTGCCCCGCCCATCCCACCCGCCCCCTCCTCCTCGCCCTAGGCGGCTACGCCGCCACCCGTGTCATCGGCCTCGTCGTCCTCGCGGTCGCCGCCGCCGCGACCGGTGAGGACGGGCTGCACCGGCTCAAGGGGCGCTGGGACTCCGTCTGGTACGTGCGGATCGCCGAGCACGGGTACGGGTACGAGGTCACCCTCCCGAACGGCGACGTCCACTCCGACCTGGCCTTCTTCCCGCTCCTCCCGGCCCTGGAGCGCGGCCTGTCCGCCGTGCTGCCGCTCGACGCGGCCGGTGCCGGACTCCTCGTCTCCTGGACGGCGGGGCTCGCCGCCGCCTGGGGCGTCTTCCGGTGCGGCGCCCACGCCTTCGGGCCGAGGACCGGGGTCCTGCTGGCCGTCCTGTGGGGCGTGTACCCGACCGCGTTCGTCCAGTCCATGGCGTACACGGAGACCCTCTTCACCGCCCTCGCCGCCTGGTCCCTGTACGCGGTCCTGCGCGACCGCTGGATCCTCGCCGGCCTCCTCTGCGTCGCCGCCGGGCTCACCCGGCCCACCGCCGCCGCCCTGATCGCCGCGCTCGGGATCACCGCCCTCGCCGCCCTCGTACGGGACCGCCGCCTGCCCGCCCGCACGGTGGCCGGCGTGCTGATCGCCCCCCTGGGCTGGCTCGGGTACGTCGTGTACGTGGGCATACGGGAGGACAGCCCCACCGCCTACTTCGAGGTCCAGGCCGCCTGGGGCAACTCCATCGACGGCGGCCTCGCGCTCGCCCGGTTCGTCGCGGGCCTGCCCTGGCCCGCCGCCCTCGGCCTGACCGCCGCGCTCGCCCTGCTCGCCTGGCTCGTCGTCCTCTGCGTGCGGCAGCGGCAGCCGCTGCCCCTGCTCGTCTACACGATCGGCGTCGTCCTGGTCTCCCTCGTCGGCGCCGCGTACTTCGGCTCCCGGCCGCGCCTGATGATGCCCGCGTTCGGGCTGCTGCTCCCGCCCGCCGCCGCCCTCGCGCGGCTCCGGACCCGCGCCGCCGTCCCGGTCCTGGCCGGACTCGCCCTCGCCTCCGCCGCGTACGGCGCCTTCACCCTCCTGGGGTCGGGGCCTCCGTAAGGCCCGGGGAGTGTCCGGTCTCCACGCGCACGCGTACCCCCGCCCGTACCCCCCATCCCGCCATCGCGCCCGCCTCCGCCTCCAGGACGTGCCGGCCGCGCGGCCGGACCATGCCCAGCCGTCCCGGCCGCATCGTGACCACGGACAGGACCCGGAACGAGCGGTCCAGGTACGCCACGTCGATCGCGAACCGCATCCCGAAGGTGTGCACGCTGTTCGTCCGGACGATCAGCAGCGCCCCCGCGACCCCGTCCCGCCCGAGCAGCCCCCGCCGCCGCGCCCGGTACGACGCGGCCACCTCCAGCGGAACCTCCAGCGAAACCTCCGCCAGTTCCCCCGGCACCACCAGCGACCCCGCCCCGTCCGTCCATTTCCCCATGCACCAGACCGTAGCCCCCTCCTCTCTCCTAGGGGGTGTCTCGCCGATCGTGCCGGGCTCGCGGGGTCCGGTGCCGCACCTCGCCGCGTTGTCGTCACTCGCCATGACTCCGTCATGCCTCCCTCCTCCGCCTTGCGATGCACGGCACCGGACCCCGCTCCCTGATCCGGCCCGATCGGCGAGACACCCCCTAGGGTCTGCCCGTGGACGTCTTGCTGCTGATCACCGTCGCCGCCCTGTGGGGCGCCGCCGCCGGGCTGCTCGTCCCGCGGGCCGCCCACCGGCTCGCTGTGGAGCCGGAGGAGCCCTGGCGGGACCGCTGTCCCGCCGGGCACGTGCTCGTGGGGCCCGCGCGCGGCTGGCTCGGCGGGCCCGGCCGGGGGGAGTGCGCCACCGCCGCCCCGGTCGCCGCGCCCCTGCTCACCGCCCTGGTCTGCGCCGCGCTCGCCGCCGCCACCGGCACGCCCCGGCCCGAGCTGGCCGTCTGGCTGCTCGCCGCCCCCTTCGCCGTCCTCCTCGCCTGCGTCGACGCCCGCGTCCACCGGCTGCCGGACGGACTGACCCTGCCGCTCGCCGCCGCTCTGCCGCTGCTCCTCGGGGCCGCCGCCCTCCTGCCGTACGACGCCGGTTCCTGGCTCCACGCGCTGCTCGGCGCGCTCGCCCTCGGCGGCGGCTACCTGGTGCTCTTCCTGGTGAACCCCAGCGGCCTCGGCTTCGGCGACGTGAAGCTGGCGCTCCCGCTGGGCGCGGCCCTCGGCTGGTACGGCTGGGGGATCCTCTTCGCCGGGGCGTTCGCGGGCTTCCTGCTCGGCGCGGTGTACGGCCTCGGTCTGGTCCTGCTGCGGCGGGCCGGCCGCTCCTCGGCGATCCCCTTCGGGCCCTTCATGCTCGCGGGCGGGCTGCTCGGCCTCCTCCTCGGCGCGTTCACCGCCGTGCCCTGACGGCTCCCCGGAGACCCCCGCGTCAACGTCGCGCCCCCGCCCCCGCGTCCCCCCTGGGAGGGACGGAACCCCGCCGCCACGCCGGGGCGTAAACCCGCCACGGGGCCCCACAGCCCTTGTCCCGCACGGGATCCGGGGGATTCCGTGCGGGACATCGGGCGGAGGTGGCGCGCGGGACGACTATCGAAGGGTTATGGTGGAAACCCCCCCTCGGGCCGGTCCGTATCCCCCCCACGGACCGGCCCGTTTTCTTTCCGGCGCGAGCCCCGAGCCGCGTCAGCCCCGGCCGGCCCAGATGTTCGCGCCCGCCGTGTCCACCGCGAACGAGTCGATCTCCGTCAGCTCCTCGTCCGTCAGCGGAGCGCCGGCCAGCGCGGCCACGTTCTCCTCCAGCTGGGCGACGCTGGACGCGCCGATCAGCGCCGACGTCATCCGCGGGTCCCGCAGCACCCACGCCAGCGCCAGCTGCGCCAGGGACTGGCCCCGCCGCTCCGCGATGTCCGCGAGGCCCCGCAGGCGCCGCAGCACCTCGTCGGAGAGCAGGTTCGGGTCGAGGGACTTGCCCTGGGTGGCCCGCGAGCCCTCCGGGATGCCCTTCAGGTACTTGTTGGTGAGCAGGCCCTGCGCCAGCGGCACGAAGGAGATGCAGCCCATGCCGGCCGCCTCCAGGGTGTCGAGGAGCCGGTCCTCCTCGGTCCAGCGGTTGATCATCGAGTACGAGGGCTGGTGGATCAGGGCCGGGACGCCCATCTCCTTCAGGATCCGCGCGGCCTCGGCGGTCTGCTCGCTCGTGTAGGAGGAGACGCCGACGTACAGCGCCTTGCCCTGCTGGACGGCGGAGGCCAGGGCCCCCATCGTCTCCTCCAGCGGGGTCTCCGGGTCGAAGCGGTGCGAGTAGAAGATGTCGACGTGGTCGAGGCCCATCCGGTCCAGGGAGGCGTCGAGCGAGGACAGCAGGTACTTGCGGGAGCCCCACTCGCCGTACGGCCCGGGGTGCATCAGATAGCCGGCCTTGGTCGAGATGACCAGTTCGTTCCGGTAGGGGGCGAAGTCCTGGGAGAAGAGCTTGCCGAAGTTCAGCTCGGCCGAGCCGGGCGGCGGCCCGTAGTTGTTCGCCAGGTCGAAGTGGGTGACGCCCAGGTCGAAGGCGCGGCGCAGGATCGCGCGCTGCGAGTCCAGCGCGCGGTCGTCGCCGAAGTTGTGCCAGAGGCCGAGCGAGACCGCCGGGAGCTTGAGGCCGCTGCGGCCCGTGCGGCGGTACTCCATGGTGTCGTAACGGTCCGCGGAAGCGCGGTACGGGGAGGAATCAGTCACGTATCTCTGCTTATCACGGACTTGTGACCGTCCCGGGCTGGGAGCCCGCAGCCCCCGCGCAGTAGTGTGGCCGCCTGCGGACCGCCGATGCCTGGGGTCCGTCGCTGCACAGAGGGGTAAAGAACGGTGAACCTGCGCGACCTGGTGTACGGGCTCTACGCACGCCGGGTGGAGGGCCGTCTCGACCACGCCCAGGTGCCCAAGCACATCGGGGTCATCCTCGACGGGAACCGGCGCTGGGCCAAGGCGTCCGGCGGGACCCCCGAGCAGGGACACAAGGCCGGTGCGGACAAGATCCAGGAGCTGCTCGGCTGGTGCGCCGAGACCGACGTCGAGGTCGTCACGCTCTGGATGCTCTCCACGGACAACCTGAACCGGCCCGAGGAGCAGCTCGTCCCGCTGCTCGGCATCATCGAGAACGCCGTGCGCGCGCTGGCCTCCGACGGCCGCTGGCGGGTCCACCACGTCGGCACCATGGACCTGCTGCCCGCCCGCACCCAGTCCGTCCTGAAGGAGGCCCAGGAGGCCACCCGGGGCAACACGGGGATACTCGTGAACGTCGCCGTGGGCTACGGCGGCCGCCAGGAGATCGCCGACGCGGTCCGCTCGCTGCTCCTGGAGCACGCCGAGCGGGGCACGAGCTTCGAGGAGCTCGCCGAGATCGTCGACGTCGAGCACATCTCCGAGCACCTCTACACGCGCGGCCAGCCCGACCCGGACCTGGTGATCCGCACCAGCGGCGAGCAGCGGCTCTCCGGGTTCATGCTGTGGCAGAGCGCCCACTCCGAGTACTACTTCTGCGAGGTCCACTGGCCGGCCTTCCGCAAGGTCGACTTCCTGCGGGCGCTGCGCGACTACGCCGCCCGGCACCGGCGCTACGGCACCTGAGGCGCCCCCGGCACCGCGGCCGGAACCGATCACCTCGTGTTCACGAACACGTCGTCATATGCCCTGGCATGGCGGGGCTCGTTCGAGGGCATATCCCTGGTGAAGTGAGCGGCACGGAGTCCGCCACCCGGGAGGCCCCTTGCACCAGGACGACCGTGCGGGACACGCACGGGAGAAGCGGAGGGCCGTGGTTCGGCCCGCGCATCGTGGCCTGAACCCGGTCCCATCCCGCAGCGACACCGGTTCCGTCGCGCCCCGACCTCGCAAGGGTCTTCAGAGGGGGTCTGTCCTTCCGTGGTGACCAGCACGAAGCGCCGCCTTTCCGACCGGCGCACCTATGTTCTCGACACCAGCGTCCTGCTGGCCGACCCCAACGCCGTGTCCCGTTTCGAGGAGCACGAGGTGGTGCTCCCGATCGTCGTGGTCACGGAGCTGGAGGCCAAGCGGCACCATCCGGAGCTCGGCTACTTCGCCCGGCAGGCCCTGCGCCTGCTCGACGACTTCCGGGTCCGGTACGGACGCCTCGACGCCCCCCTCCCCATCGGGGACCTGGGCGGCACCCTGCGTGTCGAACTCAACCATTCCGACCCCGGCGTCCTGCCCGCCGGCTACCGGTTGGGGGACAACGACTCACGGATCCTCGCGGTCGCGCGGAACCTCCAGGCCGAGGGGTACGACGTCACGGTCGTCTCCAAGGACCTGCCGCTGCGCATCAAGGCCTCCTCGGTCGGGCTCCTCGCCGAGGAGTACCGGGCCGAGCTCGCCATCACGGACGCCAACGGCTGGACCGGGATGTCCGAGCTCGGACTCTCCGCCGACCAGGTGGACCTGCTCTACGACCAGGAGACGCTGTACGTGCCGGAGGCCGCCGAGCTCCCGGTGCACACGGGCCTGGTGCTCCAGTCCGAGCGCGGCAAGGCGCTCGGCCGGATCACCGCCGAGGGGAACGTGCGGCTCGTCCGGGGCGACCGGGAGGCCTTCGGGCTGCGCGGCCGCAGCGCCGAGCAGCGGATCGCGCTCGATCTGCTCCTCGACCCGGACGTCGGCATCATCTCCATGGGCGGCCGGGCCGGCACCGGCAAGTCCGCGCTCGCGCTCTGCGCGGGCCTGGAGGCGGTCCTGGAGCGCCGCCAGCACCAGAAGGTGATGGTGTTCCGTCCGCTGTACGCGGTCGGCGGCCAGGAGCTCGGCTACCTGCCGGGCAGCGAGGCCGAGAAGATGAGCCCGTGGGCGCAGGCCGTCTTCGACACGCTGTCCTCGGTCGCGAGCCGCGAGGTCGTCGAGGAGGTGCTCGGCCGGGGGATGCTGGAGGTCCTGCCGCTCACCCACATCCGGGGCCGCTCCCTCCACGACGCGTTCGTCATCGTGGACGAGGCCCAGTCCCTGGAGCGGAACGTCCTGCTGACCGTTCTGTCCCGGATCGGGGCGAATTCACGGGTGGTGCTCACCCATGACGTCGCCCAGCGCGACAACCTCCGGGTGGGCCGGTACGACGGAGTCGTCGCCGTCATCGAGAAACTGAAGGGGCATCCGCTCTTCGCCCACGTCACCCTCACCCGTTCCGAGCGCTCCCCGATCGCCGCGCTGGTGACGGAGATGCTGGAGGACGTTCAGATCTGACCGTTTCGTACCTTTCTGTATCGGTACGGAAGTTGACGCCGCCCGGCGAAGCGCAGGAGCTTAGCCGGGCGGCGTCGCCATGTCCGCCACATCCGCCAAAACACCTGCCCCATTCGCGATGTGAGCTTTCACACGCAACACAGAATTGCCTTGCGGCATCGCCGTCCGGCAAAGTCTTGCTTCCGTCAGGCCCCGCATACGGCACCCGTGCACCCTCGGGAGCACACACCGCACAACTCAACAGCCGTCCGCCGTATGCCGCCCACAGCACCACGGGCCCGTGTCTCCTGTGACCCCGTACGTCGGAGACCAGTGCCAGGGGCAAGATTTCGCCCGTGTGGTCACCTGTGCGGGCGATGCTGGAAGGAAACCGTGTGAGCCGGATCTCGGTCCGGGGATTCGCGGTGGCTTCGGCCACTGCGGTCACCACCGTCGGCGCCGTCGTCGGCGTCGCCTCGGGCAACGCCGCGCAGCCCGCCGAGGACAACTTCGAGGCCGCTGCCGCCGACACCACGCTGCTCGCGGACATTCCCGCGGGCGAGCAGGCGCAGGTGCAGGTCTCGTCCCTCGCGGAGCAGGCCTCCGTCCAGGCCGCCGCGGCCGACTCGGCCGCGAAGAAGTCCGCCGAGGAAGCGGCCCGCATCCGCGCCGCCAAGGACGCCGAGGCCAAGAAGGACGCGGCCGACAAGGCGGCGGCCGAGGCCGAGGCGAAGGCCAAGGCGGAGAAGGAGCGCAAGGCCAAGGAGGAGGCGGAGCGCGCCAGCCGTTCCTCGGCCCGCGACATCTCGTCCTTCGCCGCCCAGGGCTCGTACACCATCGCCGAGGTCAAGGCGATCGCCCGCCAGATCGTGCCGGCCTCGCAGTTCCAGTGCTTCAGCAACATCGTGGACCACGAGTCCAGCTGGAACTACCGCGCGACCAACCCGTCCTCGGGCGCCTACGGTCTCGTGCAGGCGCTGCCGGGCACCAAGATGTCCTCGGCCGGCGCCGACTGGCGGACCAACCCCGCCACCCAGATCAAGTGGGGCCTCAACTACATGGACAGCCGCTACGGCAGCCCGTGCGGTGCCTGGTCCTTCTGGCAGGCCAACCACTGGTACTAGAAAAACCGCTCCGCGACCCGCCCCCGTGCGGGTCGCGGACCGCGCACGGCACGGATGCCGGGCGCTCCGGCACGGCCGCGTCCCGTACGCGGCCCGTCCGGGGCGCCCGGCTCCGTCGTTTCCGCGCCGGGTCCGGGCGGGCGCGCCGCCGGTGACCTCCCGTCAGGGACGCCCTCCCCCGTAGAGGCCGATCCGCTCGATGGACCGGATCAGCCGGTAGTCCTCCTCGACCGCGCGGGCGGCGCCGGTCAGCACGAGTTCACCGGGTGACGAGGCGCGGTCGAGGGTCTTGCGCAGCGGGCGGCCCGGCCGCGCGAACCGGATGACGTGGGCGAGGGTCGGCAGGGCCGCGATGGTCCGCAGCAGGGCGGCGTCGAGCGCGCAGCCGTCGGCGGGGGCCGCCAGGGAGACCCGCATCACGGCCCGTTCCCCGCTCGCCGAGGCCCGGCCGAGGCCCTCGGTCGTCGCCGCCCGGGCCGCCGCGGCGATGTGGCTGACCGAGGGGGAGTAGTCGTCGGCCGGGGACGGCTGCGCGAAGGCGCGCGCCGACAGCAGGACCGGCCCGCGCCGCTCGCACCACGCGATCCGGAGCCGGGCGGCGCCGTGGACGATCCCGAGGACGGGCAGGACCCGCAGGGCGTAGGGGGCCAGCGCGCGGAAGAGCGGCGCGCGGTGGTCGAGCAGTTCGGAGCGGTCGTGCACCTGCGTGCCCGTCCGCCTCTCGGCCCAGATCGCGGACACCAGGTGCTCGCCGGGCGCGGTGCCGCTGACGGTCTGGACGAGGTACTGCGGGCCCGGAACGCGCTCCTGGACCACCACTTCGCCCGATCCGGTCTGGTACCGGGCGGCCCGGTGCGCCCGGCACCAGGCCGCCGCGATCTCCTCCGGCGTGGAGCAGACGGCGGGCCGCGCCGTCACCGAACTGTCGGCCGCCGCGACGACGTAGGACGGGAAGCGGACCATCTCGGCCCACCGCAGGGCGTCCGTCACGTCGGTGGAGTACACCGAAGGGACCGAGGCGATCCCCGAATCGCCCAGCGCGGCGGCCTGGATCGCCCGGTTGGTCCGGACGAACGTCGTGCCGGGGTCGTTCCCCGGGAGGCCGAGGAGCTGGGAGAGGCGGTCGGCGAGCTCCACCCCCAGACCGCTGCCGGCGACCACCCGGTCGACGCCCCGGCCCGCGAGCTTCCGGACCGTGCGCCGCATCCCGGTGTGCGCGACGGTGCCGGAGCGGTCGGGGGCGTCCGCGGCGCGGTGGGCGGCGGGCCGCTCGTGGTCCGGCAGGGTGACGGTGACGCACTCCCAGCCGAGGCGGGAGTACTCGCGGAGGTGGCCGTCGTCGTCCCCGTACGGCGCGACGACGGCGACGGTGCCGGGAACGGGCCGGCGGGCGGAGGGGGCGTCCGGTGCGCGAGACATGACTGGGCTCCCTCGGGCGGGCAGGGGGCCGGCCGGACCGGGCCGCGACCAGGAGCGCTGGTGTCCGGGGCGGTGGCCGAGAGCCGTTCCCGGGCGGCGCGGTCGCACCGCGCCGGCCGCGGAGCACCCCTGCGGTTCGGGTCGATCTTCGTACGGGCGGCGCGGACCCGGACCGATCGCCGGCGGCCGCGGACCGGCGACGCCGCGTCCCGTCCGGACGGACCCCCCGCGCCCGTCCCGCCGGAACCCCGCGTGCCGGCCCGCGCGCCGCCGCGCGAGGTCACCATGCGAAGTCCCCGGAGGGACAAGCACGTTCACCGATCCTGCTGCACGCGCCCGGCGGTGTCAACAATTGTGAACTTCCTGGCCGGAGTTGCTCCCCGGAACGGCCGGAGCCCGTGACTCGGGCGGAGACGGGCGGCTAACCTGCACCCAACCGACCGTCCCCGCCCCGCTGGAGACCGCCTCGCATGAACGCCGTCGACCCGCCGCAGGACGACCTCGCGGCGCTGATCACGGCGATCAACGGACTGCTCCCCTGCACGGCGATGACCCACGAGGACCTGGAACTCGACTCGGTGGCCCGCCGGACCGGCATCCCGGAGGACGTCGTCCTCGCCCTCCTCCGGGGCGAGCCGGTCCCGGACGACGCGCTGAACCCGGGCTTCACCGACCGCCTCGCCTTCCTCCTCGACACCCGGCGCGCACCGGACGGCAAGCCCTACCGGCAGGTCGACATCGCGGACGCCCTCGGCCTCTCCCGGGGCATGGTCTCCGCCCTCCTGTCGGGCAACCGCGAGGCGGGCAGGGCCGTGACGGCCTCCCTGGAGGAGTTCTTCGACGTGGACCCCGGCTTCCTGAGCACGAGCGGCCGCCGGGCCCTCGCCCGGGCGCTGCGCCCCGTCTACGCGAGCCTCCTCACGCTGAGCACCCTCCGCGGGGAGCGCGTCAGCGGCCTCGCGCTGCGCGGCGGCGTCGACGTCGCGGACATCCGGCTGGCCGACCAGCTCAGGGAGGCCCTCGCGGCGGTCCTCACCCGGCCCCCGCCGGAACCCGAGGCGGACCCGCACGAGCGGGAACTCCGGGAGATCGCCGACCAGGTCCGCGCCCTCGCCCCGCCCTCCCGCACCCGCCTCATGGGCAAGATCCGGGGCCTGCTGCGGCAGCCGTGACGGCCCGCTGGGGCCTGTCCGGCCATGATCCGCCGGACAGGCCCTACGCCCCGCCCCGCCGGTCGCGGCCGGCGCCCCGGCGCGCCAGCTCCCGGAGCAGTACGGCGGCGCACCCGGCCGGCGGGGGACCGCACGGGCGGGACACGAGTGACGCCCCGGCCTTCCGCACCGCCGCCGCCCGCAGCTCCTGCACCCCCAGGACGGCGCGCAGGAACGGGCGGTGCGCCCCGGCCGCGAGGCCGACGACCGGCCGCGCCTCCTCCAGGAAGGCGGCGGCGACATCGGCCTGAGCGGCGACGAGCGCCGCGACCCCGTCCGCGCGCCCCGTGTCCGGACGCAGGTCCCGGACCGTCAGGCCGTGCCGGGCCAGGGCCTCGTCCGAGACGCCGATCCTCCCCTCCTCGACGTCCTGCGCGAGGTCCTCCAGGAAGTCGAGCCGCTGCATGGCCGTGATGAGCGCCAGGCAGGCCCGCTCGAACGCGTCCGCCTCCGCCCCGCCGCCGGGCGCCAGCAGGCCCATGGACAGCATCAGGGCGGGCAGCGAGTACCCCTCGACGTACCGCTCGACCTCGGCCTCCGTGCCGAACCGCTCCCAGGCCACCTCCTGGACGGCCCCGTCGAGGAACGCCCGCACGCGCCCGCGCAGCACCGGATGCCGGGCGACCGTCCACGCGAGCGCCCGGAGCACCGGGTGCGGGGACGCGCCGGAGGCCAGGGCCCCGTCCGTGAGCGCCCGCCACCGCCGGAGCGCCTCCTCGCGCTCCGGCAGGGCGCCGCGGTCGATCCGGTCGTCGGTCTCGTGCATGAAGGCGACCAGGACGACGACGTCGGGCTGGAGCGGCGCCGGCAGCAGCAGTCGCGCCGCCGTGTACTCGGCCGGCGCGAACCGGCGCACCTCCCGGCGCAGTTCGGTGTATCCCCGGCGGGCCTCCGGCTCCCGGATTCCCGCACGGTCGAGGACGCGCTTCCACATGCCGGGCTCCCCTCAGCCGTTGATCAGGACGCGGGCGGCCCGGGCCAGGAACCGCACGTCGGTCAGGGCCTTCGGCGGCAGCTCCATGTTCACGACCCCCATGTACCGCGCGTTCACGGCGGAATCGAGCACGGACGCCTCGGTGAGCCGGTCGGCGACCCACCTCCGCACGCGGTGGCCGCGGGGGTACGGACCGGTGACGTGAGGCTGCGCCAGGTCGGCCGCCGTGGAGAGCTCCCAGGCCCCGTCCACGACCGCCTCGGCGAGACGGAAGTAGTCCCGGGCCGGGACGTGCGGGGACGGGGCCGCGCGCAGGTGGGCGCCCAGGGCGTTCGCCGCCAGCGCCGCCAGCGTCAGGCCCTGCCCGTAGACCGGGTTGACGCTGGCCAGGGCGTCCCCCACCACGACGAGCCCGCCGGGGAACCGGTCCAGACGGGTGTGGACCCGGCGGCGGCTCTCGACGAAGCGGTACGTCCTGACGCCGCCGATCATCGGGGAGGCGTCCGCCACCGTCCGGAGCGGGTCGACGCAGCGCCGCATCCGCCGCAGGAACTCCTCGGGGTCGGACCCGGGGCGGTGCCCGGCGTAACCGGCCAGGACGACCGACCAGCGGTCGCCCTCCACCGCGGTCAGGGCGCCGGGCTCCGTCACCGTGGGCAGGTAGCCGCTCGCGGGCCCCGGGCTGGAGTGGGCGACGACCGTGCCGCCCAGCTCGTCCCCGCGCCGGAACAGGGCGGTGGCGTACCCGAGGTCGACCCTCATGGCCTCGACGGGCGCCCGGTCCCAGCCCTGCCGGACGAGCCAGTCCTCCAGCGGGCTGTTCCGCCCCATCGCGTCCACCGCGACATCGGCGTCGAACGTCTCCCCGGCACCGCCGCCGGGCGCCTCCGTGGTCACGCCGGCCACCCGGTCGCCCCGGAACACGAGGCCGGTGGCCCGCGCCCGGACGGACCGCACGTTCCCCAGCCCCTCGACCCGGCGCCGCAGGTGGCCCTCCAGGAACGGCCGGGTGGCGCCGAGCATCCGCGCCCCGGGCACCGGGGCCTTCAGCCGCCCGTCCAGGTAGAACCGCACGTCGTCGCCCTCGCCCAGGCGCGCGCCGCCCTCCACCAGCTCGTCGGTGATCCCGGGGAACCAGCGCTCCAGCTGCGTGTGCCCCATGGACAGCAGGGCGTGGAGCTGGTGCCGCTGCGGGGTCAGCCGCCCGAGGCCGTCGGGCCCGATCGCGTCGGGCTCCACCACCACGACGTCCTCGGCGTGGTCGCTCAGTACCCGGGCGGCGAAAAGCCCGGCGTAGCTCCCGCCCATGACGACGGCCCGCTTCATGTGCCCCCCGTTTCGGCGCAACGGCCGAGTCGTCGAACGCTGTTGGCGGCGCCGTGCCGCGCGCCGGCCGGTCAGGACATTACCGCGCGGTCACCCGAGGCCCCGCGCGGGCCGGCGTCCCCGGGCCACAGCTCCCGCAGCGCCGAGGCGACGAGGGGATGGTCCAGATGGGCGGCGACGAGCAGGAGTCGGCCCCGCTCGTCGGACGCGGCCGTGTCCTCCCCGGGAAGCGGGGCGACCGGCCCGTCCGGCGGAACCGGACGCCCCCGCCGCGCCCGCGCCGCCCGGAGCCGCGCCTCCCGCAGCCGGAGCCCGGCGTCGCGCAGCACGGCCGCCGTCACGACCGCCTGCCGCTCCGCCGCCGGGAGGGGCGGGACGGCCGCCGCCGCGTGACGTCCGGCGGCCTCGGCCGCGCCGGCCGACGACCAGGCCCGCAGCACGCGCATCCCGTCGAGGATCTCGACCACCCGGCGGTGCAGCGTGAACCTCACGCGGGTGAGGCGCAGCCCGGCGCCGCCCGGATCCAGCGCGAGCCTCTCGTCCACGTCCCGCACCGTCAGCTCCCACAGCGGCTGCAGGGCCTTGACGTCCCGCCGCTCCCGCAGCCACGCGCTCACGGCGGCACCGGTCATCCCGTAACTGGTGAGGACCGCCGCGACGGTGCCGAAGAACGACCCCAGGGTGCCCACGTCGTCGAGGGCGTGGCCGCCCAGGCTCGCGACGAGGACGGCCGGGGCGTTGCACACCACGTACCCGAAGCAGATCACCATCGCCACGCCGAAGTACCGGACCGCGTGCCGCAGGTCCGGATCCGCCGGGACCGTGCGGCGGGCCAGCCGGGCGGTGCTGAGCGTGGCGCAGGACAGCGCCGCCAGGAACAGGACCAGGAAGACGAGCACGAGGGGCTGTCCGGCGAAGTCCGTGTTGAAGCGCAGCGGGTCCGCGGGCCGTCCGTCCAGGTCCGCCGACCAGAAGGCGGCCCCCATGGCCACGATCACCACCCCGTACGCCCCGGCCCACGCCCGGGCCCTCCGGTGCGTCCCGGCGCGCCCGCCGGGCGACGGGGGCACGGTCCAGAGCACCGTGAGGACGTGCGTGATCGCGTAGCACACGACGATCCCCGCGTAGACGGGAAGGGTCGCGGCGCTGGGGCGCCCCGTGGCCTCGCCGAGACCGCGGTAGCCGGCCGGGCTGGCCGCCGCGTACACCAGGACCGACACGGCGAAGCTGAGGGTGATCAGGGCCAGGGTGACCGTCCGCTCCCGCAGGAGGGCCGCGCCCTTCCAGAGGCTGATGAGCAGGTTGACCGCCGCCACGAAGAGGTAGACGGCCGTGGTCGTGCGCTCAGACACCGGCGCTCCGGTGCGCGAGGGCGGACGAGACGGGCTCGTCCCCGCGCGCCCCGGAGAGGCGCAGCCGCTGGAGCATGAGCGTCGCGAACGTCTCCGCGCCCAGCTCGGCCCGCTGGGCGTAGTGGGACCTGGTCAGGACCTTCAGTACGGCCCCTGGTTTGAGGCCGGGCAGCAGCAGGCGGATCGTGGCCTCGTCCATCCCCGGGGCGTGACCGCCCTCCTCGGCGGGGTGGTCCTCCCAGAGGTGGAAGAGCTCGTGCAGGGTGGCGTGCGCCCGGGTCAGCTCACCGGCCTGCGCGTCGACGACGACGTAGTCCCGGTCGTGGCCGCGGACGCAGAAGGCGGACACCTCCGGCGGGAGCGGGACCCCGACCATCACGATCCGCCGGCCCCGCTTCTCCTCGACGGCCCCGACCACCGCCGCCATGTCACCGGCGCCCGCGAGGCCCGGATCGCGGTGGATGAGCCGTCTGGCCCGCCGGGCCGCCGCCCACAGGTGTCCCCGCTCGCGCACGGCGGCCCACCGGCCGCCCGCCCGCCGCCCGCGTGCGCCCGCGGGGCGCGGCTCCTTCAGCGGCATCCTGGACTCCTCCTCGTGATCGCGTCCGTCCCGGCGCGGCCCGACCGCGCGGCGGCGATCAGTCCCAGTCGGGCTCCCCGGGCGCGGCCGGCCCCGACGACGGGAGCGGCGCGGCCCGGTCGGGACCGGCCGAGACCACGGACCGGGTCGCGGACTCCCCGGCGGACACGACCGTCACCACCCCGAAGGACAGGGCGGCGAGGGCCGCGGTTCCGGCGAGTACGGCGAGGACCCTGCTCGCGGTGCGCATGAAGCTGCTCCTTCGTCCCGGTGGCCCTGCCGACGGCACGGCGCGCCGCGCCGCCCCACGGGGGCGTTCCGCACGTCTCGTCATGTCTCGTCATCCGGCCGGGAGTTAGGCTTCCGTACCGGTCCGGCGCTCGCAAGGAATCGAGGATGCCCATCGGCGCATTGCGCGGATGGGCGGGGAGGGACTGTGGACGAACGCGGCGAAGAGGCCCCCGAGGCCGGCGACCTCGGCCTTTCCGAGGCTGATGTGCGGCTCTACTGGGAGGTCCGGCGCGGGAACGAGGACCTGGAGGCGGACGATCCGCGCCTCGAGAACCTCCGGAGCGCCGGGGTCGTCTTCACCGAGCCCCTCACCGACCGGCCCGGCACGAGGCCGCTGCCCCACGTCGAGCGGGAGCTGATCCGCAGGGAACTTGACGAAGTCGAACGCCGCCTCCGGCGCATCCGGCGGATCCCGTCGGTCCTGGGCACCCTGGACCGGGCCGTGACCGAAGGCCGCTCCGACAGCGACGCCGTCGAGATCGTCACCTCCCCGAAGGCCGTCCACCCCCTCCTCCACAACGCGATCGAGACCTCCACCGCCGTCTGGTCGTCCCAGACGCGGCCGCGGCACGCGGAGCGGATGGCGGCGTCGACCGTCCGCGACGTCGCCCTCCTGCGCAGGGGAGGCGTCCGCTACCGGGACCTCTATCCGGCGAGCGCCCGGACCCGGGCCCCCGAGACCGACCACGCCAGGAGGACCGCCGAGACCGGGGCCGCCGAGAGCAGGACCTCCTCGCGCAGGTTCCCCCGCATGATCATCACCGACACGCTGGGACTGATCTCGGACCGCCGGGTGGGCGAGGGGGGCGGCGAACCCGCCATCGTCGTCCGGGACCCGGCGCTGCTCGCCTGGCTGAGGGAGGAGTACGAGCTGCACTGGGAGGCGTCGGACCCCTGGTTCCCGGCCCCGGCCGACGGCCCCGGCGACCGCGAGCTCGTCGAACGCGACATCCTGCGGATGCTCTCCGAGGGGAGCACCCGCGAGGCCATCACCCGGACGCTCGCCATCAGCCCGCGCACCTACACGACCTACATGGCGGCCTTGCGCGACCGCCTCGGGGCCAGGACCAACGAACAGCTGATGTACGAGCTCGGCAGGCAGGGGCGCGCGGCCGTCGGCGGATGATCCCGCGCCCCCGCCGGCCGCCGTCCGGCACCGGCGTCTCAACCCCGGAAAGCCCCCCGCCGTCCTGTGGTGGGGGGCTTCCCGGCACGGGCGTGTAGGTTCGGGGATCCAGGGGCACCCGGGGAGTCACCGGCAAGAGCAGGTGGGGGAAAGAGGGAAGAACATGTCGAGAGTGCCAGGGTGGCTGAACCGGCTGGGCGAGGGTCTGAGCCGCGCGGGCCGACGACTCGACGAGCGCAGAGCCGAGGCGGAGCGGGACGAGGAGCTCGACCTGCCGTACGGGAGACCCGCCGGCCGCCCCCGCGCGGCCGCGACCGTCCCCGCCCGGCCCGGGGACGACCCGGACACCGCCGCGCCCCTGCCGGACCCGGAGGACGCCCCCGGCGACGACGCGTCCGCGGACTCCGGCCTCTCCGTCCCCGCGCCCCCCTCGTACGCCCCGGCCGTCGCCGCCCGCCCCGACCCCGCCGCCGCCATTCCCTGGGGGATGCGGGTGGCCGCCGAGGCGGGCTGGCGCCTGCTCGTCCTCGCCGGGACGGTCTGGGTCCTGATGAAGGTGATCAGCTCCGTGCAGCTGGTCGTCCTCGCCTTCGTCGCCGCGCTCCTCGTCACCGCCCTGCTCCAGCCCACCGTGGCCATGCTGCGCCGCAAGGGCCTGCCCCGGGGACTCGCCACCGCCGTCACCGCCGTCTCCGGCTTCGTCGTGATGGGCCTGGTCGGCTGGTTCGTGGTGTGGCAGGTCATGGACAACATCGACAACCTGTCCGACCAGGTCAAGAACGGCATCGAGGAGCTCAAGCGCTGGCTCCTCAACAGCCCCTTCCACGTCACCGAGCAGCAGATCAACGGCATCGCCAAGAACCTCAGCGACTCCGTCGGCACCAACGCCGAGCAGATCACCCAGGTCGGCCTCCAGGGCGTCACGGTCGTGGTCGAGACGATGACCGGCGTCCTCCTCGCCATGTTCTCGACGCTCTTCCTGCTGTACGACGGGAAGAAGGTCTGGGAGTGGACGCTGAAGCTGGTCCCCGCCCAGGCCCGCCCGGGCGTCGCCGGCGCCGGGCCGCGCGCCTGGCGCACCCTCACCGCCTACGTGCGGGGCACGGTCCTCGTCGCCCTCATCGACGCCGTCTTCATCGGCATCGGCCTCTACTTCCTCGACGTGCCGATGGCCGTGCCGCTGGCCGTCTTCATCTTCCTCTTCGCCTTCATCCCGATGGTCGGCGCCGTCTTCTCCGGCGCCCTGGCGGTCGTCGTCGCCCTCGTCACCAACGGGGTGTTCACCGCCCTGATGGTGCTCGTCGTCGTCCTCGCCGTGCAGCAGATCGAGGGCCACGTCCTCCAGCCCTTCATCCTCGGTCGCGCGGTCCGGGTCCACCCGCTGGCCGTGGTCCTCGCCGTCGCCGCGGGCGGCCTGACCGCCGGCATCGGCGGCGCCGTCGTCGCCGTCCCGCTGGTCGCCGTCGCCAACACGGCGGTCGGCTACCTGCGCGCGTACAGCACCGAACAGGCCCTGCGCAGCACACCGGAGCCGCGCGGGGCGACCGCGTACGAAGTGGCCCCGACGCCGGCTCCCGGCTCGGCGCGGGGCAAGGGGGAGGACATGTGATATCGGAACCGGAGCTGGTGGGCGGCGGGGGATTCGAGAGACCCGAGGTGCTCACCGAGGCGCCACCGCCCCGGCCGCCCCGGGCCCACCGCCCCGGCCGCCCCGGGCCCACCGCCCCTGGCTGTGGGCCCTCGGCGGCGCGGTGCTCGCCTCGGCGGTCTGGGGCGGCGGGCTCTACGCGTACGAGCGGGGGAAGCCGGCGGGACCGGACCTCCAGGGGTACCGGCACGTGGAGGACCTCTGCGAGGTGGTGGACTTCGAGGCGCTCGCCGGGGCCCTGGGCAAGCGCCGGGAGAGCGGCTCGTCCCCCGTGGTGAACGAGCCGGCGATCAGCGAGACCTCGTGCTCGGTCGCCTTCGGCCCGCAGGAGGGCGGACAGAGCGTCGACATCACGTACACCCTGCACAAGGTGGTCGACCCGGGGCCCGAGTTCGAGGCGCGCGCGCAGCAGTTCGGCCTCCTGCGGAAGGTCGACGGCATCGGCGAGACGGCCTTCTTCGACGACATGGAGGAGGAGGGGGGCCGGCTCCGGGTCCTCGACGGCCAGGCCGAGTTCCAGGTCGACATCTTCAGCCAGGACTACGCGTTGGACGGGGAGGAGATCTCGTCGTCGATCGACCTTTCCGGGATCGAGGTCCCGATGACCCAGGACGTACTGGCCCTGATGGCCGCGCTCAAGAAGTGACGGACGCGCGGAAGGGCCCCGGGGCGGAAAGCCCCGGGGCCCTTCTCGTACGGCGCGCGGTCAGGCCTGCTCGGCGAGGACCGCTTCCGCGTCGAGGGTGACGCCGACCGCCTGGATGACGGCGGCGATCTTCACGGCCTCCTGGATGGTGGCGCGGTCGAGACCGGCCTGGCGCAGGACCTGCTCGTGCGAGTCCAGGCACTGGCCGCAGCCGTTGATCGCGGAGACGGCCAGCGACCACAGCTCGAAGTCGACCTTCTCCACGCCCGGGTTGCCGATGACGTTCATCCGCAGACCAGCGCGCAGCGTCCCGTACTCGGGGTCCGACAGGAGGTGCCGGGTCCGGTAGAAGACGTTGTTCATCGCCATGATCGCGGCGGCGGACTTGGCGGCCTGGTACGCCTCGGGCTTCAGGTTCTCCCGGGCCTCCGGCTCCAGCTCCTGGAGCACCTTCGGCGAGCGCGAGGCGATCGCGCAGGCCAGGACGGTGCCCCAGAGCTGCTGCTGGGGGAGGTCGCTGTTGCCGATGACCGAGCCCAGGTTGAGCTTCAGGTCCTTGGCGAAGTCCGGTATGGCGGCCTTGAGTTCATCGAGAGCCATGGCGGATCACTCGCCCGAGAGGAGCTTGACGGGGTCGAGGGTGTTCTCGCCCTTGCTCCAGTTGCACGGGCACAGCTCGTCGGTCTGCAGGGCGTCCAGGACCCGCAGGACCTCCTTGGGGTTACGGCCGACGGAGCCGGCGGTCACCATGGTGAACTGGATCTCGTTGTTCGGGTCCACGATGAAGACGGCGCGCTGGGCGAAGCCGTCCTCGCCCTCGACGCCGCAGTCACGCATCAGGTCGTGCTTGGAGTCCGCGAGCATCGGGAAGGGCAGGTCGCGCAGGTCGTCGTGGTCCTTGCGCCAGGCGTGGTGCACGAACTCGGAGTCGCCGGAGACGCCGAGGATCTGGGCGTCGCGGTCCGCGAACTCGTCGTTCAGCTTGCCGAACGCGGCGATCTCGGTCGGGCAGACGAAGGTGAAGTCCTTCGGCCAGAAGAACACCACGCGCCACTTGCCCTCGTAGGACTTGTGGTCGATCTGCTCGAACTCCTTGCCGCTCTCCAGCGACACGCAGGCGGTCAGGTCGTAGGTGGGGAACTGGTCACCGACAGTGAGCACGCGCTCTCCTTGCAGCGGGGAAGCGCCCCTTTTGAGGGGCTTCCTTGGGGGTTGGACGGATCACCAGCATGGCACGGAGTGCATTGATCAGTGAAATAGCTAGAGTGGGTCGTGTTGATCGAAGGTGGTTATCAGTGGCATCCCCGTACAGCCCCCCGCACGGCCCGCACCGCACCAAGCAGCCGAGCCTCTCCCAGCTCAGAGCGTTCGCGGCGGTCGCCGAGCATCTGCACTTCCGTGACGCGGCGGCCGCCATCGGCATGAGCCAGCCCGCGCTCTCGGGCGCGGTTTCGGCACTCGAAGAGGCACTCGGTGTCCAGCTCCTCGAGCGTACGACGCGGAAGGTGCTGCTCTCGCCCGCCGGGGAGCGGCTGGCGGTGCGCACGCGGACGGTCCTCGACGCGGTGGGCGAGCTGATGGAGGAGGCGGAGGCGGCCCGGGCGCCCTTCACCGGGGCGCTGCGGCTCGGGGTGATCCCGACCGTCGCGCCCTATCTGCTGCCCACCGTCCTGCGCCTGGTCCACCGGCGCTACCCGGAGCTCGACCTCCAGGTCCACGAGGAGCAGACCTCCTCGCTCCTGGAGGGGCTCGCGGCCGGACGGCTCGACCTGCTGCTCCTCGCCGTCCCGCTCGGGATGCCCGGCGTCACCGAACTGCCGCTCTTCGACGAGGACTTCGTCCTGGTCACCCCGGCCGGGCATCCGCTGGCCGGACGGGACGACATCCCGCGCGAGGCCCTGAGGGAGCTGCGGCTGCTGCTCCTGGACGAGGGGCACTGCCTGCGCGACCAGGCCCTCGACATCTGCCGCGAGGCCGGGCGCTCGGACGGCGCCGAGGTCACCACCACCGCGGCCGGCCTCGCCACCCTGGTCCAGCTCGTCGCCGGGGGACTCGGCGTGACCCTGCTGCCGCGCACCGCCGTCACCGTCGAGACCGCCCGCAACACCGCCCTGTGGACCGGCCTCTTCACCGAACCGGCCCCCTCCCGGCGCATCGCCCTCGCGATGCGGACGGGCGCGGCCCGCCAGGCCGAGTTCCAGGAACTGGCGGAGGCGCTGCGGGGAGCGATGAGGGGCCTGCCGGTACGGGTGGTGGGCGACGGGTCCTGAGGCCCCTGGCATCGGCCGCGCGTGAGGGGCGACGGGTCCTGAAAAGCCCCGGCGACGGCTGTCGGAACCCATGGCGCGGCGGCTCCCGGAGCCCCCCGGCACCAGGAACCGCCGCCCGTATCCGTACGTGTGCTCGACGGGTTACTCCGTGCGCAGCCCGTCCGCGCGCATCAGCCGCCACAGGACCGGCATGCTCAGCAGCGTCACCAGCCCGATCAGGGCGGCGCCGATGCCGACGACGGGCAGGAACACCCACCAGTCCTGGACCTGTTGCCCGCCCATCCTCAGGAGGACGAGCCCGAGCGCGAGCCCGCCCGCCACGGCGAGGGCCAGGCCGAGGGCGATCGGCACCGCCGTCTGCCACAGCACCGACCAGCTCAGGGTGGAGCGCCGGGTGCCGAAGGCGACCAGCGAGGACAGCAGCCGCTTGCGGTCCCTGAGCTGCTCCAGGGTGGTCACCAGGAGCGAGGCCGCCACCAGGAGCATCGTCAGGGTGGAGCCGACGAGGATGCCGGTGCGGACGCTGGAGAAGGCCGCGTCGCGCTCGGTGTCCTTCAGGTCCTTCACCCAGACGGTCGGGTCGATCGCCGCCGCCGTGTTCCGCACGTGCTCGGCGGCGTCGGGCAGGGCCGGGTCGATCCGGATCATGCTCTGCGCGTAGGGCGCGTCGAGCAGGGCGGAGTCGATCGCCGACGGGGTGACGAGGACGCCGTACCGGTACATGCCCGTCGGGTCGGGGCGGGAGTCCACGACCTTCGCCTGCGCGGGGATCCTCCACCGCGGCGGCGGGCCGTCCGCGGGCCGCTCCGGCCCGCCCTCCGGCGGGTGCGGGTCGCGCAGGGCGACCGTGGCGCCCGGCCGCGCGACCGCGGTGATCCGCGCGTCGTCCGGGGCGCCCTGCGCGCCGTGCGCGAGGGCGACGAAGACGTCGCCGTCCCGGCAGGAGGGCAGGGCGGCGAACTCCCGCAGGGCGGAGCAGTCCCCGACCCGGACCGAGGCCGACGGGGCGAAGTCCCTGTCCTTCTCCAGGGGGCCGGGCCGCCACGCGTTCGACTCCAGGACGGACATCGCCTCGACGACGCCCTCGGTCCGCGCGAAGCGGGCGGTGATGTCGTGGGCCTCGGCGGCGGTCCTGCCCTGGAAGCCGACGGCGATCTGGCTGCGGGACGGGTCCTCGCCGGTCGGCAGCGTGAAGTCGTTCTCCATCGCCTGGAAGAGCATCTGGAGCGCGATGGCGCCGGTGGCCGCGACGACGATGCCGCTGACCGCGCGGGCCGCCGTGCCGCTGCTCAGCTGGAGCCTGCGGACGGCGAGCTGCCAGGCCACCGGGCCCGCGTGCAGCCGCTTCACCCCGGCCTCGACCAGCCACGGGAGCAGCGTGGTCAGACCGACGAGGAAGAGGACGGTGCCGGTCACGACGGGCACGGTGTCGATGCTGGTCTCGGTCACCTCGACCCGGCCCATCAGCGGGGCGAGCAGGGCGGCGCCGGCCGCCAGGAGCAGCAGCCGCCACCACAGCCGGCGGCGGCGCGGCACGGCGGCCCGGACGACGCCGAGCGGCTCGATCGCCACCCCGCGCAGCGCGACGAGGGTGACCACGACCGAGGCGACCGGGACCACGACGAGGGCGAGGGCGGCGAGCGCGGGCATCGGCACGACGTCGGAGGGGAAGGCGTTGGCGTCCCAGATGGTGACGGATCCGGCGAACCGCCGGGCCACCGCGAAGAGTCCGGCGCCGACCAGGAGGCCGAGGAGCGCGCCCGCGAGGGACTCGCCGGCCGCGATCCGCCGGGTCGTGGGGACGTCCGCGCCGACCAGCCGGAGCGCCGCGAGCCGCCGGTCGCGCTGCTCGCCGCCGAAGCGGACGGCGGTCGCGATGAAGACGAGCACGGGCAGCAGCAGGACGACGCAGGCGACGACCACGAGCAGGATCATGAAGGCGTTCATCGGCTCTTCGGGCACCGACCAGCCGAAGCGCTGGCCGCGCCCGTCGAAGTTGTCGGTGTCCAGGAAGTCGGCGTGGGCGACGTACCGCAGGTCGGCCGGGCCGATGAGCCCGTCCTTGCCGAGGGTCCCGACCGCCTCGTAGGGGAGCCGTTCCCTGAGCAGGGCGCCCTCGGGGGAGTCGAGCAGGTCGCGGAGCGCGGGGGAGACCAGCATCTCGCCGGCCCGGGGGAACGCGGTCGCGCCCGGGGGGACCGGGGGCGCGTCGCCCTCGGGGCGCAGCAGCAGCCCGGAGACGACGTCGTCCCGGTAGACGGTGGCGCGGGTGAGGTGGAGAAAGGTGTCGGGCCCGGGGGCGGTGACCTCCCGGCTCCCGTCGACGGCGCGGACCGCCTCCCGCACCTCCCGCTGGAAGAGGATGTTCGGCAGCGAGGCGGCGAGCAGCAGCAGGGCCACCCCGAAGCCGACGCCGGTGGCGGTCAGCAGGGTGCGCAGCAGGCCGGGGCGGCCGCCGGTGACGGCGAACCGGGCGCCGAGCGCCAGGTCGCGGGCCCAGGTGCGGAGCTTCACGCGGCCCACTCCGCGTCCCGCACCCGGCCGTCGCGCACGACGATCTCGCGGTCCGAGTAGGCGGCGACCCTGGCCTCGTGGGTGACGAGGACGACGGCGGCGCCGGTGTCCCGGGAGGCCTCGGTGAGCAGGCTCATGACCCGCTCGCCGTTGAGGGAGTCGAGGGCGCCGGTCGGCTCGTCGGCGAAGATCACCCGGGGGGCGGTGACGAGCGCGCGGGCGACGGCGACGCGCTGGCCCTGGCCGCCGGAGATCTCGCCGGGGCGCTTGGCCGCGACGCCGTCGACCTCCAGGCGGGCGAGCCACTCGACGGCCCTGGCCTCGGCGGCCTTCCGCTTCTCGCCGTCGAGGCGCAGCGGGAGGGCCACGTTCTCCACGCAGGTCAGCTCGGGGACGAGCTGGCCGAACTGGAAGACGAAGCCGAAGTCGGTGCGGCGCAGGGAGCTGCGCGCGGCGTCGGAAAGGGCGGTGAGGTCCCGCCCGTCGTAGGTGATGGTGCCCGCGTCGGGGCGGACGATCCCGGCCAGGCAGTGCAGCAGCGTGGACTTGCCGGAGCCGGAGGGGCCCATGACGGCGACGACCTCGCCGGCCCGCAGCGAGAAGTCGGCGCCCGCGAGCGCCGGGGTCGGCCCGTAGGCCTTGTCGAGGCCGGTGGCCCTCAGGAGCGGTGCGGAGGTCATCGGCGGGCCCTTCGTCCGTGGTGTCCCGGGAGGCGGGTGGTCATCGGCGGACCTCCTCGGCGAGCCGGTCGAGCCGGGCGGCGGTCAGTTCCAGCCAGCGCAGGTCCGCTTCCAGGTGGAAGAGGGCGTGGTCGCAGATGAGCTGGTCGGCGAGGTCGCCGTCCTTCTTGCGCCGGGTGAGCTCGCGCATCAGACGCAGGTGCTCGGAGCGCTGGGCGTCGAGGATCTCGTCGGCCCCGCGGCCGGTCAGCAGGGCCAGGACGACCTTGGTGTAGAGCGTGGACTGGAGGTACGGCTCCGGCTTCTCGGGGGTGGCGAGCCACTGGGCGACATCGGTGATGCCGGCCTCGGTGATGGCGTACCGCTTCCGCTCGGGACCGCCGCCCGCCTCGACGCCGTCGACGACCACGAGGCCGTTCTTCAGGAGCCGGGACATGGTCGAGTAGACCTGTCCGTAGTGGAGCGGCCGGTCGTGGCCGAATCTGTCGTCGAAGGCGCGCTTGAGGTCGTAGCCGTGGCGCGGGCCGGACTCCAGGAGCCCGAGGAGGGTGTGACCGATGGACATGCCGGTCACTGTACATGGTGTGTATACGCGCGATGTATAGCGGAGGGGAGGTAAGCGGAATGGTCCCTTCATGCAACCGTTCGACGGATTTGCGCGTCGGTTCCTCTGGGCGTGGGTGCTGATTCTCACGTCATGAAAAGACGTGATCGGTCTCCTTTGTCCGTCCTGCCGGTGTTAGCTTGCTGAGCTGATCCGGGGCGCGCGGGCATACGCCGGAGTGCCGGGACACACGACGAGCGGAGCGACGGGACACATGGGCCGACCTGACACGGGCAAGGCGAAGAAGAGCGGCATACGCCGCCTCTTCTCCTGGAAGAAGCTCCTGGGCACCTTCATCGTGTGCTGCCTGCTCGGCATGGGCGCCCTGTACGTGGTCTACCTGATGGTCCCGGTGCCGACGGCCAACGCCGAGGCGACGATGCAGAGCAACATCTACAAGTACGCCAACGGCAAGATCCTCGGCCGCACCGGCGAGGTCAACCGCGAGATCGTCGGCCTCGACAAGATCCCCGAGCAGGTCCAGAAGGCGTTCGTCGCCGCCGAGAACAAGAGCTTCTACAAGGACAACGGCGTCGACATCAAGGGCACTACCCGCGCCGCCTGGTCCACCGTCACCGGCAAGGGCAAGCAGGGCGGCTCGACCATCACCCAGCAGTACGTCAAGAACTACTACCTGAGCCAGGACCAGACGGCGACCCGCAAGCTCAAGGAAATGGTCATCGCCCTCAAGGTCGACCAGAACATGAGCAAGAACGAGATCCTCGCCGGGTACATGAACACCAGCTACTACGGGCGCAGCGCCTACGGCGTCCAGGCCGCCGCCCGCTCGTACTACGGCGTCGACGCCTCCCGGCTCACCACCGCCCAGGGCGCCTACCTCGCCTCCCTGCTCCAGGCGCCCAACCAGTACGACTGGACCTCCGCGAACGCCACCGGCCGCAAGCTCGTCGAGGAGCGCTGGAACTACGTCCTCGACAACATGGTCGAGGAGGGCTGGCTCCCGGCGTCCGAGCGCGCCGGCATGAAGTTCCCCGTGCCGCAGAAGCCCAAGCCCCTCCCCGGCATGGAGGGCCAGACCGGCTACATCGTCGAGGCCGCCAACCAGGAGCTGATGCGCCAGGGCGTCAGCGAGGAGGACATCAAGGCCGGCGGCTGGACGATCACCCTCACCATCGACGAGAAGAAGCAGAAGGACCTCGTCAAGGCCGTCGACGAGCAGCTGGAGTCCAAGCTCGACCGCAAGGGCAACAAGAAGCACGCCGTCGTCCAGGCCGGCGCCACCTCCGTCGACCCGAAGACCGGCGCGGTCGTCGCGATGTACGGCGGCGTCGGCGCCACCGAGCACTGGATCTCCAACGCGACCCGCCGCGACTACCAGCCCGCCTCCACCTTCAAGCCGCTCGTCCTCGCCTCCGCCGTCGAGAACCACGCGAAGACCCAGGACGGACGCCACATCGGCCTCGGCACGATCTACGACGGCACCAGCGGCCGCGACGTCGTGGGCAGCGACATCCCCTTCAGCCCGGAGAACGAGGACGACCGCAGCTACGGCCCCGTCACCGTCCAGCGGGCCACCAACAGCTCGATCAACTCGGTCTACGCCCAGATGATCGTCGACGTCGGCCCCGACAAGGTGAAGAAGACCGCCCTCGCCCTCGGCATGAAGGACGGCAAGGACTTCCCCGAGGCCCCCGCCATCTCCCTCGGCGTCATGAACGCCTCCACCCTGGACATGGCCGGCGTCTACGCCACGCTCGACAACCACGGCAAGCGGGTCTCCCCGACCCTGGTGAAGTCCGCCCAGCACAAGGACCGCACGGTCCGGGGCGCCGACGCGATCGGCGACCAGGTCATCACCCGCGAGGCCGCCGACACCGCCACCAAGGCCATGACCGGCGTGGTGCGCAGCGGCTCCGGCACCCGCGCCGCCGGGGACTACGCGGCCGCCGGCAAGACCGGCACCTCCGAGAACAACCGCTCCGCCTGGTTCGTCGGCTACACCCCCGAACTCGTCACCGCCGTCGGCCTCTTCGGCGAGGACGCCAAGGGCAACCAGGTCACCCTGACGAACACCATCAACCCGGGCCGCGCCAACGGCGGCCGGACGCCCGCGAAGATCTGGGGCGACTACACGACCCGCGCCCTGAACGGCGGCTCCGACGCGACGTTCGACCTGGAGACCGAGGGCACCGACCCGGTCGAGCCCGCCCCGGACCCCACCCCCACCACCGAGGCCCCCGAGGAGCCGACGGAAGAGCCGACCACGGCCACGCCGAGCACCACGCCCCCGACGACGAGCGACCCCGTCACCACCCCGCCGGCCCCGACGACCGACCCGGTCACCACTCCGCCGGAGCCCACCGAGGAGCCGACGACCGACGAGCCGTCCCCGCCGCCCTCGATCGACCCGCCGGACGGCGGTGACGGCACCGACCCCGGCGAGAGCGGCGGCGACACCGGAAAGCCCCGCAACGGCCTGCCGGTGCCCCGGTGACCCCGTACTGACGTCTCGGCGCCGGTACGGAGACGCGCGGAAGGGCCGGACCCCCGAGGGGGTCCGGCCCTTCCGGCCGTCCGGGCGCGGCCCGCTCAGGTACGGGTCGCCAGCTCGAACCAGACCACCTTGCCGCCCGAGAGCCGGGTCGCCCCCCAGCGCCGGGCCAGCCGGTTCACCAGGAAGAGCCCGCGCCCGCCCTCGTCCGTGTCCCGCGCCCGCCGCTGCCGGGGCAGCTGCGGCGAGTCGTCGCCGACCTCGCAGCGCAGCACGTCCGTACGGAGCAGCCGCAGGGTCACCGGCCGCTCCGCGTACCGCACGGCGTTCGTCACGACCTCGCTGATCAGCAGCTCCACCGAGTCCGTCAGGTCCTCCAGGTCCCAGCGGGCCAGCGCCCGCCGGGCGAGCCGCCGGGCCCGGCCCGGGGCCGCATCCTCCGGGTCCAGGAACCAGTACGCCACGTCGCTCGGCGCGATCCCGTCGAACCGGGCCGCCAGCAGCGCGATGTCGTCGTCCCGGTCGCCCGGACCCAGCATGTCCAGGACGTCGTCGCAGAGCGCCTCCAGCGGCGGCGAGTGGTCCGGCCCGGTCAGCTGCGCGGTCGCCGCCAGGCGCTCCCGCAGCTGCTCGATGCCCGTCCACACGTCCCGCAGCCGCGACTCCACCAGGCCGTCGGTGTAGAGCAGCAGCGTGGCACCGGCCGGGGCGTCCAGCTCGACCGCCTCGAAGTCCACCCCGCCCACCCCGATCGGGGCGCCCGGCGGCACCCGGAGGACCTCCGCACGCCCGCCCAGGTGGAGCAGTATCGGCGGCGGATGGCCGGCGTTCGCCACCGTGATCCGGTGCGAGACCGGGTCGTACACCGCGTACATGCAGGTGGCCATCCGGTTCTCGCCGAGCCGCTGCGCCTGCTCGTCCAGGTGGTGCAGGACCTCCTGCGGCGGCAGGTCGAGCCCGGCCAGGGTCTGCGCGGTGGTGCGCAACTGGCCCATGATCGCCGCCGAGGTCATGGAGTGGCCCATGACGTCCCCGACGACCAGGGCGACCCGGCTGCCGGGCAGCGGGATCGCGTCGTACCAGTCGCCGCCGACCCGGGCCGTCTCGGCCGCCGGCAGGTAGCGCGAGGCGAGCCGGACGCCGGTCGGCTGCGGCAGCGAGTCCGGCAGCATCGTCCGCTGGAGCTCGTCCGCGATGTACGCCTCCCGGCCGTACAGGACCGCCTTGTCGATGCCGAGCGCCGTGTGGGTGGCCAGCTGGGCCGCCACGAGCAGGTCGTTCGGCTCGAAGCCGGACCGCTCCGGGCGGCGCAGGAACACGGCCGCGCCGATCACCCGGCGCCGGCCGCGCAGCGGAGCCAGTATCGCCCGCAGTCCGCCGGGCAGCGGATGGTCGGTGCCGAGCAGCTCGGACAGCGCCTCCCGGGCGGCGGCGGAGTCGCCGAAGACCGGCCGCACCCCGCGCAGCACCTCGGCCAGCGCCCCGCCGGACCGCACCTCGCAGAGTTCGGCCGCGGGGGTCGGATCCGGATCGGGCACGAGGACGAGCTCCTCGGACTCCGGGTCCGTTAACCGCAGCCGGTCCGTCCGCCGCAGCCGCAGCACGAACGGCGCCACCGGCCGCTCGTCGCCCACCGGCAGCGGATCGCGCAGGTAGACCAGGATCTCGTCGGAGAAGGTGGGCACGGTCGCCCGGCACAGGCCGAGGACGATCTCGTCCAGGTCGATGCCGCGGGCGATCCGGCGGGTGGCCGCCCCGACGAACCGCAGCCGCTCGCCCTCCCGCCGCGCCGAGGTGCCCCCGGCGCCGCCGGACGGCTGCGGGGAGACGGCGACGGCCACGGCGCCGGAGCCGCCCGGGGCACCGGCCCCGAGGGGCGCCGAAGGTGCGCCGGGCGCCGCCGGGGACTCCGTACCGGGGGGCGCCGCCCCGCCCGGCTGGGCGGGCACGTCGGGCAGGCCGGCCGCCGCCTCCTGGCGGGGTCGCGCACGTTCCTGCGGCCGGGCAGCCAGGGGCTGCCGGCCTTCGTGGGAGGTGGGATGCTCCGTCACGCGTGGGATTCCGTCCGTCCGGGCCGGTGGTGCGATGCACTCGCTCTTCTCGCCGATGCCGCGCCTTCGGCGGGGATAAACCCCTCGTATGCAGCGGATGTGGACGCTCCGCGAGTCGCGGCGACGACGGGGGTCGGAACACCCGGGCAGACGTCCGGCACTGCTCTCCCCCTCGTGGGTGACTGGCGGTCAGGTCCAGTGTGCTATTCGGTCGCTGACGTACTGTTCGGTAGGTCTGACGTGCTGTGCGGTCCCTCTCCGACGCGCGGAGGACGATCCTACGTTTGAACCCCGGGGGTGCATCAAGGGTCTCACGGCCCGGTGCGGGCCGGGGTGCGGTCCCAGTCCGCCGGCAGTTCCGGAACCCGCCACGCCGGATCCGGCCGCCAGTGCTCCCAGCCGTCCGCGAACGGTGCGCCCCACGCCCGGATCAGCTCCACCGCCCGCCGCCCGGCGGCCCGCACCTCCGCCGCCTGCTCCGGACCCATCAGCCCGGACCGCTGGGCCTGCGCGAACTCGTCCTCGTCCCGCCACAGCCAGCTGCGGTCGGGGTAGACGGAGATGTCGAGGAAGTGGTCCTCGGAGTCGACGCCGCCGGACCAGCGGGTCCGGGGCTCCTCCAGGTTCACGTACCAGCTGCGGAAGCGCCAGCCGCGCTCCCAGAACAGCCACACCGACCACGGCTCGCCGGGCCGGGCCAGCTTCAGCACCCCGCTGCCGGCCCAGCGGGCCCGCTCGGTGGTGCGGGGAGCGGTGTAGCGGGTGGCGAGCGGCTCGTCGTGGACGGGGGTGCCGTCGGCGAGCACGGGCCGGACGCACTCGGTGCCGGGCGCCATCCAGACCGCGAGCAGCTCGGGCGTGTCCCGGACGACCGTCACCGGCCGGCAGATGTGCACCGCTCCGGTGCCGTTGCCGCGGTAGCGCCAGAGGACGTGGTCCCCCGGCGCCCAGTGCTGGGAGCCGCCCGATCCTGTCATGCGCAGATCTTAGGGGCGCGTTCCCACCGCCGCTGCGATCCGGGTCACGGAACCGGACGGCCCCGGCCTACGGGTGCGTCATCCGCAGCACGTCCAGCGCCTCGTCCAGCTGTTCCACCGTGAGGTCGCCCCGCTCGACGTAGCCGGACTCCAGGACCACCTCGCGGATGGTCTTGCGCTCCGCGAGGGACTTCTTGGCGACCTTCGCGGCCTCCTCGTAGCCGATGTACTTGTTCAGCGGGGTGACCACGGACGGCGAGGACTCGGCGTACTCGCGGGCGCGCTCGACGTTGGCCGTGATCCCGTCGACCGTGCGGTCCGCGAGCAGCCGGGAGGCGTTGGCCAGAAGCCGTACGGATTCCAGCAGGTTCTTGGCCATCACCGGCAGCATCACGTTGAGCTCGAAGTTCCCGGCCGCGCCCGCCACCGCCACCGTGGTGTCGTTTCCGGTCACCTGCGCGGCGACCATCAGGACCGCCTCGGGGATCACCGGGTTCACCTTGCCCGGCATGATCGAGGAGCCGGGCTGGAGGTCGGGGAGGTTGATCTCGGCGAGGCCCGTGCGCGGCCCGCTGGCCATCCAGCGCAGATCGTTGGCGATCTTGGTGAGGGAGACGGCGATGGTCCTGAGCTGTCCGGACGTCTCCACCAGGCCGTCGCGGGCGCCCTGCGCCTCGAAGTGGTCGCGGGCCTCGGTCAGCGGCAGTCCGGTGGTCCGGGCGACCTCCGCGATGACGGCCGCCGAGAAGCCGGCCGGGGTGTTGATGCCGGTGCCCACCGCCGTTCCGCCGAGGGGGAGTTCGGCGAGCCGGAGGAGCGCGCCGCGCAGCCGCTCGACCCCGTACCTGACCTGCGCCGCGTAGCCGCCGAACTCCTGGCCGAGGGTGACCGGGGTGGCGTCCATCAGATGCGTGCGGCCGGACTTCACGACCTTCGCGAATTCGGCCGATTTTCGCTCCAGGGAGGCGGCCAGGTGCTCCAGGGCGGGGACCAGGTCGTGGGCGACGGCGCCGGTCGCCGCGATGTGGATGGAGGACGGGAAGACGTCGTTGGAGGACTGCGAGGCGTTCACGTGGTCGTTGGGGTGCACCTCCCGGCCCTCCGGCAGCCGCTCGGTGGCGAGGGTGGCGATCACCTCGTTGGTGTTCATGTTGGACGAGGTGCCCGAGCCGGTCTGGAAGACGTCCACCGGGAAGTGCGCGTCCCAGCGCCCCTCCGCGACCTCCTCCGCCGCCGAGACGATCGCCTCCGCGCGGTCCTGGTCGATCACCCCGAGCCGGGCGTTGACCTTGGCGGCGGCCGCCTTGATCCGGGCCAGGGCCTCGATGTGGGCGCGCTCCAGGCGCTGGCCCGAGATCGGGAAGTTCTCCACCGCCCGCTGGGTCTGGGCCCGCCACTTGGCGTGCGCGGGGACCCGCACCTCGCCCATGGAGTCGTGCTCGATCCGGAAGTCCCCGGCCCGCTCGCTGTCGTTCATCTTCTTCAACCTCCCGCAAAAGTTGAGCACTTGTCTTGTTCGATGTATTCCCAAGGCGCGTACCGGCCAGTAAAAACCGTGGGTAACCCCACTTCCAGGAGGCGCAATGACGCGCACCAGGTACAGATTCCGCCGGCCCGTCGCCGCCGTCGCCACGGCCGCGGCGGTCCTCGGAACGATGATCGCGGCCGCCGCCCCCGCCGGCGCGGCAGACACGACCGCACGTACGAGGGCCGCCGCCACCTCCGTACCCCTGCCCCCGGCCCTGGAGTCCATCCGGGCGGCCGAGGCCGTCAAGATCTACGGAAGCCCCGAGGAGCGCCCGCTCGACCAGCGCAAGAGCGGCCTGATCTCGCTCGGCGACAGCGAGATCTCCGGCGAGGGCGTCGGCACCTACGAACCCCCCACCAACGGTCCCGCCAACTGGTGCCACCGCTCGCCCGACGCCGCCGTCCACCGCACCGGGATCCCCGCGGACCTCACGTTCAACGTGTCCTGCTCCGGCGCGTACAGCGGAAACATCAAGATCGGCGGATCCAGGCAGTACGCCGACGAACTCGTCCAGAGCGACAACCTCGCGATCAAGGCCCGCAACACCCGGATCAAGATGGTCCTGCTCGTCGCCGGGGCCAACGACGACCTCCAGTTCGGCCCGGTCATGACCGACTGCGTCACCCGCTACCTGCTCAGCCAGGGCGCCTGCGAGCCCAAGTACGCCCCCGGCTGGCAGGCCCGCGTCGACGGACTCGTCCCCAAGGTCGAGCAGACCGTCCGCGACCTCAGGACCGTCATGCGCGACGCCGGATACGCCGACGGCGACTACAAGCTCGTCCTCATGGGCTACCCGAGCCCGATCGGCCCCGACTTCCGCGACAACCCGAACTTCCCCGGCAAGCTGGTCTGCGGCGGCCTGGGCTACGACTCCGACACCGTCTGGGGCCGCGACACCGCCGTCCCCGCCTTCGAGCGCGGGATGCGGAGGGCCGCCGCGTCCACCGGCGCCACCTACCTCGACAACTCCCGCCTCTTCCACGGCCACGAGGTCTGCATGGAGGACCCCTGGGCCCGGGGCCTCTACATCGACCTCTCCAAGCCCGGCCTCCCGGACGAGAACTCGGTCCGGCAGTCCTTCCACCCCAACGCGCGCGGGCACGCCGCCTTCGCGTCCTGCCTCACCCAGCTCTACGCCTCCGGCCTCCGCGAGGCGAGCTGCGCCGACGTCGACTCCACCGGGAAGCCCACCCTCTTCCCGCTCGCCTGGGACGACGCCTACCGGCCGCTGAAGAACCAGGCGACCGGCAACTGCCTGGACGCCGACGCCGCCACCAGCGCCAACGGCACCCGGGTCCTCGGCTGGGACTGCCACGACGGCCGCAACCAGACCTGGTGGTACGACTCCGCCCGGAAGACCGTCCACACCGGCCTCACCCAGGACCGCTGCCTGGACGTGCCCGACCTCCAGTACCGCGCCGGCACGGGCCTGATCCTCTGGAACTGCCACGGCGGCGCGAACCAGAAGTTCGTCCGCGACGGCGCCACCCTCCGGCCCGCCGCCGCGACCGGCATGTGCCTCACCCAGGGCGCGGCGAAGGAGCAGATCAGGCTCCGGGCCTGCGACGGCTCCGCGCAGCAGAAGTTCGCGTAGTACCAGGAGTTCGCGTAGCCCGTACCCCGCCGGGAACGCCGTGGCCCCCGTCCGGTGCGGGACGGGGGCCACGGCTCAGCGGAGCTTCAGCGTCGTGCGGGCCAGCTCGTACGCCGGGAGCATCGCGCGGTGCTCCCCGGTGTCCATCCCGGCGAGGTGGACGACGACCACCCCCTCGGGGACGGCGACGGCGAAGGCCCGCTCCTCCTTGTCCTCGTCGAGGAGTGCGCTGCGCACCGTGTAGGTCACCTCGACGGCGGGCAGCGCGCCCGCCGTCGTCTCCCGGTACGAGGCCCCGGAGCTCCCCTTCTCCGCCTTCACGAACCCTTCGAGGGCGGTCCGGGCCGGGCCCTTCCCCGCCGTCCACACCCGCAGGAAGCCGACGTGCCCGGCCGGCTTGGCGTCCACCTCGCAGCGGACGGTGGCCGGCCCCTGCCGGGTGAGCTCCGCGAAGTCCGGGTCCTCGGGGTCCTCGACCGCCTCCGGCTCCCAGGCCTTCGCGAGGGAGAAGGAGACCGGCAGCGCGCAGGCCGTCCCCGGCCCGCCGAGGGAGGCCGCCGCGACGGGCTTCGCGGCGGAGGCCTCCGCCGTCGGCCGGGCCCCAGGGGTGACCTCCGGGAGCGGCTCGGGACCGCCGCAGCCGGTCAGCAGCGCTCCCGCCGCGAGGAGGGCGGGGACCAGGGGCCGTATCGGACGTCGCATGATCGTCAGCGTAACCGCGTACGGCCCCCGCGACCGACTCAGGAGAGCTTGCCGTTGTAGTCCGGCAGCTTGAAGGTGCGCTCGGCGTGACCGCCGACGAGGTCGGTGGTGTTGTTGCCGATGTTCGCGATGATCGTGTAGCCCTTGGCCTCGATCTCCGCGCGCTTCTCCGTCTTGTACGCGCCGACCTCGGCGAACAGGTCGGGCAGCGAGCGCACGTACAGGCCGTCGACCGGGTAGCCGGCCTTCTTCAGGTTCCAGTCGGTGAGCGAGTGGATGATCCCGGGGCGCGCGGTGACGAAGAAGACGGCCACCCCGCGCGCGTGGGCGTCGCGGACGAGGGCGCGGACCTCCGCGATGGCCGGGGTGGGCAGCTCCCAGAACGGGTGGAAGTCCGTCTCCAGGGAGCTGTTGTCGATGTCGAGGACGAGGGCCTGCTTCTCGCGCCCGGCGTCCTTCGCGCGCTCCTCGACGTACGGACGGGCCTCGGCGACGACGGCCGCCACGTCCCGGCGCCAGGTGGCGTAGTCGACGCCCGCGAGCGCGGCGGTCGACACCAGGTGGGCGTCCGGGTCGGAGGCGGTGGCGGCGGACGCGGCCGGCGCGGGCCCGACGACGAGGGCGGCGGAGAGCGCGAGGACGGCGGTGGAACCGGCGGCGGCGCGCCGGTGGCGGGGGGTGGAGGGCATGGGGGGCTCCCGAGAGGTCGACCGACTCAGTGGTTGACATGCTCACGGCCCATACTGACGGGTAGGTGACGGGAGGACTACCGGTCGGTAGCGACTTTCTGAGCGCCCGTCATCAAGAGGTGGCACCGCTTCCGGCGGGGTGACGTGCGTCCCGTTGTGGACGCGGGCCGGGGCCCCCGATGATCGGAGGACCGAACCGGAGGGAGCGCCATGCGGTACGCCGAGGGGCCAAGCGTCCACTGCGACATCCACGTCGGGGCGGCCGTGCCGCTGGTCTGGGAGCTGGTGACCGACATCCTGCTGCCCGCTCGCTTCAGCCCCGAACTGCGCCGCGCCGCCTGGCTCGACGGCGCGGACGGCCCCCGGGTGGGCGCCCGCTTCGAGGGCCACAACCACCACCGGCTGCTCGGCGAGTGGCGGACCGTCTCGTACGTGACCGAGCTGGAGGACGCGGGCGAGCGGCGGGTGTTCGCCTGGGCCGTCACGGACGCGGACGGCCGCTTCGGCGGCCCGGCACCGGACCCGGCGAGGCCCATGGCGGCCTGGCGCTACGAGCTCGCCCCCGAGGACGGCGGCACCCGGCTCCGCCAGTCGGCCCGCCTCGGCCCGGCCCGCAGCGGCGTCTCCCTGACCCTCGACCGCCGGCCGGACCGCGAGGAGGAGATCGTCGCCACCCGCCTGGAGGAACTGCGCACGGGGATGGGCGAGACCCTCGCGGGCATCAAGTCCCTGGCGGAACGGGGCGCGTGAAGGGAGGAGCCCCCGGCCGCTGAAGGCCGGGGGCTCTCCGGGGGTGCCGCCGAGGGCTCAGGCGAGCCCGGGACCGCGCACCGGGATGTGCGTGAACGTCGGCTCCGGGGCCGGGTTCTGGAAGAAGTCGTTGCCCTTGTCGTCCACGACGACGAACGCCGGGAAGTCCTCGACCTCGATCTTCCAGACCGCCTCCATGCCGAGCTCCTCGTACTCGACGACCTCGACCTTCTTGATGCAGTCCTGCGCCAGGCGCGCCGCCGGGCCGCCGATCGAGCCGAGGTAGAAGCCGCCGTGCGCGCCGCACGCGTCCGTGACCTGCTTCGAGCGGTTGCCCTTGGCCAGCATGACCTTCGAGCCGCCCGCCGCCTGGAACTGCTCCACGTACGAGTCCATGCGGCCGGCCGTCGTCGGGCCGAAGGAGCCGGAGGCGTACCCCTCGGGGGTCTTCGCCGGGCCCGCGTAGTACACCGGGTGGTCCTTCAGGTACTGCGGCATCTCCTCGCCCGCGTCCAGGCGCTCCTTGATCTTGGCGTGCGCGATGTCGCGCGCCACGACCAGCGGGCCGGTCAGCGAGAGCCGGGTCTTGACCGGGTGCCTGGTCAGCTCGGCGAGGATGTCGTCCATCGGCTGGTTGAGGTCGATCCGCACCACGTCGGAGGCCTCGTCGAGGTGCTCGTCGGTGGTCTCCGGCAGGAACCGCGCCGGGTCCGTCTCCAGCTGCTCCAGGAAGACGCCCTCGGCGGTGATCTTCGCGACGGCCTGGCGGTCGGCCGAGCAGGAGACGGCGATGGCGACGGGCAGCGAGGCGCCGTGGCGCGGCAGGCGCACCACGCGCACGTCGTGGCAGAAGTACTTGCCGCCGAACTGCGCCCCGATGCCGATCCTCTGCGTCAGCTCGAAGACCTTCTCCTCCAGCTCCTTGTCGCGGAAGCCGTGGCCGGTCTCGGCCGAGCCCTCGGTGGGCAGCTCGTCCAGGTAGTGCGCGGAGGCGTACTTCGCGGTCTTCAGCGCGAACTCGGCGCTGGTGCCGCCGACGACGATCGCCAGGTGGTACGGCGGGCAGGCGGCCGTGCCGAGCGAGCGGATCTTCTCCTCCAGGAACTTCATCATGGAGGCCTCGTTGAGGACCGCCTTGGTCTCCTGGTAGAGGAAGGACTTGTTGGCGGAGCCGCCGCCCTTGGCCATGAAGAGGAACTTGTACGCGCCGCCGTCGGTCGCGTACAGCTCGATCTGCGCGGGCAGGTTCGAGCCGGTGTTCTTCTCCTCCCACATGGTCACCGGGGCCATCTGCGAGTACCGCAGGTTCAGCTTGGTGTACGCGTCGTAGACGCCCTTGGACAGGGCCTCCTCGTCGCGGCCGGAGGTCAGCACGTTCTGGCCGCGCTTGCCCATGACGATCGCGGTGCCGGTGTCCTGGCACATCGGCAGGACGCCGGCGGCGGCGATGTTCGCGTTCTTCAGGAGGTCGAGCGCGACGAACTTGTCGTTGCCCGAGGCCTCCGGGTCGTCGATGATCCGGCGCAGCTGCGCCAGGTGGGCCGGGCGCAGGAAGTGCTGGATGTCGTGGATCGCCTCGGCGGCCAGCCGCCGCAGCGCCTCGGGCTCCACCTTGAGGAACGTACGCCCGTCGGCCTCGAAGGTGGAGACGCCTTCGGCGGTCACCAGGCGGTAGGGCGTGGTGTCCTCTCCCAGGGGGAGCAGATCGGAGTACGAAAACTCTGGCATGACGGCGGTCATTCCTCACTCGGCGGGCGGCGGCGCCGCCTCCGTTGGCAACGCGCCCTCCAGCGTAGAACGCCTCCGTTTCGACGGTCCTGTGAGGTAAGGCTCACTTGTCGCGCGCCCTGTCGGATCCGGTCTCGTCCACAGGTCCCGGCCCCGCCCCCTGGTCGCGATCTATCGCGTTTCGCTAGGCTGGCTCCGTGGACCTCGAAAAGCAGCCCGAACCCGAGAAGCAGCCGCAGCCGCAGCGGTCGGCCGCACCCGCCGAGACCGCCCCCGCGGGGCCCGCCTTCGCCGATCCGCAGGGCTCGCTGCGGGCCTCGGACGCGGACCGGGACCGGATCGCCGACATCCTCAGGGACGCCCTGGCCGAGGGGCGGCTCGACGCCGAGGAGCACTCGGACCGGATCGACGCGGTCTACCGGGCCAAGACGGTCGGGGAGCTGGAGCCGATCGTCCGCGACCTGCCGGCCGCCCGGACCTCCCGTCCCGAGCCCGAGCCGGCGTACTCCTACGGTCCCGACGACCAGGACGGCGCCCCGGACAACCTCGTCGCGATCTTCTCCAGCACCACCCGCAAGGGCCGCTGGCGGGTCAGCCGCCGGACGAACGCCTTCGCGCTCTTCGGCAACATCGAGATCGACCTGACCGAGGCGATCTTCGCCCAGCGCCTGACCACGATCAACGCCACCTCCATCTTCGGCAACGTCGAGGTGCGGGTCCCGGAGAACATCAGCCTGCGCGGCAACGGCAGCGGGATCTTCGGGAACTTCGAGGTCGTGACCCTGGAGGGCGTCGACCCGCAGGCCCCGGTCGTCGTCATCAACGGCTACTCGGTCTTCGGGAACGTCGAGGCGCGGCCCAAGCGCGGTAAGTGGATCACGGACCTCCAGGGCAAGCTGCGCAAACACCTCGGCCACTGACGGGCGTTCGCGAGCGGGGAGCCCCTCCGGGCCGGTGACCGGAATGCGTCTCCGGGCCTCCGCAGTGCGGAACGGCGCGGCACCCAGTGCATAGGCGCGCGCACAGCGGGTAAGGCTCGTGGCATCGCCTCTCGCTCGCGAAGTCGTCGTCAGTCGTCAGGAGTAGACCGTGCTGCAACTGCCGCATCAGCCCCTCCAGGCCGTCGCCGTCCCCCCTCCCCGCACCCCGGCCCGCGAGGACGAGGGCGGCCCGTGGCACGCGGAGGCGGTGTGCCGCCGTGACGAGGCAGGACTCTTCTTCGCCCCCTCCAAGGAGCCGACGGCCGCGCGCCTCGCCCGCGAGGAGGCCGCCAAGCGGGTCTGCGCGCGCTGTCCCGTGATGGTCGAGTGCCGCGAGCACGCGCTGCTCCAGCCTGAGCCGTACGGAGTGTGGGGCGGGCTCACGGCGGCCGAGCGCCGCGTCGTCCTCGCCCGGCGCCGGCGGCGCGAGGTGGAGCTGAGGAAGGCGGCCGCGACGGAGCGGATCGCCCAGGCGGGCTGACGGGGGAGCGGAGCCGGGACGCCGGGACCGGACGACGGGACCGGGGCCGGGCACGGAGACCTCCGCCGGCCCGTACGGGAAGGGGCGCCCCCACCGCACATGGGGGCGCCCCTCTTCGTACCGTCCGGCGGGCGGGCGACCGCCCCCGGCCCTACTTGGCGCGGTCGAAGTCGATCTTGCTGTACGCGCGCAGCTTCGAGAGCCGGTGCGTGGAGTCGATCTGGCGGATCGTGCCGGACTTCGAGCGCATCACGAGGGACTGCGTGGTCGCCGTCTCGGCGCGGTACCGCACGCCGCGCAGCAGCTCGCCGTCCGTGATGCCGGTCGCGACGAAGAAGACGTTGTCGCCGCTGACGAGGTCGTCCGTGGAGAGGACCCGGTCCAGGTCGTGGCCCGCGTCGAGCGCCTTCTGCCGCTCGGCCTCGTCCTTCGGCCACAGCTTGCCCTGGATCACGCCGCCGAGACACTTGATGGCGCAGGCGGAGATGATGCCCTCGGGGGTGCCGCCGATGCCCATGAGCATGTCGACGCCGGTGCCCTCGCGGACGGCCATGATCGAACCGGCGACGTCGCCGTCCGAGATGAACTTGATCCGGGCTCCGGTCTCGCGGATCTCCTTGACGATGCCCTCGTGACGGGGGCGGTCCAGGATGACGACCGTGATGTCCTCGGGCGAGGAGTTCTTCGCCTTGGCGACCCGGCGGATGTTGACCGAGACGGGGGCGTTGATGTCGACGAAGTCGGCGGCCTCCGGGCCGGTGACCAGCTTGTCCATGTAGAAGACCGCGGACGGGTCGAACATGGTGCCGCGGTCGGCGGCGGCCAGGACGGCGATCGCGTTCGGCATCCCCTTGGCGTTCAGGGTGGTGCCGTCGATCGGGTCGACCGCGATGTCGACCTCGGCGCCGGTGCCGTCGCCGACCCGCTCGCCGTTGAACAGCATGGGCGCTTCGTCCTTCTCTCCCTCGCCGATGACGACGACGCCGTCCATCGAGACGGTGGAGATCAGGGTCCGCATGGCGTTGACCGCCGCGCCGTCCGCGCCGATCTTGTCGCCCCGGCCGACCCAGCGTCCCGCGGCCATGGCGGCGGCCTCGGTGACGCGCACCAGTTCGAGGGCGAGGTTGCGGTCGGGGGCCTCGGGAGAGACCTCCAGTTCGGGCGGGAGGGTGTGCTCGGTCATCGTTGCGCACCTTTCTGTACGGCGACGGCCGGAAAATAAGAGGGTGCTGCGACTCTATCGTCAGGTCGACAAATTGAGCAGAGGGGCCCACGTATGAGCGCGGGACCGTGATGCGACCATGGGGGGCGTGGCAGGTATGCGAGGCAGGCAGACGGTACGCGGGATGTTCCAGTCCCTCGGTGTGATCATGGTCGCCGCGGGCGTGATGTATCTCTTCATCCCGCACGACGAGCACGCGGACCCGGTGAAGGCGAAGGACTACCGGGTCGAGCTCCTGACGGCCCAGCGGGCGGCGCCGTACCCGGTGCTGGCCCCCGAGGGCCTCGAAGACGGCTGGAAGGCGACGGTCGTCTCGTACAAGCGCGAGAACGCCGACGCCTGGCAGCTCGGCTTCCTCTCCCCGGACACGCAGTACGTGGCCGTCCACCAGTCGACGGCGGAGCCGGGCACGTTCGTGCCCAAGGTGACGCAGAAGGCGAAGGACACCGGGAAGACCCAGACGGTGGCCGGCCAGGTCTGGCAGCGCTGGGAGGGCCCGAAGTACGACGCGCTCGTGCGGACGGAGGGCGGCGCGACGACCGTGGTGACCGGCACGGCGTCCTTCGAGCGGCTGGCCGAGATGGCGGGCTCGCTCCGGTCGCAGAAGGTCTGAGCGGTACGCGAGGACGTACGGCGCACGGCGTTACGGCGCGCGGCGTACGGAAAGGGCCCCGCACTCGTGGAGTGCGGGGCCCTTCGCCGTGCCCATACGGGCCGTGGTCACCGGTCTCAGACGGTGGTGACGACCTCGTCGAAGGAGAGGCGCGGGGAGCGCGGGAACCAGGCGTCCTCGCCCGGCTTGCCGATGTTGACGACCATCAGCGGGGTGTGGTCGGCGTCGAGGAACTCCTTCTGGACGCCGGCGAAGTCCAGGCCGGTCATCGGGCCGGCGGCCAGGCCGGCGGCGCGGACGCCGACGATGAAGTACGCGGCCTGGAGGGCGGCGTTCAGCAGGGCGGACTGCTCGCGGACCGGGCGCTCGGCGAAGAACATGTCCTTGGCCTGCGGGAAGTGCGGGAGCAGCGCCGGGAGTTCCTCGTGGAACTCGTTGTCGGCGGAGAGGATCGCGACGAGCGGCGCGGTGGCGGTCTTGGGACGGTTGCCCTCGGCCATGTGCTTGACCAGGCGCTCGCGGGCCTCGGGGGAGCGGACCAGGGTGATGCGCAGCGGGGTCTGGTTGAAGGCGGTGGGGCCGTACTTCACCAGGTCGTAGATCGCCTGGACCTGCTCGTCGGTCACCGGCTCGTCGGTGAACGTGTTGGCGGTGCGGGCCTCGCGGAAGAGGAGGTCCTGGGCGGCGGGGTCAAGGGCGAGAGACATGCTGCGTACCTTCCGGACTGCACAAAACTGCACAAGGTGGGGGTTGCTCGTACAAAGTTCGAGCGACGTCCCCGACAGTACGCCCATGATTGGTGAAAGTTCAACTATCCAATCCGGATAGTGATCCGGTTCACTCGTGAGTCTACGCCAGGGCGGGTGCGGCCGGAAAGGCCACCGCCGGGTGCCGGGTGCCGGGTGCCGGGTGCCGTCCGCCGCTGCCGTCCGCGTCCCCTCGGGTCACTCCCCGTCGCCGGTGCCGTCCTCGCCGTCCGCGTCCGCCGCCAGCGCCGCGTCCAGGCGGGCCCGGGCGCCCTCCAGGCGGAGCCGGCAGACCTTCGCCAGCTCCTCGCCGCGCTCCCAGAGAGCGAGGGAGTCCTCCAGGGTGGTCCCGCCCGCTTCGAGCCGCCGGACGACCTCGATCAGCTCGTCCCGCGCCTGCTCGTAGCCGAGCGCCGCCTCGTCCGTGTCCTTCGTGTCCCTGCCCGTGCCCGTTGCCATGTGCGTCCTTCCGTCGATGTGCTGGTGGATGAAGAGGGGGCCGCGGCCGCTCAGCCGGAGTCCGCCACGCGCCGTACCGCGAAGTCGCCCTCCGCGACCCGGGCCCGCAGCTCCTCGTTCCCGGCGACCTCCTCCGGGGAGCGGACCACCGTGCCGTCCGCCCGCTGGAGCACCGCGTACCCCCGGTCGAGCGTCGCCGCGGGCGACAGCGCCCGGACCCGCGCCCGGGTGTGCGAGAGCTCCGAGTCGGCCCGGTCGAGGAGGTGGCCGAGGACCCGCCGGCTCCGGGCGAGCAGCGCGGACACCTCGTCCTCGCGGACCTCGACCATCCGCAGCGGCTGCTCCATGACGGGCCGGGCCAGCGCGTGCGCCAGGCCGCGCTCCTCCCGGTCCAGGAGCCCCTGCACGGTCCGCAGCGCCCGGTCGCGCAGGCCGCGCACCCGCTCCAGCTCCTCCCCGACGTCCGGGACGACCTTCTTGGCCGCGTCCGTCGGCGTCGAGGCGCGCAGATCGGCCACCAGGTCGAGCAGGGGCGAGTCCGGCTCGTGCCCGATCGCGGAGACCACCGGCGTACGGCAGTCGGCCACGGTCCGGACGAGCTGCTCGTCCGAGAACGGCAGCAGGTCCTCGACGCTGCCGCCGCCCCGGGCCACGATGATCACGTCGACGTCCCCGTCCGCGTCGAGCTCCCGGACGGCCTGGACGACCTGCGGGACCGCCTTCACGCCCTGCACCGCGACGTTCCGCACCTCGAAGGCGACGGCGGGCCAGCGGCGCCGCGCGTTCTCCAGGACGTCCCGCTCGGCCGCCGACGCGCGACCGCAGACCAGGCCGATCCGGCGCGGCAGGAACGGCAGCGGCTTCTTCCGGTCGAGCGCGAACAGCCCCTCGGCCGCCAGGGACCGCTTCAGCTGTTCGAGCCGGGCGAGCAGCTCCCCGATCCCGACCGGCTTGATCTCGGCGGCCCGCAGCGACAGCTGCCCGCGCGGCGCGTACCACTCGGGCTTGGCGTGCACGACGACCCTGGCCCCCTCCGACACGACGTCCGCGACCGCGTCGAAGACCTGCCGGTAGCAGGTGACGCCGACGGAGACGTCGTGCGAGGGGTCCCGGAGCGTCAGGAAGACGACCCCGGCGCCGGGGCGCCGCGACAGCTGCGTGATCTGCCCCTCGACCCAGGCGGCCCCGAGCCGGTCGATCCAGCCCCCGATCATCCGGGAGACCTCACCGACGGGAAGCGGCGTTTCGGCGGACGTAGTCAGAGCCATGGACCGAGCGTAACGGCGCGGTACGACAACGTCAGGACGGCGGACGGGGGCGGGACGGCCGTACGGGGCGGCTGTACGGGGCGGGGCGGGGTCCCGTGTGCCCCCTGCGTGCTCACCGCGTCCGCGAAGCCCCCTGGACGGCCAGGACCACCAGGCCGACGCCCAGCCACACCACGCCCACCACCTGGGCCGCCGCCGAGGCCTCGACGATCACCGCGACCAGGATCGCGGCGCCGACGACCGGCGCCACCACGTGCTTCAGCACGTGCGGCGGCCCCTCCGCCCTCCGTACGGCGAACCAGCCCACCACGCTCGCGTGCAGCAGGACGAAGGCCGTGAGCGCGCCGACGTCGACCACCGACACCAGGTGGTCGAGGCCGTCGTCCCGCCGGGCCGCCCACACCGCCGCGACCATCGTCACCGTGGCCGACACCAGCAGCGCCACGCGCGGCACGCCCCCGTCCGTGCGGGCCAGCAGGTGCGGCAGCCGCCGGTCGCGGCCCATCGCGAAGAGCAGCCGCCCGCCAGCCGCCTGCCCCGCCAGCGCCGCGAAGGCCGCGCCGATCGCCTTGGAGGCGGCCACCAGGTCGTGCAGCCAGTCTCCGACCGAGGCGTCCACGGCGTCGTAGAAGGCGGACCCCTGCTTGCCGGGGTCGGCGGCGAGCTCGGCCGAGGAGACCGGTTCGAGCAGCGCCACCAGCCAGGTCTGCGCCACGAAGAGCACGCCCGCGAGCGCCAGGCAGAAGAGCAGCGCCCGCGCCACCTTCGCCGAGCCGCCCGTGACCTCCTCCGCGAAGGAGGCGATCGCGTCGAAGCCCAGGTAGGAGAGGACGGCGACCGAGACCGCGCCGAACACCGCCGCGAGCGAGAACGACGCGTCGCCGGTCAGCGGCGACCACCAGTCGCGCTGCGCCCCGTCCCGTACGAGCACCACCACGGCCGACACGACGAAGACGAGCAGGACGGCGATCTCCATCGCGAGCACGGCGAAGCCGACGCGGGCCGCCGCCCGGACGCCCCACAGGTTGAGCAGGGTGGTGAGGACCACCGCGATCCCGGTCCACACCCACCGGTCGACCGCCGGGACCAGCGCCTCCATGGCGATGCCCGCGAAGAGGTAGGCGACGGCGGGGATCAGCAGGTAGTCGAGCATCGCCATCCACCCGGCGACGAAGCCCGGCCCCTCCCCGAGGCCCTTGCGGGCGTACGTGAAGACGGAACCGGCCTGCGGGGCGACCCGCACCATCTGGGCGTAGCTGAACGCCGTGAACGCCATGGCGACCGTCGCCACCACGTACACGAGCGCGACCGCGCCGTGCGACTTGGCGTCGAGCGTCCCGAAGACGCCGACCGGCGCCATGGGCGCGATGAAGAGCAGTCCGTAGACGACCAGGTCGCGGAACCCGAGGTTCCGACGGAGCCCCGTGTGGTCCGTACCGCCACCACCACCGTTACCGCCGCCGCCACCGTCGCCGTTCCCGCCCGCCGCCACCTGCGATTCCTCGGCCATGGGGTCAGTTTCGGCCACGACGGCGGCCGAACCGCTGAGCGACGCGGCCGTGGCGGAGACGGGGGGCGTGGCGGATACGGGGACGTGGCGGAGACGGGGACGTGGCGGAGACGGGGGGCGCGGAGCCCGTCCGGGGCGCCCGCCGACGCGGGCGCGCGGGGACGCGGCCTTACGATGGGACGCATGACTGCAACGCCCGCGCCGACGCCCGATTCCGCCTCCGCGACGAACCGCCCGAAGCGTGTCCTGCTCGCCGCTCCCCGCGGCTACTGCGCGGGCGTGGACCGTGCCGTGATCGCGGTGGAGAAGGCCCTGGAGCAGTACGGGGCCCCGATCTACGTCCGGCACGAGATCGTCCACAACAAGTACGTCGTCCAGACCCTGGAGCGGAAGGGCGCGATCTTCGTCGACCAGGCGACCGAGGTGCCGCCGGGCAACATCGTGATGTTCTCCGCGCACGGCGTCGCCCCGACCGTCCACGAGGAGGCCCGCCAGGGCCGGCTCGCGACCATCGACGCCACCTGCCCGCTGGTCACCAAGGTCCACAAGGAGGCCGTCCGCTTCGCCAAGGAGGACTTCGACATCCTCCTCATCGGCCACGAGGGCCACGAGGAGGTCATCGGCACCTCCGGCGAGGCCCCCGACCACATCCAGCTGGTCGACGGCCCCGAGGACGTCGCCAAGGTCGAGGTCCGCGACCCCTCCCGGGTCGTCTGGCTCTCCCAGACCACGCTGTCGGTGAGCGAGACGATGGAGACGGTCGACGCGCTGAAGGAGAAGTTCCCGCAGCTGATCTCCCCGCCGTCCGACGACATCTGCTACGCCACGCAGAACCGCCAGACCGCGATCAAGGAGCTGGCCGGGCAGGCCGACCTGGTGATCGTCGTCGGCTCGAAGAACTCCTCGAACTCGATCCGCATGGTCGAGGTCGCCAAGCAGGCCGGCGTGCCCGCCGCGTACCTCGTGGACTTCGCGAGCGAGATCGACGAGGCCTGGCTGGAGGGCGTGACCAGCGTCGGCCTCTCCTCCGGCGCCTCCGTCCCGGACGTCCTGGTGCAGGAGGTCCTGGAGTGGCTGGCCGAGCGCGGCTACGCGGACGTCGAGATCGTCAAGACGGCCGACGAGTCCCTGACCTTCTCGCTCCCCAAGGAGCTCCGCGACAAGGACCTGCGGGCGGTGGCGGAGCGCCTCGGCGCGGGCGACCCGGCCGAGAAGTAGGCCGGCCGGCCGGTCGCGCGCCGACCCGGTCGGGGAGTAACGGGCCGCCCCAGCCCTTACGGTGGGTCCATGAACGTCTTCGGAGTGGACATCGGCGGCTCGGGCATCAAGGGCGCTCCCGTGGACCTGGAGCGCGGCGCGCTCGCCGAGGAGCGCCACAAGGTACTGACCCCGCAGCCCGCCACACCCGACGGTGTGGCGGGCTGCGTCGCGGAGGTCGTGGCGCACTTCGGCTGGACCGGCCCGGTGGGGGTGACCTTCCCCGGCGTGGTGACGGGCTCCACGATCCGTACCGCCGCGAACGTGGACAAGTCCTGGATCGACGTCGACGCGGGCGCGCTCATCGGCGAACGCGTCGGGGGCCTTCCGGTGACCGTCCTGAACGACGCGGACGCGGCCGGGATCGCGGAGATGACCTTCGGCGCGGGCCGGGGCCGCAAGGGCACGGTGATCGTGCTGACCCTGGGCACGGGCATCGGCTCGGCCCTCTTCGTGGACGGCCGGCTCGTCCCGAACACGGAGCTGGGGCACCTGGAGCTCAAGGGCCACGACGCGGAGAAGCGGGCCTCGACGAAGGCCAAGGAGGACGAGGACCTCAGCTGGGAGCACTGGGCGACCAAGCGGGTCCAGAAGTACCTCGCGCACGTGGAGATGCTGTTCTCGCCGGAGCTCTTCATCATCGGCGGCGGCGTCAGCCGCAAGGCGGACAAGTTCCTGCCGCTGATCGAGGGCATCCGCGCGGAGATCGTCCCGGCGGAGCTGGAGAACAACGCGGGGATCGTGGGGGCAGCGATGGCGGCGGCAGGAAGGGCGTAGGGGCGCGGGGGCTCGCCGCGGCCCCGGCGGCTCACCGGGCCTTGGCGGCCTTGGCGCTCTTCGTGCTCTTGGCGACGGGGGCGACGGGGGTGACGGCCGCGGTGGTCCCGGTGGACTTGACGGTTCCGGTGGTCCCGGTGGTCCCGGTGGCGGTCCGGGCGCGCCGCTGTCGCCGCCCCATGTCCCGCACCTTCCGGACGCTGGCGATGACGCCGGCGACCAGGGTGCCGCCGTACAGCCACCCGGCGTGCACGGCGAGGGCGGTCACGACGGCCATGGCCTGGCCGCCGAGGCCGCCCGTGCCGCCCGCGATGGGCAGGACGCCGACGGCGAAGGCGATGGGGACGGAGATGGGGGCGGTGACCAGGTCGGCGGTACGGACCCAGAGCGCAGTCAGGGCGCTGACCGGCAGGAACAGCAGCCCGTAGGCGGCGGGGGAGCCGTCCAGGAGCAGCAGGTCGAGGAAGCCGACCGTCAGCATGACGGCGGAGGCGAAGAGCCCGGCGCCGAGCCCGGTGAGGCGGGGCGCGGGCAGCCGCCGCAGGGCGAGGACGACGGGGGGCACGGGCCGGCCGCCGGGCCGCCGGCCGGGGGCGGACCCCGGGGCGCGGCCGGGGGCACGTCCGGGAGCGCCCGGCGCCGGGGCCCGCTCGACGCGGGCGCCGCCGGGGGTACGGGGGGCTCTGCCGGTCACGCGGTACACGGCGGCGCCCTCCACGAGGGGTCCGGAGGGCGCGGCGGGCGGCGGGGCGGCGGCCGGCGAACCGGACGTTTTCGGCCGTCGGCGCCCCTGGGGCTGACTTGTCCTGTGCTGCTCCACCCGACCAACGTAGGTCGGGAGGGGGCGGGAACCGGGTCCGGGACACGCCCTTTGGGTGACCTTGCCCCCGAGAACGACCGAAGGCGGGCGTCACTGGCCGGTTCGCCCCGCCCGTAAACTGGGGGATCGGCCCACCATCCACACTTCAGGAAGTCGCCACCGTGTCGCTCACGATCGGAATCGTCGGTCTGCCGAATGTCGGCAAGTCGACCCTGTTCAACGCCCTGACCAAGAACGACGTGCTGGCGGCCAACTACCCGTTCGCCACGATCGAGCCCAACGTCGGCGTCGTCGGCGTCCCGGACGCCCGGCTGACCAAGCTGGCGGAGATCTTCGGCTCGCAGCGCGTGCTCCCGGCGACGGTCGACTTCGTCGACATCGCGGGCATCGTGCGCGGCGCGAGCGAGGGCGAGGGACTGGGCAACAAGTTCCTCGCGAACATCCGCGAGTCGGACGCGATCTGCCAGGTCATCCGCGCCTTCAAGGACGAGAACGTCGTGCACGTCGACGGCAAGGTCTCGCCGAAGGACGACATCGAGACGATCAACACGGAGCTGATCCTCGCGGACCTCCAGACGATCGAGAAGGTCCTGCCGCGCCTCCAGAAGGAGATGCGGATCAAGAAGGACACGGCACCCAAGGTCGCTGCCGTCGAGGCCGCCCAGGCGATCCTGGAGAAGGGCGACACCCTCTTCTCGCAGGGCATCGTCCAGGGCTCGGAGAAGGCGGAGCTCCTCCACGACCTGCACCTGCTGACGACGAAGCCGTTCCTCTACGTCTTCAACGTGGACGAGGACGAGCTGACGGACGACGCCTTCAAGGCGGAGCAGAGCGCCCTGGTCGCCCCGGCGGAGGCGATCTTCCTGAACGCCAAGCTGGAGCAGGACCTGGCGGAGCTGGACGAGGAGGACGCCATGGAGCTCCTCCAGTCCGTCGGCGCCGAGGAGCCCGGCCTCGCCACCCTCGCCCGCGTCGGCTTCGACACCCTCGGCCTCCAGACCTACCTGACGGCCGGCCCCAAGGAATCCCGCGCCTGGACGATCAAGAAGGGCGCCACGGCCCCCGAGGCGGCCGGCGTCATCCACACCGACTTCCAGAAGGGCTTCATCAAGGCCGAGGTCATCTCCTTCACCGACCTCGTCGAAACGGGCTCGGTCGCCGACGCCCGCGCGGCGGGCAAGGCGCGGATGGAGGGCAAGGAGTACGTGATGCAGGACGGGGACGTGGTGGAGTTCCGCTTCAACGTCTAATGCGTCCGGCAAAAGGCCGTCCGACCCGCTCCGCAGCGGGTCGGACGGCCTTTTTGTTCCGTACGGAGGCCCCGCAGTGCATCCTGACGTCCTCACCGCTCGTGGCGGTGAGGACATCAGCCGTCAGGCGGCGTGAGCCGCGGGCACCTGCAGTCCCCACGTCGTGAGGTCGGCCAGGTGCTCGGGCTGCAGCCCTTGGTGCGGGTCGGGCTGTACGAGGAGGGTCGGCATTCCCTTGGCAGTGCGTTCCATGGCCCAGACGTGGTCGAGATCGGTGAAGTCGTCGTCGATCCAGACGACGGGGGCGTCGCCCAGCCAGTCGTCGACGTGGTCGCGTTTCCAGAGGTAGCCGTTGGGGTGGCTGGTGGTGATGCGGGGGCGCGGCAGGTCGATGTACGGCAGGTTCGTGAGGCCCAGGAGGGGTCCGATGAGCGTGGCGGCGTCCTGCCGCCAGCTGGTGCACCAGACGGGGGTGACCAGGCCGGTGCGGATGATGTCCATGAGCAGGCGGCCGTGGTCGGGGTTGAGCCAGACGGTGACCGGGGCGTCGGCGCTCCGGCCGGTGGGGACGACGTCGTGGCGGGTGTGGGTGGCCGGGGTCGAGCCGTGCTCGTCGGGGAAGGGGATAAGGACGCCGTCGATGTTGAGGAGCAGGTAGGGCGGGCGCATCGGTTCCTCCGGGAAGCCGGGGCGAATGGCTGGTCAGAGCTTGCGGGCGCGGATCAGCAGGGTGGTGGGCCAGTGGCCCATGCGGGGGTCGTGGAACTCCTGGGCCGAGGTGAGCCAGAAGCCAGCCTGGCTGAGGTGCTTCTCCCACCGGTCCGTGGAGAACTCCCATCGGGCGATGGGGAGCCGGGTGCGGTCGGGAAGGGTGACGTGGTCGCGGCGGGGCCGGTCGTCGCCCGAGGGGCTCCGGCCGCCGCGCTGCGGGTGGGGGATGGAGAAGGCGAGAACTCGTCCGGGCGTGAGGCATTGGGCGATGGTCGGCAGCAGGAGTTCAGGGGCGACCAGGCCGACGGCGCCGAAGACGGAGTAGATCGCGTCGAACTGCTCGTACTCGTCGGGGGCGTGCAGGTAGTGCAGGGCGTGGCCGGCGACGAAGGTGAGGTTGTTCAACCGTCCGTAGTGGGAGCGGGCGCGGCGGACTTGCAGGCCGACCAGGTCGACGCCGGTGACGTGGGCGCCGTGGCGGGCGGCGAGGTGGGCGGCGTTGTGGCCGGGGCCGCAGCCGAGCTCCAGGAGTCGCTTGCCGCGCAGGTCGGGGCCGAGGACGTCGGCTCCGGGCCCTTGGCCGGGCCTCGTGGTCCATTCCATCCGGGCGGGTACGGAGAGGGGTTCGGCGAGTCTTGCGGCGGTGCGCTGGGCGGCGTGGACGTGCCAGGGGGATGCCTGGGCGAGCACGTCAGATCCCCAGGAGGTGAAGGACATCGGTGAGGTGGCGGCGGACGGCCTTGAGGTAGGCGGGGTCGGTGGCCGGGTCGTCGATCCAGCGGACGGCCTGCTCCAGGAACCACTCGACGGCCCACATGCGGTGCCAGCCCAGGGCCCAGTTCTCGGCGGTGAGCCCGCCGCGCGGGGCGAGGGCGTCGGGGGTGCCGCCGGCGGTGACGTACTGCTCCAGGAAGACGCGCAGGCGTACGGGGTGCGGAGGCTCGATGGTCCCGTGCCAGCTGGCGAGGTCGAGCAGGCCGGGGCCGGTGAAGGCGCGGGCGAAGTCGAGCAGCCGCCAGCCACGCTCGCCGATGTGAAGGCTGGTGGGGTGGAACTCGGAGTGCACCCAGCCGAACGGTTCCAGCGTCGCTCCGGCCGAGCGGGCCTCGGCGGCCTGGGCGACCTGGTCGAGCGCGTCCTTGACGTCGTCGGCGTCCTGCCACCGACCGTTCTTGCGGAGCAGTTCGAGATGCTCCAGCGCCCGGGTCGGCAGCGTGCGCAGCTGCTCCTGGTCGAGGAGGAGCAGGGGCGGAGCCGTACGGGTGCCGTGCAGGACCACGGCCGCGGCGACGCCGTCGAGGTCGTCGGCCTCGCGGACGGACGGTCCGAGGTCCTCCAGGAGCATGCCGAGCCAGCCGTCCAGGACTGCGGAGGCGTGGACCTGGGGGACGGGGACGCCGAGGGTGTGGGCCAGGCGGAGGGCCTGGTCCTCGCTGTCGAAGGGCTTCTTGGCGTACTTGAAGATGGCGGTGGAGCCGTCGGGGAAGGTCACGCGCTCGACGCCGGACATGGACCACACGCGTACCTCCTCCCGTACGGCAGTGGTCTGGCCGGTCGCGGTGAGCAGGTTGTCGAGGAGTTCGGCGCTGGGGTTCGTGGTCACGTGAGGGCTCCGGGGAGGGGTGGTGGCGTCCGGGGCGGGCGAGGGATGCCGGCCCGCCCCGGAGCCTGATCGGGTGGTGGTTACGCGGCGGGGTTCACGCGGTGGGCGTAGACCTGCTCGATCCAGCCCGCCTTGAAGGCCGCGAGGTCGTCGCGGAAGTTCGCCATCGAGGCACCGTAGGGCGCGACCACGCCGCCGGACTGGTCCGGCACGGACTGGCAGCCGTGCACGAGCCGGCCGCCGAGGGCGGCGTGGGCCTTGATGGACTTGATGCGGCGGTGCTCGTTGAACCAGCCGCCGTGGTAGACCTCGTCGAGCATCCCGCCCGTCTCGTCGTCCAGGTCGAAGACGACGGAGGTGGCGGCGGGGAAGAACCAGCACGGGCCGACGTTGGAGATGTGCCCGTCGAGCTCGACCTTGTTGAGTGCCATGAGCGTGGCGGCCTCGCGCAGCATCCGCAGGTGGTCGGCGGTGATCTGCGGCAGGCCGAGGCCGGCCAGGTGCTCGTCGCGGAACAGGTAGGCGTACACCTCGTACGCGGTGGCCACGACGCGGGCGGCGTCGGAGGTGGAGTCGCTGTGCTGCTTGATGAAGTCGAGCGCGAGCTGCTCGACCGCGCTCTCGGTCGTCTCGTCCACGTCGAGGAGCTGGGCCTTGACCAGCTCCCAGTCGGCGACGAGCCAGGTGTTGGACTCGAAGCGGAAGAAGTACTCGGCCGGGTCGATCGTGATGCGTCGGCCGTCGACCTGGATGCCGGGCAGGCGGCTCCAGCGTGGGTCGAACGCCTCGGGCAGCTCGACCGTGATGGCCGTGGTGTTGATGGTGGTCACCGTGTCTCCGTCTCTGATTGGCCGGTCTCGGGCACAGGAATGCCCGAGCCTGGTGTGGGCGTACGGAACTTCGGGGTGCCGCCTGGACCAAGGGGGAGCCTGGATCACGGTCGCGCCGTTCCGGGCGGCTGCTGACAAGTGAACCGGTGGTCACGCTCAGTGGGTACGGTGGAAGGCAGTTGAAGCGGTATACGCGGTTTACAGCTCCAGGACGGAGGCGATCGTGACGGCGCAGCGAGAACCCAACTCCCGTCTGCGCGACGTCATCGCGGCGGTCGACTGCACCTACGAGGCCCTCGCCCGAGACGTGCGGCGCATCGCCGCCGAGAACGGCGAGATCCTCCAGACCAACAAGTCGGCCATCTCGCACTGGGCGAACGGCACCCGCGTCCCGTCGGGCCGGGTAGGCCAGTACCTGACCGAGGCACTGTCCCGCCGAGCGGGGCGCACGGTCACCCAGACCGAGATCGGCCTCCAGGCCAGCGATGACGAAGCGCCGGCGGAATCCGACCCCGTCCTTGCCGCCACCGACCTGGGCCGCGCCGACGTCGAGCGCCGTCGCTTCCTCGCCATCGCGGCCTTCACCACCGCCGGCGTCGCCATGCCGCTCGGATACGACCACGAAGCCACCGCCCGCATGCTCCGCGCCCGCGCCGGCACGTCCTTGGTCGGGGCAGAGGACGTGGACGTCGTACGGCAGATCACGGCGGCCTTCAGCGCCGCCGACGAGCGCCTCGGCGGCGGGCACGGACTGACCACCGTCACCGCGTACCTCGCCGACACCGCCGCCCCCATGCTGCGCGGACGCTTCCCCAATGAAGCCTTACGCCGGGCCGCCTTCGGCGCCGTCGCCGAACTCGCCTACCTCGCAGGGTGGAAGCACCACGACCTCGGCCAGGAAGGCGCCGCCCAGCGCTACTACCAGGTCGGCTACAAGCTCGCCTGCGAAGCCGACCCCCAGGGCCACGCCGCCTGGATGATGCGCGCCCTCGCCCACCAGGCCCTCAGCCTCAAACAGCCCCACCACTGCGTCGACCTCGTCGAAGGCGCCCTCCGCACAGGTCTCGGCCACGTCGACGGCCAGACCGAAGCGCTCCTCCACATCACGCACGCCCGCGCCTACGCCGCGGTCAACGAGAACCCCTTGGCCGCGCGCGCCCTACTCGCCGCCGAGGACGCCCTCCTACGAGACGACGGCCCCCAGCCCAGCTACTCCCGCGTGAGCGGCCCCGCCGATGGCACCGTGGCCAGCCACACCGCCCGCACCCTGACCGACCTCGCCGACCACATCGGCACGGAGCAGCAGCACCGGGACGCCCTCACCCGCTGGGACCCCCAGAAGTACAAGCGCGTCCACGCCCTCACCCACGCCGACCTCGGCGACAGCCTCGCCGCCCAGGCCCGCGCCGACGAAGCCGTCGCCGCCTGGACCCAGGCCCTGGTCCTCATGGGGGGGGCATGACCTCCGACCGGACCCGGAAGGCGATCACGTCGATCCGCTCCACTCTCGCGATCTACCAGCGCCGCCGCGTTCCCGGCGCCGCAGATCTCGCCCGCCGCGCCTGCGAGGCCCTCGCCTAACATGCCCAACAACCCGCCCGACGAAGGGAACCCCGTGGCCCAGCAGACCGACGACCGCTCCCGAGCCCTCGAGCCGGCGCTCGAGTCGATGACCCTGCTGGTCGCGGCCGTCATCGTCCATGACAAGGCGACCAACCGCGTCGTCCTCCTCCAGCGCAGCGAAAACGCGAAGTTTGCCCAGGGCATGTGGGACCTCCCGGTCGGCAAGAGCGAGCCGGGCGAGCCCATCACCGAAACCGCAGTCCGCGAGCTCTACGAGGAGACCGGCCTCACGGTGAAGCCCGAGTCCCTCAAGGTCGCCCACATCATCCACGGCGCCTGGGGCGTCGAAGCCCCCAACGGCTTCCTCACGGTCGTGTTCGCCGCCCACGAATGGACCGGCGAACCCGAAAACCGCGAACCCCGCAAGCACTCCCAGGTCCGCTGGGTCGACGCCAACGCCATTCCCGAAGCCTTTGTCGATACCACTGCCAGCGCTCTAGCCCGGTACCTAAAGGGAAGCCAAGAGGTCTCGCTCGACGGATGGCAGTGATTCGCTATTCCTGGTCAATTATGCATGGTGGAGTCCATATTTTCGTTAAGGGTCCTGTGCTGCATGCCTAAAGGGGACTTCGCCGTGAAACATCAAGAGCGATCAACTCTCGACTTGCTGAAGATTCCGTTCGTTTTCACGCAGGATGAACTCCTCGACACGGGTTCGTTTATACGGAAGGCGAAAGAGCGAGGCCATCACCTGCGCCTGGATACCCTGCGGGCTCTCCATAATAGTGGCCTGCTCGTGCCCCTTTATAGGGTGAGTGACACGCCGGTAGAGGGCCGTCAGGTGGATGTCGGCAATGTTTTTCTCGAACGGAACCCGCGAGGTTGGGTGATGAGTGCCGCGCAAGAGGGGCGCTTGCGTGACCCAAGGCAAGAAGGGTATAGCGCGGCCTGGCCTTATATGCGCCCTGACGGTGTGGACGCCAGGAGCTGGTGGAACGGTTTCATCTATTCGTCTTGGCAATTGATTGGCCTGAATGAAGCGCTGGTGCGGTATAGAATCGTTCGACAGAACGATATTTGGCCGATCCGTCGTCCGGCCAGCGGAATTCGCCCGATGGTGCTTGCCCTCGCTGCCTTGTCGCCGCGCTACCTCGCCGGCATTCTCGGTCGGATTAATCTTCCGGGCGGGGTAGAGGAGCAGGAGCTATGGCGATTTCGTTCGGGTTTCGCCGCGGAAGATCTTCTTAGTCTCAGCGGGTTCAACCCAGCTGGCCTTCGGGGGCACGCCGAGACCCTTCTCGCGCAAGCGCACTCTCGTGACCCTCTGATCAAGTGGTTGCCGCTGGTTCGCCATACCAGCTACTCGGGTTGGTCGAAGTTGAAGGCTGATCCGCTTGACTGTATGTGGAAGCGAGTGGCCGCCGAAGTGCTCTTGCAGGCCCACGATGACCTAGCCGAGGACAGGTTGGTTGAGCCGCTGCCTGACCTAACCGGGGAGGGGTGGTGGACGCCGCTTCACGACCGCTTGAATCCGAGATACGAGGAAGCTGCGACTCTGGAGCGGGCACTCGGAGATTTCGGCCTGTCCCCCCACCCCAGAGTTATCGTGCTAGTCGAGGGTGAGACTGAACTTATTCACGTTCCGCGCCTGCTTGCCGAACTCGGACTTACGGACCCTCAGCAGGTGCGGGTGCAGCGCTGCAAAGGGTCGAAGGTTAGCCCTCAGCTGATTGCTAGATACGGCGTTACGCCGCGAGTCGGCCGGCGGGTAGGTGAAGTCTGGCTTCTGGACGCTACCCCTACGGCACTGGTTATTGCGATGGATGCCGAGAATAAATGGGCGACGCCTGAGAAGTGCGAGGCGGAGCGTCAGGCGTTGCTTGCAGCGGTGCAGGAAGAGGCTCGAAGTCAAGGAGCAGAAATTCCCGAGGACTACCTCGACTTCCTGGTGACTGTGCACGTCTGGGGTGAAGATAAGTACGAACTGGCCAATTTTACGGACGATGAGCTGATTCCTGTCATCGCCCATGTTGCTGATCGCGAGCCTAAGGCAGACTCGCTGGAGTGGCGAGCGAGAATGCGCCAATTCCTTGAGGAGGCTCGCGCGGCACATCACGACATTAAGGTCCCCATCGGTCGAATGAGGATCAAGGTCGATAAAGTCGCCATGGCTGAAGCTCTTTGGCCGGTGCTTCGAGGGAAGCTTGAGAGCGAATTTTCAGAGCCTGCTCCCGTCACGCCTGTGATCGATCTCGCGAAGCGAGTATATGACGTCTGTCAACGAATTTCTGGTATCCGTGCGATGAGGGTGCCAGATGGGTTCGGCGGTTCGTCGTAGCTGGGTCACGGGGGCTCGTCAGATTGTTCAACGCATTATTCTGGGGGACCAGATGGCTCAAAAGACTTTCGGCACCTCAAGGGATGACTTCTCCAAGGCAGTGAAGGATGCTCTCGCCCGGAGGGTCGCTTCCAGGTGCAGCAACCCTGATTGCCGGGCGGCTACGTCAGGGCCCAAGCTGCAGTCAAGCGGCGCTGTCAATGTAGGTGTCGCCGCGCACATCACGGCCGCTAGCCCGGGTGGCCCGCGCTACGATCCTGTCCTCACTCCGGTTGAGCGTGCGTCCGAGCATAATGGCATTTGGCTGTGCCAGAACTGCGGGAAGCTCATTGACAGTGACGTTCTTCGCTACACCGCGTCGGCACTTCGGCAGTGGAAGAATGAGGCCGAGCGTAAAACCCTCAAGATGCTTGAGGCCGGCGTCGGGGAATCAGACGACTCCCTTCTGCTGGCCTTGCCGCAGCTTGCCTCGTCTGAGTCTCTTCTCGCATTCGCCAACACGACCATCGCTAGTGTCGGTCGGGATGCTGAAATTCGAGAATTGAAAGAATTCCTGCAGGCAGACCAAGCTTTCTCGTGGTGGCTTTGGACTGGATCTGCCGGCGCAGGTAAAAGTCGCCTGGCGATCGAACTGTGCCGGGCGGTGGCAGGAGAATGGTATGCAGGATTCCTTCGCGATGATTTCCAGTCGGCATTGGGAAGCCTCCAACCGACGCGTCCAACACTCGTAGTAGTCGACTACGCCGCTCAGCGCAGTGAATGGCTCTCAGAGGCACTTTTCCGCCTCAGTCAGCGACCCCTGAGCGCACCCGTGCGCGTACTTGTTCTCGAACGCCAGGCTGCGGGTGCATGGTGGGAGACACTGCAGCGCACACACCGCATGGAGGAGTCCTTCCACGTACAGGCGAGCCAGTACGGCCTACCACGCGAGCTTGGCGGCCTGTCTAGCCCAGACATTCGCAGGCTGATCAAGGCTGTAGCCACGTATGCCGGAGCCGAACTGTCGTCAACGAATGTCGAGGACATCGCTGATCACGCTGAAAAGATCGATGCCGAGCGCCGTCCACTCTTTGCGCTCGTTGCGACGATGGACTGGCTCGATGGGAACGGCGTGAGCGTCGACCGGGACGCGGCATTGAGGCGCCTCAATGCACGCGTGGATGGTCAGACGGTGCAGAGCATCGGTGGATTCTCTCCAGCCCGCCGTGCGCGAAACGTGAGAACCCTGGCGACAGCGCTCGGTGGTGTCTCGGCTGATGCGTATGCCCGCCTCCTGCTGACGTTGTCGCCTCCAGCAGGGCTTCTGCCTGACTTGTATGACGACTTTCTTGCGGTGTCGCTCGATGATCTGCTGGACGGGGTGCGTCCCGATATCCTCGGCGAGCTATACGTCCTTGACCGGTTGGCCGCAATTGGCACAGAGCGCGCTGCTGCGGTGGGCCTGCTGCAGCTTGCATGGCGGGCCGACCAGCAGGCGTACCGAGCCTTCGTTGAACGTGCCGCCGGCGACCATAGCGAGCACGAGCAGTTGGTGCACCTGCTCGATGCCGGAGACTGGCTCGAGTCGCCAGTGTCGTGTGCGCGAATGGTGGTGGACACCGTGCCACTCCTTCAACGCAGCGACCATCCTGCGCTCGATTGGATCTTCTCCTGGTTCGACACATTGCGGGAATCGATCTCTGGGCAGAGCATTGATGAACTCGCCGTGACCGCACGCTTCCGCTTCGCAAATCTCGTTCTTAAAGAGGGCGACGCTCACAGGGCCAATGAACTCTTCACGAAGGCGCTTGCTGACTGCGACCCGTGTTGGTCGGTCCGCTCGGGCATCCTGAACAACCGCGGCATCACGCGGCTGGATATCGGTGATCGGGACGCCGCGATGGCGGATTTCACGGCCGTCATCGAGGACTCTTCCGCGGAGGACGAGGCACGTGCCTGCGCGCTCAATAACCGGGCAGACCTCCACGATGACGACGGCGATGTGCCCTCCGCCGTCGCGGATCGCACGGCGGTGCTTGGTCTCGCAGAGACGACTTACAACCGCCGTTACATCGCACTGGCTCGCAGGGCGCGTGCTCTTTGGGCGAGCGGGGACCGCGCTGGTGCCCACCTGGACATCGAGTCGATTCTCGCGACGAGCGACATCGTGATGGAGCAGAAGATGGCGGCACGTCTGCAGAGAGCGGAATAGGCTGTTGGCAGTGGCTCACCATCGGAAGCACGGCCTGACCTGGAGGCGGTGATCGCCTCTGCGCGAAACTTCGACAGCGTGGAACGTCGCGCTCGCGAACTTCTCTCCCCTGCGAAGGGCGATGGCTAGGCGCATGATGCCCGCCGAGGCCCCGTGTGGACGGTGGAAAGATGCGGGGAGGGCCAGAGAGGGGCGGGAAGCGTGGGGCGTGGCGAGCGGGACACAGTCGCAAGGGGAACGCGACTGTACGAGGCGGCGCAGGCAGTGGTCGGTGACCATGGAAGGGCAGTGGAGGCGGCACGGGCGGCACTGAAGCCGATCCATGATGCGGCGGTGATGCGGGAGCTCGACGCCATTCCCGTCGCCCGGCTGCAGGACGTCACCGAAGGGCGGCTGCGGCTGGGGAGCGTCGAGAAGAGCGGACTGCGCACCCTGGGCAGTGTTCTCGAAGCGGGCCCCTACCGGCTGCGGCAGATTCCCGGTGTCGGGCAGCGCACCGTCGACCAGATGCTCGCCGCCGCCCGCCGGCTCTCCGAGGCCGTGCACGAGACCGTGGCCGTCCACATCGACGTGGACCGGCCGGAACCGAGCACCACCGCGCTCGTCATGGCCCTGCATGTCCTGGTGGAGGCCGGCCCTGACGCCCGGCGTGCGGTCGACAAGGCCACCGTCCTGGCGGAACGGCTAGGTCCGCTGCTGGCCGACGCTAGGCCCGCCGCCGGAAGGGTCCGGATGCTGCTGGCCGGCCGGGAGAAGAAGGCTCGCGCGTGGGCGGCGGTCGCCGAGGTCCGGTCGCTGGTGGACGAGGCGGAGCAGGCCGGCCTGCCAGAGCTGCTCGCCCAGGCGTCGGTGGACCTGCTCCGGGGGCTCTCGTCCGACGTCGCGGCCTGGGTGGACTTCGAACTCCGCTCCGCCGAGTACTACAGCCTGCTCGCCGAGATTTCCGGGCGGCTGCCGGACGCGGCTGCCGCAGAGGGCTTTCTGCCGGACGAGATTGCGGAGCGGGTACGGACCCAGCACCTCGACGACACGCACCGGCGGGTCTCCCTGCGCGGTTACCAGTCGTTCGGCGCACGGTTCGCGCTTGCGCAGCGCAAGGTGATACTCGGCGACGAGATGGGCCTCGGGAAGACCATCCAGGCGATCGCCGTCCTCGCGCACCTGGCCGCCGAGGGGCAGAGTCACTTCATGGTCGTCTGCCCGGCGAGCGTCCTCGTGAACTGGACACGGGAGATCGAGGCCCGCAGCGCCCTGCGCGTCATGGTGCTACATGGTCCCGACCGGCACTACGCGTTTGCCGACTGGAAAGGGCGGGGCGGCGTTGGGGTGACCACGTTCGACGCGCTGCGCGGCTTTCCGGCACCGGGCGGCGGGGAGGTCGGGCTGCTGGTCGTCGACGAAGCGCACTCCGTGAAGAACCCGAAGACCAAACGGTCTCAGTCGGTCGCCCTGTGGACGGAGCGTTGTGAGCGCAGCCTCTTCATGACCGGAACCCCGATGGAGAACCGGGTGGTGGAGTTCCGCAACTTGGTCCGGATGCTCGATGGCGACGTCGCGGACTCCCTCGGTGAACGGGACGCGTTGGCCGGATCGGTCGCCTTCCGTAAGGCGGTGGCCCCGGTCTACCTGCGGCGCAACCAGGAGGACGTGCTGACGGAACTCCCGAGCCTTCAGCAGACCGACGAGTGGGAGGAGCTGAGCGCTTTGGACGAGGAGGCGTACCGCGAAGCCGTGCGCGCGGGTAACTTCATGGCCATGCGCAGGGCCGCGTACATGCGCCCCGAGAAGTCGGCCAAGCTGGACCGGCTCCGGGAGATCGTTCAGGAGGCCGGCGAGAACGGGCAGAAGACGGTGGTCTTCTCCAACTTCAAGGACGTACTGGGCGTGGTGAAGGAGGCCCTCGCGGCCGGAACCGCCAGGGCCACTCCGGTGTTCGGTCCGCTGACCGGCGGCGTCCCGGCCCAGCGTCGCCAGGAGATCGTCGACGACTTCGCCGGTGTCCAGGGCCCGGCGGTGCTCCTGGGGCAGATCCAGGCAGCGGGCGTCGGCCTCAACATGCAGGCCGCCTCCGTCGTCGTCATCTGCGAACCCCAGATCAAGCCGACAATCGAACATCAGGCGGTGGCCCGGGCCCACCGTATGGGCCAGGTCAGGCCGGTTCGTGTGCACCGCCTCCTCGCCACCGGAGGCGTGGACGAACGCATGGTGAAGATGCTGGAAGCCAAGACGCGCCTGTTCGATGCCTATGCCCGCCGCAGCGCCGTGGCCGAAGCCACCCCGGACGCGGTCGACGTGTCGGACACCGAGCTGGCACGTCGGATCGTCGAGGAGGAACAGGCACGTCTGGGTATGACGGACGAGAGGCTCATGTCGGCCGAGTGAGGGTGTCCTCCGGTCCGCAGCCAGTCCGCAGGACACCCGTAAACGGCCGTCGGGAGCCAACGCGCGCCAACCGGGAAATCCCAAGTCAGAGCCCTGGATGGGGCTCCGCCGCAGGTCAGGATCAGCCCTCAGACATTCCGCTTCAACGTGTGATCGTCCCCCCGGAGGGGCCCTGACCTGCGACGACGTCGGGCGGGGTCCCTTGCTGTCCGCAGCAGTCCGCAGCGCCGGATGCCTCGTTCACGCGTGTGGATCGGTAGCGGCTGCCAGGGTGGCGGAGGTGGCGAGTACCCGCGCGAATCTGGCTATCGCCGCTTCGTCCAAGCGTGTGAGCACCCCACCGAGGTGCTCCTCCCAGTCGAGGTGGAACTCGTACGCGAGCAGATACCCCTCTCGATGAGTGGCGGGTCTGAAACCGAGCAGAGCGTTCAACCCAGGCGCCGGTAGAACGGCAGGCGCCCGGAAGATCTCATGCTCTGCGGCGCCAGGGCCGAATCGGCTCTGGCCAAGGAGCAGCGATGGGTCCACCAGTCGACCGGCGTCTTCGCACCAGACGACCATGTGCCCCAAGATCTCCCCATTCGCTGTGACAGTTGGCGGAAGCCGCCACTCGGGTAGGGGCAGGGGCTCATCGTCGCCGCGGATCACTCGCAACATCGACGGGATTACGCGACCCTCCAGACCCATGGAGCGCAAGGCCGTGGCGAAGGCCTGGCAAAGGAAGGCAGGGGAGGGAGCCTCTTGGCCACCCAGGTGGTAGGCGGTGGCTCCGATCAGGCCGTACAGCAGGCGCGCCTCCGGCGGAGCAGCCTGGGCAAGCGCCACTACTCTGGGCCAGGAGAACTCGGAGATTCGGTGCGTGCCGCCCCCACCCGAGGACTGCAGCGGGTAAATCGCCGGGGCATCAGCGCTGATGTGCCCCGAAGGCTTGTCCTGGGCTTCTTGTTCCATTAGCTCCATGTACCGGCGTGCCGTGGTCGCGAGTGCTACGTGGCCCTGCCCTGCCGCTTCAAACAGGTCGAGGCTCTGTCGCATCAAGGTGCGGCACCTCTCGGTCCCCCCGTCCGAATGCCCAATCAGATGTCGGGTCATTTCCAGAACTGCGCGCCGCTGCAAGACAGGGGCCAACATGTCTGGCCCAGCTGGGGTATGTGCTCGCAGTATGGCCTCACCCCGGTCGATCATCGACTCTGCGGCCTGAAGAACCCAGGCTTCCGTAGTGAGCCCCTTCTCGTGACGAGTCAGACTGCCGACCATCACGGCGTGCGCCGCCTCAATCACGTGGTCCGCGTGATGCTCACGACCGTTCGCTCGGTGGGCTCGGGAATGGTAGCGGTGATGCTGAGGCCCTCTTCCACGCGGCCCATGGAAGCTTTGATGGTGGCGTCCAGGAAACGAAGCTCCGTGTTCGTCTCGGCCTCTGTCGGAGCCTCGGCTCTGGCCTGGTTGATGACCATTGCTGCGCTGTCCCAGTACTGGATCCACACCAGCACTTGCGCTTGTTGGAGTCGAGTTCGAAGGGCAATCGCCGGCGGCACTTCCTCGCGCTGCAGCACCTCTTCGATCCGAGTACTGGCGCGAGCGACATCGGCAAACTGGTCCTGAGCGACGGCCGCGCGCATGTCGGACTCGTGGGCCAGGAGAAGATGCTCCACACCCTCCGTACTGAGTGAACGCATACCTTCCAGCAGGGTCCAGCTGGTTCGCGCGGCCTCCGCCGCCTCCTCAAACCGTGACTGATTGAGAAGGCACTGAGCCAACGTGCATGTCGTCGCGGCTCGGCGGTAGACCGGATTGTCCACACCTCCTTCCTTCGTGATCTCCAACGCTTCGCGCAACAACGCCTCACTGCGCAGGAGATCGCTCTGTACGTTCATGATGGCTCCAGCCACATTGGCCAACAGGGCGACGGTGTTGCCGTTTCCGTAGCCGCTGTTCCGCACGTTGTGCGCGACATGGACCGCGTGTTCAATCAAGACGGCGGCCTCCGTCCAGGTGTGCTGCTTCTGGCACTCCACTAGCCGCCTCACCAGCTCGTACTGGAAGCGACCTTGCATCTCGTTCACGGCATCGCCGTCCAGCATCGCGCGGATGACCTCTTGGACGATGCGGTGGATCGCCAGTACGCCATCTCGAGGGTCGACCAAGGAGTATCTGCGCAGCTCCGCTACGGCCCCGTAGACGGCAGATCCAGTCGGAAGGTCGAGTGTCGCGAGATGGAGCGGAATGGAGTCCGGTGCGAGCAGGGAGCATCGAGCGAGCAGTTCCGCGGCGAGATGCTGTCCCGTGCCCTCGGATGCCCGCAGCGCCTGATCGAGCACCTTCCCCACGCTCAGGGCCACCGCCGCGGTCAGCGTCACACCCTGCCGATAGTCGAGCTGCACGAAGCCGGAATCGTCAAGCAATCGGGTTCGGCATTTGGCGAGCTCTGCTAGGTAGGTGCCGACCGGGCACTGGGTCGCTGCGATGTAGCCGGTGGCCTGGGCGATGGCGAGCGGGATGCCTTCCACTGCGTCGACCAGCGTGGTCACCTCGGTGTCGGAGACCGCAGGCAGCCGCTCTCCGGCCCAGGCGGTGGCCTCGTCGGCCGTCATCCGTTCGACAATCAGTCCGCCGTCCGCCGCGCTCCAGGCCGAGTCACGGGTGGTGACAAGTACATGCGCGCCGTCGCAGGAGGGCAGCAGCCCATGCAGATGCTGCCGGTCCGCGACGTTGTCGTAGACCAGCAGCAGACGGGATCCCAGGTTCGCCAGGCGAACGCCGACCTGGGCAATGGTCTCCTCCTCGGTCGCCGTCCCGGCTTCCTGCTGCTCCTCGGCGACCATTCGTCGATATGCGGCAAGGACGTCCTCCCGGGTGTCGGATGGGATCCACCAAACAAACTCGTACATGCCTCGGTACCGATGGGCGTACAGCCGGGCGATGCTCGACTTGCCGATCCCCCCGAGACCGGACACCACAGCTCGGACCATTCCCGCATCGTGCTCGCCCAGGAACCGCTCCCTGAGAGCCGTTAGCTCGCGGTCTCGGCCACGCACGCCGGCTGCCGAGGGGACGTCACGTAACAGCGCGCGGCCAGGCCCGGGCGGCGTATCCGCGCCTGCCTCCAGCCTGCCCCGGCGGCCTCGCAGGATCCGGGGAAGCTCGTCCAGCTGGACCGTGCGCTGGGCGAGCCGACGGTCCCCGGACCACTGGAACATCTTCACGAACAGTGCATCGACGGTGCCGTCGACCTCGGCTGCCGCCATGGCGACGGGGGACAGTCGCAGCAACTCCAGCCGGGCTTGATCGAGGATCTGCTCCCAGGGGCCAATCCGGGTCTCAATCTCCAGTCGTCGCAGCAACTTGTGGCCCTCGACGGTGAGCCCCACCGAGGCCGGCACCTCATCCTCGCACTCCGCCAGCCACCGGTTGGGGTCCGGCACTGCCCGGGCTCTTGTTACAGCGTCCCGCAGGGCTTGGCCCGACGGGTGCACGGGGGCGTCCGAGAGAAACCGCAGCACTGCCGTGCCGCCGGGATCGGCGGCCCCCCACCGGCGGGCCAGCCGCACCAGCTCCGGACCGGACCATGATCCCGGCTCGATGCGGGTTTTCGCCTGCGCGAGCAGCAGCGGCCGCCCCTGCGCGTCGCGTACCTCGAAGTCGATGGCCTCGTCGGCGCCCTCCACCCGGAAGATCTCCGCTTCCGGGTACTCCTCCGTGGTACGGATGAGCTGCAGAATGGCGCACGCTGTCTGGAACCCCATGCCCCGTGCCGTATCGACTCCACCCATGTGGTGCATCCCCTTTGGCCTCGGCTCGCCCCTAGCATGCAGGGCGCCACTGACAGTCCCCTGCCGCAACCCTTCATAAACTGCCGTGTAGGCGCCCTCTGGACATGACAGAAGGTGCTTTGTGTCCGCCTGAGTTACGCGCCCCTGCGCGCGCGGCGAGGCGCGGGGCACGTCGCCGGCTCAGCGCTGGGCGTGAGTAGTCCGTGTCAGATCGATGGGGCGCCAGGCGGGGTCTAGCTGCTCGTCCCCGGCTGGCGGGCGGACGTACCGCGGCCGTGCTCGTCGCAGGCGCGAAGTCCTGGTGGTTGTGCTGGGCCTCGATCAGGGAGACCTTGTTCGCACGGCCGCCCATGGTCGGTCAGCGGAACTGGACTCCGTCGTCCGCCCAGGAGCAGACGGGGCCGGTCTCGTACGAGCCGGGCATGGCGTCGAGCACGCGGTGCCCGCAGCAGGGACAGGGGTAGCGGTTGCTCACCTTCGCAGTCTCGTTGCAGGTCCGGCCGGTGCGTCATGGATTTCTCTGCCTCGGCACGCCCGGCCAGTCCGCAGCCAGTCCGCAGGACACCCGTAAACGGTAGGCGGGAGCCAACGCGTATCAACCAGGAAAACCCAGGTCAGGGCCCTGGAGGGGCTCCGCCGCAGGTCAGGATCAGGCCGCAGGCATTCCGCTTCAATGTGTAGCCATACACTTACTGCGCGTTAGGGGTGGAATGAAACGCGCAGGCCAGAAGGGGTCGGGCTCTGTCGAGTCCGACCCCTTGCGTATTCCCGTACCGGCTCGGCGCAGACTTTTCAGCTGCTTCGGGGAGGTGTGAGGCTGTCGAGGTCCAGGTTGATCTCGAAGGGCACCGGGCGCTGGAGGGTGCCCCGGAAGATACCCGCGGGCGCGTAGGCGCCAGTGGGTTCGTCGAGCTCGTAGACGTGGACGACGGGTGCTCCGTCCTCATCTTCGACGCACCAGTAGTGCGGGATGCCGGCCTCTGCGTACTTGCGAAGTTTTACGGTGCGATCGCGGTGGGCGGACTCGGGAGAGACGGCCTCGACGACGAGCTTCACGTTCTCCGGGGCGTACCAGGTGCGGTCGGGGTCGTAGGGCAGGTCCGTCAGCAAGAGGTCCGGCTCGGGGCGGTTGCGGGCGTCGAGGCGGATCGTCATCTCCCGTTCGACCTCGAAGCCGACCGGCGCCTGCGCCATGAGTGTGGTGGTCAGGGCGGTGACGAGGCGGCCGTGCCAGGCACGCTGGGGCGACATCATGAAGACGAGTGCTCCGTCGATGAGCTCGGTGTGGCGGGGCGCCTCGGGGAGGCGGTCCAGATCCTCCGCGAACCAGCCCTCCGCGCGTGGCGGACGCATCCAGTCGGGCAGTGCGGTCATGGGACAACCCTAGCGATCGTGGCTGTCATGGAGAGGTGTAGTACTGCTCATCCATGGAGATGTTCCGGTGCGCTCCGGTCCTTGAGCTGGGCATGGGGAAGAGGGGCGGAGCGTGTGGGGCGGGATGTGCGGGAGGGGCGCGGCTGTATGCGGCGGCTCAGGCGGTGTGCGGTGATCACGGCAGGGCCGTCGAGGCGGTACAGGAGGCGCTGAAGCCGCTCCAGGACGAGGTGGTGGCGCGGGAGCTCGATGCCACCCCCGTTGCGCGGCTCCAGCAGGTCACTGAGGGCCGGCTGCGCTTGGAGGGCATCGAGCGGAGCGGACTGGGGACGGTCGGCCGCGTGCTCGAAGCGGGCCCCTACCGCTTGCGGCAGATTCCCGGGATCGGCCAACGGACCGCGGACCAGATCCTCGCGGCCGCCCGGCGCCTGTCCGAGGCCGTGCATGATGCCGTTGCCGTTCGCATCGACGTGGACCGGCCGGAGCCGCGGACCACCGCACTCGTCATCGCCCTGAACCTCTTGGTGGAGGCAGGGCCGGACGGGCGACGGGCGGTCGGGACGGTCGAAGGCCTGTCGCGACGACTCGGTCCGCTGCTGGCCGACGCCAGACCGGCAGCCGGACGGTTCCGGATGTTCCTGGCCGGCCGGGAGAAGCGGTCCCGGGCGCTCGCGGCCGTCGACGGCATCCGGTCGCTGGTGGAGGACGCGGATCGGGCTGGGGTGCTCGAGCTGCTCACCCAGGCATCGGTGGATCTGCTGCGTGGGCCCGCGACCGACATCGCGGCCTGGGTCGACTTCGAGCTGCGCTCCGCCGAGTACTGCAGCCTGCTCGCCGAGATCCCCGGTCGGGCGCCGGACGTGGACGCTGCCCAGGGATTCCTGCCCGACGAGCTCGCCCAGCGGGTACGGCGCCGGCGCCTCGACGACTCCGGCCTTGCGTGTCTCACTGCGCGGGTACCAGGAGTTCGGTGCGAGGTTCGTCCTTGCCCAACGCAAAGTGGTGCTCGGCGACGAGATGGGGCTCGGCAAGACCATCCAGGCGATCGCGGCGCTGACGCATGCGGCGACCAAGGGACAGAGCCACTTCATGGTCGTCTGTCCGCCGAGCGTGCTGGTGAACTGGGTACGCGAGGTCGAGGCCCGCAGCACGCTGCGGTGCGTGCTCCTGCACGGCCCCGACCGCCACGAAGCGTTCGCCGGCTGGAAGGGGCGGGGCGGGGTCGGGGCGACCACCTTCGACGCGCTCCGCGGATTCCCCGCCCCGGGTGGCGGCGAGATCGTCCGGGAGGCCGGCGAGAACGGGCAGAAGATCGTGGTCTTCTCGCAGGTCCCGCCCGCGTGCCATGGATTTGCCGCCTCGGTGCCCCCGACCAGTCCGCGGACATTCCGCTTCAACGTCTGACGTGTCCGGCGCAAGGCCGCCCGCCCGCGACGGAGCGGGTCGGGCGGTCTTGCGCCGGACCGGTCTCTCCTTCGCGACGAGGTCAGTCGTCGTCCACGCCTCCCCGTAGCCCCCACTCGTCGAGGCCGGAGTAGATCATCGCGGTGCGGCCCCGGGGGAAGTCGAGGGCCGTGGCCTCTCCGTCGTAGAGGGCGATCAGCGAGTCGGGCCCTCGCCACCAGGTGTCGGTCAGGCCCCTCACCTCGCGTACCGGTGCGTAGCCGGTCAGGTCGATGCCGTCGGCGTCGTCGCCGACGAGTTTGGTGACCTGTCGGGCCCACATGGACGCGTGGTGGGCCAGGGCGAGCGATTCCACCCAGCCCTCGACGGTCGCGTGGAGGGGAGCCCATTTTCCCGCGTGGATGCCGAACTCGCCGGACGGGCTGATCATGAAGGAGTAGGGGACCGCGGTCCGCTGCATCCCGGCTTCGAACCACCACCCCGCGGAGTCCGCTTCGGGCGCGTCCGGATCGAGGTACTTGGGGCCTCCGTCGTACTTCGGCCCGGGTGGCAGGAGCAGGCCGCCCCATCGCTCCTGGTAGGCCGCCATCCGGTCGATCGCCGAGGCCGGGACGTCCCGGTCGAGCCACCACTGCCTGTGCCCCTCGACGGGGCGGACGTCGACTTTGACGCCGTGCGTGGAGACGAAGGACCGCGCTCGTAGGGTCAGGCCGTCGGGCACGTTGCCGATGAGGTGGAGCTGCATCCGGGGGATGCTACCCAGTGGGCGCGGGGGGAGCGGGATCGGGGCGGCGCCGGCCCTCCACGTGCCGGGCGAGCGCGTGTATCGCGAGCTTCGCCCGGAAGAGGTCCCGGCGCTGTTCGTGCGTCAGGTGCGCGGGGAGGAGATCGACCTGCTCCCAAGCCGCGCTTCTCAGTCGGCGGGCCAAGCCGAGCTGCCGGTGCCTCAGGGCGGCCTTCAGGCCGAGGAGGCTCGCATCCAACTGCTTGAGGGCGTCCCGCTGTTTCCTCGCCAGCTTCTTCCGGGGCGTCGGCTGCGTCGCGGATCGCCGCTCTTCCCAGGCCGGACCCCCGGTGAGCAGATGAACTCGAGGTCGACCCCTGTGCGTCATGAACTCTCCTGGCGGGCCGCGCGGCATGTTCCGAGACCACAGTGTCTCCCGTACCGGACGGCAAGGGCGGGTCACGCGGAGGACGAGGAAGACGTCCCTATCGCCAGCAGTCAAGAGCCGTGGGTGAGGCCGGCCCCGGCGGTGTCGCGGATTCGTTTGGTGCGGCCGCGTTGGGCGAGGATCGCGACGGCCTCGGTGTTCGTTCCGGCGGCGGTCTTCAGCCGGAGCCAGTCGGACGGGGCGAGGAGGTCGTCCGGCTGCCGGGGCAGCCCGAGCGCGACGGCGCGGAAGAGGGACCACTCCCGCAGGCGCCGGACCAGGAAGGGGTGGTCGGCCGTGGCCTCGGTCATCGCCCGTGCCCACTCCTCGTAGGCGGGGCCGGGGTGGAGGTCGGCGGCTCGGCGGTCCAGGTGCCGCAGTACGGCGGACCGGGCCATGGTCCTGTCCGGATCGGTGAGGACGTCGCCGACCAGGGCGGCCTCGTGCGGCTCGGCGACGTGCCTCAGCCTGTCGAGGTGGGCCGCGAAGCGGACGTGTTCGTCCGGGTGCCACGGGATGTCGTGGGCGTTCACGCGGTCGGCTCCTCGTGCTCGGCCCAGGGGTGGCGCGCGTAGGAGGGCTCGGGTGCCGTGAAGTCCAGGCCGTTCTCGTCGAGCGCGTTGAAGACGGTGACCCGGCCGTGCGGGAAGACGAAGCCGACGGCCACCATCCCCCGGGCCGCGTCGTCGCCGCGCCACTCCAGGAGCTCGACGTCCTGGAGCACTTGGCCCTGGAGCGAGGTCAGAGCCGGCACCGCGTCGTGGCGCCAGCGCAGGTCGAACCCCGGCCAGTGGGCGGACCCGCGGGGAGCGAGGGAGTTCCAGCTCACCGCGAGGTCGTCGAACTTCCGGTGCTGGATCTCGACCTGCTCCCCGCCGAAGTCGAGCAGAACGGGACCGTCGGCGAACCACGTGTCGTCCGCGACGTCCCAGAGCAGCCAGGCCCGCACCAGCGTCCTCCCCACGAGCGCGCGCAGACGGTCGCCGTGAAGGGCGGCGATCGCGGCGCGGCCGCACAGCCACTCGGGGGCGTAGGTCTCGATGTCGAAGTCGAACACCCGGGCATTGTGCCAAGCGCGTGACGGGGCGGTCCGTCGGTGGACGGTCCTCGCCGGGCCCGCCCCCTCCCTACAGATCCAACGTCAGACGCGCACTCCTGGAGCGGCCCACGCAGATCATCATCGTCGTGCCCGTCTCCCGTTCCTCGTCCGTGAGGAGCATGTCCCGGTGGTCCGGGGTGCCCGCGAGGACCTTTGTTTCGCAGGTGCCGCAGAGGCCCTGTTCGCAGGAGGACGGGACGTTCGGGACCGCCTCGCGGATCACGTCGAGGAGGGTGCGGTCGGTGGGGACGTGGAGGGTCGTTCCGGTGCGGTGGAGTTCCACCTCGAAGCCTCCGTCCGCCGGGGGGAGGTCGGGCCGGTCCGGGGCGCGGAAGCGCTCCAGGTGCAGGGAGCCCGGCGGCAGCAGGCGGTCCGTGTGGTTTCGTACCGCCTCCAGGAGGCCTTCCGGGCCGCAGCAGTAGACCGCCGTGTCCGGTGGGAGGCCCGTCAGCGCGCGGTCCAGGTCCGGCAGGCCGTGGCTGTCCTGCGGCCACAGGACGACCTCCCCGCCGCGCAGCGCGGACAGTTCCGGCCGGAAGGCCATGGTGTCCAGGGAGCGGCCGCCGTAGAGGAGTGACCAGGCGGGGGCGTCGGGGCGTTCGGACAGTTCGCGGAGCATCGGCAGGACGGGGGTGATGCCGATCCCGCCCGCCACGAACACGTACCGCGAGGCCGGCACCAGCGGGAAGTGGTTGCGCGGGCCGCGCACCGTCAGCCTCCGGCCGGTCAGCCCCGTCGTGTGCAGCTCCTCCGACCCGCCCCGGCCGTCCGCGACGCGCAGCACCGCGATCCGGTACGCGTCGCGGTCCCCGGGCCGGCCGCACAGCGAGTACGAGCGGACGAGGCCCGACGGCAGCTCGACGTCGACGTGCGCCCCCGGCGTCCACTCCGGCAGCGGGCCGCCGCCCGGGTCCGCCAGCGTGATCCCCAGGACCCCCTCGGCCTCCGGCTCCGCGCGGACGACCGTCAGCTCGCGCACCGGTTCTGCGGTGTTCATCGACGTACTGCCTCTCCTCGGCGTTCGTGGGCGACGGGCACCCATCCTGCGCCGCCCCGCCGGGCCGCGCCACGCCTCCTCCCCGGCACGAAAGTGCATCGCACGAAACTGCCGCGACAACCGCCTCCACCAGTGGTTTTCCCGGTCGCCGGGGCGCTTTCTGGCACACCCGTGCCATGCATCTTCGTGGCACCCGAGAAGCGGTGACAGGCGGCCCGGACCGCGTGAAGCTGAGTTCCGCCGCAGTACGCCGAGTACGCCGGGCGGCCCCGACATCCCGAGAGGAACACCGTGCCGACACAGCTGCATCCGGAGACCCAGGCGATCCATGTAGGGATTCCCGATCTGGGTGGGGCCCGGCCGCTGAACACGCCGCTCTACCAGACCGCCAACTTCGGCTACGACGACCCCGAGGACCTGGCCGAGGCCATCAACAGCCCGGAGTCGTTCGCCTACCTGCGCAACTCCAACCCCACGGTGCGCGCCCTGGAGGACGCCGTCTCCGCCCTCGAAGGCGCCGCCGCCAGCCTCGCCGCCTCCAGCGGCATGGGCGCGATCCACACGGTGCTGCACACCCTGCTCGGCAGCGGCGACCACGTCATCGTCCAGAAGCACCTGTACGGCGGGACGTTCGCCCTGCTGCGCGACCTCTCCGCCCGCTACGGCGTGGACGTCACCTACGTCGACGGACGCGACGCGGCCGAGGTCGCCGAGGCCCTGCGGCCGACCACCAAGGTCCTGTACCTGGAGACCCTCTCCAACCCCACCGCCCAGGTCACCGACCTGCCCGCCTTCTTCGCCGCCGGCCGGGCCGCCGGGCTGACCTGCGTGGTCGACAACACCTTCGCCACCCCGATCGGCTGCCGGCCGATCTCCCTCGGCGCCGACGTCGTGGTGCACTCCTCCACCAAGTTCCTCTCCGGCCACTGCGACGTCCTCGGCGGCATCGCCTCCTTCGCCGACGCGGACCTGCACCGCCGGGTGTGGTCCCGCTCGCTGGAGACCGGCACCGTCGCCGACCCGTTCGCCGCCTGGCTGACCCTGCGCGGACTCGCCACCCTGGGGCTGCGGATGCGCCGCCACCACGAGAACGCCGACGGGCTCGCCGCGTTCCTGTCCGGCCACCCCCGGATCGCCGAGGTCCACTGGCCCGGACTCCCCGGCCACCCCGGCCACGAACTGGCCCGGCGCCTGCTCCCCGACGGGTACGGCGGCGTCCTGGCCATCGACGTCGAGGGCGGCCGCAAGGAGACCGTCGAGTTCACCCGGCGGCTGCGGCTCGCCGACCGCGCCGTCTCCCTCGGCGGCTTCAAGACCCTCGTGCAGCAGCCCTCCGCCACCTCCCACCGCTCGATGGACGCCGAGGGACTGCGCGCCATCGGGATCACGGAGGGGACGGTCCGCATCGCCGTCGGCCTCGAACACCTCGACGACCTGAAGGCGGACTTCGCCCAGGCGCTGGACTGACCCCCCCGATCCCGGACCACCGATCCCGGACTCCCGCACACGCCGATCCGCCGCACGCACCGCACCCGTAAGGAGCACCCCGCACATGTCCCACCGCGCCACCCTGACCCCGCAGATGCTGCAGTACTCCGAGAAGTTCGACGACCGCGGCGACATCCGCTGGATGCCGTACCTCATGTACTTCCACGCCGCCGGCCACCGCTCCGACGTCGTCAACACCGACCGGCTCGGCTTCCGCCTCTCCCACGGCCCGGACGGGCAGACCGCCTCGGTCGGCGGGCCGCTCCCCGAGGGGCCGGTCCGGCTGTTCGCCGGCAGCTCCACCTCGTTCGGCATCGGCGCCAGCGCCGACCGCCACACCCTGCCCTCGCGGCTGTGGAGCGAGCACGCCCCGTCCCTGCCGTGGCTCAACTTCGCCGGCCGCAGCCACAACTCCACCCAGGAACTGCTCCTCTTCACCCTCTACCGCCACCTGCTCCCGAAGGTCGACGAGATCGTCCTCTTCTCCGGCTTCAACGACCTCGGCCTGAGCCGACTGCCCTCCTCCGTACGCGGCGACAGCGGCGCGTTCTTCAACTGCAACGACTTCTACGGGCAGATGGAGGAGCTGCGCACCCGCAACCGCAAGGCGTCCGGCGGGCGCGGCCTGTTCGGCGGGCGCGGCCGGCCGGCCCCCGAGCCCGTCGACACCCGGGTCCCGGACCTCTCGGAGCAGATCGACATCGGCTCCGACACGACCCTGCGCCACCTGGACGGCTGGCGGCTGCTGGCCGAGGGTATGGGCGCGAAGCTGACCTTCGTGCTCCAGCCGCTGGCCACCTGGGTCCGCGAGGAGCCCGCCCCGCAGGAGAAGCTGATCTTCGAGGAGCTCGACAGGATCTCCAACTTCGGCGCGGTCTACGGCGACATCTCGTCGATGGACGCCCGGGAGACGTACTCCAAGGCGCTCCAGGCCGGCTGCGAGCGGATGGGCGTGCGCTACCTCGACAGCAACCCGGTCATCGCCGACGCGATCGGCAAGGACGACTGGCTCTTCGTCGACCGCATCCACTTCACCGACGAGGGCCACGACCTCGTCGCGGGGCTCCTCGCCAAGGAGCTCGGCCTCAGCTAGTGCGCCGGGGCCGCAAGCCCGTACCCCGGCCCCGTACCTGCACCCCGCACCCGTACCCGGCCTCGCAGCCCGTACTCCGGCCCCGCATTCAGTGCCCATCCGTCTCCGGCACCCCACCCACCCCACCCACCCCACTCCAAGGACACCCTCATGGCCTTCCTGCGCAACCTCGTCAACAAGCTCCTCGGTCGTCAGCCGAAGCCGAAGAACGACGCCTCCATCTACCCGATGTTCTGACCGATGTTCTGACCGATGTCCTGACCGGTCACCGACCGGAAACCCCGCACCCGAGAGACCCGAGAGAGAGGAACGACGTGGCAGCGCCCACCGTGGCCGCGGCACCGACCCGCCCCACCGGCCCGGACCCCACCCCCGCCGCCGAACCCGCCAGGGCCGTCTACGGCAGAGCCGTGGACCCCGAGGCGGCCCTGCCCGCAGGCCGTCTGCCCGGCCAGATCCGCGCCGAGCTCACCGCGGACCGGGACCCGGACGGCAGCCTGGACGACCTGCGGCAGCGGGCGGCCGACTGGTCGGCGACGGAGGCCCTGCGGTTCCAGGAGCTCACCGGCCCGCTCGACCCCGGCACCCGGGCCGTGCTCGTCCGGCGCGCCGCACTGGCCTGCGCGCCGCTCGCGCTGATGTCCGGCGCCTGGCTGCAGTGGCTGAGCTCCCCGGGCAACGGGGACGACCCCGCCGTCCTGGCCGTCCTCGCGCTGTACGCGTCGGACCTGGGCGTCGGCGACCCCCGCGCCTCGCGCGGCGACGCCTACCTGCCGGTGCTCCGGCACCTGGGCGTCTCCGAGAACGCCGTGCCCGCCGGCCGGCTCGCCGCCGACCAGCGCCTGGACGACGGCCACTTCCGCCTCCCGGCCCTGCTGCTCGCCATGAGCCGCCGCCCGGACGACTTCCTGCCGGAGATCCTCGGCGCCGACCTGTGCCTGCGGTCGGCGGGCCTGCTGCCGGCCCTCACGCCGGTACGGGCCGAGCTGCCGGCGGTCACCCGCTGGGAGACCGTCGACCCCGCCACCGGGCGCGGCACGGGACCCGCCGGCGCCGACCTGGCCCTGACCGCCGTGCGGCGGGTCGTCGAGCGGGACGGCGAGGACGCCCGCGTACGGGTCGCCACCGGCTTCCGCTGGGCGCTGGGCGCCCTCCGGGAGTGGACGCGGCGGCTGTACGACGAGCTGGCCGCCGCCGTCGACCCGGCGTTCGAGATGGCCGAGCTGATGCGGCAGCGGGCCCGCGAGGGCGCGGTGTACCACCACGGGTTCCCCCTGGAGGGACGGCCGCTCGCCGACTGGCTGAAGGAGTGCCAGACCGACCCGCGGCCCATGCTGGGGGCGCTGTCCCGCAGCCGCCTGGTGCGCCCCGGCGACCCGGGGAAGAGCATGCTGGTCAACGGCCTGGTGGGGGAGAACGGCCAGATGTTCCGGGTGTTCTCGCCCGAGGACCTGGACGTGGTGCGCCGGTGGATCGACTCCCTGCCCGGGCCCGCCGTCGGCACCCCCGAGGGCGGCGCGGCCCTCGCCCCGTCCCGGCCGCTCGGCCTCACCGCCTGGCGGGCCGAGTCCGACGGGCGGCCCCCGGCGGACCTGCGGGAGGCCTACCACCTGCTCCTGAACCGCACCGACACGCCCGCCGTGCGCGCCTGGGCCCACGAGTACGCCCACGGCTGGCTCGGCCGGTCGCGGCACGGCATGGACGAGGCGGAGATGCCGCTGCCGCAGCGGTGGACCCCGAGGGGCCTGCGGCCCTGGCTGGTGGACATGCACGACCGGCACAGCGAGGCGTTCGAGCAGGGCACCGCGCAGGAGCTGCCCAGCCGCGAGGCGCTCGTCGACTCCACCGTGCAGCTCGCCCCGCTGACCCTGATCGACGGGGCCTGGATCATGGGCTTCACCGACTACGAGCACGCCTCGTCGGAGATCGGGCACTCCCTCTTCGACACCTACTGGGACGAGCTGGGCAACGGCGAGGCGGACCTGAACCACCCGCTCATCTACCGCGAGGTGCTCGCCGAGATGGGCGCCGACCTGCCGCCCACCGCCGACCGCGCGTTCGCGGAGTGGGAGGGCTTCCGGGACTCCTCCTTCGAGCTGCCGGTGTACTGGCTGAGCATCGGCCGGTTCCCGCAGACCTTCATGCCCGAGGTGCTCGGCCTGAACCTGGCGATGGAGCTCTCCGGCGTCGGCGGCACCTACCGGCGGGCCCGGCTCGCCCTGAAGAAGTACGGGTTCAGCACCCGCTTCGTCGACATCCACAACACCGTGGACAACGTGGCCACCGGCCACTCCGCGTGGGCCGCCGACGCCATCGACACCTACCTCTCGTCCCTCACGGTCTCCCAGGGCGCGGGCGCGCTGGACGCCGCCTGGGCGCGCGTGCGCACCGGATACCGCTCGCTCAACCCGCCGACGGGCTTCCGGGCCCGCCAGGCCGCGCGCCGGGCCGTCCGCTCGGCGGGCAAGCCCCGCTGACCCGTCCGCCCCGTCCCGCAGGTCCCGAACCCACCGACGCACCCACCCCGAGGAGCACTCCCATGCCCGATCTGATCCTGGGCATAGCCGCCTACTACCACGACAGCGCGGCTGCCCTGATCGTCGACGGCGTCCCCGTGGCCGCCGCCCAGGAGGAGCGGTTCAGCCGCGTCCGGCACGACTCGGCCTTCCCCGCCAACGCCATCCGCTACTGCCTGGACGAGGCGGGCGTCACCCTCGACGACGTCTCCGCCGTCGCCTACTACGAGGACCCGGAGCTGAAGTGGCGCCGCGTCCTCACCACCTTCGCCGGCGCCGCGCCGGGCGGCTTCCCCTCCTTCCGCGACACCCTCCCCGGCTGGCTGAAGTGGAAGCGCCGCACCGCCGACGTGGTCCGGGGCGAGCTGGCCGACCTGGGCCTCGGCCGGGTCCCCGAGCTGCACGTCCGCCGGCACCACGAGTCGCACGCCGCCTCGGCGTTCTACCCGAGCCCCTACGAGTCCGCCGCCGTCCTGTGCATCGACGGGGTCGGCGAATGGGCCACCACCACCCTGTGGCACGGCCGCGGCACCGAGCTGAAGGCGGTCTCCGAGATCCGCTTCCCGCACTCCCTCGGCCTGCTGTACTCGGCGTTCACCTACTTCTGCGGCTTCAAGGTCGACTCGGGCGAGTACAAGCTGATGGGCCTCGCCCCCTACGGCAAGCCCCGCTACGCCCAGCTGATCCGCGAGAAGCTGATCGACATCAAGCCGGACGGCTCCTTCCGGCTCGACATGGAGTACTTCGAGTACCTGCGCGGCCAGGTGATGACCGGGCGCGGCTTCGAGAAGCTCTTCGGCGGACCCCGGCGCGCCCCCGAAGGCCCGCTCACCGAGCGGGAGTTCGACCTCGCGGCCTCGGTGCAGCAGGTCACCGAGGAGGTCGTCCTGCTCCTCGCGAAGCACGCCCGCGAGGTCACGGGCGAGCGCCATCTGGTGATGGCCGGCGGGGTGGCCCTGAACTGCGTCTCCAACGGAAAGATCATCAACGCGGGGATCTTCGACGAGGTGTGGGTCCAGCCCGCGGCCGGCGACGCGGGCGGCGCGCTCGGCGCGGCCCTCGCCGTCGCCTCGGACCGGGGCGCCGGGCGCGACCACCTCGGCAACGGCACGGACGGCATGTCCGGCTCGCTGCTCGGCCCGGAGTTCGACGACGAGGCGATCGCCGCCTACCTGGACGGCCAGGGCGTCCCGTACACCCGTCTCACCCCCGGGGAGCTGGCCCGGCAGACCGCGGCGGAGCTGGCCGACGGGAAGATCGTCGGCTGGTTCCAGGGCCGGATGGAGTTCGGGCCCCGGGCGCTGGGCGCCCGGTCGATCATCGGCGACCCGCGCGACCCGGTCATGCAGTCCGCCATGAACCTCAAGATCAAGTTCCGGGAGTCGTTCCGGCCCTTCGCCCCCTCGGTGCTCGCCGAGGACGCCAAGGACTACTTCGAACTCCACCAGGAGAGCCCGTACATGCTGGTGGTCACCGGCGTCTCGCCCGCCCAGCGGATCGAGACCGAGGAGGGGGACGAGGGCGTCAGCGGACTCGACCTGCTCAAGGTGCAGCGCTCCACCATCCCGGCCGTCACCCACGTCGACCACTCGGCCCGGGTGCAGACCGTCACCGCCGAGCGGAACGCCCCGTACCACCGCCTGCTCACCGAGTTCAAGGAGCGGACCGGCTGCTCCGTCCTGGTCAACACCTCCTTCAACGTGCGCGGCGAACCGATCGTCGCCAGCCCCGCCGAGGCGTACGCCTGCTTCATGCGGACCAACATCGACCGCCTCGCCGTCGGCAACTTCCTGCTCCGCAAGGAGGACCAGCCGGTCTGGCAGGAAGAGACCGACTGGCGAGACGAGATCCCCCTCGACTGACCGGAAAAGCGTCAGAAACCGTCGGAAAGCTACAGAAAGGGCGTGCGAGCCGTGCGTACCGTACTCCTGGCCATCGTCTACTACCTGGTGGTCACCCCCATCGGCCTCCTGGCGAGGGTGGTCCGCGACCCGCTCACCCGGGCCGTCGACCCCAAGGCCGCCAGTTACTGGGCCGATCCCATCCCGTCAGCGGTCTGAGTCCCGCCGGCGACCGGGGGGAGAGGGACCACCGAAACCCCTCTCCCCCCGGACGCCCGGGCCCCCCACGAACACGAACTCGCAGGAGAGACCATGCGCGCATCGCCGCCCCCCACAGAACGGACGGACCACCGGCAGCCGGAAGGAGGCTTCGGGGAGGCCGTCCGGCTCACCGTGCCCGTCGCCATGGCGTACATCCCGCTGGGAGTGGCGTTCGGCGTGCTGCTGACCGCGAGCGGCATCAACTGGTACTGGGCCCCGCTCTCCACCCTGCTGATCTACGCGGGATCCATCGAATTCCTCGCCGTCGGCTTCATGGTGGCCGGACTGCCGCTCTACCAGGTCGCGTTCACCTCGCTGATCGTGAACTTCCGGCACATCTTCTACGGCCTGTCCTTCCCGATCGACCGGCTGCGCGGGAAGACGCGGAAGGCGTACGGCGTCTTCGCCCTGACCGACGAGACCTACGGCATCACCTCCGCCGGCCCCGGAATGCACCTGACCGGCCGGCAGATCACCGTCCTCCAAGTGGTCAGCCACGTCTGGTGGTTCCTCGGCGCGCTGCTCGGCGCCCTGCTCGGCCAGGTGATCCCGGAGAGCGTGAAGGGCTTCGAGTTCGCCCTCACCGCCATGTTCCTGACCCTCGCGGTCAACGCGGTCCGCACCAGCCGGAGCGCGACCCTCGTCCTGCTCGCCCTGGGCGCCGGAGCGATCGGCTACCTCGTGGACCGGTACATGGTCGGGGAGTCGTTCCTCATCGTGAGCCTGCTGCTCTACGTGGTCGTCATCAGCGCCATGTACCGGAAGGACCGGGGCAGGAGCACGGACACCGAAGGCCCCGCGGGCACCGACGGGCTCACGGACACCGACGAGAACAACAAGGAGCAGGCGAAGTGAACACCCTCTCCGACGCGCACGCCTTCGCCGTCGTCGGCGTGATCGCCCTGGTGACCCTGGCCCTCCGGGCCGCCCCCTTCGTCGTCCTGGGGAAGCTCGCCGCGAACGGCTACCTGCGCTACCTCGGCGAGAAGATGCCGACCGGCGTGATGGTGCTCCTCGTGGCGTACACCATCAAGGACCTCGACGTGACCGTCTACCCCTTCGGACTGCCGAAGCTGGTCTCGCTCGCCGTGGCGGCGGTCATGTACTGGAAGACGGACAACGCCCTGCTGTCGATCGGCGGCGGCGTCGCGCTGTACATGGTTCTCGTCAACGGGGTGATCTGACGTGGGAACACGACGACAGGCCGGCGGAGCCGGGGGCGCGGTCCTCGTCCTGGAGGACGGCCGCAGCTTCCGGGGCCGCGCCTACGGGGCCGTGGGGGAGACCTTCGGCGAGGCCGTGTTCTCCACCGGCATGACCGGCTACCAGGAGACCCTGACCGACCCGTCGTACCACCGCCAGGTCGTGGTCATGACCGCCCCGCACGTCGGCAACACCGGCGTCAACGACGAGGACCCCGAGTCCGGCCGCATCTGGGTCTCCGGCTACGTCGTCCGCGACCCCGCCCGGGTGCCGTCCAACTGGCGGTCGAAGCGCTCCCTGGACGAGGAGCTGGAGCGCCAGGGCGTCGTCGGGATCTCCGGCGTCGACACCCGCGCCCTCACCCGCCACCTGCGCGAGCGCGGCGCCATGCGCGTCGGCATCTTCTCCGGCGAGACGGTCGGGGACGAGGCGGCGCTCCTCGAACGGGTGCGGCAGTCCCCGCCGATGAAGGGCGCGGACCTCTCCGCCGAGGTCGCCACGGCCGAGCCGTACGTCGTCCCGGCTGTCGGGAGGAAGCGGTTCACGGTCGCGGCGATCGACCTCGGCATCAAGGGCATGACCCCGCACCGGATGGCCGAGCGCGGCATCGAGGTCCACGTCCTGCCCGCCACCGCCACGCTGGACCAGGTGTACGGGGTGGCCCCGGACGGGGTCTTCGTGTCCAACGGCCCCGGGGACCCCGCCACGGCGGACCTGACGGTGGTCAGGGGAGTACTGGAACGCGGAACGCCGCTGTTCGGCATCTGCTTCGGACACCAGCTGTTCGGCCGGGCGCTCGGCTTCGGCACGTACAAGCTGAAGTACGGCCACCGGGGCGTCAACCAGCCGGTCCAGGACCGCACCACCGGCAAGGTCGAGGTCACCGCGCACAACCACGGCTTCGCCGTGGACGCGCCGCTGGACGGCCCGGTGGACACGCCGTTCGGCCGGGCGGAGGTCACCCACGTGTGCCTGAACGACCGGGTGGTCGAGGGCCTGCGCCTCCTCGACCGGCCGGCCTTCTCGGTCCAGTACCACCCCGAGGCGGCAGCGGGCCCGCACGACGCCGCGTACCTCTTCGACCGCTTCACGTCTCTGATGGAGACCGCCCTCATGGAGGCCGAGCGTGCCTAAGCGCACCGATATCCAGTCCGTCCTGGTCATCGGCTCCGGCCCGATCGTGATCGGCCAGGCCGCCGAGTTCGACTATTCGGGTACGCAGGCGTGCCGGGTGCTGAAGGCCGAGGGCCTGCGGGTGATCCTGGTCAACTCCAACCCGGCCACGATCATGACCGACCCGGAGATCGCCGACGCCACGTACGTCGAGCCGATCACTCCGGAGTTCGTGGAGAAGATCATCGCCAAGGAGCGCCCGGACGCGCTGTTGCCGACGCTGGGCGGCCAGACCGCGCTGAACACCGCGATCTCCATGCACGAGCAGGGCGTCCTGGAGAAGTACGGGGTGGAGCTGATCGGCGCGAACGTCGAGGCGATCCACAAGGGCGAGGACCGCGACCTGTTCAAGGGCGTGGTGGAGGCGGTGAAGGCCAAGATCGGGCACGGCGAGTCCGCCCGCTCGGTCATCTGCCACTCCATGGACGACGTCCTCCAGGGAGTGGAGACGCTGGGTGGGTATCCGGTGGTGGTCCGTCCTTCCTTCACCATGGGTGGCGCCGGCTCCGGCTTCGCGCACGACGAGGAGGAGCTGCGCCGGATCGCGGGGCAGGGCCTGACACTTTCGCCGACGACCGAGGTGCTTCTGGAGGAGTCCATCCTCGGCTGGAAGGAGTACGAGCTGGAGCTGATGCGCGACAAGAACGACAACGTCGTGGTCGTCTGCTCCATCGAGAACTTCGACCCGATGGGCGTGCACACCGGCGACTCGATCACCGTCGCCCCGGCGATGACGCTGACCGACCGCGAGTACCAGGTCCTCCGTGACATCGGCATCGCGATCATCCGCGAGGTCGGCGTGGACACCGGTGGGTGCAACATCCAGTTCGCGGTCAACCCGGACGACGGCCGGATCATCGTCATCGAGATGAATCCGCGTGTGTCCCGGTCGAGTGCTCTGGCGTCGAAGGCGACGGGTTTCCCGATCGCCAAGATCGCGGCCCGTCTGGCCGTGGGGTACACGCTGGACGAGATCCCGAACGACATCACGGAGAAGACCCCGGCGTCCTTCGAGCCCACCCTCGACTACGTCGTCGTCAAGGTGCCGCGGTTCGCCTTCGAGAAGTTCCCGTCCGCCGATTCGACGCTGACGACCACGATGAAGTCGGTGGGCGAGGCGATGGCGATCGGCCGGAACTTCACCGAGGCCCTGCAGAAGGCCCTGCGGTCGGTGGAGCGGAAGGGCTCGCCGTTCGCTTTCACCGGGGAGCCGGGGGGCAAGGCGGAGCTGCTGCGTGAGTCGGTCCGTCCGACCGACGGGCGGATCAACACCGTCATGCAGTCGATCCGCGCGGGTGCCACCCCGGAGGAGGTCTTCGACGCGACGAGGATCGACCCGTGGTTCGTGGACCAGCTCTTCCTGATCCACGAGGTGGCCGGGGAACTCGCGGACGCGCACGAGATCACCCCGGAACTGCTGGCGTACGCGAAGCGGCACGGTTTCTCCGACGCCCAGATCGCGGAGATCCGGGGTCTGCGCGAGGACGTCGTCCGTGAGGTCCGGCACGCCCTCGGTGTCCGGCCGGTGTACAAGACGGTGGACACCTGTGCGGCGGAGTTCGCGGCGAAGACGCCGTACTTCTACTCCTCCTACGACGAGGAGTCGGAGGTCGCGCCGCGCGAGAAGCCGGCCGTGATCATCCTCGGCTCGGGTCCGAACCGGATCGGGCAGGGCATCGAGTTCGACTACTCCTGCGTCCACGCCTCCTTCGCGCTGAGCGAGGCGGGCTACGAGACCGTGATGGTCAACTGCAACCCCGAGACCGTCTCGACGGACTACGACACCTCCGACCGGCTGTACTTCGAGCCGCTGACGCTGGAGGACGTGCTGGAGATCGTCCACGCCGAGACCCTCGCCGGTCCGGTCGCGGGCGTCGTCGTGCAGCTCGGCGGCCAGACCCCGCTCGGTCTGGCGCAGGCGCTCAAGGACAACGGCGTGCCGATTCTGGGTACTTCTCCGGAGGCGATCCACGCGGCCGAGGACCGGGGCGCCTTCGGGCAGGTCCTGGCCGAGGCCGGGCTGCCCGCGCCCAAGTACGGCACCGCGTTCTCCTTCGAGGAGGCCGCGCGGATCGCCGGGGAGATCGGCTACCCGGTGATGGTGCGCCCGTCGTACGTGCTCGGCGGCCGCGGGATGCAGATCGTGTACGACGAGCCGTCGCTCGCCGCCTACCTGCGGCAGCACGCCGGGCTGATAGCCGAGCACCCGGTGCTGGTCGACCGCTTCCTCGACGACGCGATCGAGATCGACGTGGACGCGCTCTACGACGGCGAGGAGCTGTACCTCGGCGGCGTGATGGAGCACAT